>JBFMFX010000003.1:0-237353 GCA_040752005.1 Pseudomonadota bacterium | reverse complement strand
TTGCCTGCGGTGCGATCGCGCCTTTGCCGGTCGCGCTCGCGCGCGCGCGCCCCGGCGCGCCGCGCCCGCCGGCGCGGGCGTTTCCCCTCTGGGGATGGTTCGGAATCGCACTGCTCGCCTCGGGCTGGGTTCTCGCCTGGAGCGAGGTGACGCCGCCGCAGTGGCGGCGCCACACGTTCACGCCGCTGTGGCTGGGGTACATCCTGATCGTGAACGCGCTTTCGGCGCGACAGACGGGTTGCTGCCTTCTCACCCGGCACCCGGGGTTCTTTCTCGCCCTCTTTCCTGCGAGCGCCGCTTTCTGGTGGCTGTTCGAATATCTCAACCAGTTCACCGACAACTGGTACTACGCCGGCATCCAGGCCCGGGATGACCTCGACTACTTCCTTCAGGCGACTCCGCCCTTCTCGACCGTCCTGCCGGCGGTGATCTCCACCTGGTGGTGGCTGCGCCACTGGTCCCGGATCGAGACGATCACCCTGCCGCCGATGCGACTGACGCGCGGCGCCGCGTCGGTCGCGCTCGCCGCAGGCGCGGCCGCCCTCGCCGCGATCGGCCACGCACCGGAAGCGCTCTTCGCCATGCTCTGGCTGGCGCCGCCGCTCATGCTCTTCGGCCTTGCGCGGCTCGTCGTCGGCGAATCGCTGCTCGATTCGCTCGCCGCGGGGGACTGGCGCCCCTTGCTGCAGCCGGCGCTCGCGGCGCTCGCGTGCGGCTTCTTCTGGGAACTGTGGAACTGGGGCAGCCTCGCCAAGTGGCACTACAGCATCCCGTACGTGCAGGTGCTGCACGTGTTCGAAATGCCGCTCCTCGGCTACGCCGGCTACCTGCCGTTCGGCGTCGCCTGCGCCCTCACCGTCGATCTTCTCTCGCGCGCGCTCGGGTGCGGTGCGCTCTGGCCGCCCGAAGACGACGCCAGCGCCGCGTCGCCCGGGACGAAGCCGGGCGCCGGGACGACGCGATGAGCGCAGTCCTTGCGCGCGATCACACTCCGCCCCTGAACGCGCCGCCGCTTTCGAACGCCACGAAGCGCGAGTCCTGATCGTGCGCGAGCCCGGCGCCGAGCTGGCCGTACCCCGCGAAGATCAGCCGCCACGGCCTGTTCTGGACGCGCATGCCGCGCCGATCATACCGTCGGGCGCGCGGCTGCCGCGCCAAAAAATGAAAAGGCCGCTCCTCGCGGCCTTCTTCGCGTGCCGTGATCCGGCGAACTCAGGCGCCGGTCAGGCCCGCTGCCACCAGTTTCCGATTTCCTTGTCGAGCGACAAGGCCCATGCCGAGAGCAGCACCGCCGCCGCACCGACCAGCATCGCGTTCACGCTCGCGCCGAAGTGCGAGGTGAAGCCGATCACGAACGGCGCGACCACGAGCCACAGTCCGGCGAGCAGGTTGACCCACTCCTCCCACTTGCCGGGCACGCCCAGCTCGAGCAACGAGAAGACGGCGAGAAGGACGCCGAGTATCACGGCGTTCCACATCGCCCCTTCGCTGTCGCTGTAACCGAGCACCCAGGGTGAGACAGCGAGCCAGACCCCGAGCAGGAATGTCGCCCAATCTTGCCACTTCATGTTGGCTGCCATGGTCAGTCCTCCTTGGAAGAATCTCCCAAGCACCTCCTTTGACAGCCGAGAGGGCAAGGCCGTTCGCTCCCGGAATGGCTCCCAACTATTTGATGCACAAGGCTTTTCAGAGAGCCCTACGGTATGAGGCCAAGTTGGCTGCGCTCACAGGACAGCGATTCGAAGCGGATCCCTCTTTGCCGCGCGTGCCGGTACGCGGCAGCGAGCTCCGAGCGGCTTGGACGGCGAGCCAGCGGGCGGTAGCGCTCGCTGAACTTCGGATTGTCCGGGTCGCAGTAGTTGTCCGGGTGGTACTGGTCCATGAGGTTCACCGGCGCCTCGGGCATCTCGGCGGCAATCCAGTCGAGCACTGGCATCGTGCAGCAATCGACGTGCCCCGGCATGACGAGGTGGCGGATCGTGAAGTCCTCGCCCCAGTCGCGCAGCCACGCGAGGTTCCGCGTGACCGTCTCCCAGTACCAGCCGGTGCGCGCCAGTTGCAGCGCGCAGCGCCCCGGGCCGAACTTGAAGTCCGGCAGCCACACGTCCATCGTCAGGCGCAGCAGCATCATCGCCTCCGGCGTCATGAAGAAATTCGAGTTCCACAGCATCGGCGCATTGAACGCGCCGTTGTAAAACGCCTGTCCACCCGCGCGCGGGGTCCGCGCGAACCAGTCCGCCTTGGCCGCGAGCGCCGCCTCGATGTCGTCCCGGGAAGGCTCGAACGACGCCAGCAGTGCGATCGCCGCAAGGATGGTGTGCAGGTGCACGGTCGGGTCGCCGCCCACCCAGTTGATGTTGTGGCAGCCCTCGACGCGCAGCAGCCACGCCATCGTCGCGAGCGTGCGCGCCGACACCGGCTCGCCGTTCAGCCGATCGGTGGAAATGTCGCCGTTCTGGCAGAACGCGCAGCGCATGTTGCACGAGGTGAAGAAGATCGTCCCGGAGCCCTGCGTGCCGCGGTACACCCGCTCCTCGCCGCGATGGTGAAAGTACGCGGAGACTCGCGTCTCGGCGGCGAGCTTGCAGGCGCCGAGCTTTTCCCCTTTGGTGCGGTCCACGCCGCACTCCCAGCGGCAGAAGTTGCAGTGCGCGAGCATGCGCCGCGCGATCTCCGCCACGAGATCGAGCAGGCTCGGTCGCGGCGCCGCGTCCGGAAGCGGCGCATCGCCCGCGCGAATGCGGCTCCGCAGCGCCAGGAACGCGCCCGTTCCTGCCTCGAGCGCCTGCCATAGGGCCGCTTCGGGGGCGTCGAGCGCGACGCCTGCCGGAAGCGCGGCGAGAATCCGGAACTTGGCCGGCAGACGGTTGGCCGCGACCGCGCGATACCACTGCATCCGCCCGGCGAGGTCGGCATCGTCCCAGAAGGCAAGCGCGTCGAACGCGCTCATGGACAAAAGTATATGCCCGGCATCCAGGCTGCCGATCGCCCCGGCGGTCCCGGATCCCGATACGGACGAAGGCGTTTCCGGCGGGGACGTACTCCTCAGGCGCCGCATTACAATGTGCGTCGTCACGCAGCAAAGGACCGGCAGCAACGCAGGAACCGGAAGGCGAATGCCGACCGTTGTGGTTCGCGCAGTTGGCGCCGCGCTGATCGCGCTCGGCACCGCCTGCGCGTGGGCGCGCGATCTCCCGCCTCCGCGTGTGGGGCAGGAAGGCAAGGACGTCGCCTGGGCCCCCCGTGCCGCTGGTCGAGAAGATGCTGGACATGGCGCGCGTGACACCGCAGGATTACGTGATCGATCTTGGTTCGGGCGACGGCAGGATGGTCATCGCCGCCGCTCGGCGCGGTGCGCGTGCGCTGGGCGTGGAGTACGACGCGCAGCTGGTCGCGATCGCGCAGCGCAATGCCGCCGCCGAAGGGCTTTCGCACCGTGCCCGGTTCGTGCAAGGCGACATGTACGAAGCAGACATATCCCGGGCCACGGTCTTTGCCTTGTTTCTTTCCCCCAAGAACCTGCGGCGGCTGGTGTACGGCGTGCCTGCACGTCGTTCCGGACGCCCGGTGACAGATGCCGTCCACAGCGCCGCGAAAGCGGCGGCGCCGGGAAACAGCCGACGGGCATAGAATGCGCAGATGCGCGATGCGTGCCTGATCGTCGTAGACGTACAGAACGACTTCATCCCGGGCGGTGCGCTCGCGGTACCGCGCGGCGACGAAGTGGTGCCGGTCATCAACCGCACTGCGGCGCGCTTCGAGAACGTCGTGCTCACGCAGGACTGGCATCCCAAGGGGCATGCCTCGTTCGCCTCTTCGCACCCCGGCAGGAAGCCCTTCGAAACCATCACGCTCGCCTACGGGCCGCAGGTGCTTTGGCCGGATCACTGCGTGCAGGGAACGAGCGGCGCCGCGCTTCACGAGGACCTCGCCGTCCCGCACGCGCAGCTCATCGTGCGCAAGGGCCATCACCGCGACATTGACAGCTACTCGGCGTTTCTGGAAGCCGACCGCAAAACACCCACCGGCCTTGCTGGATATCTGCGCGAGCGCGGCTTCACGCGCCTTTACGTCTGCGGCCTCGCCACCGACTTCTGCGTCGCCTGGACCGCGCTGGATGCGCGCGCGGCCGGGTTCGAAACGACCGTCATCGAGGACGCCTGCCGGGCCATTGACCTGGAAGGGTCGCTGGAGAAGGCGTGGCGCGAGATGGCGCGCGCGGGCGTCAAGCGCACGAAATCCGACGCCATCTGAACTGATGATCCGCCCGCGGCGCGCCGGCTGCGCGACCATGGATGGCGGGCACATGAACGTCGGTCAAGCGCTCGGCGCCTTCCGCCCCTTCACCGGCCGCGAACCGGACGCGGCGCGCATGGAGGCGCACTTTCGCCGGCTCGCCGGCTAGACGCCGTCCTTGGCCCGCCGCGCCGAACCCACCAGCGGTCCGAGGACGTCCATCGGCACCGGAAAGACGATGGTCGAGGACTTGTCGCCGGCCACCGCGGTGAGCGTCTGCAGATACCGGAGCTGCATCGCCTCCGGGCGCTGCGAGAGCATCTGCGCGGCCTGCAGGAGTTTTTCAGCGGCCTGGAGCTCGCCTTCGGCGTGAATGACCTTCGCGCGGCGCGCGCGCTCGGCTTCGGCCTGCTGCGCGATCGCGCGCACCATGGACTCGTTCAGGTCCACGTGCTTGATCTCGACGTTCGAGACCTTGATACCCCAGGCATCGGTTTGCATGTCGAGCGACTGCTGGATGTCCATGTTGAGCTTCTCGCGCTCGGCGAGCATCTCGTCCAGTTCGTGCTTGCCGAGCACCGCGCGCAGCGTCGTCTGCGCGAGCTGGCTGGTCGCCTCCATGTAGTTCGCCACCTGGATGATCGCCTTCTGCGGATCCACGACGCGGAAATAGACCACCGCGTTCACCTTCACCGAGACGTTGTCGCGCGAGATCACGTCCTGGCTCGGCACATCGAACACCACCGTGCGCAGGTCCACGCGCACCCACTGCTGGATTCCCGGGATGACGATGATCAGGCCCGGGCCCTTCACGCGCCAGAATCGCCCGAGCAGGAACACCACGCCGCGCTCGTACTCGCGCAGGATCTTGAGCGACGAAGCGAGCAGAATAATCAGAAGGATCAGCACGCCCATCCCGAAATTGATCATCGTCCACCTCCCTCACGTGGTTCCCTTGCGACTTCCAGCACCAGCCCGTCCATCGCCGTGACGCGCACACGCTCGCCGCGCTTGAGGGCGCCGCTTGCGCGGATGCGCCAGGTCTCGCCATGCACGCGCGCCCAGCCTTCGCGCTCGCAGTCCTCGAGTACCTCCCCGACCGCGCCGATCATCTCCTCGCGCCCGCTCACCACCGGCCGGGCACGGCCTTTCGCCAGCATGCCGAGCACGAAGATGAGGAAACCGGCGCTTGCCGCCGCGAGCCCGCCGATCAAGCCGAGCGGGATCTCGAAACCAGGCACGTCCTCGGTGTCAATCAGGATCACCGAACCGATCACGAACGCGATCAGCCCGCCGACGCCAAGCGAGCCGTAGGCGGGAAAGAACGCCTCGCCGACCATGAACGCGATGCCGAGCAGGATCAGCGCGAGCCCGGCGTAGTTCACCGGCAGGAGGTGAAAGGCGTAGAGCGCGAGCAGCACGCAGATCGCACCGACCACGCCGGGCAGGATCAGCCCCGGGTTCGAGAACTCGAACAGCAGCGCGTAGATGCCGAGCAGCACCAGGATATAGGCGATGCTCGGATCCGTGATCACGCCGAGAAACCGCGTGCGCCAGTCGCGCTCGATCGCGACGGCCGCGGCCCCGGAGGTGGCGAGAGTGCGTTCTGCGCCGCCGGCAGTGAGCGTGCGCCCGTCGAGCTTCTTCAGTAGCGCCGGCAGGTCCTCGGCGATCACCTCGATCACCTTCTGCCTGAGCGCCTCCTCGGCCGACAGGCTCACCGCTTCGCGCACCGCGCGCTCGGCCCACTCGGCGTTGCGGCCCCGCAGTTGCGCCAGCCCGCGGATGTAGGCCGCGGCGTCCTGCGTCTGCTTGCGCATCATCGTCTCGCTCTGCGTCGGCTGGCGCTCCTCGCCCTTTTTACGCTCGTCGCCTTTCTCTGGCGCACCACCGATGGCGACCGGCGAGGCCGCCCCGAGGTTGGTCGCCGGCGCCATTGCGGCCACATGCGCAGCGTACAGGATGAAGGTGCCGGCGCTCGCCGCGCGCGCGCCCGCGGGCGCGACATAGGCGGCCACCGGCACCGGCGAGGCGAGGATGTCCTTGATGATCGCGCGCATCGAGGTGTCGAGCCCGCCGGGCGTGTCCATTCGAAGCACCACGAGCTGAGCGCCGTCCTTTTTCGCGCGTTCGAGGCTACGGCTGACGAAATCGGCCGTCGCCGGCCCGATGGGACCGTCCACCGGTACGACGAGGACCGGCGCCGTTGGTCCCGCCGCAGGCGCGGCGGGCGCCATCCACAGCGCCGCCGCCAGCAGGATCGGTGCGAGCTTCGCGCCTTGCATGTCGGGAACACTATACCTCCCGCAGCAGCTCCGCGCGGCCCCGGGCGCGGCGTCTTATTCGCCCGCCGGCTCCCTTTGCCTTAGCGCGAGGCTTTGCGTGCAGCGGCCGACGAGACCGCCTGCGTCGTAGATGCGCGCCTCGGCCAGCCCGCCCGAGGCCGGTCCGAGGAAGGTCGCCGCCTCGATGAGGACCCACTCGCCTTCGGGCCGGCGCAGCAGGTTGATCGTCAGATCGTAGTTGACGAACGCATAGCGGCGAAAATCGAGGATCGCGCTGATGCCGTTCGACGAATCGGCGGCCACCGCGACGCGCTCGATCGGGCCCGGCGTCTCGCCCACGAGCAGCGGGTGGCGCAGCCGGAACCAGATCGCGCACGGCCCGTCGAACATTTTCCCGTACGCGACCCGCGTCTCGACAAGGTTCGGATAACCCGGCTCGTCCCTGAGAAACGGAAACCGGCCCGGCGGCGAATCCTCCGGCGCGCGCGGCGGTCGCGGCAGCGGGTGGTTGGGCAGCCCTCCGGGCAGCGCGAGCGCCACCTCGCGCTGTGCGAGCGCGGTGAAGCGCGCAACTTCCTTGCCGCCCGATGACAGCACGGCCGAATAGTGCGCAGCGTTGCGCCCGGCGTAGTCTTCCTGCACCGAGATCTCCAATTCGCCGATCGGCACCGGCCGCAGCAGGTTGGCCGTCAGGCGCGCGACGTGCGTCAGGCCCTGCGCCGCCGCCGCCCGCGCGATCGCGCGTCCGACGAGCGCGATCGGCGGGCCGGCGTGCTGGTGATCCGGATGCCAGGGCCCGCGCGTGAGCACGGTCGCGCGCCAGCGCCCTTGCCCGGCGGGGACAAAGGCACTTGCTGGCAGCGATTGCACGGTGGCGCCCGCGCTCATCGCGCCGCCCCTCAACCGTGCACGGCGGCGCTGTCGGCCGGAACCTGCGCGCGCTCGTCCATGCCGTAGTCGCGCAGCACCTGCGCCACGCGCAGCCGGTAGCCGGAGAAGATCCCGGCGCGGCCCTTCTTCTGCGCCTCGCGGTGCAGCGACATGTTGCGCCACCTGCGCACGCACTCCTCGTCGCGCCAGAACGATATCGAGACGTACTTGCCCGGCGTGGCGAGGCTTTCGAACCGCTCGATCGAAATGAAGCCCTCGGCCTTCTCCAGCTCGGGCCTGAGCTGCGCTGCGAGTGCCATGTACTCGTCGAACCGGCCTGGCGCCGGCGTGAACTCGAAAATGACGGCGATCATCGTTGCCTCCGTCCGCTACTATATCGCGCCGTGGAACCGCGCCACTTCCGCCACTGGCCACCGCACCTGCCGAGGAGCCTTCCGCCGCCGCGCGAGACGCTATGGGCGTCGCTCGAGCGCACTGCCCGCCGGTTCCCCGACAAGCCGGCGACCGTCTATCGCGGCGAGACGCTCGTCTGGGGAGACATCGCGCGACGCGCGCTCGCCCTCGCCGGCCACCTGCGGAACGCCTGCGGCGTGCGCCGCGGCGACCGGGTGCTCCTTTGCATGCAGAACGGGGCCGACTTCGTCATCGCCTGCTTCGCCATTCTGCGCGCCGACGCGGTGGTGGTGCCGGTCGGGCCGATGAACCTCGCGCACGAGCTTGCCCACTATGTTGCCGACAGCGACGCGCGCGTGGCGCTCGTCGAACCCGACACCGCGGAAAAGTTCGCCGGCCTGTCGCTCGATCACCTCGTCGTCATGGGCGAGACACCGATTCGGGCCTCCGACCCCGGGCCCGCCCGGGCGCAGCCGGGTGATCTGTGCATGATGCCGTATACCTCCGGGAGCACCGGGCGTCCGAAGGGCTGCATGCACACGCACGCCACGGTCCTGCACAACGTGGTCGGCTCGGCGCTGTGGAAGAACGTGACGCCGCAGGCCGTCGCCCTTGCGACCGCGCCGTTCTTTCACGTCACCGGGCTCATCCACAGCTTTTTCGCGCTGGCGTGGGCGGGCGGCACGATCGTCATCCAGCGCCGCTGGGACCCGCTGGAAGCGGCAAGGCTCGTCGAGCGCCATCGCTGCACGCACTGGGACAACGTGCCGACGATGGTGGTGGATCTGCTCTCGCATCCGCAGGCGCTGCGGCACAACGTGTCGTCGCTCAAGTGGATCTTCGGCGGTGGCGCGGCGATGCCGGAGGCGATCGCGCAGAAGCTCTACGACCTGTGCGGCGTGCGCTACATCGAGGGCTACGGCCTGACCGAGACCATCTCGCAGACGCACATCAACCCGCCGCAGAACCCGAAGAAGCAGTGCCTCGGCATTCCCACCTTCGACACCGAGGCGCTGGTGGTGAACCCCGAAACGCTCGCGCCGCTCGCCCCCGGCGAGCAGGGCGAGATCGTGGTGCGCGGCCCGCAGCTTCTCACCGGATACTGGAAAAACGAAAAGAGCTACCGCGAATCGTGGGTCGCCATCGGCGGCAAGGATTTTTTCCGCACCGGCGACCTCGGCCGCACCGACGAGGACGGCTACTTCTACATCTCCGACCGGCTCAAACGCATGATCAACGCCGCCGGCTACAAGGTGTGGCCGGCCGAGGTCGAAGCCGCGATGTACAAGCACCCGGCGATCCAGGAGTGCTGTGTCATCGCCTCGCCCGACGAGCGCCGCGGCGAGACAGTGAAGGCGGTGGTGGTGCTCAAGCCGGATGTGCGGGCGACGGGCGAGGAGATCCTCGCGTGGGCGAGGACGCAGATGGCCCCCTACAAGGCCCCGCGCAGGATCGAGTTCGTGAACGCGCTGCCGCGCACCGGCTCCGGAAAGATCCAGTGGCGGGCGCTGCAGGACAAGGAGTTCGGGCGCTAGGCGGCGCTGCACCGCCGCATTGCGCGCCTTGCGGTTTCGTTGTAGCTTCGGCAGCCTTCGCAGAGGAGGCCAAGAAAATGAAAAGAGCCGCATCCACGCTGAGCGCTGCTCTTGCGCTCGCTTTCACTGCACCGATCGCCTTGTCGCAGGACAAGCCCAAGCCTCCGCCCGCGTGGTGGCAGGGCAAGCCGGAGGCGATGAAGGATTCGCCGCTCGCCCCGCACCCCGGCAAGATGACCGAGACGCCGGCTGCCGAGATCCCGATTGACAAGATCAAGCTGCCCAAGGGATTCAAGGTCGAGATCTGGGCCGCGGGGCTTCCCGGCGGCCGTGCGATGGCCTTCGGCGATTCCGGCAAGAAGGTCTATGTCGGTACGCGTCTGATCGGCCGCGTGTACGAGGTAACCGACCACGGCGACAAGCGAACCGTGCGGATCGTGGCGGACAAACTCACGCAGCCCGCGGGTGTCGCCTTCCACAAGGGCTCGCTCTACGTGTTCGCCATTGACAAGGTGCTGCGCTTCGACGGGATCGAGGACAGGCCCGATGTCGCGCCGGTGGATCTCACCGACAAGTTCGCTCTTCCGCCCGAGCAGCACCATAACTGGAAGTACATCGCTTTCGGTCCGGACGGCAAGCTGTACGTCCCGTTTGGCGCGCCGTGCAACATCTGCGAGCCGCCGAAGGAGTACGCGCAACTTCGCCGTTACAACCCGGATGGCTCCGGCATGGAAGTGATCGCAACCGGGATCCGCAATACGGTGGGGTTCGACTGGCACCCGAAGACCGGCAAGCTCTGGTTCACCGACCACGGACGCGACTGGATGGGAGAGAACGCCCCCGAGGACGAACTGAATGTCCTTGCCAAGGAAGGCGCGTTCTTCGGCTTTCCCTATTGCCACGCCAAGGGAGTTCCCGATGCCGACATCAAGAAGCCCGACCCGTGCAAGGGGGTGACGCTCCCGATCGCGACGATGGGGCCGCACGCCGCAGTGATGGGAATCAAGTTCTATACCGGCACCATGTTCCCGAAGGAATATCAAGGTGCCGCGTTCATCGCCCGCAAGGGCTCGTGGAACCGCACCGAGCTGTTCGGCTTTGACGTGGTGACGGTGAAGGCGAGCCCGGACGGCAAGAATGTGAAGATCGCGCCCTTCATGACAGGATTCCTCGAGGATGCGAAGGCCCGCAAGTTCTGGGGTCGGCCGGCGTACATCGCGCAGATGAAAGACGGCTCGCTGCTGGTGTCCGACGAGCAGATGGGCGCGATCTACCGGGTCACCTACCAGAAGAAGTAGTGCTCGGCTCGGAGCGCGGGCGGTGGGCGATGCTGCTCACCGCCCTTTTTGTCTGTGCCGCGCGCGGCGAGTTCGACGAGCGGTTGCGCACCTGCGGTGGCTGCCACGGCGCCGACGGCAATTCCGCGATGGCGGGCGTGCCTTCGCTCGCCGGCCAGCCGCGCGTGTTCCTCGAGCATTACCTCGTGATGACCCGCGAGGGCATCCGCGGCTCGGAGCTGATGCAGCAGCTGCTCAAGGGCGTGACCGACCGCGAGATTGCGGCGATCGCCCAGCATTATGCGGCGCTTGCGCCGCGCAACGAACCCGGACCGCTCGATTCGGCGTTGTTCGAGCGCGGCAAGAAGATCGCGCAGGCGAGCCGCTGCGGCACATGCCATGCGCCGGACTACCGCGGGCGCGAGCAGATGCCGCGCCTTGCGGGCCAGCGCGAGGATTTCCTCGTCGAAGCGATGCGCGCCTATCGGGAGAACCGCCGGCGCGGCGGCGACACCATCATGGCGGCCTCGCTCTACGGCATGAGCGAGTCTGACCTGAAGGCGCTCGCGCACTATTTCGCCCACTTCAAATGAGGACGCGCGCGCTGCTCTGTCTGCTGCTCGCCGCCTGCTGCGCGGCGCGCGCCGAGGAGGACGCCGTCACCGTCACCGCGACGCGCATCGAGCGGCCGAGCCTAGAAGTACCCGCCGCGGTAGACCGAGTGCAGGCCGATGCCATCCGCTGGGCAAAGCCGCAGGTGAATCTTTCCGAATCGCTCGGGCGCGTGCCGGGGATCTCGGTGCACAACCGCTACAACTATGCGCAGGACCTGCAGATGACTTCGCGCGGCTTCGGCAGTCGCTCGACCTTCGGCATCCGCGGCCTACGCCTGCTTGCCGACGGCATTCCGGCGAGCTTTCCCGACGGCCAGGGACAGGTATCGCATTTCGACCTCGGCTCGGCGGAACGGATCGAAGTGCTGCGCGGCCCGTTCTCGGTGATGCACGGCAATGCCGCGGGCGGCGTGGTGCAGATTTTCACCGAGCGCGGCGTACCGGGCGCATCCGGCGAGTTCCTCGCCGGCGCATTCGACACGCTGCGCGAGGCGCTCAAGCTCGGCGGTGAGACCTGGGTGGTGAGCAGCGCGCGCTTTCGTACCGGCGGATGGCGCGAGCACAGCGCGGCGCGGCGCGAGCAGTTGAACGCAAAGGCAGTCCTCGCCGCCGGCGCCGATTCGCGGCTGACGCTCGTCGCCAACTCGCTCGCCAGTCCCGAGGCGCAGGATCCGATGGGCCTGACGCGCGCCGAGATGGAAGCGAACCCGCGGCAGGTGAGTCCCGCGGCGCTCGCATTCGATACGCGCAAGAGCCAGGAACAAAAGCAGGCCGGCGCGAGCCTCGCGCACCGGCTCTCCGATTCCGCCACGCTGCACGGTGCGGTGTATCTCGGCGAGCGCCGCGTGCGCCAGTACCTCGGCTTTGCCGGCGATGCGCCGGCAACCAGCTCCGGCGGCGTGGTGGATCTGGATCGCGGCTACGGCGGAGCGTCCCTCCGCCTCGAACTGCGCGGTGCGCTCGCGGATCGGCCGCTCGTGCTGCAACTGGGCGGCGAGTACGAGCGCATGACCGATCGCCGCCGCGGCTTCGTCAATTCGGCCGGCCAGCTGGGTGCCCTGCGCCGCGACGAGGATAACCGCGTCTCGGCGACCGGCGCCTACGCGCAGGCCGAGTGGCGCTTTGCGGAACGCTGGATCGCGCTCGCCGGCCTGCGCGCAAGCCGCGTCGCGTTCCGGCTGGATGATTTTTTCGTCGCGCCGGGCAACCCCGACGACTCCGGCAGCCGGACGTTCCGCGCGGCGACACCGGCGTTCGGGATCCTGTATCGCGTCACGCCGGCGCTGAGCGTGTACGCCAATCACGGCCGCGGCTTCGAGACACCGACGTTCACCGAGCTCGCCTACCGGCCCGCGGGCACCGGACTCAACTTTGCGCTGCAGGCCGCGCGCAGCCGGCACGTCGAGGCCGGAGTCAAGGCGGTGCTCGGCGCCGGCACGCGCCTGCACGTCGCCCTCTTCGACGTCGCCACCGATCGCGAGATCGTGGTGGATACCAACGTCGGCGGCCGCACCACGTTCAAAAATGCCGGCCGCACGAAAAGGAACGGCCTGGAGCTGGGCATCGAGACGCCCCTGCCGGCAGGGCTCGAGGCTGCGCTCGCCT
The DNA here is from genome assembly GCA_040752005.1 of Pseudomonadota bacterium. Classification (GTDB taxonomy): domain Bacteria; phylum Pseudomonadota; class Gammaproteobacteria; order Burkholderiales; family SG8-39; genus RBG-16-66-20. The sequence continues at coordinate 224,517 of JBFMFX010000003.1, read as the reverse complement.
GGACGCGGCTCGACGCCACCTTCCGCGACACCTTCACCGGCGGCACGCCCGCGGTGACCGTGCCCGCCGGCAACGTGCTGCCTGGCGTCGCGCCAAGCACGCTCTTCGCCGAGCTGCGCTGGCGCCACGAGCCCTCCGGGTTCGCCGCCGCGCTGGAAGTCCAGCGCAAGGGGCGTGTGGCCGTCAACGACACCAACACCGATTTTGCCGAGCCGTACAGCGTCGCGAACTTCGCCGCCGGCTTTACCCAGAAGGGGACGAAATGGAGGGTCACCGAGTTCGTGCGCATCGAGAATCTCGGCGACCGGCGCTACGCCGGCTCGGTGATTGTCAACGCGGCCGGCGGTCGCTTTTTCGAGCCGGCTCCGGCACGCACCGCGATGATCGGGTTGCAGGCGTCTTTCGCGTTCTGACGCACCTTCCCCCTCCGCCGCGACATGGCGTAAGCTTTATCGGGGGGGCATTTGAGCGAGGATCGGTCTGCCGGCCAAGCGCTGTGCGTTGAAGCTGCGGCGCTGACGCATCGGGGCGCGGTGCGGGCAAGGAACGAGGATTGCCTCGCGGTGGACGGCTGGATCGCGCAAGAGGACATGCTCGCGGCGCGCGTGATCTCGCAGGCGCTGGACGCGCCTTTCGTGTGCATTGTCGCCGACGGCATGGGCGGGCATCCGGCCGGCGACGTGGCGAGTCGCCTTGCCGCCGAGTGCCTCGCGAAGATGCTTGCCGAGGTTCCGCAGGAGCGTATCGGCGCGGCGCTGCGCCAGATCAACACGCAGTTCTATGCCGTCATGCAGCGCTTTCCGCAGTGTTCCGGAATGGGGACGGTGGTGAGCGGACTGGTCGCGCGACCGCAGGGCGTCGCGGTGTTCAACGTCGGCGACAGCCGCGCCTACCGGATCGCGGACGGTCGGCTGGAGCAGCTCTCGGTGGATGACAGCGCCGATGCCGATTGGGAGACCGGCGGATTCGTGCGACGCTCGGGGATGGTGACGCAGTCCCTCGGTGGCGCCTGGGAGTACATGGACATCGAGCCGCACCTGCGCGTGGAGCCCTGCCGGCCGGGCAGCACCTACCTTCTGTGCAGCGACGGGCTGTACGACGCGCTCGCGCCGGAGGAAATCGCCGCCTTGATCGGTCCCGATCTCGCCGCCTCGGCGAACTCACTGTTCGAGGCGGCGATGGCGGCACGGGCGCGCGACAACGTTTCGCTCGCGCTGGTGCGGATCGGCGCCCTGAAGCAGGAGGCCGCGCGGTGATTCCGGCGGCTGAGCTGCGGGCCGGCACGGCGTTTCGCCACGGCGGCGAGCTGCTTCTCGCCACCGAGGCCGAGTACCGCGTGGCCGCCGGCAAGTTCGGCAGCCTCGTCTTCGTCAAGGCGAAGGCACTGAAGACCGGGCATCTGAAGGAGCTGCGCTTTCATCCCGACGACAAGATCGAGGACGTGGAACTCGAGCGCCGGCAGATGGAGTACCTCTATTCCGACGGCGACAGCTTCACCTTCATGGACCCGGAGAACTTCGAGCAGGTGAGCCTTGCCAAGGCGGCGATCGCCCCGCTCGACCGGTTTCTTCGCCCGGGAATGAAGATTCCGGTCGAATTCGACCAGGGCAAGCCGGTGCGCGTGGTCTTTCCCGAGGCCGTCGAGCTGGCGGTGGTCACCGCGCCGCCGGGTCTCAAGGAGCACGAGGGTACGCCCTTCAAGACCGTGGTGCTCGAAAACGGCATGGAAATCCTTGCGCCGCAGTTCATCAAGGAGGGTGACCACGTGCGGGTGGAGGTCGCGACCGGCAAGTACCTCGAACGGGTGCGCAGGGACACGCGCAAGCTCTGAGCGACGCGGCCGCGCCGCGCGGCTCCTTCGCCCCAGCCCTCTCGCGCGCGGCATGCGCGGCGCGCCGCGCGGCATTCCCCGGCGCCGACGCGCGGCTCCGGGCCGCTCTGCCCCCGCGCTCCGTGACGCTCGCGGCCCCCAAAGCGCCCGCTGGCCACCGCCTCGGCGGATGCCGGCCGCGTCGCGCGCCAACAGTTGATCCAGCGCAAAACCGGGCCGCGGGCTGCACGGTAGAAAAACACGAGTGAAAGGCGAGCGGGGAATCGCGGTGCCGCAGCCGCCGGGCGTCTGCGGCCTGAGCGCGGCGCGCGAGACGTCGCCGCCCGGGGCCATCCGCCGTGAGTCGCGATGAAACTCTTTGACCGGTGGCGCCGGATGCGCGCCGAATGGGCGATGCAGACGTTCTACCAGCGCTTCGAGAGCGTGGTGGCTCTCGCCCTGACCGGGCTTATTTCGCTCGTCGTCCTGGTCGCGCTCTACCGGCTGGCGCACCGCGTGATCACCGGGCTTCTCGCCGGCGTCTTTGATCCGCTCGATCACCGGGCGTTCCAGGACGTGTTCGGGGACATCGTGACGCTGCTCATCGCGCTGGAGTTCAACCACACCTTGCAATACGTGGTGGCCCGGGAGCAGAGCATCGTGCAGACCAAGGTGGTTCTCCTCATCGCACTGCTCGCGCTCGCGCGCAAATTCATCATCCTCGACATCAGGGACGTCACGGCGGTGCAACTCCTCGGGCTCGCCGCGGTCACGCTGGTCGTCGGCGTGACTTACTGGCTGATGCGCGACAAGGACGAACGCCGGGTCGTATCCCGGGGTGAAAGAGTGCATTCGCCTGGCCTATGAAAAAGTTTCTCGTCCCCGTTGACGGCTCCACCGCCTCGCTGCGCGCGCTGCGCGAGGCGGTGCGCCTTGCAAGGCTCGTACCCGGCTCGTCGCTCCACCTGGTGCATGTTTACGAGCCGGCACAGCTCAACGGCGCGCTCGCCGAACATGTTTCCCGTGAGGATATCGAGAGCCTTCAGCGCCGCAACGCCGAGGTCGTCCTCGAGCGCGCCGAGGCCGAGGTACGGGATTCCGGCGTACCCTACAGCCGCGAAGCGCTCAAGGGGCCGATCGCCGACACGATCGCCTCGCACGCCGAAAATCTCGCCTGCGACGCGATCATCATGGGGCGGCACGGGAAGCGGCTGGCCGACTTTTTCGCCGGCTCGGTCGCGTTGCGCGTCCTGCAGGCGTCGAAGCTGCCGGTGATGCTCGTGCCGTGAAGCGCTTGGCCCAGCGGCTCGATGGCTCGGCCGCGCGGTCGCGAAAGGTCTCTCCGGGCCCGATCGGCCGGCGTCGAGGGCGGCAGCGCGACGCGCACGGGAATTTGACGTGAATCAATCTGCCGGCGCCCGTCGCCGTTACCGTTCGCACATGGATTCCCCGCGGATCGACTTCGAGCGGGCCCTGTTCGACCCGGCTTCGGTATTCGCCACGCCGGAGGAGGTCGTCGCGCACCCCGGGCTCACGCGCGGGCAGAAGATTGACGTCCTCAAGGCATGGGAATACGACGCGGTCGAGGCCGCCGTGGCGACCGAGGAAGGGATGCCGGGCAACGAGAACGACCTCCTGCGGCGCGTGCGGCTCGCGCTCGCAAGCCTCGCCGCGCCGCAGGCGCTCGTTGACGCCGCGCCGACCAAGCAGCATCCCCTGCTCGGCCCGCGGGACGCCACATGAGTTGACCGCCGTGGCCCGATCCGTCGTTTGCCCGGGGGTCGCGCCGCTTGATCGCGGTCAAACCGTTGCGCGGGCCGCGCGGCATGCTATCGCGTTGGCCAGAATCATGAGGAGACTTGCATGAGCGAACCCATCTTGATCCTCGGCATCGCGGGCAGCCTCCGCTCGCAGTCGTACAACAAAGCGGTGCTTCGCGCCGCGCGGGAACTGTTGCCCGCCGACACCACGCTCGACATCTTCGATCTCGGCGGCATTCCGCCCTTCAACCAGGATCAGGAGCTCGCGCCGCCAGCGCCGGTGGTCGAGCTGAAGAGGCGGATTCGTGCCGCCGACGCGATTCTGTTCGCGACCCCTGAATACAACTACTCGATGCCGGGCGTGCTCAAGAACGCGATCGACTGGGCCTCGCGGCCCTACGGCGACAGCGCCTGGAATGGCAAGCCGGTCGCGCTCGTCAGCGCTTCGGTGGGCATGTTCGGAGGCGTGCGCGCGCAGTATCACCTGCGCCAGTGCTTCGTGTTCCTCAACATGGACGCGGTACTGCAGCCGGAACTGGCGATCGCCGATGCCGCGAGCAAATTCGATTCGCAGGGCAAACTGACGCACGAGCCGACGCGGCAGCTGCTTGCGCAGCTCCTGCAGAAGCTGGTCGCCAAGGCGCGCGCCGCGAAGTCTCCGCAGCGCGTCGCGGCGTAGGGCCGATCGGGCCGGTTGGGCGCCTCGCCTACGCCCGCCGCTTGCTCATCTCGCGACGGAAGTAAAGGGCAAGGGCCGGAAGCGCCGCGGCGGCGGCAAGGAACACCGCCGGCGTGCCCGCGACGTCCACCGCGCGCGAGGCGAGCCAAACGCCAGCCGCCTGTCCGATGAACAGGCAGAAGGCGAACAGCGCGAGCGCCGCACCGCGCGCTTCAGGAGCCATTTGCGTGGCGTGGACCTGCAGCGTGTTGTGCAGGAGATAAAGTCCCGCGCCCAGCCCGGTCACGCAGGCGACCGCGAGCGCGGCCGAAGGCGCGGCCGCAAGCCCCAAGTATGCGGTGCCGAGGAGCAGCCCACCTGCCAGCACCAGCCCGCGCTCGCCGAGCGCCGGAACGAGCCGGCCCGCCGCCAGGGCGTACAGGAGCCCTCCGGCGGCGAAGGCGCTCACCAGCATGCCGGCTGCACCGACGGTGAGCCCGAGCCGGTGGTGCGCGTGCCAGGCGACGAAGGCAAGCGCGCCGTAAAACAGCGCGCCTTCGAGAAACACCGTCGCGAGCACGACACGCACCCGGGGTCGGCGCACCAGCTCCGCCATGCCGGCGAACGCGCGCACAAACGGTACGCCCGTCCCGGCCGATCTTCGCGTCACGGCGTTGCTGCGCAGCTCGTAGGCAAGGAGCAGCGCGACCGCGACGTACAGGGCGGCGAGCGCCACGAACACCGCGCGCCAACCGGCCCGCTCGCCCAGCCATCCGGCAGCGGTCGTCGCGACCGCGATGCCGGCCATGTGGCCGATGAGAAAGCGGGCGAGCACCGGTTGGCGGCGCTCGTAGGGCACCACATCGCCGATCCACGCCATCGCGATCGGGATGACCGCGCCCACACTCGCTCCGGTCGCGAAGCGCGCCGCGACCAGCAGCGGCAGCGACGGCGCAAGCGCGCAGGCGAGATTTCCCGCCGCAGAGATCGCGATCAGCCAGAACACCATGCGGTATTTGCCGATCCGGTCGCCGAGCGGCCCGTTGACGAGCTGAAGCCCGCCGTAGCCAAGGGCGAACGCCGTGATCACCGCCGACGCGCCGCCCGCGCTCGTGCCGAAAGCGGCTGCAAGGAGCGGCAGTAGCGGATCGGCGACCCGCGCCGCCGCCGCGCTCGCAAACGACGCGAACGCGAGCATCACGACGGCGCGGCCGACGCCCTCGGCGACGGCCGCGCGCGGTGCGGAGCTCGCGTGCGAGCCCGCCGCCTTCCCCTCGCCTTGCGCTGCCACGAGCTTCACGTGCCCCTGGCCACCGGCCTCAGCGCTCCGGCGCCTCGAGTCCGAATTCGCGGATCGCGTGTTCGCGCAGCCGCGCCTTCTGCACCTTGCCGCTCGCAGTCATGCCGATCACCTCGAAGCCGGGGACGATTTTCAGGTAGCGCGGGACACGGAAGTTGGCCGCGCGCGCGCGCACGAACGCGACCAGCTCCGGCTCGGTCGCGCGCGCGCCCGCCTTGAGCGTGACGTAGGCGCAGGGCACTTCGCCGAGGCGCGCGTCCGGGACGCCCACCACCTGCGCGGTTTCGACGGCCGGATGCAGAAGGAGCACCTCCTCGACTTCGGCGGGCGCGACATTCTCGCCGCCGACGCGAAAGACATCCTTCAGGCGCCCGACCATCCTCAGGCGCCCGTCGGCGGTGAGTTCGCCCAGATCGCCGGTGCGCAGCCAGCCGTCCGCGGTGAACGCCGCGGCACTCGCATCGGGATTCTCGCAGTAGCCGCGCATCACGTTCCAGCCGCGGACCTGGATCTCGCCGTCGCGGATCCGGATCTCCACCTCCGGCAGCGGCGGCGCGAGCGCCTGCAGGCGAAGCTCCAGGGGATCGCGCCAGTCGCTCATCGCGACGTTGGGCGAGGCTTCCGACAGCCCGTACGCGGCGCAGATCTCGCGCGCGCCCAACTCCTCGACGATGCGGCGCATTGTCTGCGGGCCGGCTGCCGCCCAGCCGCCGCGCAGCGCGAGCTTGCGCCGGGGAAAGTCCGCATGCCCCATCAGCATCTGGAAGATCGTGTCGTTGCCGGAAACGAGCGTGCAGCGCTCGCGCTCCATCGCCTCGAGCGCCGCGCCCGCTTCGAAGGTGGGCAGCGTCACCAGCGTGCAGCCGTGGACGAGCGACACCAGCGCCGAGAGCGTCGAGCCGCCGACGTGAAAGAAGGGGCGCGTGTTGAAGTACCGATCTTCGGCACGCACCCCGATGCGCCTGCCCGCCTCCCACGCGTTTCTGAGCATGCCGTCGTGCGTGAGCATGGCGCCCTTCGGATATGCGGTGGTGCCGGAGGTGAACTGGATCAGGATCAGATCCGCGGGCGCCGGTCGCTTGCCCGGTGCCGGCGGTGCCGCATCGAACGCTCCGCGCACGGGGACGCACACGAGCCCGGGAAGCTCGGCGCGCACCTGCCCGACCATCGTGGCGAAATCAATGCCGAGGAACCGCTCGGTGAAATAGACCGCCTTAGCCCCGGACTGGCGCAGGCAGAAAGCGACCTCGCGCGCTTTGAAGCGCGTGTTGACCGGTACCGTCACCACGCCAATGAGCGCGGCCCCGTAGAAGAGGGAAAGCCATTCCTCGCCGTTTCCCATCAGGATTGCGACTCGGTCGCCGTGCGAAAGGCCGCGTCGCTTCAGGTCGCCTGCCGCGGCACGCGCGCGGTCGAAAAGCTGCGCCCAGGTCAGCCGCGCAGTGGGCGTCACCAGCGCCTCGGCTGCGCCGCGCTCGCGCGCGTTCGCTTCCAGAAACTCGCCCAGCGTGCTCGGCTGCCAGCTCATCGCTTGCCGAGCCCTCCGCCGGAGGCGAGCAGCTCCTCGATCGCCTCGAGCTCGGTCGCGAGCGCGGCAGCGCGCGCCGCGGCCTCGCCGGCATTCAGACAGCGCTTGGCGAGCCTGAGCGCCGCGGGCGGCGCATCGCACACCGCCTTGGCGATCGCGGCAAGCTCCCGCTCCAGCGCCGAAGGCTGAACGAGCCGCGTCACGAAGCCGAGGCGCAGCGCCTCCGCGGCTCCGAGCCTGCGGCCGGTGAACATCATGTCCTTCGCCAGGCGCAGCCCGAGCGCGCGCGGCAGGCGCTGGGTCGCGCCGACCGTACCGCGAACCGCCTCGGGCGTCGCGAACCACGCCTCGGTCGTGGCGACGATGAAGTCGCAGGCCGCGGCGATCTCGCAGCCGGAGCCGACGGCCGGGCCGGCGACGACGGCGACCGACGGCATCGGCAGCGCCTCCAGCGCGGCGTAGGCGGCGAAGGCCCTGAGGCGACGCTCGCGCGTTCGATCGGCGTCCATCCCCTGCCGCTCTTTCAGGTCGGCGCCGGCGCAGAAGGCGACACCCGCGGCGCGCACGAACACCAGCCGCACGTCGGGGTCGGCGGCCGCCGCCCGCGCGGCCTTCTCGATCCCCTCGCACATTTCCAGATTGAGCGCATTGCGGCTCTCCGGACGGTTGAGCGTGATCGTCGCCACCGCGCCCGCTCTTGCGTAGAGCACCGCGCTCATATCGCGCCTGCCTGTTGCAGCGCGGCGATTTTCTCGGCCGAGTAGCCCAGCCGCTCGCGGAGGATTTCTTCCGTGTGCTCGCCCAGAGTCGGCGGTGCGCTGATCTGCGGGTCGTCCCAGCCGAGGAACTTGTAGGGAAGCGCAAGCGCCCGGAACTCGCCGACGTCCGGGTAATCGAAGCCGCCGACCAGCCCGCGCGCGTGCACGTGCGGATCGGCGAGGATCTCGGCAACATCGTTCACCGGTCCGACCGGAACGTCCGCCGCGTCGAGCTGCGCGAGAAGCTCCGCGCGGTCGAGCCGCGAGATCGCCTCCGTGAGCTTCGCCATCACCTCCTCGCGCTTCGCCACCCGGACCTCGTTCGCAGAATACGCGGCTCCCCAGTCGTCGAGCCCGAGCGCGCGGCAAAGCGGTATCCAGTGCTGGTCGCTCGCGGTGAGGTGGGCGTACTTCCCGTCGCGGCATCGAAAGCTCGCCGAAGGCACGCGCCCCGGGTGCTCGGTGCCGAGCCGCGGCGGTACCTCGCCGAGCGCGAAGTAGCGCGCCGCCGCGACGGTGAGCAGCGCCACCTGTCCGTCGAGCATGGAAAAATCGAGCCGCCCGCCGCGGCCGGTGCGGTTGCGTCCGGCGAGCATCGCGAGCAGCCTCAGCGCGACCCACAGGCCGGAGGTGAGATCGGCGATCGGCAGTCCCGGCTTCACCGGGCCGCCGCCTTTCTCGCCGGTGAGGCTCATGAGGCCGCCCATCGCCTGGAACACCGTGTCGTAGCCTTTTTTCCGCGCATACGGACCGCTCTGGCCGAATCCGGTGCACGAGACGTAGATCAGCCGAGGGTTGAGGTTCGAGAGCGTCGCGTAATCGAGGCCGTGGCGTCCGAGCGTGCCGGGCGGGAAATTCTCGATGAAGGCGTCGGCCTGCTGCGCGAGCTCGCGCACGATTCTCTGGCCGTCCGCCGAGCGCAGATTGACCGTGATCGAGCGCTTGGAGCGGTTGCACGCGAAATAGTAGGCGCTGTCGCGGCGCAGGCGCGGCTCGAAGCCGCGCGTCTCGTCGCCCGAGCGCGGCTCCTCGACCTTGATCACGGTGGCGCCGAGCTCGGCCAGGATCATGCTCGCGAAGGGACAGGCGAGCACGCGCGAGAGGTCGAGGATCGTGAGCGATTCGAGCGGCTTCATCCGGCGCGGGGCAGGCTGCGATGCCTCCAGGTCACGATTTGCCGCAAAACGCGCGCATGCGCTCGTTCGCCTCGCGGCCGCGCGCGAGCGCTTCTCCGAGCGGCAGGTCGGCGACTTCGTGAAAGAGCCGCTTGGTTTGCGCCATCGCCGGGCGCGAGCATCGCGGCCACGCCGTAGCCGTCGGCGATGCCGCCGCTTGCCACCACCGGAAGTCGGGTCGCCTTCACCACGCGCCTTACCAGCACCAGGGTGCCGACCTCGGAGGGCGGCGGATGGCCGCCCGCCTCCGCCCCGTCCACCACCAGCGCGTCCACGCCCGCGGCCTCGGCCTTGCGCGCGTGCTCGACCGAGGCGACGACGTGAAGCCACTTCGTGCCGATCGCGCGAAAGCGCGCCAGGTGCTCGCGCGGCCCGCCCTGCGAGGCGATCATCACCGGGATGCGTGCCTCGAACGCGATGTCGAGCAGCGCGGCCGCGCGGGGATTGTTGAGCGGAATGTTGACCCCGAAAGGCCGGTCGGTTCCCGTGCGGATCGCGGCGAGGGCGCGCGCGAAGTCGTCGGGACGCATCGGCCCCGCGGCGATCACGCCCAGGCCGCCTGCGTTCGACACCGCGATCGGCAGCGCCGAGTTGGAAGAGGCCCAGCTCATCGCCGCCCGAAAGATCGGGTGCTCGATGCCGAGCAGCTCGGTGATGCGCGTCCTCATTTCGCCTTCTCTTCCTCGATGAGGCGCCGCGCCTGCGCGGCGAGCTTGTCGAGCGCGCGCTCGAAGCACGCCCGCTCGCGCGTGCCGAGGCAGGCGAGCAGTGCGGCGTTGCGCTCGGCCGCCGCCCGGATCAGACCGTCGTAGAGCCGGCGTCCGCGCGCCGAAAGCCTCAGCTTCACGCCGCGCGCGTCCGACTTGTCGCCCGCGCGCAGCACGATCCCGCGGCGCGACAAGCCCGCCACCACCCGGCTCATCTGGCTCTTGTCCACGCCGGCGGCTCGCGCCAGCTCGCCGGGCGACAGCGCCCCGTCGGCAGCGCCGAGCAACGCCACCGTGCGCCACTCCCACAGGCTGACGCCGAACTCTCTCCGGTAGCGCAGTTCCGCGCCGCGCGAGAGCAGGTTCGCCACCCGGTGCAGCCGGTAGGAAAGCAGCTCGCGGATCGTCGGCGCGGCGCGCTGGAGCATCAGTCGGCGAAGAACGGCGTCTCGCTGTTGCCCCGCAGCCGGATGTCGAAGCGGTATCGCCCCGGCTCCTCGCGCCGGGCGACAAGCAGCGCGCGCCGGGCGGGCGGCACGGCGAGAAGCACCGGATCGGCCTCGTTTTCGGCGGCATCCGCGAAGAAGAGCGCGGTCTTCAGGATGCGCAGGAGGCCCGAATACATCAGCATCATGTTGATGTGCGGCGCGCGGCCGGCGCAGGCGCCCGGCCGGATGGTGCGGAATGCGTAGCGCCCGTCGCGGTCGGTCGCCGCCCGGCCCCACCCCAGGAAGCCCGGATCCGCCTCGCGATGGCGCGGATCCAGCGGATGGCGATAGATGCCCGAGGCATCCGCCTGCCAGATCTCGACGATCAGGTTCTCCAGCGCCGCCCCGCCCTCCTCGGTCACCACGCCGTGAATCTCGATCGGCTCGCCGCGCGCTCGCCGCCCGTCGAGCATCGTGAGGTCGTTCGCGCCGGCGTCCACGAACCGCGGCAGAAAGAACGGGCCGAGCGTCTGTTCCGGGGTGCGGATCACGGCTGCGGGGGCGTGGCTTCGCGGCCGCGCACGACGATGCGGTGCTCGTACACCAGCTCGTTGTACGGGTCGCCGGTGGGAGGCACGAGCCGCGCGATGAGCCGCTCGCGCGCCTGCGCATCAGGCACCGCGTTGAGGATGCGGTCCTGGGCGTTGAGCGGCTCGCCCGGGAAATACATCTGCGTCACCAGCCGCGAGAGCCACACCCGGCCGAAGATCGAGGCGCGAACGTCTGCGGATAGCCGGCGACGATGCGCGCCGGCTGGGTGAGATCTTCGCTCGGGCCGGGGACGCTCGCCATGATTGACACGCTAGCGCAAGGAAGTTGACAATGTCAACGATATGCGCGCCGTCACGCTCTGCGAGTGCTTCGCCCGCGACGGCCTGCAGCACGAGCCGGCGTTCGTGCCCACCGCCCTGAAGCGCGCGCTCATCGAGCGCTTCGCGGCGCTGGGCTTCCCGCGCGTCGAGGGGACCTCATACTCGAACCCGAAGGTGGTACCCCAGTTCGCCGACGCCTCCGAACTGCTCGCCGCGCTCCCTCGCCGCCCGGGGGTGCGCTACAAGGCGACGTGCGCGAATCTTCGGGCGATCGAGCGCGCGCTCGCCGACCGGGCCGCCGGCCATGGCGCCGACGAATTGAGCCTGCTCGTGTCGGAGAGCGAATCGCACTCGCGCAGGAACCTCAACCGCTCGCGCGCCGAGCAGTGGGCGAACGTCGAGGCGATGGTGAAGGCCGCGGGCGGCCGTTTCGTGCTCGTCGGCGTCGTCTCGGTCGCCTTCGGCTGCCCGTTCGAGGGACGGGTGGATCCGGGCCTGGTCGCCGAGGACGCGGCGCGGTTCGTCTCGCTCGGGGTGAATCACGTCGCGCTCGGCGACACCACCGGCATGGCGAGTCCGCGCGCGGTAAAAGACCTCTTCGGGCGGCTGGCGGCGATTCCCGGGCTCGTGCCGATCGCCCATTTCCACGACTCTCGCGGCACCGGGCTTGCCAACTACGTCGCCGCATGGGAGGCCGGGGTGCGCCACTTCGATTGCTCGTTCGGCGGCGCCGGCGGGCATCCGGCACAACTGCAGTATGGCAGCGGCTACACCGGCAACGTCTGCACCGAGGACCTCGTCAACCTGTTCGAATCCATGGGCATCGAGACCGGGATAGACTTGGAGGGGCTGCTGCAAACCGCGAGGTTCTGCGAGCAGGCGCTCGGCCGCGAGCTGCACGGCCGTGTGACACGTACAGGATTGAATCCGCTGCGATGAAACCACCTTTCCGCGCCGACCATGTCGGCAGTCTGCTGCGTCCGCCCGAACTCGTCTCCGCGCGCACCCGCTTCCGGGCGGGCGAAATTTCCGCCCAGGCCCTGAAGGAGGCCGAGGACCGCGCCATTCTGCAAGCCGTGCACCGGCAGGAAGCGATCGGGCTCAAGTCCGTCACCGACGGCGAGATGCGGCGCGATTGGTGGCATCTGGACTTCCTCGGACAGCTCGAAGGCGTGACGATGACCGCCAACCCCGGGCCGAAATTCGGCGGCACCGAGGAGCAGCCGCCGATTCCGTCGGTCACCGGCCGGGTGCGCTGCGCGCGCCCGATCATGGTCGAGCATTTCGCGTCTCTGAGGTCGGTTGCGCGCGAAACTCCGAAATTCACCATTCCGTCGCCCTCGATGCTGCACCTGCGCGGCGGGCGCGCCTCGATCTCGCGGGCTGCGTACCCGGACCTGGCGCCATTCTGGGCTGACGTCGCCGCCGCGTACCGCGAGGAGATCCGGCACCTCGCCGCGGCTGGCTGCACGTATCTGCAGCTCGACGACGTGAGCTTCGCCTACCTGTGCGACCCCAAAATCCGCGACAACTGCCGCCGGAACGGCGACGACCCGGAGCAACTGCCGCGCCTGTACGCGCAGACCATCGCCGCGGCGCTCGCCGATCGGCCTGCCGGGATGACGGTGACGATGCACACCTGCCGCGGCAACTTCAAGAGCGCCTGGGTCGCCTCCGGCGGCTACGAGCCGGTCGCCGAAGCGATGTTCTCCGCGCCGGTGGACGCCTTCTTCATGGAATTCGACTCCGAGCGCGCCGGCACCTTCGAGCCGCTGCGCCTGCTGCCGCGCGGAAAGAAGGTCGTGCTCGGCCTGGTGACCACCAAGGTCGGGGCGCTGGAGGACCGGGACACGCTCAAGCGGCGGATTGACGAGGCGGCGCGGTACGTGCCGCTGGAGAACCTGTGCCTTTCGCCGCAGTGCGGGTTCGCGAGCACGCACCACGGCAACGCGCTCTCGATCGAGGAGCAGTGGCGCAAGCTCGAGCTCGTGGTGGAAGTCGCACGCGAGGTCTGGGGCTAGCCTGGCCGCTCCCGTCCGGATCGTTTTCACGCACGTGCACTCGCTGCGCCTTGCCTCGGGCGCCGAGGCGCTCGCCGCGCGCGTCGTCGCGCAAGGCAGGGTTTACGGCTTCGGCTTCGCGCTCGCTCTCGAGCCGGCGGTTGCGCGCGACATGGCGGGCTGGGACGCATACGCGAAGTCGCGCGGCGCGCCGCTGTGGCGGCTGCTTGCGCGCCGCGCATCGCCGCGCGTGCCCGTCGAGCGCGACGAGGAGCCGGCGCTCAGGCCCGACTGGGAGGCCGCGCGCCGCGCGATGGCGGAGCGGCGCCACCGCGTCCTGCGCGTGGACCCGTTCGCATGGGGGTCGCTGGAGAGCGTGCAGACGATCGCCGCCGCAGCCGCGCAGGGCGGCGTCCCGCTTGCGCTTCTTGCACCGAACGCGCACCCGTGGGAGATCACCTGGTGCGCGGCGCTCGCCGGCGCGGGCGACCGGGTGATCCTGCGCCGCGACCCGCCGGCCCCCTTCGTCGAGTCGCCCGAGGAGCCCGGAATCGGCGTGCCCTGGACGCTCGAACCCGCCTTCGGCTCGATCCGCTGGCTCGATCCGCCCGCGTCGTGACGTGCGCGCGCCGGCGCACTCTCCGGCTTGAGGACACCGCGAGAACCTCCTTGTACAGGAACAGCAGCGCGGCAAGCACCCGGTTCTGTGTCGCAGCCACCACGCCCCGGACCCTGGCCAGGTGATTCAGAAACGCGATGAACTCGGCGGCGCCCCGCTCACGGGGTGCCGCTTGCCGGAGAACAGGATGAAGCGCCACATCCAGTGCAGGTAGCTTTCCTCAGTGCGGTAGCTTTAATGCCGCCGCTGTATCGCTGCGCGCGCAAGCGAAAAGTCGCGGGCGCGCAGGCGCCGGAGCGCGCTGCTCGCAGACCTGTTCGAATATATTCTCCCTCCCGGGAATCGAATTGATTCCAGGCTTGTTCGGGAGTAACGTGTCGGCGAGCTGCAGGATGACGGCGGGCTGAAAGAAGACGGGTCGGGGGACGAAGAGTGTCAACCACGTTCTCGACCAGTCTTTTGAACGATCTCGTCAACCAATTCGCGTTAAACGGCAGGAACGTCCAGCACCTCGAATGAACGCCACGGACATCTCGACCGCGGAACACTACCGATGGGGGAGCGGTAGCGAAGGTTGGCACCTGCTGAAGCGCGAGGACCTCAGCATCATCGAAGAGCGTGTTCCGCCCGGTGACAAGGAGCAACGGCATTTCCACCAGCGATCGCGGCAGTTCTTCTACATCATTCGCGGGGCGGCGGTAATCGAGATTGACGGCAAACGCGTTCACCTACGCGAATGTCAAGGCGTTGAAATCCCACCTGGGGTGCCGCATCAGTTTAGAAACGAATCAAACGCCGAGGTGGTATTCCTGGTCGTATCCGCGCCAATGTCGCACGATGATCGGGTCAACGTATGACCTGCCGTTTGACCTGTAGCTGGCGTGGACGTGCCGTGAGCGCTGTGCGATATCAGCGATCAGTGCCGGCCCGCGGCGCAGCCGAGCTTTTCTACTCCTTTCCCTCCGACGACGAACTCGTGCGCGCGCCTGACGCGGTAGATTTCACGATCGAGCGCGAACGCGAAGAAGACGGCCGCTGGCTTGCGGGAGTTCCTGAATTGCCGGGCGTTCTTGCATATTGCGCCACCGCCGCCGAGGCGATGGCGAAAGCCGAAGTCTTGGCGTTGCGCGTGCTGGCCGAGCGCCTCGAGCATAGCGATTCAGGACCTCAGTCCATCTCGATCGTGATTCCGGCCGCATGAGTTCTTGGGCTTCGTCCAAGGCCCGCCGCGTGCTAGAAAAAAGGTAGTGCCGGCTCAGTTCGTATTTAGGAGGTTTCATGACGGATAAACCAATACCAAGGGCCATCATCGCCGCCCAGGTGGCGCCGCGAAGCAAGCGCTCCGTTTATCCTGAGCCTTTTGCATCTCGCATGGCGGGAAGAGAGAAGTGCGCACTTGGCGATCTGTTTGGTCTGACGAATTTTGGCGTCAATCTCACACGTCTGGCACCAAGTTCTGTCTCTGCTCTTCGCCACGCTCATTCAAAACAAGACGAGTTCATATACGTCTTGGAGGGGTGCCCGACCTTACAAACCGACGAAGGTCCAATTCAACTCTTCCCGGGCATGTGTGCGGGTTTTCGGGCGGGTACCGGGTTCGCTCACAACTTAGTCAATGAAACCACCGAGGACGTCGTTTATCTCGAGATTGGTGATAGGACGCCGGGAGACGAAGTAACCTACCCTGATGACGACCTGCAAGCGTCGCTTATAGATGGCAAGTGGCAGTTCTTCCACAAAGACGGCACGCCATACTGACATGGTCAATACGAGACCAGGCTCTCGCGGCGAACAATGCCATCAACACGGATGCGCAAAAACGCTGCTTTGCGCTGCTTTTTGCACGCCGGAGTGGCGAGTGTGAGGCCGCAACGCCATGACTCATAGACGGGCTCCGATCAGGTTTCTCGGCTGGTTCATCGGACTTAGCCCTCTTGCCGCGATCATGGCTCTGCTGGTGGGATTGCCTCTGCTTGGACCAGATTGCCACGTCACCGAAGCTGCCGCCGGGCCTTGCTTCGCTTTCGGTCGTGACATCGGCGCGCATCTATACGGCTTGCTCCTGTTTGCTGCATGGGGTTGGGCTATCACGGTACCGGCAGGGGTGACGATAGATTTCCTGATTCGCCAATTCTTGAAGAGCGAACGACTGGAAGCGCGATCCACGCAACCAAGCCGCGACGATCCGTTTTCGGGAGCATCCGTAGGGCGTTTCTGCACTTCGTGCGGATTTCAAGGTCCTATGAAGACGTGGTTGCGGAACCATAACCAGCCGCAATTTCTTGCATTGTTTCTGTCCGCCCTATGGATCTTGCCAGGCGTGATTTTCATATATTGGGCTTGGGGCAAATTCATCTGCCCGCACTTCGGCAAGGTTGGCAAGAACGTTGCGATTTAACCAGCTGTTCGAGAGCGGACCCGCAATGAAGCCGCGCGCCGTTCAACGCGGACGGTAGAACGCGCAGCGATCACAGCGCATCGCGCCTGACCTTGAGGTGTCCTTGTCGCATTGCTTCCGGCGATCCCGGGCAGCGTGTCTGAGCTCGACCGGCTCAAAGAGCAGCTCAGCTATCTCAGGGCCTGGCCGGGATCATGGTCGTGGCGGAAATTACCTCGGTCGGTTGGCTCATTTCGACGCCCAAGACCGCAGATCCGCTCTTTTGGTTCCTCGCGGCTGTGAGTGCAGTTTCGCTCGGGCTGGGCGTCTTCCTTGCGCATCGCCAAAACGCGCACTCTCGACCCCAGCCGGGCTGTCCGTTTCCTGCCGCCGGAACTCGCTGCTACATGCCGATCACCCCCGGCCCCATAACGGCCATCGGTGACATTGCCCGAGCCACCCCGTGCGGCGAATACACCTGCTTTGCCAGATCGATTCCCACGGTAGTAACCTGTGCCATGACCCCCCCTCTCCGGTGACCTGGTCATGACAACACTTCTACTCCGGCACACCGACGCCGAGCGAGCAGCGGGGGAAGGCCCTTTCACTCGTTAGACTGTAGCTGACCGGCTCGCAGAGCGACGCGATGGAAGAGAACCCCAACGAGCAACGCATCTCGCTTTCGAGAAAGCATCACGCGATCGTCACGCGTGCAGTCGATTGGTGGCATGCCAGTGGCGTTATCGACGCCGATACCAGGACCC
Organism: Pseudomonadota bacterium; assembly: GCA_040752005.1. Lineage (GTDB taxonomy): Bacteria > Pseudomonadota > Gammaproteobacteria > Burkholderiales > SG8-39 > RBG-16-66-20. Next base: position 207,761 of record JBFMFX010000003.1, on the reverse strand, counting down.
GCCTTATGGCATCCATCTCCATCGCCCCATTCGATTGGCAAAGAACGGCGCGCTATGCCTTTGGCATCGCTATCCTTTGCCTCGTGATTGCGGTTAGCGCGCTCCTCGCTGACAGGGTACTCATGGAGCTGCTCATGCGTATCTTCAATGCGCCGGCAGCCGCGAAGTGCGCGTTCTTCGCGGGTGCATCCGCCGCGATCTTTTGGTACGGGCTGTTCTTGCGGAAGAAGCATCCGCATCGCGTTTATCGCAACGAGTCCGTCTTTTTTCTCGGTGTCTTGGCGCTCGCGGCAGCGATCTTTTTCCTCGGCGTCGCAATTGACACCGGCACCGGTCACTACTCCCTGCTCTTCTTGCTCGCCTCTGTGTTGTATGCCTTGCTCGGCTTGTGGTTTCCATCGGCGCTCGTGTGGGTTTTCGGTCTGCTTTCCTTGGGAGCCTGGATGGGGGCCGAAACAGGCTATGTTTCCGGCTACGGCACGTACTTCCTGGGAATGAATTACCCGTTGCGATTTGTCGTATTCGGCGGCGTATTGACTGTTCTCGGGATAGCCGGCGAGCACACGTCGTCGCAGTTCAACGGTTCCGGCTTCAAGGCGCGGCTGCTATCCATGTCGCCTCAAACCAAAGTGATCGGGTTGCTCTATCTCTTTATCGCACTTTGGATCATGTCGATCTTCGGTAACTACGGGGACATGGTCCAATGGGGGAAAGTAAGGCAGTACGAGCTCATCCACTGGTCGGTCCTGTTTGGTGCCGCTTCCATCGCCGCAGTCTGGTATGGCCTCAAGCGAGATGACGGTGTCCTTCGCGGCTTTGGTCTGACATTTCTATTCATCAATCTTTACACCCGCTTCTTCGAGTACTTTTGGGACTCCTTGCACAAGGCCGCCTTTTTTGCGGTCCTCGCCGCGAGCTTCTGGTATATAGGCAGTCGCGCCGAAGCGATCTGGCACTTCGGTGAGCGCAAGCTGCAATCTCGCAACCGCGCGCAGGCGACCCCCGCAAGCGGGCGCGGCTGACGCCGGACGTCAAACGCTGGAGCGCGAGCCATGCCCTCGCAGGTGAGGTACGCGAAGAACGGAAAGGTGCACATCGCGTACCGCGTGATCGGAGAAGGTCCCCTCGACCTGGTCGTGGTGCCCGGATGGGTGACGCATCTCGAGGCCACCTGGGATGATCCGCTGGTTTGGCGGTTCGCGCAGCGTCTCGCCTCGTTTAGCCGCCTGATCCTGTTCGACAAGCGCGGAACAGGACTGTCGGATCCAGTGTCCGAAGAGAACCTCCCAACTCTGGAGATGCGGATGGAAGACGTGCACGCCGTGCTCGATGCAGCCGGCGCTTCGAGGGCCGCTCTCCTGGGAATCTCGGAAGGCGGCTCGATGTGCGCACTATTCGCGGCCACCTACCCCGAGCGAACGTCCGCATTGGTCATGTTCGGTTGCTATGCCAAGTGGATCAGGGACTCGGACTATCCGTGGGCGCCGACCAGGGAGGAGCACGAGGCGGCGTTCACCGCTTACGAAAGGCACTGGGGCACTCCGATCGGCTTCAAGGTCATCGCGCCAAGTGTTGCGAACGACGAACAATGTCGCGATTGGTGGGCGCGCAACCTCCGTTTGGGCGCAAGCCCTGCTTCGGGGATCGCGCTTTACCGCATGAACATTGAGATCGACATTCGCGGCGTTCTTCCCTCGATTCGCGTCCCTACGCTCATCCTCCATCGCAGCGGCGACCGGCTGGTCGACGCCGCGAATTCGCGATACATGGCTGCCCACATTCCCGGCGCGAAGTATTGCGAGCTAAAGGGCGTCGATCACTTGCCCTGGTTCGGCGATGCCGAGTTTGTTCTTGGCGAGATCCAGGAGTTTCTGACCGGGATCCGGCCTGCGGCGTCTATCGACCGAGTGCTGTCGACCATACTGTTCGTGGACGTCGTCGGATCCACCGAGCGTGTCGCGTCCATCGGAGATGCACGCTGGCGCGACCTCCTTGGGTTGTTTCATCAGCATGTAAGCCAGGAAATCGACCGCTTTCGCGGAAGGGTGATCGACACCGCGGGAGACGGGGTATTTGCGAGCTTCGACGGACCCGCGCGCGCAATTCGTTGCGCAATCGCACTTCGAGATCGCGTGAACGCAATCGGCATCAAGGTTCGCGCCGGGCTGCACACCGGCGAGTGCGAGGTGGCGGGTGACAAGCTCGCCGGGATCGCCGTACATATCGGGGCCCGCGTCGCCCAGCTGGCCTCGACCGGAGAGATTCTCGTGTCCCGTACCGTGAAGGACCTCGTCGCAGGTTCGGGGTTACGGTTCATGGGTCGCGGACGACACTTGCTAAAGGGCCTTCAAGAAGAGCTGGAACTGTATGCGGTCGCATAGTGCGCTTAACTTCGCACCGCATGCGGACCCACACCCCGGACCCGCCGCGCGCCGGCGGGCGTGAACGTTATGCGGTCAGGATCGAGCCGTCTGACCGCGAGACGCGATTGATCCACCACGGAGGACAGCGATGCCAACCCTCGTCACCACTAGAGTCAAGGGGCAAACGGCGCAAGGCTACGACCACGTCTCGACCATTCTGCACGACCTCGTTCGGAGGTCTCCTGGGTTCGTTTTGCATTGCGCGTACCAGGACGAAGACTGGACTGTCATGGAAGTCTGGAACTCAAAGGCAGAGGCGGATCAGTTCTTCGCGAGACATGTTGCCCCCAATCTTCCCAAAGGCATTGTGCCAAAGCGTTCTTATCAGGAGTTGCATGCAGTCGTGACACCCTAGATGCCGAACGCGAGTGGTGTCGCCCCGTTTCCGTGAACCGAGCGCGCGAGCCGGTGGGTAACCGCGTGCTGGTGATGCACTGATATGAGGCCGCCCGAACGCCACCGACGCGAGTCCGCCGAGGCTCGAGTGACGCCGAGTGTGGTTGAGCCAGCGCTTCGATGAACTCGAAGCGCCATGCGTGCCTCAGCCTTGATCGCAAAGCGCCGGCGATCAAGGATTTCGCATGCCAGCGTCGCGACGAGCGCCAAAGCGGGTCAACTCCAAACCTCCGCCCCGCCTTCCTCGCCGATTCCGGCGTCGATCGAGCCCTCGTGAACATCCGTTCTTCCGTGGCAAGAGAGCCTTGTCACGGTTGGATTCATGAGTATCGGTTTGGCAATCATCGCCGCCGTCGTTCTTGCGCTCCGGGGCTTGAGAGGCGGCGCTCGTGCGTGAGCGGCTCACTGTTCGCTGCCGGCGCGACGGGCCCGACGGGGCGATGTTGCTCGGCCCGCGAAAGTCATCGCCCCCCATTTTGATGCGGCCTTGCGCACCGGCTCGGCGGCTGCGCCGCGCAAGGCGCTCGCCAGAATCCACGGCTACCGCTCGATGAGGCTCGCCGCGGCGTCCTTGCGCTCGCGCTTGAGCCAGGCGGCCCGCTGCCGGAGCTTCGCGACGCTCTCCGTTACCTCGAGCCTGTAGGCCGCGACGATCAGCACCTCCGCCCGCGCGGCGAGCCGCGAATCGCGCTGCCGCTCCAGGACGTTTCGCACCTCGTGCGGCGGAAAGCGCGGAATGGTTGCCGGCGCTCGACCCGTCGTTAGCCCGCTCGTTAGCCCGCTCACCCGGCTCGTGCGCGGCTCAGCGGCACGAAGTGATCGCTCGCGAGCCCGCTCCACGACTCCGGATTGCGGGTGACGGAGTGCCTGCGGCCAGGGGCAACAGATGGACCTCTCGTATCACCGAATCCCGGCGCGCGATGAGTCCCTGCACGACGGTGAGCGCCGGCCGGGCAAGACCCGGCAGGAGCTCGTCGCCGTGCCGTAATACACTGCGCTCATGCTCGAGCCCCTGCTCCGGCTCCTCCGGGGCGAGGGCCGCCTTCGCGAAGATCGACGAGCGGATCCGGCGCGAGAAGGGGTCGGTCGCAGCATGGGACCGGGCGTGGGAGGAGGACGCTCTCCTGCGGGCGCTCGCGAAATGCGCCGCCCACCCCGATGCCCGGCGCGCCGTCGCTCCGATCGCGGGCGCGCTCGTCGAGCTCGCGGCCGACCCCTGCGCCTACGACGCCCAGCAGGGGCTGCTCGCCGGGGCGAACGCCGCGGACGTCCTCGCGGCGACCGGAGTCCCGCAAGAGCACGTGGACGCGCTCGCCGCGATCGTCGAGAACGGCGCGGTGGAGGCGCGCGTGCGCGAAAGCGCACTCGAGGCGCTCGGGAGCTCGGGCAAGGCCGCCGTCGGCGCGCTGCGGGCCAAGCTCGCGCGCGCGGTCTGCGGGATGTCCAGGCTGTCGCCGGGCGCGGTCAAGGCCGCGCTCGCCCGCGCGCGGCGCGGGTGCCGCTCATGACCGAGCCTACACCGATCGGGCGCGACGAGCCCGTGCCGCCCGATTCGCGCGCGTGAAGGAGCGGCACGAGACGCTGCGCCAGCGGCTCACGCGCGCGCCGCGCGCCGCCCGCGGGGGCGTGCCCGCGCCGGCATGAGCACGAAGTCGTAGTGCGCGCGCGAAACGCCGTCCTTGCCCTTGCGAAAATCCACGATCAGCTCGGGCTTGACGCCGAACACCGCGTCGGAATCGAGGTACTTGCCGCCTTTCACGAACAGGTGCGTGATGAGCGGCTTGTGGCCGGGCGCGGTGATCCAGAAGTGAAGATGCGGCGGGCGCATCGGGTGGCGGCCCGTCGCCTTGAGCAGCCTGCCCGCCGGCCCGTCGTGCGGCACCGGATAGGCCGTGGGCTTCACGCAGCGGAAATGAAAGCGCCCGGCCTCGTCGGCACGGAAGATGCCGCGCAGGTTCATTGCCTCGCCTTTTTGCGAGTCGTAGAAGCCGTCCGCGCCCGCCTCCCAGACGTCCAGCTTCGCGCCCGGGACCGGGTTGCCCCGCGTATCGCGCACCGTGCCGGTGACCAGGCACGGCTCGCCGTCGCCGGGGTTCTTCGCGATGTTCGCGCCGAGCGGATACTCCGGCGCTCCGGCGCGGTGGAATGGCCCGAGCACGGTGGACTGGGTCGCGCCGCCGCCCGCGCGGTAGTTGAGCGCGTCCACCAGCATCGAGACACCCTGGGTGTCCGAAAGCAGGATGAACTCGTTCCTCTTCTCGTCGCACCAGCGGCCGGTCTCGATGAGGAACTCGATCCCCTTCATCCACTCTTCGTGCGTCGGCTTCACTTCGCGCACGAAGGCATGCAGGTGGCGGATGAAGCTCGTCATGATTTGCTTCAGGCGCCGGTCGCCGCAATTGCGGATTCGCCGCAGCACCTCCGCCGTGAGATTTGTTTCGCTGAACTTGCGTACCGTCATCGAGTTTCCTCCCCGCGCGCAATGCTAACATCGCGGCCCGAGGAGGAACGCATCGCATGCGACGAATCGCTGCACTGTTGATCACGCTCGCGCTCGCCGCGCCGGCGGCGGCGCAGGAAAAGACGCTCAAGTTCGTGCTCGGCTATCCGCCGGGCGCATCCAGCGATCTGCTCACCCGGCTGCTCGCCGAGCGCATGCGCCCGCTCCTGGGCATGAACACCATCGTCGAGAATAAGGCGGGCGCCGGCGGCATGGTCGGCACCGAGGCGGTGGCGAAGGCGCCGCCCGACGGGCTGACGCTGCTGCTCACGCCGCTCGCGCCGATGGTCGCCTTTCCGCACTCGCACGGCCAGGCGGTGCGTTACGACCCGTTCAAGGATTTCGAGCCGGTGGCGCACATCAGCAACTTCCAGCTCGCGATGGTGGTGAATGCGGAATTGCCGGCGAAGAACGTCGCCGAGTACGTCGCGCTGGTGAAGAAGGATCCGAAGGCGGGGGACTACGCCTCGGCGGCGGCCGGCAGCCTGCCCCACTATCTCGGGGTGATGTTCGCGAAGGCGGCGGGTATTCCGATGACCCATGTGCCCTACCGCGGTACGGCGCCGGCTCTGCAGGCGCTCATCGCAGGCGAGGTCAAGGCCGCGATGTTCGTGCTCGCCGATGCGCTCACCACCGTGCGCTCGGGCAAGGCGCGGCTGCTGGCGGTCGCCGGCGCGCAGCGCTCGCCGCTCGTGCCCGAGGTGCCTACCTTCCGCGAGCTCGGCTACGATCTGGAGGCGAGCGCGTGGTACGCGCTGTTCGCGCCCGCCGGCACGCCGCAGGACGCGATCGAGCGCTACGCCAAGGCGGCGATCGAGGTCGTTCGCGCGCCCGACGTGAGGCAGCGCCTGGAGCAGATGGGCCTGGAGCCCACAGGCCTCGGGCCGGCGGAGCTGGCGAAAATCCTGCGCGCCGACTACGACCGGTGGGGACCGGTCATCAAGACCTCGGGGTTCAAGCCGACGCAGTGAACATCCTCTTCGCCTCGGCGACGGAAAAGCCGGAGTTCTGGCTGCCGCTGCTCGAAAAGGCGCTGCCCGAGGACCGCTTCTTCGCCTGGCCGGACACGAACGGCGGCGACATCGACGTCGCGCTCGTCGCCACCCACCCGCCGCAGACCTTCGCCGGCCTGAAAAGGCTCCGGCTCATCCAGTCGCTGTGGATGGGCGTCGAGAACCTCGTCGCCGATCCGCTGCTTCCGCGCGGCGTGCCGGTCGCCCGTCTCGTTGACCCTGGGATGGTGAACGCGATGGGCGAGACCGTGATCGCGCACGTGCTCGACTGGCATCGGCACCTTTACCTCTACCGCCGCTGGCAGCGCGAGCGGATCTGGGAGCGGCGCCGGCAGTTCCTGCCGTCCGACCGCACGGTGGGGATCCTCGGTCTGGGCGAGCTCGGCCGCACTGCGGCCGGGCGGCTAGTGGCGATGGGCTTCAATGTCGCCGGTTTCGCGCGCACGCCGAAGTCGCTGCCGGGGGTGCGGTCCTCGACAGATCTGGCGGAGGTGCTCTGTGCGAGCGATGCGGTGGTGTGCCTGCTGCCGCTCACCGCCGCCACCCGCGGCATCCTCGATGCGGCCGCGTTCGCGAAAATTCGCGCTGGCGGCTGCGTGATCAACCTCGCCCGCGGCGCGCATGTGGTACTGCCGGATCTGCTCGCCGCGCTCGACTCCGGGCGCCTCGCGCACGCCTACCTTGACGTATTCGAGACTGAGCCTTTGCCGGCCGACAGTCCTCTGTGGACGCATCCGCAGGTCACCGTGACGCCGCACATCGCGGCGCTCACCGAGCCACGCACCGCGGTGCCGAAGATCGCCGAGAACGTGAACCGCGTGCGGCGCGGCGAGGCGCCGCCTAACCTGGTGGATCTTGCGCTCGGCTACTGAGGGCGCAGCACTTTCTTCAGCGTGTGCCGGCGGTTGCGGGTGTAGGGACGGACCTGCGTCGGCCAGCGCCCGCGCTCGACCGCCGCCGCCCATTCGGGACTCGTGAGCACGTCGGCGCCCTCCAGTTCGTAGATCGCGCTGTACTTCGGCTCGCCTTCGGCGGCGATCGTCTTCACCTCACCGCCGATCGCCATTTCGAGCGGCGCGCTCATCGTGCGCGTCACCGCCAGCACCCCCGGCACCTTGAGCAGCTCCGGAATGTGCTCGGTGTCGTACACCTCGTTGAACAGCGCCTCCTTGTCCGGGTCCACGTCCATGCTGGCAGTGAACACGTAGCGGGTCTTCGGATGCATTCCTTTCTCCTGAAAATCAGGGGCAGAGCACGTTTTCGGTCGGCGCAAACGTGGTCTGGCCCTGGTTACCGGGCGAGATAGCCTGAGTCCACGGGAAGCGTCACCCCGGTGATGCAGCGCGCGGCGGGGCCGGCGAGAAACACGATCGCCGCGGCGATGTCCTCCGGTTCCGGCAAGCGGCCGAGCGGCGTATGGCGCATCACTTCGCGCAGCATGTCCGGATTGGAAAACACGGGCGTGGTGAGGTCGGTGCGCACGAAAGTGGGCGCGACCGCGTTCACGCGGATGTTGTGCCCGGCGAATTCGAGCGCCAGCGCACGGGTGAGGTTGACGACCCCACCCTTGGAAGCCTGATAGGCCGCGTTGGGAAAGAGCCCCCCGGAGAACCCCATGATCGAGGCGAGGTTGACGATCGCGCCGCCGCCCGTCTTGCTCATCTCGCGTGCGGCGACGCGCGAGCACAGGAACAGACCGCGCAGGTTCACCGCGAGCACACGATCCCATTCCGCGACGGATATCTCCAGCGCGCTCTTGCGCACCGCGATGCCGGCGTTGTTGACCAGGATGTCGAGCCGGCCGAGCCGGCCGAGCGCCTCGGCGAACGCGCGCTCGACCGCCGCCTCGTCGGCGACATCGCAGGCGATGATGCCCTCGCCGGCCGCCAGATCGAGCCGTGCCACCTGCGCGCCGCAGCGTTGCAGCATCGCCGCGGTCGCCGCGCCGATGCCGCGTGCCGCGCCGGTGACCACGGCGCATTTTCCTTTCAGGTCAGCGAGCTCCATCAGGCAGGTAGTATATGCGGATGCACGATCTTGTTTTTCGCGACGCGCTCGTCCTCGACGGCACCGGCGCCGAGCCTTTTCACGCCGAGGTGGCGGTCCGCGACGGCCGCATCGCCGCGATCGGGCGCGATGCCGGCCCGGCCCGCGCGACCGTGCAGGCCGACGGCCTTGCGCTGATGCCCGGGATCGTGGACAACCACACGCATTACGACGCGCAGATCACCTGGGACCCGTGGTGCACGCCCTCGCCCGCGCTCGGCGTGACCACCGCGGTGATCGGCAACTGCGGCTTCGCGATCGCCCCCTGCCGCGCGTCCGACCGCGAGCGCGTGATGCGCAATCTCACCCAGGTCGAGGGCATGTCGCTGGAGGTGCTGCGCGCCGGGATCCGGTGGGATTTCGAGAGCTTTGCCGAATACCTCGACCTGCTCGAGCACCGCGGCGTGGGACCCAATGTCGCCTGCTTCGCCGGGCACTCCGCGATCCGCACCTGGGAGATGGGCGAGGCAGCGACCGAGCGCGCCGCCACCGATGACGAAATCGAGCGCATGCGCCGGCTCCTGCGCGAAGCGCTTGCGGCCGGCGCGGTCGGGTTTTCGACCAGTACCTCGCCGGCGCACAACGGCGAGGGCGGCCGCCCGATGCCCTCGCGCCTTGCCGACGATCGCGAGCTCGCCGCGCTCGTGGGCGTTCTCGGCGAGGCGCGGCGCGGTGTCTTCATGCTCACCAAGGGCGGCCACACGCGCCTGGGGTTTCTCGAGCAACTCGCTGCGGCGAGCGGCCGGCCGGTGGTGGTCGCCGCGCTCCTTCACAACAGCACCAACCCGGGCATGGTGTTCGAGGAGCTGGACGCGATCGCGGCGGCGCGCTCGCGCGGCCTGCGGATGGCGGGCGCAGTGTCCTGCTGCCCGCTGAGCTTCGACTTCACGTTGCGCTCGCCCTATCCGGTCGAAGGGCTCGAATCGTGGCGCCCGGCGCTCGGCCTGTCCGGCGACGCACTGAAAGCGAAGCTTGCCGACCCCGCGTTCCGCTGCGCGCTGCGCGAAGAGCTCGCGCGTCCGGCGCGCTTTCGCCTGTTCAACGGCGAGTGGGACAAGGTGCAGGTAGTCCAGACGCGCCTGCCCCGGCACGCCGCGTATGAGCAGCGCACGATCGCCGACCTTGCGCGCGAGGCGGGCAGGGATCCTCTCGATTTCTGGCTCGACCTCGCGCTCGCCGAGGACCTGGATACCGTGTTCGTCGCGCTCACGCTCAATTCCGACGAAGAGGCGGTCGGACGGATGCTGCGGCATCCGGCGAGCCTCGTCTCGCTCTCGGACGCAGGCGCGCATCTCACCTTCTTCAACGACGCCGGCTTCGGCCTGCATCTGCTCGGGCACTGGGTGCGCGAGCGGCAGGTGCTCACGCTCGCCGAAGCGGTACGCCGTCTCACGTCGGAGCCGGCGCGGCTCTTCGGGATCGGTGACCGCGGCGTGCTCGCGCCCGGATACGCGGCCGACCTGCTTCTTTTCGATCCGGCGACGGTGGGACGCGGGCCGAAGCAGCGCGTGCGCGACCTGCCCGGAGGCGGCGCGCGGCTGGTCACGCCTGCCACCGGCGTGCACGGCGTCTGGGTGAACGGGGTGCAGGTGGCGGATGCCGCGGGCTTCGCGCCGCCCGATCACCTGCCCGGAAGGGTGCTCCGTGAGCTCGGCGCCTGACGCCGCGCCGGCCGGCATCGTCACCCGCAATCCGGAGGAAATCGGGCGAGTACTGCAAGCGCTGGCAGCGCGTGGCGAGCCCGTCCGTGCTCTGCTCGGCGCAGGCGCGCTCGCCTTCACCTCGCGGCTGCGCTTCGTGGACCCGCTGCACCGCCGCATCCTGCTCGATCCGAGCCCGAACGAGGGCGCCAACGCGGCGCTGCTGGCGCGCCCGCGGGCGAGCTTCCGCGCCATGATCGAGGGCATGCACGTCGAGTTCGCCGCCTCGGATCCGGAGCGCGACACGCACGAGGGCGCGCCCGCGATCCGCATGCGCTTTCCGGACGTGCTTGCCCGCGTGCAGCGGCGCGCGAGCGAACGGCTCTCGCTTCATCCCCAGCCGCCGCTGCATGTCGTCGCCGACGCCGCCGGCGTGATCTCCTTCGACGGCTGGATGGTGGACGTGAGCGAGGGGGGCATCGGCTTCGTGCAGTACGCGCCCGCCATCACGCTGGAGCCCGGCACCGTCCTGCGCGGCTGCCGGATCCGTCTCCCCGGCGGCGAGACGGTGACGGCGGATCTGGAGGTGCGCTACTCCTGCCCGGTGACGCTGCCTGGCGGACGGCTCGCGCTGCGCTCCGGCTGCCGCTTCCTCGATCTCTCGCCACAGGCAAGGCAGGCCATCGCGGCGCTCTTTGGCCGGTAGAGGCGAGCGCGCCTCACGCCAGGCCCAGCTCGCGCAGCGTACCCAGAAGCCGCGCGACGAGCGCCCCGTCCTTGACGATGGACAGCGACGTCTCGACGTTGCTCAGCGTGAAGGCGGGGTCATGGCGCAGCACCTCGCGTGCTTCCCGGCGGGCCGCGTCGGTCTCGCCGCGAGCGTGGAGGGCTGCGGCAAGGATCAACCGGCAGTCGGAGTACCCCGGTTCGCGCGCCAGGGCCCGGCGCAGCACGCGCTCGGCCTCTTCGTGTTCGCCGCGCAGGAAATGCGCAAACCCGAGCACGTTCAGATACCAGGTCGGGTGGATCGGCGACAGGCGCATCGCCCGGCGCAGCAGCTCGATCGCCTGCGCGGGCCTGCCCGACACCGCGTACGAGCACGCGAGGTTGGCGGCGTTGTCCGCGTGATTGGGATTGAGCGCCACCGAACGCTCGCCCGCGGCGATCGCCTCCTCGTGCCGCCCCGAGACCAGGTGGTGATAGCCGAGGAGCGCGTGCGCGTCCGCGCAAGCCTCGTCCAGCTCAAGCGCCGTGCGCGCGAGTGCGGCTGCGCGCTCCAGCGACTCGGCCGACGATTCGCTCCAGCCGTAGCGCGAAGCGCTCAGGTGCGTCCAGGCCATGCCGATCCAGCCCAGGGGCGATTCGGGCTCCAGCCGGCACACGTCCTCGAAGCAGCGCGCCGCCTGCGCGTTCGCCTCGCGCGTAATCCGATTGACGAGATCGAGGCCGCAGTAGTATGCATCGAGCGCCTCGGGCCGGTGCAGCAGCCGCCGCCACGCGAAGGCCTGCTCGCCGCGCAGCATCTTCACGTCGAGCGCGGCCACGATCCTGCGCGTGATCTCGTCCTGCAGCGCGAAGATGTCCTCGAAGTCGCGATCGAACCGCTCGGCCCAGAGATGATGGCCGGTCGCGGCAGCGACCAACTGCGCGGTGACGCGCACGCGCGTGCCGGCCCGGCGCACGCTCCCCTCCAGCACGTGCGTCACTCCGAACTCGCGCCCGATCCGGCGCACGTCCACCGGCTTGCCCTTGTAGGTGAACGTCGAGTTGCGCGCGATCACCACCAGCCCCGGCAGGCGCGACAGGTCGGTGATGATGTCTTCGGTGATGCCGTCGCTGAAGTATTCCTGCTCGGGATCGCCGCTCATGTTCTGGAACGGCAGCACCGCGATCGCCGGCTGCCCGGGCGGTGCGTCCGCGCGCCCGCCGCCCGCCCCGGGCACGGCCGCCGGCGATTGCACGCCCTCGCCTTCGCGCAGCACGCGATAGACGCGCACCGGCCGCGCGATGTTCTTCACCTGATGCTCGCCGAGGTCTTCGAAGCGCAGGTTCAGCTTGCCGGCGACCTGTTCCCATGCGGCTCCGGAGATGCAGATCCCGTTGCCGGGAGCGAGGGATTCCAGCCGCGCCGCCACGTTCACGCCGTCACCGTAGATCGCCTCGCCCTGCACCATCACGTCGCCGAGGTTGACGCCGATGCGAAACGCCATGCGCCGGTCCTGCGGTAGCCCTTGCGCCCGGCGCTCGAGCGCATCCTGGATCGCCGCCGCGCAGGAGACCGCATCCACGACGCTCGGAAATTCCGCGAGCACCGAATCGCCCGGAGCATTGACGACGCGACCCCGGTGCGCGCCGATCAGCCCTGACATGAGTTCGTGGCAGGCCTTCAACTCGCGCAGGGTGCCCTCTTCGTCCGCACCCATCAGGCGGCTGTAGCCCTGCACGTCGGCGCACAGGATTGCCGCGAGCCTGCGGGTGATGGCGTCGGGTTCCATCCGGGACGCGGCAATCGTGCGCCGCCGCCGGCGCGCGCGTCAAGCCGGCGCCGATCCTCGATCGCCGTGCCGGCCGTTGCGGCCAAGGTGCTCGTACACCAGTCGCCGCGCCTCGTCGCGCACCAGCGTCATGAACGCCTGCGCCGCGGGCGAAACCTGCTTGCCGACCGGGTAGACGATTTGCCACGGCCGCTCGACCGGCAGACCCTGCACGTCCAGCGCTGCCAGTTGCGCCGATTCGGTATCCAGGCCAAGCGTATAACGCGACATGATCGAGACGCCGAGGCCGGCGAGGATCGCCTGCTTCACCGCTTCGTTGGTCGAAAGCTCCATGCGCACGCGCGGCGCAATCCCGTGGCGCGCGAACAGCTCCTCGGCCACGAGGCGAGTGCCCGAGCCGGCCTCGCGCATGAGAAACGGCTCCGCGGCGAAGCGCGCGAACGGGATCGCCCGCTCGCGCACGAGCGGATGGTCGGCGCGCGCGAACGCGACCATCGGGTTCGGCAGGATCACTTGGCTCACCAGCTCGTGGTCCTGCGGCGGGTTGGCGAAGATGTAGAGATCGTCCCGGTTCTCGGCGAGCCGCGCGATCAGGCCGTGCCGGTTGTGGATCTCCAGGGTCACCTCGACGCCCGGGTAGCGCGCGACAAACGCGGCGAGCAGCCGCGGTGCGAAATACTTTCCGGTGGTGCTCACCGCAAGCCTGAGTTCGCCCGCCTCCAGCCCCCGCAGCGCCGAGAGCGCACGCTCGATGCGTTCCAGCTCGGCGAAGAGTTCGCGGCAGCCTTCGTAAAGCAGGCGGCCCGCCTGCGTCAGGGACGTCTTCCTGCCGATCTGCTCGAATAGCGGCAGACCGATGGCCTCGGCGAGCTTGCGCATCTGGATCGAGACGGTCGGCTGGGCGAGATGCAGCTCTTCGGCCGCGCGCGCGAAGCTGCCCAGACGCGCCGCTGCCTCGAAAACGGCGAGCTGCGGCAGCATGCCGTGGCGCAGGAACCGGCGGATCGGGTTGCGGGACATGGCGCAAGCCTCCTTTGCTGTCGAAGCAAAGGTCTTGCTCGCCTCCCGACGGGAAGGCCCTCGCGACCGGGGCCGGCGGCCCGGAATGACGATCGCGTGGCTGCGGCCCCCAACGGGCCGCCGAACTACTCCCACTTTGCGTGCGGAGCGAAACCACCCGCTCCGCGATCCGGTTTGTAGCATGGCGCGCGCGGCTTTGGCAAGCGACGATCCATTGCATATTGCAAGGCTTGGTCTTGCTGCTGGCAATGGCCTGTGCGTGCCCACTATCGAGGACGATTGCGCTTGACTACCCGAAGAATCACAAAGATCAACTGTTCAGCCTGCCTGCGTCCGAGGAGAATCCCCGTCACACGTTTCGCATCGGACGCCTGATGGAGATGCTCTCGCTCGAATTCCTCACCGCGCTGCTGGCGATCGTCATCATTGACCTCGTGCTCGCCGGCGACAACGCGATCGTCATCGCGCTTGCGGCACGCAACCTTCCGCCGAGACTGCAAAGGCGCGCCGTGATCTGGGGCACGTTCGGCGCGGTCGTGGTGCGCAGCGCGATGACGATGATCGTCGTATGGCTGCTCAAGATCCCCGGCCTGCTGCTGGTCGGCGGCGCGGCGCTCGTCTGGATCGCGTACCGGCTGCTGCTGCCCGAAGAAGCCGACGAGGAAGTGTTCGCGCGTCCGGCGACGAGCTTCTGGAGCGCCATGCGCACGATCGTCGTGGCCGACGCGGTGATGGGTCTGGACAACGTCCTCGCCGTGGCGGGCGCGGCGCACGGCAGCTATGTGCTCGTGGTCCTCGGACTCGCCATCAGCGTCCCCATCGTGGTCTGGGGCTCGACGCTCATGCTGCGCTGGGTCGAGCGCTTTCCGGTGCTGGTTTACGTCGGCGCCGGCGTGCTCGCCTGGACCGCCGCGAAGATGATCACGAGCGAGCCGCTCGCCAAGGACGCCTTCGCCGCCTACGGCTTTACGGTGCCGCTCACGCACCTCGCCCTCATCGGCGGGGTGCTGTGGGCGGGCTTCGTGCACAACCACCGGCGGCTCGAATCGCGAATCTCGGCGCGGCTCGCGGCGCTCGCCGCCCGTCCGGCATCGCCCGCACACGAAACCGATTCACCCGATGGAGGAAGCCCCATGCAGAGAATCCTCGTTCCCGTGGACGGAACGCGCAACGCCGAGTATGCGCTGCGTCAGGTCATCCAGGACTTCGCGAGCAACCCGGCCGTCGAAGTGCACCTGCTCAACGTGCAGCCGCCATTCTCGCGCCACATCGCGCAGTTCGTTCGCAAGAGCACGCGCGACGAGTTCCACCGCGAGCAGGCGGAAAAGGTCCTCGCCCCGGCGCGCGCGATGCTCGAACGCCACGGCGTGCCGTATTCGGCGCACGTGCGCCTGGGCGATAAGGCGAAGGTCATCGTGGACGAGGCGCGCCGGCTGCGCTGCCACCGCATCGTCATGGCCACCGCGCGCAAGAATTCGATCACCCGCATGCTCGAAGATTCGGTGACCAACCGGGTGCTGGAGCAGACCAGCGTCCCCGTCGAGGTGATCGCCGGAGAAGACATCTCCAGGCTGGAGCGCTACGGCGTGCCGGCGGGGATCGGCGCCGCGCTCGCGCTGCTCATCGCCGCTGCGGCCGACTGATCCGGCCCGCGGCGCAATCGGATCCGGGCGGCCGCGCGTGCCGGCCGCGGCGGTGCCGCCGGACCCAGAGGATCAGGCCGGCGGCAGCCGCCAGGGGAACCAGCAGCACCGCCAGGTGGTCCGGCTCGCCGAGGAGGTGCAAAAGACCGGCACCGAGCGGGCCGCCGGCCGGATGCTCCGGATGCGCCGACGCGCTGCGAAAAATCAGGACAAGGATCACTGTCACGAAGCGCATAGCAGGCCCTCGGTTTCGATGAAGCGGATCACGGTATCCAGCCCCTCGCCAGTCCTGAGGTTCGTGAAGACGAACGGCCGCTCGCCGCGCATCTTCCTCGCATCGCGTGCCATCACTTCCAGCGACGCGCCGACCATCGGGGCGAGGTCTATCTTGTTGATGACCAGCAGGTCCGACTTGGTGATGCCAGGCCCGCCCTTCCTCGGAATCTTGTCCCCGGCGGCGACGTCAATCACGTAGAGCGTGAGGTCGGAAAGCTCCGGGCTGAAGGTCGCGGCGAGATTGTCGCCGCCCGACTCGATGAGAATCAGCTCGAGGCCGGGAAAGCGGCGCACAAGGCGCGCCACCGCCTCGAGGTTGATCGAGGCGTCCTCGCGGATCGCGGTGTGCGGGCAGCCGCCGGTTTCCACTCCGATGATGCGCTCCGGGGCGAGCGCCTCGTGCCTGACCAGGAACTGCGCGTCTTCCTCGGTGTAGATGTCGTTGGTGACCACCGCCATGTCGTAGCGCTCGCGCAGTGCGCGGCAGAGCGCAAGCGCCAGCGCCGTCTTTCCCGAGCCCACCGGACCGCCGATGCCGACGCGCAGCGTCACGAGCGAAACAGCCTCGAATACTGCGTCTCGTGGCGTGCGGAAAGCAGCGCCAGACGCGGGGCGAAATTGGCAATCTCGTCATCGGCGAGCAAAAGCGCCTTCCCCGCGATGGTGTCGAGCCGCGCCCCGAGCGCCGCGAGCAGCCGCTGGCCCTCGGTCTGGCCGAGCGGCACCGCCTTCACCGCGGCCACGACCTGGTTCTCGGTCCACGCCCAGAGGTACGCAACCAGCGCCTCGCGCGGCGCGATCCCCCAGGCGCGCGCCGCCTGCGCGAACGCCGCCGGATACGACGGCTCCGCCAGCGCGAGCGGCTCGACGCCGAGCGCCGGCAGCAGCCGGTTGAGCGAATAGCCCATCTGTACCGTCTCGGCGCGCAGTTCCGCCGTCTCTCTTGCGGCGAGGAAGAAAGCGTTCCAGCGCGCGGAATCGGCGCCCTCGGCGAGCATGCGCGCGAGCACCGGCGCCTCGAGCCGCGCGACCGAATACTCCAGCACGTCGCCGATCCAGCGCCCGGCGCTCGCGGCGTCCTTCACTTCGCCCGCCTCGATCGCCGCCTCGAGCGCGCCGGAATAGCTGTAGGCGCCGACCGGCAGCGCCGGGCTGGCGAGCTGCAGGAGCCTCGCGAGGCGCTCAGTGCCCGTGCCCATGGCGATGTCCCGGGTGGTCGCAATGCGCATGATCGTGATCGTGAGCATGCTCGTGACCCTGAGCATCCCCGTGATCGTGGACGTGCCCGCCGAAATGATCGTGGATCTTTCCGCCGTGGCCCATCTCCTCGTGCCGATGCCCGCCGGCATACGCCCCGGGCTCCGGCTCGAACGGCGCCTCGATCGCACTCACCTCCGCACCCAGTTTTTTCAGCATTTCCTCCAGCACATGGTCGGCGGCAAGGCGCAGGTGGTTTTCGCCAACCTCGACCGGCACGTGCCGGTTGCCGAGGTGATAGGCGCAGCGCGCAAGCTGCGCCGGCGCGGCGCAGGTGACGTGCAACAGCTTTTCCGGCGCTGCGACGACCTCGATCACGCGCCCGTCGGAAGCGGTGAGCAGATCGCCGCCGCGCAGGATCTCGCCGCGCGGCAGCATCAACGCCACCTCCTCGCCCGAATCGAGCCTTGCCCGCAGGCGGCTTTTCTGCCGCAGCTCGAACGGCAGCCGCAGCGCGCCTTTCACCTCGATCTGGTAGGCGCCGCGCGGCACCTTGAGCTTCGCCCTGATCTCCAGCATCAGAAGAGGAAGTAGCGCTGCGCGAGCGGGAGCACGCACGCCGGTTCGCACGCAAGCAGTTCGCCGTCGGCGCGCACCTCGTAGGTCTCCGGGTCGACGCGGATCTCGGGCAGCGCGTCGTTGTGCACCATGTGCTTCTTGCCGAGCCGCCGGGTGTTCTTGACCGCCACCAGCGGCTTCGCGAGCCGGAGCTTCGCCACCGCAGGGTTCTTCAGGGCCGCCTGCGAGACGAAAGTCACCGAGGTCGAGAGCGCGCGGCCGAACGCCGCGAACATCGGCCGGTAGTGCACCGGCTGCGGGGTCGGAATCGAGGCGTTGGGGTCGCCCATCGCCGCCATCGCGATCGCGCCGCCCTTCACCACGAGAAACGGCTTGACACCGAAGAACGACGGCTTCCAGAGCACCAGATCGGCGAGCTTGCCTTCCTCGACCGATCCGACCAGATGCGAGATGCCGTGCGCGATCGCCGGGTTGATGGTGTATTTGGCGACGTAGCGCTTGACGCGGGCGTTGTCGTGCGTCTTCGGATCACCCCCGAGCGCGCCGCGCTGGACCTTCATCTTGTGCGCCGTCTGCCACGTTCGCAGGATGACCTCGCCGACGCGCCCCATCGCCTGCGAGTCCGAGGACATCATCGAGATCGCGCCGAGGTCGTGCAGGATGTCCTCCGCCGCGATCGTTTCCTTGCGGATGCGCGATTCGGCGAACGCGACGTCCTCGGCGATCGCCGGATCGAGATGGTGGCAGACCATCAGCATGTCGAGGTGCTCGGCGAGCGTGTTCACCGTGTAGGGCCGCGTCGGGTTGGTCGAGGACGGCAGCACGTTCGGCTCGCCGCACACCCGAAGGATGTCGGGCGCGTGCCCGCCGCCCGCGCCCTCGGTGTGGTAGGTGTGGATCGTGCGCCCCTTGAAGGCGCGGATCGTGGTCTCGACGAATCCCGATTCGTTCAGCGTGTCGGTGTGGATCGCGACCTGCACGTCCAGTTCGTCGGCGACCGCGAGGCAGTTGTCGATCGCCGCCGGCGTCGTGCCCCAGTCCTCGTGCAGTTTCAGGCCGATCGCGCCCGCCTTCACCTGCTCGCGCAGCGGCGCCGCAAGGCTCGCGTTGCCCTTGCCGAGAAAGCCGAGGTTCATCGGAAACGCCTCGGCAGCCTCCAGCATGCGGTGGATGTGCCACGGGCCCGGCGTGCAGGTGGTGGCGAAAGTGCCGGTGGCCGGGCCGGTGCCACCGCCGATCATCGTCGTGATGCCGGAGGCGAGCGCCTCCTCGATCTGCTGCGGGCAGATCCAGTGGATGTGCGAGTCAATGCCTCCGGCGGTGACGATCATGCCTTCGCCTGCGATCACCTCGGTGCCGGCGCCGATCGGAATGGTGACCGCCGGCTGGATATCCGGATTGCCCGCCTTGCCGATTCTCCAGATGTGCCCCGCCTTGATGCCGATGTCGGCCTTGACGATGCCCCAGTGATCCACGATGAGGGCGTTGGTGATCACCGTGTCGGCGACCTTCGCCGCCGGAAGCTGGCTCTGGCCCATGCCGTCGCGGATCACCTTGCCGCCGCCGAACTTCACTTCCTCGCCGTAGACGGTGAAGTCCTTCTCCACCTGGATCCAGAGATCGGTATCCGCAAGACGCACGCGGTCGCCGGTGGTCGGGCCGAACATCTCCGCGTAGGCCTGGCGCGAGATTTTCACTTTAGCCTGCCCATCACCTTGCCGGCGAAGCCGTACACCTTGCGCGCGCCGGCGAGCGCGACCAGCTCCACCGTGCGCGTCTGCCCGGGCTCGAAGCGCACCGCGGTGCCGGCGGCGATGTTGAGCCGCATGCCGTACGCGCGCCTGCGGTCGAACTCGAGCGCGTCGTTCACCTCGTAGAAGTGGTAGTGCGAACCGACCTGGATCGGGCGGTCGCCGGTGTTGGTCACCTCGAGCGTCACGGTCTTTCGTCCCCGATTGAGGACGATGTCACCTGGCGCGACCTCGATTTCACCCGGGATCACGGGATGGGATTGTGCACGGTAACGAGCTTGGTGCCGTCGGGAAAGGTCGCCTCGACCTGAATGTCGGGGATCATCTCGGGCACCCCCTCCATCACGTCCTCGCGCTTGAGCAACGTCGCGCCCCAGGTCATCAGCTCCTCGACGCTGCGGCCCTCGCGCGCCCCTTCCATGATCGCTGCGCTCAGATAGGCGACCGCCTCCGGGTAGTTGAGCTTCAGCCCGCGGCTCTTGCGGCGCTCGGCGAGCAGCGCCGCGGTGAAAATGAGCAGCTTGTCCTTTTCCCTGGGGGTGAGTTCCATGTCACTCGATCCGTACGCGCGCCTCGCCGATGCCGGGGAACTTCGCCACCACCTCGTCGCCGGGTTTCGCCGGCTCGAGGCCGGTCCATGCGCCGGTGGTGACCAGGTCGCCGTTCCTCAGGCCGCCGCTGCGTCCGGCGCAATGCGCCACAAGCCACGGAAGAAGGCGGAAGGGATCGCCGAACGGATGCGCGCCGGTCGCCTTCGACCTGCGCTCGCCGATGCGAAACTTCACCTGCTGCTTCGCCCAGTCAATCGCCCGCCAGCGCGGCGTGCCGCTTCCGGCGACGAGCGCGCCGCTGCTCTGGAAGTCGGCAAGCTTCCAGCCGCCGGGCGCCTCCTTCCAGTTCGCAAGGCGCGTCGCGCACAGCTCGATCGCGACGACCAACTCGCCGATCGCGCCGGCGATTTCTTCCTCGGTGTACGGTGTTGCGCGCGGCGGCAGGTCGCGCGCGAGGCGGTAGGCGACCTCGGCCTCGACGCCGACCAGATTGAGCGCGGACGCCGACGCCCGCGCCGGATTCGCCAGCACCAGCTCGGGCGGGATCGGCGCCGCCGCCGGCTCGACCTTCGGGCTCGGCGCGCCGACCTTCCAGGCCGCCGGCAACGTTCCCGGCCAGAGCTTCGCGTACACCTTGTCCTGCACCCGGTAGGCGACGATGTCGGTCTTTACCGCCGCCTTGTCGGGCACGACGAGCGGCTGGCGCGAGCGCCGCGCATGCACCAGCAGGCTTGCGATCAGATCGGTACGCACCTTCAAGTCCCCCAGATTCTCGGCTCGTGCGCCTCGCGGCCGACGGCCGCGGGCCGCAGCGCTCCCCACAGGCGCGCGAACCAGCGCTTCGCCGCTTCGGTGGATTCCCCGAGGTAGCGAGCGAGCAGCACGCCGGGCAGAAGTGTAACCGCACCCTCGCCGGAGGCGGGCGTGCATTCGCGGCACGCCGCGACGTGCGCCGGTCCGACGCCGGGAAAGCTCGCATAGAGGGTGCCGAAAACGGGCCGCCTGGCAAGCGCCGCCGGCGAATCGAGCAGCGCCGAACCGCCTTCGATGCGACCGCGCTCGATCCAGAGCGGAGTCTCCCCGCAAAGGATCTCCGTATGCAGCGCGCATGAGCCGCGGGTGAAACGCTCGCCCGATCCGGTACGGCCCAGGCACACGACCTCCCAGCCGATGAGCCGCGCGCCCGGGTCGAGCCGGATCGAGGTTTCGATCCCGGCATGCGCGCCGTCGAAGACGATGGTCTCTTGCGGCAGCCATTCGAGCGCGGCGCCCGAGGCGACCCGGATCGAAACGCGCTGGCGCGCCGGCGCGCCCGAAGAACGGTACCACCTGGCGGCACCGGGCGTCGTGAGGAGCGCATGCGCGCCGGCGTCCACTTCGAGCGCGATCTGCAGCGCGTCGCCTCCCGCAATGCCGCCCGGCGGGTGCACCACCACCACATGGCACACCGACCCGCCTTCCGGATAAAGCGGCTTTTGCACCACGAGCGGCCCTTCGTGGCGCCGGCGCGCGAGCAGCGTCGCCTGCCCGCAGCGCGCAAAGCCGAGGGCGAGCTCCGCCCGCCACGCGGCGAACATCGGCTCGGCGACTCTCATGCGCCGATGATAGCGCCCGATTCACACCGACAGCAGCCGACGCACCCCGTCCCGGTCCATGTCGGCGCCTGCGCCGCGCGCGACGATCGCGCCGCGCTCCATCACCAGATACCGGTCGGCGAGCGACCGTGCGAAGTCGTAGTACTGCTCCACCAGCAGGATCGCCATGTCCCCGGCGGCGGCGAGCAGCCGGATCGCGCGCTCGATTTCCTTGATGATCGAAGGCTGGATGCCCTCGGTGGGTTCGTCGAGGATCAGCAGCTTCGGGCGCATGGCGAGCGCGCGCGCGATGGCGAGCTGCTGCTGCTGGCCACCGGAGAGGTCGCCGCCGCGCCGGGCGCGCATCTGCGCCAGCACCGGAAACAGCTCGAACACCTGCTCCGGGATCCGCGCGCCGTTCGGCAGCGCCGCAAGGCCGATCAGCAGGTTTTCCTCCACCGTCAGGCGGGGAAAGATCTCGCGGCCCTGCGGCACATAGCCGATGCCGGCGCGCGCGCGCTCGTGAGGGCGCGCATGGGTGAGGTCGGCGTCGCCGAAGCGCACGGTTCCGGTGCGCACCGGCACCAGGCCCATCACCGCGCGCAGCAGCGTCGTCTTGCCGACGCCGTTGCGCCCGAGCAAGGCGGTCACCTTGCCCGCCGGCGCCTCGAACGACACGTCGCGCAGGATGTGGCTGCCGCCGTAATACTGGTTGAGCCCGGTGACCGCCAGCATCAGCGCCCCAGGTATACCTCGACCACGCGCGGGTCCTCCTGCACCTGGCGCATGGAGCCCTCGGCGAGCACACGGCCTTCGTGCAGCACCGTCACCTTGCGGGCGATGCGGGCGACGAAGGCCATGTCGTGTTCGACGACGAGCAGCGAGTGCTTGCCGGCGAGCGAGAGCAGCAGCTCGGCGGTGCGCTCGGTTTCCTCGTCGCTCATGCCGGCGACCGGCTCGTCGAGCAGCAGGAGCTTCGGCTCCTGCACGAGCAGCATGCCGATTTCCAGCCACTGCTTCTGGCCGTGCGACAGCAGCCCGGCTTCGCGCCGCGCCGAGTCCTGCAGCCCGATGCGCTCCAGCGTCGCCTCGATGCGATCGCGCTCGTCTGCCGTGAGTCGCGCAAACAGCGTCCGGCGCACGCGCTTGTCGGCCTTCATCGCCAGCTCGAGGTTCTCGAACACGCTGTGGCGCTCGAACACGGTCGGCTTCTGGAACTTGCGCCCGATGCCGGCGTGCGCGATCTCGGCCTCCGACATGCGGGTGAGGTCCAGCGTCTGGCCGAAGAAGGCGCTGCCCGAGTCCGGACGCGTGCGGCCGGTGATCACGTCCATCATCGTCGTCTTGCCGGCGCCGTTCGGACCGATCACGCAGCGCAGCTCGCCGACGTCTATCGAAAGCGTGAGGCGATCGAGCGCCTTGAAGCCGTCGAAGCTCACGCTGATGTCTTCCAGGTACAGGACGACGCCGTGCGTCGCGTCCAGCCCGGCGCCGGCCACGTGGCCGAATGCGGCCCCCGGGCCGGCGGCGATCGCCGGAGCGCTCATCGCGGCGCGCGCGCGAACAGCCCGAGGATGCCGCGCGGCATGAAGAGCGTGACGAGGATGAACAGCAGGCCGAGCGCGTACAGCCAGTAGTCCGGAAACGCCTGCGTGAAGAAGCTCTTGGCGCCGTTCACGACGCCGGCGCCGAGCGCCGCGCCGGCCAGCGTGCCGCGCCCGCCGACAGCCACCCAGATGGCAATCTCGATGGAATTCGCCGGCGACATCTCGCTCGGATTGATGATGCCGACCTGCGGCACGTAAAGCGCGCCGGCGATCCCGCAGAGCACCGCCGCCAGCGTGAACACGAACAGCTTGTACCACAGCGTGTCGTAGCCGCAGAAGGCGACGCGCATCTCGGCGTCGCGGATGGCGGCGAGCACGCGGCCGAACTTCGAGGCGACGATCCAGCGCACCAGCAGCAGGGTGGCGAGGAGTGTCGCCGCCGTGACCGCGAACAGCGCGACGCGCGTGCCGGGGGCGGTGATCGGGAAGCCGAGGATGCGCTTGAAGTCGGTGAAGCCGTTGTTGCCGCCGAAGCCGGTGGCGTTGCGAAAGAAGAGCAGCATCGCGGCGAACGTGAGCGCCTGCGTGATGATCGAGAAGTACACCCCCTTCACTCGCGAACGGAAGGCGAGATAGCCGAACACGAACGCGAGCAGTCCCGGAACCAGCACCACCAGCAGCGCCGCCCACCAGAACTGGTCGGAGTTCCACCAGTGCCACGGCAGCTCCTTCCAGTCGAGGAACACCATGAAATCGGGCAGATCGGACTGGTACTGACCCTCGCGGCCGATCTGGCGCATGAGATACATGCCCATCGCGTAGCCGCCGAGGGCGAAGAACAGGCCCTGTCCGAGCGACAGAATGCCCGCGTAGCCCCAGATGAGGTCCATCGCCACCGCGACGATGGCATAGCACAGGATCTTGCCGGCGAGCGTCACCCAGTAAGCCGACAGGTGCAGCGGATTGTCCGGCGGCACGAGCAGCGCCTGCACCGGCACGATGACGAATGCCACGAGGGCGAACGCGGCGAGCAACATCCCGCCGCGCGTTCCGGCGAGGGGCGTGCCGGCGGCCATCTCAGGCCTCGACCGCACGGCCGCGCAGCGCGAACATTCCCTGCGGCCGGCGCTGGATGAAGACGATGATGAACGCGAGCACGGCGATCTTCGCGATGACCGCGCCCGACCACGATTCCAGCAGCTTGTTGGCGAAGCCGAGCACCAGCGCCGCGTACACCGTGCCTGCGAGCTGGCCCACGCCGCCGAACACCACCACCATGAACGAGTCCACGATGTACGCCTGCCCGAGGTCCGGGCCGACGTTGCCGATCTGCGACAGCGCGCAGCCGGCAAGACCGGCGATGCCGGAGCCGAGGCCGAACGCCCACATGTCCACGCGCCCCGTCGGCACGCCGACGCAGGCGGCCATCTCTCGGTTCTGCGTCACGCCGCGCACGTAAAGCCCCAGGCGCGTGCGCGTGAGCAGGAGCCAAATCCCGACGAGCACGGCGGCGGAAAAGGCGAGGATCGCGATCCGGTTCCACGGCAGCACCAGGTTGCTCAGCACCGGGAGGCCGCCGGAGAGGAACGCCGGATTCTCGACCTGCACGTTCTGCGCGCCGAAGAGCGTGCGCACCGCCTGGATCAGGATGAGGCTCAGGCCCCAGGTGGCGAGCAGCGTCTCCAGCGGCCGACCGTAGAGCCAGCGGATCACCGTGCGCTCCAGCAGCATTCCGACGCACGCCGCGACGGCGAACGCGGCCGGCGCGGCGGCGAGCAGGTAGGCGTCGAACGCCTGCGGCAGGTGCTGCCGGAACAGGTTCTGTACGGCCCAGGTGGCGTAGGCGCCGATCATGATCAGCTCGCCATGCGCCATGTTGATGACGCCCATCAGGCCGTAGGTGATGGCCAGCCCGAGCGCCGCGAGCAGCAGGATGCTTCCCAGGCTCACCCCGGCGAAGAGCAGCCCCGCCACTTCGCCCCAGACGAGTCGGCTCTCCACCGCGCGCAGCGCCGACTGCGCCTCGCGCCGCAGGTCCGGATCGCCGTCCGCGGCGACCTCGGCGAGCAGCGTGCGCGTCGCCGGGCTCGGCGATTGCGCCAGGCGCCGGAGCGCGGCAAGCCGCTCCTCGCGCGCGCCGGTACGCAGCGCAATCGAGGCCGCGGCGAGCTCCAGCACCTGCCGGATTTCCGCGTCGCGCTCGCCCTCGAGCGCCTTGCGAACCAGCGGCAGCAGCGCATCCTCGGCCCCTTGCGCGAGCTGGCGCGCGGCCTGCAGCCGGGTGGCGCGCTCGCTCGCGAACAGGCGAAGCGCAGAGAGCGCACTCTCGATTTCGCGCCGCAGCCGGTTGTTCGCCACGACCTCGTCGAGCGCCCCGGGAACCGGCGCGACCGGCTCACCGGTGGCCGCGTCGCGCGCCTCGGAGCCCCGGACGATGAGCACGCGCGCGCCGGCGGCGCGCATCTCTCCCGCGGCGAGCGCGGCGAGCACTTCGGCGGCGCGCGGCTCGCCGCTCGCCGCAAGCGCCGCCACCGCCGCGCTGCGCTCCTCGGCGTCGCCGAAGGCGAGCCGGTCCAGGACCGCGCGCTCGAGCGCGAGCGCAGGGCCGGCGAACACGGCGAGCAGCACAGCGAGCATGGCGCGCATAAGACGGGAGCCGCGCCGCAGCCCCCGTGTTATGCGCCGGCGCGACGGCGGACGCGCTCGCCCGTCCGTTCGCGCCGACGCGGTTCGGCGACCCGCGTCCGGACTACTTCTTCGCCGCCATCAGCGCCGGCTCGTCCTTCTTCTTCTCGTTGCCGGCGATGAACGGGCTCCACGGCTGCGCCTTGATCGGGCCCTTCGTCTTCCAGACGATGTTGAACTGGCCGTCGGCCCTCACCTCGCCGATGAACACCGCCTTGTGCAGGTGGTGGTTCTTCTCGTCCATCTTCGACACGATCCCGGAGGGAGCCTTGAAGGTCTGGCCCGCCATCGCGGCGCGCACCTTGTCCACGTCGAAGCTCTTCGCCTTTTCCACCGCCTGTTTCCACATGTAGATGCCGATGTAGGTCGCCTCCATCGGGTCGTTGGTGAGCGGCTTGTCCTTGTGGCCCGGAATGTTCTTCGCCTTCGCGTAGGCGCTCCATTTCCTGACGAATTCGTCGTTCGCCGGGTCCTTGATGGACATGAAGTAGTTCCATGCCGCGAGATGTCCAACCAGGGGCTTGGTGTCCACGCCGCGCAGTTCCTCCTCGCCCACCGAGAACGCCACCACCGGCACGTCGGTTGCCTTCAGGCCCTGGTTGCCCAGCTCCTTGTAGAACGGCACGTTGGAGTCGCCGTTGATGGTCGAGATCACCGCCGTTTTCTTGCCTTCGGAGGCGAACTTCTTGATGCGCGCGATGATGGTCTGGTAGTCCGAGTGCCCGAACGGGGTGTACTCCTCCATGATGTCGGCCTCGGGGATTCCCTTCGACTTCAGGAACGCGCGCAGGATCTTGTTGGTCGTGCGCGGATAGACATAGTCGGTGCCCAGGAGCACGAAGCGCCTGGCCGCGCCGCCTTCCCTGGACATCAGGTACTCGACCGCCGGGATCGCCTGCTGGTTGGGCGCGGCGCCGGTGTAGAAGACGTTGCGCGAGATCTCCTCGCCCTCGTACTGCACCGGATAGAAGAGCAGCCCGTTCAACTCCTCGAACACCGGCAGCACCGACTTGCGCGACACCGAAGTCCAGCAGCCGAATACGACGGCCACCTTGTCCTGGGTCAGAAGCTGGCGCGCCTTCTCGGCGAACAGCGGCCAGTTCGAGGCGGGGTCCACCACCACCGGCTCGATGCGGTGCCCCATCACGCCGCCCTTGGCGTTGATTTCCTCGACCGCCATCAGCACAGTGTCCTTGAGCACCGTCTCGCTGATGGCCATCGTGCCCGAAAGCGAGTGCAGCACGCCGATCTTGACCGTCTTTTGCTGCGCATGCAGTGCGCCCGTACCGAGGCCGATGGCGGCGACCGCGGCGGACAAGGCAAGCTTGGTGAAGGTACGTCGTTTCATGGTTTCTCCGCTGAGCAAGTGGTTGATCGGGACCTCCTGCTCGCGGCCTCATGCAACGGCCATGCCAGCGGCGCCGGAGCCGGCGCATCCGCATGAATTCGGAGGCTTTATTCCGTGCGCGCGAAGTGCATTGCGCCAGACGCGCACCGAAGTGGTGCGGCGGGAGTCGTCCATGCACCGGCGCGCCGCGCTGGCGCCGGTGCGGTGCGCCTACGCGGCCGCTTGTGCGCCGTCGGCGCGTACCGCCGGCGCTTCGCCGCCGAGGCGGAAAAAGAACGTCGCGCCTTTGTCCGGTGCCGAGTCGGCCCAGACCTTGCCGCCGTGGCGCTCGACGATCCTGCGAACGAGCGCCAGGCCGACGCCGTTGCCCTCGAATTCGGTCGGCAGGTGCAGCCGCTGGAACATGCCGAACAGCTTGCCGGCGAACGCCATGTCGAAGCCGACGCCGTTGTCGCGCACGTAGTACACCGGTCCCAGTCCCATCGTGATCGCACCGACCTCGATGCGCGCATCGGCGCGGCGCGAGGTGTACTTGATCGCGTTGGCGATGAGATTCGCGTACACCTGCTTGAGCAGCACCCGGTCGGCCTCGCACTCCGGCATGTCGCCGACCCGGAACTCGATGCGCCGCCCCTCGCGCTGGGGCGCGAGCTCCTCCAGCACCTCGCGCACCAGATCCGCCGGCCGCACGCGCGCAAGGCGCAGGGGCTGGCGCGACAGTCGCCCGAACTCGAGCAGCCCGTCGATCAGGGCGCCCATGTGCTCGGCGTTCTGCGCCACGCGCGCGAGCAGCCGCCCGGCCTCGGCCGGCAGCTCGTTGCGGAAGTCCTCCAGCAGGATGCGCGCGAAACCGGAGATCGCGCGCAGCGGCGCCCGCAAATCGTGCGAGACCGAGTACGAGAATGCCTCCATCTCCTTGTACGCCTGCGCGAGCTCGGCGGTGCGCTCCTCGACCCGGCGCTCGAGGTCGGCGTGCAGCGCGAGCACCTCGCGCCGGTGCTCCTCCTCGGCCTTGAGCCGCTCGGTGACGTCCTCCAGCGTGATCAGGACGCCGGCAAAAGCGCCGCCACCGTCCTCCATGCGCACCGCGTGATGCGAGACGATGCGCTCGCTGCCGTCGGCGCGCACCAGCGCGTACGAAGCCGGGCCGATCCTGGCGCGCTCGCCCCGCCGCAGCCGTTCGAACACCGCCTTCGGCATCGCATCGGTGCGCTCGCCGACCGGGCGACGCCGCCACGGCACGTCGAGGAAGTGGCGTCCGGTCAGCTCGCTGCGGCTTGCGCCCAGGATGCGCTCGGCGGCGGCGTTCACCAGCACATAATGGCCACCCGCATCGAGGATGATCAGTCCCTCGACCATCGTCTCCAGCACGCGGCTCAGGAGGTCGCGCTCGGCGCGCAGCGCCTTCTCGGCCTCGACCTGTGCGGTGATGTCGCGGGCGACGCCGCGATAGCCGAGAAACGCTCCCTCGGAATCGAAAAGCGGCCTTCCGGTCACCGATACCACAACCCGGCTGCCATCCGGCCGGGTACGCTCCAGGCGAAGATCGTCGAACGGCAGACGCGCATCGAGTTGGCTACGGTACGCCGCCCAGTCGGCCTCGGACATGTTGGAGGCCGGAAAGTCCCAGCGCCGTTTGCCGAGCACGCTCGCTACGGCCTGTCCGCTCGTCCGCTCGAAGCCTTCCGACAAATACGTGAAGCGGTGCTCGGCGTCAGTCTCCCAGATCCAGTCCGAGGACATCTGCGCCACGCTGCGAAAGCGCGCTTCGCTGCGCGCCAGCCGCCGCTGCGCGCACCGCACTTCGGCCTGGAGCAGGCTGCGGTCGGTGACGTCGCGGCCGAGCCCGCGGTAGCCGGCGAAAGCCCCTTGGACATCGAACACCGGCTCGCCGCTCACCAACAGCACCTGCGCGATGGCGCCGTTCTCGCCGCTGCGCACGATCTCGACGTCGCGGAAGGGTTCGCGGCGCCGGATCGTGTCCTGGTGGGCAGCGATATCGCCGCTCAGGCGAAAGCCGAGGTCCCAGAACCGTTTGCCGAGCACGTCTTCTATGCGCAGCCCGCTGGGCAGGGCGGTCTTTCCTTCGAGGCGAACGAAGCGCAGCTCGCAGTCGGTTTCCCAGAAAAAGTCCGAAGAAAGCGACAGCAGGCTCCGCAGCCGCTGCTCGGCCTCGCCCAGCCGCTCGGCCATGCGGTTGACGTCCGCGGCGAGCTGCCCCAGCTCGCCGTGCGCTGGCGCCGCAATGCGATGCGCCAGATTTCCGCGCGCGAGCGCGTTGACTGCGCGGCGCAGCTGCAGGATCTCGCGCACCAGCCCGCGGCCGATCCAGCCGGCGAGCACCAGCCCGGTGAGCAGCATCGCCGATGCGACGAGCAGCGCTTCGACGATCCACCAGCGCACCGCCGCAAGCGCAGCCTCGCGCGGGGCACCGTAGAACACCTGCCAGGGGGCGTTGCGTACCGGCACGCTCGCGCCGAGAAGCAAGGCGCCGTCGGGACCCTCGGTCTCGCCGCGGAATACCGTCCCGCCGCGCGCGGCGGCGAACTGCGGCAGCGCACCGGCCGCGCGGCCCCACAGGTCCTTGCGCCCGGGCACAAGCAGTAACGTGCCGCGCTCGGTCGCCACCGCGACAGCCTCGTCGCCGTGCAGATCGAGCAGTTCCTCGAACCGGGCCACCTCGATCACCGCCACCGCGAGGCCCGTGATCTCGCCTGCCGCTGCACCGATCGGCTGCGCCATGACCACAACCCACTCGCCGCTGACGCGCGAGATCGCTGGCGCGCCGATGGCGAAGGCACCGGTGCGCATCGCCTGCCGGAAGTAGTCGCGGTCGGAAAGATTGACACGCGCGCGGGCCTGCGGCGGCACCGCCGAAGAGGACACGATCGCGCCCTCGGCGTCGAGTACGCTCAGCCAGGCCACCGCGCGAGGCGCACCGGCGAGGATGCGCCGCAGCACCTCGTCGTTGGCCGAGCCTGCGTGCTCGCGCCCGGCGACCGCGACCTCCACGCCAGCCAGCGTCGCGCGCACCTGCTCCACGCTGGCGGCAAGCCGCTCGGCGACGCGGCGTGCCTCCGATTCATAGTGATCGAGCGCGCGCTCGAGCGCCCGCTCGCGCTCCAGATACGCGCCGAGCACCACCAGAGCCGCGCAGGGCACGAAGATCGCGGCAACGAGCAGCGCAAGCCGCGCGCGGATGGTCCGCACCGGCTGTGCGGGACCTGCGGGTTTCGTCATTACAAGCCTCATGCGCGTTGCCATTTCAGCATTGCCCGGTGCCGAACGACGCGATCCGGTGCCCGGCCTTGCAATTTCTTGCGTTTACCGTGCGAAAAAGGACGCGAACGCGCCGACCGTGCGCTCGATCCCGGCGCGGTCCACGTCCAGATGCGTGACCAGGCGCATGCGCGCGCCGGCGAGCACGCGGATGCCCGCACGCTCCAGGTGCGCCGCGAGCGCCTGCACCCGGTGCGCGGGCACGTGCACGAACACCATGTTCGTCTGCGGTGGCTCGACCTCGAGGTCCGCAAGCGCCGCAAGGCCCGCGGCGAGCCGCTCGGCGTTGGCGTGATCCTCGGCCAGCCGCGCGACATTGTGCTCCAGCGCGTACAGGCCCGCGGCGGCGAGAATGCCCGCCTGCCGCATCGCGCCGCCGAGGATCTTGCGCGCGCGACGCGCGCGCGCGATGACCTCCCGGCTGCCGAGGAGCACCGTACCGGCCGGCGCGCCCAGCCCCTTGGACAGGCACACCGAGACCGAGTCGAACCCGCGGCACAGCTCGCGCGCGGAAAGCCCGAGTTTCACCGCCGCATTGAAGATGCGGGCGCCGTCCAGATGCGTGGCGAGGCCGCGGCGCGCCGCGAGCGCGAGCGCCTGCTCGAAGTAGGCACGGCCGATTGCGCGCCCGCCGATGGTGTTCTCCAGCGCGAGCAGCCGCGTGCGCGCGAAATGCGCGTCGTCGGGCTTGATCGCCGCCTCCACCTCGGCCAGATCGAGCGTGCCGTCGGGGCGGTTGGCGAGCGGCTGCGGCTGGATCGAGCCGAGCACCGCCGCGCCGCCTGCTTCGTAGCGGTAGGTATGCGCTTCCTGACCGAGGATCACCTCGTCGCCGCGCGCGCAATGCGTCATCAGCGCGGCGAGGTTGGACTGCGTGCCCGAGGGAAAGAATAGCCCCGCCTCGAAGCCGAGGATCTCCGCCGCGCGTTCCTGCAGGCGGTTCACCGTCGGATCGTCGCCGAACACGTCGTCACCGACCTCGGCCTCGGCCATCGCACGGCGCATCGCGGCGCTCGGCCGCGTCACCATGTCCGAGCGCAGATCAACGATCGGCGGCATCGGCCGTGCGCCGCCCGAATGCCTCGAAGTCGGCATCGAGCCTCAGCGTCAGGGGCTCCGGGGCAGCCGCGGCATTCTCGCTTGCTGCCGGCGTTTCCCCGCTGCCCGATGTCAGGATCACGCCAAAACCGACGCCCGCCGCGAAAGCGATCCCCGCGGTGAGCGCGCCGAGCACGGGCCGCGGGCGCGGAGCCAGCGCGACAATCGCGCTGCGACGCGCGGCCGCGGCGTCGCCCCGCGCCTCGGCAGCCTGACGCTGCGCCGACAACGCCTGCACCGACTGCTCGGCCGAACGGCGGGCTTCGGCCGCCGCAAGCGCATGCTCCTCCGCTTCTTCGCGCTCGCGCGCCGCCAGCGCCGCATCGGCCTCGGCCTCCAGCCTCGCCTGGGCGGCGCGGCGCAGCTCGGCTTGCGCGGCTTCGCGCTCGCTCGCGCGCGCCGCCGTCTGCGCCTGCATGCGCGCAGCGCGCTCCCGTTCGGCTGCCTTCAACCTTTCGATCAACTTGCTCACGGCCGCTGCCTCAGGACTTCAGCGCGGGCCCTGAGCGCGCCCCGTCGCGCTCGGCGCCGGAGCGCTCGCCCCGGAAGTCGAGGTTGATGATGTCCCGCAGGGTATCGGCAAACGCCGCCCGCACCTTGCGCATCGCCGGAGCTGCCTTGCGGAACGCTTCGACGATCGCCGGATCGTAAAGCGAGCCCGAGCCGCGCAGAATTTCGGCCTCGGCCTGCTCGAACGTGAGCGGTTCGCGGTGAAACTGCGTGGTGGTCATCGCCTCGAAGGCATCGGCGACCGCCACCACGCGCCCCGCCCACGGAATCGCCTCGCCCTTGAGTCCCTTCGGATAGCCCGAGCCGTCCCAGTGCTCGTGGTGAGTGAGGGCGATGGTGCGCGCGAGCTTCAGATGCGGCTCTTCGTGCTCGCCGATGATGGCGGCGCCGTACTCCGGGTGCCGGCGCACGCGATCCCAGTCCGGCGCCGAAAGCTTGCCCGCTTTGCGCAGGATCTCGGCCGGTACCGCGAGCTTGCCGATGTCGTGCAGCGGCGCAACCTTGGCGAGCATCTCCGCCGCGGCGGGCTTGGCGCCTGCGGCAAGGGCGATCAGCCTGGCGTACTGGGCCATGCGCTGGAAGCGGTTGCCGACCGCCGCGCTCTCGTGACACTCCATCGCGCGCCCCAGACAGGCGATCAGGTCGGCGTGCGCCTCCTCGAGCTGCGCGGTGCGCAGCCGTACCTGCTCTTCGAGCGCTTCGCGCTGGTTGGCGAGCGCGATGTGCGTTCGCACGCGCGCCATCAGCACCGCGGCGTTGATCGGCTTGGCGACGTAGTCCACCGCGCCCAGCGCGAAGCCCATCATCTCGTCGCGGGATTCGCCCTTACCAGTGAGGAAGATGATCGGGATGTGCGCGGTCGCCGGATTCGCCTTTAGCGCCCGGCACACGTCGAAGCCGCTCATCCCCTGCATCTCGACGTCGAGCAGCACCAGGTCCGGTTGCGGCCGGGCGGCGGCCGCAAGCAGCGCCGCTGCCCCGTCGGTCGCAGTCTTCACCGCGTAGCCTGCCGAGAGCACCCGTGCCATCAGGGCGAGCAGGTCCTCGTCGTCGTCCACCGCGAGCACCAGGGGGCGGTCTTGGGGCTGGGCCATGCGGCTAGTTTAGCCTCGGCGCCGTGCGCGGGTCCGGAACCGGTGTATAATGCGCCTCGCTGGTGTTCTCAAGTTAGATCCCGCTGGTCCTTCCTATACACAGCAAGAACCGCGCTACCTGCTTGGCTCTTCCGGCAAGTGGGCGAAAGCCCGTTTTCATCAACTTTTGACAGAAAGGCAATTCATCATGGCAACCGGAACCGTCAAGTGGTTCAACGACGCGAAAGGCTACGGCTTCATCACTCCCGATGGCGGCGGCAAGGACCTGTTTGCGCATTTTTCCGCGATCCAGGCCTCGGGCTTCAAGAGCCTGAAGGAAAACCAGCGCGTGTCGTTTGACGTCGCGACCGGCCCCAAGGGCGAGCAGGCGGTCAACATCAAGCCGATCTGACCCGCAACGGCGGGAAAGCAACGAAAGGCCCGGGAAACCGGGCCTTTTCGTTTCCGGATCAGGAACGCGCCGCACCCTGCGCCGCGAGCCGGGTTCGCGCCATCTCGCGCAGCACGCCGCGCTGGATCTTGGTGCCGTTCGCGCTCACGGTCACCGGGAACCCTTCCACGAACCAGATGCGCGCTGGCACCTTGTAGGGCGCCATCACCGCGCGGGCGCCGGCAATGATCGCTTCCTCGCTCGGCGCGCGTCCCGCGGCCGGAATCACGAATGCGACCGGCCTCGTCTCGCCGCCGATCTCCACCGCCACCACCTGGGCCGCCGCCACGGCCGGGTCGCGCCGTAGCACCTCCTCGATCTCGGCCGGATCCACGAGGAATCCGGCGAGCCGCATCGCATCGCCACGCCGGGTCTCGAAAAGAAAACGCCCGTCCCCGGTGAGCCGCCCGATGTCGCCGGTGCGGAAGAAGCCGTCGGCGCCGACCGCCTCGGCGGTCGCGGCCGGGTCGTCGAAGTACCCGACGAAGTTGGTGGGGGCGCGGATTTCCAGCTCGCCGCTCGCCCCGGGCGCCAGCAGCTCGCCGCTCGCGACGTCGCGCACGCGCACTTGCGCGTCGCGCGAGGCGGGTCTGCCGCCGGCGGCGACGCGCTCCTCGGGCCTCAGTTCCCGCGGCTGCGCCGCGAAGAGCGCATGCACTTCACTCGAACCGTAAAGGCCGCAGACCGGTACGCCGCGCGCGCACGCCTCCAGCGCGAGCGCACGCGCCCCCGGACCGAACGCCGCAAACCCGAACAGGCGCAGCGCCGGAAAAGGTTCCGGCCCCGGCGGCGCCGCCTCTAGCATCCGCCGCAGCATTTCGTCGCTGCCGAAGACGTGGGTCGCCGGGTGCGCGCGCGCAAGGCTCGCCGCCGCCGCACCGTCGAACGTTTCCATGAGCACCACCGGTGCGCCGCCGGCGAAGGCGCCGAGCGTGCTGCTCAGGCCGAAGACGCCGCAAAGCGGAAGCGCCCCGAGCAGGCAGGCGCCTTTCTCGGAAAAGCCGTAGGCTGCGGCGCAACGCAATGCGTGCAGCGCGATCGTGCGCTGCGTGTGCATGACGAGCTTCGGGCCGCGGGTCGTGCCGGAAGTCGTGAACATCGCCGCGATGGCCTCCGGCGAGGCGAGAGAGCGCGGCGCCGGTTCGTTTCGCTCGAACGCGTCGAATCGCACCGCGGGCCTGCCGAGGATGCGTTCCGGGTAGGCAGCGTCGGCATCGAGCACCGCGACTTTCTCGATCGCGTGCGCGGCTCGGGGATCGGCCGCCTCCAGCACCGAGGCGAAGTCAATCGCACGGAAACCGCGCTGGATGACCAGCATCCGCGGGCGCGATCGGCGCAGTACATGCTCCAGCTCCGCGGCACGAAAACGCGTGTTCACCGCCACCAGCGACGCTCCCAGGCGGGCAAGGCCGAAGAGGAGCGCCAACCACTCGATGCGGTTGACGAGCCAGACCGCTACCCGGTCGCCCGGCCCGATGCCGTGCCCGGCCAGCCACGCCGCGGCCCTGCGCGCAAGTGAATCGAACTCGACGCAGGAAATGCGCCGATTGCCGGCGATGAAGGCGGTCGCCTCCGGCTCCCGCACAAGCCTTGTTTCCAGCAGGGTCTGAAGCGTCGGTTCCGGCATTTCGGCGTGCGGCCGATTATCCGGCAGTTCAAGGCGCGAGGAACAAGGTGCGGCACGGATTGCTCGCCGCTTCGGCCCCGAGGAGGAGGAAACGATGCGACGCAACATCCTGATCCTCGCCGCGGTCATGCTGGCGGGCGCCGGTACGACGTTCGCACAGGCGCAGCGCCCGATGATCGAGACCCGCAAGGTCGAGGACGTTGGCGTAACGATCATCGCGCACCGGCGCACGAAAGAGCGGCTGCAGGTGATCGAGGACCCGTACACCCCGCTGCCCGACGACGTGGGGGATACGCAGCGCACCATCGTGCTCGGCGACACCGCAATCGAGCTGACCTACGTGGGTCCGAGCACGAAGAACGACGTCGAGGATCAGATCGCGCTGCAGGAGTATGCCTCGCAGCTCGTTCGCGAGCAGGCGCGCGCAGGCCAGTGCTGGCAGCCGGCCGAGAACGCGCTGCAGCTGGACAGATGCAAGGACGTGCCCAATGACACCAACTGCCGCCCGTACGTGGTGCGCCGCGATTGCGGGCTTTGGGGCCGGGGAACCTGATCGGCGTGCGCAGCCGGACCGGGGCGGCTATGATGCGGCCTCAATGCACATCAGCGCAGAGGAAATCAAGGAGTTCTGGCGCGGCTACTGCGAGCGCCGCAACATCCCGAAGGACTTGGTCGCCCGGGGCGAGGCGGAAATAGACAAGAACCCCGAATACTGGGCCGATCGGACGATGGATGAGTTGCAGCGGCTGGTGGCCGGCGGTTCCGGCACCGGACGCTAGCGGTCAGGCCGCCGCCGGCAGCGGCGCCCTGGCGCGCCGCGTCGGCGGGCGTTCGTCCATCAGCCACTGAAGCGTGAAGGCGGTGAGCCCCACCGCGATCAGCGCCGCCCAGGCGAAGTCGTAGCTGCCGAAGCGGGCAAACACGACCCCGCCCATCCATGCGCCGAAGAACGATCCGACCTGGTGGCTGAGGAAGACCACGCCATAGAGCGTGCCGAAGTGCGCCAGGCCGAAGACGCGACCGATGATGCCGGTGACGAGCGGCGAGACCCCGAGCCAGAGCAACCCCATGGCGGATGCGAAGACGAGGGTGGAGGCCGCGCTCACCGGCGCGAGCAGGAACCCGGCGATGAACAGCGTGCGCAGCAGGTAGATGAGCGCGAGCAGGTGCTTCTGGCTGTAGCGGGCCCCGAGCAGCCCGAAGCCGTAGGTGCCGATGGTGTTGAACAGGCCGATCAGTCCGAGCGCGGTGGCGCTCACGCCCGGCGCGACGCCGCAGAGTTGCAGATACGCCGGCAGGTGCGTGGTGAGAAAGACGAGCTGGAACCCGCAGGCGAAGAAGGCGAGCGTCATGAAAAGATAGCCGCGGTGGCCGAGCGCCTGGCGCAGCGCCTCGCCCAGCCGCACCGGCGGAGCTGCTGCGCGCGCTGCGCCTGGGGATTCCGCGCCGAGCGCATGCGCCAACCCTTTCACCGGCAGCGCGAAGAGCGCCATCGAGCCGGCGAACGCGGCAAAAAGCCACAGGCCCGCCTGCCAGCCCCAGGCGTCGATCACCGCCTGGCCGAGCGGTGCGAGCAGCATCGTGCCGAGCGAGCCGGCCGCCGCCACCAGGCCCACGGTCTGCGAGCGGCGCGACTCCGGCGTGGCACGGGAGATCACGCCCATCAGGACGCCGAACGCGGTGCCAGCGGTACCGATCCCCATCAGGAACCCGGCGACATTCAGTCCGAGCTCGCCACGCGAGAAGATCATCAGCGCGAGGCCCCCGGCGTAAGCGAGCGCGGTCCCCACCAGCACCGGGCGCGAGCCGTAGCGGTCGGCCAGCGCGCCCACGAACGGCTGTGCGATCCCCCACACGATGTTCTGGACCGCGATCGCGAAGCCGAAGCTCGCCGCCGAGACGCCCGCTTCCAGCGCCATCGGCCGCATGAAGAGCCCGAGGCTTTGCCTCAGGCCCATGCAGATCGAGATGATGGTGCCCGAGACGACGAGCAGCAGAATCATCGCGCGGCGGTCTGCGGAGCGCATGCCGCTTATTACCTCAAAACCTGCTGCGTCGCAGCACCGTTTCGCAACTCCGCGGCCGCCGTCATCGCGAAGACAGTTCCGCGCGTTCACCGGTGAACGGGGCTTACAATCCGCTCACAAGACTGTCAGGTCGCAACCACCACTTTCCTGCCGCGAATGGAACCGAAGGCGTTTGGACGCTACCGCGTCACAGGCAAGCTGGGGCGCGGGGCGATGGGCACTGTGTACCGCGCGGTGGACCCGGTGATCGAGCGCGAAGTCGCGATCAAGACGCTGCTGCCGAACCTGCCGCAGGAGGTGATGGACGAGGTGCGCGAGCGGTTCCTGCGCGAAGCGCGCTCGGCCGGACGCATGAACCACCCGAACGTGGTCACCATCTTCGACGTCGGCGAGCAGGACGGCGTCGCCTGGATCGCGATGGAGATCCTCGCCGGCCGCTCGCTGCAGAAGATCCTGCACGAGGAGCCGCGCCTGCCGTTCGAGCGCATCGCCGACCTGGCCGCGCAGATCGCCGACGCGCTCGATTACGCGGCCGAACTCGGTATCGTGCACCGCGACGTCAAGCCCGCCAACATCATGGTGGACCGCAACTGGCGCGCGAAGCTGGTGGATTTCGGCATCGCACACGTGCCTTCGTCCACCATGACGCAGACCGGCGCCGCGCTCGGCTCGCCGCGCTACATGTCGCCGGAGCAGGTGCTGGGCCTGCCGGTGGACCCGCGCGCCGACATCTTCTCGCTCGGTGTCGTCCTCTACGAGATGCTGGCGGGACGTACGCCGTTCGACCGTCCCGGCGACACCACGATATTCGCCCTGATGAACCGCATCGCCGCCGAGCCGCACCCGCCGGTGCGCAGCCTCGATCCGGCCATACCCGAGCTGTTCGAGCGCATCCTGGACCGGGCGCTCGCCAAGAAGCCCGGGGAGCGCTATGCACGCGCCGGCGAAATGGCGGCGGAGCTGCGCGCGATCGCATTCCCAGGCGCGGCTGCGTCGGCAACCGGCGCCGCGGAGAAGACGGTCGCGCTCGGGCCCGCGGCCCGGCGACCGGATCCGGCGCGCGAAGCGCGCGAGCGTGACAAGCTGCTCGCCGACCTGGAGGCGTTCGCGCGCAACTTCGAGGCCGAGCAGCAGGCGCAATTGCGCGCCGAGGAGGAGGAGCGGCGCCGCCGGCAGGAGGCGCTGGAGCGCTGGAGCGAGTCCGAGGCGCAAAAGCGCGCCGAGTTCGAGCGCCGGCAGACGCAGGCCGCGGCGCAGGGCGCGACTTCGGCACCCACGGCCGGCCCATCCGCGGCGAGTCCCGAGCGGCGCGGGGCGGCGCTCGAGCTCTTGCGCCGCAAGGCGGCCGAACGCCCGGCGAGCGAGCATCCAGCGCGCCGCAAGGCCGAACGGGACGACGTGCTCGATCGCGCTCTGCGCGGCGCGTTTCGCTACCTCGCCGAGTTCGTGAAGGAGCTGAACGAGGTAATGCCCGTCTCCGGGCTGCCCTACGACTACCTCTACCTCGGCAAGCTCCCACCGGTGACGCTCTCGGACGCATTCGTGGACGTGCGTCCGCTGCACGTTCATGGTCGTGATTTCTGCGACCACATCGTCTTCCGCTACAAGATCACGCTCTCCGAGCCGGTGCGCGCGACCGTGCTCGGCGCGGACATCGGCCGCCTGGAGCAGATGCTCAAGGCGGTGCGCGCACCTTTCGAGATGCGGCCCGATGCGAAAGACGACTTCGGCCGCCTGACGCGCGCGACGTTCACCGTGCGCGGCACGCTGCCGTGCGAGGCGTATGTTCGCGGCGATTACGAGCGCGGCGCGGCGTCCGCCGAACTGATCAATGTGCGCCGTCCCGGCAAGCAGATCTGCCGGCTCGAACTGGAGAAGCTGGAGTCGGTCGCCGACGATCTTGCCCGGTACGTGCTCGGCGCCGACGACGACTTCGCCAGGCTGTTTGCGCGCTAGAGCGCCTGGCGGCCGCGCTCGGCCCTGAGGCTCGCCCAGGTGCCGGCGAAGATCATCGCCGCGCCGAGAATCACCGCCGGATCGAAGCGCTCGCCGTAGAACACCGCGCCCACCACAGCGATGAGCGGCAGGCGGGCGAAGTCCACCGGCGTGACGACGGCGGCATCGGCGACGCGCATCGCCCGCGTCAGGCAGTAATGCGCCGTATAGCTGCCGGTGCCGATGGCGGCGAGCCAGGGCAGGTCGGCCGCGACCGGCGCGACCCATGCAGGCGCGGCGAGCGCCGCGCTCACCGGTGTCTGGATCACCGACATCCAGAACAGCACCGCGAGCGGCGAGTCGGTGCGCGACAGCTGCTTGGTGGCGATCATCTGCGCGGCGTAGAAAAACGAGGCGCCGAGCGCAAGCACCGCCCCGGGCTGCACCACGGCAAGCCCGGGGCGCAGGATCACCAGCACCCCGCCGAAGCCGAGCGCGAGCATCAGCGCGCGGGCGCGCGTGATGCGCTCGCCGAGAAAGAGCGCCGCCAACACCGCGGTCCAGATCGGCATCGTGAACTCGATCGCAAACACGGTCGCGAGCGGCAAGAGCGCGATCGCGTACACCCAGCACGCCTGCCCCGCGAGATGCACCAGATTGCGCCACAGATGCGTGCCGAAACGGCGCGTGGCGAGCGCGGCGAGTCCGGCCGGTGCGACCATCGCGAGCACGATCAGGAATGCGATTCCGGTGCGAAAGGCGAGGATCTCGAAGATCCCCATGCGCGCAAGCAGCTCGCGCGCCGCGATCGCCATCGCGGAAAACGACAGGACCGCTCCGCCCATCCACAGAGCGCCCCGCAGCGAGCCGCTCAAGCGTGCGGCTTGTGCGGTCGTGGCGCGACCGGCGCGCCGGACTTCTTCCACTCGCTGAAGCCGCCCCGCATGTGCAGCACGTTCGCCATGCCCATGTCGGTGAGCGCCGCGGCCGCGAGCACGCCGCGCCAGTCGGACTGGCAGTACAGGATGTAGGTCTTGCCTTCGGTGAACACCGGCTTGTAATAGGGGCTTTCCGGATCCACCCAGAATTCGAGCATCCCGCGCGGGGCATGGAACGCGCCCGGGATCATGCCCTCGCGCTCCAGTTCGCGGACATCGCGGATGTCCACGAAAACCGTGTTCGGGTCGCCGAGGCGCTCCTTCGCTTCCTCGACGCTGATTCCCTTGGTGCGCCGCTCAGCCTCCGCGAGCAGCTCCTTGATGTGCTTCGTGACGATGGCCATGGCGACGCCATTGTAGCCGCCCGGCGCGCTTGGAGCCGCGCTAGTTCGCCGTCAGCGAAAGCATCAGGCTGTTCGCGCGCCGCACGAACCCCGCCGGGTCTTCGAGCTGCCCGCCCTCGGCAAGTAGCGCCTGCTCGAAGAGCAGCGCCGCCCAGTCGTCGAAGCGCGGATCCTCGGGCTTGAGGCGCGCGACGATCGGGTGCGCCGGGTTCACTTCCAGGATCGGCTTCGTGGCCGGCACCTTCTGCCCCGCCGCCTTCAGCAGCCGGGCGAGGTTCAGGCCGATGTCGTGCTCATCGGCGACCAGGCACGCCGGCGACTCGGTAAGCCGCGCCGAGACGCGCACGTCCTTGACCCGCTCGCCGAGCGCGCGCCTGAGCGCACGCAGGAGTTCCGCGTGCTCCCCCACCTTCCACTGCGGCTCCTCGGCCTGCGGCGACTTGATCTTCGACAGGTCGAGATCGCCGCGCGCGACCGATACGAGCGGTTTGCCCTGGAATTCGGTGAGATGGCCCACCAGCCACTCGTCAATGCGGTCATGCAGCAGCAGCACCTCGATGCCGCGCTTGCGGAACACTTCCAGATGGGGGCTGCCCTTCGCCGCCGCGAAGGTCTCGGCGGTGACGTAATAGATCGCCTCCTGCCCTTCCTTCATGCGGCCGACGTAGTCGGCGAGCGACACCGTTTCCTCCTCGCTGTCGGTGTGCGTTGAGGAAAAGCGCAGCAGCTTCGCCAGCGTGTCGCGGTTGGCCGGATCCTCGATCACGCCTTCCTTGAGCGCACGGCCGAACTCGCGCCAGAACTGGGCGTACTTCTCCGGCTGCTTTTCGGCCAGGTCCTCGAGCAGGCCGAGCACGCGCTTCGTGCACCCGGCGCGGATCGCCTCGACGTCGCGGCTCTGCTGCAGGATCTCGCGCGAGACGTTGAGTGGCAGGTCCGCCGAATCCACGACGCCCTTGACGAAGCGCAGGTACGCCGGCAGCAGCTGCTCGGCGTCGTCCATGATGAACACGCGCCGCACGTACAGCTTCACGCCATGGCGCTTGCGCCGGTCCCAGTACAGGTCGAACGGCGCGCGTGACGGGATGTAGAGGAGCTGCACGTACTCCTGCCGCCCTTCCACCCGGTTGTGGGTCCAGGCGAGCGGCGGCTCGAAGTCGTGCGCGACGTGCTTGTAGAACTCGATGTACTGCTCCTCGGTGATCTCGTTCTTCGGCCGCGCCCACAGCGCGCTCGCCTGGTTGACGGTTTCGTCCCCGATCAGCACTGGCACGGCGATGTGGTCGGAATAGCGGCGCACGATCTCCTTCAGGCGCAGGGGATCGAGCAGCTCGTCCTCGCTCTCGCGCAGGTGCAGGATGACCTCGGTGCCGCGCGCGGCCTTCGCGGCCGGCTCGACCGTGTATTCGCCCGCGCCCTTCGCCATGTCGCACTCCCAGCGCACCGCCTGATCGGACGCGAGTCCGGCGCGGCGCGTCACCAGCGTCACCCGGTCGGCGACGATGAACGAGGAGTAGAAGCCGACGCCGAACTGGCCGATCAGGCGCAGGTCTTTCGCCTGGTCGCCGGTGAGCGACTGCAGGAACTCGCGCGTGCCCGATTTGGCGATGGTGCCGATGTTGGAGATCACCTCCTCGCGCGACATGCCGATGCCGTTGTCCGACACCGTGATCGTGCGCGCGGCCTTGTCCACGCTGATGCGGATCTTCAGGTCGGGGTCGGACTCGTAGAGCGCGCTGTTGGCGAGCGCTTCGAACCGGAGCTTGTCGGCGGCATCGGCCGCGTTGGAAATCAGCTCGCGCAGGAAGATTTCCTTGTTCGAGTAGAGCGAATGGATCATCAGGTCGAGGAGCTGTTTCACCTCGGCCTGAAAGCCCAGCGTTTCCTTCGCGACGGCAGTGCTCATGCGTGCGGTCCTCCCCAGGGGTCAAACCCGCGCTTATCTGGGGGCCCCAGCGCGGGATTTCAATCCGCGCCGCAGGACTGCCGTGACGCCCTTTATTTCGCCCAAGCCTGTCCCCATGTAATTTATAAATTACATCCATCCGAGGTACCCATGTCCGCACGCTTGCTCAAAGGTTTCGCCGCGGGCGCGCTCGCGCTCGCGCTGTCCGCCGCCGGCTGCGGCGGCCCGGAGGCGGGCGCCAGCTCGCCCGCGACCGGCTCCGGGGCCGGAGCGCAGCCGGCCGCCGGTGCGGCCGCGCCGGCGCTCGTGCTCCCCGACTTCGCCTCGATCGTGCAGGCCGAGAGCCCGGCCGTGGTCAACATCCGCGTGCAGGCGAAGGCCGCGCGGGAAATGCCGTTCCCGTTCGGCGGCGATCCTTTCTTCGAGTTTTTCCGCCGCTTCCAGATTCCGCAGCCGAACATCCCCCGCCAGGGGGTGGGCTCGGGCTTCATCGTCAGCGCCGACGGCGTCGTCCTCACCAACGCGCACGTGGTCGAAGGCGCCGACAGCGTCATCGTCAAGCTGTCGGACCGCCGCGAGTTCAAGGCGAAGGTGATCGGTACCGACGAGCAGACCGATATCGCGGTACTCAAGATTGATGCGAAGAACCTGCCCGTGGTCCGCATCGGCAGCAGCAAGTCGGTGCGCGTCGGCGACTGGGTGCTCGCCATCGGCTCGCCGTTCGGCTTCGAGAACACGGTGACCGCGGGGATCGTCAGCGCCACCTCGCGCGCGCTCCCGGACGGCACCTACGTCCCGTTCATCCAGACCGACGCCGCGGTGAACCCCGGCAATTCGGGCGGACCGCTCTTCAACCTCAAGGGCGAGGTGATCGGCATCAACTCGCAGATCTACTCGCGCACCGGCGGCTATCAGGGTCTCGCGTTCGCGATTCCGATTGACGTCGCCATGAAGGTGAAAGACCAGCTCCTCACCACCGGTCGCGTCGAACGCGGGCGGATCGGCGTCACCATCCAGGAGGTGACGCAGGCGCTCGCAAAATCCTTCGGACTGGATGCGCCGCGCGGCGCGCTCGTGACCTCGGTCGAGAAGGACGGTCCGGCGGCGAAAGCCGGCATCGAGCCCGGCGACGTGATCCTCGGTGTGAACGGCCAGCCGGTGGAGATCTCCAGCGCGCTGCCGCCGCTGATCGCCGACATCAAGCCCGGTCAGACGGCGCGACTGGAGATCTGGCGCGACGGCACCAAGCGCACGGTGACGGTCACCGTCGGGCGGCTGGAGAGCGCGCGCGCCGGCAAGCCGGAGACCGGGGCGTCGCCCGAAGGCGGACGCCTCGGCCTCGCGGTGCGCCCGCTCACCCGGGAAGAGCAGCGCGCCATCGGCACCACCGGGCTTCTGGTCGAAGGCGTTTCCGGCCCGGCGGCCGAGGCGGGCGTGCAGGAAGGCGACATCATCCTGTCGGTGAACGGCGTGCCGGTGAAGGACGTGGCGCAGCTTCGCAATCTCGTCGCCGGCAAATCGCACGTCGCGCTGCGCGTGCGCCGCGGCGAGGCGATCCTGTTCATTCCTGTCGAGCTCGGTTGAACCGCGTCAAGGAGACGAACATGCTTGAAAGCCTGCAACAGTTCGGAAGAGAGATCGGCCGGGACCTCGCGCGCGGCTGGGAGAGCCTGACCGAGGGCTGGCGCGAGCTGCTCGCGCGCTCGGCCAACGCGCTCACGCGCTTCACCCGCAAGGACGACGCGAAGGGCGGCGAGCTCATTCCCGCCGACGCGCCGCGTTGGAGCCTGCTCGCCGGCGACGTTGCCGATACCGGCCAGGACATCGTGGTGCGCCTCGAGCTGCCCGGCGTGGAAAAGGAGGACTGCGAGGTCGTGGTCGAGAACAACGTCCTCTACGTGCGCGGGGAAAAGCGCGTGGACAGCACCGAAAGAGTCGGCACGTGGTACGTGCGGCAGTGCGCCTACGGCAGCTTCGAGCGGGCGATTCCGCTGCCCTGCGCCGTGCACGCCGACCGCGCCGAGGCGCGGTTCAGGAGCGGCGTGCTGACGGTGACACTGCCCAAGGCCGAGGAGCCGAAGTCGAAGCGTATCCGCATCGGCTGAAGCGCGTCATGCCGCGCACCAGTCGCGGATGATCGCTTCGTAGAGCGCGACCGCCTGGCGGATGCGCTCGGTCGAGCAGTATTCGTCGGTCTGGTGGGCCATCGCCGCCTCGCCCGGCCCGAGCACGATGGCGGGCGCGCCGCGGTACACCTTCAACAGGTTGGCCGCATCGGTCATGTAAGGCGCGGTGCGCGGCTCGGGCGCTTCGCCGAGTACCGGCCGGCAGATCTCGAAGACCCGCCTCACCCATTCCTTGTCCGGCTCGGTCCACACCGCGGGAAGGTCGGAGAAGACTTCCAGCTCCGCTTCCTCGCCCATCAGCGATTTCAGCCGCGCGAGTAGCGCGGCATGGTCCATCCCCGGCACGGTGCGAATATCCACGCCGATTCTCGCGGCGTCGGGCACCAGGTTGACGCCGGCGCCGCCCTCGAACGTGCCGACGTTCAGGGTCGGTGCGCCCATCACCGGATGGGGCGCGACGCCGAAGTCGAAGCCTTCGAGCCTCGCCACCGCCCGCGCCGCCTTGTACACCGCGTTCACACCCAGATGCGGCATCGAGCCATGCGCCGAGACGCCGCGGAACTGGGCGTAGAACTTGACCGAACCCTTGTGGCCGACGAGCGGATAGTTGGAGGTCGGCTCGCCGACCACGATCGCGCCCGCCTTGCCCATCAGATCCGGCAGGCGCGCCAGATGCTCCGAGCCGATGCAGCCGCCCTCCTCGCCCGCGGTGAGAACGAGCACGATTCCCGGGGTACCCGCCAGTTTTCCCGCGAACGCGCGCGCCGCC
Organism: Pseudomonadota bacterium; assembly: GCA_040752005.1. GTDB lineage: Bacteria > Pseudomonadota > Gammaproteobacteria > Burkholderiales > SG8-39 > RBG-16-66-20. The sequence continues at coordinate 162,994 of JBFMFX010000003.1, read as the reverse complement.
GCGAGCATGGCCGCCACGCCCGCCTTCATGTCGGAGGTGCCGCGCCCGTAGAGCCGGTCGCCGTCGGTTTCGCCCGCGAACGGGTCCTTCGTCCAGGCGCGCGCGCCGAGCGGCACGACGTCGAGGTGGCCCGTGAGGCAGAGCGGCGGCCTTGCGTCCGAGCCGCCCGCGCGCGCGATGACGCTCGCGCGTGCCTCGGCGTATTCGTGGTACTCGACCGTGAATCCCCACTGCTCGAGCAGCCGTCCCGCGAAGCGCGCGCAGTCGCGCTCGCTACCGGGCGGGTTGACGGTCTGGTAGCGGACCAGATCGCGGGTCAGCGAAACGGCATCGGCGGGGCTCATCCGCCGGATGATATACCCGAGCGCATGCGGCGTTATGCTACGGGTTCGATTCGCACAAGGAGGAAATCCGCATGCCGAAGGCCTACTGGGTGTCGTGCTACCGCTCGATCAAGGATCCTGACCGCCTCGCCGAGTACGCGAAGCTCGCCGGGCCGGCGATTCAGGCCGGTGGCGGCAGGTTTCTCGCGCGCGGCATGCCGGACAAGGTCTACGAGCAGGGCCTGATGCAGCGCACCGTGATCGCGGAGTTCGACAGCCTTGCGACCGCGCACCAGGTGCACGACGGCCCGGCGTACCAGGAGGCGCTGCGCGTGCTCGGCGACGCCGCCGAGCGCGACTTCCGCATCATCGAGGGCACGACGTGAACGGTTCGGCGCCGAACTCGTAAAGGAGAAAAGCCATGACCGATCTGACCGGCGGCTGTCTGTGCGGTGCGATCCGCTACCGGATCCGTGCTCCGATCACCGAGCTGCGCGCCTGCCACTGCCTCGATTGCCAGAAGGCCTCGGGCACGGGCTACAGCGTGAACGCTGCCCTGCCGGCGAGCGCCTTCACGATCACGCAGGGCACGCCGAAGCGGTTCGAGGCGAAGGCGGCGAGCGGCCGCATCCTGTACCGCTTCTTTTGCGCCGACTGCGGCTCGCCGATCTACAGCCAGCGTCAGACGACGCCGGAAACGGTCGTCGTGCGAATCGGCACGCTGGACGAGCCGCCGGCCGAGGCGAGAATCACGACGCACATCTGGACCAGGCGCGCGAGGCCCTGGTCGCACATCGAGCCGGGCACCGTGCAGCATCCCGGCCAGCCCGATGCGCCAGCCACGGCGCGTTGACCGCGCCGAATAACAGGGTCAGACCCGGGTCTGACCCTGTTTTTTGCGGTCGGCGACGAAGGGGTTGGTTGCGCGCTCCTCGCCGAAGGTGGAAAGCGGCCCGTGGCCCGGGATGAAGGCGACATCGTCTCCCAGCGGCCAGAGCTTTTCGGTGATCGAACGGATGAGCGTCGCGTGATCGCCGCGTGGAAAGTCGGTGCGGCCGATGGAGCCCGCGAAAAGCACGTCGCCCACGAGCGCAAGGCGCTCCGGGGCGCTGAAGAAAACGACATGTCCCGGTGTATGGCCCGGGCAGTGGCGCACTTCGAGCGTGCGAGCGCCTACGGCCACGGTGTCGCCGTCCTCGAGCCAGCGATCGGGCTCGAAGCTCTGCGCCGGTGGAAAGCCGTAGCGCGCCGCCGCCGCCGGCAACTGCTCGATCCAGAAGCGGTCCTCGCGCTGCGGCCCCTCGATCGGCACCCCGGCGCGCCGGCGCAGTTCCGCCGCGCCGGCGCAGTGATCGAGATGGCCGTGGGTGAGGAGGATCCTCTCCAGCTTCGCTCCGGTTCGCCCGAGCGCTTCGAACACCCGATCCAGATCGCCGCCGGGATCCACCACGGCCGCCCTGCCGGTCTCCTCGTCCACGAGGATCGAGCAGTTCTGCTGGAACGGCGTGACCGGGACGATCGCGACTTTCACGGGGCGCGATGGTACCCGAGCCGCGCCGGCGGCGCGCCCGGCGTTGCGCCGCCCGGAGAGCTCAGCAGTCGGCGCAGCGCTCGACCGGCAGGCCGCGCGCGAGCCACCCCGGTCCGGCCGCACTGCCCGCCATCCCCTCGCGCACGTTGTAGACCCGCGTGAAGCCCTGCTGCTGGAGGAACTTCTGCGCCTGCGTGGTGCGGTTTCCGGTGCGGCAGATGAGGGCGATCGGCTTTGTCCGGTCGCCCTCGACCAGCCGAAGAACGGAATCGAGCAGGACCTGCGGGCCGCGGTAGAAGTCCACGCGCGCCGCACCGGGCGCGACGCCCGTCTCGCGCCACTCCTGCGGCGTGCGGATGTCCATGAGGAGCACCCGTCCCTCTCTTGCCGCCGCGAAGGCTTCCGGTGCGGACATCACCGCGTCGGCGCGTGCGACCTGCGCGCCGCAAAGAACGACCGCAAGCAAGACCGCGTAAACGGCACGGATCATCGCATACGGACCACGGCGCGAACCGCGTCGCTGCGGCGCACGCTGCTCGCGGCGCCACGGGCGCGAAACACGCAGCACTTTCGGCGCGCCGAACATGCGGCAGCGATTCTCGCCCCGGCACGAGCGATCTTCAATCCCCCCTCGTTCATGATTGGCGCATCGCGCACCATATACGCGCGTTCACACGCTGGCTTTTCAGACGCCAAGCTACCGAACTGCCCTTACCCTTCGACCGGACCGGCGCGCCGGCTCGTCCGATCCGCATACCGTCAATGGCAAGCGGTTCAAACCCGCTATCGCATGGCGTCCCTGGCAACCCATCGCGGGTCCGCCAGCGCCGCGTCTAGCTCCTTGCCGATGAGCCTGCCACGGCGTTCGTTGGCCGTCACGCGGCGATCGAACGAGGCCAACTCTTCGAGCAAATGTTCCGGCCATTGAGGGTAGTCGCCGCCGAATCGTTCCAGAACCCGCTTCAGGCGTTCGCGCGAAACGATGTCTTCGCGCTGGAGCTGGCCATACAAGACCGCATTGAGGTCGCCCGTTCCCTGGCCGATACACACCAGGTACTTTCCGAGTTCACGCAGCAGCCGCTGGCGCGCGGCATCGAGTTGCCGCGACAACGCCTCACGCTCGAGTTCCTCGGCTCGCCTCATGGCGGCCTGCACCCGCGCTTCGGCCGCACGGCGAGCCGCTTCTTCGGCATCCTGCCGCCGCCGTGGGTCCGGGTATGTTCCGTCCCAGGCGTGGACGAGCGTACGAAGCTGCGCGTAGCACGTCACCCGCTCAATCCGCCGATCCCCCACCCACACGCATTCCGTCGCGCGAAACGCACCGCCGGCGACGGTCGCGGCAACCAGGGGGAGAATCTCGCCGGGCCGTAGCAGCGATGCAGCGATTTCCGAGACGATGGACGACAGCGGCGTCAGCGGAAGCGCGGTTTCATCGCGATCCAGCGCCTCCTCTGACAGGGCGAACTCACCCGCGATGCCGCCGATCCGGAAGCGTTCGTCGCCCACTTCCTTGGCCTGCAGTCCGAAGCTTCCGTCGAGCGCCGACAGCGCATGGCGCAGATCGCCCAGCTCGAGCGGCGCCGCGACGGAAACGCTCTGGTGCGCCTCGCTTTCGATGTAGGTTTCCGCCGCCAGCGGCTCCTGCTCGACCTCCTCCGCCGCGCGCCGGATCGCATTCAACGGATCCTGGGTCGGATCGAGAAAGACTTTGCGCGCAGCTGCCAGAACCGGCTGCATGCGGCCGACAAAGTGCTCGAACAAACCACAGCGCTGGCGCAGCGTGCGGTAGACCTGCTCGTCAACGCTGTCCTTGAGGAACAGGTTCACGATCCGGATTTCCGGATGACGCTGTCCGATGCGGTCAATGCGTCCGATTCGCTGCTCGACTTTGCTCGGGTTCCACGGCAGATCGAAATTGATCAGCGCACCGGCCGCCTGCAGGTTCAGCCCTTCGCTCGCGGCGTCGGTACAGACCAGCAGCCTGAGTTCACCGTTCTGCAGAAGGCGTGCGATCTCGTCCTTCGGCATGCCGACCCAGCGCTCGCCGTCCCAGCGCTGACCGCCCTCGCCGCTATAGCAACCCAACTGCTTGCCGTAGGCCCCGACGAGTTGGTCACGCAGATAGTGCATCGTGTCCGCGTACTCGGTGAACACGAGCACCGCGCGGCCATCGTTCGTCACTATCCGCAACAAGTCGTAAAACTTGTCGCGCTTGCTGTCGCGGCCGCCGAGCGCCCGCAACTGCTCCAGCAAACCCTCGACATCGTTCAGCTCGCGGCGCGCGATCTCCGGATCCGTGGGTAGCGCTGCCGACACGCGGCCGTTGGGATCGATGTCGCCGAGGTCATCGCGATCCCTCGGGTCGAGTTCAACGTCGGCGTACAGGTCCGCGCTTTGGCGCGCGCACACGCGGCGCAGGCCCTGCGCGCGGCGCACAAGGCTCTGCTCCAGCGCATACGGCGAGCTGGCCGCGCGGCGGCGATAGACCGTCATCACGAAGCCCTTGCCCGGCTTCTCGTTCTCCAGCTCGGCGAAGCGGCGTTCGATGTAGCGCGTGATCGCGTCGTACACGCGCCGCTCGGCTGGGTCGTGGAAATCGAACAGCTCGTCGTGGACGATCCGCTTCGCCGGTGGGCACTCGATCAGCCCCATCGCATGGTAACGCCGCAGCGTCTCGCGCGTGTTGCGATGCATGCGTCGCGCGAGCGGCGAGGCACGGCGCATCCAGCGTGCCAGGCCCTCGCGCTCCGCCGGTCGAGCGAAGGCAAGCGCTTTGGCGACCGCGGACACCTCGCGCGGATTCAACTCCTGCCGCTCGGGCGGCGGCGCAACGGTTGGATCCAGCGCCAAAGCCACTGCCGCCGCCTTGGCGGTCGGCAGCGTGCAGTGGCCCTGCTGTACGGCCACCGCAGCTCGGTAATAGTCCCGCACCACGGAGAACTCGGACAGCCAATGTCCGCCTTCACCCAGTACCGCCAGCAGGTCCCACGGCTCCCACGGGTGGGTCTGCATCGGCGTGGCTGACAACAACAGGATGCCGCGAGCTTTGCGCTGAAGCTGCAACTGCCGCAGCAACTCGAGCAGCAACGTGGCGCTGTTGAACTCGGTCTCGATTTGGTTCGCGCGCCGTGCGGCGTGCGCTTCGTCGAGCAGGACTAGATCCCAAGGCTCGGCGGCAAGCACGGCCGGGCGGCTGTTTTCTGTGCGCGCCGTCTCCCGGCTGAGGATCAGCCGGTCCTCGCGCAATGCTTCCGCTAGGCCTCCATCGAGACGCTGTTCGCGACCGTCGGGCCAGACAAGACCCTTGAAGATGTCAAAGCGCGGAAAGACCAGGCCGCCCTTTTCGCGTAGCTCCTGCTGCCACTGGATCTGCAGGCCCGCCGGCAGAAGAATCAGCACGCGCTTCACGCCGCGTCCGGCGAGCAGCCGGCGCAGCACGAGGATCGCCTCGATGGTCTTGCCCATCCCGACTTCGTCACACAACAGCCGACCCGCAGGCCATGCGTTCGCCACGTCTTCGACCACTTGCCGCTGGTGGGGCCACATCCGCACGAACGCCGTTGCGTCGCAGGCGGCGGCGCCGTTCTCCAGATACGGCGCTTCAGCGATGAACCGCCAGAGCATCGCGGCGCGCTGGCGCGCCAACGCGTTGCTCGGCTCGCCGGCCTTCAGCTCCCTGGGAGCGAACTTGATCAGCTTCAGCCGCACCGCCTCAGGCAGCGGCACGGTATGCACAGTGGCGTCCAGATCGTTCCACAGATCGTCGAAGCGGCCGCGAAAGTAGGCGAGCCGCTCGGCGTCGGTCCACGACGTGCTGACCTCGATCTCCTCGTAATTCGCATGCAGGCCGGCGGCCGACTCGTTGCCGCTACCGTTGAAAACCAGCGCATCGCCCGCGCTGTCGGTCACGACCCCGAACTTCGCATGCACGATGCCCTCGCCGAAGCGCAGGACGCCCACCCGCGCCTCGAGCAGCTCCCGCTTGGCGAGCCAGGCGAGCATGCCCAAGCGCTCCTTCTCCAGCGCGTCCTTGGGCCGCTTCAGACGCCTGAGCAGATGCGCTTCGAGCGCCGAGGTATCGCCGCGCTCGATCAGCGCGCGCACGTCTTCCTCGGCCAGCTCCTCGTTGACGATCAGCCGGACGGCCGGGCGCGGCGCAGCCGCGCCCAGCGCGATCAATCGCTCGATCAACGCGCCGAACCCGCGCGCCGCCGCCGCCAGCACCGAGCTGGAGAAGTACGCGCAGCAGCGGTCGTAGCGCACCGCCGCAGCGAGCGCCGGCACGTACAGCTCGTCGAGCAGCGCCTGATCGGGCCCGCGCAGGAAACGCCGCCAGGCGCGCTCGCGCAGCAGCCCTGTTTTCGGAGCGGCGGCCTCGTTCATCGGTCGTCGGCGTCTTCCTCGGCATCTTCGTCTGCCTCGCCGTCGTCGGCCTCCGGTTCGGCGGCGAAGAGCTGCCCCTGCGCAATCTCCGGTTTCTTCCATTCGGGCGCCGCGAGCGAAAACAGCGGCTCCAGCATCTCGTGCCAGGCGCGGAACTCCGGGTACATCGCCGCGGCCGAGGTCTTGCCCTTCTCGAACCGTACCGCCTGCGGCGCCGCATGCACGAGCGCCTCCATCAGCCGCGCCACCGGAGAATCCCTGGTCCAGCGCTGCTGTCGCACCAGGCTGCGTGCGGACCCGATGCCGGCATTGCCGCCGCCCGCTTCCAGATAACGCAGCGCGAGCGCATGACACGCGTCGAGCGCGGTGCGAAACCGCGGGTCGTTCGGGTGGACCTTGAGCGCGTCCTTCTTCGCGCGCTTGCTCTCCGACGCGAGGCCACCGAACAGCGTCTCCGCCACCTCGTCCGCCTCCAGCGCGCGGTCGCGCCGGCGTTCGCGGGCGGAGAGCATCTTCACCTTGTCGCCGGACTTGGACACCAGCCCGGCGGCTTCGAGTTGGCCCACGTCCATGCCGACCGCGTGGCCGAGCAGCTTCGCTTCGTTGAAGCGAAATTCCGCCGCGCCGAGCACATCCCAGCACAGCAGCGCGAAGCGGCCTTCCGGTTCGACACCGTTCAACCCGCGTTCGGCCAGTTGCTCGATGCGCCAGGCGCTCACCGCATCCGCCGCCTCGTCTATCGCGGCGGCCACACCGATGTCGTGCCCGGTGTCGGTGCGTACCTTGGCGAAGCGCGAATACACCTCCATCGCCGGGCCGAACGAGCCGACGAGCTGATCCACCGGGTTCAGCCCTTCCCTGGCCAGTCGCGCCGCAGTCGCCCGGGCGGCCTCGCGGATCTGCGCCTTCAGCGTCGCGTCCCAGTAGCCGATGCCGGCATCCTGCGGCCGCTTGCGGGCGACGAGAATCACCGTGCTCTGCGCCGCGTTCTTTTTCGCTTGGTGCAGGCTGTGCTCGGATTCCGTCTTGATCGGCCAGGTCGCGGTGATCGTGAAGCCGGAGCCGATCAGCGATTCGAACAGCGCCTCCCACGCCTCCTGCTTCTTGTGCGTGAACATCACCGTCAGCACGCCGTCGTCGCGCAGGATGCGGCGGCACTCGGCGAAGGTTTCCGTCATCAACCGCTGGTAGAAGGCGTTGGCCTTCGCGCGCGCTTCCTTGGCCGAGCCGTCGCGCTCGCCGCGGCGGCTCTTCTTGCCGTCGCGGTGGCGGCTGAGGTTGACGACTGCCTCCTGGTCGTGCTCGCACAGGTACGTCGAGAACCACTCGGGCCGGCGGTACCCCTGCGTGCGCTTCAGCCACACGTAGAAGAAGTCCGCCAGTTCCGAGTACTGGACGTTGTCCGCGTAGGGCGGGTCAACCACGACCGCGGTGATGCTGCGGTCGTTCAGGTGGGGCAAGTTCGTCGCCGAGCCAAGGGTGATTTCGACGGGTCGAGCGTCCGGGGCCTTGCACAGTTTCGCGAGTTCTTCGTAGGCATCGGTCACGTTGGCGATCGCCCAATCGAGACCCGAGCCAGCGCCGCAGAGGGCCATTTCGGCGAAGGCGGGCTTGAATGAGAAATCATGTCGATCGAATGCTGGAGCGATTACCGCACTGCCCGAGTGCCAGCGACTACGAATGCCGTTGTATGTGGAAAGCTTGTCAGCTACAAGTGCCAGCAAATGCACGATCGCTGCACCCGGCTCTGTGCCTTCTTTCTTCTCGATCTCATCGCGCAGGGCCTTCAGTTCCTCGACCAGTACGCCGAAGCCCAGGAGTTGCCGCGGGGCGAACATGTCGGCCCAGCGCCGCATCCCATACAGGCGCGGCCTTTCGTCGCTCGTGATCTCGGGATAGAGCTCGGTGGGAATGACGTTCGTCTTCTCCCACCCCGATCGCAGCCGCGCCAGTTCCTTTTCTGCCGCCTCGATCGCCTTCAGATCTTCCGGCTCCGGCGGCTGAAAGCGCAGGCCCTGTGGCGTCTTGACCGCGACCGCGTACAGCGCGCTGCCCATCTCGCCCGCCTGCGCCTTGGCCTTGATGTAGTCGGCCGGGATCTGCCGGCCGGTAAACAGCGACACGCCCTTGCCGTCGCTGTAGGTCGGAGCAGGCTGCTTGGCGAGCTGCCCGGCGCCGCGCCCGATCTCTCGGATACGGACTCGCCAAGTGCCGCGCGCGTTGTCCGCGATCGGCTCGGCGACGATCTGCGTGCCCGACTTCGGCTTGAGCAAGTGCCAGTCCGGCACGAGCGGTGTGGGATGCCGGGTCTCCGGGCACGGTACGGTGCGAGCAAAGATGTACGCATGCACGAGACCGTCGCGCCGTTTCGGGAAAAACCGCGCGAGCCGTTTTTCCACGCGCTCGATCCAAGCGCGGCCCCACGCGCGGGTTTTATCGGCCAGTTCGGTGCCGAAGCGAAACGGATAGTCGACCGTGGCTTCGAGCACGGAGCACGCGACCGGGTTGTATTCGTTCGCGAGCGCCTTGAAGCCGAGTCGCGCCGCCTCGAGCGGGATGGAGCCGCCGCCAGCCATCGGATCGATCACCGCGACGCCGTCGCCCCAAAGCGCCCTTGCGGCCGAGTGTGCGCTCAGCAGATCGTCCTCGCGCAGTGCGCCCTTGAACGCGCGATCGGCATTGAATCCTCCCGGCACGCGATAACCCGTGTCCATCATCCGGCGCACTGCGACGAGTTCTGCGCCCGGGCGGCTGAACCCCAGCAGCCGCTCGAACCTGTCTCGCGGAAAGTCCGCCGGCAGCAGCGAAGCCAGCACCGCCGCGCGCGACGCCGTCAATGGCCGGCGCGCCCACCAGACGTGCAGTCGCTTGTCGGGTGGTTGTTGCCCCGTCGATCGCTCGCGGATGCACTCGACGCCGATCGCAGCGGCAGGCAGCCAGTCTTCGATCAGCAGCCGCGGTCTCTCTTGCGGCGTTCTCTTCTGCGTCATGTTCGGTTCGGCCGGTAGTCACGCGGATCGAGGCAACAGTCGTACAGCGCGCGCTCGATGGGAATCCAGTCGGTGGAGTTGATGCCGCGCCGGTTGCGCGCGGCCGGGCTCGCCGGAAAGGCCGAGGCGACCTTGATCCAGCGGTCCTGCTCCTGCGAGATCACGCGCACTTCGGCGGCGACCTCGGACAGGTCCTGGTCCTGGCTGAAGATCAGTGCCACGTCGTACTGGTTCCGATGCGCCATGCGGATCACGTCGAGCGCGATGCGCACGTCAATGCCCTTTTCTTCGGCCGCGAGGAAGGTATGCTCGCCCCCGCCCGGAAGATTGACGACCTGGTTGCGGTAGCGCAGCGCGCGGCTGAACGTGACGATGCCCTGCCGGCTCATGTGCAGCAGCTTCGCCGCCCAGAAGGCGTTCCAGCGCGGGTCATCTCCCGGGTCCGGCACGCCGGTGTAGAAGCGCACCTGTTCGAGCTGCCAGCGTTTCGCCGCGCAGACGGCGCGCGCGAGCGCGCCGACGTCGTAGTTGGGATAGGTGTAGCCGAAGGCGGAGCGCACCGCGTGGAAGAGATTCTGGCCGTCCACGAACGCGACGGTGCGCTTGACCGCTGGCTCGCTACGCAAGCGCGCCCCGCGCAAAAGATAACCCCGCCCGGGCCTTGCGGCAGATCGGGCGGGGAGGAAGTTCGAAACGGATTATCCGCGTTGTGGCGTCGAAATCAAGCCGGCCGTCCCGCCGGACCGGCCGGATCATTTCACCGCTTCCACCAGGATGCGTAGCGCGCGCACCGCGCGCTTGCGCTGGCTGCCTTCGAGCAGCCCGAACCACCAGGCCGCTTCGACCCCGTCGGCGCGGCGCAGGTTCTCGGCCGCGGCATGCAGGCGGCCGGCATTTCGCAGTCCGGACGCGACGATCGCATAGCAGGCGGCGCGGGCGCCCCAATCTGGGTCGAGGGGGTGATAGGCGCCGGTCGTGAGCCGCGCGCCGCTGCCGGCCATCGCCCGCACTGCAGACTTCAGCAGGCCGGCCCCGGCGGTGAAGGCGAGCGGCGAGATCGCGGCGATGCGGTCGAGGCGCTCCTCGTGGCGCGCGTTGACGCGCCGGCGGTAGACGATGGCGGCCTCGCCGTCGCGCCGGCGCACGACCCGCAGCGCGTAGCTGGCCTGGCGGATCGCGTTCATTGCGCGGGCTTGTCGAATTGCGCCCAGGGCACGATGCCCTCCGGGGCGCTCGCCGCCAGGATCGCGAGCGCGCCGCCGAGGCCTGTGCGCCCCTGCGCGCCGAAGGACAGCGACAACTCGGCCTCGAAGTAGGCACCGTCGCGCAGCGCGTTGAACAGCGTCTGCGCGGTGGCGAGCGGCCGCGTGGCGTGATTGAGCTTCACGTCGTTGATGGCGAGATTGAGGCTGCCACCGTCCTTGAATTCGCCCGACAGGTTGACCGTCAGAGCGAGCGAATCCGCGCCGAGCGGCTGCGCGAGCGCGGCGAAGGTCTGCGCCGCAGCGGGCGTCATCGCCTTCAGCCTGAGCGCGAGCAGCGCCCGTTCGGCGGCGAGCGATTGAATGCCTTCCCACGTCGTGGCGGTGGCCTGCGACGGAGGTGGCGCGACCGGGGGCGGAGGCGCTCCGGCCGTTTGATCTTCACGCAGCCATTCGCTTGCCGTGTCGGAATCCGGCAGCGCGATCTCGACGCTGTCGTCCATCGGAAACGAGCTGATCGTTCCAGCGCCGCGGTGGCGCTGTCCGGGCGGGCCGCTGACGACGCCTTTGGCGTCGTATGCGCGGCCGTCCGAGGTACGCAGGACGAGCTTGCCCTCGGCGACCGCGCGGGCAAGTGTTTGGCGTACGATGCCGGCATCGGGCACGAGCCGCAGCCCCTGCGCGCTGAGAAAGCGCTCGTAGATCGCGCGCGCGGTGTAGACACCGCTTTTTCCGGCGAGCGGCACCGCGCCCGGCAGCACGTCCTTGAGGAAGCGATGCAGATCCAGCGCATCGCCAGCCTGGTAGATCAGCCCCTTGGTGTTGAGGAACTTGCGCAGGCCGGCCTGCCCCTGCGGGCGCGCAAGCATCTGCTCCTCGGGCACCTGGAAGCTTTCGTCCAGTGAAAGCACCTGGCCATTGGCGAACACCACGCGGTCGAAGGCACGGTACGCCTGCAAGCGGAACTGCTTGACGAACTCCGGCTTCAGCCTGGCGAGCTGCTCGCGGACCAGCTTGTTCGAGTCGCCGGTTCTGTGCTCGCGTTCGATGGCTTCGGCGGCGAGGAGCCGCCGCGCGCGGTCGATCGCGGCGTTCAGCGCCGACGGTGTCGCGGTGACCGCCAGGATCGCGTTCTGGAAACCGCGCGGCATCGGCGCATGCTCGTCGGTGTCGTCCTCGAACTGGCACACGCGCTTGGCGAGCTTTTCGTCTTCGCACAAGGCCAGTTGCAGATCCGGCGAATTCGGCACGTGCGATGCGCGCGCCGGCCAGGCCGCGAGCTTGAACTCGGGCCCCTGGAAATACTGCTGCACTTCCGCGAAGACGCGCGCCTTGCCATCCTCGAACTTAATGTCGGCGATTCGCTCTTCGATCTGCTTGATGACGTTCGGCTCGTAGCGAAACTGCCAGCCGCGGCCGCCGGCCATTGGATACGTGTGCCAGCAGATGCCGACGAGGCGGTCAAGCGCCTCGGCGGGCTCGTTGCCCGCCTCCTCGGGACGAAGCACCGCGAGCGTGACGTCCGCCGAGTCCAACCCGCTATTGGACTGCATCGGAATGCTTTCGAGCAGCAGGGCGGATGCTACGCGGCGATGCACGCCGCGCGGCGCACCGCCGTCCAGTTCGCCGGCGTGCTTCTCGATGTCCGCCGAGATCGCCGCTTTGAAATTGTCGCGATTCAGCCGCTGCAGCAGATCGGCCTGGATGCGCGGGCTCGACCAGTCAATGTCGCCTGCGGTGATCAGGTCCACCTCGAGCTTGCTTTCCCACACGGTGCGCAGAATGCGAGCGAACAGCCGCAACGTGCCGCGGCTCTTGTTGAATTCCTGCAGCGCGCCGAGCCGGTCGGTCGCCGAGTCGAGCAGCCGCGGGTGGAACGGGTAGCACTCGCGGATCCGTTTGGCGTAGTCCGCCGCCGCGGCGTATGACGGCAGGTGACCGGGCCACTCGCGATTGACGCGCTGATACAGGTCGAAGTACTTGGCGGAAACGGCTTCGGCCGCCGCCGGATCGACCGACTGGAACAGTCGCCGGACAATGACGCGTGCCGATTCGTCGCCGACCGGATCGAAGTCCGAGGCACGACGGCCGAGGACATCGCCGAGCCGTGCAGCAGCCGCGTTAAGACCGGTGGCGAGCTGCGCGCTTTGCGCCGCGTAAGCGATCTGACCCGCCGGGTCTGTCACAACAAGGACCGTTTGCGGCCGACTTGCAGCGACTGCCCCGAGCGAATTGATGAACCCGAGTAGATTGCCCTGGCCGCGCTCAGAAAGCTTGGCCATGTAGATGACCAGCTCGTCGAGCAGAAACAGCACCGGGCCTTTCGGCAAGACCTGCCGAAGCTGGTTCTCGTTCGGCGAGGCTTCCGGATCGTCGGCCTTGCCGAGCGCCTTCAAGGCCGCATCACCGCCGAGCTGATAGAAAATCTCTCCCCACAAGCTGTGGATCTGCACCTTGCCATGCGAAGAGAACACCGGCACGCCGGCCTTGCCGCCGTCGATGGCCACGACGGTCACACCCTTCGGCCGGCCGGCTGCGGGAAGCAACTCAGTACCGATCCTGGGGTCATTGATGTTGCGAGCCAGATGCCACAAGCTCATCAAGGTGTGCGTCTTGCCACCGCCGAAGCCCGTGCTTAGGCGCACCATCGTCCCGGGTTCCTTCGGGTCGGCGAGCCGATCGAACACCACTTCGACGACCTTTTTCAGTTGGGCGGCGGGGTGGGTGTTCTCAAAAAACGCCCTCGGCTCGCGATAGACCTCCGGGCACCGATCGCCCGCGATCAGATTGCCGAAATCAGCGGCGAAAATGGCGTCGTCGAGGTCGCCCGCAAGGACCTCTTTGCGCGGCCGCGAGCCGTCAAGTACCGACATCGTCCCCCCTCGAAAGACGGTTTGGTGTCTATTGTTTCGGATAGCGGCGCAGCCGCGCAACCATCCCGACGATGCGAATCAGGTGGCGGGACGCGCGCCGCGCCGCCGTATCCGACGCACGGTTCCCTCAGCGCAGCGCCGCGTTGATCCTCTCCAGCATCGCCGCGCCGGGGCACAGATCCTTCTCGCCCAGCCGGTTGAGCGGCGTCTCGACGGTGTTCAGGTGCGCGTGCAGGTCCTCGGCGTCGGGCTTGAGGTACAGAAGCCCGGTGAGCACCTCGCCCTTGGCCGCCGCCTGCGCGATGCGGGTGAGCGCATGGATTCGGTCAGTGGGATCGTAGTCCGGCTCCAGTTTGCGAAGCCGGATGACCGAACCGTCGTGCTGCGTCACCTCGATCGCGTCGCCCTCGTCGTATTCCACCGTGATCGCTTCGCGCGCCGGCCAGAAATCGAGCCGGTTCACCGCCTCGTTGTGCTCGCGCACGTAGTCGTAGCTCTTGGTCGAGCCCGGATGGTTGTTGAACGCGACGCACGGGCTGATCACGTCAATGAACGCCGGCCCGGTGTGCGCGATCGCCGCCTTCACCAGCGGCACGAGCTGGCGCTTGTCGCCGGAGAACGAGCGGGCGACGAAGGTCGCTCCCATGATGAGCGCGAGCGAGACGGTGTCCACCGGCGAATCGGTGTTCACCACGCCGCGCTTGGATTTCGACCCCTGGTCGGCGGTGGCCGAGAACTGGCCCTTGGTGAGCCCGTACACCCCGTTGTTCTCCAGGATGTAGGTCATGTTGACCCCGCGGCGCATCACGTGCGCGAACTGCCCGAGGCCGATCGAGGCCGAGTCGCCGTCGCCGGAGACCCCGAGATAGATGAGGTCGCGGTTCGCCAGATTGGCGCCGGTCAGCACCGAAGGCATTCTTCCGTGCACGGTATTGAAGCCGTGCGAGTTGCCGAGAAAATAGTCCGGGGTCTTCGACGAGCAGCCGATGCCGGAGAGCTTGGCGACGCGGTGCGGCTCGACGGCGAGCTCCCAGAACGCCTGGATGAGCGCCGCCGAGATCGAGTCATGGCCGCAGCCGGCGCACAGCGTCGAGACCTTGCCCTCGTAGTCGCGGCGCGTATAGCCGAGCCGGTTCTTCGGCAGCGTCGGGTGGTGCAGTTTCGGTTTGGCGAGGTAGGTCATGCCGCCCGGTCCTGCCGGATCGCGATCGGCCGCACGTTGAGCGCGGCGACCGCCTCGGCGATCGCCTTGGTGATGAAGCGCGCCGTGATCGGCGTGCCGTCGTAATGCAGCACCGGAATGAGGCTTGCCGCCTCGATTCCAGCCTCGTTGACGAGCAGCGTCTTCATCTGCGCGTCGCGGTTCTGCTCGACGACGAAAACCTTCGAATGCGAGCGCACGAAGTCGCGGATCTCTTCCTGGAACGGAAACGCCCGGATGCGCAACGCATTGACGTAAATGCCCTGCTCGGCGAGGAGGTCGAGCGACTCCTGCATCGCCGGGCTGGTAGAGCCGTAATAGATCGCGCCGAAGCGCGCCGGAGCCCGCGCGGGGGTGAGCACCGGCTGCGGTACCAGCGTCTTCGCGAACTCGTGCTTCTTCAGCAGCCGCTGCATGTTGTACACGTAGTCCGGCCCCGCCTCCGAATACACCGCGTAGGGGTTGCGGCTGGTGCCACGGGTGAAGTAGGCGCCGCGGGTCGGATGCGTGCCGGGCCAGGTGCGGTACGGAATGCCGTCGCCGTCCACGTCGAGGTAGCGCGCGAACTCCTTGCCCGCCTCGAGTTCCTCGGCGGTCATCACCTTGCCGCGGTCGTAGCGCCGGGCATCGTCCCACTGGAACGGGCGCGTGAGCCGCTGGTTCATGCCGATGTCGAGATCGGTCATGACGAAGATCGGCGTCTGCAGCCGGTCGGCGAGGTCGAGCGCCTGCGCCGCGAACTCGAAGCACTCGTGCGGGTCCTCCGGGAAGAGGAGAATGTGCTTGGTGTCGCCGTGCGAGCAATAGGCGCAGGCGAGGATGTCCGACTGCTGGGTGCGCGTCGGCATCCCGGTCGAGGGGCCGCCCCTCTGCACGTCAATGATCGTCGCCGGGATCTCGGCGAAATAGGCGAGCCCGATGAACTCGGTCATGAGCGAGATGCCGGGGCCGGAGGTCGCCGTGAAGGCGCGCGCCCCGTTCCAGCCCGCCCCGATCACGATGCCGATCGAGGCGAGCTCGTCCTCGGCCTGGATGATGGCGTACTTCGCCCTGCCGGTTTCCTTGTCGGTGCGCAGCCGCTTGCACCAGGTGCTGAACGCTTCGGCAAGGGACGACGAAGGCGTGATCGGATACCACGCGCACACCGTCGCCCCGCCGTAGACGCACCCGAGCGCCGCAGCCGAGTTGCCGTCCACGAAGATCCGGTCGCCGACGGCGTAGGCGCGGCGCGCCTTCAGGCCGAGCGCGTCCCTGAGGTGTTCGCGGGCGTAGTTGAGGCCCATCTGCAGCGCGTTGAGGTTCGGCTTGAGGAGCCTTTCCTTGCCCTTGTACTGCTCGCCGATCAGCTCGGCGATCGCCTCGGGCTCGATCCCCATCATCCCGGCGAGCGCGCCGACATAGATGATGTTCTTGAACAGTTGCCGCTCGCGCGCGTCGGTGTAGTTCGCGTTGCAGATCTCGGTGAGCGGCATGCCGATCACGTTCACGTCGTCGCGGAACTTCGATTTCGGCAGCGGCTTGGTGTTGTCGTAGAAAAGGTACCCGCCCGGCTCGATCTCCTTCAGGTCCTGGTCCCAGGTTTGCGGGTTCATCTGCACCATCAGGTCCACGCCCCCGCGGCGGCCGAGATAGCCCTTCTCGGTCACCCGCACCTCGTACCACGTCGGCAGGCCCTGGATGTTCGACGGGAAGATGTTCCGTGGACTCACCGGAATGCCCATGCGGAGAAAACTCTTCGCGAAGAGTTCGTTCGCGCTCGCCGAGCCCGAGCCGTTGACGTTGGCGAACTTGACGACGAAGTCGTTGACCGCCTCGATCCGCTTCATGCCGCTTTCCTCGTCCTTGCGCGCTCGATCGTGGTGCGCGCGCCCGGCCCGGCGTGCACCATCTCGATCAGCGACTTCTGCATGTCCCACGCCCCGGTCGGGCAGCGCTCGGCGCACAGCCCGCAGTGCAGGCACACGTCCTCGTCCTTGACCATCACCCGCCCAGTCTTGAGCGGCCCGCCGACGTAGAGCGGCTGGGCGAGGTTCTTTGCCGGGGCGTTCAGCCGCGTGCGCAGCTCGCGCTCCTCGCCGTTCTGCGTGAAGGTGATGCAGTCCATCGGGCAGATGTCCACGCAGGCGTCGCACTCGATGCAGGCCTGCGCGGTGAACACCGTCTGCACGTCGCAGTTGAGGCAGCGTTGCGCCTCCCGCCAGGCGGTGGCGACGTCGAAGCCCAGCTCCACCTCGACCTTGACGTTGCGCAGCGTCTCCTTGACGTCGCGCCAGGGCACCTTGTAGCGCTGCGCGATCGCGATCTCGTTGTCGTAGCTCCACTCGTGGATGCCCATCTTCTGGGAGACCAGGTTCATCGCCGGCGCCGGCCGCGCCTTCACGTCCTCGCCCTGAAGGAGCTTGTCTATCGAGATCGCGGCCTCGTGGCCGTGCGCCACCGCCCAGATGATGTTCTTCGGCCCGAACGCGGCGTCGCCGCCGAAGAAGACATTCGGCAGCGTGGACTGCATCGTCACCTTGTCCACGACCGGCATGCCCCACTTGTCGAACGCGATGCCGCAGTCGCGCTCGATCCACGGAAAGGCGTTTTCCTGCCCGATCGCGACCAGCACGTCGTCGCACTCGAAGAACTGGTCGGGCTCGCCGGTCGGCACCAGGTTGCGCCGGCCCTTGTCGTCGTAGACCGCCTTCACCTTTTCGAACACCACGCCCGAGAGCCGGCCGTCGCGCAGCGTGAACTCCTTCGGCACCAGGTAGTTGAGGATCGGGATGCCTTCGTGCATCGCGTCCTCCTTTTCCCACGGCGAGGCCTTCATTTCCTCGAACCCGGAGCGCACGATCACCTTGACGTCCTCGCCACCGAGGCGCCTGCTGGTGCGGCAGCAGTCCATCGCGGTGTTGCCGCCGCCCAGCACGATCACGCGCTTGCCGATTCTCGTCGTGTGGCCGAAGGACACCGAGGCGAGCCAGTCAATGCCGATGTGGATGTTGGCGGCGGCTTCCTTCCGCCCCGGAATGTCGAGGTCGCGCCCGCGCGGCGCGCCGGTGCCGACGAAGATCGCGTCCCAGCCCTCGGCGAGGAGCTTTTTCATCGAGTCCACCCTGACGCCGCCGCGGAACTCGACGCCGAGATCGAGGATGTAGCCCACTTCCTCGTCAATCACCTCCATCGGCAGGCGAAAGCGCGGGATCTGCGACCAGATCATGCCGCCGGCGCGGTGGTCCTGCTCCAGCACGACCACCTCGTAGCCCAGCGGGGCGAGATCGCGCGCCACCGTGAGCGAAGCGGGTCCGGCCCCGACGCACACGACGCGCTTGCCGTTTTTCTTCGCCGCCCGCTTCGGCATGCGCGCGCGGATGTCCGCGCCCTTGTAGTCGGCGGCGACGCGCTTCAGGCGGCAGATCGCCACCGGCTCGGGCTTGGGAAGGTTCTCCTCTTCGACGCGGCCGCGCCGGCAGGCGGGCTCGCAGGGCCGGTCGCAGGTGCGGCCGAGGATTCCGGGGAAGACGTTGGACTTCCAGTTGACCATGTAGGCATCGGAATAACGCCCGGCGGCGATCAACCGGATGTACTCGGGAACAGGGGTGTGCGCCGGACACGCCCACTGGCAATCAATGACCTTATGGAAGTAGTCGGGATTTTTTATGTCGGTCGGGTGCAACCCTGCTCTCCTTGTGGCTTTCCCTTTTGTTTTTAGGTACTTACCGCAGACGCACGATCGTCGCGGGAGTTTACGCTCCTGCGCCGCAAAAGGAAAGCCTCGCCTTTGAACTACCTGCGGCCTGATCAGGCGGTGCGAAGGACGACCGGCTGGTGCCCGTTCAGCTCGCGGAACAGCGCAACGAAGTGGGAGATCCGGCCCTCGGCGTCGCGCACCGCGCTCACGCTGCGCCACTCCCGGTACAGCGTGCCGTCGGCGCGCCGCGCCCAGGTGACGCCGCTCCAGTATCCGGTGCGGGTCACTTCATCGTACAGCTCGCCATAAAACGCCGGCGGCTGCATCGCGCAGCGGAAGTCTTCCTCCGGCTGGCCGAGCACGTCGGCGGCGGCGTAACCGGTGATCTCGCTGAAGGCCCGGTTCACCATCTGGATGCGCCCGTCCGCGGAGGTGATCATGATCGCGTCAGCCATGCGCTCGAAGGCGTGCGCCGCGAGCTCGAGCTGCCGCTCGCGTGCATGCGCCTCGGTGATGTCGCGCGACACGATCACCGCGCCCTGCACCCGACCGTCCGCGCCGCGCACGGCATGCACCCGCGACTCCAGCCGCCGCACGCCGCCGCCCGCGTCGGCGATGCGCATCCTGAAACCGCAATTCTCGCCGCGATCGAGAACGCGCTGCACCGCCTCGCGCACACGCAGGCGGTCGTCCTCGATCACGGTGCGAAAGGCGTCGGCGCCGATCTCCGCATCGCCCGGCGGCAGGACGCGCCCATACGACGGGCTGGTGTACGCCCAGCGCCCGTCACGATCCACCATGCCGATCAGGTCGCCCGCGTTCTCCGCGATCAGACGATAGCGTTCTTCGCTTGCGCGCAGCTCGGCGCGCGCCGCCTCCAGCTCGCGGATCTGCCGATGCAGCACCAGACCGACCGCGGTGGTGTAGAGCGCCGCGCCGAAGAAGCACAGCGCGGTGACCACGGGGCTCGTGGCGGTCTGCGGCGCGTAGCCCATCGTCCCGGTCCAGACGAACGCGCCGACCCCGAAGCACGCGGCCGCGGCCAGCGCTCCCCACCAGCCGCGGTACACCGCGCTGTTCAGCATGGTGCTGAAAAAAAGCCCGTAGGTGATCCAGGTCGGAAAGCCGAGCCCCGCCGACCAGGCCCCGAGCAGCGCCGAGTCGGCGAGCAGGTTGCGGCGCTCGGCGCGCGAGGGCCGGGCGGCGCGCACGGCAACAAAATAGGCGATGTGCGGGTAAGCGAGAAACTGCGCCGCGAGCAGCAGCCAGGCGAGCGGCCCGGCCTGTCGCTCGGCGAGCACGATGCCGATCACCATGAAGCAGAAACCGAACGCCGCCGTGCGAATCGGGTAGTTGATGCGGGCAATGCGCGCAGCGGTCACGGCGCCAGCTTACCGCGGATGTCGCGCGGGTGCAGCGGCGGTCGCCGCGCGCCCGACACTTCCTGACGATCCGCGCCGGTTGTATGCTCTCCGCAGCCATGAACCAGCTCGAATCCCTCCGGCGCTGCTCGGTCGTCGTCGCGGACACCGGCGACATAGACGCGATCGCGCGCTGGAAGCCGCAGGACGCGACCACCAACCCGACGCTGCTCCTCGCTGCGGCGCAGGAGGCGCGCTTCCGCCACCTCGTGGACCGCGACGTGGACCGCATGGCGGTCAACTTCGGCTGCGAGATCCTGCGGCACATCCCCGGGCGCGTTTCGACCGAGGTGGACGCGCGGCTTTCCTTCGACACCGAGGCGACGATCGCCAAGGCACGGCGCCTGATCGAGCTGTACGCGCAGGCGGGCGTGGGCACGCAGCGCGTGCTCATCAAGGTGGCGAGCACCTGGGAGGGCATCCGCGCCGCCGAGCGGCTGGAGCGCGAAGGCATCCACTGCAACATGACGCTCCTTTTCTCCTTCGCGCAGGCGGTCGCCTGCGCCGACGCCGGGGTGACGCTGATCTCGCCGTTCGTCGGCCGTATCTACGACTGGCACCGCGCCGCGCGCAAGGTGGACGACATCCCGGTGGAGGAGGATCCCGGCGTCGCGTCGGTGACGCGCATCTACCACTACTACAAGAAGTTCGGCTACGCGACGCAGGTGATGGGCGCGAGCTTCCGCAAGACCGGGCAGATCCTCGCGCTCGCCGGCTGCGATTCTCTCACCATCGCGCCCGAGCTGCTGGACAAGCTCGCCCGGACCGAGGGCGAAGTCGAACCGAGGCTCACGCCGGAGGCGGCGCGGCGCGCGCCGCTGGAGAAAATCGCCCTCGACGAGAAAGAGTTCCGCTGGATGCACAACGAGGACGCGATGGCGACCGAGAAGCTCGCCGAAGGCATCCGGCGCTTCAACGCCGACGCGCGGAAGCTGGAAGCGTTGCTCGCCGCGGACGGCGCCACGCGGGCCGCGGCTTGAGCATCCGGTGCGAGTTCGAGGAGCGCGCCGGCGGCGCCGTCGCCCGCCTCACGCTCGACAATCCGCGCAAGCGCAACATTCTCACCCGCACGGCGCTGACGGGGCTGGTGGAGGCGCTGCGCGAAGCGGAGCTGAACGCGAAGCTGCGCGCGGTGGTGCTCACCGGCGCGGGCGAGACCGCGTTCATCGGCGGCGCTGACCTCGAAACCCTGGGCGCGCTCGATCCCCTGTCGGCGCGCGAATTCATCGGTCTGGTGCACGATGCCTGCGCGGCGGTGCGCGACTGCCCGGTGCCGGTGATCGCGCGCGTGAACGGGTGGTGCATCGGCGCGGGCGTGGAGCTCGCCGCCGCCTGCGACCTGAGGATCGCCGTGGACACCGCCTCCTTCGCCATGCCGGAGGTGCGGCTCGGCATCCCGTCGGTGGTGGAAGCGGCGCTGCTCCCGCGCCTCATGGGCGCAGGCCGGGCACGCTGGCTGGTCATGACCGGCGAGACGATCGGCGCCCGGCAGGCGCTGGAGTGGGGCCTGGTCGAGAAGGTGGTGTCCGCCGAGCATCTCGATTCGGCCGTGAACGCGACGCTGGATGCCGTGCTCGCCGCAGCCGACGAGGCGATCCGCGCGCAGAAGCGCCTCGCGAAACTCTGGGAGGAGGCGCCGCTGGAGGCGAGCGTGCGCGCGAGCGTGGACGAGTTCGCCCGCGCCTACGAGACGCCCGAACCGGCCCGGCGCATCCACGCCCTCCGCAGCCGCCGCAAGAAGTAGGAAAGGCCCGCGACCGGAGAGACCGGCGTGAAGCTCTTTCTCTGCGGCGACGTGATGACCGGGCGCGGCGTGGACCAGATCCTGCCCGTGCCCTGCGATCCCGCGCTCGACGAGCCGTGGGTGAAGAGCGCGCTCGACTACGTCGCGCTCGCCGAGGGCAGAAACGGCCCGATCCCGCGGCCGGTGGATTTCGCCTACATCTGGGGCGACGCGCTGGAGGAGCTCGAGTGGGAGCGCCCCGAGGCGCGCATCGTCAATCTGGAAACCGCGGTGACCACGAGCGAGGACCGCGAGCCGAAGGGGATCCACTACCGCATGAATCCGGCCAATGTCGCCTGCCTCACCGCGGCGCGGCTGGACTGCTGCGTGCTCGCCAACAATCACGTGCTCGACTTTGGAGTGCGCGGCCTGGAGGAAACGCTCGCCACCCTGCGCCGCGCCGGCATCGCCACCGCCGGCGCCGGACGCGACACCGCCGAGGCCGAGGCGCCGGCCGTGATCGCGCTCGCGGGAGAGCGCCGCGTGCTGGTCTTTGCGTTCGGACACGAGAGCGCCGGCGTGCCGGCCGCCTGGGCCGCCGGGCCGCGCAAGCCCGGGGTGAGCCGGCTCGCGGATCTGTCCGCGCGCACGGCAGACGCGGTGGCGAAGCGCGTTCTCGCCGCCAGGCGGGCCGGCGATTGCACGATCGTCTCTATCCACTGGGGACCGAACTGGGGCTATCGCGTCGCGCGCGAGCGGCGCGAGTTCGCGCGCCGGCTGATTGACGCCGGCGCCGCCGACCTGGTGCACGGGCACTCTTCGCACCACCCCGGCCCGATCGAGATCTACCGCGGGCGGCTGATCCTGTATTCCTGCGGCGACTTCCTGAACGACTACGAGGGCATCACCGGGCACGAGGCGTTCCGGCCCGAGCTGACGCTGATGTATTTCGCGACGCTGGAAGAACCCGGCGGGCGGCTGCTCACGCTCGCGCTCACGCCGATGCGCATCGCGCGGCTCCGGCTGCACCGCGCAAGTCTCGCGGAGTCGGACTGGCTGGCGCAGGTCCTCGGCCGCGAGAGCGGCGTTGCGATCGCCCGCCTGCCCGACGGGCGGTTGCTCGTGTCCGGCTAGCCCAGCTTCGCCGCGAGGTAGTCGAGGGTCTGGTCGAGCGTGCCGAGCTTCGCATAGTCCGCCTCGGGGATCTCGACCCCGAGGCGCTCGTGCAGCGCGACGACGAAGTTGAGCCAGTCCATCGAGTCGAGATCCACCTGCTCCCGGAGCGGCCGCTCGGCGCGCAACGCGCCGGGTTCCGTCTCCGGTGCGATGCGCCGCAGCTCTTCCAGGACGATCGTGCGCAGTTGTTCGCGCGTCACAGTTTCTCCGGTTCCTGCAGCAGGCGGGCAATCGTGCCGAGAAAGAGCGCCCCGCGATGGCCGTCGCTCACCCGGTGATCGCCCGAGAGACTCGCCACCACACGCCCGTCCCGCACCGCCCCGAAGCCGACCAGCGCCACCTGCGGCGGATGGATGACGCCGAACACCGTCTCGACGCCGCCCTCGCCGAGGTTGGTGACGGTGATCGTCGCATCGGTCATCTCGGAGCCGCGCAGGCCGCCGGCGCGCGCGCGCCGCACGAGATCGCCGAGCGCACGCATCACCTCCGGCAGCGGCTTCGCCTGCACGTCGTGGATCGCGGGGGCGACCAGGCCCCCGCGCCGCAGCGAGATCGCGACCCCGACGTGCACCGACTCAGCCGGATGGAACGCGCCGTCCCGGAAATGCCCGTTCATCTCCGGGTATTCGCGGGCCGCGAGCGCCGTCGCCCTGATGAACAGCGCCGCCATCAGGATGCGCTCGGTGAGCGGCCGGCGCGCGTTCTCCGCCTCCAGCCACGCCTGCGCGCGCGCAAGCGGCACGGTCTCCGAGAGGTAATAATGCGGGATCTCGCGCTTGGAGCGGCTCATCGCCGCCGCGATCGCCTTGCGCATCTCGGCGGCGCGTGCGGCGGCGGCGTCGGCTGGCGGGCGCGCGGCGGCCGCGGCCTTCTCTGCGGCGGCTTTCTCCACGTCGGCGACCGTCACCGAACCCTGCGGTCCGGTCCCGGCGAGCGCCTCCGCGTCCACGCCCAGTTCGGCCGCACGCCGGCGGGCGGCGGGTGAGACTCTTGCGCGCGCCGGCGCGCCCGGCGCCGCCGCGGCGGGCGGGGCCTCGCCCGGCGCGAGCCAGCGCGCGAGCACCGCGCCGACGGGCAGCGTCTCGCCCGGCTGCGCAACGAGTTCGTGCACGGTGCCGTCATGCCAACTCTCGACCTCGACCGCGGCCTTCGGCGTCTCGATCACCGCGACCACCTGGCCGCGCCTGACCGGGTCACCGGGTTTCACTTTCCACTCGATGAGCTTGCCCTGCTCCATGTCCGCGCCGAGCGAGGGCATCGTGAAATCGATCATGGTTTCACCAGCACGGTGTGGCCGAAACCCTTGGCGTAATCGATCAGCGACACCACGACCGGCTCGATGCGCAGGAAACACCAGCCGGGCTCGCGTTCCGGATCGCCCGCTTCGACGAGCGAAGGAAATTTCCTCTTCAGCAGCTGCGCCGCGCGCGCGCGCCCGGAGGGCGATTCGATCACCGTTGCCCGCGCCGCCATGGAAAGGCCCTGCAGGCGCGTCCAGTCGAGACCGCCGCCTTCGATCGCCAGCGAGACGCGCCCGTCGCGCCGGATGTTGCGCACCTTCTGCGCGTCCGCGCCGGTGGCGACGAACAGCACGAGATCGTCGTTCGCGTAGGCGACGGTGGTCGTCTGCGGCCAGCCGTCCTCGCGCAGCGTCGCGAGCGCGGCGGTGTTCGCGCGCCGGATCAGCTCCAGGATCTGGCGGCGAAGACCCGGGTCCATGGTGCTTCTCCGTGCGTCACGGCGCGCCGACGGCGCGCGCCGCGGCGATGATCTTCGCCGTCTGCGGCAGCGCCGCCTCCTCCAGGTGCCGCGCATACGGGATGGGGACCTCCTCGGTGCACACCCGCGCGACCGGCGCGTCGAGGTCGTAAAAAGCCTCCTCCATGATCCGCGCCATGATCTCGGCCGCGAGGCTGCCGCTGCGCCAGCATTCATCCACCACCACCGCGCGGCGCGTCTTTCGCACCGACGCCAGCACCGGCGCCATGTCGAGCGGCCGCAGCACGCGCAGGTCGATCACCTCGCCGTCCACCTCCTCGGCGGCGGCGAGCGCCTTGGGCAGGCTCGCGCCATAGGTGACGATCGTCACCGCCGCGCCCGGCCGCCGCACCGCGGCGCGCGCGATGTCCACCGGCGCGCCCGAAAGCTCGCCCCGCGTCTCGAACAGCGCCGGATACTCGAAAATGACGACCGGGTCGGGATCGGCGAGGGCCGCGGCGAGCATTCCGCGCGCGTCGTCCACCGTCGCCGCCGCGACCGCCTTGATTCCGGGCACGTGCGCGTACCATGCCTCGAAGCTGTGCGAGTGCTGCGCGGCGAGTTGCCGCCCGGCGCCGCTCGCGGTGCGAATGACCAGCGGCACCGAGAACTGCCCGCCCGACATGTGCCTGAGCAGCGCCGCGTGGTTCACGATCTGGTCGAGCGCGAGCAGGCTGAAGTTGATCGTCATCACCTCGACGATCGGCCGCATGCCGCCGAGCGCCGCGCCCACGCCCATGCCGACGAAGCCCAGCTCCGAGAGCGGCGTGTCGCGCACCCGTTCCGGGCCGAACTCCTCCAGCAGCCCCTTGCTCACGGCGTAGGTGCCGCCGTAGCGCCCGACGTCCTCGCCCATGAGGAACACCCGTTCGTCGCGCGCCAGCGCCTCGCGCAGGGCCATCCGCAACGCTTCGCGATAGGTGACCGTCATCGCGTATAGACGTCCTTCGTCAGGTCCTCGACCGGCTCCCAGGTGCCGGCCTCGGCAACCGCGACCGCCTCGTCCACTTCGCGCATCACGCGCGCGTCCATCGCGAGGAACTGCTCCTCGGTGAGATCGCCCTGCGCCTTCAAGCGGGCGCTGAAGGTGTGGATCGGCCCGCGCGTCTTCCACCGCTCGACCTCGGCCTTGTCGCGGTACAGCTCCGGGTCGAACATCGAGTGCGCCCGGAAGCGGTAGGTGCGGAACTCGACGAACACCGGACCCTCGCCCGCGCGCACGAGGGCGCAGGCGCGCTTGGCCGCCTCGTGCACCGCGACCACGTCCATGCCGTCGGCGGCGAGCGCGGGGGTGCCGTAGGCGGCGGCCTTCGCGCACAGGTCGGTCTGCGACTCCGAGCGCGCGATCGCGGTGCCCATCGCGTACAGATTGTTCTCGCAGAAGAACGCGACCGGAAGGCGCCAGAGCTGCGCCAGATTCATCGTCTCGTGAAACGCGCCTTCGGCGACCGCGCCCTCGCCGAAGAAGCACGCGGTGACGCGCCGCTCGCCCTTCATCTTCGCGGCGAGCGCAAGGCCCGCCGCCACCGGCAGGCTGCCGCCGACGATCGCGTGGCCGCCGTAGAAACGGTGCGCGGCGTCGAACAGGTGCATCGAACCGCCGCGGCCGCGCGAGCAACCTTCGCGCTTGCCGTACATCTCGGCCATGATCGCCCCCATCGGCACGCCGCGCAGCAGCGCATGACCGTGCTCGCGGTAGGTGGCGACGACGTCGTCGTCCGGCGCGAGCGCGTGCAGCGCCCCGGTCGCCACCGCCTCCTCGCCGATGTACAGGTGCAGGAAACCCCGGATCTTGCCGGCCGAATACAGCTCGGCCGACTTTTCCTCCAGCCTGCGGATGCGTAGCATGTCCTCGAGCAGCCGCAGCGAAAACTCGCGCGGATACGGCACCGGGCCCGCCGGCGGCGGCGGCACCACATCGGCCGCGTGCGCCGCGCTCATGCCGCCGATTCCAGCGTCGAGGTATCGCCTTCGGGAAGGCCGAGCTCGCGCGCCTTGAGCAGCCGCCGCATGATCTTGCCGCTGCGCGTGCGCGGCAGCGCGCTCGTGAACTCGATTTCCTTCGGCGCCACCGCGGCTCCCAGGCGCCTGCGCGCGTGCGCGAGCAGCTCCATCCGCAGCGCCTCGCCGGGCGTGAAGCCGCGCCTGAGCGACACGAACGCCTTCACCACCTCGCCCACCACCGGGTCGGGCTTGCCGATCACGCCCGCTTCGGCCACCGCCGGATGCTCCATCAGGGCGCTTTCGACCTCGAACGGCCCGATCAGGTGCCCGGCGGACTTGATCACGTCGTCGGCGCGTCCGATGAACCAGTAATAGCCGTCGGCGTCGCGGCGCGCCAAGTCGCCGGTCAGATACCAGCCGTCGGCGAAGCACTTGCGGTAGCGCTCTTCCTCGCCGAGGTAGCCGCGGAACATCGAGGGCCAGCCGGCGCGCAGGGCAAGCTCGCCCTGTTCGTCCGGCGTTTCCACCCGCGCGATGCCGCCGCCCTCGCGCCGGACGATGCTCGCCTCGACCCCGGGCAGAGGCTTTCCCATCGAGCCGGGTTTCACGTCCATCGCCGCGGTGTTGGCGATCATGATGGCGCCCGTCTCGGTCTGCCACCAATTGTCGTGAATCGGCATACCGAAGGTCTGCGCGCTCCACCACACCGCTTCGGGATTGAGCGGCTCGCCGACGCTGGCGATGAACCGCAGCCTGGGGCGCCGGTACTCGCGCGCCAGCTCCGCGCCCGCCTTCATCAGCATGCGCACCGCGGTGGGCGCGGTGTACCAGACGCTCACCTCCTCGTCCTGCAGGATCCGGTACCAGCGCGCGGCGTCGAAATCGGCCTCGTCCACGACGCTGGTGACCCCGTGCACGAGCGGCGCGACGATGCCGTAGGACGTGCCGGTCACCCAGCCGGGATCGGCGGTGCACCAGAACACATCCTCGGGATGCAGATCGAGCGCCACCGCCGCCGTGGCGTAGTGCGCCACCACCGCGCCGTGCACGTGAATCGCGCCCTTGGGCATGCCGGTGGTGCCACTGGTGAAGTGAAGAAACGAAGGGTCCTCGGGTTGCGTGCGCACCGTCTCGAACGCCGGCGGCAGCCGCTCCAGTTCCGCGCGCACCTCGACCGAGTCGGCGAGCACGACGTGCGCGAGCGTCGGCATGGCGGCGCGCACCTTCGCGACCTTGCGCGCGTACAGCGACTCGGTGGTCACCAGCACCTTGCCGCGCCCGAGGTTGATGCGCATGCCGAGCGGTTCCGGCCCGAAGGCCGGAAAAAGCGGCGACGCCACGGCCCCGCACTTGAGGGCGCCGAGCACCGCGCCGTAGAGCTCAGGCACGCGGCCGCAGAGGATGAACACCACGTCGCCCTTGGCGGCGCCGCGCGCGGCGAGAAGATGCGCCCAGCGGCTGGAGAGCGCGGCCAGTTCCGCGTAGGTGATCTCGCGCCGCGCGCCGGTGGCGCCCAGCCAGCGCAACGCGACGCGAGCGGCGCGCGCGCCGCGCGCATGACGCTCGACCGCTTCGTGGGCGATGTTGAGCCCGCCGCCCGGCAGACCTTCCAGCGCGCGGCGCGCCTCCTCCCAGCCGATCGGCGGGTTCGGCGGCACGCGCAGCTCGGCGGCGGATTTGCGGATCAGCGACGGCCGTCCCATGCGCCCCTGATGTTGGCCGCTTCGCGCCGGCCGGGTTTGACCTGAGTCAACTGCGCCGCACCGCGCGCCGTGCGGCATGCGCCATGGTCGGCTATCCGGCGCACCTGGAACGCTGGCACACGCTCTCGCGTTCACACATGTGGACTACGCCGACAGGATGGCGTTCGTGTGCGAGGTGCAAGCGGGTGGTGCGCGCGCAGGGCTTCCAGACGATGGAAGGCCGCGTGCTCGCCGAGAACCGCCGCCTGCTGCGCTTTGCGCGCGCGCTCGGGTTCGCGGTGCGCCCCGTGCCCGGGGACCCGACCGTGCGTCAGGGGACCGAGGTCCTGCGGTCCACTTCTCCGGCCAGCGCGGCGAGCGCCGGAGAGATTTCCACCGGGTAGGGCTGCGTCTTCGGCAGCCGCGCGAGCTGCGCCAGACAGTGCGCGCGGGCGGCGGCGAGATCCGGCTGCGGCAGGCGTCTGCCGTCGCGCATCACCGGCGCCAGCAGCGGTTCTCCCGGCTGCGGGTCGTCCACCACGGTCACCACGTCGCGCGCGAACGAGCCGTCGGCGGCGTAGCTGCGGTACACCTGCTTGCGGCCGGGCCAGGTGGCCTTGCCGGTGGAGCGCTTGCGGCACGCGCGCCCGCCGTACTCCTGCAGCTTGTACACCGCGTCCAGATACGGCGCATCGGCCGAGGTGGTGAGCGCCGTGCCGATGCCGAAGCCGTCTATCGGGGCGCGGGCCGCGACCAGCGCCGCGACTCGCTCCTCGTCGAGGTTGCCGCTGGCGAAGATGGTCGCCTGCCGCAGCCCCGCCTCGTCCAGGATCCGTCGCACCTCGCGCGAGAGCGTGTTCAGATCGCCGCTGTCCAGGCGCACCCCTTTCAGCCCCGGGCAGGCGGCGATCGCCGCGCGCGCGCCGGCGATCGTGTCGTAGGTGTCGATCAGCATCACCGCGTTGTGCGGAAAGGCGGCGGCGAAGTGCGCGAAGGCTTCGGCTTCGCTCTCGTGCGCCTGCACGAACGAGTGCGCCATGGTGCCGAAGACCGGAATGCCGAACAGCGGCCCGGCGAGCACGGTGGCCGTGCCGTCGAAGCCGGCGAGGTACGACGCCCGCGCGGCGAGCAGCCCCGCTTCCGCCCCGTGCGCGCGCCTCAGACCGAAGTCAATCAGTTTCTTTCCCGGCGCGGCAAGGCGCACGTGCGCCGCCTTGGACGCGATCACCGTCTGGAAATGCACCAGATTGAGCAGGCGCGTCTCCAGCAACTGCGCCTCGGGCAGCGGCGCGATCACGCGCAGGATCGGCTCGTCGGGGTAGAACACCGTGCCCTCGCGCATCGCCTCGATCGCGCCGGTGAAGCGCAGCCGCGCCAGGCGCTCGGCGAAGCCGCTGCGGAAAAGACCCGAGCGCTCGATCCAGTCGAGCTCCTCCTCGGTGAAACGCAGCCCTTCGGCGAACGCGAGCGCCTGCTCCAGTCCGGCGGCGACGAGAAAGCGCCGGCCGGGCGGGAGCTTGCGCACGAACAGCTCGAAGACCGCGGTCCGGGTCATGTCGCGGTCGAAGTAGGCCTGCAGCATCGTCAGCTGGTACAGGTCGGTGAGCAGCGCGCTGGTGAGCGGATTCATCGCGGCGGGTTTGCGCGCCGGCGGCGCGGCGGCGAGTCTCAGGGACAGCTTCGCGGCGCGCGCCGCGGATGCGGGCCTTCGCCAAGTTCCGGGTGCAGGCGGTATTCGAGCGGCCAGTGCTTGGCCAGGAAGCGCAGCACCGCATGCTCGAAATGCTGCGAATAGTACGTCCACACCTCATGCTCGGTGTGGAACTTTGCCAGCCGCTCGAAGCACACCAGCACCTCGCCGGCGGCATAACCCGCCTCGACGTAGGCCTGGAGCTCGGCCGGGGCGCGTGGATCGTCGCGAAAGACCAGCCACTCGCGCGCAAAGGCATCCTGCATTTGCGCCAGTTCATGGCGCCGCTCCTCGGCGAGCGCCCAGTCCGAATGCAGGTCGGCCTCGGGCACCGCTTCGTAGCGCGTGGCGCGCGGGCTGTAGAAGTCTTCCAGCAGGAAGTAGCGGCGCACGATCTCCCCGTCCGGGCACGGCCCGATGAACCACCCGTAGACGTCGAGCTCGGAAGCGAGGTAAGCGAGCGCGCAGCGCAGGCCGGGACCGGCGGGCGCGTAGGCGATGAAGATATTCGGAGTCTGCATGCGTTGACTCGGAATCAGAACTCGTCAGGGCGCTCTTCGGGCACCGCCTGCACCGAGGCGTCCTCGGGCGGCGGGCGCACCGCGCGCCGTTCCTCGTCGGGCCCGAGCTCGGCGCGGCTTTCCGCGTTCAGCTCCTCGGCGTCGGCGGCCTCGCCCGCGGGCCGGCGCGACGCCCGGGCCTTGCGCGGGCGGCGGCGAAGCCGCGCCATCTCAGTGCTCCTCGAGCCGCGGCCGGCATTCCTCGGCCGGCTCGCCGGTTTCCGGGTCAACGTAATCGGCGATCCCGATCTCGGCCTCGGCCTCGGCCAGTGTCTCGCCGGGCTCCAGGGCCGGTTCCTCCAGCGCCTGCATGTCGGCCACCGCCTCGATGAGCGTCTCGAACGGACCGTACTCCCGGCCGCAGTCGCCCTGCTGCCAGTAGAAACCATCCGGCCGCTCGATGATCCGGGTGCGGTCGTAGTCGGCCGGCGTTTGCGGAATGCGCCGCGGCACGGACGCCAGTCTAAGCGCAAGCGCCCCCGCCGGGTTGACTTGCGTCAAACGGGCAAACCCGCACGGACCTTGACCGGCGTCAAGTCGCGCGCGCGCCGCCAGGCTTTTACTGCGCGCATGGGTACGAGAACGCTGCGCCGCATCGGCGCGGGATCCGCGGTCGTCGCCGGCGCGCCGGATGTGGCTGTCGCCCGCCACGCTCTCGGGCGCGGTCGTGATGGCGGCCGCAATCGCGATCGAGCTCTTCGGCATCGCGCTGGAAAAGAGGTAGCGCATGCCGTGGAACGAAAGCTATTACCCAGCCTCCATGCGCAACCTGCCGCCGCTGGTGCGCGCCAAGGCGATCGAAATCGCCAACGCGCTGCTCGCCGCCGGCCACCCCGAGGGCCAGGCGATCCGCATTGCGATCGCGCGCGCCAAGCAGTGGGCGAAAGGCGCCCGCACAGGCCATGACCGGCTCGCGTAACGCCGTGCTGCTCGCCGGCGATGCGCACGCGGCGCTCGCGCGCGCCATCGCGCACCTCGCCGGGCTGCCGCTGGCGGCTGCCTCGATTGCGGCGTTCGCCGACGGCGAAACCCGCGTGCGCATCGAGGAAGACGTGGCCGGCCGCGACGTGCTGCTCGTGCAGCCCACCTCGCCGCCGGTCAACGACCGGCTGATGACGCTCGCGCTGCTCGCCGATGCGGCGCGCGCGGCGGGCGCGGCGCACGTGGCCGCGCTCATCCCCTACTTCGGCTACGCGCGCCAGGACGTGCGCAAGCACCGCGGCGAGCCGCGCTCGGCGCAGCTCGCGGCGCGCATCCTCGCCTGCGCCGGCATCGAGCATGTGATGACGCTGGAGCTGCATTCGCCGGCGCTGGAGAACGCGTTCCCGATGCCGGTGACGCAGCTCGCCGCCGACGAGCTGCTGCTGCCGCTGCTCGCCGAGCGGCGCTACGTCGTCGTGTCGCCCGACGCCGGCGGCCTGAAGCGCGCGCAACGCTACGCGCGCGAGCTCGACGCTCCGCTCGCGGTGGTGGCCAAGGCGCGCCCGGGCGACGACGTCGCGCTGCCCGTGACGGTGCTCGGGGACGTGCGCGACAGGATCTGCATCGTCGTGGACGACGTCGCCAGCACCGGTCGCACGATCGCCGCCGCCGCGCGCGCGCTTGGCGCCGCCGGCGCCGCCGAGGTGCACGCCTGCATCGTGCACGCGGTGATGGCCGAGGGGGCGGCCGCGCGCATGCGCAACGCCGGTGTACGGCGGATCGTGACCACCGACAGCGTCGGCCCGCTTGCCGATGCGGACTTCGAGGTCGCGTCGGTGGCGCCGCTCTTCGCCGCGGCGCTGCGCGCGCGGCCCGGCTAGACCGGGCGCGCCGCGCCTGCGCAACGGCGGATCGCTGCATGAGCCGCATCTTCGATTCCCGGCTCGACGCCGCAAGACAGCTCGCCGGCGCGCTTTCCGCCTACCGCGGGCGCAACCCGCTCGTGCTCGCGATCCCGCGCGGCGCGGTGCCGATGGCGGCCGAGATCGCGCGCGCGCTCGACGGCGAGTTCGACGTGATCCTCGTGCGCAAGCTGCGGGCGCCGGGCGCTCCCGAACTGGCCGTGGGCGCGGTGGACGAGACCGGCTGGACGTACATCGCGCGCCACGCCGCCGAGGTCGGCGCCGACGCCGAGTGGCTCGAGCGGGAAAAGGCCGAGCAGCAGGCGCTGCTGCGCCGGCGGCGCGAGCGCTACACGCCGGCGCGGCCCCCGGCCGATCCCGCCGGCCGCGTCGTCATCGTCGTGGACGACGGCATCGCCACCGGCTCGAGCATGATCGCGGCGCTGCACGCGGTGCGTGCGAAGAAGCCCGCCTGGCTGGTGTGCGCGGTGCCGGTGGCCGCGCCGGAGAGCCTGGAGCGCGTGCGGCCGCACGCCGATGAAGTGGTCTGCCTCGCCACGCCCGAGGACTTCATGGCAGTCGGACAGTTCTACCGCGATTTTTCCCAGGTGGAGGACGAGGAGGTGATCGCGCTGCTCGCGCGCGGCCGCGGCGGCGAGAGCGCCTGAGCGCGCCGCGCGCTCAGGCCGGCGCGCAGCGCACGCGCCACAGGGCGCCCTCGGGTTCGGCGCTGAAGCGCGCCGGCAGGAACTGCGCGAGCAGCCACATCGCCGTGCGCGCGTGCTCCGTCACTTCGCGCACCACGAATTCCGAGTGCCCGCCCGCGAGCGCGAGATACACCAGCACCTGGTCGGCGCCACGCCGATCCAGCGTCGCGCCACAGGCGAGGTCGGCGGCGAGTTCCGCGCCCACGGCCTCGCCCAGCGTCTCGGCGCGCACGCCGCGCTCGGCGACGCGCGCGGCGCCGAGCAGCGCACCCTCGGACTCCGCCCACAGCGTGATCGCCCCGCCCGCGCCCGCGGCCTCGTTCTGCCCGAGCGCGCGCGCGCGAACCGCCGCCGGCTGCCCGAGCGCCGCCAGCGCCGCCGCGCGCATGCGCTCGGCGATGCGAAGCGGCAGGCGCGCGACATGCGCCTCGCCCGCGATGCGCACCTCGCCTCGCGCCGCAGGCAACGCGAGCGGCGCCGGCGTGCCGGGGATGACCTCGACCCACACCTCGCCGCGGCCGCCAGGATAGTAGCCGCGGCGCAAGATGCCGGCGTTGACGCGCACGCCCATGCGCGCGAGCAGCCGCAGGAGCACCTGCGCGAAATAGTCCCAGGTCGGCGCCTGGCGCACGTCGGTGCCGCCGCTTATCGTCACGCGCGAGGGACCCGAAGCGCCGATCAGCACCGGCAGGAGCGCCTGCAGCACGAGCGTGACGCTGCCGGCGGTGCCGACCTCCACCCGCCGCTCGCCGCCCGCCGCGCGCGCTCGCGGCGCGAACGAAAACGCGCGCGAATGAAGCTCGAGGCCCTCGCAGCGCGCATCGCAAAGCGCCGCCACCGCGCGCACCGCCGCGAGGTGCTGGTGGCCGAGCCCGGGGCGCGCGCGCTTGCCGCGCACGTGGGCGAGGCGCACCGGCTTGCCGGAGACCGCCGAGAGCGCGACGGCGAGCCGCACGAGCTGCCCGCCGCCCTCGCCAACCGAGGCGTCCAGCTCGATCATGTGCCGGGCGCGGACAGCGCCCGCGCGCGCTCGCGCTACGCCGTCACCGACGGCAGGCCCGCGAGCGCCATCGCCAGCTCCTTTTCGTCGTACTGCTGATCGGTGAGCTTGCCGGCGAAGTAGTCCATGTAGGCCTGCATGTCGAAATGGCCGTGGCCGCACAGGTTGAACAGGATCGTGCGCGGCGTGCCTTCGAGCTTGCAGCGCAGCGCCTCGTCGATCGCGGCCTTGACCGCGTGGTTCGCTTCCGGCGCCGGCACGATGCCCTCGGCGCGCGCGAACTGCACGCCCGCCGAGAACACCTCGGTCTGCGTGTAGGCGCGCGACTCGATCAACTTCAGCTCCTGGCAATGCGACACCAGCGGCGCCATGCCGTGGTAGCGCAACCCGCCGGCGTGGAACGGCGGCGGCACGAAGGTGGAGCCGAGCGTGTGCATCTTGACGAGCGGCGTCAGATGTCCGGTGTCGCCGAAGTCGTAGGCGTATTTGCCGCGCGTGAGCGAGGGGCAGGCGGCCGGCTCGACCGCGATCACGCGGACTTTCTTTCCTCCCCGGAGCTGCGCGCCGATGAACGGGAAGGCGAGGCCGGCGAAGTTGGAGCCCCCGCCAGTGCAGCCGATCACGATGTCGGGGTAGTCGCCCGCCATCTCCATCTGCGCCAATGCCTCCTGCCCGAGCACCGTCTGGTGCATGAGCACGTGGTTGAGCACCGAGCCGAGCGAGTACTTGGTGTCGTCGTTCGTCGCCGCCACCTCGACCGCTTCCGAGATCGCGATGCCGAGGCTGCCCGGGTGCTCGTTGTTCTTCTCCCAGATCGCGCGGCCGGAATTCGTCTCGGGCGAAGGCGACGGAACGCACTTCGCGCCGAAGCTTTCCATCAGCGCGCGCCGGTACGGTTTCTGGTTGTACGAGACGCGCACCATGAACACCTTGATCTCCAGCCCGAAGAACGCCCCCGCCATGGCGAGCGCGCTGCCCCACTGTCCTGCGCCGGTCTCGGTGGTGATCTTCTTGACGCCGGCCTCCTTGTTGTAGAACGCCTGCGCCACCGCGGTGTTCGGCTTGTGGCTGCCCACCGGCGAGACGCCCTCGTATTTGTAATAGATTCTCGCCGGCGTCTGCAGCGCCTTCTCCAGCCGCCGGGCGCGAAACAGCGGCGTCGGGCGCCATTGCCGGTAGATCTCCCGCACCGGCTCCGGGATGTCGATCTCGCGCTCGGTGGAAACCTCCTGAAGAATCAGCGCCATCGGAAAGAGCGGCGCGAGGTCGTCGGGGCCGACCGGCTTTTTCGTTCCCGGATGCAGCACCGGCGGCGGCGGAGCCGGCAGATCGGCCATCAGGTTGTACCAGCGCTTGGGCAGGCGCGATTCGTCGAGCACGTACTTCACGGATTCGGTCACGGGACCCCCCCTCGTTGCGTGAAGCCCTGATTCTAAGCCCGCGCTTTCGACCGATGCACGAACCGCGCGAGGCCGTGCCGGGAACCTTGCGAGGCGCGGGCAAATGCGGTCAGATCTGGCACTCCTCCGGGTCGCAGCGCGAGGCGTGCTCGTAGCGGTGCGGCTCTTCCGCGGCACCCAGCTCCAGCACCTGCGCGGGCTTGGCGCCGTAACGGTACACCGTGATCCCCTTCAGGCCCAGCTCCCACGCCCGCCGGTAGATGCGCGCCACGTCCTGCGGCGTCGCCTCGCGCGGCAGGTTGATCGTCTTGGAGACCGCGTTGTCCACGTGGCGCTGGAACGCGGCCTGGATCGCGAGATGCCGCTCGGCCGGGATCTCCAGCGCGGTGACGAACAGGCGCTTGAGTTCCTCCGGCACGCCGGGCACGTTGGCCAGCCGCCCCTTCTCGCGCACCTCGGCGAGAATGCGCGCGGCATCCAGCCCCCGCCGCTCCAGCGCCTCGGCGAACAGCGGGCTCACCTCCTCCAGCGTCTGGCCGCCGAGCACGTTCGTGCGCCGGTAGGCGAGCGCGAACAGCGGCTCGATGCTCGCGCTCGCGCCGGCGATGATCCCGATCGTGCCGGTGGGCGCGATCGCGGTGCGCGTCGCGTTGCGCATGCGCGGGCCGGCCGCCTGCTCGCTCCAGGCCGGATACGCGCCGCGGCTGTCGGCGAGCAGCGCCGAGGCGCGCGCCGCCGCCTGCGCCAGCGCGCGCATGAGCTGCGCCGCGAAGTCCACCGCCGCATCCGAGTCGTAGCCGATGCCGAGCCGGATGAGCGCATCGGCGAATCCCATCACGCCGAGCCCGATCTTGCGCGTGCGCCGCGTCGCCTGTCCGATCTCCGGCAGCGGATAGCGGTTCACCTCGATCACGTCGTCGAGAAAGCGCACCGCGTCCGCCGCCACCTGCGCAAGGCGCTCCCAGTCGAACGCGCCGGCGCCGCCCGCGCCGCGCACGAACCGCGCCACGTTCAGCGAGCCGAGCGTGCAGGATTCGTACGCGAGCAGCGGCACCTCGCCGCAGGGGTTGGTCGCCTCGATCCGGCCCAGATGCGGCGCCGGATTGGCACGCTCGATCGCGTCGCGAAAGAGCATGCCCGGATCGCCGCTCTCCCACGCCGCCTCGGCGATCGCGTCGAACACGGCGCCGGCATTGAGCCGCCGGCACACCTTGCCGGTGCGCGGGTTGACCAGCTCGTAGTCCGCGCGCGCCGCCGCCGCGCGCAGGAACGCGTCGGTGGCGCTCACCGAGGTATTGAAGTTGGCGAGCGTCCCCGGCTCGCGCTTGGCGGCGACGAACTCGAGGATGTCCGGATGCTCGACCGCGAGCACGCCCATGTTGGCGCCGCGGCGCTTGCCGCCCTGCTTGATGTTCGCGGTGGCGCAGTCGAAGATGCGCATGAACGACACCGGGCCGGAGGCCTCGCCGCCGGTCGAGGCGACGACGTCGCCGCGCGGGCGCAGCGCCGAGAACGAGAACCCGGTGCCGCCTCCGGTGCGCTGCACCAGCGCCATGTTCTTGATCGCCTCGAAGATGCTTTCCATCGTGTCGGCGATCGGCAGCACGAAACAGGCCGAAAGCTGCCCGAGCGCGGTGCCGGCGTTCATCAGCGTCGGGCTGTTGGGCAGGAACTCGCGCGCGACCATCCGCGCGTGGAAGCGTTCGGCCCAGTAGGCGGCGCCTTCGCCGCCGAACTCCGCCTCGGCCTCGGCCACCGCGCGCGCGACGCGCTCGAAGAGCTGCGCCGGGGTCTCGATCACGCGGCGCTCGGCATCGCGCAGCAGGTAGCGGGCCTCGAGCACCCGCAGCGCGTTCGCCGAAAGCTGCAGCCCGTCCTCGCGCGTCACCCTCGCCTCCGGTCCCTCGGCGCGCGATCGCCGGCGCGGCGCGCGCGCCGGCCCGTGCGCTCAGCGCGTTTCCCGATAATCGGCATCCACGACGCGCGCCTCCGGCGGCATTCTGGTCTCGCGGAACGCGCCGCCTGCGTCCGGCCGCTGCGCGTAGATGACCGCGCCCGCTTCCCTGAGGACCTTGCCCAGCCGCTCGCTGCGCTGCCTGGCGGCCGCGGCGTCCTTCGCCGCGAGCGCCTCGCGGGTCTCGCGCCGCGCCGCCTCGAGGCGGCCCTTGAGCTCGTCGGTGAGCTTGTCGCCGAACTCGGCGAGCGTCTTCTCCGCCTCGTAGCACAGCGCATCGGCGGCGTTGAGCGTCTCGGCGTCCTCGCGGCGCTTGCGGTCGGCCTCGGCGTAGCGCTCGGCCTCCTCGATCATGCGCCGCTTCGTTTCCTCCGGCAGGCGCGTGGAGCCGGTGATGCGGATGGACTGCGCGCGCCCGGTCACCGTGTCGCGCGCCGACACGTTGAGGATGCCGTTCGCGTCGATGTCGAAGGTGACCTCGATCTTGGGCACGCCGCGCGGCGCCGGGGCGAGGCCGTCGAGGGTGAATTCGCCAAGACTGGTGTTGTCCGCTGCCATCGGGCGCTCGCCCTGGAAGACGCGGATCGTGACGCTCGTCTGCAGGTCGGCCGCGGTGGTGAAGATCTCGGTCTTTTTCACCGGCACCGGGGTGTTGCGCGGGATCAGCGCCGTCGCCACGCCGCCGAGCGTTTCCACCCCCAGCGTCAGCGGCGTCACGTCCACCAGCACGATGTCCTTGACCTCGCCGGACAGCACACCGGCCTGGATGGCAGCGCCTGCGGCCACGCACTCCATCGGATCGACGCCCATCTCGGCCTTGCGCCGGAACAGTGTCTCGAAGAACTGCCGCACCACCGGCATGCGCGTCGGCCCGCCGACGAAGATGAGCCGGTCAATGCGCTCCGGCGTCATGCCGGCGTCGGCGAGCGCCTGCTCGACCGGACGCCGGGCGCGCTCGATCACCGGGCGCACCAGCCGTTCGAGTTCGGCGCGCGTCAGCTCGATGTCCAGGTGCTTCGGTTCGCCGCCCGCCACGGCGATGAAGGGTAGGTGTACCCGCGTCGTCACCGCGTTGGTCAGCTCGATCTTGGCCATTTCGGCGGCCTCGAGCAGCCGCGCCGCCGCCGTCGGATCCGCGCGCAGGTCAATTCCGGTCTGGCTGCGGAAACGCTCGACCAGATGGTCGAACACGCAACGGTTCATGTCGGTGCCGCCGAGGTGCGTGTCACCGCTGGTCGCCTTGACCTCGAACACGCCCTTGCCGAACTCCATGAGGGTGACATCGAGCGTGCCGCCGCCGAGAT
The DNA here is from genome assembly GCA_040752005.1 of Pseudomonadota bacterium. GTDB lineage: Bacteria > Pseudomonadota > Gammaproteobacteria > Burkholderiales > SG8-39 > RBG-16-66-20. The sequence goes on along the minus strand of JBFMFX010000003.1, from coordinate 124,673 downwards.
CGATGACCGCGATGCGCAGCTCCTGATTGAGCCGGTCCAGGCCGTAGGCGAGCGAGGCCGCCGTCGGCTCGTTGAGCAGCCGCACGACGTTCAGGCCCGCGATCGCGGCCGCGTCCTTGGTCGCCGAGCGCTGGTTGTCGTCGAAGTACGCCGGCACGGTCACCACCGCGTCCTTGACGGGCTCGCCGAGAAACGCTTCGGCGTCGCGCTTGATCTTGCCGAGCAGGAACGCCGACAGCTCCTCCGGCGTGAACTCGCGATCGCGCAGCCGGATTCTCTCCCGCGTGCCCATCTTGCGCTTGAACGCCGTCGCGGTCCCCTCGGGGTTGGCCGCGGCCTGGCGCCGCGCCGGCTCGCCGATCAGCATCGTGCCGTCGGGCGTGATCGCGACGTAGCTCGGAAACGCCTTGCCGCCGAGGCTGACGCCCTCGGCGCTCGGGACGATGACCGGCCGCCCGCCGCGCAGCACCGCGGCGGCCGAGTTGGACGTGCCCAGATCTATGCCGAGGATCGCCATGTCGGTTCGTTTCTATCCCGCCGGCCCGCCGGCCGTTTGATCCCGGTCAAAAGGCGCGCCCGCCGCGCCCGCACAATCTGCGGACATACCCTCATTCAGACGGCACGGAGGATTGACTCATGGCAAAGGAAAGCAAGGAAGTCGCGGTGTCCAAGGGAACGGTCGAGCGCATGCCGCGCCCGCTGACGCTCTTTTCGGACATCGATCGCATGTTCGACGAATTCTTCAACCGGCGCTGGATGCGGCCGTTCGCCTGGCCGCGCCCCTTCGCCGAGATCGCGGAAGCACCGAGCGTGGACGTCATTGATCGCGAGCAGGACGTGCTGGTGCGCATCGCGGTGCCCGGTTACCGCAAGGAGGATATCGAGGTGTCGGTGAGCAACGGCATGCTCACCATCAAGGGCGAGACGAAGTCCGAGAAGAAGGAGGAAAAGGGCGAGTACTACGCCTGCGAGATCCTGCACGGCGCGTTCTCGCGCACGATCGCGCTGCCGGCCGAGGTCCAGGACGAAAAGGCCTCGGCGACCCTGAAGGACGGCATCCTGGAACTCGTGTTCCCGAAGGTCGAGAAGTCCAAGCGCCGCACCATCACGATCTCCTGAGCGGGGGCGCAGGCCCTACGCGGGCCTGCGCTTCGCCAGCTCGCGCAGCCTCTCCCACAGGGCACGCTCCTCGGCGCTCAGGCGCTCCGGCAGCACGATCGCGAGCTGGACGTACAGGTCCCCGCGCCCGTGCTCGCCGCGGCGCGGCAGCCCCTTGCCGCGCAGGCGCAGGTGTGCGCCGGGTTGCGCGCCGGGCGGTACCTTGACCGAGGCGGTGCCCTCAAGAGTCGGCACCTCGAGTTCGGTACCGAGCACCGCGTCGGCGACTCCGATTTCCTGGATGCGCCAGAGATCGGCGCCGCGCCGCGCGAACCGCGGATCGGGCGCGGTGCGCACCACGACGAGCAGGTCGCCCGCCGGCCCGCCCGGCCGCGGCGCCGCGTAGCCCTTGCCGGGCACGCGCAGCACCAGGCCGTCTTCCGCACCCGGCGGGATCCGGACCACCACCGCTTCCTCGCGCTCGACCTCGCCGCGACCGGAACAGGTCGGGCACGGCTGCTCGATGACCGTGCCCCGCCCGCCGCAGTCGGCGCACGGGGTGACGTGGCGGATGTGAATGCCCTTGTCGCGATGGCTGGTGCTCTTCGTGCCGGTGCCGCCGCAGCTCGCGCATGCGCGCGGCTGGGTTCCGGGCTGGGCGCCGCTGCCGTGGCAGGTCTCGCAGGTGCCGGCGCGGCGAAAACGGACCGTCTCCTCGCCGCCGCGCGCGATGCGCTCCAGCGGCACGAAAGCCTCGACCTCGATGTCCGCGCCGCGCCACGGCGCGCGCCGCGGCCCGCCGAAGAATCGCTCGAAGAGGCTCTCGCCGAAGCCGAAATCGCGCAGCACGGACTCGAAGTCCGCGCCGCCGAACAGGTCCGCCGGACCGAATCCGGCGACACCGGGAAAACCGGCGGCGTCGTATTCGGCGCGCTTCTTCGGGTCCGAGAGCACCGCGTAGGCCTCGGCGATTTCCTTGAAACGCTCCTCGGCTCCCGGTTCCTTGTTGCGGTCGGGGTGGTAGCGCAGCGCGAGCGTCCGGAAGGCGTCCTTGATCGTCTTCTCGTCCGCGTCGCGCGGCACGCCCAGCACCTCGTAATAATCGCGCTTGGCTGCGGCGGTCGCCATTTCTGCGGGAGCCGTTGCGGCACGGTCGCGGCGCCGCGGCGGCAGTTCGCGCGGCGGCCCGTCGAGCGGCGGCGGGATTCGGCTCGGATCAAGCGACGTTAACCGCGGCCGCGGGCCGGCGTTTGATCCCAATCAAACGATCCGCCGCGCTGCGGCGCAAGCTCGGCCGGCGTGCACATCGCCCGTCTTCCGGTGGAGGATGCGCTCGCGAGTCTGCGCACCTCGCGCAGCGGCCTCGCCGCCGCTGAAGCGGCGCGGCGCGCGGCCGAGTACGGTCCGAACCGGATCGAGGACGCACCGCGCCGGCGCGGCCTGGCGCGGCTCGCGCGCCAGTTCACCCACTTCTTCGCGCTGATCCTCTGGATCGCGGCCGCGCTCGCGTTCGTCGCCGAGGCGTTCGAGCCGGGGCAAGGCATGGCGACGCTCGGCATGGCGATCGTCGGCGTGATCGCGGTCAACGGCGCTTTCGCCTGGTGGCAGGAGCAGCGCGCCGAGCGCATGGTCGCGGCGCTGAGGGCGCTGCTGCCGCATCAGGTGACGGTGCTGCGCGACGGCGCGGCGCAGCGGTTGCCGGCGCAGGCGCTCGTGCCCGGGGACGTGATCCTCGTTCGCCAGGGCGAGGACGTGCCCGCCGACTGCCGCGTCATCGAGGCGCTCGGCCTGCGGGTCAATCTCGCCACCGTGACCGGGGAGTCGGCGCCCCGGCCGCGAGGCGCCGATCCCGACCCCGAGCACGATCCGCTGCGCGCGCGCAACCTGCTTCTTGCCGGCACTTCGGTGGTCGCCGGCGAAGCGCGCGCGGTGGTCTACGCCACCGGAATGCGCACCGAGTTCGGCCGCATCGCGCAGCTCGCCCAGGCGGGCGAGCCGCCGCTGTCGCCGCTGCAGAGGGAAATCGCGCGCATCTCGCGGCTGGTGGCGCTGCTCGCCACGGTGCTCGGCATCGTGTTCTTCGCCGTCGGCCACCTCCTCGGCCTCGGCTTCTGGGCGAATCTGCTGTTCGCGATCGGCATCATCGTCGCCAACGTACCGGAAGGGCTGCTGCCGACGGTGACGCTCGCCCTTGCGATGGCCACCCAGCGCATGGCCCGGCGCCGCGTGCTCATGCGGCACCTGCCGGCGGCCGAGGCGCTCGGCTCGGCCACGGTCATCGTCACCGACAAGACGGGCACGCTGACCGAAAACCGCATGCGCGCGACGTCCCTGTGGCTCGCCGACGGCCTGCATGCGCTCGGCTCGCTCGAGGCCGGCGATGCGCCTCGCGCGCCCGAGCTGTTCGCGATCGCCCGGCACTGCCACAGCCTTCAGGAGGTGACCGACAACGGCACCGTGCGGCTGCTCGGCGACCCGCTGGAAGTGGCTCTGGTCGAGATGGCCGAGCGCTTCGCGCCCGGCGCGCCGCTTGCGCCGAAAATGGACGAGCTGCCGTTCGACGCCGACCGGCGCCGGATGTCCACGGTGCACCGCACCGGGCAGCGGCCCGTGCTCTACTGCAAGGGAGCGCCGGAAGCAGTGCTGCCCCTGTGCCACACCGTGCGCACGCCGGACGGGCTCGCGCCGCTCGACGGGCCGCGCGCCGAGCGCCTGCGCCGGGCGGCCGACGAGATGGCCGAGCGCGGGCTGCGCGTGCTTGCGCTCGCCTGGCGCGAGCTGGCGCCCGGCGCGCCGCGCGAGCAATGGGAGGACGAGCTCACGCTCGCGGGCCTGGTGGGGCTGGAGGATCCGCCGCGACCGCAAGTGCCCGAAGCGATCGCGACCTGCCATGGCGCCGGCATCCGCGTCATCATGGTGACCGGCGATCATCCGCGCACCGCGCGCGCGGTCGCGCGCGCGATCGGCCTGGCGCCGTCGGGTGCGCCGGTGGTGAAGGTGGGCGAGGACGTCGCGCGCATGACCGATGCGCAACTGCAGCTCGCGCTCGATGCGCCCGAAATCCTCTTCGCCCGCGTGAGCGCCGACCAGAAGCTGCGCATCGTCAGGACGCTGCAGAGGAAAGGCCACGTGGTGGCGGTGACCGGCGACGGCGTGAACGACGCGCCGGCCCTGCGCGCCGCCGACATCGGCATCGCCATGGGTGTGGTCGGGACCGACGTCGCGCGCGAAGCCGCCGACATGGTGCTGCTCGACGACAACTTCGCCTCGATCGTCGCGGCGATCGAGGAGGGACGCGCGGTGTTCGACAACATCCGCAAGTTCCTCGTCTATATCCTCACCTCGAACGTTCCGGAGATCGTCCCCTACCTCGCCTTCGTGCTCGCGCGCATCCCGCTGCCGCTCACCATCGTGCAGATCCTGGCGGTGGATCTGGGCACCGACATCGTGCCGGCGCTCGCGCTCGGCGCCGAGCGCCCGGCGCCGGAGGCGATGCGCCGGCCGCCGCGGCCGCGCGGCGAGCCGCTGCTCACCGTGCCGCTGCTCCTGCGCGCGTACCTGTGGCTCGGGATGCTGGAGGCGGTCGCGGCGCTCGCCGCCTACTTCCATGTTCTGCAAGCGGGCGGATGGCATTACGGCGAGCCGCTCGGGCCGCGCGATCCGCTCTACCTGCAGGCCACCACCGCCTGCCTGGCGGCGATCGTGATGATGCAGGTCGTCAACGTGTTTCTGTGCCGCGACCCGCTGCGCCCGGCGTTCGCCTTCGGCCTCGCCTCCAACCCGCTCATCCTCTGGGGCATCGCGTTCGAGCTGGCGCTGCTTGCCGCGATCGTCTACACGCCTGCGGGGCAGGCGCTTTTCGGCACCGCGTCGCTGAGCGCGGACGTGTGGCTGTACGTGCTGCCTTTCGCCGCCGCGATGTTCGTCGCCGAAGAGGCTCGCAAGGGGATCGCGCGGCGGCGCTGAGCCGCCGAAGCCCCGCTCAGCTCCGGCGCGCGCGCAGCCGCAGCGGCAGCCGTCGCAGCCGCTGGCCGGTCGCGGCGAACACCGCGTTCGCGAGCGCCGGCGCGACCACCGGCACCGCCGGCTCGCCCACGCCCGCGGGGTCCGCCGCGCTGTCCACGAGAACGGTCTCGACCTGCGGCATCTCGGCGAAGGTGAGGATCGGATAGTCCTTGAAGCTCGACTGCACGACGCGGCCGCGGCGGATGCGGACCCGCTCCTTCAACGCCGCCGACAGGCCGAACGCGATGCCGCCTTCGAGCTGCGCGCGCACCGCGTCGGGAAGCACTGCCGTACCGCAGTCCATCGCGCACACCACGCGCTCGGCGCGGATCGCGCCGCCGGCGCAGCTCGCCTCGACGACCTGCGCGACGACGCTGCCGAAGGATTCGTACAGCGCGATCCCGCGCCCCCTGCCGGGCGCAAGCGGCGTGCCCCAGCCGGCACGCTCGGCGGCAAGCCGCAGCACCGCCGCGTGCCGCGGCGCTCTGGCAAGCAGCGCGAGGCGGTATTCGAGCGGATCGCGCCGCGCCCGGTGCGCCAGCTCGTCCACGAAGCACTCGATCGCGAACGCGTTGTTGGTCGCCCCGACCGCGCGCCAGTAGCCCGTCCGCAGGGGCGAGGCGACGCGCACGTGCTCTTCGCGCAGCGCCGGCACCGCGTACGGCACCTCGACGCCTTCGAGCGCGTTCTCCGGCCCGGCGATGCGCATTTCCCAGGCCTGCGGCAGCCCGTCGGCGCCGAGCGCGGCGCGCAACCGGATCGCGTGCGCCGGCCGGTACCCGTCGTGGCGCAGGTCGTCGGCGCGCGTCCACAGCACCTGCACCGGCGCGCCGATCGCCTTCGAGATCTCGACCGCCTCGGCGACAAAGTCCGTCTCCAGCCGGCGCCCGAAGCCGCCGCCGATGAAGCGCGTGTGCACGCGCACCTTCGACTGCGGCAGGCCGGCGATGCGCGCCGCGACCTCCTGCGTGTCGCTCTGACTCTGCGTGCCGACCCAGACGTCGCAGCCGTCGTGCCGCACGTCGGCGGCGCAGTTCATCGGCTCGATCGCCGCGTGCGCGAGATACGGCGTGCAATACACCGCCTGCACGACGGCCGGAGCGCGCCGCAGCCGCCCGGGCGCGTCGCCGCGGTCGCGGACGAGCTTTCCGCCGCGGCGCAGCGCCGCACGGAGCGCGCGCTCGATCGCCGCGTCGTTCAGGCGCGCGGTCGCGCCCTCGCGCCAGCGCACCCGCAGCGCCGCGCGAGCGCGCTCGGCCGAGCAGAAGTCGTCGGCCACCACCGCCACGCCGCTTGCGATCGCAAGCACCTGCCGCACGCCCGGGAGCGCGCGGGCACGCGAATCGTCGTATGCCATCAGCCGCGCTCCGGGCACTGGCGCCCGCTCGACCACCGCGACCTGCATGCCCGGCAGCCAGACGTCCACGCCGTAGCCGGCCGCACCCAGACACATCGCCGGGATGTCCAGACGCGCCACCGGTGTCCCGATCAGCCGGAACTCGCCCGCGCGCTTGAGGCGCACGGCGCGCGGCGCGGCCAGGGCGGCCGCCTCCTCGGCGAGCTCGCCGTAGCCCAGTCGCGCGCCGCTCGGCGAATGCACCACGAATCCGCCTTCGGCGCGGCAATCGCCCATGGCGACCTGCCAGCGCCGCGCCGCGGCGGCGCGCAGGCGCTCGCGCGCCTGCGCTGCCGCACGCCGCAGGCGCTTCCACTCTCCGCGGATGCTGCTCGAGCCACCGGTGAACTGGCCCCCGCCCCAGTATCCGTTCCAGTAGCGCCGCGCGGGCGGCGCGAACACGGTGCGCACGCGCTCCAGGGGCACTTGCAGCTCCTCGGCCGCGAGCAGCGCCAGACCCGTAAGCGAGCCCTGGCCCATCTCCGAGTGATTGAGCATCAGGGTCACCATGCCCTGCGAGTTGATCCAGAGCCACCGGTTCATCTCGGTTCCCGCATCCGCCGGCAGATCCGAGAGCAGCTCCGGAAGCCGCGGCGCGGCCGGCGGCACCGGTTCGTTACCCGCCGCCCGCGCGATCGCCCGGCGGATGCGCGCGTACGTGCCGCAGCGGCAAAGCACTGCCGACATCGCGGCGTCCATTTCGGCCGGTGTCGGCGCCGGGCTTCGCGCCAGCAGGGCGGTGGCGGCGAGGATCTGCGCCGGCTGGCAGTAGCCGCATTGCGGTACCTGCTCGGCGATCCATGCGCGCACGACCGGGTGCCCGGGGCCGAGCCCCTCGACGGTGGTGACCTCGCGCCCCTGCACGCGCGCGAGCGGCACCCTGCAGGCGTGATTCGGCTCGCCGTCCAGAAGCACGAGACAGGCGCCGCACACGCCGACGCCGCAGCCGTACTTGGTCCCGGTCATGCCCAGCTCGTCGCGCAGCACCCACAGCAGGGGCTTCGCCGGATCGGCTTCGACCGGGTGCACCGCGCCATTGACCCGCAGCCGCATCACTGCCTCAGACGTCGAAATCCGGACGGTAATCGAGCGGCCAGCGCTTCGCGAGCTGCCTGAGCACCGAGCGCTGGAAGCCGGGCGAGTAGCAGGTCCACACCGGTTGCTCGGTGGAAAACCGCGCAAGCCGCTCGAAGCGCACGTTCAGCTCGCCCACCGCAAGCTCGGACCCGGCATACGCGCGCAGCTCCGCGGCCGCCTGCGGATCGTCGCGCGCGAACAGCCATTCGTGCGCCACCGCCTCCTGCAGGCGCGCCAGCTCGTGGCGGCGCTCCTCATCGAGCGTCCAGTCGCCGTACAGATCCTGCGCCCGCACCGCCTCGTAGCGCACCGGGCCGGGCGTGTGGTAGCCCTCCAGCAGGAAGTAGCCGCCGACGATGCCGCCGTCGGCTCGCGGTCCGGTGAACCAGCCGTACACGTCGCGCGCGGAATCGAGGTACGCGAGCGCGCACAGCAGCCCGGCGCCGCGCGGCGCGTAGGCGAAGAACAGTTCGGGCGCGCGCATCCCCCGATTGCGACGCAAGCGGCGCCCGCCGCCTTTGATCGGGATCAAACGCGGTCCGCGCGCGGCGGCGTAACGTGCTGCGGGCGATGGACCGGGCACCGCACGAAAGCGCACTCGCCTGCGCCGCGCGCGCCGCGATGCCGGTTACGGCCGTGCCTCGCGCGAGGGAGCGCGCGCGCGGGAGCGCGCTGGCGTGACCGACGCCGACTGTGTCGCGTTCCTGCAGTGGGCGCTGCCGCGGCTCGGCCTGCGCTGGGCGGGCTTTCGCAAGGTGCGGCGCCAGGTCTGCCGCCGCATCGCCGAACGCATCCGCGCGCTCGGTCTGGCGGGCGCGGCCGACTACCGCCGCCACATCGAGGCGGGCCACGACGAGTGGCGCGCGCTCGCGGCGCTCTGCACCGTTTCGATCTCGCGCTTTTGCCGCGACCGCGCAGTGTTCGACGCACTCGGTGCCGTGGTGCTGCCGGCGCTCGCGCAGGCGGCGCTCGAGCGCGGCGCGCCGCGCCTGGAGTGCTGGAGCGCCGGCTGCGCCTCGGGCGAGGAACCCTACAGCCTGGCGATCCTGTGGCACGCCTTGCTCGCCAGCCGCTTTCCGGCGCTCTCGCTCGCGGTGCTCGGCACCGACCTCGATCCGGGGCTGATCGAGCGCGCGCGCGCCGCCTGCTACCGCGCGAGCAGCCTGCGCGAGCTGCCGCTGGAGTGGCGCGCGCTTGCGTTCGAACCGCGCGGGCGCCTGTTCTGCCTGCGCGAGCCGTTCCGCGCCGGGGTCAGCTTCGCGCGCCAGGATCTCGCCGCCGAACTGCCGGCAGGACCGTTCGACCTCGTGCTGTGCCGCAACGTGGCCTTCACGTACTTCGACGAGCCGCGCGCGCGCCTGGTGCTCGCGGGCCTCGCCAGCCGCCTGCGCGCCGGCGGCGCGCTCGTGATCGGCGTGCGTGAGATGCTGCCACCGCCGGCCGCGGCGTTCGAGCCGTGGCCGGGATGCCGCGCCGTCTTCCGCCGCCGGGCCACCGCAGCGTGAACCTCGCGATCGAGGCGCTCGTCGCGCCCGCGCCCGCCGCCGGCGCGCGCGAGATCGTCGAGCACAAGGGCCGCGGCCATCCGGATAGCCTGTGCGACGCGCTTGCCGAGAATCTCGGCCGCGGGCTGGCGCGCTTCTACCTCGACCGCTTCGGCGCGATCCTGCACTACAACGTGGACAAGGCGCTGCTCATCGGCGGCGCCGCGCGGCCCGCCTTCGGCGGCGGCGAAGTGCTGTACCCCATCGAGATCATCCTCGCGGGCCGGGCGACGCGGCGCTTTCGCGGCGTCGAGGTGCCGGTGGACGAGCTTGCCGTCGAACTCGGCCGCCAGTGGCTCGCGCGCAACGTGCGCCACCTCGATCCGGTGCGCGACGTGCGCATCGTGCCGCGCATCCGCGAGGTCTCGCCCGACCTCGCGGCGCTGTTCCTCAGACGCGGCGCGGCCGGGGCGCCGCTCGCCAACGACACCTCCGTCGGCGTCGGTTATGCGCCGCTCGATCAGCTGGAGCGCGCGGTGCTCGCGGTGAGCGAGCGGCTGGGTTCGGCGCAGACGCTTGCCGCGTTCCCCGAGATCGGCGAGGACCTGAAGGTGCTCGGGGTGCGCACCGGCGCGCAGGCACAGCTTGCCGTCGCCTGCGCATTCGTCGGCCGGCATGTGAACAGTCTCGCCGAATACTTCGCGAAAAAGGAGCGCGCGCGCGGCGCTGCGCTGCAGGCGGCGCGCGAGACCTGGCAGGGCGAGATCACGCTCGCGCTCAACGCCGCCGACGGCGACACGCCCGACAGCGTCTATCTCACGGTCACCGGCCTGTCGGCCGAGGCGGGCGACGACGGCCAGGTCGGGCGCGGCAACCGCGCCAACGGGCTGATCACGCCGTACCGGCCGATGAGCCTGGAGGCGGTCGCCGGCAAAAACCCGCTCACCCACACCGGCAAGCTCTACAACCTGCTCGCCGGGCGCATCGCGCAGGCGCTGGTGCGGGAGCTGCCCGAGGTGGAGGAGGCGCGCTGCCACCTGGCGAGCCGCATCGGCGCGCCGATCACCGAGCCATGGCTCGCCGACGTGGCGCTGCGTCTCGCCGACCCGCGGCACCTCGCCGCGCTCCGGCGCGACGCCGAGGCGATCGTGCGCGCGCAGCTTGGCGCCGCGCCCGCGCTGTGGCGCGAGCTGATCGCGCCGGCGAGCGACTGACTCAGCGATCGGGCGCGCGGGTGGCGCAGGCCCGCAGATGCGGCGCCCACTCGGCGCCGAGCTGCTCGCGCAGTGCGCTGTCGTAGAGGCTCGCCTCGAGCCGGCCCGGATCCACCGGAATCGCGGCCGATTGCCAGCCACCGTCGAAGGCGCACTCGACGCTCAGCACCCACCTGCCGTCTTTGTGCTCGAGCGTGTACAGATAGTCGTGCACGCCGAGCGCATCGAGCACCCTTTCCACCGCGACGCGCGCGGCCAGCAGATCGCGTGCCGGAGCGTGCATGCGGCTATTCGACCTTCGCCGGGGCGGGGAGTCTTGATCCTGGTCAAACCGCGGCCGCCCGCCCGCCGGGAGGATGCGCGCATGAAAAATCCGAACCCCGCATTGATTGACGCGGTGTGGGAGCACGGCCGGGTGATGGCGGAGGCCGACCCGGCGCACTGGCGCCAGGACAGCTGCGGGGCCTGGATGCGCCGCGAGCATTACGGCCGCCAGGACACCCCGTTCGGCTGGAAGCTGGAGCCGCTGGACCCAGCCGGCCCGCACGACCCCACGAACCTGCGGCCCTTTCACTGGCGCAACGGCTACGACCCCGCCAATCGCCGGCCGCGCTGCCGCGTGAGCGCCGACCGAACGGGCGTACCGGCGGAGAAATTCGTCTTTCCGCCGCGCAACCGCGACCTGTCGCGCCGTTTCAGCGGGCGAGCGGGATCCTGACGCGCACGCGCGTGCCGCCGCGCGGCGCCCGCGCGACGTCAATATCGCCGCCCAGATGCGCGATGCGCTCGCGCATGCCGCGCAGGCCGAGCGAGCGCACCTTCGCGAGGTCGCCGGGCGCGATGCCGCGCCCGTCATCCTCGACCTCGACATGCACGGCGGCGCCGTCGCAGCCGAGGAGCACCCACGCATTCTTCGCCCCGGAGTGGCGCGCGGCGTTGGTGAGCGATTCCTGCAGCGCCCGGTACACCGCGGTCGCGACGCTGCCATCCACGGCGCCGAGGTCGCCGTTGCCCGTGCGGCGCATCTCGATGCGGATTCCCGAGCGCTGCGCGGTTTCCTCGACCAGCCAAAGCGCCGCATCGGCAAGGCCCAGCTCGTCGAGCAGGTGCGGGCGCAGCTCCGAGGCAATGCGCCGCGTCGCGCTCACCGTCTGGTCGAGCAGCGCATTCATGTGGCCCGCCCGTTCGGCGAGGTCCGACGCCGCCGGCAGCCGCTCGCGCATCCACGCGACGTCCATCTTGAGCGCGGTCAGAAGCTGGCCCAGCTCGTCATGCAGCTCGCGCGCGATGCGCTGCTTTTCCTCCTCGCGCGCCTCGGCGAGCTGCGCCGAGAGCGCACGCAGCTCCCGCTCGCGCTGCTCGATCAGAGCGCGCGCCTGCATCTGCGGCGTGATGTCGCGCACGATCGCCGTGAAGTAACGCCGCCCCTGCAGCACGACCTGCGAAATCGAGGCCTCGATCGGGAACTCCTCGCCGTCGGCGCGCAGCCCCCACAGCGCCGGCGTCCGCCCCATGCGCCGGCTGGTCACGCCGGTGCGGGCGAAGCGCTCGATGTGGCCGCGGTGCGCTTCGCGCAGGCGCTGCGGGATGAAGCGCTCCAGCGCCGCGCCGAGCGCCTGCTCGCGCGGGCAGCGAAACATCTCCTCGGCGGCGCGATTGAAGAGCACGATGCGCTGCGCGTCGTCGGTGGTGAGGATGGCGTCCATCGCCGACTCGATGATCGCCGCCAGGCGCGCCTCGCTTTCCTCCAGCCCGCGGCGCGCGCGCTCGCTCGCTTCCTCGGCCTCCCCTCGCGCGCGCAGCACCTCGCGCGCGGCGGCCAGGATCGTGATGCCGATCACCGCGAGGTCGGCGATCATCACCGCCCCGAGCAGCCAGGGCGCCTCCAGCCCGAGCGCGAGCGCGGCGACGTTGAAGACGACGAGCGCGATCGCCGAAGCCGTACCGGCGGCGATGGCCACCGGGTGCTGCAGCAGGACTGGGCGTGGGGACATCGGGCCGGGGCCATTCTAGACGTGCGAGGGCGGGCGCGGTGCAAGGGATTTGATCTCGCGCAAACCGCGCCGCCCGGCCGCGGGCGAGGATGGCGTCGTGCGAGGTGACCCATGACGAACGAACCCCGGCCGCTGCCGGATCCCGACCGAGTCTTCTGCGAGGTGTGCGGCAAGCTCGTCGCACCGTCGGCTGCGATCGCGGTCGAAGCGAAGGACTATGTCGCGTATTTCTGCGCGCCCGCCTGCCGCGAGCGCTGGCGCGGCGAGCCCGCGCCCGCGCTCTCGCCGCACGAGCCGGTGCACGAAGGGCGCAGCCGCAGCAAGGTGCGCGACGATCTGACCAAGAAGGCGCTGCGGCGCGAGCCGCTGCGCAACCTGCCGCGGGTCGAAGGCGTCGAGCCCGACGAGTTGCCAGCACCGCCGCGGCGCCAGTGACCCTCCGGAGCACACCCATGCCGCTCACCGCCGAACAGATCGAACACCTGCAGCGCCTGCTCGCCGAGCGCCGGCGCGCGCTTTTCAGCGAGACGCTCGAAGACCTTGCGCGCGCGCGCGAGGAGACCTACCCCGCCGTCGCCGGCCCGGTGCGCGATTCAGGCGACGAGGCGCAGGCCGACGTGCTCTCCGACCTGGACCAGGCCGAGGTCACGCGCGAAGTGCGCGAGATCCGCGAGATCGAGGCCGCCCAGGCCCGGATCGCCGCCGGCACCTACGGCGTGTGCGTCGAGTGCCGGGCAGAGATCGGCTACGAGCGGTTGCTCGCCTACCCGACGGCGCGGCGCTGCCACGACTGCCAGCGCGTGTACGAAAAGACGCACGCGCACCCGTCGGAGTCGAAGCTCTAGGCGCGCCTCCGAGGCCGGCGGGCGGCGCGCGATGTTCCGTCACATCCTGGTCACGACCGACGGCTCGAGGCTCGCGCGCCGTGCGTTCCGGCCGGCGGCGCGGCTTGCGCGCGCCTGCGGCGCGCGCCTCACCGCGATCTTCGTCATCGTCAAGGCCGTGCCGACCGCTTTTTCCGGCGAGCGGCTTTACTGGTCGCCCGCGCTCGCCCGGCGCTACCGGCAGGCATTGCGCCGGCAGGCGGCGGCCGCCCTCGACGAGGTCCGCAAGCAAGCGCGCGCCGCGGGCGTCGCCTGCGACGCGCTCGCCCCGATCGCGCGGCGGCCGTGGCAGGCGATTCTCGCCGCCGCGCGCGCGCGCAAGTGCGACCTGATCGTCATGGCCTCGCACGGGCACGGCGGCCTGCGCGGGCTGCTGGGCAGCGAGACGCTGCGCGTGCTCACGCACGCGCGGATCCCGGTGCTGGTCTGCCGCTGAGGCGAGGGCGCCGCCGCGGGAAGCAGCGCGCGCGATCGCGCGGCGCCGGCCTGCGCTAAGTCGGCACGCACGGGCCCTTCCTCACCCACACGCCGCCCTTCTCGCAGCGCAACAGGTCATTGCCGCTGCAGACGTATTCGCCGACTTCGTACGGCCGGTCGTTGAAGTAACACACGGCGGTTTCCTCATCCAGTCCGTACTCGGGCGAATCTTCGTACGCGATGTCGTCGTCGAGGATGGGCGAAGTCGTCCGCTCGGGATCCGGCGCCCCGACATCCGGGGCCTTGCCGCTCAATTTCACGATCTTCCTCCTGCGTGGATGCTGCCGCGATGCTAGCCCGGAAACGCCGCCGCCGCTTGATCTGGCGCAAGCCCCGACTGCTGCGCCGCGCGGCGAAGGCGCCCCGGCGCGTGCCGGGCCGCGGCGCGGATTGACCGCGATCAAGCGGGCGTCGGCGCGCGCCGCGCGCCGCGATCCGCGCCGCCCTGTCCAGCATGCTCGGGCGCGACGGATCGCGCGCGCTGCGCGCCCCGCCTCCGCGGCCGCACCGCCGGTCGCGACGATCCTCGAGATCGACCGCGAATATCGGGAAAAGGCCGCCGCCGGCAAGCTTCCCACGATCGCGCCGAAGCGTTTCAACCCGAAAGGCGAGGCGTGGCTGCCGGTGCTGCACGCGCGCCGCAGCGGCTGGCATTTCACGGCGCTGTATTCGAACACCGCCACCGCGCACCGCCTCGGCCGCACGCGCGACTGGGTGGTGATCTATTTCTACGACGGCGAGCACGCCGAGGGCCAGCACACGGTGGTCACCGAAACGCGCGGCCCGCTCGCCGGCCGGCGCGTCGTGCGCGGGCGCGAAGCGGAATGCCGCGCCTGGTACGCGACCGAGGGCGACAGGCACTGAGCGCGGCTCGGGCGCGGCCGGCTCGCGGGCCGCGGCGCACGCCGCGTGCCTGATCTCACCCCGTCATCTGCGCGGTGTCGTACGGCCGCGCCTGCTCGCGAGCGCGCTCGCTGCGTAGCGCGAGCGCGAGGCTGCCCAGCTCCGCGGCGATCGCGTCCACGATGTCGTCCAGCGAGACGATGCCGACCAGCGTGCCGTTCTGGTCGCTCACCGCCAGCCGGCGCACGCCGCTCGCGCGCATTGATTCGGCGGCCTCGAACAGTCCCGCGTCCGCGGCAATGGTGGCGACCGCGGGCGTCATCACGTCCTCGACGCAGGCATCCGTCGGCCCGATACCCTCGGCGAGCGCGTAGAGCACCAGATCCCGGTCGGTGACGACCCCGACCGCGCGACCGGCACCTTCGGCGTCGTCGGTGACCAGCAGCGCGCCGACATGGTGTGCCTTCATCAGTTCAGCGGCATCGCCGAGGCTCGCCCCGCGGTGCACACTCACGATCCCGCGCGAACAGATCCGGCCCACGTTCATGGCTCACCTCCTTGTCGTTCGCAGTCTGCGCCCCGCCGTGCCGCGCCCTTTGATCCAGGTCAAGCGCGCGCCGCGGCGAGGCTTTCCTCGCCGCCGTGGCGCGCATCCACGTCGAGCACCACCAGGTTCGACACCGCGCCGGTGACGACGCCGACATTCGCATCCGGCCGCTCGGCGAACCATGCCTCCACCTCGCCGGCCTGCGGTAGGCGCGATTGCAGCTCGCGCCAGGCGATGAGCGGACGCTTGCCGCGCGGCTCGACTGCGATCACCGACCAGCCGCGCGCAAGGTACGCTCGCGCCGCCGCGTGCGCCCGGCTCACGGCGCCGGCCATGTCCGCGCCTCGTTGATCTGCGTCAAACGCGCAGGGGTATGCGTTCGTATGCTCGGTGCATGCGAATCCCCCTGCAGATTTCCTTTCAGGGCATTCCGCGCTCGAACGCGCTCTACACCGCAGTGCAGGAAAAGGCCGAGAAGCTCGAACGCTTCTACGACCGCATCATGAGCTGCCGCGTCGTGCTCGCGGTGGACGGTCGCCACCGCCGCCACGGCAGGCAGTACAGCGTGCATATCGACCTCAAGGTTCCCGGCGGCGAGATCGCCGTCACTCACGAGCACGCCGCGGACGTGCAGGTCGCGCTGCGCGAGGCGTTCGACGCGGCACGGCGCCGGCTGGAGGACTACGCGCGCGGCCGGCGCGGCGACGTCAAGCGCCACCCGCCGGAGTACACCGGCCGCATCGCGCGCCTGGACGCGGTAAACGGCATCGGCTTCATCGTCACGCCCGACGGGCGCGAGCTGTATTTTTCGCGCGACAACGTCATCTCGCCGCCGTTCGAACACCTCGCCGTCGGCATGACGGTGCACTTCATCGAGGACGTCGCCGCCGAAGGACTGCAGGCGAAGCGCGTCAGCGCCCACCGCAGGGAAGCCCCGGCCTAAGGCGCGGCGCGGCGCTCCTCGCGCTCGCGCCGCTGCTCCTTGCCGAGCATCGCGGCGAGGCCCGCCAGCTCCTCGCCGAGCAGCTCGATCAGGTCGTCGGCGGCAAGCACGCCGACGAGCCTGCCGGCCGAATCCACCACCGGCAGCCGCCGCACGCCGTGCGCGCGCATCAGCGCGATCGCCCGGCCGATGCCGTCGCTTTCGCGCACCAGCGCGAGTTCCGGACGCATCGCCGCCTCGACCAGCACCTTGTCCGGATCGAGTCCGAGCGCCACCACGCCGACCACCAGATCGCGGTCGGTGATCATGCCGACCGGGGTCCTGCATGCCGGTTCTTCCCGGCCTTCCACGACGACGAGGCTGCCGACGTGATGCTCGCGCATGAGCCGCGCCGCGACCAGGCAGCTCTCGTCGCGCGCGATGAACACCACCGTCCGGCTGCAAATCTCGCCGATGGCCATGCGCAATCCTTGCACGCACCGGGGTGCGGCCTTTGACGCAGATCAACCGCGGGCGGGCCGCGCGCGCCGGCGGTGCCGCGCGCCGCGTATGCGCTAACATCAGGCGTCGGCGCCCTGCGGCGCTGGCCGCAGAAACACGATGGACAACCCCGGCACCGCCTACAGCGTTCACGTCCTGCCGCACATCCCGCCCCGGCTTGCGCGGCTGGAGGATCTGGCGAGCGACCTCGCCTATACGTGGGACCGCGCGACGCGTGCGCTGTTTTCGCGCCTCAATCCCCAGCTCTGGAGCGCCGCCGGCCACAACCCGCGCGCCTTCCTGCGCCGCATTGACGAGCCGCGCCTGGTGCAGGCCGCGCAGGACCCCGACTTCCTCGCCGCCTACGAGCGCGTGCTCGCGGCCTGCGACGTCTATCGGCGCGACACCGCGCGCCGCGCGACAGGCATCGAGCTCGCGGCCGACGACCTCGTCGCCTACTTCTGCGCCGAGTTCGGCTTCCACGAAAGCCTGCCGATCTACTCGGGGGGCCTCGGCATCCTCGCGGGCGACCACTGCAAGGCGGCGAGCGACCTGCGCCTGCCGTTCGTCGCCGTGGGCCTGCTCTACCGGCAAGGCTATTTTTCCCAAGAGATCGACCCGGAAGGCAACCAGATCGCGACCTACAACGACTCGGACTTCGACGACCTGCCGATCGAGCCGGTGAAGGACGGCTCGGGCGCCGAGCTGCGCGTGACGCTGGAGCTGCCCGGGCGCACCGTGCGCCTGCGGCTGTGGCGCGCGCGCGTCGGCCATGTGACGCTGTATCTGCTCGACACCGACCTGCCGGAGAACGCCGAGCGCGACCGGCTGATCACGTATCGCCTCTACGGCGGCGACCGCACCACGCGCATCGAGCAGGAGATCGTGCTCGGCATCGGCGGGGTGCGCGCGCTCGCGGCGGCGGGTCTGGCGCCCACCGTCTGGCACATCAACGAGGGACACGCGGCGTTCCTGATCCTCGAACGGCTGCGGCAGGCGGTGAAGTCCGGGCTCGAGTTCGAAGTCGCGCTGGAGGCGGTGGCCGCGAGCACCGTGTTCACTACCCACACCGCGGTCGCCGCCGGCCACGACCGGTTTCCCGACGACATGGTCGGTGCGTACTTCGACGCCTGGTGCCGCGAGCTGGGCATCGGGCGCCAGGCGCTGTTCGCGCTCGGTCGCAACGGCGCGGAGGGCGAATTCGACATGACCGCGCTCGCGGTGCGCGGCTCGCGCTGGCGCAACGGCGTGTCGCGCATCCACGGGGCCGTGTCCTCGCGCCAGCTCGCCGGGCTGTGGCCGCAGGTGCCGCCGGAGGAAAATCCGGTCACGTATGTCACCAACGGCGTGCACGCGCCGACGTTCCTCGCGCCCGAGTGGGCCGACGTGTTCGACCGCACGCTCGGCGAGACCTGGCTGCAGCATCTGCACGACCAGGCGTTCTGGGCGCGGGTGAACGAGCTGCCCGACGAGGTGTTCTGGTCAACGCACCAGACGCTGAAGGCGCAGATGCTCTACCTCGTGCGCTACCGGGTGAACGCGCAGCACAGCCGCCACCGCACCAGCGAGTCGCACGTCGAACGCCTGCTGCGCTTCGCCGACCCGGCGCGGCCCGACGTGCTCACGATCGGCTTCGGCCGGCGCTTCGCCGCCTACAAGCGCGCCACGCTGCTGTTCGAAAACCTCGACTGGCTGCGCGAGATCGTCGCCGACCCGAAGCGTCCGGTGCTGTTCCTCTTCGCCGGCAAGGCGCATCCGGCCGACGGCCCGGGCCAGGACCTGATCCGCCACATCGCGCGCGTCGCGCGCACGCCGGAGTTCGAGGGCCGCATCCTGCTGGTCGAGGAGCACGACCTGCGCCTTGCGCGGCGGCTGGTCTCCGGCGTGGACGTGTGGCTCAACAACCCCGTCTATCCCATGGAGGCCTCGGGCACTTCCGGGATGAAGGCGGCGATCAACGGCGTGCTCAACCTGTCGGTACTTGACGGCTGGTGGGGCGAGGGCTACCAGGGCGACAATGGCTGGGCGATCAAGCCCGCGTCCGAGGCGCTTGACCCGCATCGCCGCAACCAGGAGGAGGCGCGCACGCTCTACGAGCTGCTCCAGGACCAGGTGGTGCCGCTCTATTACGACAGGAGCCCGCAGGGACTGCCGATCGGCTGGATCCGCATGGCCAAGCGCGCGATCGCCACCGTCATGCCACGCTTCAACGCCTCGCGCATGGTGGACGAGTACGTCCGCAAGTGCTACCTGCCGGCGTCGCGGCTGCGCCACAGGCTGCAGGAGGGCGGCTGGTCAGGTGCGCGCGCGCTCGCCGAGTGGCGAGCGCGCGTGCGCGCCGCCTGGCCCGGCGTGACGATCCGGCGCCTGGACACGCCGCTGCGGCAGATTCCGTACGGCGAGCGGGTGCGATTCGAGGTGGCCGTGCGGCTGAACGGCCTTGCGCCCGAGGACCTGCACGTCGAGCTGCGCCTGGCGCGCACCGACCGCGGCGAAAAAGGCGAGTGGCAGAGCCATGGGTTCCGTCCCGACGGGCCGCCGGGCGCCGACGGCGAACAGCGCTACGCGCTGGAGTTTGCCCCTGCGCTGTGCGGCCGACTCGACTACCGCATCCGCGCCTACCCGTATCACGCGCTGCTCGCTCATCCGTTCGAGATGGGGCTGATGATCTGGGCGTAGAGCGCGCCATAGCGGCGCGCGGCCCGCTCCCAGCCGAAATCGCGCGCCATCGCCTGACGCTGCATGCGGCGCCACAGTGCCGGGTCGCGCCAGGCGGCGACCGCACGCACGATCGCCGCAACCAGCGCCTCGGCCTGCGGCTCGCGGAAGACGAAGCCGGTCACGCCGTCCTCGACGGTGTCGGCGAGCCCGCCGGTCGCGCGCACGACCGGCAGCGTGCCGTAACGCTGGCTGTACATCTGGTTCATGCCGCAGGGCTCGAAGCGCGAGGGCATGAGGAAAATGTCCGCCCCCGCCTCGATACGGTGCGCGAGCGGCTCGTCGAAGCCGACGGTCACCGCGACCCGGCCCGGGTGCGCTCTTGCGAGCTGCAGGAAAGCGTGCTCCAGATCGCGCTCGCCCGAGCCGAGCACCGCGAGCTGCGCCGGCAGCGCAAGGATGCGCTCGGCGGCGGCGAGCACGAGATCGAGCCCCTTCTGTTCGGTGAAGCGGCTGATGATGCCGAGCAGCGGCGCGGCGTCGTCCTCGGCCAGGCCGAGCTGCGCGCGCAGCGCGGCCCGGTTCGCCGCCTTCGCCTCGAGCGTGTCGGCGTCGTAGCGGCGCGCGATCCACGGATCGCTCGCCGGGTTCCACAGCTCGGTGTCAATGCCGTTCAGGATCCCGTGCAGCGCGCCGCGCCGCGCCGCGATCACGCCCTCCAGCCCGAAGCCAAGGGGCGGGCGCTGGATCTCGTGCGCGTAGGTCGGGCTCACGGTGCTGATCGCGTCGGCGTAGACCAGTCCTGCCTTCAGGAACGACACCTGGCCGTGGAATTCCAGCCCGGAGATGGAGAACGCCTCCGGCGGCAGGCCGAGCAACTCGAAGCACTGCGCCGCAAACAGTCCCTGGTAGGCGAGGTTGTGCACGGTGAACAGCACCGCCGCGCGCGGGTGCGGCGAATACGCGAGATACGCCGCCGCGAGCGCAGTCTGCCAGTCGTTCGCGTGCACCACCTGCGCGCGCCAGCGGCGGGCGCCATCGCCGCGGCCGAGAAACGCCGCCGCGCGCGCAAGCTGCGCAAAGCGCAGCGCGTTGTCCGGCCAGTCCTTGCCCTCCGGGTCCAGATACAGTCCTCCGGGGCGCTGGTACAGCGCCGGGCATTCGAGGACAAACGCCGCCACCCCGCCCGGCAGCCGCGCCGGCACGATGCGCGCCGGCGGCAGTCCGGCCATCGCATCGAGCGCAATCGCTTCTTCGTCGGCGCGCGGCACGCCGGCGAGCGCCGGATAGGCGGGCAGCAGCACGCGCACGTCGTGACCGAGCCGCGCGAGCGCGCGCGGCAAAGCGCCGCTCACGTCGCCGAGGCCACCGGTCTTCGCGAGCGGCGCGCACTCGGAGGTGGCAAAGAGCACGCGCAGCGCCGAACCGGTCATCAGGCGCGGCATCTTACGCGAGCCGCATTCGTGGTGAAATGGGCGCGATGATCTCCGGGCCGCTCGCGCTCGTCGCCGACGTCGGCGCGACCAAGTGCCGCTTCGCGCTCGCCCGCGCGCAGGCGGGCGGCCTGCAGCTGCAATTCGACCGCCGCTACGAGGATCGCGCGTTCGCCGCGTTCGACGCCGCGCTGCAGGCGTATCTCGCCGAAGCGCGCGCCACGCTCGGCGCGCTCGAGCTTTCGGCCGCCTGCTTCGCCGCCGCCGGGCCGGTGTCGGAGGGCCGCGTGCGACTGACCAACCGCGACTGGGAGCTGGAGGCCGCCACGCTCGCCGCCCGGCTCGGCGTGCGGGTGGAGATCGAGAACGATTTCGCCTGCGCCGCGCGCGGCATCGAGTGGCTCGCCGAGGGCGATCTCGCCGTGCTCCAGCCGGGCGAGCCGCGCGCGCGCGCGCCGCGCGTCGTGATCGGCGCCGGCACCGGCCTCGGCGTCGCCTACACCGTGCCCGTGGACGCGGGCTGGGTCGTGATCGCCGGCGAAGGCGGACACGCCGGCTTCGCGCCCCAGAGCGAAGAGCAGGCGGCGTTGTGGCGCTGGCTGCATACCGCGCGCGGGCGCGTCACCGCCGAGGATGTGCTTTCGGGAGCGGGCCTTGCGGCGATCCACGCGTTCCTGCGCGGCGAGCCGCCCGGCCCGCGCGAACCGGAGGCGGCGCCTGCGGTGCAGCAAGCCGCCGAAGCCGGGGACCGGGTCGCCGTGCGGGCGCTGGATCTCTTCTGCGAAATCTACGGCGCGGTGGCGGGTGATCACGCGCTGGCGGTGCTCGCGCGCGGGGGCGTCTATGTCGCCGGCGGGATCGCGCGGCGCATGACCGCCCGCCTCGGCGCCGGCGGATTCGTGCGCGCGTTCAACGACAAGGGCACGCATGCGCCGCTTGCGCGCCGCATGCCGGTGTACGCAGTGATAAACGAGCACCTCGAATTGCTCGGGGCGGCGGCCATCGCTCTTGATCTACGTCAACAGTCCCCCTGCGGGATGAACTAGATTGCGCGCATGCGGAGTGCCCCGCGCAAGCGAGGAAGGAGAACCCGATGGGTCGCGCACGTGCACACAGGAATTCCGGTAATCCGGCCACCGCAGCAGCGGCAGTGCGCAGCGCACCGGCCGAGAAGGTCATTGCGCCCGAGGAGCGCGAACGGTTGATCGCGCACGCGGCGTATTTTCGTGCCGAGAAGCGCGGCTTCGCCCCCGGACACGAACTGGAAGACTGGCTGCAGGCCGAGGCGGAGGTGGATGCCGCGCTCGGCCTCAGGCAGGCGCAAGGATAAGGGCGGCAAGCGGCGGCAACGTCAGCGTGAGCGTCGCCGGCTGCCCCATCCAGGGTGTAGGCTCGGCGGCGAGCACGCCGCCGTTGCCGACGTTCGATCCGCCGTAGTAGGCGGAGTCCGTATTGATCAGTTCCAGCCAGGTGCCTGCGCGCGGCACGCCGATGCGGTAGCCGGCGCGCGGCACGGGCGTGAAGTTGAGCACCACGGCGAGGCAGGCGCCGTCGCGCGCGCGCCGAATGAAGCTGAGCACGGAGTTGTCGCTATCGTGGCAGTCAATCCATGCAAAGCCCTCCGGCTCGAACTCCAGCTCGTGCAGCGCCCGCTCGCGCCGGTACAGCCGCTGCAGGTCGCGGAAACACTGCCGCACGCCGCCGTGCCAGGGGATCGCGGCGAGGTCCCAGTCGAGGCCGCGTGCGACATCCCACTCCGGGCCGTGGCCGAACTCGTTGCCCATGAAGTTGAGCTTCTTGCCGGGCGTGGTCATCTGCCAGGCAAGCAGCAGCCGCAAGTTCGCGAACTTTTGCCAGCACTCGCCCGGCATCTTCGCAAGGAGCGAGCCCTTGCCGTGCACCACCTCGTCGTGCGAGAAGGGCAGCACGAAGTTCTCGGTGTAGGCGTAGAGCTGGCCGAAGGTCAGTCGGTCGTGATGAAAGCGCCGGTAGACCGGGTCGTGCCGGAAATATTCCAGCGTGTCGTGCATCCAGCCCATGTTCCACTTCATCGAGAAGCCGAGGCCACCGGCGTAGGCAGGGCGCGAGACCATCGGCCAGGCGGTGGACTCCTCGGCGATGGTGAGCGCGCCGGGGAATTCGCCGTGCACGAGCCCGTTCAGCTCGCGCAGGAAGTCGATCGCCTCCAGGTTCTCGCGCCCGCCGTAGCGGTTGGGCAGCCACTCGCCTTCCTTGCGCGAGTAGTCGAGGTAGAGCATCGAGGCGACCGCGTCCACGCGCAGGCCGTCGAAATGGAACTGGTCGAGCCAGTAATGCGCCGAGGACAGCAGGAACGCGCGCACCTCGTTGCGCCCGAAGTTGAACGTGTGCGTGCCCCAGTCCGGGTGCAGGCCCAGCCGCGGATCCTCGTGCTCGTAGAGCGCGGTGCCGTCAAAGCGCGCGAGCGCCCAGTCGTCGGTCGGAAAGTGCCCCGGCACCCAGTCGAGGATGACGCCCAGGCCGGCGGCATGGCAGCGGTCCACGAACTCGCGCAGCTCGTCGGCGGATCCCCAGCGCGCAGTGGGCGCGAAATAGCCGGTCGTCTGGTAGCCCCAGGACTCGTCGAGCGGGTGCTCGGTCACCGGCATCAGCTCGATATGGGTGAAGCCCAGATCGAGCGCGTAGGGAATCAGCGCCTCGCCGAGCGCGCGCCAGCCGTTGACCCCCCGGCGCCAGGATCCGGCGTGCACCTCCAGAATCGCGATCGGGGCGTGCAGCCAGTCCCAGTGCGCGCGCCGCTCGATCCAGTCGCCGTCGCCCCAGGCGTGCGCCGCCGGCGGCGCGACGCGCGAGGCGGTGCCCGGGCGCAGCTCCGCCGCGCGCGCGTACGGATCGGCCTTGGTCAGCACCGCGCCGCTGTCGCGGTTGCGGATCTCGAACTTGTAGAGCGCGCCGGGCGCGACGCCGGGCACGAACAGCTCCCACACGCCGCTCGCGCCGTGTACGCTCATGGGGTGCATGCGCCCGTCCCAGCCGTTGAAGTCGCCCACCACCGAGACGCGCTCGGCGTTGGGCGCCCACACCGCGAAGCGCGTGCCGGCGACCCCGTGCACCGTCAGCGCGTGCGCACCCAGCGTGCGCCAGGCCTGCGTCAGCCGGCCGGCGTTGAAGAGATACAGGTCGTGCGCCGAGATCTGCGGCGCGAAGCAGTACGGATCGAAACCTTCGCGCACGCGCCCGCCTTCGTCGAAGCGCACGCGGTAGTGCGGCGGCACCTGCGCGGCGAGCGCGAACAGCCCCGCCACCCTGGTCGCGCGCGCCTCGCGCCAGCCCGCGCGCGTCTCCACCCACGCCGCGCGCGCGCGCGGGTGGTACAGCCGCACGAGCGTGCGCCCGGATTCATGCTGCGGACCGAGAAACGCGTGCGGATCGTGCAGGCGGGCGGCGGCGAGACGCTCGGCGCGCGCATCGAGCGCGGCAATCGCGGCATCGCTCATGGTGGCAGCGCATTATAGCGAGCACGACCGCGGCCAGCTCGTGCGCCAGACGATGGCGATCGTGCTCGCCGGCGGGCGCGGCGTGCGGCTGGGCCCGCTCACGGACTGGCGGGCGAAGCCCGCGGTGCACTTCGGCGGCAAGTTCCGCATCATTGACTTCACGCTGTCCAACTGCGTCAATTCCGGCATCCGCCGCATCGGTGTCGCGACTCAATACAAGGCGCAGAGCCTGATCCGGCACCTGCAGCGCGGCTGGTCGTTCCTCGACGGGCGCTTCGGCGAGTTCATCGAGCTGCTGCCGGCGCAGCAACGTTCGGTCGCCCGGTGGTATGCCGGCACCGCCGACGCGGTGTATCAGAACCTCGACGTCCTGAGCCAGCATTCGCCGACGTACGTGCTGGTGCTGGCGGGCGATCACGTGTACAAGATGGACTACAGCCTGATGCTCGCCGAGCACGTCGCGCGCCGCGCCGAGCTTTCGGTCGCCTGCGTCGAGGTGCCGCTGGAGCACGCGCGCAACCTCGGCGTGATGACGGTGGACGAGATCGGGCGCGTCACCGCCTTTCACGAGAAGCCGGCCGCGCCCGCGCCGATGCCCGGCCGCAGCGACGTCGCACTGGCCAGCATGGGGGTGTACGCATTCGACGCCGAGTTCCTCTACGCCCAGCTCGCGCGCGACGCCGAGGATAAGAGCTCCGGTCACGATTTTGGCCGCGATCTGATCCCGTGGCTGGTCGCGCACGGGCACCGCGTGTACGCGCACCGCTTCGCCGATTCCTGCGTCAACATGGTCGAAGGAAAGCCGTACTGGCGCGACGTCGGCACTCTTGACGGCTACTGGGAGGCGAACATGGACCTGGTGCGGGTCACACCGGCGCTCAACCTGTACGATGCCGACTGGCCGATCTGGACGCATCAGGAGCAGCTGCCGCCGGCGAAGTTCGTGTTCGACGACGACGGCCGGCGCGGGTTCGCGGTGGATTCGATGGTTTCCGGCGGCGACATCATCAGCGGCGCCACGGTGCGCCGCTCGCTGCTGTTCTCCCGGGTGCACGTGCACAGCCACGCCACGGTGGAGGACTCGGTCGTGCTGCCGAACGTGGACATCGCGCGGCACTGCGTCGTGCGCCGCGCCATCATTGACAAGCACTGCCGCCTGCCGCAGGGCCTGCGAATCGGCGTGGATCGCGAGGAGGACTGCAGGCGCTTTCACGTCACCGAGCGCGGCGTGACGCTGGTGACCCCGGAGATGCTCGGGCAGCGGGTGCACCGCCGGCAATGAGCGCTCGCGCCGTGGACCTGGTGCTGCTGTGGCACATGCACCAGCCGGACTACCGCGACCGTGCGAGCGGCGCCTACGCGATGCCGTGGGTGCTGCTGCACGCGCTGAAGGACTACACCGACATGGCCTGGCACCTGGAGCGGCGCGAAGTGCGCGCCACCGTCAATTTCGCCCCGGTGCTGCTCGACCAGATCGAGGACTATGCCGGGCAACTGGCGAGCGGCCGGCTGTGCGACCCGCTCCTTCGCCTTCTTGCGCGCGCGCCCGGCCGGGCGCTGAGCGAGGGCGAGCGCCGCTACGCCCTCGAGCAGTGCTTTCACGCCAACGCCGAGACGATGGTGCGCCCGTTTCCCGCGTACCGGCGGCTGGAGGAAATGCACCGCGCGGCGCTCGCGCAGGCCGCGGACGGGCTCGCCTGGCTCTCGGAGCAGTACTTCGACGATCTGGTCACCTGGTATCACCTCGCCTGGACGGGCGAGACGGTGCGCCGGGAATCGGAGCCAGTGGCGCGGCTGATGGCGAAGGGCGCCGGCTTCACGTACGAGGACCGCCGGGCGCTGCTGGAGGAGATCGCACGCCTCGTCGCCGGCATCGTGCCGCGCTGGCGCGCGCTCGCGCAGTCCGGGCGCATCGAGCTTTCGACCACGCTGCACACGCACCCGATCGGACCGCTGCTCGTTGATTTCGGTGCGGCGCGCGAGGCTTCGCCCGAGGCACCGCTGCCCGAGCACGAGCGCTATCCCGGCGGCGTGGAGCGCGCCCGGGCGCAACTGGAGAGCGCGCTGGCGAGCCACCGCGCGCGCTTCGGCTCCGAGCCCGCCGGCCTCTGGCCCGCCGAAGGAGCGATATCGGCCGCTTTCCTGCGGCTGCTCTCGCGCCGCGGCATCCGCTGGGTGGCAAGCGGCGAGGGCGTGCTCGCGCGCAGCCTCGCCGCCGGCGCAGACTACAACCGCGCGCGCGACCTGTACCGGCCTTGGCGGGTAGACGGGATCGAGCCGGTCGTTTTCTTTCGCGACGACCGGCTCTCGGACCTGATCGGCTTCGAGTACCGGCGCTGGCACGGGCGCGACGCGGCGGCGCATCTCGTCGGAGAAATCGAGCGCATCGGCACACAGGCACCCGCCGATTCGGCGCCGGTGGTGGCGGTGATTCTCGACGGCGAGAACCCCTGGGAGCACTACCCGTACAACGGCTTCTATTTCCTCTGCGCGCTGTACGAGGCGCTGGAGAAGCATCCCTCGATCCGCACCCGGACACCGGCCGAGGTGCTCGCGCGGTCCGACGCCACGGCCCCGGCGCAGCTGGCGACGCTCAAGGCCGGAAGCTGGGTGCAGGGGACGCTGCTCACCTGGATCGGCACGCCCGCGAAGAACCGGGCGTGGGACCTGCTGTGCGAGGCCAAGCGCGCCTACGATCTCGTCCTCGCCGGCGCGCGCCTGGACGAGCCGGCGCGCGAGGCGGCGCGCGCGCAGCTGGCCGACTGCGAAAGCTCCGACTGGTTCTGGTGGTTCGAGGACGGCTCGGCGAATCCGGCGGTCGCGGCCTTCGACCGGCTGTTCCGCACCAAGCTCGCGAACCTGTACCGCCTGCTCGGCCTGCCAGTTCCGGCGCGGCTCGCCGAGCCGGTGTGCACCCCCGGCGAGCGCGCCGACGGCGCGGCGGCGATGCGACGCTCCGGGGGCTGAAGACGCACCGATGACGCGGAAAGCCGCGCTCCTATTCGGCGTGCACGCGCACCAGCCGGCGGGCAACTTTCCCGAGGTGTTCGAGCAGGCGCACGCGCGCTGCTACCGGCCGTTCCTGCGCACGCTGTACGCCTACCCGGCGTTTCGCTTCGCGATGCACATGAGCGGGCCGCTGATCGAGTACCTGTTCACGAACCATCCCGAGGACGCGGCGCTGCTCGCGCAGATGACCCGGCGCGGCCAGATCGAGTGGTTCGGCGGCGGCGACTGCGAGCCGGTGCTCGCCGCGATCCCGCGCCGTGACCGCCTCGGCCAGATCCTCGCGCTCTCCGAGCGCCTGGAGCGCCGCTTCGGCCAGCGCCCCGCGGGCGCCTGGCTCACCGAGCGCGTCTGGGAATCGGCGGTGGTCGGCGCCTTCGCCGACTGCGGCATCCGCTACGCGGTGGTGGACGACTATCACTTCCTGTGCACCGGGCGCGACGCGCAGGAGCTGCGCGGCTTCTTCGCGACCGAGGAGGACGGCCGGCGGCTGGATCTGTTCCCGATCTCCGAGACGCTGCGCTACCGCATCCCGTTCGCGCCGGCCGCCGACGCGGTCGCGCGGATCGAGCGTCTGGCCGCACCTGGCGAGGCGGCGATCTACTTCGACGACATCGAGAAGTTCGGCATCTGGCCGGAAACCTGGGAATGGGTTTATGGCAGGCGCTGGCTCGCCGAATTTGTCGAGCGCGTGCTCGCCTCGCCGAACCTCGCCCCCCTCACCTACCGCGAGTTCCACGCCGCGACCCCTGCGCGCGGCATCGTGTATCTGCCGACCGTGTCCTACGTCGAAATGAACGAATGGACGCTGCCCGCGCCGGCGGCGGCGCGCTACGCGGGCCTGGTCGCCGCCGCGCGCGAAACCGGCCGGTGGGAGGCCGACAAGCCGTTCCTGCGCGGCGGGATCTGGCGCAACTTCCTGTCGCGCTACGCGGAGGCGAACTGGATGCACAAGCGCATGCTCGCGCTCTCGGCGCGCGTCGCCGCGGCGAGCAGCCGCAGCGACATCGCCGAGCTGCGCGCGCTGCTGTATGCGGCGCAGGCGAACGACGCCTACTGGCACGGCCTGTTCGGCGGCATCTACCTGCCGCATCTGCGGCGCGCGGTCTGGCGCAATCTGCTCGCGCTAGAGGCGCGGCTGGACGCGCAGGCCGCGCGTGCGCCGCTCGAGCGCGAGGATCACGATCTCGACGGCGTCGAGGAGCTGTTCCTCAGGAGCCCGGCGCTTCAGGCCGTGCTCGCCCTGGACGGAGAAGCGGCGCTGAAGGAACTGTCCAGCTACGCCCTGGCGCAGAACTTCGGCGATACGCTGCGGCGCTACCGCGAGCATTACCATGAGCGCGTCATGCGCGGTGCGGCGGCGCAGCCGCAGGCGGGCGGCATCGCCTCGGCGCACGACCGGTTCGTGCTCAAGCATGCCGTCGGCCCGGCCGACATCGAGCCCGACCGGCGCGCGCGGACGCTCTTTCGCGACACATGGTGCCAACAGGGCGCGCCGGAGACGGAGCTGCGCGCCTACCGGCTGACGGCGGCCGAGGGAGCGCGGGCCGAATTCGCCGCCGACGCCGCGGGCGCGCGCATCGTGAAGACCGTGGCGGTCGAAGGCACCGCCGTGCGCATGGCGTGGCGGATCGAGGCCGCGGCCGGCGAGTTCGTCACCGAGCTGGATGTCGCGATGCCGAGCTGCGACGGTTTCGCCGGACGTTATCTCGCCGGCGGCGCCGTTCTCGGCGGGTTCGGACAGACACTGGAGCTGGACGCGGCCGAGGAGCTGGCGCTCGACGATCGCTTCATGCGCGGGCGCGTCGTGCTGCGCTTCGACCCACCGGTGCGCGTCTGGGCGAGGCCCTGCCACACGGTGTCGCAGTCCGAGGAAGGCCTGGAGCGGATCATGCAGTCGGCGTCGCTGCGCCTCGTCTGGCCGGTGGCGGGCGCCGGCGCCACCGTCGGCGTCATGCTCCTGGTCGAGCCCGACGCCCCGGCCGCTTCGCACACCCAAGGGGGTTCGCCATGACCCAAGTCGCCATTCCCGCAGGCAGCGTGACGCTCGAAGGCGTTCTGGAGGTTCCGGCCGGCGCGCGCGGCGCGGTCGCGTTCTCTCACGGCAGCGGCTCCGGGCGTCACTCGCCGCGCAATCGCTACGTGGCCGGCGAGCTGCGCCGAAACGGCCTTGCGACGCTGCTCCTTGACCTGCTCACGCCCGAGGAGGATCGCGACCCCGAAAATCGCTTCGACATCGCTCTTCTGACCGAGCGGCTCGCGTTCGCGGTGCGCTTTCTCGCCGCCGCGCCGGACACGCGCGGGCTTGCGATCGGGCTGTTCGGCGCGAGCACCGGGGCGGCCTCGGCGCTGCGCGTGGCGGCGGCGATGCCGTTCGCGGTGCGTGCGGTGGTGTCGCGCGGCGGCCGGCCCGACCTCGCCGGAGCGGCGA
The DNA here is from genome assembly GCA_040752005.1 of Pseudomonadota bacterium. GTDB lineage: Bacteria > Pseudomonadota > Gammaproteobacteria > Burkholderiales > SG8-39 > RBG-16-66-20. The sequence goes on along the minus strand of JBFMFX010000003.1, from coordinate 95,227 downwards.
CGCTCGAGCGCGTGCGCGCGCCGACGCTCCTCATCGTCGGCGCGCTCGACTACGGGGTGATCGAGCTGAACGAGCAGGCGCGCGACGCGTTGCGCAACTGCACGCGCGAGCTGGTCCTCGTTCCAGGCGCGACGCACCTGTTCGAGGAGCCGGGCACGCTGGAGGAAGTCGCGCGCCTTGCCGCCGGCTGGTTCGGGCGTCATTTGACGCCGGGCGAGCAGGACCGATAACCTGCGCGCCTTCCGGTGCGGAGCCCTGGTTCCCGTGCCCGCGCGGCCGCGCCGCATGCCCAGAGAAACGGAACGACCCTGGCTCCTTCCTCTCCACGTGAACTGATCAGCCGCCTCGCCGGCCTCGCCGCGCTGGCGCTGCTCGCGTTCGGCACGTACGTCGTTCTCCGACCGTTCGTCTCGGCCGGGCTGTTCGCGGCCGTGTTCGTGATGGCGACCTGGCCCGCCTATGCCGCGGTCCGCGGCGCGCTGCGGGGCAGCGACACCGCGGCGGCCACGGTTCTCACCCTCGGCGTCATCGTGCTGGTGCTGCTGCCGTTCGCCTGGCTCACCGAAAACGCGATCGAACAGGTGCCGCGCTGGGTCGCGGTCGTGCGCGGCTGGATCGTGGACGGCCTGCCGCCGCCGCCGGCATGGATCGCGCGCATCCCGGTCGCAGGCCCGGCGATGGACGAATACTGGCGCGGGCTCGCGGCCGATCCGGGCGCGCTGCGCGAACTGGGCAAGCGGGTGATCGAGACCGCGCGCGGGCCGCTCATCGCCGCCGGCGCCATCGTCGCCGAAGGGATCCTGCAGCTCGCGCTGGCGACGTTCATCGGTTTCTTCTTCTACCGCGACGGCGAGGCGATCGTGCGCAGCCTGCGCGCCGGCGTCGCGCGCCTCGCGGGCCCGCTCGCCGACGAGCTGATCGCGACGGTGCGGGGCACCGTGCGCGGCGTGGTGCTCGGCATCGTCGGCACCGCGGCCGCCCAGGGCGCGCTCGCCACCATCGGGTTCCTCATCGCGGGGGTGCCGGCGGCGTGGCTGCTCGGGGGGCTCACCGCGCTGCTGTCGCTCGTTCCGGGCGGGCCGGTGCTGGTGTGGCTGGGCGCGACGTTCTGGCTGCTCACCCAGGAGCTCTTCGGCTGGGCGATCTTCATGCTGATCTGGGGCGCCGGGCTCGTCTCGAGCATTGACAACGTGCTCCGGCCGCTGCTCATCAGTCGCGGCGCGAGCCTCTCCTTCGGGCTGGTGTTCATCGGCGTGATCGGAGGCATCCTCGCCTTCGGCTTCGTCGGCGTGTTCATCGGGCCGGCGCTGCTCGCGCTTGCCCTGCGCCTGTGGCAGGTCTGGATCGAGCGCGAGGAGGATCCGCGGCGCGAGGGCCGCGGGCCCGCGGCGCGCTGAAGGCGCCGCCTCGGCAGCGGCGCGCCGACGGCGCAATCACCCCGCGGCGTAGCTGAGGGGAACGGCCGCTTCGGCGCAGAACACGCGGAAGGTGAAGCTCTCCTCGAGATAGAGCTGCACGGTGCTCGCTGTGTGGTCGGAGTACCCGATGGAGAAGTCGCGTCCCACCGTCAGCTCGAAATCGCCGCCGCGCAGACTGAGGACCACCGCCCCGTCCACCGCGGGCGCCCAGACCACCGGGCCATCGAGCAGCCTGCGCACGTGCTCCATCACCGGAAAGCCGCCGACCAGCGTGCGCGTGAGCCCGGTATAGCAGCGCGGACCCAGCGCGATCCCGTACGGGCCCTCGATCCCTGCGCCACGCAGCCTCTGAATCGCTTCCGCGACCGCGCCGACATACACGGTATAGTCCTCGGAGAGCGTGCATTTCGCTGCCGCCGCGGCCTCGATCACGCCGCGGATTCCGGCCGCGGCGTAGCCGTGAAACACGGCGCGATCCTCGGCGAGCGCGGCCGTGCGCGCCGCTTCGCGCACCGGATCGAGGTCGGCGTCCTGCGCACCCCGATCGAGCGCTTCCAGCTCCGCGCGCGAAAGCTCGAACGGAACCCGCAGCTCGACCAGGGGCATGGCCTTGCGCAGCCGCGCTTCCACCCCAGGCCCGGGAGCGGCGCCGAGCCTCTCGATCCGCCCGAGTCCGACGGCCGAGGTCTGCCAGCCGAGCGGGCCGCGGAAATCCACCAGCTTGCGCGCCGCGAGCATCGCCTTGAGCGTGCGCTTCGCCTCCGCCTCGATCCGCTCCCATGCTGCGCCGCTGACGGGCGCGAGTTCACGCAGAAGATCGTTCATGTCCGTCGCTCCCGCAGGTCGCCGATACCGAGCGAACCGTCGCCGAGGGCGCCCGTGGCCGCGGCATTTTCCGCGTCCGCCGCGCGCTCCAGTATGGGCGCATCCGTGAACAGCCAGTCGCGCAGATGCCGCTCGAACGCGGGATCCCGCCGACGCAGCCATTCGAGCAGTATCGCGGCGTGCTCCTTCTCCTCGTCGCGGTTGTGCGCCAGGATGGCGCGCAACTCCTCGTCCGCGGTCGCATCCACGCGCTGGTCGTACCAGTCCACCGCCTCGAACTCCTCCATGAGCGACACGATCGCTCGATGGCGATCCCTCGTTTGCGGTTTGATGACCTCCACCGGCTCGTGCCATCCCGTGCTCGACTGGGTCATGATGCCGTCTCCTTTTCGCCTGTTTTCATGCCGCGTTCCTCCACCTCTCGCGAGCGCCGCGCTTCAGCCCTTGATGCAGATGAGCGGCACGCAGCGCGCGACCTTCTTCGCCAGGCCGGCGGCATCGGCCGCGTCCACCACCGCCGAGACGTCCTTGTAGGCCTGCGGCGCCTCTTCGGCGACGCCGCGCATCGAGGGGCTCCTGACGATGATGCCGCGCGCCGCCAGCTCGTCCACCACCTCCCGCCCGCGCCAGTTGCGCAGCGCCTGGTGCCGGCTCATCGCGCGGCCGGCGCCGTGGCAGGCGGAGCTGAACGCGAGCGACTCCGACGCCTTCGTTCCCGCCAGGATGTAGGAGCCGGTTCCCATCGAGCCGCCGATCAGCACCGGCTGCCCCGCTGCGCGCAGCGCCGGCGGCAGCTCCGGATGCCCGGGGCCGAAGGCGCGCGTCGCGCCCTTGCGATGCACGTACAGGCGCCTGCCACCGTGCTCCTCGACCTTACAGGTGTTGTGGGAGACGTCGTAGAGGAGCGCAAGGCGCGCGTCCGGGAAGAAATCGGCGAACACCTCGCGCACCAGCGCGGTGAGGATCTGACGGTTGGCGAGCGCGCAATTGATCGCGGCGCGCATCGCGCCGAGGTATTCCTGGCCGATTTCGGAGTGGATCGGCGCGCAGGCGAGTTCGCGGTCCGGCAGCGCGATGCCGTGGCGCGGCGCCGCGAGCGCCATCTGCTTCAGGAACTCGGTGCCGATCTGGTGGCCGAGCCCGCGCGAGCCGCAGTGGATCATCACCACCGCGTCGCCCGCGGCAACGCCGTACGCCCGCGCGATCGCCTCGTCGTACACCTCGGTGATTTCCTGCACTTCCAGATAGTGGTTGCCGCTGCCGAGCGTGCCCATCTCGTCGCGCTGGCGGCGCTTGGCGTGCGCCGATACCGCGGCGGGCTTCGCGTGCTTCATCTGTCCGCCTTCCTCGACGCGCTCCAGGTCCGCCGGCTCGCCCCACCCGCGCTCGACCGCCCAGCGCGCGCCGCCGGTGAGCATCGCCTCCGTCTCCGCATCCGACAGCCGGATCGCGCCGGTGCTGCCCACGCCGGCGGGAATCCGCGCGAACAGCGCCTCGGCGAGCGGCTGCTGCACCGCCATGATGTCCTCGCGCTTCAGGCCCGTGAGCAGGCAGCGCACGCCGCAGGAGATGTCGAAGCCGACGCCGCCCGCCGAAACCACGCCGCCCTCGTCGGCGTCGAACGCCGCCACACCGCCGATCGGAAAGCCATAGCCCCAGTGCGCGTCCGGCATCGCATAGGACGCGCCGACGATGCCCGGCAGCGTCGCGACGTTCGCCGCCTGCTCGCGCACCTTTTCGTCCATCTCGCGCAACAGCGCTTCGCTCGCGAAGATCACGGCGGGAACGCGCATCGCCCCCTGCGCCGGGATGCGCCATTCCCAGTCGGACACCTTTTCGAGGCGAGAAAGGTCCATCTCAGACGTCAATCACCGTTTGCGCGGACCAGTACTCCGGCCCGCGCGCGACCCGCAGCGTCGTGTAGGTGGCGCCCTTCGGCTCCACCGCCGGGCGGTGCCGCGCCGGGTCCACCGGCTCTCCCCACGCCTGCGCCGAAAGCCGCCCGTCCTCGATCGTCACGTCAAAACGCGAAAACAGCATCCGGCGCGTCGCCATTTCATATATGAGGGCGTTCAGCCATTCCGCAAGCAGCAGCTCGTCGTCCGGCGCCTCGCAGGTGATCGCGACCGGGGTCTGCGGCCGCACCGAGGCAGGGTCGGTGACCACGGCCGTCAGCGCGAGCGCCGCCTGCGCGAACGCCTCGGCCTGGGTTTCGCCCAGGCCGCGCACGCCGAGGTCCGCATCATGCGCGTAATGCTCCCAGCGTCCCTTCACGTGCCCCCAGTCCGCAGAGAAAAAAGCGCGGCTCTCGCCGCGCTTTCCGGGCACACCCCATGGGAGGAGGAGGAGTATGTGGCGCACCCGCCGACCATATTGCCTGTGCCCGCGACGCCGGGTTTGACCCAGATCAATCTTCATGCGCGCGCGAGATGCGCGCACCCGCTCCGCAGCCGCTCGCGCGCCGCCTCGAACGCCGCACGCACCGCCTCGTGCACGCCGTCGCGAGCCGGGCCGGCGACAAGGGTCTGATGATCCGGCCAGCGGATGTCAAGGCCCAGGCTATAGCGCCGCGCCTCGCCCTCCAGCCAGGTATCGAGCGTGCTGCGCACCAGCGCGATCTGCGGAAACTCGACGCGCAATTCCGCCACCTCGTGCTGGATCAGCGCGTGCAGCGACTCTTCCTTCACGGCTCAGGCGGCCTCCGGCATGGGCACCGGGGTTCCGGCCGCGTCCACCACGCGGACCGACACCGGAATCCCCGCGCGTACGCTCTGGGTCACCACGCAGAAGTCCTCGAATTGTTCGACGCAGCGCTGCTGATGAGGCATCGCGCCGAGCGTCTCGGCGAGCGCGATCTCGACCTCGACGCCGGCGATGCGGTAGCGCCCGCGCTCGTTGCGCTCGAGCCTGCCGACGGCGCGGGCCCGCACCGGGCCCGGATTCTGCCGGAACTTGGTCCGCAGGCAAAAGACAAAGCTCGCCGCGAGGCAGTTCGCCACCGCGGCCGCGAGGAGCCGCGCGGCGTTCGGCCCGCGCCGATGCCCGAGCGGCTCCGGCTCGTCGAGCACAAGCTCGGCCGTGCCCGGCCCGTCGAAGCGCACGCGAAACTCGAAGCCTTCCTGCTGCTCGAGGCTGACGCTGAAAGTCTGTGCGGCGGTCATCGCGCTCCCCTGCGTCTCACGCCGCCACGATAAACCCGCGCAGCGATGGGGGTTTGATCCTGGTCAATCGGCATGCGGCTTCGCTACACTGCACCCGCGACAGCCGTCGAAAGGAAAAGGCCATGACCGCACGCAGAAGGGCGATCGTCACCGGCAGCGCGACCGGCGTCGGCGCGGCGACCGCGCTCGCGCTCGCGCGCCGCGGCTGCGACGTGCTGGTGAACTATTCGAAAAGCGAGGCCGAGGCGCAGGCGACCGCCGCCGCGTGCCGGGAAGCGGGCGCCGACGTGCTCCTCGTGCGCGCCGATGTCGCCGACGACGCCGCCTGCCGCAGGATGGTCGCCGAGGCGGTCGCGCGCTGGGGCGGGCTCGACATCCTCGTCAACAACGCCGGCGTCACCACCTTCGTCGGCACCGGCAACCTCGACGCGCTGGATGCGGCGGCGTTCCAGCGCATCTTCGCGGTGAACGCGCTCGGCGCCTTCCAGATGATCCGCGCGGCGGCTCCACACCTGAAGGCGGCGCGCGGCGCCGTGGTCAATGTCTCCTCGATCGCCGGCGCGCTCGGGATCGGCTCATCCGTCCCGTACATCGCCTCGAAGGGCGCGTTGAACGCGATGACGCTGCATTTCGCGCGCGTGCTCGCCCCGGAAGTGCGCGTCAATGCGGTCTGCCCCGGCATGATCACCACGCGCTGGTTCGTGGACGGCATCGGCCGCGAGGGCTACGAGAAGCTCAAGGCGTATTACGAGCAGACCGCGCCGCTTGCGCGCGCCTGCACGCCGGAGGAAGTGGCCGAGGCGGTGGTATGGCTCGCCGACGGCGCGAGCACCGTCACCGGCGAGCTGCTGCTCATGGACTCGGGCATTCACCTCGGCAACTTCGGCCGCGCCGTGGTTCCGTCGGGCCGGTGAGGACCATCGCCCGGCACTATCGGCGCCCGCGTGCCGCGGATTGCCGGGCGATGCAGCCCCGAAACCCAGGATTGCGCGCTCGCGCCGCGGCATCCGCGTCCCTGCGGCCGGTGCCAGAATGGCCATTCTCACTGGAGGAGGAAACCATGAAGCTCTATTGCCACCCGGCGTCCACGCCGCCGCGGATCGTGACGCTGTTCGCGGCCGAGAGTGCGATTCCGATCCGGTGGCGCACAAGGCGTGCGTCGAGCGCGGGCTGGAGAAGTGGCCGCGTGACGCGCAAAGGAGACCGCGTCATGATCAGGGGCCTGCATCACAACGCCTACCGCTGCCGGGACTCCGAGGAAACGCGCCGCTTCTACGAGGACTTCCTCGGTCTGAAGTTCGCCGGCGCGCTCGAAATCACCGAGACCAAGACCGGCCGCCGCACGCGCGTGCTGCACACTTTTTACCAGATGGGCGACGGCTCCTATCTCGCGTTCTTCGACGCCCCGGACCAGCCGTTCGAATTCAAGCCGCAGCACGACTACGACCTGCACATCGCCCTGGAGGTGGATCCCGCGACCCTGGAGCGCATGTACGCGAAGGGCAAGGCAGAGGGCCGCGAGGTGCGCGGCGTCTCCGACCACGGGTTCGTCCGTTCGATCTACTTCCGCGACCCGAACGGCTACGTGATCGAGCTCACCAGCAAAACGGAGCGCCACGACGAGCTGATGGATCCGGAAAGAAACGGCGCGCGAGCGATTCTCGAGCGCTGGACGAAGGCGAAAGCGGAACGGGCGGCCTGAGAGGCCGGCCGCGCGGCGCTCGGCGGCGCGCCGGGCGCGCGCGCGTGGAAACCGGCAGAGCGCGCGCCGGGCGCGGGGCCGCGCCGATCCGGGGAACTTTGCGGCGCCGGCCGAAGACTTACGTCAGGGTCGCTAGCTCAATTGGTAGAGCTGCGGACTCTTAATCCGTAGGTTCGGGGTTCGAGTCCCCGGCGACCCACCAGTCCGGCCTGCCGCGACGGCCGGCCCACGATCCGGGCCCTTCGCGGCGGCCAAGAGGCGAGGCCGGGCGCGCTGTCCGATTGTCCCTCGGAGGAAAGCAATGATGGTGCGAAGCGTCATCGCCGGATTCGCGGCGCTGTTCTGTCTGGTCATCTCCTCACGCGCCGCGCAACCGGAGCTGATAGACACGCACGCCCATCTCGAGCAGATGGGCGGAGTGGGCCAGTTCGCTGCCGCGCGCGAGGTGGCGGTTGCCGAGATGACCCGGCTCGGCATCCGGCGCAGCCTGCTCATGCCGCCGCCACAGGCGCCGAGCAACCGGTTGCTCTACGACATCGAGGAGCTGCGCCGCGTCGTCACTGCGCAGGACGGCCGCTTGCTGCTCCTGGGCGGCGGCGGCTCGCTCAATCCCATGCTGCATCAAACCGCGCCCCGGGACGTTGACGACGGGCTGCGCCTGAGCTTCCGGAAGCGCGCCGAGGAAATACTCGCGCTCGGCGCGGTCGGCTTCGGCGAGATCGCCGTGCATCATCTTTCGTTGCCGCACATGGGCTCGCGCCACCCGTATGAGTCCGTGCCGGCCGACCATCCGCTCCTGCTCCTGCTGGCCGACATCGCCGCGGAAAAGGAGGTGCCAATCGACATCCACTTCGACGCCGTGCCGCGCGACATCGCGCCGCTGCCGCCACCGCTGCCGCAGAGTCCGAGCAATCCTGCCGAGATCAAGGAAAATCTGGCGGCATTCGAGCGGCTGCTCGCGCACAACCGGAGCGCCAGAATCGTCTGGGCGCACGCCGGCAGCGACCCGATCCGCACGCGCACGCCGCAACTGTGCCGCGAGCTGCTTGCGCGCCATCCGAACCTCTTCATGAGCGTGCGCGTCGCGCGCGGCTCCCCGCATCCTGCTTTCGCCCTGGACGAAAACGGCCGGCTGAAACCGGGATGGTTGAAGCTGTTCGAGGAGTATCCAGATCGCTTCGTGCTTGGCAGCGACATGTTCCACCCGCCCCAGCCGGGCGCGGTGCGCGCGCAAGTCATGAAGGCGACGCTCGACAACCTGCGCGCCCTGGTGGATCAACTGCCGCCGGATCTCGCGCGCCGCATCGCCCTGGAGAACGCCGGCCGCCTGTACCGCTTGCCGTAGCCACCCGCGGCCATCGGAACGTAGTCCCGCCGCCGGAGCGGCGGGCGTCCCCACGAAGAGTCGCGGGCACCCCTGCCCCAACGATAGAGGTTGGCGTACGCCTCGCACACCCGACCGGCTCGCCGACCTGTTCCTCGACAAATACGGCCCGACTCACCGCGCATACCATGCCCTAGCACCGGACAGGGCGGCAGCGTTTCGCAAGGATTTGATCGACCCCTACCGTGGACATATCACGCCCGCGGATGGCAAGGTGCGCTGGGGCCGTGAATACATCATTACGCTTGCGACGCGAGCCCGAGGACGATACCATCAACCGCGCCTTCGGCGGTGCGCGAACAACCGGTTGCAGCGGCCGGTCTGCTGCGCCGCGCGCCGCCGAACCGGAGCGTCAGGTGCTCACCTGTGACTCTCATCACGGTCTTTCGTTTCCTATATTGCTTGGTAGGCGCTACGGTCGGAATTTCGCTTGCCCTCTGGCTTGTGGCTCCGCCGACGTCGCCGTTCTTGCTGGCTTCGCTGGGCGGCTCCACCGTTTTTCTTTTCGGTCTTACGCGCGCCCCCGCTGCGCAGCCTCGTGCACTTTTTGGCGGACATCTTGGCGGCGCGTTCGTCGGAGTTGTCTGCTATCAGCTGTTCGGCGATGCGTTGTGGGTCTATGCCTTGGCTCAAGCGCTCGCTCTCGCGCTCATGCTGCTCACCAAAACAGTTCATCCACCGGCTGGAGCAAATCCCCTCATCATGGTCGCCGCTCACTCCGGCTTTGCCGCACTTTGGAACACGGTCTTCATCGGTGTCCTCGCCCTGGCAGGGGTGGCGTTCGTGTGGAGTCGAATGCTCCCCGGCCTGGTGCACTATCCCGTGGCATGGTTTGAATGCTCGCCCCCGTCAGTACTTTGGGGCGGCTGGAGTAAGTAACAGTCCGGCGCCAAACCTGAGCTGGCCCCGTCTGGCTGGACAGAATTTCGGGTCGGACAAGTCCGCCTGTTGAGCGCGCTTTCTAAAAACTCTCTCCATCGCGAGCTGCCCCACCCTCGCCTGCAGCGCCCGGATCGTGCCGGTGGCATCCGGCGAGGGCGCCGGCGCACCGTCACACAGCGTCGGCGCTCGCTCCAGGAACTGCGCCTTTCACTGCGTGATCTGGTTGGGGTGCACCTGGAAGTGCTCGGCCAGCTCCGCGAGCGTCTTGTCGCCGCGAATCGCCGCCAGTGCCACCTTCGCCTTGAACCCGGCACTGTGGTTCCTACGGGGCCTTCTCATCGCGTCTGCCCCTCTCACAAGTGCTTCCACGGGGAGCCGTTCTATCGCCTATCGGCCTGTCCAGTTTTTGGGGACCAGCTCTAGCGAGGTTCATACCTATGCTGACGGAGCATTACGAAACGAGCGCATTTGTCCCATCCCCGATGGATCGAGTTTTTGCTTTCATTGATGACCACACGCGCTTGTCCTCTCACATGAGTAAATCTTCGTGGAAGATGGGCGGGGGCCGGATGGAGATTCAGCTCGATGAGGCTCAGGGGAAAAGCGTCGGATCGCGGATCCGCCTGGCCGGGCGAGCATTCGGTATTGAGCTTTCGGTTGAGGAAGTTGTGACGGAACGTAACCCTCCACACCGCAAGGTCTGGGAAACTATGGGCTCGCCGAAACTGCTTGTGATCGGTCCTTACCGAATGGGTTGCGAGTTGACGCCCCAGGAGAATGGTTCGATGCTCCGCGTCTTTATCGACTATGCACTGCCCGAGAAAACGCCTGCGCGATGGCTCGGCCGCCTGTTTGGCAGGTACTATGCTAAGTGGTGCACACAGCAGATGGTCAACGATGCGTTAAAGCATTTTGCGTCGCTCGCGTAGGGTCTGGCGCGCACTGAGTTTTCAGCCGAAGGTATACCGGAGAACTGAAGCCTAACGACACCATCAACACGGACAGCCAAAGGCGACGCTTCGCTCTCCTTTTGGCTGCCGGTTGTGGCGAACGTTGAGTTGGCATGGGCCTGTCAAGAGGCGACGAGCCTCCCTGCTTTTTCCCTGTCAAGCATGTTTTGAATCGAGCCCGATTGGGGACGCGGCGGACTCATCTGAGACGACGGTCAATCAGGCGGCGGGGCCGCAGCCCTGCGGGCTTTTTGCCCGGGGAGAACGCGGTGGCCCGAAGGAGAATCGAGATGTTTCAGGTCCGACAGGTCCTGGTGCGCGTGCGCCGGGGCGATTCCGACCGCGACATCGCGCGCGCGGCTGCGCCCGGCGCGTCGCGATCCTCTATGGCGGCGGCATCTTCGCCTGCCCGCATTGCTACCGGCTCGCCTGCGCGAGCGCGCGCGAGGACGCCGGCGGCCGCGCGAGGCGGCGCGCAGAACGCATCAGGGAGCGCCTGGGATGGGAACCCGGTATCCTCAACGGCCAAGGCCCCAAGCCGAAAGGGATGCGCTGGCGCACGTTCCATCGCTTGATCGAGGAGCACGACCGGCTGGTAAACCGCTCCCTGCACGCCGTCGCGCTCGAGCTCGCGTTTCTCGACCGCGATCCGCCCTGATGAAGACCGGATTCCGGCGTCTTCCGCTTCGGATGATTTGGTAAGCGTTTGGTAAGTCTGCCGGAATCGGCGGAGAATTGAACGTAACTACCTGAAGTTCCTGGCGTCCCCACGGGGATTCGAACCCCGGTTACCGCCGTGAAAGGGCGATGTCCTAGGCCTCTAGACGATGGGGACTTGAAGGCGAGCTTCAGGTCTTGGTGGTGGAGGTAACCGGGATCGAACCGGTGACCTCTTGCATGCCATGCAAGCGCTCTCCCAGCTGAGCTATACCCCCACGCAAGGGCGCGAATTATAACGAAATCCTCACCCCCGGGCGAGCGCTTCAGTCGGCATCGAGATGGTGCGCCAGGCGCGCGAGCACGGCCTCGCGCCCGAGCAGCTCCAGCACCGCGTCGAGCGAGGGCGTCTGGCTGCGGCCGGTGACCAGTAGCCGCGCCGGCATCGCGAGCTCCGGCATCGTCAGGCCGGTCGCCTTGAGCACCGACGAGATCGCCGCGCCGATGGACTTTCTGTCCCACGGCGTTTCCGCGAGACGCGCTTCCAGCATCTTGAGGGCCGGACGCGTCCTGTCGTTCACCATTTCCGCCACGCTCGCCGGCGAAGGTGCGACGTAGCGGTAGAAAAATCGCGCCTCGTCGGCGAGCTGCACGAGCGTCGCCGCCCGGCTCTTGACGAGCGCCACCACGCGCTCCAGCGGCGGACCGCCGGAAAGTTCCTCCCCGAGATACGGCGCGACGAGCGCGGCAAGGCGCGCATCGTCGGCCCTGCGGATGTACTGCTGGTTGATCCAGAGCGCCTTTTCCGGGTTGAACTGCGCCGGCGAGCGGCTGACGTGCGCGAGGTCGAACCAGGCGACGAACTGCTCGATGCTGAAGATCTCATCGTCGCCGTGCGACCAGCCGAGGCGCGCAAGGGCATTGACCAGCGCCTCCGGAAGGTATCCCTCGTCGCGGTACTGCGTCACGCTCACCGCGCCGTGGCGCTTGGAGAGCCGCTCGCCGTCCGGGCCGAGGATCATCGGCACATGCGCGAACTCCGGCAGCTTCGCCCCGAGCGCGCGGAAGATGTGGATCTGCCGCGGCGTGTTGTTGACATGGTCGTCGCCGCGGATGACGTGAGTGATCTCCATGTCGAGATCGTCCACCACCACGCCGAAGTTGTAGGTCGGGATGCCGTCGGCGCGCAGCAGCACGAGGTCGTCCAGCTCCGCGTTCGGAAACTCGATCGGTCCCTTGACGAGGTCGTTCCAGCCGACCGCGCCCTCCTCCGGCGTGCGAAAGCGGATCACCGGCGGCCGGTCGGCGGGCGGCACGAGTCCGAGCGCCTTGGCGCGCTCCGGGCGCCAGCGGCCGTCGTAGCGGGGCTTGAGACCCTTCTCTACCTGTTGCCTGCGCAGCGCCTCCAGCTCCTCCTTCGTCATCCAGCAGCGGTAGGCGTGCCCGGTGGCGATCAGTCGCTCGGCGACTTCGCGATAGCGCGCCAGGCGCTGCATCTGGAAGAACGGGCCTTCGTCCCAGACGATGCCCAGCCACTGCAGGCTGTCCAGGATCGCGGCCACCGACTGCTGCGTCGAGCGCTCGGTATCGGTGTCCTCGATGCGCAGGATGAACTTTCCGCCGTGGCGGCGCGCGTACGCCCACGAGAAGAGCGCGGTGCGCGCACCGCCGATGTGCAGATACCCGGTGGGGCTCGGTGCGAAGCGGGTGCGGACGGTCATCGGTGCTAGGATTTTCGCATGCGCCGAACGTATCCGCCGCAAGCGATGCCGGGCTATCGCCTGCCGGAATACGAGTACCGCACGCCGCCAGAACTCGCGCGCGGCGCGGCGGGCGAATATCCGGTCGTCGTCGTCGGCGCAGGGCTCGCCGGATTGACCGCCGCGCTCGAGCTCGGCAGCCGCGGCGTGCAAACGGTGCTCCTCGACGAGGACAACACCGTCGGCGCGCAGGGACTTTCTTCGCGTGGCATCTGCTACGCGAAGCGCTCGCTGGAAATCCTCGACCGCTTCGGCGTCGCCGAGCGCATCCGCGCCAAGGGCGTCACCTGGAACGAGGGCGAGGTCTACCGCAGCGGCAAGCTCCTGTATCGCTTCGACCTGCAGCCGGAGAAGGACCAGAAGTTTCCCGCGTTCGTCAATCTCCAGCAGTTCTACGTCGAGCAGTACCTGGTCGAGGCGATCGCGCGCATGCCCGGCGTGGACCTGCGCTGGAAGAACCGGGTCACCGACGTGCGTCAGGACGCGCGCGGCGTGGAGCTCACCGTGCGCACCCCCGAGGGCCGCTACCGGGCGCGGGCCCAGTACCTCCTCGCCTGCGACGGCGCGCACAGCATGGTGCGCAGAAAACTTCGCGCGCGCGACGCGGTGCACGCACTGATGGAGGACTACTGGTGCATCGCCGACGTGCGCTTTGCGCGGCGCGAGCCGGCGGTACGCAACGTCTACCTGGACGATCCGGCGAACACCGGCGGCGCGATCTGGTATCACCAGATGGCCGACGGGGTCTGGCGCACCGACTGGCAGATCTCGCAGTACGCGGACCCGGAGGCCGAAGCGACGCCGGAGCGCGCAAAGAGCCGGCTGCGAAAGCTCCTCGGGCCGAAGGCGAAGTTCGAGATCGTCTGGGTCGGCCCCTGGCGCTTTCGCAAACGCTATCTGGAGAAGCTCGTTCACGGTCGCGTGTTCTTCCTGGGCGATGCCGCCGCGCAGCACTCGCCGTTCGGCGCGCGCGGCGGCAACCGCGCGATCCAGGACGCGAACAACCTTGGCTGGAAGCTGGCGCTCGTGCTCGCCGGCCGGGCCCATTCGGACCTGCTCCTCACCTACGAGCACGAGCGGCACCGCGCCGCGCGCGAGGCGGTCGAGATCGCCACGCGCAGCGCGTGCTTCATCGGTCCGGAGAACGCCGAGCAGCGGCTGTTGCGCGATGCGATCCTCGACCTTGCGCAGGCCGAACCGGCGATGCGCCCACTGGTCAACGTCGGCCGGCTTTCGACCGCCTGCGACTACTACGACTCGCCCCTCAACGCGCACGCCGACGCCATCGGCGCGCCGCTTGCCGCGCCCGGAAGTGCCACGCCTGACGGCCGGCTCGGCGCCGGCTACCTCGTGGACCGCTTGCGCGGAGACTTCGCGACGCTCCTTTTCGGCGCTGCCCCCGGCGCGGTCCCCCGCGAGGGCAACGAGGCGCTCTGGGAGCGCTACGCAGTGCCCCCGGAAGGCGCCACTTACGTCGTGCGACCCGACGGTCACGTGCTCGCGCGCTGCCGCGGAATCGACCTGAAATTTGCAGAGCAGGCGATTGCGCAGGTGATGGCGTTCCGCGAAGGGCGTGCGACGCCTTCCGCTTCGCCAGCGCCGGAAACGATCCACGACCGCGACCGGCTCTTCGACGCCTTCGCAGCGTTTCTGGCGGGCGTTCCCGGATCCGAGCGAGAACGGGCGCTCGCGCGCCTCGCGGTCGCGCTCGCCAGCCGCCTTGCGCCGGGCCCGGCGCAAGCCGCAATCCGCGCCGCCGCCCCGACACAAAAACAGGGTCAGACCCGGGTCTGACCCTGTTTTTCAGTCGCGGGCGCCTTCGGCGCGGTAGCCGAGCGCGCGCCAGCGCAGCATGCCGCCGGCGAGGTTCGCCGCCCGGGTGATGCCGTGCTGGCGCAGCAGCACCGTCGCCTGCGCCGAGCGCGCGCCGGAGCGGCACACGGTCACCACCGGCTTTGCGCCGACCAGTTCCTTCGCGCGCTGCGCGAGCGTGCCGAGAGGGATCAGCTTTGCGCCGGGGATATGTCCGAGCGGCCCGTTGAACTCGGAAGGCTCGCGCACGTCCACGACCTGTACCCGGTCGAGATTCTCCTCCAGCCACTCGGGATGAACCTCCCAGATGCCAGCAAAGGTGAAAACGAGCGGCGCCCAGTCCGGCTCATCGTCGAACGCAGCCTGTTTCTCGGGCCTCCCGCAGCGCAGGTTGGCCGGCACCGCGACCTCCATCTGTTTCGGATGCGGCAATCCGAGATGCGTCATGTAGCCGACGAAGTCGTCCTCGGCCACCGCCTCGCCAAGGCGCGGATTGAAGCGCTTTTCCTCGGCGATGCTGGAGCAGGTGAGGCCCCGATAGTCGTGGGCGGGATAGACGAGACAAGTCCCGGGCAGCGCGAACAGACGATCGCGTACCGAGCGGTAGAGCCTGCGCGCGTCCCCGCTCTGGAAGTCGGTGCGCCCGCAGCCGCGGATGAGCAGCGTATCGCCCGTGAACACCATCGTTTCGTTATCCAGCACGTACGACAGACAGCCGGCGGTGTGCCCGGGCGTCTCCAGTGCAACGAGATAGCGCCGGCCGAACTCGATCCGCTCGCCGTGCGCGAGCAGCCGGTCGGCACCCTCGGCGCCGGTCTTCGCCCCAAGGGCGATTCTCGAGCCGAGGCGGCGCCTGAGCAGCCACGCGCCGGTGACGTGGTCGGCGTGCACGTGCGTCTCCAGCGTCCAGACGAGCTTGACACCCAGCTCGGCGGCCAGCGCCGCATCGCGCCGTGCCTGCTCGAATACCGGGTCAATCAGCACCGCCTCGAGCGTCGCCGAGTCGGCGAGAAGGTAGGTATAGGTCGCGGACTGCGGGTCGAACAGTTGCCGGAAAATCACGCCGCAAACTTTACGCCTGTTTCCGGCCGCCGGACATGGAACCCGCGCCGCGGCGAGAAGACACGTATCCCAGCGCCTAGCCCACCCTTGCGGGCGCAGCCGCATGAGGTACTCGCCCGCCACGATCGCCGCCGGATACAGCACCCGCTCCTTGCGCATGGCGCGCGCGAGCGTGGCGCGCAGCGACTCGTGCCCGCCATCACCCCCTCTGGCAAAACGGCGCCGCCGCGGCGACAATCGGCCCCGGGGAGACGCGATGAAGCTGGACATCTTCAACCACATCTTTCCGAAGCGGTTCTACGAGCGGATGCTCGAAGTCGCTCCGGGCGGCAAGGACATGCACAAGCGGGTGCGCGGCATTCCGTGCCTGGTGGACCTCGACGAGCGTTTCCGGATCATGGACCGCTTCGGCGCCGAGTACGCGCAGGTGCTTTCGCTTGCCTCGCCGCCGATCGAGGAGTTCGGCCCGCCGCCGCTCTCGACGGAAATGGCGCGGATCGCGAACGACGGCATGGCCGAACTCGTGGCGAAGTATCCGCAGCGCTTTCCGGCGTTCGTCGCCTCGCTGCCGATGAACGACCCCGAGGGGCTGCTGCGCGAGGCTGAACGCGCGATCGGCGCGCTGGGCGCGGCCGGCGTGCAGGTGTTCACAAACGTGCTCGGCGCCCCGCTCACCGCCCCCGCGACGCTGCCGCTGTTCGATCTGATGGCGAGGCTCGACCGGCCGATCTGGCTGCACCCGGCGCGCGGTGCGGACTTTGCCGATTACCGGACCGAGAAAAAGAGCCGCTACGAGATCTGGTGGACCTTCGGCTGGCCCTACGAGACGAGCGTCGCGATGGCGCACATCGTGTTCGAGGGCTTGTTCGACCGCTACCCGGACCTCAAGATCATCACCCACCACATGGGCGGCATGGTTCCGTACTTCGAGGGACGCGTCGGGCCGGGCTGGGACCAGCTCGGCACCCGCACCTCCGACGAGGACTATACGGCCCTCCTCGCGAAGCTGAAGAAGCGGCCGCTCGACTACTTCCGCATGTTCTACGCCGATACGGCGCTCTTCGGCGCGCGCGAGGCGACGAAATGCGGCCTCGCCTTCTTCGGCCCCGGGCGCGTGCTATTCGCCTCCGATTCCCCGTTCGATCCGGAGAAGGGCTCGATGTACATCCGCACCACGATCGAGGTCCTGGACAGCCTCGACCTTGCCCCCGCCGAGCGGCACGCGATCTACGAAGGCAACGCCCGGCGGCTTCTCAAGCTCGCATGACGCGAAGCACCGCGCACTACTTTCTGGAAGGGCTGGCCGAGCTCGGCATCGAGTATCTGTTTTGCAATCTTGGCACCGACCACGCACCGATCATCGAGGAGATGGCGCGCTGGCGCGCCGAGGGGCGCGCCTTCGCGAAGCCGATCCTGTGCCCGCACGAGAACGTCGCCGCGCACATGGCCGCCGGGTACGCGATCGCCACCGGCCGCGGCCAGGCAATCCTCCTTCACGTGGATGCGGGCACCGCCAACGCCGCGCTGGCGGCGCACAACCTCTGCCGCATGCGCGTGCCGGCGCTCATGATGGCGGGTCGCGCGCCGCACACGATCCGCGGCGAACTGCCCGGCACGCGCGACACCTACGTCCACTTCGTGCAAGACCCGTTCGATCAGGCGAGCCTCGTCCGTCCCTACGTCAAGTGGGAGTACACGCTGCCGAGCGGCGTGGTCATGAAGGAGGCGCTGCGCCGCGCGCACACGATGATGCAGAGCGACCCGAAAGGGCCGGTGTACCTGATGCTGCCGCGTGAGACGCTCGCGGAACATTGGCCGCCGGAGGCCGTGCGGTCCTTTCCCGAGAACCGCTACGGACCGGTCGAGGCGGCAGGCGCCGATCCGCAGCGCATCGCGGCGCTTGCCGAGCGGCTGCGGGCGGCGAAGCATCCGATCCTTGTCACCGCCTATGCCGGCCGCAACGCCGCCGCGCTGGAGCGAATGGACGAACTCGCGCGCTTCGCCGGCATCCGCGTCTTCGAGTTCAACCCGGTCCATCTCAGCATCGCGCACGACTCGCCCTGCTTTGCGGGCTTTCAGCCCGGCCGGCACGTCGCGCAGGCGGACGTGGGGCTGCTCGTGGACGTGGACGTGCCGTGGATTCCCAAGGACACGCCGGAGAACCCTGCCACGTTCTGGGCGCACATTGACGTGGACGCGGCAAAGCGCGGATTCCCCATGTGGGGATTCCCGAGCAACCTGAGGATCGAGGGCGATTCGAGCCGCATCCTCGCGCAGTTGCTCGAGGCGCTGCGCGAGCGGGCGACGCCCGAGTTCACGGCGCGGGCGCGCGAGCGCATGGCGGCGATCGAAGTCGAACAAACGATGCGGCGCGAGGAGTGGGCACGCCTCGCCGCCGAGCCGGGTGCGCCGGGCCGGATGAACGCGCAGTGGTTCTGCGCGCGGCTCGGCGAGGCGCTCGATGCCGACGACATCGTGCTCAACGAGGCGGTGCGAAACGCCGCCGCCGTCTTCATGCAGGTGCCGCGCACGCAGCCGGGCACGATGGTGGGCATCGCCGGCGGCGGGCTCGGCTACTCAGGCGGGATGGCGCTCGGCATGAAGCTCGCGCATCCCGCGCGCACCGTGGTGCAGGTCGTGGGCGACGGCAGCTTCTATTTCTGCAATCCGGCGGCGGTTTACGCGGTCGCGGCCGAATATCGCCTGCCGATCCTCACCGTGGTGCTCGACAACGGCGGCTGGGCGGCGGTGAAGGAAGCGACCCTGCGCATGCATCCGGAGGGCGAGGCAAAGCGCCGCGGCGAGTACGCCTCGCAGCTCGCCCGCGGCGTCTCGTTCGCGAAGATCGCCGAGGCCGCAGGCGCCTACGGCGAGACGCTGGAGGATCCGGCCGCGGCGCCGGCCGCGATCCACAGATGCCTCGCCCAGGTGCGCGACGGGCGCGCCGCGGTGCTCCACGTGCGCATCGCGCCGCATTAGCATTCAGCCTGCAACGGAGGAGGAACACGATGACAAGGTTGCTGTACGCAGCGCTCGCTGCCGCCGTCCTGCTGGCGGGACCGGCGAGCGCGCAGCCGGTGTGGCCGCAGAAGCCCGTGCGGCTGGTGGTCGGCTTTCCGCCGGGCGGGGCGAACGACATCCTCGCGCGACTGGTGGGCGCCAAGCTGCAGGAGCAGTGGGGCCAGCCGGTGCTGGTGGAGAACAGGCCCGGCGCCAACGCGATCATCGCCACCGAGTTCGTCGCCAAGAGCGCGCCCGACGGCTACACGTTGCTCGTCGGCGCGAGCGGCGCGATGGCCTTCAACCCGGGCCTGTACGCGAAGCTGCCTTACGACCCGCTGCGCGACTTCGAGCCGGTGACGATGCTCGGCTCGTTCCCGCTGGTGCTCGCGGTCAATCCTTCGCTGCCGGCGCAATCGGTCAGGGAGCTGGTGGACCTCGCAAGGGCGGCGCCGGGAAAGTTCCACTACAGCGCCGGCTCGACTCCGTTTCAGCTCGCCATGGAACTGTTCAAGCAGCAGGCAGGGATCGCCGTCAACCACATCGCCTACAAGGGCAGCGCGCAGGCGGTCGCGGCGGTGATGGCGAACGACGTGCAGATGACGATCGTGGATGCGCCGCCCGCCGTGCCGCAGATCCGCGGCGGAAAGCTGCGCGGGCTCGCCGTCACCTCGCGCGCGCGCGCGCCGATCCTGCCGGAGCTGCCGACGATGATCGAGGCGGGGGTCGCCGACTTCGAGGTGGTGCTGTGGACGAGCCTGTTCGCCCCCGCCGGAACGCCGCGCGCGCTCGTCGAGCGGCTGCAGCAGCAGATCGCCGCGGTACTCAGACTGCCTGAGGTGCGCGAGCGCATGGCGAGCCTCGGCATAGACCCGGTCGGGAACACGCCGGCCGAGCTCGCTGCGGTGCTGCGCGCCGACATCCAGAAGTGGACGGCGGTGGCGAAGAGCGCGAACGTCAGGGCCGACTGAGGTTGCGCAGCACGCGCCGCAGCAGTTTGCCGGAGGCATTCTTCGGCAGTTCCGCCACGAACTCGATCTCGCGCGGATATTTGTAGGGCGCGGTGACGCGCTTGGCGTGCTCCTTCAGCTCCTCGGCCAGCGCGGGCGAGGGGTTCCAGCCGGGCTTGAGCACCACGAACGCCTTCACGATCTCGCCGCGCTCCGGATCGGGCTTGCCGACCGCGGCGGCCTCCTGCACCGCCGGGTGTTCGAGCAGCGCGCTCTCCACCTCCATCGGTCCGATGCGGTAGCCGGCCGAGCTGATGATGTCGTCGGCGCGGCCTTCGTACCAGAGATAGCCGTCCTCGTCCTGCCGCACCACGTCGCCGGTGAGCCAGTATTCCGAGCCGCCCACGCGCACCTTCGCCGCCGCCGTGCGCTCCGGCTCGTTCCAGTAGCCGAGCATCATCTGCGGATTGGGCAGGCGGATCGCGAGCTCCCCTGACTCGCCCGCCGGCACTTCGCATCCCTCGCGCAACACGGCGACCTCGATTCCGGGAAGCGGCCTTCCCATCGAGCCGGGCTTGACCGGCATGAAGGGGTAGTTGAGCACCGTCATCAGCGTCTCGGTCTGCCCGTAGCCGTCAAGAAGCGGCACGCCGGTGATCTCCTTCCACCGGCGCACGATCTCCGGGTTGACCGTCTCGCCCGCGGACACCGCAAGGCGCAACGCCGAGAGGTCGCACGCCCTGATGTCTTCGTTGACCAGCCGGCGGAACTCGGTCGCCGCGGCGCAGAACACGGTGACGCGGTACTTCGCCAGCAGCGCAAGGCGCTCGCGCGGCTCGAACGGCCCGTGGTAGAAGAGCACGGCCGCGCCGCAGCTCCACGGGCCGAAGAGGATCGCGGTGCCGGCCTTGCTCCAGCCGGTGTCGGCAGTGCACCACATGAGGTCCGAGGGCTTCAGGTCGTGCCAGTAAAGCGACGAATAGCGCCAGCAATAGATCGCCCGCGCGGCGTGCGTCACGCCCTTCGGATGGCCGGTCGAACCGGAGGTGTAGTACATCGCCGCCGGGTCTTCCAGGCGCATGGCCACCGCGGCGAAGTCGGCCGATGCCGTGTCCACCGCCGCGTCGAAATCGAGCCAGCCCGCGCCGCCGCCCACCGCCGCCTTGAGCTTGAGGCCCCCGACCCCCTCGAATTTGCCGATGTGGGCGGCGGTGGTGATGACGCCGGTCGCGCCGGAGTGCTCGATCCGGTAGCGCAAGTCCTTCGCCGTCAGCATATCAATGCAGGGGATCGGCACGACGCCCGCGCGCATGCAGCCCACCATCGCCAACTGCCACTGCGGAATGCGCGGCAGCATGACGATCGCGCGATCGCCCTTCGCGAGCCCGTGCGCGGCAACGAGGCTCGCCACGCGCCGCGAGCGCTCCGAGACCTGCGCGAAGGTGTAGCGTGCCTCGCGCCCAGCGGCGTCGCACCACACCAGCGCGAGCTTCGCCGGATCCGTCGCCCAGCGGTCCACGACGTCGGCGGCGAAGTTGAACGTCGCCGGCAGCTTCCAGTCGAAAGTCGCGCGAAGCTCCTCGTACGTCACGGGATCGCCCTTCAGAGCGGCGTGAAGGTCGGCACCGGCGGGCCGCCCTCGGTCGGCTTGAAGACCACCTTCACGCGCTGGCCGATGCGCACCGAGTCGAGATCGCAATCCACGATGTTGGTGAGCATCGAGACGCCCTCGTCGAGCGTGACGTAGGCGATGCAATAGGGCACCGCAACGCCGCGGCGCAGGACGCTGTAGGTGTAGATCGTCCCCGTGCCCTTCGCCGCGCGCCATTCGGTCCGGCCCGAGAAGCAGAACGGGCAGACCGCGCGCGGGTAGTGGTGGTATTGCGCGCAATCGGCGCAGAACTTCACGAGCAGCCGTCCTTCGGCGGCGGCGTCGAAAAAGGGCTTCACTTCCGGGTTGACCTGCGGCGCCGGGATCCTTCGCTCGCTCATACGCGCTCCAGAATCAGCGTCGCCGAACCGTGCCGAGTGCCGAGCTGCCCGCCGATGCCCTGGGCAAGCGCCAGCGCGCAGTTCTTCACCTGCACCGCCGGATGCGCCTCGCCCCGCAGCTGCCGCACCGCCTCGATCACCTTGGTCATGCCGCCCCGGTTCGCGGGGTGATTGTTGCACAGCCCGCCGCCGTCGGTGTTCACCGGCAGCCTGCCGGCACCGGCGACGAGGTTGCCGTCGGCGACGAACGCCCCGCCCTTGCCTTTCTCGCAGAACCCCAGATCCTCGAGCTGCACCAGCACCGTGATCGTGAAGCTGTCGTAAATCGAGGCGTACTGGACGTCCGTCGGTTTGACGCCGGCCTCCTCGAAGGCGATTTTCCCCGACCATGCGGCGCCGGACGTGGTGAGATCGAGCCGCCCGCCCGCCTGCCCCTTGGGCGATTCGCCCGCGCCGATCACGCGCACGAGCGGCCGTGCGAGGCTCTTCGCGATCTCCGGGCGCGCGACGACGAGTGCGCCGCCTCCGTCGGACACCACGCAGCAGTCGAGCCGGTGAAGCGGATCGGCGATCAGCGGCGAATCCAGCACGTCCTTCACCGTCACCGGCTCGCGCAGCAGCGCGTGCGGGTTGTGCTGCGCGTGCATCGAGGCCGCGACCTTGATCCACGCGAGCTGCTCGCTCGTGGTGCCGAACTCGTGCATGTGGCGCATCGCGACCATCGCGTAGCTCGCGACGGTGACCAGCCCGTAGGGAGCCTCGAACGGCGCATCCGGCAGGTTCGCGCCCCAGTTCCTCGGCTGCGTGCCGCTCGACCCCTCAGAGCGCGGGCGCCCGGCGAGCGTCACCAGCGCGACGTTGCACTTGCCGGCGGCGATCGCCTGCGCCGCGTGCGCGACATGGACGAGGTACGACGAGCCGCCGGTGTCGGTCGAATCCACGTGCCGCACCCGCAGGCCCAGGTAATCCACCATCGAAAGCGGTCCGAGTCCGGGCGCATCGCCGGCGCAGAAATAGCCGTCCACGTCCTCGCGCGAAAGGCCGGCGTCTTCGAGCGCCCCCTTCGCCACGTCGGCGTGAAGCTGCGCGACCGATTTGTGCGGCGCGTGGCGCGTCGGATGCTCGAACGCGCCGACGATGTATGCCTTGTCCCTGATCGTCATGCGGCTATCGTAGCGCCCGGCGCGCCTTGCTTTGCGAAACGCCCCTGTGCGCGGCGGTGCTTGCCCGGCTCAATGATCGTAGAGCCCGGCGCGGGCCTTGCCGCGAAACACGCGGTAGGCGAAGGCGGTGTAGCCGGCGAGGAAGGGCAGCACGATCGCCACCCCCACCGCGACGAACTGGAGCGCGCTCGGGTGCGCGGCGGCGTCCCAGATCGTGAGCCGGTCCATCACCACGTACGGGAACAGGCTGTAGTCTTCGCCGGCTGGTGTTCGAGCGTGTTCAGGCCGTGCAGGTCGCCGACGAGAACCTGCAGCGGCGCGAGCACTGCCGCGACCGCGGTTCCGAGGCCGAGGGAGCGGCGCGCGGCCCGAACTGGATGCGTGCGAGCAAGACCGCGTCGTCCATGGGCACCGTCCTATTGCATCAGCGCGAACACTTCCACCGGCTCCTCGAGCCCTCGCAGCACATGCAGGCCGAGCGAGCGCGTCGGCCGGCCCAACGCGGCGGCGAACGTCCCCGTCATCAGCAGGGGCACGCCGAGATCCTTGGTGAGCGACTCCACGCGCGCGGCCCGGTTCACCGACGGTCCGATGACCGTGAAGTCGAGCCGCGCGCGTGCCCCGACATTTCCCCAGACCACCGTGCCCGCATTCAGTCCGACGCCGAACCGTATCTCGGGACAGCCCTCCCGGCGGCGCTCGCGGTTGACCGTCTCGGCGCGCTCGAACGCGTCGAGCGCCGCCTCCAGGGCGGCGCGGCAGGCCGGCATCAGGTCGCCGCGCCGCTCGCTGGGGAACACGATCAGCGTCGCGTCGCCCATGAAGCGCAGGATCTCGCCGCCGCGCGGCGTCACCGCATCGGCCACCACGTCGAAGTACGCATTGAGCAGTTCGAGCAGCCGTGCCGAGGGCAGCGTTTCGCTGAGAGCCGTGAACCCGCGCAGGTCCGCGTACCAGATCGCGGCGTCAATCTCCTCGGCGTCGCCGCGGTGGATGCGACCTTCGAGAATGCGCCGGCCGGTGCGATGACCCACATAGGTGTCGAGCAGCGTCTCGGCCACGCGGCGCGTGGCGGACGCTTCGAGCACCGCCGCGAGCGGGTGGCTCAGCGCGCCCAGGCTGAGCCGGTCGTGCTCGCTGAAGCCGTCCTTGTCGTCGGTCGCCGCCGCGAACACGTGCAGCGAGCCGTCGGAAAACGCGAGCGGCAGAAGCAGGTAGTCGCGCCCGCCGGCGGCGGCGAGCTCGTGCAGCACCGGGTGATCGTTTGCCCCGAGCCGGTCAAGGCGCACGCGCACCGGCGAGCGGCTCTCGATCATTTTCTGCACCGGGCTTCCGATCCATGCGCCGGTGCGCTCGATTCCATAGGGGATGCTCTCGATGCGCACGCCTGCGCCCCGAGTCCAGATGTGCGCCACGGCCGCGAGCTGGGGGTGGATGGTAAAAAAACCGACCCGCAGTCGCCACAGCGGCGCTCCGGCCGCGACGAGCCGCCCGGCCAGTTGTTCGACCAGCGCCGCAGTGTCGTTGAGCAACCGGCCCTCGCGCAGCAGCCAGTCAATCACCGGCGCGACCGTCCAGGCGGCGATGCGGCGGCCGCGACCCATCGCTTCAGGCGGCGGATCTCCCGGCAAGGGCATCGCGCACGCGCTCGAGCCTGGCGCGTGCCTCGGCAGCAATCGCGCGCAGCTCAGGGCTGTCGGCGAGCTTCACCATCACCTCCGGATCCATGAACGCAACCTCCACGCTCCCGCCGGATTCCTCCCGCACCACCACGTTGCAGGGCAAGAGCAGGCCGATGTCCGGCTCGGCACTGAGGGCGCGGTGCGCGAGCGGCGGGTTGCAGGCGCCGAGAATGCGATAAGGGCGATATTCGACACCCAGTTTGGCCTTCATCGTGGCCTTGACGTCAATTTCGGTGAGCACGCCGAAGCCCTCGGCCTTGAGCGCCTCGGTGACCCGGGCGACGGCCTCGTCGAACGGCAGCGCGACGCGCGTGGAAAATCCGTACGAACTCATGTGAACTCCTTTCGGTTGCGGTAAACGACGTAGTACAGAACCGGGATCACCACCAGCGTGAGCAGCGTCGAGACGAAGATCCCGAACACGAGCGAGATGGCGAGCCCGTTGAAGATCGGGTCGTCGAGGATGAAAGTGGCGCCGATCATCGCGGCAAGGGCCGTGAGTGCGATCGGCTTCGCCCGCGCCGCCGCCGAGGCGAGGATCGCGTCACGGAAGGGCAACCCCTCGGCGACCTTCTGGTTGACGAAGTCCACCAGCAGGATCGAGTTCCGCACGATGATGCCGGCGAGCGCGATCATGCCGATCATCGAGGTGGCGGTGAAGTTCGCCCCGAGCAGTGCATGCCCCGGCATGACCCCGATCACAGTCAGCGGAATCGGCGCCATGATGATGAGCGGCACGAGGTACGAGCGGAACTGCGCGACCACCAGCAGATAAATGAGCACCAGCCCCACGGCGTAGGCGAGCCCCATGTCGCGGAAGGTCTCGTAGGTCACCTGCCATTCGCCGTCCCACTTCAGCGCGTACTCGCGGTACGGGTCGGAGGGCTGGCGGATGAAGTACTCGCCCAGGCGCCCGCCCTCTTCGAGCGGCATGCCGGCGATCTTGGCGCGCACGGCGAACATGCCGTAGAGCGGGCTGTCCACGCGCCCGGCCTGGTCGCCCACCACGTACACCACCGGCAGCAGGTCCTTGCGGTAGAGCGGCCGCTCGCGCTCGTTCTCGATCGGCGTCACCAGCTCGGCAAGCGGCACGAGCGAGCCGTTGGGCGCGCGGAGGGTGAGCTTCAGGAATTCGGCCAGTTCCCCGCGCCGCTCGGCCGGCAGCGTCAGGCGCACCGGCACCTCGTATTTCGAGGCGCCGTCGTGTATGGGCGTCACGTCCACGCCGCCCAGGCCGATCCGCATCGCCTCGACCACGTCGCGCCGCGTGATTCCGGCCAGGGCCGCTTTTGCCTGATCCACCTTCAACTGGATGCGCGGTGCGGCGTCCTCGACCGAGTCGTCCACGGCGACGACGCCGGGCGTGGTGGCGAAGGCTTCGCGCACCTTCTTGGCGACGCGCACGCGGCCGGCCTCGTCCGGCCCGTACACCTCGGCGACGATCGGCGAAAGCACCGGCGGCCCCGGCGGCACCTCGACCACCTTCACCTTCGCGTCCCAGCGCGCGGCGATCGCTTCCAGAGCCGGACGCACGGCCTGCGCGATCTCGTGGCTCTGGCGCCGGCGCCTGTCCTTCGGCAGCAGGTTCACCTGCAGGTCGCCCATCTCGGAGGCGTTTCTCAGGTAGTACTGGCGCACCAGCCCGTTGAAGTTGATCGGCGCCGAAACCCCGGCGTAGGCCTGGTAGTCGGTCACCTCCGGCACGCTCGCAAGATGCGCGCCCATCTCGTGCAGCACCGCGGCGGTGATCTCGACGGGCGTTCCCGCCGGCATGTCCACCACCACCTGGAACTCCGACTTGTTGTCGAACGGCAGCATCTTCAGGATCACAAGCTGCACGCCGGCGAGGCCCGCCGACGCTCCGATCGCGGCGAGCACGCCGGCGGCGAGCCAGCGCCGCCTGCGCGCCGAATCCACCAACGGCGCGAGAAGCCGCGGAAAGAATCGCTCGGTCCAGCCGGCATGCTCCGGCCTGTGCGGTGCGTGCGCGAGCAGTTTCAGCGCGAGCCACGGCGTCACCGTGAAGGCGATGGCGAGCGAGATCAGCATGCCCATGCTCGCGTTGATGGGGATCGGGCTCATGTACGGGCCCATCAGGCCGGTGACGAAGGCCATCGGCAGCAGCGCCGCGATCACCGTGAGCGTGGCGAGGATCGTGGGGCCGCCCACCTCGTCCACCGCGAGCGGGATCACCTCGGCAAGGGGCTTGCCCTCGGCGAGCATGCGCCGGTGGATGTTCTCGACCACCACGATCGCGTCGTCCACCAGGATGCCGATGGAGAAGATGAGCGCGAAGAGCGAGACCCGGTTCAGCGTGAAGCCCCACGCCCAGGACGCAAACAGCGTCGCCGCGAGGGTGAGCAGCACCGCGACGCCGACGATCAGCGCCTCGCGCGCGCCGAGCGTCAGTAGCACCAGCACGACCACCGACAGCGTGGCGAACACGAGCTTGGCGATGAGCTGGCGGGCCTTTTCGTTGGCGGTCGCGCCATAGTCGCGCGTCACCGCCACCTTGACGTCGTCCGGAATGATCGTGCCGCGCAGCTCGGCAAGGCGCGCCTCGACCCGGCGCGCGATTCTGACCGCGTTCTCGCCCGGTTTCTTGGTGATCTGGAGGGTTACCGCCGGATGTTCGCCGCGCGCGGTGCCGGTCCAGACGTAGCGCGCGGGCTCCAGCGGGCCGTCCACCACCTCGGCGACGTCGGCGATCGTCACCGGCCGGCCGTCCTGTGCGCCGACCACCAGGCGCTTTACGTCGGCGGCCGACTCCAGATAGTTGCCGGTCTCGATGACGATCTCGCGGTTGCCGCGCACGAGCTTTCCCGCCGGCATCGCCACGTTGCCGAGTTGCAGCGCGTTTCTCACCTCGAGCGCCGAGACGCCGTGCGCGGCGAGCCGGTCGGCATCGAGCAGCACGCGCACCGCGCGGCCCGGACCGCCGAGCGTCTGCACCTCGCGCGTACCCGGGATGCGCTTGAACTCGGCCTCGGCGGCGTGCGCCACGCGCTCCAGGTCGTAGGCGCCGCAGGCGGGGTCTTCGCACCAGAGCGTGAGCGCGACCACCGGCACGTCGTCAATGCCCTTCGGCTTGATGACGGGGTCGAGAATGCCCAGCTCCGGCGATACCCAGTCGCGGTTCGCCGCGATCGTCTCGTGCAGCCGCACCACAGCTTCGGTGCGCGGCACGCCGACCTTGAATTGCACAGTGAGCACCGCCATCCCGGGGCGCGAAACCGAGTAGACGTGCTCGACCCCGCTCATCTGCGCGAGCACCTGCTCGGCCGGGATCGCGACCAGCGCCTCGACGTCGCGGGCCGATGCGCCAGGAAACGGCACGAACACGTTCGCCATCGTGACGTTGATCTGCGGCTCCTCCTCGCGCGGCGTGATCGCCACGGCGAACAGGCCCGCGAGCAGCGCCATCAGCGCCGCGAGCGGCGTCAACTGCGAGTCCTGGAAGAACCGCGCGATGCGCCCGGAGATGCCCATGGCGCCCAGGCTGCCTAACCGGCGCTGGCCATGCCGGCTTTCACCGGCTCCAGTGCCACGCGTTCGCCGGGCCTCAGGCCCGCGAGCACTTCCACCGCGCGCTCGTCGCCGGCGGTGCCGAGCCGCACCTGCCGCAGCCTCGGGTAGCCCTTCTCGTCGAGCACGTACACCGCAGTGAGTTCGCTTCTTCGGAACACCGCCTCGCGCGGCACGAGCAATCGTTCGGCGCGGCCGACGGTGAAGTGCGCGCGCGCGAACACGCCCGGGTACACCTCGCGCAGGTCTTCCGGCAGATCGAGCCGCACGCGCGTGGTGTGGGTGCGCGGGTCGGCCGCCGGCACCACGGTGATCGCGCGCGCCTCGATCCAGCGCCCGAGCGACGGGATCTCGACGCGCGCCCGGCCCGAAGCCTGGATCGCCGGCACCTGCGACTGGGGGACGTTCGCCACCGCGCGCAGGCTCGCGGGATCGAAGCCGGTCATGAGAGGCTTGCCGGGAACCGCCATCTCGCCCAGTTCCACATGCCGTGCGGAGACCACACCGCTGTAGGGCGCGACGATGGTGGCGAAGCTGCGCTCGGTCGCCGCCGCCCCCGCGCCGGCGAGAACTGCCGCGAGGCGCGCCTGCGCCTGCTTGTAGTCGGCCTCGGCTTTGTCGAGCGCCGCCTGGCTGATGAACTTCTGCGCGAAGAGCTGGCGCGAGCGCTCGTAGTTCAGACGCGCATTGCGCGCCGCCGCCTCGGCCTCGCGCACCTGGGCTTCGCTCGCCGCCACCGCTTGCGTTGCCGCGCGCTCGTCAATCCGGACGATCACCTCGCCTTTCTTGACGTAGTCGCCGACGTCGAAGCGGATGTCCACGATGCGGCCGGCAATCTGCGCTGCGACGGTGGACTGGCGCACCGCCTCGATCACCGCCTCGGCCGAGTACACGAGATCCACCTCGCGGACTTCCGCCACCCCGGCCTTCAGTTGCGGCGCCGGTGCCGGCTTGGGCGCCTCGGTATCGCTTCCGCACGCGGCGAGCGCCGCAGCAGCGGCAAGCGCAATCCAGGAAGCGCGCATCCGCATGGCGGCGCTAGGCCTCGATCCAACGCGCCAGCGACCCGGCGTCCATCGCCCCGGCCTGCCGTTTCGCTTCGCGCCCCGCGCGAAACAGGATCAGCATCGGCACCGCGCGGATGCCATAGCGCGCGGCAAGCTCGGGCTCCTCGTCGGTGTTCACCTTGACGAAGCGCGCACGGGTCGCGAGCCGGCGCGCCGCCTCGGCGAACATCGGCGCCATCGCCCGGCACGGGCCGCACCACGGCGCCCAGAAATCGGCGACTACCGGAAGGTCGGTGCGCGCGACGATCGCCTCGAGCTGCTCGGCGTTCGCCTCGACGACGGCGCCGTCGAGCAGCACCGCGCCGCAGCGGCCGCACTTCGGCCCTTCGCCTGCGCGCGCCGCCGGCACCCGGTTCGCCGTCAGACACGCCGGGCAGGCGACCTTGAGCACCTCGGTGGCGGCCGCTTCGCTCATGTCGCGCAGGCCGACTTCACCCCGAGCCGCCGCAGGATGGACTCCAGCGGGCAGATCGTTGTGAAGCCGCTTTGCAGAAGGTTCGCGCCGACGAAGGCGGTGAACCACAGGAAGTGCTTGCTCGCGTAGAGCGGGCTCGCCTCCGCGCCGAGCGCGAGCGACAGAAGGACGAATGCCCCCGCGAAGATGCGTACGAGCCGTTCGGTCGTCATGGTCGCAGTCTCCTTGCTCCGGTCGTCCGCGGCGGGCTTGCCGCGGTGCTTCCACTCTTATACTATAGGGGGCATGGTATCGGACGTCAAGTCGCGCGCGGCGACACCCGTCTCGCGCACCCGCCGGGCGGGGCTTTGACGCCGGTCAAGCCGGCGCTGAATGGAGACAGCAGATGACGGTCATACGGGACGAAAAGCACAAAAAAGAGCTGGTGCTGCGCCTCAAGCGCGTCGAGGGCCAGTTGCGCGGGATCCAGGCGATGGTGGAACAAGGCGCCGACTGCGAGCGCGTGACGCAGCAGCTCTCGGCCGCGCGCCGCGCGCTCGACAAGGCGTTCTTCCAGGTGCTCGCCTGCGCCATTCAGGCGCCGCCCGAGCCGGGCGCCCGCCGCGCGGCACCCGAGGAGCGCATCCGCCAGGCCGCCGAGATCCTCGCGCGCTTCGGGTAGGCCGCGCGGTGCGCGCCCGCGCGCGCAAGCGCTGCCGAGGGCCTGCCGGCGCGGTTGCCGCGCGGCCCGGCGCCCGCGTAAAATTCGCCACCCGCAGGAACGGGCGGTTAGCTCAGCGGTAGAGCACTGCTTTCACACAGCAGGGGCCACTGGTTCGATCCCAGTACCGCCCACCAGCTTTCAAGGACTTACCGAAGCGCAGCGCTTTCGTACGGACGCCAGTACGGAAAACCGCGTGTGCGGAATGCGATTGCAGAGGCCCCAAAGAAATACGCCCGCGAACCCCGCTTACTCTTGGGACTGATCCCCAACAGGGCGCCTGTTCGCGAGCGCGACTCCATGCTACTGATCAGACGGGCGCGAGTCTAGCCCAAACCTCGGGGTCCGAAGGTCAGGCACCGGCTCGGCCGCCAGATCTATCCCGGCAAATGCTCTCATCCAAGCCGAGTCGTGGCGCACTTCCTCCACCGTCGGATTCAGAAATTCCTAGGGCGAAAGCACATAGCCCTTGCTGCGAAACAGGCGCAGGCACGCATCCACCGCATCCGCATCGTAAGTGATGCCGCGGTACTTCTCGATTTCCGCCAGCGCCGCCTCGATGCCCAGCGCGGGGCGGTACGGCCGGTGCGAGGCCATCGCCTCCACGGTGTCGGCGACCGCGAGGATGCGCGCCTCCAGGCTGATCTCGTCGCCGCGCAGGCCGCGGGGGTAGCCGCTGCCGTCAAGCCGCTCATGGTGCTGCCAGGCGGCCTGGGCGATCGGCCAGGGGAACGGCACGTTCCGCAGAATCTCGTAGCTCTTTTGTGCATGCTCCTTGATCAGCTCGAACTCGGGCCGGGAGAGTCGTCCCGGCTTGGCGAGTATCTCCGCCGGAACGCCGATCTTGCCGACATCGTGCAGATAGCCGCCGACCCGCATTCCTTCCACCTGGTGAACGTCCAGTCCCATTTCGGCCGCCATCGCCGCAGCAAGCTCGCCGACGCGTCGCTCGTGACCGTGCGTATAGGGGTCGCGCAACTCGCCGATCGTGGTGATGACGCCGATGGTGCCGCGCATGGTCTGCTCCAGCCGCTCGACGTAGCGCCGGATCTCCTCCTCGGCGCGTACCCTCTCGGTGACGTCCTGCGCCACCACGATGAGCGCAGGCCGCCCCGAGTAGCTCCCGAGTACCGGATGCGCACCGAGGGTGAACCGCGTGCCGTCCTTGCGCAGCGCCGCCACGGTGACCGCGCCGGTGCTCTCGCCGCGCATCCAGCGCTCGATCAGACCGGAAAGTCGCTCGCGCTCGCCTGGCTCGACGTGCACCAACAGATCGGGGTCGAAAGGCTCTTCGGCGTCGTGACCGAAGATCGCGCGGGTGCGCGGATTGACGTAGACCACGCGGCCGTCCTGGATGACGAACAGCGCCGAAAACGACTGTTCGAGCACCGCGCGCAGGCGCGCCTCGCTCTGCGCGAGCGCCTGTTCGGCCCGCTTGCGCTGGTCTATGTCCTCGATCACGCCGAGCACGCGCATCGCCCCGCCCGGCGCGCTGCGTGCGGCGCGTGCCCTGCTGCGCAGCCAGCGCCATCCGCCTTCGGGCCGCTCGATGCGGAATTCGATGCCGAAGTCCCCGCCGTCGCGCAGCGCCGCGCGCACGGCCGCAGTCACTGCAGTGCGGTCGGCGGGATGGACTCGCGCGATGAACGTATCGGCCGGAGCGGAGGGATTCCCGGCGGAAAGCCCGATCAGCTCCGCGGCGCGCGCCGAGCACATGACGCTCTCCGCATCCGGCCCTGCGCGCCACTCCCAGATCCCCAATCCGGCGCCGGCGGTCGCGACATCCAGGCGCTCGCGCGCGGCGACGACATCGCGCTCGCGCTGCTCGATCGCGCGCGCGCGTCGCAGCAGCAGCGCACAGAGCAGCGCGCCGGTAACCAGGACGAACAGCACGCCTTTCGCCAAGCCGGCGTAGGCCATCGTCTCGAGCCGGGCCGCGTAACGGACAAGGAGCAGATCGGAGAACACGATCCAGGCGACGGCTGCGGCGATGTAGTAAAGAGAGATCCGCAGCGCCGCCGCGCGGTGCGGACCGCAGCCGTGTTCCTGCATGGCGGCATGCAATATAGCGCGCCCGCCTGCGGACGGCACGAAGAATGTTGCGACACACACCGCACCGATCGCGAATCGAGATCATTGCCCGCGCGCGGCCGCGCCGCGGGCTATCGGCGAGTCAGGCGAGCGATTTTCGCCGCGCGAGGCTCTCGCGCTCGAAGCCGGCGACGCGCTTGTAGCGCTCGGATATGGCCTGCAGCTCTTCGCGCGAGATGACGTCCTCGATGCGTGCGAACGGCCGGTCGCCCGAGCGGCGCCACACTTCGCGCAGGATCGCGTCCGGCGGATCGGTGCGATTCATCAGAACGACGCGGTTCGCCGCTTCGAGCCGCGCGCGCTCGTAGGCGGCAAGCGCCGCGCGCACATCGCCGCCCGCGCGCTTCAGGCACCCGGCGAGCGTGCGTGCATCCAGAATCGCCTGCCCGGCCCCGTTCGAGCCGCGCGGATACATCGGGTGCGCGGCATCGCCGAGCAGCGTCGCGCGTGCCTTCGTCCACCACGGCAGCGGATCGCGGTCCACCATCGGGTATTCGAGAATCAGGTCGGCGTTGCGCAGAAGCGCCGCGCAGTCGAGCCAGTCGAACGTCCAGGATGCAAAGGCCGGATAGAAATCGTCCAGCTTTCCGGGCAGGCTCCAGTCCTGCATCGTATTGCGCGGTGACTGGATCTCGGCCACCCAGTTGACGAGCTGGCGAGCTTCGGCGTCCACGTGGTTGCGGATCGGATAGACCACCAGCTTGCCGACCTCCAGCCAGCCGGCCACCGCCATCGAGGATCCGGAGAGAAAAGGCCTGGCGCGCGTCACACCGCGCCACATGTTGATGCCCTGGTAGGCCGGCGGGCCCTCGTCCGGGTGCAGCAGCCTTCTCACCACCGAGTGGATGCCGTCGCAGCCGACGAGGCAGGCGCCGCGCGCGGCCGCGCCGTTCGCGAAGCGGGCGGTGACGCCTTCGGCGTCCTGCTCGAACCCGACACAGCGCGCACCGAGCACCACCGCATCCGGCCCGAGGCGCGCGCGCACCGCCTCCAGCAGCACCTCGTGCAAGTCCGCGCGATGGATCGAGAATTGCGGCCAGTCGTAGCCGGCGCGCCGGCCGCGCGGCTCGCTGTAGATGAACTGACCGAAGCGGTTGTAGAAGCAAAGCTCGGAGGTTTCGACCGCGACGCGCGCAAGCGCCTGCTGCAGCCCGAGCTCGGTCAGCTCGCGCGTGGCGTGCGGCAGCAGGTTGATGCCGACCCCGAGCGGCTTGATCGCAGGCGCGGCCTCGAACACCCGGCACGCGATCCCGACCTGGTGAAGCGATAGCGCGAGCGTCAGTCCGCCGATGCCGCCGCCGACGATGAGGACCGGCGCCACCGCGGCCTCCTAGTCGGCGCGGATTCCCGCCTCGCGCACCACGCGGCCCCAGCGCTCCAGGTCCGTCTCGATCAGGCGCGCAAGCTCGGCGGGCGAGCCGGTCCTTGGCGCAAGGCCCTGCTTGAGCAGGTTCGCGCGCACGTCCGGAGCCTCCAGGATCGCCGCCAATTCCTCGTGGAGCTTCGCGACGATGTCGTGCGCAAGGCCCGGAGGCCCGAGCAGCGCGTACCAGATGTCCACGTCAATGTCCTTCACCCCGGCCTCGGCGAGCGACGGCGCGTCCGGTGTCGCAGCCGAGCGCTGGGCGCCCCCCGAGGCGAGCATCGTGAGCTTTCCGGCCTGCACGTGCGGAAGCGCCACATGCACAGGCAGAAACATGAGCTGGATCTGGCCGCCGAGGAGGTCGGTCACCGCGCCGGCGGTGCCTTTATAAGGAACGTGAACGAGATTGATCCCGAACCGGAGCTTGAGCAGCTCCATGGCGAGGTGGTGCGGCGTCGCGTTGCCGGGCGAGGCATAGTTGAGCCGGCCGGGCTGCGATCTCGCGAGCGCGACCAGTTCCGCGACCGATTTCGCCGGCACCGACGGGTGCGCCACCAGCGCGAGGTTGCCGATCGCCGCAAGGCCGATCGGGGTGAGCGCCTTCGGATCGTAGGGGACACTCTTGTGCAGGACGGCGCTCTGCACCAGGGTCGTCGCGGTCATGAGCAGCGTGTGGCCATCCGAGGCGGCCTTGGCCACCGCCTCGGTGCCGATGTTGCCGCTCGCCCCGGGGCGGTTTTCCACTACCACCGCGACCTTGAGGCGCTCGGAGAGCTTCTGCCCGAAGGCGCGGGCGAGGATGTCAATGCCGGTGCCGGGGGTGAACGGCACGATGATCCGGATCGGGCGACTCGGGTATTGCGCCTGCGCGAGGCCGGAAACCAGGATGCCAAGAATCAGTGCGAGGATGGCGCGCGTCATGGCGTGATTCTACGCGGCTGTGCTAGCGTGAAGCCATGGTGAGCTTGAAGGACATCCGCGCCGCGGCCGCCCGCATCGCCGGGGCGGTCGAGCGCACGCCCTGCCTCATGAGCCGCACCCTGTCGGCCCTCACCGGCGCCCAGGTGTGGCTGAAGTTCGAGAACCTGCAGTTCACCGCCTCGTTCAAGGAGCGGGGGGCGCTCAACAAGCTGCTGCAGCTCACCGAGGGCGAGCGCCGGCGCGGCGTGATCGCGATGAGTGCCGGCAACCACGCGCAGGGCGTCGCCTACCACGCCGCGCGCCTCGGCATCCGCGCGGTGATCGTCATGCCGCGCGGCACGCCCAACTCCAAGGTCGCCAACACCCGGGTACACGGCGCCGAGGTGCTGCTCGAAGGCGAGACGCTCGCCGAGGCGGCCGAACGTGCACGCGAGATCCTGGCACGCGAGGGACTTGTCTTCATCCACCCCTACGACGATCCGGCGATCATCGCCGGGCAGGGCACGGTCGCGCTGGAGATGCTGGAGCAGGCTCCGGCGCTGGAGGTGCTGGTGGTACCGGTGGGCGGCGGCGGACTCGTCTCCGGCATGGCGGCGGCAGCCAAGGCGGTCAAGCCCGGGATCGAAGTGATCGGCGTCGAGTCGAAGACCTATTGCGCGATGGCCCAGCGGCTGCGTGGCGAACCGGTTCGAGTCGGCGGCGACACCATCGCCGAGGGGCTCGCGGTGGGCGACGTCGGCGAGATCACGCTGGCGATGGCGCGCGCGCTGGTGGACGAGATGCTGCTCGTCGAGGAAGAGACGATCGAGCGCGCGATCGTGGCGCTGGTCGAGATCGAAAAGACCGTCGCCGAGGGCGCGGGTGCGGCGGGCCTGGCGGCGCTCCTCGAGCATCGCGAGCGCTTCGCCGGCCGCCGTGCCGGCGTGCTCGTCAGCGGCGGCAACATTGACTCGCGCGTGCTCGCGGCGGTGCTGATGCGGGGCCTGGTGCGCGACGGCCGCCTCATTCGCCTGCGCGTCACCATGCCCGACGTCGCGGGAAGCCTTGCGAAGGTGGCCGCGACGATCGGCGAGCACGGCGGCAACATCGTCGAGGTCCAGCACCAGCGCGTCTTCGGGCCGGCTTCGGTGCGCTCGCCCGAGGTCGAGTTCGTGCTGGAGACGCGCGACCGCGAGCACGCCCGCGAAATCGTCGCCGCGCTCGCACGCGCCGGGGTGCACCTCGTGCCGCTGGAAGCGGGGTTCCCGCCGTGAGCGCGCCCGCCTCCCGCTTGCCGCCGGCGCCGCCGCGTCCCGAGGAGCAGCTCCGCCTCGCGATGGAGGAGTATCCGGACCCGGTGTGCCTGTGCGACGCCGAGGACCGCATCGTGTTCATCAACCGCGCTTTCCTCGATCTCAACCCCGGGCTGGAACACCTGCTCGAACCCGGGCGCGGCTACATGGAGCATCTCGCGGCGGCGCTCGCAGCCGGTGCATTTCCCGACAAGTCGGCCAACCCGGAGGGCTGGATCGCCGAGCGGCTTGCCGTGCGCCGGCGCGGCGGGGAGTTCGAAGTGCGCCGCGGGCCTGACCGCTGGCTGCTGGTCCGGGACATACGTTTGCCTGATGGCGCGACGTTGACCCTCTGCCTCGACATCACCGCGCGCAAACGCGCCGAGCAGGCGCTCGCCGAATCCGAAGCGCGCTACCGCATGGTGTCCGAGCGGATGCTCGACGGCATTCTCATCCTGCAGGACGGGCGTTTCGTGCACGCGAACCCGGCGATCGAGCGGCTCACCGGCTTCGCGCTCGACGAGCTGATCGGCCGCGAATTCGCGCCGCTCGTGCATCCGGACGACCGCGCGATGGTGGCCGAGCGCCACCGCCGCAGGATGGCGGGCGACGCGTTCGAACCCCGCTACGACATCCGCATCCTCACGCGTACCGGCGAGCCGGTGTGGGTGCAGATTTCCAACGCGCGCATCGAATGGCGCGGGCGGCCCGCGGTGCTCACCGTCGTGAGCGATCTGCGCGAGCGCAAGCGCGCCGAGCAGGCGCTGCGCGAGGCCTACGCCGAGCTCGAAGAATCGCAGGCACGCGCGCGGCTCGGTAGCTGGACCCTGTATCCCGACCGCTGGACCGGCCACTGGTCGGCGCAGATGTACCGCATCTTCGGCCGCGACCCGGCGCTCGGCCCGCCGCCCTTCGCTGAGTTCCTCCGCCTCGTGCATCCCGAAGACCGCCGCCTGATCGAGGACGGTCTGCGCGAGGCGATCCGCGGCCGCGCCACCGCTGCGTTCGACTTTCGCACCGATCCCGCGGTGCTGCCGCTGCGCTACCTGACCGCCACGGTCAATGCGACGTTTCGCGCCGACGCCGACCGTCTGGTCGTCACCGGCACCGTGCAGGACATCACCGAGCGCAAACTCGCCGAGCAGGCGATCCGGCAGCTGAACGAGACCTTGGAGCAGCGGGTACGCGAGCGCACCGCCGAGCTGGAGGCCGCGCTCGCGGAGCTGGAGTCGTTCTCGTACTCGGTGTCCCACGACCTGCGCGCCCCCTTGCGCGCGATGGCCGGTTTCGCGCACATGGTGATCGAGGACGAGGGCGAGCGCCTCTCGGCCGAAGGCCGGCGCAAGCTCGCGGTGGTCGAGAAAAACGCGGTGCGCATGGGAGAGCTGGTGGACGATTTGCTCACGCTCGCGCGCGTGTCGCGCGCCGAGCTGGTGCGCTCGGCGCTGGACATCGAGCGGCTGGTGCGCGCGCTCGCCACCGAGCTGGCGCCGCGCTACCCGGCCGCAGAGATCGTGATCGGGGCGCTGCCGCCCGGCGAAGGCGACGAGACGCTGCTCCGTCAGGCGCTCCTCAACCTGCTGGACAACGCGCTCAAATACTCGGCGCGCGCCGAGCGCCCGCGGGTGGAGGTCGGCTGGGACGAGGCCGCCGGTGCGTACTTCGTGCGCGACAACGGCGTCGGCTTCGACATGGCGTACGCGCCGAAGCTCTTTCGGCCCTTCGAGCGCCTGCATCCGGAATCGGAGTTTCCTGGCACCGGTATCGGCCTGGCGATCGTCAGGCGCGTGATCGAGCGCCACGGCGGGCGCGTATGGGGCGAGTCCGCACCCGGGGCGGGCGCGGTGTTCCGCTTCACCCTGCGCGCGGCGCCGTGACGTACTCCGAGATCTCGACCAGGTTCAGGTCCGGGTCGCGCACATAGACCGAACGGATCGGGCCGCGCGCGCCCGTCTTCATCACCGGTCCTTCGAGGATCGGGATATTCGCCGCCTCCAGGCGCCGGATCACCTCGTCCAGCGGCACCGAGGCGATGAAGCAGATGTCGAGCGTTCCGGGCGCGGCCACGTGCGCGCGCGGCGAAAACTCCCTTCCCCATTCGTGGAGGTTGATCTTTTGCTCGCCGAACGTGAGCGCCCAGCGTGTCTCGGTGGGCGTGCGAAAGGCTTCCAGCCGCATGCCGAGCACCTCGGTGTAAAAGCGCACGCAACCCTCGCGATCGCGCGTGGTCAGCACGACGTGGTCAATACGGTCAATCATCGCCGCCTGAGCAGCCGCAGCGGGTTGTATTCCAGCGCGACGGTGCCGTCCTGCTTGATGACGCGGTTGGCGAAGCGCACCAGTCCCCGGTCGCCCTTCGAGGTGAGGCGGCACTCGATCACCTCGGCCTCGACGTGGATCGTGTCGCCGACGAAGGTGGGCGCCTTCACGTCGAGCGTCGCGTTCAGAAACGCAAGCCCGGTGTCCTGCATCGTCGGCAGCAGCAGGCCCTCGGCGAACGCATAGACGAGCGCCGCCGGCACCGGACGGCCCTTGATCGCGCGGCCCGAGTCGTCCGCGACCGTGAACAGCTCCTCGGTGAGCCAGGTGAGGTTGACGAAGCCGGCGAGGTCGGCTTCCGCGATCGTCCTGCGGTGGGTGCGAAAGCGAAACCCCACGTGCAGGTCCTCGTAGCAGAAGCCGCGCCCGACGACCGGTACCGGTTCGCTCATGACACGGGAGCTTACCCTGCCGGGCCCTTCAGCTCCACCGTGTTGCCCTCGGGATCGGTGATGTAGAGCGAGGGCCCTTCGCCCTCGGCGCCGAAGCGCCGCGCGGTCTCGCCCGCGGCGAGGCCGTGCGCGGCAAGGTGCGAGCGGATCGCGGCCTCGTCGAAAGGCTCGATGCGCAGGCAGAAGTGGTCGAGATTGCGCCCTTGCCTTCCCGGCGCGGCACCGCCGGCGCGCCCGAGCGGCCCGTCCACCCGAACGAGGTCGAGCATCGCGTCACCGGCGCGCAAATGAACGAGCCCGAGGTCGTCGCGCCGGCGCACGAGGCTCAAGCCGAGCACGTTGACGTAGAAGGCGAGCATGCGCTCCAGGTCCGCGACCCGCAGCACGAGATGGTCAACGCCCCGGACGCGGATCATCGCCCCGTCTCAGTACGACTTCGGCAGGCCGAGCACCCGCTCGGCGATGAAGCAGAGCACCAGTTGCGGCGACACCGGCGCGATGCGTCCGATGAGCGACTCGCGCAGATAGCGCTCGACGTGGTACTCCTTCGCGTAGCCGAAGCCGCCGTGGGTCATCACCGCCTGCTGGCAGGCATCGAACGCCGCCTCGCCGGCGAGGTATTTCGCCGCGTTCGCCTCCGCGCCGCAGGGCCTGCCGCGATCGTAGAGCCAGGCGGCCTTGAACACCATCAGGTTCGCCGCCTCCAGCGCCATCCAGTTCGCCGCCAGCGGATGCTGGATCGCCTGGTTCTTGCCGATCGGGCGGTTGAACACCACGCGCTCCTTGGCGTAGTTCGCCGCGCGCGCGAGCGCACAGCGCCCGAGGCCCACCGACTCGGCGGCGATCAGAATCCGCTCCGGGTTCATGCCGTGCAGGATGTACTCGAAACCCCGCCCCTCCTCGCCGATGCGGTCTTCCTCGGGCACCGGCATCGCGTCGAAGAACACCTGGTTCGAGTCCACCGCCTTCCGGCCCATCTTCTCGATCTCGCGCACCTCGACGTACCTGCGGTCGAGGTCGGTGTAAAAGAGCGACAGGCCCTGCGCCGGCTTCTTCACCTCTTCGAGCGGCGTCGTGCGCGCAAGGAGCAGGATTTTCTCGGCGACCTGCGCGGTCGAGATCCAGACTTTCTGTCCGGTAATGTAGTACTTGCCGCCGCGCTTTTCGGCGCGGGTCTTCAGGCGCGTGGTG
Organism: Pseudomonadota bacterium; assembly: GCA_040752005.1. Classification (GTDB taxonomy): domain Bacteria; phylum Pseudomonadota; class Gammaproteobacteria; order Burkholderiales; family SG8-39; genus RBG-16-66-20. The sequence goes on along the minus strand of JBFMFX010000003.1, from coordinate 55,572 downwards.
TCCAGGCCGGTGTTCGGCTCGGTGACCGCGAAGCAGGCGCGCTCGCGCCCCGCGATGAGGCCCGGGAGCATGCGCCTTTTCTGCGCCTCGGTGCCGAACACCACCACCGGGTTGAGGCCGAATATGTTCATGTGCACGGCCGAGGCGCCGGAAAACCCCGCGCCCGACTCTGCGATCGCCTGCATCATGATCGCCGCTTCGGTGATGCCGAGCCCTGCGCCGCCGTATTCCTCCGGCATCGCGATTCCCAGCCAGCCGTCGCCCGCGAGCGCGCGGTGAAACTCCTCCGGAAAGCCGCCTTCGCGGTCTTTTTTCAGCCAGTACGCATCGTCGAAGCGCGCGCACAGCTTCGCCACCGCCTCGCGGATGCGCTCCTGCTCCGGGGTGAACGCGAAGTCCATCGCCCTCAGCTCGCCGCGCTCATCGCCGCCTTCGGGAACTCGGCGAGATCGGCGGTCGCGCGCTCGCGTACCGCGGTGTCGAACTGCATCGTTCCGCCGCTGCCCGCGCAGCTCAGGATCGAGCGCTCAAACGGCACCGGATGTTCCCCCGAATGAGTTGACACCGGGTTTGTCATGTCAGCCGTTCAAACGTCGCTGGAGGCACGTAGTCGAGCGAGGAGTGTAGCCGGGTTCCGTTGTCGAAGGGAACGGAGGCGCGCACCGCACGCTCGATCCCGCGGTCCACGTCAAAGCGAAGACCGTGAACGATGCCGGCCCTCATCGAGTGGAAGAAGGATTCGATGCAGACATTGCCGGTGACCTTGCCGGGGCGGTTCATGCTCTGAGTGATGCCGGGCTCGGTCAGGAACCTGCTTGCGCCACGGCGAAAGCATGAACGGGTGAACCTCCAGCGCCTCAGCCACCTCCTTGATCAACACACCAGGCAGACTGCTCAGCTTCCCGCAGTCGCCTTGAACCGATGCCGCATATGGCGATCTTGCGAGCGCCTGCCCTTGCCACAACACACCCCCGAGCTGTTGGCCCGAAGTGTCAACTAATTCGGGGGAGGGTTGGCGTCCGCGTGGGCCGGGCTGTTAGCAGTCAAGTTCCCGCCTTGTTCCATTTCGGGCGCAGGTCTCGAATGAGGCTGTCTTCAAGCCCGGCCGCCAGGTTCAAGTGGAAGCCGCGGTACGTCATGCTTCCGTCGTCCGGCAAAGCGTAGATGTCCACGCGCTTTCCCTCGGAAAGGAGCCCCGTGAGCAGCTCGTTGACACGGATGTTCGTGCGTTGAGAAGGGCCGGGCCTTTGATACTGGTACATCCGGTCCCGAAGCGGGATGGTCGTTTTCCCGATGTAAAGGATCTCGTCGTCCTGCACGAAGGCGTACAGGACGTTGTATGACGTTGCCTCCGCCTCCAACGAGTACGACGGCCGCTGACCATCGAGCTTCCACGCCCCCACTTCCCGAAAACCGACATCGAGCAAGCGCTGACGCATGCTCTCGTGACTGCTAACGCTCGCCTTCAGCCGCCGCCGAGAAAGGAAGGGCGCTCGCGGTGGTCGGCTGCAAGGCGTTGTTGCGCATCTGCTTCTCCCTCGCCGGGGAAGCGCTGGTCACGCGGCAAAGCCCTCCACGCTCACGAGACGCGCGGAACTGCATTCGTCGCGAATTGACTTGAGCCCTTGATACACCGGGCCGTAGTAGAAAGACTCCCATGCAGCGACAGACGGAAATTCGAGAAGCACGATTCGGCGAGGACTCCAGTCGCCTTCGTAGACCTTGTGCGCTCCGCCACGAGCCAGATAGCGGGCACCGGCTTCGGCGAGTGCGGGCTTCACCTTTGTCATGAAGTCCTGATACCGATTGGAATCACGGATATCAACATCGAAGATCACGTATGCGGCCATCGGCTCCCTCCCTTAAAGACGTGCGATCACTACCTTCCGCATGACTTCTCTTCAGACGCCCAACGTTTCGGTGAGCGGCGCGCGCTCGCGCGCGTCCGGTGCACCAGATGGTTGGGCAGCATCCCCTATGCGACCACATTCGCAATTTCACGGCGCAGCAATGCCTTCGCTTTTGTGAACAACTCTCCATTCGCTGGGTCGTTGAGCCAACGGGACGTACCCGATGTGTGCGGAAGGAAGATCACCTTTCGGTGCGCCCACTCTTCGATGCGCCCTACAAAGTTCTCAAGTCTTGGATCCTCGCCGGCACGATCTCGGAGGCGGAGGTAAGCCTTGAGCGGAAACGAGCCCAAGAGTAAAAGGAGCTTGGGGTTCGCAAGAGCGATCTGCCGCTCGAAGAATGGTCGGCAGTTTTCGACCATCGCTCTAGAAGGAACTTCGTCTTCTCGACGGAACCCCGGTCGCCCGCGATTCGCGATCTTCTTGCTGCCAGGAAAGCACTTGACCACGGCGGACGTGTACACCAGCTCTGAGAACCGGGCCGCTGAAACACCACAATCGGCGAGCACTGCACGTATGCCTTGGCCCGCGTCGCCTTGAAATGGCTTTCCCGTCTCGTACTCCTTCAATCCGGGTGCCTGCCCGATCAGCATGATTGGCTTGGGACGAATCCCCGTCACGATTGCCTTGGGTTTGACCGTCTCATCGCTGTTTATGGGATCGACAGGTTTCTTAGCGAGAATGCCTTCGCACTTGCGGCACTCACGCATTTGTTGATCCAGCGCTTGGTACTCGTCCAATGTGTCTCTCCTTTTCTATGCTGCCCAACGTTCACAATGAGAGGCACGCGCCGCTCTTGCGCACGCCCTTCTCGATTGTGCTGTTGGGCGGCATCGCAAGCGTCCTGATGCAGCGCAAATCCTACTTCGCGATCGCGTCGAGCATCTCCATAAGAAGCGGCGTGGCTACACCGACCGCTCTTTCTACCTCGGGGTGTGGATAGAGAATCTGCATATAGCGCGGATGCAACATCGCAACTTCCGCTCCCCCTTGCTTCTGGTAGACACCGACGTTCCCGCAAGGCAATAGGGCACTCAGATGCAATCCAACCGGCCACAGTATTCCCCCTACTTGGGGAATGCAGACCTTCACCATGGTTACTTCACCCTGCTTTGGCTTGACGGAATTGGCACCCATGTAGACCCACTTTTTTGTATCAGCATGCGCCTTGATTGCATCCACCACTTCACTGGGACTCTTTGCTGACGTCCGGACAAGGATTAAATCAGTCCCGGGACTTGCAGTCTGTGCCATACAGAGAAACGACACTCCGTACAGGGAGCAACAAGTAAGCAGCCGAAAGATCGTCTTCATTTCTACAGTCCCCTTTCTTCAGATTTTGCCGCCGTTACCGTAAACCTCGCGGGCACCACGGCATGGCTTCCCACGAGATTGAACTTACGAAGCTCTTCAAGCGCCGTCGCCATTCCTGTGGCAGGTCAGTGGCACCCAACGTATGGTGAGCTCCCGAAATGCGAGCTCATTAGACACCCGGCGGATGCCGGTTGTCATCCTTCCCCGTAAATCATGCGCTCATGACCGCGTAGTGCGCGAAGCGGCCAGGACGGGCTGCGAAGCACGCAGGAATGTCCACGATAGGCTGCGAGGAGGGAGGGGATGTCCGACCAATCAAACAGCTCTGAAGGGACTGCTCCGGACGGGCCGAGGCGGCCGCGGCTGCTGGAGCAGGTCCACGAGGCGATTCGGCGGAATCACTACAGCCGCCGGACCGAGGGAGCCTACGTGCACTGGATCAGGCGGTTCATCTACTCCACGGGCAAGCGCGAACCCGCGGCGCAGTACCCGGCGGTGCTGGGCGGGATGCGGTAAGCCCGCCATTCACCCGGACCGCTGCGATCCGGCAATCGCCGCGTCGAGAAAACGCCCGCCCCGCTCGCCGCCTACCCCGGCCGGCGAACGCGCGCCGGATCCTCGCCGTAGGGCGGCGAGTAGATCACGAGCACTTTCGCGCGCTCGCTCGTGACGATGAAAAGGTGCATCGCGTCGGCCGGAAAGAAGCAGGCCTCGCCCGGCTTCAGCTCGAACTTCTCACCCGCGACCTCGACGTGCGCCTCGCCCTCCAGCAGGTAGCACACCTGCTCGATGCCCGGGTGCGCGTGCGCGAGCGCGCCCTTGCCGCGCTCGATCTCGCCCACGAGCACCTCGACGTTCCTCGCGCCGACGGTCTCCGGGCCGATCAGGCGGAAGTTGCGCGTTCCCGTATGGTTCGCCGGCGAATACGGCGTCACGTCCGAGGGGCGCACCCGATACTTCGGTCTTGCCTGCGCGCTCATGTGCGTGCCTCCAGCCAGTTGTACAGCGCGATGCCGCCGTCCACGACCACCGACGCCCCGGTCATGTAGGCGCCGTATTTTTCCGACAGGATCGCGACGGCCATCGGCGCGATGTCCTCCGGGCGGCCGAGACGGCCGAGCGGAATTTTCTTCACCAGGTCGGGCGAGCCGCGAAAACCGGCCCCGGGCACAGCGCCCGGCACGATCGCGTTGACACGGATCCCGCAGGGCCCGAGCGCGCGCGCAAGTTCTTTCACCACCATCGTCTGCCCGGCCTTGGCTGCGCTGTAATGCGGCAGGTTGCGCGGCGAGTGCGCATACAGCGACGTGACGAACAGCATCCGGCCGCGGATACCGCGCTCCCGCATGTGCCGGCCGAGCGCCTGCGCGAGCAGAAATCCGGAATTGAGGTTCACCTCGAGCATCTCGCGCCACTCGGCTTCGGTCACCGCGAGCGCGGTCTGCGACTCCTCGCGCCGCGGGCTCGCGGCGTGCACGAAGATCGAAACGGAGCCGAGCGCCGCGATCGCCGCCTCGGCAAGGCGCAGCGCCTCCCCCGGCCGCGAGAGGTCCGCCTCGCCCAGGTCGGCGCGCATCACGCGCGCGCCTTCGGTCTCGATCGCCTGCGCGATCGCGCGGCCGATGCCGCCGGCAGCGCCGGTCACCAGCGCCGTGTCATTTTGCAGCAGCAACCGGCTCTCCTGCAGGCTGCGGCCGGCGCTCGCGTACCAGCAGCGTGTACGCGACCGGGATGACGAACAGCGTGAAGACGGTGCCCAGCGCCAGCCCGCCGACGATCACCCAGCCGATCGGCTGGCGCGCTTCCGACCCGGCGCCGGTGGCGAGCGCAAGCGGCAGCGAGCCGAGCACCATCGCCCCGGTGGTCATCAGGATCGGCCGCAGCCGCAGGGCGGAGGCCTCCAGCACCGCCTGCCGCGTCGCCATGCCGCGCGCGCGCAACTGGTTGGCGAACTCGACGATGAGGATGCCGTGCTTGGTGATCAGGCCGATCAGCATGATGAGGCCGACCTTGGAATAGACATTGAGCGTGCCGCCGGTGAGTTTCAGCGCCGCGAGCGCGCCGAACGAGGCGAGCGGCACGGTGAGCATGATGATGAAGGGCGAGAGGAAACTCTCGAACTGCGCCGCGAGCATCAGGTAGATGAAGGCGAGCGCGAGCAGGAACGCAAAAGCGAGCGCCTGGCCCGATTCGCGGAACTCGCGCGACGGCCCGTCGAGCGCGGTGCGCGCGCTCGCGTCCAGCACCTCGCGCGCCGCCGCCTCCAGTTGCTCCAGCGCCTCGCCGAGCGTGTAGCCGGGGGTGACGTTGGCCGAAAGAACCGCGGCGCGCTGGCGGTTGAAGTGATTCAGCTCCTTCGGGCCCACCGTCTCGCGCACGCGCGCCAGGTTGGAAAGCTGCACCAGCCGCCCGTCCCTTGCGCGCACGGCGATCGCCGAGAGGTCGGCGGGCGTGTCGCGGTCCTTCGCCTCCAGTTGCACGATCACGTCGTACTGCTTGCCTTCGCGCTTGAAGCGCGTCACCTGCCGGCCGCCGAGCAGCGTCTCGAGCGTGCGCCCGATCGCCTCGACGTCTATGCCGAGCACCGCCGCCTTGTCGCGGTCTATGCCCACCGCGAGCTGCGGCTTGTTCAGGCGCAGGTCCACGTCGGCGTTCGCCACCGCCGGGATCTGGCGCACGCGCGCCAGCAGCGCGTTCGTCATGCGCTCCAGGTCCTCGTAGGAGTTGGCCTGGATCACGAACTGCACCGGCGGATTGCGGAAGCTCTGGCCGAGCGAGGGCGGATTGACCGGAAAGGCGAGCACGCCGGGGAGCTGGGCGAACATCTTGGGCGCCAGCTCCGCCGTGATCTGCTGCGTCTTGCGGCTGCGCTCGTCCCACGGCGCGAGCTGCACGAACGCGATGCCGACGTTGACCGGATTGGGCCGCTCCAGCCCCGGCGCGACCGCGGTGAAGTAGGAGCGGATCTCCGGCACCCCGGCGAACATGCGTTCGATCTCGCGCATGTAGCGGTCGGTGTAGTCAATCGAGGCGCCCTCGGGAGCGAGCACCAGGGTGATGAAGAAGCCGCGGTCTTCCAGCGGCGACAGTTCGTCCTTGAGCGTGGTGTACACCCACACGGTGCCCGCGAACACGGCGACGAATGCCGCGCCCACCAGGGCGCGCGCGCCGAGCGCGCGCGCAAGCAGCCTGCGGTAGCCCGCGATCATGGCGTGGAAGAACCGCTCCATCGCCAGGTACAGGCCGCCGTGGCGCTCGTGAGCGCGCAGAATGCGCGAGCACATCATCGGCGTGAGCGTCAGCGCGACGAAGCCGGACACCGCCACCGCCGCGGCGACCGTCAACGCGAACTCGGCAAACAGCCGCCCGGTGTTACCCGGAACGAACGCCACCGGCGCGAACACCGCGGTGAGCGTGAGCGACATCGCGACCACCGCGAACGCGATCTCGCGCGAGCCCTCCACCGCGGCCGCCAGCGGGGGCTTGCCCATCTCGACGTGGCGGTGGCAGTTCTCCAGCACCACGATCGCGTCGTCCACCACCAGGCCGATGGCGAGCACCAGACCAAGCAGCGTTAGCACGTTGATCGTGAAGCCGAACAGGTACAGCACGAACACCGCCCCCACCAGCGACACCGGGATGGCGACGAACGGAATCAGCGTCGCGCGCAGCGAGCGCAGGAACAGGAAGATCACCAGCACCACGAGCAGCACCGCCTCGCCCATCGCGCGGTACACCGCCGCGATCGAATGCTCGATGAAGACCGACGAATCGAACGCGACCGCGAGCGTCATGCCCGCCGGCAGCGTCTGCTGCATGCGCGCAAGCTCCGCCTTCACCGCGCGCGCCACCTCCAGCGTGTTGGCGGTGGATTGCTTGACCACCCCGAGCCCGACCGCCGGGTTGCCGTTGACGCGCACCACGTTGCGCTCGTCGAGCGCGCCCAGGCTCGCGTGCCCGACATCGCGCAGCCGCACCGGGTAGCCGCGCGATTCGGCGAGGATCATGTCGTTGAACTGCTCGACGGTGCGCAGGTCCGCCTCGGTGAGCACGGTGAACTCGCGCTCGGCCGATTCGATCCTGCCGGCCGGAATCTCGACGTTCTGGCGCCGGAGCGCGTTTTCCACGTCCTGCGGGGTGAGGCCGTAGCCGGCGAGCCGGTCGCGGTCCAGCCACAGCCGCATCGCATAACGACGCTCGCCGCCGATGATTACCGTGGCGACTCCCGGCAGCGTCTTCAGGCGGTCGGCGACGAAGCGGTCGGCGTAGTCCGAGAGCGCGAGCGCGTCGTGGCGGTCGGAAGAAAGCCGCGCCCACAGGATCGCCTGCGCGTCGGCCTCGATCTTGGACACCACCGGATCGTCGGCCGCCTGCGGCAATTGCGCCCGCACCCGCGCCACGCGGTCGCGCACGTCATTCGCCGCCGCGTCCACGTTGCGTTCGATCACGAACTCGACAGTGATCTGCGACACTTCCTCGCGCGACACCGACTTGAGCGTCCTCACGCCCTCGATGCCCGAAAGGGCGTCCTCCAGCGGCTGCGTCACCTGCGACTCGATCACCTGGGGGCTGGCGCCCTTGTACACGGTGCGCACCGACACCACCGGCGTGTCTATCTTCGGATATTCGCGCACCGACAGGCGCTGGAAGGCGATCACGCCGAGGAGCACGATGAGCAGGCTCATCACCGTCGCGAACACCGGGCGCCGGATGCAGAGCTCGGGAAGCTGCACGCGCTACCCCTTCCGCTCGGGCGCCGCGGCGGCGGGCTTGCCCGGCATCAGCGTCACCGGCGCGCCGGGGAAAAGCCGCAGCGTGCCGTCGGTGACCACGAGGTCACCCGGGGCGAGTCCGGCGAGCACCTCGACCTCGCCCGGGCGCCGGATGCCGAGCTGGACCTTGACGAGGTCCGCTCTTCCGTCGGCGACGCGATAGACGAAGGCGTCCTGCCCGCGCGGCACCACCGCCTGCTCCGGAATCCAGATCGCGTGCTCGCGCGCGCCGAGCTGCAGCGTCACGCGCGCGAACATGCCGGGCCGAAGCTTCAACTCGGGATTGGCGATGCGCGCGCGCACGAGCACCGTGCGCGTCGCCTCGTCCACCGCCGGCTCGAGCGCGTACACCGTGCCGCCGAACGCCTGCCCGGGCCATGCATCCACCGCCACCTTCACCGGCTGTCCGGCGCGCAGGCGCGAGACGAACGACTCGGGCACGCGGAAATCGAGCTTGAGCTGGTCAATCTTCTCCAGCCGCGCGATGTCGGTGCCGGCGGCGACCACTGCGCCCTCGCTCACCTGGCGCAGTCCCACCACGCCGGCGAACGGCGCGCGCATCTCGGTCTTGGCGAGCTTCGCCTCGACCTCGCGCACCAGCGCCGCCGAACGCGCGGCGTTCGAGCGCGCCTCGTCCAGCGCCTGCCGGCTGATGAAGTTCTTCTGGTACAGGTCCTCGGCGCGCTCCAGCCGCTGGGCATCGAGCTTCGCCTGCGCCATCGCCGAGGCAAGCTGCGCCTTCACCTCGGAGGCATCGAGCGTGGCGAGCAGCGCGCCGCGCGCCACGCGCTGGCCCTCGGCGAAACGGATCTCGGCGATGCGCCCGGCGATCTCCGGCCGCACGATCACCGACTCGTCGGCGCGCAGCGTGCCCACCGCGACCGCCTCGTCCACCGCCGGCGCGACGCGCGCCGGCGCCGCCTTCACCGGCATCGGCGGCGGGGCTTTCGCCGCGGCGCCCTTGCCGGCGTCCTTCGGCGCCTGCGCGAGCGCCGTGGCCGCGACGAGCGCGAGCACGAGTGCGAACCGCATGGTTGAAAGGGCGATTCTACGGCTTCCGGTTCGCGGCCTTCGCGCGCTTGGCGGCGAGGCGCTCGCGCGTTCTGGCGCCGTCCACCACCACCCGCACGTGCGTGCCGCGGCCGCATTCCTCCACCTCGTCGCGCACGCTGAACTCGAAGGTGACGCGCCGGCCTTCGACCCGCGCCACCCGCGCCTGGAGCGTCGCCTCCATGCCGAGCGGGGTCGCCGCCAGATGGTCAATCGAGACGTGTGCGCCGACCGAATCCTCGCCGGGATCGAGGTGCGCGAGAAGAAACTCGCGGCAGGCGTACTCCATGTCGCTCACCATCCACGGCGTCGCGTACACCATGCCTTCGCGGCCCATGAACGCAATGCAGCGCGCCTCGTCCACGACGAGGTGGCGCGTAAAGGAAAGTCCGGGAACCAGTGTGGTCTTCATGCCCGCACCTTACCGCCGGCCTTGATCTTGATCAAACCGCGCTGCGGCACCCCGGCGCACGATCGGCGCATGGGCAGCATCACCGACCGCATAGACCACATCACCCGGATTCCGCCCGAGCGCATGCAGGCGGTGCTGCCGGCGCCGTGCAGCGTCAAGATCGAGATTTCCCCGCGCTGCAACTACCGCTGCGGGTTCTGCGCCCTGCGCACGCGTGAAGAGCAGCCGAAGTGGGACATGGACTTCGCGCTCTTCAAGCGCATCACCCGGGAGATGCGCGCGGCGGGCGTCGAGGAAATCGGCGTGTTCTACCTCGGCGAATCATTCATGAACCCGCGGCTGCTGGTGGACTGCATCGCGTACCTGAAGCGCGAGATCGCGATGCCGTACGTCTTTCTCACCTCCAATGCCTCGATGGCGTTCCCGGAGGCGGTCGAGGAGTGCATGAAGGCGGGACTGGACTCTCTCAAGTGGTCGGTCAACGCCACCGACGAGGCGCAGTTCGAGCGCGTGATGGGCGTCTCCGGGAAGCTTTTCCGGCGCGCGCTGGACAACATCGCCGCCGCTGCCGAAGTGCGCCGCCGCGGCGGCTACGCGACCGGCCTGTACGCCTCCTCGATCCGCTACGACGGCGAGCAGTTCGAGCGCATGCAGGCGCTGCTCAAGGAGCGGGTGCTGCCCTACGTGGATGAGCACTACTGGCTGCCGCTATATTCGATGGGCTCGTTCGCGACGCAGCGCGAGAAGGAGCTGGGTTTCCGGCCCACCGCCGGCAATCAGGGCCGGCTCGGGGCGCTGCGCCCACCGCTGCCCTGCTGGTCGGCGTTCACCGAGGGCCACGTCACCGCCGACGGCAAGCTCTCGGCCTGCTGCTTCGACGCCACCGCCAACTGGACAATGGGCGATCTCAACCGGCAGTCGTTCATGGAGGCGTGGAACTCGCCGCCGTTCGTCGCCCTGCGCCAAGCCCACCTGCGCCGGGACGTGCGCGGGACCCTCTGCGAACAATGCATCGCGTACTAGAACCGGTCCCGGTCGCAGACCGGAACCGGTTCGCGTTGTTCAGCCTCGGCTTCCGGCCGTTCTATCTCCTCGCCGGCGCGTACGCGGCGGCGGCAGTGCCGCTCTGGGCGCTGCAATACGGCGGCGTCCTGCCGCGTGGCAATCCGCTGTGGCACGCGCACGAGATGCTGTTCGGCTACGCCTTCGCGGTGATCGCCGGGTTCCTCTTCACCGCGGTGCGCAACTGGACCGGGCGGCCGACGCCTGCGGGAACGGCGCTCGCGGGCGTGGCGGCGCTCTGGGTCGCCGCACGCGTCCTCGCGCCGGTTTCGCTGCAGGCGGCGGGATGGGCCGGGATGGCCTTCGCCGTGGCGGTCGCGTGGGGCATCGGGCGGCCGCTCGTGGCGAGCGGCAATCGGCGCAATTACTTCTTCATCGCGCTGATGCTCGCGCTCGGCGCCGCCGGCCTCGCGCTTCAGGCGTGGCCGCGCGCGGCGCTCGCCATCGGACTCGATCTGGTGCTCTTCATCATGGCGGTGATGGCCGGCCGGGTGGTGCCGGCCTTCACCAACAACGCCGTGGCCGGCGCCGGGGCGCGGCGCGTCGCGGCGATCGAGCGCGCCGCGCTCGGCTCGATCCTCGCGCTGATCGCCCTGGATGCGCTCGGCGTCGCCGCCGAAGCGGCTGCGCCGGAGCTGCTCGCTGCCGTGGTCGCGCTCGCCGCGGCGGCGGCGCACGCGGCGCGGCTCGCGCTCTGGGCGCCGCTCGCGACGCGCGGCCGTCCCATCCTCTGGATCCTGCATCTGTCCTATGGCTGGATCGTCGTGCACCTTGCGCTGCGCGGCCTGGCCGGCCTCGGCCTCGCGCCCGCGGTGCTCGCCACCCACGCGCTCACCGTCGGCGCGATCGGCGGGCTCACGCTCGGCATGATGACGCGCACCGCGCGCGGCCACACCGCGCGGCCGCTCGTCGCCGGCCCCATGGAGGTCGCCGCCTATCTTCTGGTGCAGGCCGCCGCCGCGGTGCGGGTGCTGATGCCGCTCGCGGTCCCCGGCTGGTACGTCGCCTCGGTGTCGCTCGCCGCGGCGCTATGGTCGGCGGCGTTCGCCCTGTTCACGATCGCGTTCTTTCCCATCCTCACCCGTCCCCGGCTCGACGGACGACCGGGCTGAACAAGCGCCCGCGCGCGGGCGCCGGCGATTTTTGCTAAGTTGCCGGCTCACCCAGCGATCGCCTCCCGATGAAGGTCTCCGATCAGCCGGTCCTGCGCGACATCGTGCTCGTGGGCGGCGGACACAGCCACGTCACCGTGCTCAGGCGTTTCGGCATGCGCCCGGTGCCGGGCGTGCGCCTCACCGTGATCTGCCGCGACACGCACACCCCGTATTCCGGGATGCTGCCCGGCTACATCGCCGGCCACTATTCCTACGACGAAGTCCACATAGATCTCGCCCGCCTCGCCGCCTTCGCCGGGGCGCGCTTCTTTCACGACGAGGCGGTCGGCATTGACCGCGCGCAAAAGAAGGTGATGTGCAAGGGGCGACCGCCGGTCGCCTACGACAAGCTCTCGATCAACATCGGCTCGACCCCGCGCATGAGCCGCATCGAGGGAGCGCAGGAACATGCGGTGCCGGTCAAGCCCATTCACAGCTTCAACGAGCGCTGGCTCGCGCTGCTGGAGCGCGTGCGGCGTCACCCCGGCCAGACGCGCATCGCGATCGTGGGCGGCGGAGCCGGCGGCGTGGAGCTTGCGCTCGCGATGCAGTACCGCCTGCGCAACGAACTCGCCGCGCTGGGGCGCGATCCGGCCGCGCTCGCCTTCCACCTGCTGGAGGCCGGGCCGCAGATCCTGCCGACGCACAACGGCGCGGTGCGTCGTGCGTTCATGCGCACGCTCGCCGCGCGCGGGATCGCGCTGCATCTGGGCGCCGAGGTGACGCGCCTTGAGCCAGGCCGGCTGCACACCGCCGCCGGCGAGACGATCGCCGCCGACGAGGTCGTGTGGGTGACGCACGCCGCGGGCGCGCCGTGGCTCGCACAGGCCGGCCTTGCGCTGGACGAAGAAGGCTTCATCCGGGTCGAGGACACGCTGCAGAGCGTCACCGACCCCGACATCTTCGCCGCCGGAGACGTCGCCTCGATGACCGGCCACACGCTGGAGAAGGCGGGTGTCTACGCGGTGCGTATGGGCCCGCCGCTCGCCGAGAATCTGCGCCGCGCCGTCGAGGGCCGGCCGCTTGCGCGCTACCGCCCGCAGCGGCGGTTTCTCGCGCTGATCAGCACCGGCGACAAGTCCGCGGTCGCCTCGCGCGGCGCGCTCTTTCTCGAAGGGGCGTGGGTGTGGCGCTGGAAGAACTGGATAGACCGGCGCTTCATGGCGAAGTTCTCCGACCTGCCGCCGATGCGGGACGCGCCGCCCGCGCAGAGCCACCCCGCCCTCGCGCTCGAAGGCGAGGAGGCGGCGCAGGCGATCTCGGCGCTCGCGATGCGCTGCGGCGGCTGCGGCGCGAAGGTGGGCGCCACCGTCCTCGAGCGCGCGCTCGGGGCGCTGCACCCGATCGAGCGCGCCGACGTGCTGATCGGCCTGCACTCGCCCGACGATGCGGCGGTCGTGCGCGTGCCGCCGGGAAAGGCGCTGGTGCACTCGGTGGACTTCTTCCGCGCCTTCGTGGACGACCCGTACGTCTTCGGCAAGGTGGCCGCGAATCACGCGCTCGGAGACATCTTCGCGATGGGCGGCGAGGCGCAATCGGCCGCCTCGATCGTCACCGTGCCGCCGGGGCTGGAGGCGAAGGTGGAGGACGTGCTCTTTCAGATGATGTCGGGCGCGGTCGAGGTGCTGAACGAAGCCGGCTGCGCGCTCATCGGCGGCCACACCGGCGAAGGACGCGAGCTTGCGCTCGGTTTCGCCGTGAACGGCCTCGTGGACGAGGACCTGCGCGGGGTGCTGCGCAAGGCGGGCATGCGGCCGGGCGACGCGCTCATCCTCACCAAACCCATCGGCACCGGGACGCTCTTCGCCGCGCACATGCGGCTTGCGGCGCGCGGGCGCTGGATTGACGCCGCGCTCGAATCCATGTGCCAGTCGAGCCGCCTCGCGGCGCGTTGCCTGCTCGAGCACGGCGCGAGCGCCTGCACCGACCTCACCGGCTTCGGCCTGCTCGGGCACCTGGTCGAGATGACGCGACCTTCCGGGGTGGATGCCGAAATCCATCTCGGGGCGCTGCCGGTGCTGGAAGGCGCCGAGGAAACCGCGGCCGCCGGAATTCTCAGCTCGCTTCAGCCCGCCAACGTGCGACTGCGCCGCGCGCTGCGCAACCAGGCCGAGATGGCGAGGCATCCTCGCTACCCGCTCATCTTCGACCCGCAGACCGCGGGCGGGCTGCTCGCCAGCGTTCCGGCCGATCGCGCCGCCGCCTGCGTCGCGCGACTGCGCGCCCTCGGCTACCGCAGCGCCGCGATCATCGGCCGCGTGCTCGCGCCGGGCGAGGCGCCCGAGCCGATCGTGCTGCGCGATTGACCGGCGCCTTTGATACAGGTCAAGCGCGGAGCGCGCCCCCCCGCTATCGTTGCCGCTGAAAGGAGACTCGCCCATGTTCAAGCACATCCTCGTCCCCACCGACGGCTCGCCGCTCTCGAAGCGGGCGATCCGCATGGCGGTGGCGCTTGCGAAGACGACCCGCGCCACACTTACCGGGCTGTATGTCACCGCACCCTACGCGCCGCCGCTCTACGGCGAGGCGGCGGTGTACGTGCCCGAGATCACGCAGAAGCGCTGGGACGAGATGATGCAGCACGAAGCGGATAAGGCCCTTGCAGTGCTCGACAGGGAGGCGCGCGGCGCCGGCCTTTCGCCCCGGCGCATCGTGACGGCGCACGACAGCCCGTGGAAGGCGATCATCCGCACCGCAAAAGCGAAGAAGTGCGACCTCATCGTCATGGCCTCGCACGGGCGCAGGGGGCTGGAGGCGCTGGTGCTGGGCAGCGAAACCACCAAGGTCCTCACGCACTCGAAGATTCCGGTGCTGGTCTGCCGCTGATGCGCGCGCCCGGCGCGCCCCGCCACATCCTGGTCGCGACCGACGGTTCGCGCCTGTCGCTGCGGGCGGTGCGCGTCGCCGCGGCGCTGGCGAAGGCGTGCGGCGCGCGCCTCACCGGCCTGCACATCGTCGCCGCCTACCTGGAGGTTCCGCGCCGCGCCGCGATCGCGGCGATGCCCGGCTTTCGGCGCGAGATCGAGCGCGCCGCCGATCGCTGCCTGCGCACCTTCGCCCGCGAAACCCGCAGCCTCGGAGAGTCGGTGCGCGCGGTTTCCGTGGTGGGCGGCGAGCCGTGGAAGGACATCCTACGCGTTGCACGCGCGCACCGCTGCGACCTGATCGTCATGGCCTCGCACGGGCGCAAGGGGCTCGCCGGCATACTGCTCGGCAGCGAGACCCGGAAAGTGCTCACGCACTCGAAAATTCCGGCGCTCGTCTGCCGGTAGCGCCCCTGCGGGCGCCCGTCAGTCGCCAAGGAACGGCGGATCCGGGTCGCGGCTCCAGTCCGGGTCGGGCGGCGGCACGCGCGCCATCCATTCGCGAATGAGCCGCTGGTGCTCGCGCTCCTCCTCGGCCATCTCGGCGGCGAGTTTTCGCACCTCGGGCGGGCTCTTCGGCGAGCGCGCGACGCTGGCGAGGAACTTCTCGGCGCGCTCTTCGTTTCTGAGCGCGAGCGCAAGCGCATGCCAGGGCTGCATGCGGTAGTGCAACTCGGTCACCGGCGCGGTCTCCGGCGGCTCGGGCGCCTCCCATTGCAGCGCGTACACCGGCGGCGGCATCTGCGGCCAGCCCATTTCCTCCAGGATCTGCTTCGCGTGCAGGCCCTCGATCTCGGCGAGCTGCCGGAAGAGCTTCGCCACCTCGGGGTTGTTGTGCACCTCCATCTGGTCGGCGAACTCTGTGTAGCGCTCGGCCGCATCCCTCTCCATCGCGTACGCCCGCGCCATGAATTCTTCGCGCGCCTTGCTCGCCGGCCGGCGCCGCGGCTCCTGCGCGCGCGAATTCTTCGCCTTGCGGCTGCTGCCCGTCATACCTCGAACTCCTTCGCCAGCTCCGCGAGCGGCGCGCGGCGCGCGCCTGCGGGCGCGTAGGCCGGCCGATTGCCCTTGTAGAGAACGCCGAGATTGAATCCGTCGTCGGTCATCAACCGCCGCGCGGCGCGCGCCGGGTCGTCGGTCGGGGCGACCGGTGCCGGGCGCACGAGGTCCTTCCACGCCCTCTGATCGGGCCGGAAGGTGACGCACGGCGAGAGGATCTCGACGAACGAAAAGCCCGGATGGCGCACCGCCTCGGCGATCAGCCGCGCGCAACCGTTCGGGTCGCCCGAAAAACCGCGTGCGATGAAGTTCGCTCCGGAGGCGAGGGCGATCACGAGCGGATGGAACTCGCGCACTCCGGTGCCGCCGGGAGCGAGCTTCGAGGACCAGCCCGGCTCGGTGGTCGGCGAAGGCTGGCCCTTGGTCATGCCGTACACATGGTTGTCCATCACGATGTAGGTGAGGTCCACGTTGCGCCGGCAAGCGTGCAGGAAGTGGTTTCCCCCGATCGAGTAGCCGTCGCCGTCGCCGCCGGCGACGAGCACGGTGAGGTCGGGGCGCGCGATCTTGAGGCCGGTGGCCGCCGGCAGCGCCCGCCCGTGCACGCCGTGAAAGCCGTAGCAGTTCGTGTAGGCCGGAATGCGCGAGGAGCAGCCGATTCCGGAGACGATCGCCACCTGCTCGGGTCGCAGCCCAAGCATGGCGAGCGCCCGCGTGATGCCGGCGAGCACGCTGAAGTCGCCGCATCCGGGGCACCAGACAGGCTTGATGTCGGACTTGAAGCTCTGCGGCGTGAGCGCCGCGGTGTCGGGTGCGTTCATGCTCGGGCCCACTCGACGAGGCGTTGGTGGATCTCTCCCGGCCGGAAGGGCAGCGGGCCCGGTCGGCGCAGGCTTTCGACCTCCCCCGGCAGTTGGTACGCCGAACTCAGGTAACGCAGAAACTGGCCGCTGTGATTCTGCTCGACCACCAGCACGCGCCGTACGCCCGCGAGCGCCCGCGCAAGCCGGGCCGGCTGCGCCGGGGATAGGAGCCGGATCGAAACCAGCCGTGCCCGCACGCCGTCCCTGGCCGCGCGCGCGAGCGCCTCGCGCACCGCCGCGGTCGGGGAGCCAAAGGTGACGACCGCCAGATCGCCCTCGCCCTCGACGCTCGCCCAGCGCTCGCCGCAGTCGAAGCCGGCGAGCTTGCGCGCGCGCTTTTCCAGTTGCGCGAGATGGTCGGCGGCAAGCGACGACGGCGTGCCGCGCTCGTTGTGCTCCAGGCCATCCGCGGTGTAGGTCACCCCGGGCGTACCCGGGATCGCCATCGGCGAGACGCCCGACGGCGTCACCGTGTAGCGCCGATAGCCGGCGCCGTTTGCAGGCGCAACCAGTCGCATCGGCCCGCTTTCGCGGCAGTCGGGGCGCTCGACCACCCCGCGCGCCTGGCCAAGATATTGGTCCGAGAGCACGATCGCCGGCACCTGAAGCGTTTCGGCGAGCTCTACCGCCCACTGCGTCGCCGCGCAGCAGTCGGCGAGCGAATTCGGTGCCACCACCACATGCGGCGCATCGCCGTGCAACCCATGGAGCGCGATATTGAGGTCGGCCTGCTCGGTCTTGGTGGCGATGCCGGTGGAAGGCCCGGTGCGCATCACGTCCACCACCACGATCGGGATCTCGGCGGCGACCCCGAGTCCGATCGCCTCGGTCATCAGCGCAAGACCCGGACCGGAGGTGGCCGTGAGCGCCGGCACCCCGCCGTAGGAAGCGCCCAGGATCATGTTGATCGAGGCGAGCTCGTCCTCGGCCTGCACCAGGGTGCCGCCCACCTTGGCGAGCGCCGGCGACATCCATTCGAGCAGTTCGGTCGCAGGCGTGATCGGGTAGGCGGCGACGAAGCGCACGCCGCCCGCGAGCGCGCCGAGTCCCGCCGCCTCGTTGCCGGTGACCAGCCAGCGCGGCGAGCGCGCCGGCGGCGCGGCGAGCGGAAACGAGACGCCGAGCTTCGCGGCTTCGGCGAGGCCCGCGCGCACCGCCGCAAGGTTCGCCTCCAGCGCCTCGCCGCCCTTGCGCGTCGCCTTGGTCACCGCCGCCTCCAGCGCTTCGCGTCCGATCCCCATGAGGCCGCCGAGCAGCCCCAGCGCCACCATGTTCGGCCAGCCGCCGCGGATCGCCTTCGCCAGCGCCTTGAAGGGCACCTGCGCGTACCGCGCGCCGCTTCTCGCGAAATGGTCCGGCGGCTCGCCCTGCGTCGGATCGCCCACCAGCAGGCTGCCCGGTCCGAGCGGGATCTCGTCGGCGAAGCGCGCCACGTTCTGCCAGTCAATCGCGGCGAGCACGTGGAACGCGTCATCCGGGCCGTCGGTCGGAAAGGTCGCCGCGCGTACCATCGCGACCGCCTCGCCACCGCGGATCTGCGGGCCGCTGGAGCGGGTCATCAGGCCGTAGTAACCGGCGCCTGCGACGACCTCCAGCAACATATTGCCGGCGGTCATGACGCCGGCGCCGCCGGAGCCGGCGAGCGCGACCGAAACGCTGGGGAACGGGCCTGGCATCGTTGTCGTTTGCCCGCCGACTGTGCCGCAACGAAAAGCGCTTTCCTTGCTCTAGATCAAACCGGCGCGCTCCCGTCGGGGGAACACTGCGATTATCCGGAGAGCGGGCGCCGCGGCGCGGCAGGGAGCGGTTCCCGCGAAAACCGGCAATATAGTACTTTATTACCGATTTGCCCTGCCGATGGAGGAGAACGCGATGACCGCCATGCCTGTCGCCGCCCGGGCGGGCGCCCGGATGCTGAAGGATCACAACCTCGCCGAGATCGTCGTGCCCGGCGTGCGCTTCGAGAAGCGCCCGGCGCGCACCCCGGACGGAAAGCCCGCCGCGGGCCTGACCAACGCCTGGATCTGGCTCGACAACCCGGAGCAGTACAACTCCTACACCACCGAGATGGTAAAGGGCGTCATCCACGCGTTTCGCGCCGCCTCCAACGCCCGCGACGTCAACTGCGTCGTGTTCACCGGGGTCGGCGACAAGGCGTTCTGCACCGGCGGCAACACCAAGGAGTACGCCGAGTACTACGCCGGGCGGCCGCAGGAATACCGCCAGTACATGCGCCTGTTCAACGACATGGTGTCGGCGATCCTCGCCTGCGACAAGCCGGTGATCTGCCGCGTCAACGGCATGCGGATCGGCGGCGGCCAGGAAATCGGCATGGCGTGCGACTTCTCGGTCGCTCAGGACCTCGCCCGCTTCGGCCAGGCGGGTCCGAAGCACGGCTCGGCGCCGATCGGCGGCGCGACCGACTTCCTGCCGGTGATGGTGGGCGCCGAGCGCGCGATGGCCGCGTGCGTGCTCTGCGAGCCGTTCTCGGCGCACGAAGCGTACTGGATGGGCCTGCTCACCGACATCGTGCCGGCGCTCAAGGTGGACGGAAAGTTCGTCCCCAACCCGCTGGTCGAGACTTCCCGCGTGGTGGACGAGACCGGCCGCTTCGTGTTCGGCAAACCGAAGACCGGCGAGGCGCTGAAGGAGGCAAAGGCGCTGCTTGCGCGCGGCACGGTGGACCTGTCGCTGCTCGACGCGAGGGTGGAGGAGCTGTGCGCGAAGATGCTGCTCACCTTCCCGGACTGCACGACCAAGACGCTGGAGGAGCTGCGCAAGCCGAAGCTCGAGGCCTGGAACCGCAACAAGGAAGACTCGCGGGCGTGGCTCGCGCTCAACATGATGACCGAGGCGCGCGCCGGCTTCACGGCCTTCAACGAGGGCACGAAGGACGACCGCGAGGTGGACTTCGTGCTGCTCCGGCAGAAGCTCGCCGAGGGCGCCTCGTGGGTCGGTCCGCTCGCCGACGAGATCCAGCCGAAGGCGAGGCGCAAGTGACCGACTCGCCCGTCAAGGTCTGGCTGGAGCGCGAAGGGCGGCTGCTGCGCCTGCGCCTTGCGCGCCCGAAGGCGAACGTGCTCGACGCGGCGATGATCGCGGCGCTCGACGCGGCGCTCGCGCAGCACGCCGGTTCGCCGGGGCTCGTTGCCGCGCTGGTGGACCACGAGGGGCCGCACTTTTCCTTCGGCGCGAGCGTCGAGGAGCACCTGCCCGAGCGCTGCGCGGCGATGCTCGCCGCGCTGCACGCGCTGCTCGGACGCATGCTCGACTGGCCGCGGCCGATCCTCGTCGCGGCGCGCGGCCAGTGCCTCGGCGGCGGCCTCGAATTCGCCCTCGCCGGGCACCTCCTTTTCGCCGCGCCGGACGCGCAGCTCGGGCAGCCGGAACTGAAGCTCGGCGTCTTTGCTCCCGCGGCCTCGGTGCTGCTGCCGCTTCGCATCGGCCAGGGCCGCGCCGAGGACCTGCTCTTTTCCGGCCGCTCGATTGACGCGCAGACGGCCCTCGCCTGGGGGCTCGCCGCCGCCGTGGCCGAGGACCCGGCGCAGGCGGCGCTCGACTGGTTCGACCGGCACCTCGCGGCAAAGAGCGCGAGCTCCCTCGGCTACGCGGTGCGCGCCGCGCGCGCGCCGTTCGCCGAGCTGGCGAAGGCGCGCCTGGACGAAGTCGAGGCGCTCTACCTCGAAGACCTCATGCGCACGCGCGACGCGGTCGAGGGCCTGCAGGCCTTTCTCGAAAAGCGCCCGCCGCGCTTCCAGAACCGATAGGGAGTGACATGAGCCTCGCCGACATCGTCAAGCGCTGCGAAACCCTGTTCGAGGATCTGCGCTTCAACGCCGTAAGAGAGTGGAAGGCGGCGCATCCGGGCGCCAAAGCGATCGGCTACATGCCGATCTACGTTCCGCGCGAGATCCTCCACGCCGCCGGCATGCTGCCGGTGGGCATCTTCGGCGGCGGCGATCAGCTCGAGGTGATCCAGGGCGACGCCTACTACCAGAGCTACATCTGCCGCATCCCGCGCTCGACGCTGGAGCTGGGTCTCACCGGGCGGCTCGACTGCCTCGACGGCATGCTCTTTCCCTCGATCTGCGACGTGATCCGCAACCTCTCGGGCATGTGGCAGATCCTGTTCAAGGACAAGTACGTCAAGTACTTCGACGTGCCGCAGAACTACGACGACGCGATCGGCGGCGAGTTCTACGTGCACGAGCTGCGCGGGCTGCGCGACGACCTGGCGGCGCTCGCCGGACGCCCGATCACCGACGACGACCTGCGCGCCTCGATCGCGGCGTACAACGAGAACCGGCGCGCGGTGCGCGACCTGTACGCCTACCGCGCCGCGCAGCCCTGGCAGGCGCCGACCTCCGAGGTCTATCTGCTGCTGCGCGCCGGGTGCGTGCTGCCGGTCGAGGAGCACACGCGCCTGGTGCGCGAGTACCTCGCCGCCGCCGACGCGACGCCACGCCCGAAGCGCGACAACGCGCGCGTGGTGCTCACCGGCGCGTTCTGCGAGCAGCCGCCGCTTTCCCTCATCAAGTCCATCGAGATGGCCGGCTGCTACGTGGTGGACGACGACTTCATGCTGATCTCGCGCTGGCTGGTGGACGACGTGCCGGAGACGGGCGCTCCGCTGGAGGAGCTGGCGAAGGCGTTCCTGCACCGCTCGACGCAGACCTCGTCGAAGTACGACGAGAGGAAGGAGGACAAGGGCCGGACGCTGCTCGCGCAGGTGAAGGGACGCGGCGCCGAAGGCGTCATCTTCGCCGCGCCCTCGTTCTGCGACCCGGCGCTCCTTGAGCGGCCGATGCTGCAGGACGTGCTGGCGAAGCACGGCATCCCCTATACCGCCTTCAAGTACGCCGAGAACACCGGCCAGATGGCCCCGATCCGCGAGCAGGCCGGGACCTTCGCCGATTCGATCAAGCTGTGGAACGCCGCGTAGGAGGAAGCACCCGATGAGCACGCCCACCAGCGCGATGCAGAAGACCGCCGTGCCGAAGCAGCCGCAGAACGTCGTCAAGGAAGACGCGATGTGGCTGCAGAAGGAGATGATCAACCGCAACTACCACGACCTCGCCACCGCGCGCGAGCGCGGGCGCAAGATCGCGGCCACGTTCGTCCCGGGCAACCTCAACGAGCTGCTGATGTGCTTTGACTTCGCGCGCAGCCTGCCCGAGACCAACGCGCTGCAGAACGCGCTGCGCAAGCGCTCCGGCAAGCTCGTCATGGAAGCAGAGCGCGACGGCCAGTCCGAGGACGTGTGCACCTACGTCAAGGCCGACATCGGCATGCTGCTGCAGGGCGAGATCGGCCCCACCGGCGAGCCGCTGCCGCGCCCCGACGTGCTGCTGCTTTCCTACACCGGCTGCTTCACGTTCATGAAGTGGTTCGAGCTGGTGCGGCAGAAGTTCGGCGGCGAGACCGTGATGCTGCACGTGCCGTATCAGGGCGACGGGCGCATCAGTCCGGCGATGCGCGACTACGTGGTCAAGCAGCTCAGGGAGACGGTGATTCCGGCGCTGGAGCGCATCTCGGGCGTGAAGTTCGACATTGACCGGCTGCGCGAGTACCTGAAGGAATCGCAGAAGGCCGAAGAGGACCTGGTCGCCGTGCTGCAGACGGCGAAGCACCGGCCGAGCCCGATCGACGGCTACTTCGGCGCGGTGTACTACATCGGCCCGATCTTCACCGCGTTCCGCGGCACGCCCGAGGCGACCGAGTATTACCGGGTGCTGCGCGCCGAGATCGAGGCGCGCATGCGCGCAGGCAAGGGGCCGATCACGCCCGAAGGCGACCACCCGGGCGAAAAATACCGCCTGGTGGTCGAGGGCCCGCCCAACTGGACCCACTTCCGCGATTTCTGGAAGATGTTCTACGACGAGGGCGCGGTGGTGGTCGCCTCCACCTACTCCAAGGTGGGCGGCGTGTACGACTTCGGCTTCCGCCACGACCCGCAGCGGCCGCTCGAGTCCCTCGCCGAGTACTGCCTCGGCTGCTACACCAACCTCAATTTCCCGCAGCGCATCGAGATGATCTGCCGCTACATCGAGGACTATCACGCCGACGGGCTGCTGATCAACTCGATCAAGAGCTGCAACAGCTTTTCGGCCGGCCAGCTCCTCATCCTGCGCGAGGTGGAAAGGCGCACCGGCAAGCCGGCGGCGTTCATCGAGTCCGACCTGGTGGACCCGCGCTACTTCTCGGCGGCCAACATCAAGAACCGGCTGGAGAGCTACTTTCAGATGATCCGCCAGAAAAGGCTGGCGGCGGGGGTGCACTGACCATGCGCTGCTTCATCGGCATTGACCTCGGTTCGACCACCACCAAGGCGGTGGTGATGGACGAGGCGCGCGAGGTGCTCGGGCGCGGCATCACCAACTCACGCTCGAACTACGACACCGCGGCGGCGGTCGCCAAGCAGGAGGCGGTGGTCGCGGCGCGCTTTGCCCTGTTCCGGCGCGCGCTCGCGCAAAGCGGCGCGCTCGGCGACGCGCTGGAAGCGTTCATGGCGCAGCTCGAACGCGATTTCCGCCTGGAGCAGTTCCTCGAGCAGCTCGCCGACCTCGAAGCCGAGTGCGCGAAGAACGTCGCCACCGCGCGCTTCGGCGAGGCGGCCGCGGGCGTGGCGCAGGCGCTGGCGGAAGTGTTCGGCCGGCTGCGCGCGGAAGCGCCTGCGCTTTTCGCTGCGGGCGCGAAGCGCAAGAGCGATTTCTTCCGCGACATCGCCGGCAGCCGCTACCTCGCCGTCGGCGAACAGGTGGCGAAGGATGCCGGCATCCGCTACGACATGCTGCTCAACGTCTTCGACCGCTCGATCCTCGCGGTCGAAAACAATGTGTACGGCGCGAACACCCGCCGCAACCTGCTGGCGGCGCTCGAGCGCACCTTCCGCGCGCTGCCCGAGACCGCGGCGCGCGCCGACGCCGTGCGCGCGCCGATCCGCGAGGTGCTCGACACGCCGCTGGAGGAAACCTACGTGGTGGGCACCGGCTACGGGCGCGCGCGGCTGCCGTTTTCCAAGGAGCACATCCGCTCCGAGATCCTCTGCCACGGCCTGGGCGCGCACGTCATGTACCCGGGCACGCGCACCGTGCTCGACATCGGCGGGCAGGACACCAAGGCGATCCAGGTGGACCCGCACGGCATCGTCGAGAGCTTCCAGATGAACGACCGCTGCGCCGCCGGCTGCGGCCGCTACCTCGGCTACATCGCCGACGAGATGAACATGGGCCTGCACGAGCTGGGGCCGCTCGCGATGAAGGCCACGAAGACCATCCGCATCAACTCGACCTGCACCGTGTTCGCCGGCGCCGAGCTGCGCGACCGGCTCGCGCTCGGCGAGAAGCGCGAGGACATCATGGCGGGCCTGCACCGCGCGATCGTGCTGCGCGCGATGTCCATCCTCGCGCGCTCGGGCGGCATCCGCAACGAGTTCACCTTCACCGGCGGCGTGGCGAAGAACGAGGCGGCGGTGAAGGCGCTGCGCGAGCTCGTCTTCGAGAACTACGGCGAGATGACGATCAACATCAATCCGGACTCGATTTACACCGGCGCGCTCGGCGCGGCGACCTTCGCCTGGCGCGCGGTCACCGAGGAAGGCAAGGTGGCGCAGCTCAGGGAGGCGGCATGATCCACACCGTCGGCATTGACATCGGCTCGGGCGCGGTGAAGACCGTGCTCTTTCGCCACCGCGGCGACGGCGGCGCCGAGTGGCTCGCGCGCCGCTGCGAGCGCATCCGCCGCCGCGACCCGATGGAACTGGCGCGCCAGGGCTACGAGGAGGTGCTCGGCGAGGCGGGCCTGGCCCCCGCCGAGGTCGCCTACATCGCCACCACCGGCGAGGGCGAGAACGTCAAGTTCGCCACCGGCCACTTCTACTCCATGACCACGCACGCGCGTGGCGCGGTGTTCCTCAATCCGGCCGCGCGCGCGGTGGTGGACGTCGGCGCGCTCAACGGCCGCGCGATCTACATGGACGAGCGTGGCAAGGTGCTCTCCTACAAGATGACCAGCCAGTGCGCCTCGGGCTCGGGCCAGTTCCTGGAGAACATCGCGCGCTATCTCGGGGTCGCGCTCGAGGAAATCGGGCCGCTGTCGAAGACCTCGAAAAACCCCGAGAAGGTCAGCTCGATCTGCGCGGTGCTCGCCGAAACCGACGTGATCAACATGGTCTCGCGCGGAATTCCGACCGCGGACATCCTGAAAGGCATCCACCTCTCGATGGCCTCGCGCATCGCCAAGCTGCTGAAGGTCACCGGGATCACCAAGGGCACGGTGCTGCTCACCGGCGGACTCGCGCTCGACGAGGGGCTCGTGGCGGCGCTGCGCGAGGAGCTGGTCAACGAGAGAATCACCGGGCTGGAAGTCGTCAACCATCCCGATTCCATTTACGCCGGCGCCATCGGCGCCGCGCTCTGGGGCGCGTATCGGCACGCGCGGCTCGCCGAGCTGCAGGCGCGCGCCGCCGCCTGACCACGGAGGACCGACCATGGCGCTGATGATCAACGACTCCTGCACCGCCTGCGATGCCTGCGTCCCGGTGTGTCCGAACGAGGCGATCTCCCAGGGCGACCCGATCTACGTCATTGATCCGCTCCGGTGCACCGAGTGCGTCGGCGCGCACGACGAGCCGCAGTGCAAGCTGGTGTGCCCGGCCGACTGCATCGTGCCGCATCCGGACTACCGCGAAAGCCCCGAGGAGCTGCGCGCGAAGTACGAGGCGCTGCACGGCTGAACGGCAGGGCGCGGCGGCGCGGCGATCGCGCGCCGCCCACGTTCAGCCAGGCGGTGGCGCCTCTCGGCACCGATCGCACACGCCGCAGCGCGGCGGGTCCGGCTCGCCGAAGTAGCGGCGCAGGAAAACGCTGCGGCATTCGGGGGTGCGGGCGTAATCGCGCACCGCGCCGAGGCGCCGATCGTCGGCGAGGCGCGCGATGTCGAGCCGGCGTGCAAGGTCCTCGGCGCCCGCCTCGAACTCCTCCGGGCCGGCCTTGATCGCCCACTGGCTGCCTGCGGTCTGCTCGATCAGCCCGAACTCCTCCAGTTGCGCGCAGAGCGCGCGCGCGGCGGCGACCGGAACCCCCGCGGACAGCGCCAGGTCCGGGGTGCTCACCGGGCGGTGCTCGCCCGCCCAGGCCTTCAATGCGGCCGCCAGGCGGCGAAGCTGGTCGGGCCGGGCACGGCCTTCGGCGAGGAGATGGCGCTGCACCTCGAGGTCGGCGGGGTCGAAGAGCAGCACGCAGTGGCAGGTACGCCCGTCGCGCCCGCCGCGGCCGGCTTCCTGCACGTACTGCTCCAGCGACGACGGCGTCTGGTAGTGCAGGACGTAGCGGACGTTCGGCTTGTCAATGCCCATGCCGAAGGCGCTCGTCGCCACCATCACGGTGCGCCGGTTCGGGCGCATGAAGCGCTCCTGCGCGGCGACGCGATCGGCCTTGCGCATCCTGCCGTGATAGCGGTCGGCCGGGATGCGCGCACGCTGCAGAGCGCGGAACACGCGGTCCACCTCCACGGTGGTCGCGCAGTACACGATCCCCGGCCGCGGCAGGCGGCGCAACAGCCGGCCGGCGGCCGCGAGCTTCGCGCTGCCCTCGACGATGCGGACCGAGAAGCGCAGGTTCCTGCGGTGCGGCGGCGCGAGGACGAGCACCGGCTCGCGCATGGCGAGGCGCGCGACGATGTCCTCGCGCACGCGCGGCGTCGCCGTGGCGGTAAGCGCAAGCACCTGCGGATCGCCGAGCCGCTGCTTCTGCCGGCCCAGGCGCAGGTAAGCCGGCCGGAAATCGTGGCCCCACTCCGAGATGCAGTGCGCCTCGTCCACCGCGAGCAGCGCGGGGCGCGCCGCCGCGATCGCCTGCCCGGTGTGCGCCGACTCGAGCGTCTCGGGCGTCGTCAGCACGACGAGCGGCCCGCCCTGCGCGAGCCGCGCCAGAGCGCTGCGGCGCTCGGCAGCGCGCAGGCTGCTGTCGAGCCGGATGACGGGCAGATGGCGCCTTCTGAGCGCCTGCTCCTGGTCGGCCATCAGCGCGATGAGGGGAGATACGACGATCGTCGGGCGATCACGCAGCAGCGCGCTCACCTGATAGAGCAGCGATTTGCCGTAGCCGGTCGGCAGCACGGCGAGCACATCCCGTCCCTCGAGCAGCGCGCGCAGGGCCCGCTCCTGCTCGAGCCTCAACTGCGCGATGCCGAGCTTGGCGGCGGCGACCTCCCGGGCGCGCGCCAGCGGATCGCCCGGCACCTCGCGGTGGCGGCGGCGCCCTCGCCGCCAGCGCCAATGCTTCCTTCTCCGCTCCGGTTGTTCGCCGGTTTCCTGCATCAGGCCCTGCCTCCGGATGATGCGGCAACACCGTAGTGTGAACGCCCGCTCGCCGGCTCGCCGGGGCGCGCGGCCGCAGCGCGTCACATCGCGGCGCTTCGGCGCCGGCGCTACTCGTAGCGAATGAAATGCTCGGCGATCGCGTCGCCGCCGAAGCGCTCGATCAGCGAATCGAGTTCGGGGAGCAGCGGCTCCTCCTCGTCTTCCTCGATCACACCCTCGCCCACCAGGCGCGCCGCGAGGCCTGCCACCAGCGCCTCGCGCACCTTTGCGAGCGTGGGGCGCCGCGTCGTGTTCGGGTCGTTCATCACCGCCTCGATCACGCGCGACAGAGGCTCGCTCGCCTTGGCCGCCACGAAGTCCATGGCCGGCGCTTCCTCGGTGAACCTCCCGATGAGCGCATCCAGCTCCCCGAGCAGGCGGCCGGTCTCCGTTTCGGGGTGCAGCTTTTCCAGCTCCTCGGCTTCGCCCGGCAGACTTTCGGCCAGCCGGCGGCGCACGAAGCCGAGGGTGATCGGCTCCTCGATCTCGGGATCCTTGAGCAGTTGCTCCATCACCGCCGACAGCTCCGGACTCACCTGGCTGGCGACGTCAATCGAAAGGCGCATCGCGATTTCTCCCCGATACCGACCCCGGCGGCGCGGCCGCGTTCGACGTAGGTCCTGCGCGAATCGTGCGCCAACCGTCGGCGCGACGCTTGATCCCGGTCAATGTTCTCACGGCGGCGGCAGCCGCAAGGGGTCCTTCAGCACGACGATGTGACGGTCGCCTCCGGCGTCCACCGCTTCGAAGCTGAGCAGCGAATCCGCCTCTTGGTCCACGTGGATCTGCCGCGGATGGCGGATCAGGTGCTCCAGCCCCTCGACAGCCACCACCAGCACATCATCCTTGGGATCGTAGGTGACCCCAAGCAGCGGAACCCATTCGGCCTCGAACTGCTGCCCGAGCCCGAGCCCCGCCACCTCGATCAGCGCGTTCTTGGCCGGCAGCGCTTTCGAGACGCGATCGAAATAGGCTTGCCATTGCGCTTTCGCGAGTTGCATCAGTGCCATGGATCGGTCGCTCCTGTAAGGTGACTGGCGCCTTGATACCCTCCCCCCGCGCCCCGGGTGTTGACGAAGATCAGAAAGCTCGCCCGCGCAGCGGTGACGCTTGCGGCCCTTGAGTTGGATCAAACCGGGATTCGCCGCAGGACGTAGGGTAAGCGCATCGAAACGGCTCGCCAGGAGGCCACATGACCACAGCGGCGGATATGACGGTCGCGGCAGGCACGTTCGGCCTGGTCGCAGCGATGGGCTGGGCGCTTCTCGCGGTGTGGCGCGACGCGAGCCGCGATCCGGCTCTGCCGCCGATCCTGCGCGCGTTCGCCCGGCTGCAAGTGGATGCACATCGGTTCGATGGTGAAATCGAGATGCGGCAACTTGCCGAGGCGATGCGCCGCTGCGCCTTCTGCCGCCGCAAGGCCGAGTGCCGCGCGGAGCTGGAAAGGGCCGACGGGCGCGGCTTCCTGCGCTTTTGCCCGAACGCGGAGTTCTTCGCGCGCAACGCCCCGCACTGATGCCGGACGAAGAGCAGCTCCTCGCCGCGCTGCGCGAGGTGAACGACCCGGAGGTCGGCCTCAACATCGTGGACCTCGGCCTGGTGTACGGGGTCGAGACGCTGCGGGAGGAGGGCGAGGCGGAGCGCTTGCGCGCGCGGGTGCGCATGACGATGACTTCCCCCGCCTGCCCGCTCGGCGACTATCTCACGGACGCGGTGCGCGAGGCACTGCGCGCGCGCTTTCCGGAGATCGCGGAGGTCGAGGTCGAGATGGTCTGGGACCCGCCGTGGACGCCGGAGCGGATGTCGGAGCAGGCGCGCGGCTTTTTCGGCTGGCACGCCTAGACCGCCAGGGATGAAGATTCCCTGGCGCCTGGCGCTCCTCGCCTGCGGTTTCGCGAGCCTCGTCGCCGGCGTCGCGGCCGGCCTTGCGCGCCTGGGCTTGGCGATCGGGTTCCCGCCGGCGCCCGCCGTGGCGCTGCACGGCCCGCTCCTCGGCGGCGCGTTCTTCGGCACGGTGATCGGCATCGAGCGCGCCGTCGCACTCGGGCGCGCCTGGGTGTGGTTGGCGCCCGTGGCGTGCGCATCGGCGGGACTTGCGGTGATCCTCGGCGCCGGACCGGCGGCGGGCGGCACTCTGCTCGCCGGCGGAGGTCTCGTCTTTCTCGCCGCCTCGCTCGATCTGTGGCGGCGTCACCCCGAGCTGCACAACGCCTGTCTTGCCCTCGGCGCCGCGTGCCTGCCGGCGGGCGGCGCGCTCGTGGCCGGCGGCGAGCCGCAGGCGGCGACGCCGGCGTGGCTCGGGTTTCTCGCGCTCACGATCGCGGGCGAGCGGCTGGAGCTGTCGCGCTTCATGCCGCGCCCGCCGGCGGCGCGGTTCGCGTTCGCGACGATCGCCGCCGCGCTCTTCGGCGCCTGCATGCTCGCGGCGTTCGCGCCCGGCGCCGGATGGAGGCCGCTCGCGGCGGCGATGCTCGCGCTCGCGGCATGGCTCGGAGCAAACGACCTGGCGCGGCGCACGGTGCGCGAGACGGGCCTGCCGGGCTACATCGCATGGGCGCTGCTTGCCGGCTACGCATGGCTTGCGGCCGGTGCGCTCGTCGCGCTCGGCGCGGCCGAGTTTCTCCCCGGACGGCCGGCGTACGACGCCGCCCTGCACGCGTGGTTCCTCGGCTTCGTTTTCTCGATGGTGTTCGGGCATGCGCCGATCATCGCGCCTGCGGTCCTGCGCACTGGGCTCGCCTACCACCCGGTGTTCTATGCGCCGCTTGCGCTCCTGCACGCGACGCTCGCCGTGCGCGTCGCCGGCGATCTTGCCGCCGCGCCGGCGCTGCGCGCCGCCGGCGCCGCCGGTAACGCCGCGGCGCTCGCGCTGTTCCTCCTCACCTTGGCAGGGCGGGCGCTCACGCGCCGCTGACTCCGGCTGCCGGGCCTCGCACCGCTCAGCCGTGCATGGTGAGGCCGCCCGAGACGCTGATCGTCTGCCCGGTGATGAACTCGGCGTCGTCGCTCGAAAGAAAGAGCACCGCGCCGGCGATGTCCTCCGGTTTTCCGAGCCGCCCGATCGGGATCGCGCGCCGGTAGGCCTCGCGCAGCTTCTCCGGGTTGCCCGCGCCCTGCATGAACTGCTCGAGCATCCCGGTCTCGGTGAGCCCGGGGCAGACGGTGTTCAGGCGCACGCCCTTGGTCGCGAGCTCCCGCGCGAGCGTCTTGGTGAGCGCGATGATGCCGCCCTTGCAGGCCGAGTACGGCGCCTCGCCCGAGGAACCGACGCGCCCGGCGTCGGAGGCGATGTTGACCACCTTGCCGCCGCCGCGTTCGACCATGCCCGGCAGCACGTGGTGCAGCACGTTCATCGTGCCGACGAGGTTGATCGAGATGATTCTCTGCCAGAACGCCGGATCGGTCGCCAGAAACGGCCGGAACATGTCCCAGCCGGCGTTGTTGACCAGGATGTCGGCCGGGCCCGCCTCGGCGACCGACCGCTTCACCGCCTCGTAGTCGGTGATGTCGGTTCTGAGAAACACCGCCTCCTTGTGCGGCGGGGCGTTGAGGTCGAAGACGACGACGCGCGTGCCTTCCTCCAGAAAGCGCGACACGATCGCCGCGCCGATTCCCGCCGCGCCGCCGGTGACGATCGCGGTCTTGCCCTTGAGTCCTCTCATGCCTTGTGTCTCCCTTGCTCTGATGGCGCGCTATCAGCCCGCCAGGGGCTTGACGAACGCGAGCCGCTCGCCGGGCGCGAAACCCGCGGCGCGGAAAAAGCCGAGCACGTCGGCATTGTCCAGCGCCACCTCGGTTTCGACGCGCTCGATGCCGAGGGCGGCGAGGTTGAGAAAGAGCTGCGACAGCATCGCCCGGCCGATGCCCTGGCGCGCGTACTCCGGCGCGACGCCGACCGCGTCAATCACCGCCACCGGCTCCGGCCGGCCGAAGTCGCCGTAGTCGGCGCGCGCCATGATGTAGCCGCAGGGGATGCCTTCGCGCCGCGCGGCGAGGGAAACGCGCACGCCGGAATCGGCGAGCGCCTCCTCCAGCGCGTGCCCGATGAATTCGCGCCGCTCGCGCCCGGTGATGTGCCGGTCCACGCGCACCAGATCGTCCAGATCGGCGGCGGTGAGCTGGCGCACCTCGGCCCGGTCGCGCGCGAGCAACTCGATCTGGTCGGTGCGCGGCGCGCTCCAGTCGTTGGGGTCGCCGCGTGGCTCGCGCTCGGGCGAGGCGGCCGGGACTTCGTTCATTCCGAGCGGGGCCTCGCGCACGCCGCATTCGAGCACCAGCGCCGGCGCGAGGCGGTAGTCGAGCGCGTCCAGAAACCCGAGCATGCCGTGCTCGCGCCAGCCGGCGCCGGTGCGGATCTCGACCGCGCCGCGCAGCGCCGCTTCCTCCTCCAGCTCGGCGTGCAGCGCGCGCCCGATGCCGCGGTTCTGCTCCGGCGCGGCGACGCCGATCACCTCCAGCCGCACCGCGCGGCGCGCGCGGCCGAACTCGCCCTCCAGCACGCGCGCGAGCACGTGGCCGGCGAGCGCGCCGGCCGACTCGATCGCGAACTGGATGTGCAGCGCGGGCTGCCGCAGCGCGGCGGCGAGCCGGCGTTCGAAGTAGGCGCGGCGCGCGCGGCCCGAGAGCGCCGCATCGAGGGCCACCACCGCGTCGAGGTCGCTCCGGGAGAGCGGCCGCACCTTCAGTTCGCGTACTCGGTCCATAGCGCGTCGTCGGTCGCCTCATCCAGCATCTCGTCCACCAGCGGCACGAGCGCCCCTTCCTCCTTTTCCGCGTGCGACGAAAGCCGCTCGACGAGCTCCAGCCCGTTCGTCCTGAGCGCCCGCCATCCGGCGGCGTCCAGCGTCCCTGCGCGCGCGCGCCCGATCTGCTCGAGCAGCGGCCGCGCCACCGAGCGGATGTGCTCGTGCTCCTCGAACAGCAGCTCGGCGAGATCGCCCTCGCCGCGCTCGTGCAGCCGCGGAAAGAGCTGCGTCTCCTCCAGGTCAAAGTGGCGCGTGATCTCGTATTCGAGCGCGCCGGCCATGCGCTCCAGAAGCGCGGACAAAAGCGCGTCCCCCGCCGGAGGCTCGCCTTCGAGGCGCCTGAGCGCGGCGCCGAACTGCGCCAGCAGCGCGAGCACGTTGACGTGCTCCTCGTGCAGTTTCCGGCTGATCTGGCGGTGATATTCCATGGTTGCCTCCGGATCGGCGATCTCAGCTCGCGCGCGGCCGCAGGTCGCGAACGCGCACCGCCTTGCCCTGCGAGCGCGGGATCTCGCCGGGCGCCTTGACCCGCACATCGGTGGTGATGCCGATCATGGACTTGATGTGGTGGCGCGCCGCATCGGCGATGCGCCCGTAGGCTTCGGCGCTTTGCGGCACGGCCGGCGCCGCCTCGACCTCGACCGTGACATGGTCGAGGCTGCCGCGGCGCTCGACCACCAGCTGGTAGTGCGGCGCGATGTCCGGCAGCCCCACCAGCACCGCCTCGATCTGCGACGGATAGACGTTGACGCCGCGGATGATCAGCATGTCGTCGTTGCGGCCGGTGATGCGCCGGATGCGCAGGTGCGTGCGACCGCATTCGCAGGCCTCGCGCGTGACGCTGGTCACGTCGCGCGTGCGGTAGCGGATCATCGGCAGCGCTTCCTTGGTGAGCGTGGTGATGACCAGCTCGCCGCGCTCGCCGTCGGCGACCGGCCGTCCGGTGTCCGGGTCAATCACCTCGAACAGGAAGTGGTCCTCCCAGCCGTGCAGCCCGGCCTGCGCCTCCTCGCACTCGCACGCCACGCCCGGCCCGAGGATCTCGGAAAGCCCGTAGATGTCCACCGCCTTCAGCCCGAGGCGCGACTGGATTTCCTTGCGCATCGCCTCGCTCCAGGGCTCGGCGCCGAACAGGCCGATTTCCAGCTTCGAGCGGCGCAGGTCCACGCCCTGCTTTTCGGCCACCTCGGCGATCGCCAGCGCGTACGAGGGCGTCGAGCAGAGCACCCGCGCGCCGAAGTCCATGATCAGCACGATCTGGCGCTCGGTCGCGCCGCCCGACATCGGCACCACAGTCGCTCCGAGCCGTTCGGCACCGTAGTGCGCGCCCAAGCCCCCGGTGAAAAGGCCGTAGCCGTAGGCGTTGTGCACCACGTCGCCGGGCCGCACGCCGGCGCAGGCCATCGAGCGCGCCATCAGATCGGCCCAGGTTTCCAGATCGCGCGCGGTGTAGCCGACCACCGTGGGCTTGCCGGTGGTGCCGCTGGAGGCGTGCAGGCGCAGCACCTGCTCGCGCGGGCGCGCGAACATGCCGAACGGATAGTGGTCGCGCAGGTCCGTCTTCAGCGTGAACGGGAGCTTGGCGACGTCCTCCAGCGAGCGCACGTCGCCCGGCTCCATGCCGAGCTGCTTCATCCGTTCGCGGTGCAGCGGCACGTTGTCGTACGCGTTCTGTACGGTCGCGCGCAACCGCTCCAGTTGCAGCGCGGCCAGCTTTTCCCGCGGCATGGTCTCCGCCTGCGGGTCATAGCGCCAGGTCATGGTTTCCCTCCTTCGGTGCGTGCGCCGCGCACCGGGACCCTCGGCAGCGCGAAGCCCTGGTTGAACGCGGCGCGCGTGATCAACGCGTACTTGAACCGCCAGCCGGCGGCGATCGCGGCGGCGGCCGCGACCCATGCGCTCTCCGGCATCACGAACGCGAACGCGAGCAGCGCGAGCGGCGCGACGGTGCCGAGCGTCACGAGCGTGCGGCCCGCCGGAGCGAGCGCGGCAAGGGCGGCGGAGCCCCCGAGCGCGCTCCGGTAGCGCGACCAGGCGAGCGAGCGCGCGATGAGCGCGAGGCCGGCGAGCGCGAGCGGCGCGCCCGCCAGCTCGAAAACGAGCGCCGCGGTCGCGCCCTCGGCAAGGCCGGTGGCAACGATGAGCGGCACCACTTCCGGCAGGCGCCAGGCGGGAATTCCCTTGGCGGCGTGCAGGATCCGTCCCTGGCAGAAGACGAAAGCGGCCGCGGCGGCGGCCGCGCCACCGCGCAGCCACGTCGAGCCGGTCGCGAGCGCGGCGATGCCGAGCGCGAAAAGCAGCACCGCGGTGAACGACTCGCGGGTCATCCACGAGGTGAAGGGATTGAAGAAGACGTGAACCGCGCGGAGCTTGCGGCCGATCTCCAGCCACACGGCGGCGAGCCCTGCCGCGACGAGCGCAAGGCCCGCGCCGAGCGCGGCGAGCGCGTGCGGGCCGTCGAGCAGCGCCGCGGCGACGACAAGTCCCGCGCCGGCGCCCCCGAACATGAAGTTGCACGCGGCGCGCCAGTCCCAGTGCTGCTGCAGCCACGGGCGCGGGCCGAAGCTCATGCCGTCGCCTCCTTATGGTCCCACAGGTAGTAGAAGCCGGGCTCGGTGCCGAGCTCTTCGTGCATGCGGAAGAACTGGTTCTCGGCGAGAAGCTGCGAGACGTTGCTCGCCGGATCGTCCAGGTCGCCGAAGTGGAGCGCCTGCGCGATGCAGGAATTGACGCACGCCGGCGTCGCCTCGGGGTCCACGCCGGGCTTGAGGCCCTTGGCGAGCCCGGCGTCCACCCGGTCGGCGCAGAAGGTGCACTTGGTGGCGACGCCGAGGCGCCGGGGGTCGAAGCGCTTCGCCTCCGAGGCCATCGGCTCGCCGTAGGCGAACGTCGGCTCGTCGGTCTTGTAGCGCGCCTGATACGGGCAGGCGACCGCGCAGTACGCGCAGCCGATGCACAGATCGTAGTCGATGGTGACGATGCCGTCGGCGCGCTTGCGCGTCGCGGTCGAGGGGCACACGTGCATGCACGGCGGATCGGCGCAATGCATGCACCCGACCGGCACGAACACGCGCTTGACGTCCGGGTATTCGCCGACTTCCATGTCGAGCACGCGCCGCCACTGCACGCCCGGGGGCGTGGCGTTGGCGTGCTTGCACGCGGCGGTGCAGGTCTGGCAGCCGACGCAGCGGCGAAGATCCGCGATCATCACCCAGCGGGTCATGCGGCCTTCCTGACCGCGACGCGCACGACGTCGGCGCCCGAGCCGGTGGCGTCGGTGAGCGCCAAGGACATCGGCACCAGCCGGTTCAGGCTCGGCACGCCGAAGTCTTTTGCGAACGGCGTCGCCCAGTGGTCGAATTGTGCGACCAGCAGCAGCGTGTCCGGGCGGATGCCCTGGCGCGGCACGGCGCGCGCGCGCACGCGCGCGCGCGGCGTCGCGATCTCGACCACGTCGCCTTCGGCGATGCCCAGCTCCGCCGCGCGCTTCGCGTTGATGATGACGCCGCCGTGGCCGGCGACGTTGGCAGCGACCTCGCGCATCAACTGCACGCCGACATTGCCGCCCCATGCGTACTGCATGCTGCGCGAGGTGAGAAGCCAGAACGGATAGTCCTCGGGCTTTCCACCCTCGCGCGCGACCTCCGCCTCCCACAGCTTCGGGAACTCCTTCCACGCCGGCAGCGCCTGGTATTCGGCGAGCTGCGCGTCCCACCAGCCGATGCCGTGCTCGTGCAGCCTGCGCGCCAGTTCCTTGCCGACGCGCAGCAGCCGCTCCTGATACGGCAGCTCGAAGCGCAAGCCCTTTTCGGCGAGCGTCGGGAAGAGGTACCAGAGCGATTGCGGGAAGGGCCTGACGCGCAGGCCGTGCCGCTTCCACCAGTCCAGACCGTCGGTCTGCCTGCCGTCGGTGAGCTCGGCGCTCGCCGCGCGGCAGACCGCGTCCCAGATCTCCTCGCGCGAGTGCGCCTTCGCGGTGTCGAGCGAAAAGTCCCACGATTCGCCCTTCAGCGGCACGCCCGCCGCGCCGCGGTTGATCGCGGCGTTGTAGCGCTCGAGCAGCCCAGTGCGCCGCGCGAGCTCGGTGGCGATGTCGGTGAAGTCGCGCGCGTCCACCGCCGGCGCGACCGCCGGCTGGCGCAGCGCGTAGCCCTCGTGCTTCCAGAACTGCTCGATGTACTTCGAGCCGCCGACGCGGATGAGCTGCAGGCTCTCCAGATCCACCTGGTCGGGCAGCAGGATGTCGGCGAAATGATTGGTCTCGTCGCGCGTGTAGGCCATCGCGACGATGAACGGGAACTGCGCCATGCGCTCGGCCACCTGCGGCGTGTCCCAGAACGAGATCGCCGGGTTGGTGCGGTACACGAACCACAGCTCCGGATACGTGACGCGCGGCAGCCCGGGGGGCGTCTCGCCGAGGAACATCCACGAAAAGTGCGTCGGCCCGAGCGCCTGGCTCCAGGGCCCGTCGGCGGCGAGCGGCACCAGTGTCCGGTAGGCGTTGCGGATATTGGGCTGCGCGCTCCAGTGCGCCTTGTCCGTCGGGTTGAGCGGATAGTCCATGAAGCCGTCGAGGCCGGGCCGCACGCTCGCGTGGCGCTCCGAGAGCGGGCGGTTCAACCGCACCGTCGTGCCGAGCGTGCCGCCGGGGACTTCGAGCGCGCCCACCAGCGCCGCGAGCATCGTCCTCGCCCAGCAGCACTCGAACCCGCCCCAGCCGTTGTTGACGGTCTTGCCGAGCACCACCGCCACCGGGCGAAGCGGCAGCGTCTTGCCGTCCATGACGATCGTCGCGCCGACACGCGCATGATCCAGATATTCCGCGGCGATGCGCCGGATCGTCGCCGCCGGCACGTCGCAGACGCCTTGCGCCCACTCCGGCGTGTACGGGCGCATGTGCTCGACGAGCGCCGCGAACGCGGTCCGGCCTTCCAGCTCGCCGCGCGCGAGCACTTCGTCGTCGGCGCCGATCTCGACCGCGTTCATGCGGAACGTGCCTTCGAGCGCGGGCGCGATGAGCGGCTTGCGGGTCTGCGGATCGCGCAGGAAGAAGCCGTTCGGCCCGACCAGATACGGCGAGGAGGTGTGCTCGAACAGGAACTTCAGGTCCAGCCGCTCGCGCGGGTGCTCGAAGAGCAGCGCGTGGATCAGCGCGTACAGGAACGCGGCGTCGGTCTTCGGCCGGATCGGCACCCACTCGGCCGAGCAGGCGCCGGTGATGGAAAGGTGCGGCTCCACCTGCACGCGCTTCATGCCGCGCACGCGCGCCTCGGCGTGGCGCCAGACGCCGACCACCCCGCCGGAGGCTTCGGTGTTCGCGCCGCAGGAGATCACGTACTCGCACAGCGGCGTGTCCGGCGACACCGTGAATGCGCGGTGCCAGAACTCGCCGTACAGATGCTCGGAGTGCACGCATTTCACGCCCTGGCCGGAGCCGAAACCCATGTCCACCGGGCCCCACGCCGAAAGGAACGCCGGGAAGGTGCCCATGTACGACTGCGGCGTCCCGCCGCCGCCGAAGCTCGCCGCGACGCGCGGGTAGCCCGATTCGTCGAGCAGCCCCCTGGCGCGGATCTCGAGCAGCTTCTTCGCGATCGTATCGAGCGCCTCGTCCCAGGAGATCGGAACGAAGCCGGGGTCCTCGTCGCGGCCCTTTCGCGGGTTGGTGCGCTTCATCGGCGAGCGCACGCGGTTCGGGTTGTACAGCTTCTGCACGAGGCCATAGGCCTTGACGCACACGCGCCCGCCGCCGGGATGGATGCCGGCGGCGTCGAAGTTGGGCGTCACCTGCGTGGCGACGCCGTCCTCGACCTCGACCTCCAGCAGGTCGGGCCCGGCGACGCACTGGTAGCAGTACGTCTTGACCTTCATGCCAGCCCTGCTTTCTTCGCCTTCGCCGCCAGGCGCTGCTCGGTCTGCTTCACATCCACCACGAAGCGCGAGTGCCGCCCGCGCGCGATCGCGTCCACACCGTCGGTCGCGCTCACGTCGAACACCACCGCGCGGCCCTTCACCTCGGCCACGGTCACCGCGATCTCCGCCGTCATGCCCAGCAGCGTCGGCGCGAGGTGGTCGAGCTCGATCCGCGTGCCGACCGAGTCCTCGCCCGGATCGAGGTGCTCCAGGAGCAGCTCGCGGCAGGTCACCTCGACGTCGCGCACCAGCATCGGCGTGGCATAGACGCGCGCCGCCTCGCCCATGAAGCCGATGGTGCGCTCGCGGTCCACCGTGAAACGGCGCGTTGCGGTCAGTCCTGCGGCAAGGGTCGGTTTCATGCTCCGGATCCCATCATGCGCGTTCGCGAGGCGGTTTGATCCAGATTAAAACACTGTGCCGGCTACAACCCCAAGTAGGCCTCGCGGATGCGCGCGTCCTGCGCGAGTTCGCGCCCGGTACCCTCCAGCACGATCCTGCCGGTCTCCAGCACGTAGGCCCGGTCGGCGACGGCGAGCGCCGCGCGCGCGTTCTGGTCCACCAGAAAGATCGTGGTCGCCGATTCCCTCAGCGCGCGGATGACGGCGAACACCTCGCGCACGAGGCGCGGCGCGAGACCCATGCTCGGCTCGTCCATCAGCAGCAGCCGCGGCCTGCCCATGAGCGCCCGGCCCATCGCGAGCATCTGCTGCTGGCCGCCCGAGAGCGTGCCCGCCGGCTCAAGGCGCTTTCCGCGCAGCATCGGGAACATCTCGTAGACGCGCTCCAGTTGCGCCTGTGCCTCCTCGCGCGGGCGCGTGTAGGCGCCAAGGCGCAGGTTGTCCTCGACCGTGAGCGGCGCGAACACCTGCCGGCCCTCGGGCACCTGCACGATCCCCGCGCGCACGCGCGCCTCGGGCGGCGCATGCGTGATATCGGCGCCGGCGAAGCGCACGCTGCCGGCCGCCACCGGCTGCACGCCCGAGAGCGCGCGCAGCAGCGTGGACTTGCCCGCGCCGTTGGCGCCGACGAGCGCCACCAGCTCTCCTTCGCGGATTCGCAGACTGATCCCCTTCAGCGCCGGAATCCGCCCGTAGCGGCTCTCCAGCGCCTGCACGTCGAGCAGATCAGGCGGCATCGGCTTCTTCCTCGGCGCCGAGGTAGGCCTCGATGACGCGCGGATCGGCGCGCACCTCGGCGGCGCCGCCCTCGGCGAGCTTCCTGCCGTAGTCGAGCACGACGATGCGGTCGGAGACGTCCATCACCAGCCGCATGTTGTGCTCGACCAGCAGCACCGTGATGCCGCGCGCGGCGAGCCGCGTGATGAGCGCGTTCACTTCCTGCGTCTCGACCGGATTGAGGCCGGCGGCCGGCTCGTCGAGGAGCAGCACCTTCGGGCGCGCGGCGAGCGCGCGCGCGATCTCCAGGCGCTTGAGCGCCCCGTAGGGAAGCGCGTCCGCGGGCGCCTCGAGCCAGTCGGCCAGGCCGACGAAGCGCATCAGCTCGGCGGCCTCGGCGCGCGCGGCCCGCTCCTCGCGCGCGAGCGCCGGCGGCCGCAGCATCGCCGCGGCGAGCGAGCGCCGCTCGTGCCGGTGCCGTCCCACCATCACGTTCTCCAGCGCCGTCATGTTGAAGAACACCTGCAGGTTCTGGAACGTGCGCGCCACGCCCGCCGCGGCGAATTCGTGCGGCGGCCGGCCGGTGAGGTCGCGCCCTTCGACGAGGATGCGCCCGGCGCTCGGCCGGTAGATCCCGCACAGCAGGTTGAGGAGCGTCGTCTTGCCGGCGCCGTTCGGACCGATGATCGAAACCACCGCGCCCGGCTCGACGGCGAAGCTCACCTCCTCGACCGCGTGCACGCCGCCGAACGCCTTCGACAGCCCTTCGGCGACGAGCAGGCTCACCGCCGCCCCCCGCCGGCGAAGCGCGCCGCGAGCGTCGGCACCAGGCCCTTCGGCATGAAGATCATCGTGCCCATCATCACCGCGCCCATCATCACCATCTCGTACTCCTTGAACACGGTGAGAAGCTGCGGCAGCAGGGTGAGCGCCGCCGCGCCCGCCACCGCGCCGAAGGTCGAGGCCATGCCGCCGAACACCACCATGGTCACGAGCTCGATCGAATGGAAGAACCCCGCCTTCGCGGGCGTGATGAAGCCGGCGTAGTGCGCCGCGGCGCTGCCGGCGACCGACGCGAACACCGCCGAGAGCACGAACACCGCGAGCTTGGCGCGCGCCGCGTCCACGCCGGAGACCTGCGCGCCGATTTCCGCGCCGTGCAGCGCGCGCAGTGCCCGCCCGGCCGGCGAGTCAATCAGGTTGAGCGCGAGCCACACCGCGGCGACCAACATCGCCGCGCACACCGCGTACCACGCGCGCTCGCCGGCGAGCGCGAAGCCCGCGACCGCAAACGGCGGCACGCTCATGCCGTCGGGGCCGCCGGTGAAGCGCTCCTCGGTGACCAGGATGATCGAGATGATGATCCCCATGCCGAGGGTGGCCATCGCCAGGTAGTGGCCCTTCAGGCGCAGGATCGGCCGGCCGACGACGTACGCAACGAGCGCGGTGCCGGCGGTGGCCGCCGCCAGCGCCGCGAGCGGCGGCCAGCCGTAGCGCGCGGTGAGGATCGCCGAGCCGTAGGCCCCGAGGCCGAAGAAGCCGGCGTGGCCGAGGCTGATCTGGCCGGCGTAGCCGATGAGCAGGTTCAGGCCGACGCAGGTGACCGCGTTGAGCATCACCAGGATCGCGATCTCGTAGTGATAGTTGTTGGTGAAGGCGAACGGCGCGGCCGCGAGGACGAGCGCGAGCGCGCCCATTCCTCCGGTGCGCGCCGATGCCACTCGCGCGAGCATGCGCCTCGCCCGGCTAGACCCGCTCGGCGCCGCGCCGCCCGAGGAGCCCGCCGGGAAGGAAGAAAAGCACCGCGAGCAGCACGACGAAGGCGATCGCGTCCTTGTAGGCGGAGGAGACGTAGCCCGCGCCCATCGCCTCGACGATGCCGAGCGCAAGCCCGCCGACGATCGCGCCCGGACCGCTGCCCAGGCCGCCGAGGATCGCGGCGGCGAAGCCCTTCAGCCCCAGCATGATGCCGACGTCCCACGAGGTGAAGGTGATCGGCGCGGTCAGGATGCCGGCGATCGCACCGAGCGCCGCCGACAGGCCGAAGGAAACGAGCAGCACGCGGCGCACGTTGATGCCGACGAGCTGCGCCGCGAGCCGGTTGTGCGAGGTGGCCAGCAGCGCCTTTCCGAGCAGCGTGCGGTTGAAGAACCAGGCGAGCAGCAGCACGATGACGAGCGTCACGCCCAGCACCCACAGGCTCTGCGGCGCGAGCGTCGCCCCGCCGATGCGGATCGGCGCGTCGCCCGAAAAGGGCTTGAGCGCGTGGATCTTCTTGTCCCAGACCAGCGTCGCCAGGCCCCGCAACAGGATCGAGGCGCCGATCGTGATGATGATGAGCGTGACCACCGACGCCCCGCGCGCCGGCTCGACCGCGAACTTCTCCAGCGCAAGCCCGACCGCGGCGGCGGCGAGCACCGCGGCGGCGATCGCCGCGGGCAGCGGCAGCCCGGCGGCGGCGAGCGACACGGTCGTCATGCCGCCGATCATCACGAACTCGCCCTGGGCGAAGTTGATGACGTGGCTGGCGTTGTAGATGATCGTGAAGCCGAGGGCGACGAGCGCGTAGATCGCGCCCGCCGTCAGCCCGGCGAGCAGGAACTGCAGGAACTCGGCGGACATGCGCGCGCGCGCCGGAGCCCGCCGAGCGCCTGCCGCGCCGCCCCTGCCTACTTCACCACCGTCCAGCCGCCGCCCCGCACCTCGAAGATGCGCAGCCCGGAGACGTCGAGCCCGACGTGGTCGGTCGGCGAGAAGTTGAAGACGCCGTCGATGCCGACGAAGCCGCGGATGCTCTCCAGCGCGCTGCGCACCGCTTCCTTGTTGGTGGAGCCGGCGCGCCGGATCGCCTCGACGGCGAGCATCAGGCCGTCGTAGGCGTGCCCGCCGAAGGTGGAGACGTCCTGCTTGAACCGGCCCTCGAACTCGCGCTTGTAGTCGAGCAGCACTTTTTTCTGCGGATCGCTGTCGGGCAGCGTCTCCGGAGCGAGGATCGCGGCCGCCGGCAGGCGAACGCCCTCGGCCGCGCCGCCGGCGAGCTTGATGAACTCCTTCGAGGCGACGCCGTGCGACTGATACAGCGGCAGCGTGATGCCGAGCTGGCGGTAATTCTTGGTGACGATCGCCGGACCCTGGCCGAAGCCGCAGTTGAGCACCGCCTGCACGCCGGGCGCCGAGCGGATCTTGGTGAGCTGCGCCGTCATGTCGGTGTCGCCGGCGCCGTAGGACTCGTCGGCGACGATCTCGATGCCGTAGTTCTTCGCCACCTGCATGCACTGCGCGCGCATGGACTTGTCGAAACCGCCGGCACCCGAGATGAGCGCGATCTTCGTGAGCCCGCGCGCCTTCATGTCCACGAAGATCCGTTCGCAGGCCTGGCGGTCCGAGTGCGGGGTCTTGAACACCCACTTCTTGACCGGCTCGACGATCACCACCGCGCCGGCGAGCGAAATGAACGGGATGCCGGCCTGCTCGACCAGCGGCACCACCGCCATCGTCTCGCCGGTGGTCGAGCCGCCGACGATCACGTCCACCTTGTCCTGCTCGATCAACCGCTTGGCGAAAGCGCGCGCCTTTTCGGCGTCGCCCGCCGAGTCGTACACCGTGAGCTGGATCTTGCGCCCCAGCACGCCGCCGGCCGCGTTCAGCTTCTCGACGTACAGCTCCAGCGTCTTCTGCTCCGGGTCGCCCAGGAACGCGGCCGGGCCGGTGACGGCG
The DNA here is from genome assembly GCA_040752005.1 of Pseudomonadota bacterium. GTDB lineage: Bacteria > Pseudomonadota > Gammaproteobacteria > Burkholderiales > SG8-39 > RBG-16-66-20. The sequence goes on along the minus strand of JBFMFX010000003.1, from coordinate 13,319 downwards.
AGGAACGACCCGATCCGGATCGGCTCCTGGGCGAACGCGGCGCCGCCCGCGAACGCGAAGAGCGCCGCCGCTGCGACCGCCAGTCTTTTCAGCATGGCTCCCTCCTTTTGCGGTATTCGCGTATCAGAATACCAGATTAAACTAGGCGCAGGGATCGCGCGGGGATTTGATCTGCCTCAAAAGAACGCACATCCGGTGAACGTGCAGGTGCGCACCGTGCAGCCCGGCGATCTCGCGCAGGTGGTCGCGATCGACGCCGAGGCGACGCGCCTTGCCAAGCCCGAATACTGGGAGGACATCCTGCGCCGCTACGGCAGCGGGCGCAGGCGGGGGCGGTTCTTCCTTGTCGCCGAGTCCGGCGGCCGGATCGAGGGTTACATCGTCGGCGAGGTGCGCGACTGGGAGTTCGGCTCGCCGCGCTGCGGCTGGGTGTTCGCGATCGGGGTGCGGCCGGCGGTGCGGCAGAGCGGGATCGGCAGCCGCCTGCTCGCGGCGATCGTCGAGGGTTTCCGCAGCCTCGGGGTGACGAAGGTCCGGACGCTGCTCGCGCGCGACAATCACCTCGTGCTGTCGTTCTTCCGCAGCCAGGGAATGATGGCCGCGCCGTTCATCCCGCTGGAGATGGACATCGAGTGAGGCTGCAGAAGAATACGCTGTTCGCCTTGTGCAGCGTGCTGGAAGCCGCCTCGCGCCCCGGCGAGGTGCTGCCCGCGGGCGCGATCGCGCGCACCTACGGCATCTCGCCGCACCATCTGGCCAAGGTGCTGAGGACGCTCGCGCGCGCGGGCCTGGTCGAATCCGCGCGCGGTGTCGGCGGCGGCTACCGCTTCGTCGGCAACGCGCGCCGCGTGACGCTGATGGACGTCATCGAGCTCTTCGAGCGCGTCGGCGCCGCCCCGGGAGCCGGCGGGCGCCGCGGCCGGCGCGCGGCGCGCGGCGCGGGCGAGAACTCCGGCTCGGTCGCGGTCGAGCGCGCGCTCGCGGCGGTGCTCGCAGAAATCGACGAGATCGCGGTGGCGACCTTCCGCTCGATCAGCCTCGCCACCATGCTCAAGCTGGTCGCGCGCGCGCGGCGGGCTTGACCAGGGCGAATCGCGCGTTCACCAGGCGCGCCGGCACCGGGCGGTGCGCAGCGGACAGGGCAGGCGGCTCGCGCTGCCGCCGGCTTGCCGTCGGCAATCGGTTCGCGGACGGCCGCCATCGTAAACATCCTTGTTCACTTGCCGGCTTGCGCGCGCGGCAGGCGCAGCCCGACGCGCGCCACTCTGCCGGCCCGGAGCTCGCGCACCACCAGCTCCACCGGGCCGAGCACCACGCGGTCGCCGACCACCACGCGGCCGTGCAAGGTCTCGTTCAGGTAGTCGGCCACCGTCTTGCGCTCCAGTGCCTGCGGCACGGCGAAACCATAGACCGACGCGAGCTCGCCGAGCACCGTCTCGCCGTGCAGCAGAAAATCGCCGAAGTAGCGGTGTTCCTCGAGGCGATCGGGAACCTGCCGGGCATCGAACAGCTCGGCAAGGCGCTCCACCTCCTCCGGTCGGGCGATGAAATAGACGTGATCGCCCGGCGCAATCGCAAGATCCGGCCGCAGCGCGATCGGCAGGCCGTCGCGGATGAGCGCCATGACCTGCATGCCGGCGGCGAGCCCCATCTCCTGCAGGGTTCGGCCGGTGGCGAGGCTCCCCTCGCGCGCGTCGAATGCCACCATCTCGTACTCGAAATGCCCCGGCACGTCGAGCGGGATGCGCTGTACCGGCTCTTGGCGCGGAGGAACCTCCAGGCCGAGCCAGCGCGCTGCCGGCGCGATCGTCCAGCCCTGGGCGAGGAGCGAGACCAGCACCACGAAGAACGTCACGTTGAAGTACAACCGCGCGTTGTCCAGCCCGTACATCATCGGAAAGAGCGCGAGCACGATCGGCACCGCACCGCGCAGTCCGACCCAGCCGATGTAGAGCTGCTCGCGCCAGGGAAAGCGAAACGGTGCGAGCGTCGCGGCGACCGCCGCCGGGCGCGCGATCAGCATCAAGCCGGCGGCGATCAGCAGCGCCTGCGGGATGATGTGCAGCAGCTGCGACGGCGTCACCAGCAAACCGAGGATCAGGAACATGACGATCTGGCTGAGCCATGCCAGCCCGTCGTGCACGCGCAACACGATCTGCGCCGAGCGCAGGCGCGCGTTGCCGAGGACCAGCCCCGCGAGATAGATCGCGAGATAGCCGCTGCCGCCGAGGCGCTGGCACGACGCGAAGATCACGAGCCCGCCGGCCGCGGCGAGGAGCGGATAAAGGCCGGTCGCGAGCGTCAGACGGTTGATCAGCCACGCGAGGGCCGCGCCACCCGCCAGCCCGAACGCGGCGCCGAGGCCGAACTGAAGCAAGAAAGAGGCGAGAACCGACACATCGAACTGCGTGCGGCCGGCGGCGAGCACCTCCAGTACCGCGACGGTGAGGAACACCGCCATCGGATCGTTGCTACCCGACTCGATTTCCAGCGTCGCGGCGACCCGCCGCTTGAGCGCCGCGCCCTGGGTGCGCAGCAGCGCGAACACCGCGGCGGCGTCGGTCGAGCCCACGATCGCGCCGAGGAGCAACCCCTCGAGCCAGCTCACCCCGAGCGCCCAGGCGGCGCACAGCGACACCAGCGCCGCGGTGATCAGCACGCCGAAGGTTGCCAGCGCGACCGCCGGTCCGAGCGCGACACGGAACGTCTCGCGCCGGGTGCGCAGGCCGCCATCGAAAATGATGACTGCGAGCGCAAGGGTGCCCACCGCCCAGGAGATCTCGAAGTCGTCGAAGCGGATGCCGCCGGGGCCGTCTTCGCCCGCCAGCATGCCGAGCCCGAGAAAGACGAGCAGCAGCGGCGCGCCGATGCGCGAGGAGATGTCGCTCGCCACGATGCTGACGAGCAGCAATACGGCGCCTGCCAGGATCGCGGTATGCCAGAACTCCACCGGGCCAATGTAGCAGCAACGGCGGGAACCGGCCCGCCCCGGCGCAGCGCTCCCGCGCCCGCGCAGGCGGTGCGAACGACGGGCTCAGCTCAGGGCCCCGGCGGCGGGCCGAAGAACCGCTGGATCAGCCAGAAGGTGACGAGCGCGAGCGGCAGGATGATGGCGAAGTAGGCCACCTGACGGTTCTCGAAGCGCGCGCCGCGCGCGCGCTCGATCCAGTCGAGGATCGCGTCCGCGCCGAAGTAGAGCGCGATCGCTACGACCGTGAATACGACCAGTTCCATGACGGCACCATGGCGCGGATGACGAGCACGAGGAACATGAAGCCGCCGGCGATCGCCACCAGACCTCCCGTGCCCATGAGGCCCATCGAGACGATCTCGGGAAGCGTCCTCAGCGCCTGTTCGGCGCCGGCGGCCTTGCGTTGCACGCCGTAGCCTCCGGACCAGGCGAGTCCGGCGACGTGCATGAGCTGACCGGCGCCGTAGAGCCACGCCTGCACGGTCGCGGCGCGCGCCGGCGGGGCGGCGAAACCCAGGCGCGGCAGCAGGTGATACGCCAGGCCCATCAGCGCGAGCGTGACGCCGACGATGGCGCCGTGGTAGTGCGCCGGAATCCGCACGTTCGAGCCCGAGATGGTGAAACCGATCAGGCCGCCGGCGCCGAACAGCGCCATGGACCAGACAAGCGCCGCGCGCAGCGGCCGCGCCTGCGGCCCGCTCGGCCGCGAGCGCGCGAGCGCCACGCCGATCGCCGCCGCGAAAGGCACGATCGCGAGCCCGCCGCCCACGCGCATCACCCAGGTGTGATAGCGGTAGTGCTCCAGCGAAATGACGTCCCAGGCGAGATAGATGACGGGCGTCGCGAACACCGAGGCGAGCCCGACGCCGAAGAAGAGCGCGGCGATGCGCGGCGTCAGCGGCACGCACGCGCCGCTCGCCTCGGCAAGCCACAGCCACGCGACCAGCATCAGCAGCGTCCAGGTGAACTGCAGCACGTGGCCGCCACCCCAGAAGAGCACCTCGTAGTACGCCTTTGCATCGAGCGTCGCGGGCAGCGCCGCCCAGGTCCAGCCGAACGCGGCGAGCGCCACCGCCGCCGACACCAGCGACGCGTTCAGTCCGAAGCGCAGCGCGCCCGCACCGTCCAGACGCACGCCCACCTTCGGCACGGCGGCCATCGAGCGCAGCACCATCGCCGCCCACGATGCGACAAAGACGACGAGACCCGCCATGAACCAGCGGCTCTCGACCACCGGGACGTAGTTGCTCATCACCGGCACCCCGCGCTCGGCGAACGGCGCGGCAATCATGACGAGCGTGCCCGCCACCGCGCCGCAGAGCGCGACCCACCCGGCGGCGAGCGCCCCCGGGCGGCTGTTCAGGCTCCAGAGCATGCCGGCCATCGCGGCGAACCACACCAGCACCGAGAGATCCACGTGCACGATGAGCGCGATGCGGAAAAAATCCCCCGCCGGCACGAGCTCCCTGAGCAACGGCGTGCGCGCGGCCACCACCAGCACCGCGAACAGCCCCGAGCCGAGCAGCGCGCCGATCCCCAGCGCGAGCCAGCCTGCCGCGAGCCGCGCGCGCTCGTCGGCCGGCACTTCCAGCGCGAATCCGGTCGGACGGCGCATCGGCGCGATCCTACCTGCCCGCGGCGGCGAGCGCGCGCTTCGGAGGCGCGAGCACGGCCGGGCGCGCTGCGAGCGCCGCAAGGTGCTCGCGGAACTGCGCAAGCTCGCGCTCCAGCGCGGCCGCGCTCGCGACCCACGCCACGCGCAGCCGCTCGCGCGGCACGTTCGCGCGCAGGTGCGGTTCGCGCCGGCCGGCGAAGCGCTCCTCCAGCCAGCGCTGCCCGAAGCGGTAGTCGCAGCCTCCCGCTGCACAGCCGGTGACGAGCACGCCGTCGGCGCCGTAGCGCAGCGCATACTCGACGAACGAGGGCGGCAGCATCCCGGCGCAGAGGAGCGAAAGCGCCACCGTGCCGGGCGCCTCCAGCCGTGTCACGTCCGCGCCGCGGTCGCAGCCGAACAGCACGACGCGCGGGCCGGGCTGCGGCGCGCGCAGGCGGCTTTCCAGCCGCGCGCGCAGTTCGGCGACGCGCCGTCCCGGCATGTCAATGCCGGAGCGAAATTGCTCGCTCGCGCGAAACGGCGTGGAGGAAGGGCACGCGCCCGCGCAGATGCCGCAGCCGGCGCAGAGCGCGGGCTCGACCTTCGCCATGCGCGGCGCTCTTGCCTTGGCGACATGCGGCACCAGCACCACCGCCGAGAACGGGCAGTCGGCGAAGCAGCGCCCGCAGCCGTTGCAGTCCGCGGGGCTCACCTGCGCCGCCGGCAGCCGCGGCGCGCGCGACAACCACGGCGCCGCGCAAAGCAGAGCCAACGCCACCGCCGCCATCGCCCAGAGCGCGCCGGGCGAGGTCGCGTACATCAGCGGGTGCGGGAAGAGCAGGAACCAGTCGAGCGCCACCTCGGCCGGCGGACGCGTCACGTCGGCGGGCGGCGCGCTTTCGACCGGAAACGCGAGCGCAAGAAGCGCCAGCGCGGCGAGCGCCCCTGCGGCGAGCGCCGCCGCCGGCTGCGTCTCGGGGCGCGACAGGCGCTGCACGTGCACCCACATGCCGAGGAGCAGCGCGAGCGGCAGGCCGATGTGCAGGAAGATGAACAGCGTGAACAGGCGATCGTTCACCCGCTCGGGCGAGAGGAAATTGCGCACGAAGGGCTCGGGCATCACGCCCAGCCAGTCGAACCATTCGGCGGTCGCCGTCGCGGAAAAGAGGGCCAGCTCGTCCCACACCAGCCAGAATCCGCCGATGCCGGAGGCATAGAGCAGCACGAGGAGCGGCACGCCGCTCACCCACGAGAACCAGCGCGCGCCGCGCTCGTGCCCGGCGAGGTATTCGCGCGCCAGATGCGCGAGCACCGCGAGCACCATCGCGTCCGAGCCGTAGCGGTGCAGGCCGCGCGCGAGCGCGCCGAGCGCGCCCTGCGCCCGGCTCACGTCCTCGACCGAGCGCCATGCTCCCGCGGCGCTGGTGTCGAAAAAGACGTACAGGTAGATCCCGGTCGCGGCGACCACCCAGAAGAGAAAGAAAGCGAGCGCACCTGCGTGCCGCAGGGGATTCGCCTGCGGACCGAAGGCGGCGTCCAGCCGCGCCTCCGCCGCCCGCCACAGGGCGAACGCGCGCGTCCTCACCGGCGGAACTCCAGAGCGCCGCGCGCGGCGTTGAAGTCGATGACCAGCGAATCGCCGCCGGCGAGCACGATTCTTTCCTCGCGCACGTGGTTGAAGCCCTCCTGCGGCCGGTCGCGCATGCGAACGGCGATGCGGTGCTCGCCCGCCGGCAGCGTCATGCGGTGGTACAGCGTCGCCAGGCCGTCGCGCTGCACGCCCGCCGGCTGCACCTCGGTGCGAAACTTGACCTCTCCGTCCACCTCCAGCTCGACGGCGAGCGGCGTGCGCTCACGCGGGCAGTCCTCCGGCGAGCGCATGTTGGGCGGCAGCTTCGCCAGCTCCTCCGCGGTGCGCTTGCGGCAGGGAAACTTGCGCTCGGCGGCGTGCGCGATGGAAAGCCGCAACAGCGCCTCGTCGCTGCGGATGTGCGTGAACTGCGGTGCGCGCGAAAAATAGCCGATCGCCGCCATCAGCGGGATGTAGAAGAGCGCCTGCAGCACGAGGCGCAGCGCCTGCTTCACGGCCGGCCCCCGAGCTTCGCCATCTCGGCCGCGGCACCGAGGATGTGCGGCGCGAGGCGGAACGCGTCCGAGAAACAGTCCTCCTCGGCGACGCCGTGCGCGCGCAACGACGGAACGGCCGCCTCGACCATCGCGGTCGAGCCGCAGGCGTAGACCTGATAACCCGACAGATCCGGAAAGTCGGCGAGGATCGCCTCGTGCACCAGCCCCGTGCGCCCGGTCCAGCGATCCTCGGGCCGGGGCTCCGAGATCACCGGCACGAAGGTGAAGTTCGGATGCTCGGCCGCCCAGCGCTCGGCGAGGTCCTTCAGATACAGCTCCTCGGGCCGGCGCACGCCCCAGTAAAGGATCATGCGGCGGCGGATGCCGCGGTGAAAGGCGTGCTCGAGCATCGCCTTCACCGGCGCAAAGCCGGTGGCGCCGGCGACGAAGATCATCGGCTTGTCGCCGTCCTCGCGCAGGAAGAAGGTGCCGAGCGGGCCCTCGAAGCGCAGCTCCTCGCCCACCTTCATCGTGTTGAAGACGTGGGTGGTGAAGCGGCCGCCGGGAATGAGCCGGATGTGCAGCTCGATCGGCCCGCCGACGTGCGGTGCGGTGGCGAACGAGAACGCGCGCCGCTCGCCGTTTTCGAGCAGGATGTTGAGGTACTGGCCCGGGTAATAGTGCACCGGCCCGCCGGCGGGCTCCAGCAGCACGCGCATCACCGAGGGCGCCATGCGCTCCAGCTTCACGACCCGCGCGGTGCGTACCGCGAGCGGCACCGGGCGCAGCGCCTGTTTCGGCTCGTACTCGATCTCCAGATCCGAGCGCGGCGTGGCGCAGCACATCAGCGCGAAGCCGCGCGCGCGCTCCTCGGCGCCGAGCGCCGCCGGCTGGAAGTTGCCCGGGTCGATGTCGCCGTAGAGCACGCGCGCCCTGCATTCGCCGCAGCCGCCGTTGCGGCAGTCGAACGGCATCGCGATCCCTTCGCGCAGCGCCGCATCGAGCACCGTTTCCCCCTCGCGCACCAGAACGAAGCGATTGTCCGGGTGCACGAGCACATGGAAGCCCTCGACGGAGACGCGCTTCGGCGGCAGCCACGGCAGGAGCAGGAACAGCGCGGTCGCGCCCCCGAGCACCGCCCACAGCTCCGCGGGCGAGGTGCGGTACATCAGCGCGAGCGCCGGCAAGTAGAACCAGTCGAAGGCGATCTCGGTGACCGCCCGCGACAGGTCGGCCGGCGCGAGGCTCGTCGCCGGCCGCACGATCGCGAGCGCGACGAGCGCCAGCGTCGTCATGACGAGGATCGGCCGCGGCGGCGTGGTCTTCGCCTGCGGCACGCGCTGCACGTGCACCCAGAGCAGAAACAGCGCCGCGAGCGGCACGCCGATGTGGATGAAGGCGAGCAGCGAGAACAGGCGGTCGTTGAAATTCTCGGCGAAGATGAAGTTGCGAACGAGCGAACCCCGGAACGCCGGCAGCCAGTCGAACCACTCCGCCGTCGCCTGCGTGACGAACTGCGCCAGCCGATCCCACGGCAGCATGTAGCCGTTGATGCCGGCGACGTAGACGATCCAGAGCAGCATCGTGCCGGTGACCCAGGAGAACCAGCGGAAGCTCCGGTAGCGGTCGAAGACGAAGTGGCGCGTCAGGTGCAGCAGCATCGTGAGCACCATGCCGTCGGAGGCGTAGCGGTGCAGGCTGCGGGCGATGCCGCCCGCCCAGGGCTGGCCGTGCGTGATTCCCTCCACCGACGCGTAGGCGCGCTCGACGCCGGTGTCGAAGAAAACGTACAGGTACACCCCGCTCGCGAGGACGATCCAGAACATCCAGGTGCTGATCGCGCCGAGGTAGTAAAGCGGGTTCAGGCGCTCGCCGAAGGCGAGATTGAAAATCGCTTCCACCCGCAGGAACACCGCGCGCCCGGCGCGCTGAATGCGCGCGAGCATCAGGCGCTCCGCGGCCGCCGCCGGTGGCGCAGCAGAAAGCCGAGCGTGCCGCCGAGCACGATCGCGCCCGCGGCCATCTCGGCGAACAGCGCGTAATCGAGCCGGTACTCGCCGCGCGCCGGGTCGTACACGGTGCACAGCAGCCGCACGCGCTCGACGAGCGCCGCAAGATCGCCCGCTCGCACCGGAGCGCCGGCGGCGAGCGCCTTGAGCGGCTCGACCAGCGCCTCCAGCGTGAACGACTCGCCGTACACCTGCTTGACGATGCGGCCTTCGGCGTCGAGGATGCTCGCCTGCAGCACGTGGTCGAAGCCGCGCGGCGTGGCGACGTAGCTGAAGCCGAACGCGGCGAGCAGGCCCGCCAGCCCCTCGGGGCGCGGGCTGAGGAAGGCCCAGTTGGCGCGCGCCAGGCCGTGGCGGTGCGCAAAATCGCGCATCGCCTCCGCCGAATCGGCGGGCAGATTGAAGCCGATCGTGGCGACGTTGAACGTGCCGCGTCCGAGGACCGCCTCGGCGCGCTCGACCGCCTGCGCGAGATGCTGCGTCGTCGCCGGACAGACCTGAAAGCAGCCGGTGTACACGAAGCTGACGACGAGCGGCTTGCCGCGGAAAGCGGCAAGATCGGTGGTCCGTCCGTCGGCAGCGACGAAGGAGTGATTGGCGGGCACCGTGCCGATCACCGACTCGCTGAGCGCGATCGCCTTGTCCGCATCGAGCGTCGCCGCGCCCGCCGGACCCCAAAGCGCGGCGAGCCCCGCGACGAGGCAGAGCAGGCGGCGCATCGCTCAGCCCCTCAGAGCCGAATCGGCGATCGCGCCGACAAGGACGAGGGCGAGCTGCACGAGCGAGGCCCTGAAGCTCGCCAGAGCCGCCGCCCGTCCCGGCGCGCGCACGAGCGCCCACGTGCTGGCGAGAAAGTACGCGCCGCCCGTCGCCGCCGCGGCGAGATACAGACCGCCGAGGCCGTAGGCCGCCGGCGCGAGCGTCGCCCCGACCAGCGGCACGGCGCTCGCGAGAATCACCCGCGCCGAGCGCGCGTCGCCCGCCACCACCGGCAGCATCGGCACGCCCGCGCGCGCGTAGTCCTCGCGATACGCGATCGCGAGGCTCCAGAAGTGCGGCGGTGTCCAGAGAAAGAGCGCCACCGCGAGCCAGAGCGCCTCGGGGCTCATCGCCGGGGACACCGCCGCGGCCCCGGCGAGCACCGCGAAGCTGCCGGCGAGCCCGCCGATCACGATGTTCCAGGGCGTGCGGCGCTTGAGCCACAGCGTGTACACCACGCCGTAGGTAAACGCCCCCATGAAAACGAAGAACGCGGCAAGCGCGTTCGCCGCGAATCCCGCCGCGAGCACCGAGGCGACGCTCATCGCCCCGATCAGCCACAGCCATGCCGGGTGGCGCGCGAGCGCGCCGCTCACGAACGGCCGGGCGCGCGTGCGCTGCATGCGCCGGTCGAGGTCCGCCTCGGCGTACTGGTTGTAGGCGCCGGCGGCGGCCGAGGAGACGAGCACCGCCGCGGCGAGCATCGCCACCTGCCAGCCGGCGAGCGGCGGGCCGGGCGTCACCGCCAGGCCGGCGAGCGCGGCAAGCGCGATCGCCGCGCCGATCCTCAGCTTGAACAGGTCGAGCACCTGGCTCATGCCGCCTCCGGCCGCCGCGCTACTTGAGCGGCCACACGGTCGAGAGGTACTTCCAGTTCACGAAGTAATACAGCACGAACGCCACCATGAACACCATCGCCAGCACGAACGTGCCCGGCGCGGCGAACCCGGCCGACTCCCCGTGCGCGGTGATCGCCGCCGCGACCGGCTTCGGCGCCGGCGCCACGTTCGCCCGCGCCGGGATGTAGGTGAAATCCGGCGTCGGGATGCGCTTGCCGAAGAAGACCGAGTACACGGTCACCAGCAGGTACATCGCCCCGCCCACGATGGCGACGAAGCCGGTGACGCCCATCAGCGCCATCATCAGCCAGGCCGCGCCGGGGTACTCGTAGGGAAGCGCGCTGCCGGCGAAGCTGATGTCCCAGTGCCGCCGCGGCACGCCGAGCGTTCCCGCCCCCATGAGGAACAGCGAGACCGCCGACATGCCGATGCCGAACACGTACGGCTGCCACTTCGCCAGGCCCGGGAACGCCATCTCGCGGCGGAACAGCACCGGGATCAGGAAGTAGGTGAGCGACATGAACGCGAGCGTGGTGCCCACCACCACCGTGGCGTGGAAGTGCCCCGGCACATAGATCGTGTTGTGCACGATCAGGTTGATCTGCTCCACACCCATGATGACGCCGGAGATGCCGCCGAGGAACCCGAAGCCGATGAGCGAGATGAACATGCCGGAGAACACCGGGTTGCCCCACGGCGCCTTCCGCAGCCACTCGAACAGGCCGTTGGTGAAGCCTTTCTTTCTCTGCGCCACCTCGATCGCGCCGGGCACCGTCAGGCCGTGCACCATCGAGGCGAGCACCGCGAGGTACATCGCGTAGCTGGTGTTGAAGATCTTCCAGTACGAGGTCAGGCCCGGATCGGCGAGCAGGTGGTGCGCGCTCGCGAGCTGCAGGAACAGGATGTAGAGGAAGAACGCGGTGCGGCTCACCTTCTCCGACATCGGCCGCGCGCCGAACACGATCGCGGCGATCGCGTACCACACCGCCACATGCGCCGAGACGTTGATCTGCTGCGACGAGTGACCGAACGCCCACCACACCTGGCGGTAGAGCAGCGAGTCAATCTGCGGCACCAGGCCGACCGACCACAGGAACGTCGGGATCAGGATGATCGCCCCCGAGGCGATGGTGAAGATCGCGATGATGCAGGCGGTGAGCGCGCCGAAGGTCACCAGCGGGATCGAGCCCTGGTAGGTGCGCTCGGCCTTCGCCACGACCAGCGTGCCGAGGAACACGAAGCAGCCGATCAGCGCGCCGACCGCGAACAGGATCAGGCCGAGGTAGAAAAAGGGGCTCGCCGGCATCGGCGCGTAGGAGGTGAACATGACGCTGGAGTCCCCGCGCACGAGCACCGCGTAGTTGTTGACCAGCGCCCCGATCACCATCAGCCAGAACCCGGCCCAGGCCATGCCCGGCGCGGCAAGGCGGCTTCTGAGCAGCGTCGAGCTGCAGAAGTACAGGATCGCGATCTCGAAGAAAATGATCCAGAACACGAGCATGTTGAGCCCGTGCGCGGTCAGGGTCTGATAGAAGGTGCCCGGCGCGAGCCAGTGCAGCGCCTGCCAGCGCGTGCCGACGACGCCGATCGCGAGCACGCCGCCCGCGAGCAGCGACACCACCGCGGCGACCGCGTTCGCCTTCATCAGTTTTTCGGCCGGCTCGTGAAATAGCAGGCCGGTCGTCGGACAGGTGCGGAAGTTGCGGTTGACGGCCATGGCGCCTCCCCTACTTGACGTAGATGCGGCTCACCATCGTGTGATGGTTCACGCCGCAGTATTCGTTGCACACGATCGCAAAAGTGCCCTTCTGCGTCGGGGTCATGGTCACCGTGTGGTCGTAGCCGGGATGGACCTCGATGTTGATGTTCTCCGGCTGGAGCGAAAACCCGTGCAGCCAGTCCAGGGACATCAGGTGCACCCGGTAGGTCTTGCCGGCCTCGAGCTCCAGGATCGGCCACCACGACCACAGGCGCGCGACCAGGTACACGTCGCTGTCGGGCGGCGGCGCGATCACCGGGATCTTCTGGTCGGTTTCCTCGCGCACCTTCCATTTCGCGACCCCCTCCTCGGCCTTCTTCATGTAGTCGGCGGGAGTCGTCCTCACCGCGGCGTGGGCGAGGTTCTGCTGTCCGAACACGTGCCAGTACGGCATCATGAGGAACATGAACACGCACCAGATGAAGGCGATGGTGACCCACACCACCTCCTCCCGGTCCATCGGGATCTTCCACCAGTTGCGCTCGGTCACCGACTCGATGCTCATGGCGGCCTCCCTACTTGGCGATCGGCAGCAAGGCGATCTCGACGACGCCCCAGATGACGTACAGCACCGTCGGGACCACGACACCCAGGAAAAGCAGCAGGAACGGGTTGTCGAGGATCTGCTGCATCACGGGAACCGGCTCGTCCGGCATTTCTTCTTCGCTGATGTTCCGGGCTGCATCGGACATGGCAGTCTCCTTTTGCGGGATAGGGCGCAATGTTGCGCGCGGCCGCATGGACGGGTTTGATATGGATCAACAAAGGCCGGACGATGCAAAGCAGCAAGCCCGCGGTCGGGCGAGGGGTATCGCCCTCGCCGCGGGGATCTCGGTTCTTCTCATGCTGGTGGTGCTCGCCGCGAGCGCCTGGATCAGGGTGGCCGGCGCGGAGGAGGAGCTTCGGGTGGTCCGCGCCGTGCACCGCATCGCGGCTTCGACCGTGGCGCTTCTGGTCACCGCGCTCGCCGTGCTCGCCTGGCGACGACGGCGGCTCGTTGCCGCCGCCACGGGCGCGTTCCTGTTCACGCTCGCACTCTCGGTGGTGGGCTGGGTCGCGGGCACCGCACCCCCTCCGCCTGCGGCGTTCTTCAATCAGGCGGGTGGGCTGGTGCTCACGGGTCTTCTCGCATGGATCCGCGCGGGCGCGTCGAGCGCGGGCACGCCGGAGGACGCGCTGGGCGCTACGGCGCTGACTCTTGCCGTCGTGCAGGGCGCCTTCGGCGCCGCGATCGCCGCTTTCTCCGGCGATCCGCCGGTGCTCGTGCTGATTCTGCACGCGGCCTGCGGGCTTGCCGCCTCGGCGCTCGTCGCCGCCTGCG
>JBFMFX010000029.1:0-22088 GCA_040752005.1 Pseudomonadota bacterium | reverse complement strand
GGCGAGCGCCGGCGCCCAGCCGAAGCGCAGGCACGCGTGCGAGTACGCCGCGCCGAAGGCCACCGCGGCGGCGACCGCCGAGAGCGACGCCACCGCCGCGCGGGCGGCGAAATCGGCGCCGTGCTCCAGCGCGAGGATGAATAGGATCGGACCGGTGACCAGCGGCAGCCCCGCGAGCCAGCCGCCGGCGCGCGGACCCCAGCGCCGGCTGGCGAGCGTCACCGCCGCAAGGAGCGAAGGCACCAGGAGAAGCTTGAGCGCGAGCACCGGCGGCGCGCGGCTACCGTGCGCGGCCGAGCAGCTTTTCGTAGACCGCGAGGTCGCGTTCGGAGAAGCAGCAGAAAATCACTTCCTCGATCCCCGAGTGCCTCGCAAGCGCCTCGCGCACGGTCGCGACCGCGATTTCCGCCGCCGGCTCGAACGGATAACCGTACGCGCCGGTGCTGATGCACGGAAAGGCGACGGACTTCGCACCCGCGCCGGCGGCGAGCTCGATCGCGCGCCGGTAGCAGGAGGCGAGCAGTTCCGGCTCGCCGCTCTTGCCCCCGCGCCAGACCGGCCCGACGGCGTGGATCACCCACTTCGCCTTCAGGCGGTAGCCCCTCGTGAGCTTCGCGTCGCCCGTCCTGCAGCCGCCGAGCGTGCGGCACTCGGCGAGCAGTTCCGGTCCCGCGGCACGGTGGATCGCGCCGTCCACGCCGCCGCCACCGAGGAGCGTCTCGTTCGCGGCGTTGACGATCGCATCCACGTCGAGCGTCGTGATGTCGGCGCGCACGGCGCGAAGGCGGGCCGAGGGGGCGTGGGTGCTCATCAAGCCGCAATGATCGCAGACTCCGCGCGCGGATGGCACAGCCGGCCGGTTATCATCCCGGAATGCTCCAGACCGCCCCCAGCCTCTGCGGCGACCTCAGGGCCGACGCCGCCGCCTTCGGCCAGTACTGGCGGCGCCTGGACGAGGCGCTCGGCCGCCTTGCGCCGAAGGCAAGACGCGATGCCGCCGAAGCACAGGCGGCGCGCGACATCCTGCAGGCCGGACGCGACTCGCGCGCGCGGTTCCTGCGCAGCCACGCGCGCGCGGTCTATGACGCGCTCACTCATCACCGCACGAGGTTCATCCGCGTGGACGAGCTTTGCCGCGCTGCGGCAACGGCGTTTCCCGGTCTGGTGCCAGACGATGCGGCGCTTACGCGCGAAAGCGCGCTGCCGCAGGGCGAAAAGGACGGGCGGGAGGTGGATCAGGGGATTTTCCTCGCGCACGTGCTCGCCGATCCGGCGGCCGGCGCGCACCTATGCCACGCGATGCTGCTGCCGCGCGAAGACTCGCGCGCCCACCTCGCCGAGCTGCAGGCGAGGGGCGCGGTCGAGTTTCCCGGGGCGCGCGTGGAGCGCCGCGGCAAGGCCTCGATCGTCACGATGATCAATCCCCGCTACCTCAACGCCGAGGACGAGACGACGCTCCCGGGCCTCGAGGCCGCCGTGGACCTCGCGCTCCTCGACCCGCAGACCGAGGTGTGCGTGCTGCGCGGCGGCGTGGTGGACCATCCCAAGTACGCCGGGCGCAGGCTCTTTGGCGCCGGCATCAACCTCACGCACCTGTACCGCGGAAAGATCCGGTTCCTCTGGTACATCATCCGCGACCTCGGCCTCGTCAACAAGTTCTACCGCGGACTCGCGCGGCCCGAGGTCTCGCCGGAGGAGGACTCGATCGAGAAGCTCTGGATCGCGGCGGTGGAAGGCTTCGCGATCGGCGGGCACTGCCAGATCCTGCTCACGATGGACCAGGTGATCGCGACCGAAGACGCCTACCTGACGCTGCCGGCGAGGAAGGAAGGCATCATTCCGGGCGCGGCGAACCTGCGCCTTGCGCGCCACGTGGGCGAGCGCCTGGCGCGCGCCGCCATCCTCGCCGAGCGCAGAATCGAGTGCGCGAGTCCCGAAGGACGTCTCCTCTGCGACCGCGTCGTTCCCGCGGCGGCGATGGACGCCGAGATCGAGCGCACCGTCGAGCTGCTGACCGGCTCCGGGCTGGTGAGCGCCGCCTCCAACCGCCGCGCCTTCCGCGCCGGCGAAGAGCCGCTCGACGCCTTTCGCCGCTACATGGCGGTGTACGCGCGCGAGCAGGCGTTCTGCCACTTCAGCCCGGCGCTCATCGCGAACCTGGAAAAGCACTGGGACGCAGCCAGCCGCCGCGGCTGAGTCAGTCCGCGAGCAGGAACTCGCGCACCAGCGCGATCTGGTCTTCGTGCATCAGCGTCGGCGCGTGGCCGACGCCGGCAATCTCGACGATCCTCGCCTTCGGCCCGCGCCCGGCCATCGTCGCGCAGGTCTCGCGCGACAGCAGGTCGGATTCCGCGCCGCGCAGCACGAGCGTCGGACAGCGGACCGGGTCCCACAGATGCCAGAGTTCCAGGTCCTTTTCGGGCATCGAGGCGCGCAGGGGTTGCGCGATCGCCGGGTCGTAATGCAGGCGCCAGCTTCCGTCCGGGTTGCGCCGCACGACCACCTCGGTGAGAAAGCGCCACTCGGCGTCGCTGTGCGGGCCGAACGGAGCGCTCACCGCGCGCACGTACTGCTCGGCGGCTTCGAGCGTCGGAAACGTGCGTGCGCCGACGTAGGCTGCGATGCGCTCGAGCGACGCCTTCGAGATCACCGGGCCGGCGTCATTGAGCACGAGCCGCTCGACCGGTGTGTCCGCGAGCGAGGCGAGCGCCATTCCGATCAACCCGCCCATCGAGGTGCCGACCCAGTGCACGCGCTCGACGTCCAGCCGCGCGATCAGCGTCACCATGTCGGCGACATACTGCGGGAGCTGGTAGAGCATCGGATCGGGCAGCCAGTCGGAGTCGCCCCGTCCGGCCACGTCCGGACAGACGACGCGGTAGCGGTCGCGCATCGCCGCCGCGAGCCGGTCGAAGTCGCGCGCGCAGCGCGTCAGGCCGTGAACGCACAGGAGCACGCGCGGGTTCGAGCGCTCGCCCCACTCGCGATAGGCGATGCGGTGCAGCCCGCGGGGCGAGGCGCACTGCACGTACCGCGGCGCGGGCACGGCTACATCGGCCAGCGCTCGCCCGTCCATTTCTCCACCATCCGCCCGTTCTCGATCGCGGCACCGCCGGTCTCGCCGCCGGCTCGCCACTGCACCTCGACGCGCAGCTCGGGAAACTCGGCGCTCGCCGTGACGAACGGCGGGAACGGGATGCCCTTGCGCGGCGCGAAACGGTATTCGAGCCGCCCCGGCTCGTGGTGCTCGGAGTAGTCCTCGGCCTCGGGGTCGCGCACCATCAGCCAGCGCACGCGCTCGCGGAAGTCCTCGAAGCGTCCGGCGCCGCCGACCACGCGGATCACGGCGACCAGCGCGGTGGCGCCCGGATCCATCAGCCCTCGTACTTGAACGAGAGCGCAAGGCGAGCGCGGAACTGGATCACCTTGCCGTTCTCCACCTTGACGTCGAGACGGGTGACCTCGGCGATGCGCAGGTCGCGCAGCGACTTCGACGCGGTCTGCACGGCGTTGCGCGCGGCTTCCTCCCACGAAGTGGTGCTGGTGCCGATGACATCGGTGACGCGATAGACGGCGGCTGTCGCTTTCCTGGCCATTGCGCTCCCTCCTCCGACGATGGGGTTAGGGCGGGGATGCCCCCGCGCGCCCATTATGGCTCCGCGGACGCGGATCGTGCCAGTAGCGCGGCCGGCGATCGCGCTCGGCCTCGACCGCGGCGCCGGCGCCGCCGAGCCGCACGGTGAGAGCGCCGTCGAGGTCGGTGCGCGCAACCAGCACTCCGGCGCGCGCGTAGCGCTCCAGCACCTCCGGCGCGGGATGGCCGAAGCGGTTGCGATAGCCGACCGGCACGAGCGCGACGCGAGGTGCCACCGCGGCGAGAAACTCCTCGGCCGAGGATGTGCGGCTGCCATGATGCGGCACAAGCAGCACGTCGGCGCGCAGCCGAGTCGGCGCGCGCGCAAGCAGTTCCTCTTCGGCCACGCGCTCGATGTCGCCGGTGAGCAGCATCGCGTCGCGCTGCGCGCTCACCCTGAGCACGCAGCTCAGGTTGTTCGTCCTGCGCTCGGCCGCGCCCGCCGCCGCCGGATGTAGCATCTCGAAGCGCACGCCGTCCCATTCCCACGTCTGCCCGGCGGCGCAGCGCACCGCCGAGGGCGCGAGCGCGAGCAAGGGGCTCGCCGGCGCAAGCGAATGCAGCACGCGTTCGGCCTCCAGCGCGGCGAGCACCGAGGCCGCGCCGCCGATGTGGTCCCGGTCGTTGTGCGTGAGCACGAGCGCGTCCAGCCGCGCCACGCCGATCGCGCGCAGATACGGCAGCACGATGCGCTCGCCGGAGTCCGTCTCTGTCCCGAAGGCCGGGCCGGCGTCGTAAAGAAGCGCCCGGTTGGCGGTGCGCACCAGCACCGCAAGGCCCTGGCCCACGTCCAGCGTCGTGATCCAGGCGTCCCCCGCAGCCGGTGCAGCCGCCGGCCATGCGAACGCCGGTGCCATCAGCGCCGCGCCGCAGGCGCGCCAGGGCACGCCGCGCGGGGCGGCAAGCCACACCGCGCCCGCGGTCGCCGCAGCCGTGACGGCGAGCGGCGGGACCGGGCTCTGCCAGAGCGCGAGCGGAAGGTGCGCGCACCATTCGAGGAACTGGAGCAGCCACTCGACCAGCGCCGCCGCCGCGACGAGCAGGCCGTCCCACGGCAGCGCGGCAGCGGCGAGCGCGAGCGGCGTGATCACCGCCGAGACGAGCGGGATCGCCACCGCGTTCGCGAGCGGCCCGACGAGCGAGACCTGCGCGAACAGAAACACCGCCGCCGGCGCGAGCCCAGCGGTGATCGCCCACTGGATGCGCGCCCACTGCGCAAGGCGCCACTGGCCGCGGTGCTCGGCGGCGCCGGCGTGAAAGATCAGCGCCACCGCGCCGAACGAGAGCCAGAACCCGGGTGCGAGCACCGCCCACGGATCGCACGCGAGCACCACGGCGAGCGCGAGCGCGAGGGTGCGCGCCGGCGAGACCACCTGGCCGAAGCAGAGCGAGGCCGCCACCACCGTGACCATCCAGAACGTGCGCTGCGCCGGCACCGCGAAGCCGGAGAAAAGCGTGTAGCCGAGCGCCGCCGCGATCGCGGCGGCCGCCCCGATCCTGCGCGCCGCGATGGCGAGCGCCAGGCGCGGCACGCGCCTCCAGAGCGCGGCACAAAGCCACGCCGCAAGGCCTGACACGAGTGTCACATGCAATCCCGAAATGCTCATCAGGTGCGTGACGCCGGTGGCGGCGAACAGGCGCCACTCCTCGTTCGAGATCGCGCGCTGCTCGCCCACCGCCAGCGCCGCGAGCACGCCGGCGGCGGGCGTTGCGCCGAGCACGCGCCCGAACCGCTCGCGCACCGCCTCGCGTGCCTGCTCGATGCGGTCGGCAAGGCTGTTTCGCCACCCGAGGCGCAGCGGCGGCGCCGCCCGCGGGCCCGAGCGCACATACCCCGTCGCGCCGATGCGGCGCTCGAGCAGCCACGCCTCGTAGTCGAAGCCGTGCGGGTTGTACTGTCCGTGCGGCCGCTTCAGGCGCAGCGTCAGGCGCCAGCGCTCGCCCGGATGCGGCGCTTCGGCCAGCGGCGCGCCATCGGCCTGATCGAGCACGCTGCGGTACCAGGCGACGAGCACCCGCGCGGGCAGCCTCTCGCTCGCCGCCTCGACGTCGAACTCGAAGCGCACGCTGCGCTCACCGATCGCGGGCAGGCTCGCCACCACGCCGACCGCCTCAATGTCGCGCCCCTCCAGCTCCGGCGCGAGCCGATCGGCAAGACGCAGGTGCGCGAGCGCGAGCGCCCAGCAAAAACCGAGCACCGCGGCCAGCGGCACGGCGAGCGCGCGCCGCCAGGCGATCGCCGCCATCGCCGCCGGCGCGGCCGCAAGCCATGCCGCCGACGGCAACCCCGGCATGAGCTGGAGGACGAGCACTCCGACGGCGAAGGCGAGCGCGCAGGCGGTCATCTACAATGCAACGCGCGCGCGCGCCGCGCGCTGACAATGCCCCGCCGACTCTTCCGCAAATACCTGCCCGATCCCGAGAGCATCCGCCGGCACCGCTGGGCGGCGAGGCTGGGCTCGCTGCTCGCGCACCCCAACCTGTGGCACCTCAACCGCGACTCGGTCGCCGGTGCCGTGGCGATCGGCCTGTTCTCCGGCCTGGTCCCCGGACCGCTGCAGATGTTGACCGCGCTCGTCCTCGCGATCCCGCTGCGCAAGAACATCCCGGTCGCGCTGCTGGTGACGCTCTACACCAACCCGTTCACCATCGTGCCGCTGTACGCGCTCGCGTACGCGTACGGCAAGCTCCTGCTCGGCGCCAATCACAATTCCGTTCCGATCGAGCCGTTCGTCATGGACTGGAGCGACCTTTCCGGCTCGCTGCGCGCGCTCGCCGAATGGATGCTCGCGATGGGCAAGCCGCTTGCGCTCGGGCTGCCGGCGCTCGCGCTCACGCTCGCGGCGGCGGGCTACGTCGCAGTGCAGATCGGCTGGCGCCTCTACGTGATCCTCGCCTGGCGCGCGCGCCGGCGGCGCCGCGTGAAGCGGACGTGACGGCGCTGTCGCACAGCGAGTTCGTCGCCGGCTATCGCTCGGGCAGGCTGCGCGTGTCCGTGGACCGCCGCGGCGCGGCCGACTTCGTTTCGCGGCGGATGCTGCTGCCGTTCGTGCTGTTGCCGGTGCTCGGGATCGCGGTCGCACTGGCGCTCGCCCTGTCCGTTCTCGCCGGCGCGGTGCTGTTCCTCGCCGCGCTCCTGGCGCGCCACTTCGTGCGCGCGACGAGCCAGGGGTTCGTGCTCTCGCGCGCGCTCGAATCCGAGCCTTTCTACCGAGACGCGGTCGCTGCGGGGGTGCTGAGGGTAGAGGAATCCGGCGAACCCGGCGGCGTTCCGCGCGGGTGAAGCACCCCGTCCCTCAGCTCGAGCACGCGCTCGGCGCGCGCCGCGAGCGACGGGTCGTGCGTCGCGAGCACGAAAGCGGTGCGGTGCGAGGCCGCAAGGCGCAGCATCGCCTCGAAGACTTCGTCGGCCGAGTGCGAGTCGAGGTTTCCGGTGGGCTCGTCGGCGAGCACGCACGCCGGCTCGGTGACCAGCGCCCGCGCGAACGCGCAGCGCTGGCGCTCGCCGCCGGAGAGCTCGGCCGGCTGGTGTTCCAGCCGGTGCGCGAGGCCCACTTCCGCGAGCGCCGCGCGCGCGCGCTCGAGCGCCTCGCGCCGCGCCATGCGCCGGATGAAAAGCGGCATCGCGACATTCTCCAGCGCGCTGAATTCGGGCAGCAGATGATGGAACTGATACACGAAGCCGAGCGTGGCGTTTCGCACCCGGGCGCGCTCGGCCTCGCCCATCGCGCTCAAGTCGCGCCCTCGCACGTACACGGCGCCCGAAGTCGGCGCGTCCAGCCCGCCCAGCAGGTGCAGCAGCGTGGACTTGCCCGAGCCCGAGCGCCCGACGATGGCGACGCGCTCGCCGGGCGCGACCTCCAGATCCACGCCGAGCAGCACCGGGACCGGCGCCGGCCCCTGATAGGTCTTCCTCAGGCCGCGGCAGGACAGCACCGCCTCACTCATAGCGCAGCGCCTCGGCCGGGTTGACGCGCGCGGCGCGCACGCTCGGATAGATCGTCGCCGCGAACGCAAGCGCGAGCGCGGTCGCGGCCACCGTGGCGACGTCGCCCGCCTGCACGTCCGAGGGCAGGTCGGAGATGTAGTAGACGTCCTTGGCGAGGAACTTGAAGCCGAGCAGGTTCTCGATGAACGGCACCACCACGTCCACGTTCCAGCCGAGGAGCACGCCGCCCGCGACCCCGACCGCCGTGCCGATCACGCCGATCAGCGAGCCCTGGATCATGAAGATCTGCACGATCGAGCCGGGCGCGGCGCCCAGCGTTCTCAGGATCGCGATGTCGGCCTGCTTGTCGGTGACCAGCATCACCAGCGTCGAGACGATGTTGAACGCCGCCACCGCGACGATGAGCGTGAGGATGATCGCCATCATGCGCTTCTCGATTTCCACCGCGCGGAAATAGTTGGCGTGGCTGCGGGTCCAGTCGGACGCGTACACCGCCGGACCGAGGCTGGCGCGCAGCTCCCCCGCCACCGCGCGCGCGGCGAACAGGTCGTCGAGCTTGAGCCGCACGCCGGAGACGGCGTCGCCCATCTGGTACAGGCGCTGGGCGTCCTCCAGGTGCACGAGCGCCAGCCCCGAGTCGTACTCGAACATGCCGACCTCGAACACGCCCACCACCGTGAACTGCTTCAGGCGCGGGATCAGCCCCGCCGGCGTCACCTGACCTTGCGGAGCGATCAGCACCACCTTGTCGCCGGTCAGCACGCCGAGCGCGCGCGCGAGATCCGCCCCGAGCACGATGCCGAACTCGCCCGGTCTGAGCGCATCCAGGCGCCCCGCGCGCATGTGCCGGCCGATCTCGGCCACCCGGTCCTCGTCCTCCGGGAGCACGCCGCGGACGAGGCTGCCGCGCACCGCCGTGCCGGTCGAGAGCAGCCCCTGCGCGTTGACGAACGGCGCCGCGGCCCGCACGCGCGGGTGCCGGCGCGCCTCGAGGGCGACCGCCTGCCAGTCGGCGAGCGGCCCGGCGGCGCCGCGCAGCTCGATATGCGAGGCGACGCCGAGAATGCGCGCGCGCACCTCCTTCTGGAAGCCGTTCATCACCGACAGCACCACGATCAGCGCCGCCACCC
The DNA here is from genome assembly GCA_040752005.1 of Pseudomonadota bacterium. GTDB lineage: Bacteria > Pseudomonadota > Gammaproteobacteria > Burkholderiales > SG8-39 > RBG-16-66-20. The sequence goes on along the minus strand of JBFMFX010000029.1, from coordinate 13,375 downwards.
CGAGCGCGATGCCCGCCATCGAGGTGAGCGAGATGAAACTGATGAAGTGGTTGCGGCGCTTGGCGCGCGTGTAGCGCAGCCCGACCAGAAGTTCGTAACGCACGCGCCGGAGGATAGCCGATACTACAATGGCACGCATGAACGCCGCCGACGCCCGCGCGCTCGCGCAGCTCCTGCGCCGCGAGCGCATCGCGCACCTCGCGACGCTGCGCGAGGGCGCGCCGATGTGCTCGATGACGCTCTTTCTCGCCGCCCCCGATTTCTCGGCTTTCTACGTGCATGTGAGCCGCCTGGCATGGCACACGCAGGACATGGCGCGCGATCCGCGCGTCGCGCTTTCGGTGGCCGAAGCGGACGACGGCCGCGCCGACCCGTTCACGCTCATGCGCGTCACGGTGCGGGGCGAGGCGGCGCGGCTGGAAGGCGAGCAGCCGGATCTGCGCGCGGCGTGGCTGGCGCGCTTTCCGGCGCAGGCGATCAACTTCGAGCTGCCCGATTTTTCCTTCTGGCGCATCGCGCCGCGCGAGGCGCGCTTCGTCGCCGGCTTCGGGCGCATCCATAACCTGTCGCCGGCGCAGCTCGCGCAGGCCGCGCGTGAAGTCTGAGCCGCCGCTGCCGGTCTGGCTGCTGCTCGCCGAGTTCGTCGGCTCGCTGCTCCTCGGTCTCGGCGTGGGCGGCGCGGCGGGCGCCTTCGACGGTCTCATCACCGCGTTCGAGGAGGACCGACGCCTTGCCTGGTTCACCGCTGCGGCGGGGCTCGTGATCGCGGCGGCGGCCCTGCCCGGGCTCGCGCGCTGGGCGAGAGAAAACGCCGAGCGCCGCAGGTGAACGTGCTCGGAGTGGATTTCACCTCCGCGCCGGGTGCGCGCAAGGCGATCACCGTGGCGCGCTGCCGCCTTTCGGGCGCGCGCCTGCGGCTGGAGGCGATCGAGCAGTTGCGCTCGTTCGAGCGGTTCGAGATGCTTCTCGCCGAACCGGGGCCGTGGGTCGGCGGCTTCGACTTTCCCTTCGGCCTTCCGCGCGAGCTGGTGCGCGACCTCGGCTGGCCGGGCGAATGGCGCGCCCTGGTCGAGTTCTGCGCCGCGATTTCCCGCCCGAAGTGGCGAGCGATCCTCGAGCGCTATCGGGCGGCGCGTCCGGCAGGACGCAAGTACGCGCATCGGTTGACCGACATTCCCGCCGGATCGTCCAGCCCGATGAAGCTCGTCAATCCGCCGGTGGCGCTGATGTTCCACGAGGGCGCGCCGCGCCTTGCGCGCGCCGGAGTGCACGTGCCGGGGCTTGCCGAGGGCGATCGCAGGCGGATCGCGCTCGAAGCGTATCCGGCCCTCGCGGCGCGCGCGATCGTCGGCCGCGCCTCCTACAAGAGCGACGCGCGCGATACGCCGGCGCGCCGCGCCGCGCGCCGGCGCATCGTCGCCGCGCTCGCGTTCGAGGCGAGCGCTCGCCTCAAGCGCCGGCTCGTCGAGGAGGCGAGCGGCGATGCGCTGGATGCGCTGCTATGCGCGCTGCAGGCGGCGCGCGCCTGGCGGCGCCGCGCGGCGAACTACGGCTTGCCGCGGCGCGTGGACCCGGTCGAAGGCTGGATCGCCGGCGCCGCGATCGCGCCCGGTGAGCCGCGATGATCTTCTGCAAGGGCTTCGCCTTCGGATTCCTCCTCGCCGCGGCCGTCGGCCCGATGTGGGTGCTGTGCCTGCGGCGCACGCTCGCCTTCGGCCGCGTGGCTGGTCCTCGCCGCCGGCGCCGGCGGGTTGCGGCCGCACCTGCGGCCCGGCCTGCTGCGCGGCGTCAACGTCGTCGCGGGACTCTTCATCCTCGTGTTCGCCACCTGGCAGCTGCGCCGGCTGTTCTGAGGGGCGGCACTGCGCTACAGTGCGCGCTGTGAATTTATTCAGCGCACAAGCCCCGCGATGACGTGGCTCGACGCGCCGCTCGCCGTCCTCGACGTCGAGACCACCGGGGCGCACCCGGCGCACGACCGCATCACCGAGATCGCGGTCGTGGAGGTGAGCGGCGGCGAGGTCGTCTCGGAATGGAGCACGCTGGTCAACCCCGGGCGGCGCATCCCGCCGGCGATCCAGGCGCTCACCGGGATCACCGACGACATGGTGGCCGACGCGCCGCCCTTCGAGCGTCTCGCCGCGGCACTGCACGAACGGTTGCGCGAGCGCGTGCTGGTCGCCCACAACGCGCGCTTCGACTACGCGTTCCTGCGCCGCGAGTTCGAGCGCGCCGGGCTCGAATTCAGCGCGCGAACGCTTTGCACCGTCAAGCTTTCGCGGCGGCTGTATCCGGCCGAGCCGCGCCACAACCTGGACAGCGTCATCGCCCGCCACGGCATCCGCTGCCGGGCGCGCCATCGCGCCCTCGGCGACGCGCAGGCGGTGTGGGAATTTCTGCGTGCCGCGATCGCCGCGCACGGCGCCGAACGCGTGCGCGAGGCGGCGCGCGAACTTCTTCGGCGCCCGGCGCTGCCGGCGCATCTGGAAGCGGCGGAGCTGGACGCGGTGCCGGAGGCGCCGGGCGTCTACCTCTTCTACGGCGAGGGCGGATCGCCGCTCTACATCGGCAAGAGCGCGCGCATGCGCAGCCGCGTGGCGGCGCATTTCGCCGCCGACACCCGGTCGCCCAAGGCGCTCGCGCTCGCGCGCGAAGTGCGCAGAATCGAATGGCGGCGCACCTGCGGCGAACTCGGGGCGCTGCTCGCCGAGGCGGCGCTGGCGAAGGAACTCGCGCCCCCGTTCAACCGGCGGCTGAAGGAACCCTCGGTGCTGTGCGGCTTCGTTGCCAAGCCCTGGGGGTTGAAGCTCGCGGAAGGCGACGAGATCACCGCCGACACGGTAGGAGAGCTGCACGGCGTCTTCCGCTCCAGGCGCGCGGCCCTCGCCGCGCTGCGCGGACTGGCCGACGCGCACGGCCTTTGCCTGCAGTCGCTCGGGTTCGAACCGGTGGCGAGAAGGAACGGGGCGTGCTTTCGCCACCAGATCGGGCGCTGCGCCGGCCTGTGCGCCGGGCGCGAAAGCCCGCACGCGCATCAGGGGCGCGTTATGGCGGCGCTGGCGCGCCTGCCGCGCCTTTCGTGGCCGTGGCACGGCCCGATCGGCATCGTCGAGCGCGATCGGCTGCGCGAGGCGACCGAGGTGCACGTGGTGGACCGCTGGTGCTGGCTCGGCTCGGCGCGCAGCGAATCCGAGGTCGGTGATCTGCTCGACCGCGCCCGGCCGCCGCGGTTCGATCTCGATCAGTACCGGATCCTCTCGCGCCATCTCGCCGGCGGAAGCGCCGAAATCGTCGAACTCGAGCGATGCACCTCGAGCTGTTGATCCCGGCGCTGCTGGCGGCGCCCGGCGCGCGTCACCCGGCCGCGGAGCTGCTCCTTGCGCGCGCCCGAAAGAACGCGACGCCGCCCGGGACGATCGAGCGCTGGCTCGCGCACGCGTTCGGCCTGCCCGACGAGCCGCTGCCCGCGGGCGCGCTCACCGCGCTGGCCGCCGGAATGGATCCCGGCGAGCACATGTGGTTGCGCGCCGATCCGGTTCACCTGCGCCTCGGGCTCAACTCGCTCACGCTCGTGCCGGGCGCGGCGCTTTCGATCCGCGACGAGGAAGCGCGCGCCCTCGCCGACGCGCTCAACCGGCATTTCGCCGACGCCTTCGCGCTCGTGATCGCCGGCGCCAGGTACTGGGCGCTGCGCGCGGCGCGTGACGCAGCGCTTCATGCGCGCTCGCCGATGGAGCTCGCCGGCCGCGAGGTGAACGCGAACCTGCCTTGCGGCGCCGACGCCGCGTACTGGCGCGCGATCCTCAACGAAGTGCAGATGCTGCTGCACGAGCACCCGGTGAACGAGGCGCGGGAGGTGCCGGTGAACAGCCTGTGGTTCTGGGGCGCGGGGCGGCTTCCGCGCGAGGCGCACGCGCCGTGGCAGTCGGTCGCCGCGTCCGATCCCGTGGTCGTCGGCCTTGCGCGGCTTGCCGGCATCCGGCACCGGTCGCTTCCCGCCGGAGCTGCGGAATGGCTGGCGGGCGCGCCCGAGGCAGGCCGCCATCTCGTCGTGCTCGATGCGCTCGCCGCGGCGCAGGCGCTCGGCGACACGGGAGCGCTCGCCGCGCGCACCGAGGCGCTCGAGCGCGACTGGTTCGCGCCGCTCCTTGCAGCGCTGCGCGCCGAGCGCATCGGCATGGTCACGGTGCACGTGCCGGAGGCGGGCCGCTCGTTCGAGGTGGTGCGCGGCGACCTGCGCCGCTTCTGGCGCCGTCCGCGCCCGCTTACCCTGTACGCAAAATGAGCCGACGGTCATGAGGATCGTCACCCGCCGCGTTCCGGAATCGCTGCGCCGGCGGCTGATCGAGGCCGGCCTTCATCCTTTGCTTGCGCGCCTGTACGCGGCGCGCAACGTCTCTTCGCCTGCCGAGCTCGAGCACGAATTTTCGCGCCTTGCGCCGCCCGAGGCGCTGCTCGACTGCGAGCGCGCGGCGGCGCTGCTCGCCGACGCGATCGCCGCCGGAAAGCGCCTGCTCATCGTCGCCGACTACGACGCCGACGGCGCCACCGCCTGCGCGGTGGGCGTGCGCGCGCTGCGCGCCTTCGGCGCCACGGTGGATTACATCGTTCCGGACCGCATGGCCCTCGGCTACGGGCTGTCGCCCGCGCTGGTGGACATGGCCGCCGAGCGCGGGCCGGACCTGCTCATCACGGTGGACAACGGCATCGCGAGCGTCGAGGGCGTGGCGCGCGCCAAGCAGCTCGGCCTCGGCGTGCTGATCACCGACCACCATCTGCCCGGCGACCGGCTGCCGCAGGCCGACTGCATCGTCAATCCGAACCGGCCCGGCTGCCCGTTTCCCTCCAAGGCGATCGCCGGCGTCGGCGTGATGTTCTACGTCATGCTCGCGCTGCGCGCCGAGCTGCGCAGGCGCGGCGCATTCGCCGCGGGCAAGGAGCCGAACCTCGCCGCGCTCGCCGATCTCGTCGCGCTCGGCACGGTGGCCGACGTCGTGCCGCTCGATGCCAACAACCGCATCCTGGTCGCGCAGGGCCTGAAGCGCATCCGCGCCGGCGCCGGCAAGCCGGGCCTCGTCGCGCTCCTGCACGCCGCCGGGCGCGATCCCGCGCGCGCGAGCTGCTTCGACCTCGGCTTCGCCGTCGGCCCGCGCCTGAACGCCGCCGGGCGCCTTGCCGACATGAGCCTCGGCATCGAGTGCCTGATCACCGACGATCCGGCGCGCGCGGCCAATTGCGCGCGCGAGCTGGATCGCCTCAACCGCGAGCGCCAGCGGATCGAAAGCGGCATGCTCGAGGAGGCGCTCGCCGAACTGGATGCGCTGGCGGAAAGCCCCGGCACGGCGCTTGCGCTTTACCGGCCCGGGTGGCATCAGGGCGTGGTCGGGCTGATCGCCTCGCGCGTGCGCGAGCGCGCGCATCGTCCCGCAATCTGTTTCGCACGCTCCGGTGCCGACGAGCTGCGCGGCTCGGGGCGCTCGATCCCGGGGCTCAACCTGCGCGATTGCCTCGACCTCGTCGCCAAGCGCGCGCCGGGCCTGGTGCTGCGCTTCGGCGGGCATGCGCAGGCCGCGGGCCTCACCATCCGCGAGCGCGATTTCGAGCGCTTCGCCGAGGCGTTCGAGCGCGCCGCCGCCGAGATGCTGCCGGAGGCCGCGCGCCTGCGCGTGATCGAGACCGACGGGGAGCTGGAGCCCGCCTACCACTCGCTCGAGGTGGCGCAGATGCTGGAGGCGCAGATCTGGGGCCAGGGCTTTCCGCAGCCGCTCTTCTGCGATACATTCGCCGTCGAGAACCAGCGCGTCGTGGGCGAGCGCCACCTGAAGCTGAGGCTCGTCAAGGACGGCCGGCGGCTGGAGGCGATGCGCTTCAACTCGCCGGAGTTCCTCCCTGCCTCGATCCGCGCCGCGTATCGCCTCGGCGTGAACGAGTTCAACGGACTGAAAAGCGTGCAGCTCAACCTGGAGTACGCCGAATGCGCCTCGTGAGAGCCCTTTTCCTTGCCGCCGCGCTGGCGGCGCCTGCCGCCGCGCTCGCCGCGGACGCGAAAGAGCCGGTCAACGCCGGCCCGTACGTTCCGTCGCCGCAGAGCGTGGTCGCCGACATGCTCAAGCTCGCCGATGTCGGCCCGAAGGACTTCGTCGTTGACCTCGGCTCCGGCGACGGCCGCATCGTCCTTACCGCCGCGAAGGTGTTCGGCGCGCGTGGCTTCGGCGTCGAGATCCAGGAGCACCTGGTGCGCCAGTCGAACGAGGCGGCGCGCCTCCAGGGCCTCGCCGACCGGGTGAAGTTCGTGAACGCCGACCTCTTCAAGACCGACATCTCGCAGGCGACCGTGCTCACCATGTACCTGCTGCCGAACACGGTGAACATGCTCAAGGACAAGCTCCTGAACGAGCTGCGGCCGGGCACCCGCATCATCTCGCACGACTATCCGCTCGCGGGCTGGATCCCGGAGAAGTACGTGCAGATGGACCTGGAGGACAAGGTGGCGATCAGCGGCGTCACCACCACGCTCATCTATCTGTACGTCGTGCCGGCGAAGCTCGCGCCGTCCTGGACGGCGACGCTGCCGGCGGCCCTCAGCCGCGAGCCGGTGCGCCTGTCGCTCAGGCAGCAGATCACGCGCGTGTCCGGCACCGCCCGCGTCGGCGGACGCGAGGCGGCGATCGAGGAAGGAAAGCTCCGCGGCGAGCAGCTCTCCTTTCGTCTGCTCGCCGCCGGGCGCAACTACGAGTTCACCGGCACGGTGAAGGGCGACCTGATCGAGGGCACCGTCAACGGCCCGGGCCTCAAGGGCGCCGCCTGGAGCGCCGCGGCGGCCAAATGAAGCGCCTGCGCATCGAGGCCGGAGAGGCGCGCCTCGAAGTCGAGCTGCGCGACACGCCCACGGCGCGCGCGCTTCTCGCCGCCCTGCCCTTCGAGAGCCGCGCCCAGACCTGGGGCGAGGAGGTGTATTTCTCGACGCCGGTGAGCGCGAAGCGGGAAGCCGACGCGCAACAGGTGGTCGAGCCCGGCACGGTGTGCTTCTGGACCGAAGGCGAGGCGCTCGCGCTTCCCTTCGGCCGCACGCCGATCTCGACCGACGCTCGCCCCAGGCTTGCCGCACCGTGCAACATCGTCGGCCGCATCGCCGGCGACTGGTCGGCGCTTGCCAGGATCCGAGCGGGCGAGCGCGTGCGCGTCGTGGAGGCGTGAGTGGAGCGAAAGCGCGTCAACTCCTCGCGCCTGCGCTCGGTCGGCTACGACGAGAAGACCCTGACCCTGGAGATCGAGTTCTCCAACGGCGAGATCGTGCAGTACTCGCGCGTCTTTCCCGAGGTGTACCGCCGCCTGATGGCGGCGCCCAACCCGACCGCGTTCTTCGACGACAAGATCGCCGACGAGTACACCGCGCGGCGCGTCCGGTCGTGAAAGGAGCCCCTGCCATGCGCATCGTCCTCGCCGCGGCGCTCGCCGCCGCCTGCCTCGGCCCGGCCGCGGCGCAAACACCCCCGGCGGCGGCCGACGTCGCCCTGGTGCGGGAACTGCTCGCTGCCTCCGGCGCCGAGCGCCATTACGAGCAGTTCGCCGCGATGATGCTGGCGAGCGTGCGCGCGGCCTTTCACGGCGGGCTCGCCGAGCTGCTCGAAGAGGTGGAAACCGACCCGGCGCGGCGCACGCGCGCCCGCGCCCTCGCCGAGCGCCACGTCGAGGAGCTGGCGCGTGAATTCCGCGCCCAGCTCGCGAGCGTCATGCCCTACGAGCGGCTGGTCGAGGAGGTCTACGCACCGGTATACCTGCGCCACTTCACGCGCGCGGAACTCTCGGAGGCGATCGGCTTTTACCGCTCGGCGACCGGCCGCAAGCTCGCGGCGACCGAGCGCGAGCGCTCGCAGGACACCGCGCAGCTGATCAGCGTGCGCTACGCGCCGCAGCTCAACCATTACGTGCGCGCGCAGGTGGCCGAACGCGTCGCGCGCCTGCGCGCCGAACTGGGCACGCCGTGAGCGCCGCAGCGCGATAGAATCGCGCCGCCATGGAACTCGAACGCGCAAGCCAGATCGCCTCCACCCTCGCCGACCTGCGCGCCCGGTCGGCCGAGCTGCGGAGGTATCTTTGACTTCGAAGCCAAGCGCGCGCGCCTGGCGCAGATAGAGCGGGAGCTCGCCGATCCGCGCCTGTGGGACAACCCGCAGCGCGCCCAGGAACTCGGGAAGGAAAAGAAGGCGCTGGAGGGCGTCGTCGGCACGCTCGCGCGCGTGGAGACGGACGCCGCCGACGCGGCCGAGCTGCTGGAGCTGGCGCGCGCAGAGAGCGACGAGGCGGCGCTGGAAGCCGTCGCCGCCGACGTCGAGCGCCTCGCGCGCGAGGTCGCGGCGCTCGAATTCCGCCGCATGTTCTCCAATCCCCTCGACCGCAACAACTGCTTCATGGACATCCAGGCCGGCGCCGGCGGCACCGAGGCGCAGGACTGGGCGGCGATGCTGGAGCGCATGTACCTCAAATACGCCGATCGCAAGGGCTTCGAGGCCGAGATTCTGGAGCGCACCGAAGGCGAGGTGGCCGGCATCAAGAGCTGCACCCTCCACTTCGTCGGCGAGTACGCCTACGGGCATTTCCGCACCGAGACCGGCGTGCACCGCCTGGTTCGCAAGTCGCCGTTCGACGCCAACGCGCGCCGCCACACTTCGTTCGCGAGCGTGTTCGTGTACCCGGAGGTGGACGACACCATTGAGGTCGAGATCAACCCGGCCGACCTGCGCGTGGACGTCTTCCGCGCCTCCGGAGCGGGCGGCCAGCACGTCAACAAGACCGAGTCGGCGGTGCGCATCACGCACCTTCCGACCGGCATCGTGGTGCAGAGCCAGAGCGACCGCTCGCAGCACCGCAACCGCGCCGCGTGCATGGCGATGCTGAAATCGCGCCTCTACGAGCTGGAGCTGAGAAAGCGCACCGCCGAGCAGTCGAAGCTGGAGGCGGCCAAGACCGACATCGAGTGGGGCCACCAGATCCGCTCCTACGTCCTCGACCAGTCGCGCATCAAGGACCTGCGCACCGGGGTCGAGAAGGGCGCGACGCAGGCGGTGCTCGACGGCGACCTCGACGACTTCATCACCGCGAGCCTCAAGCAGGGCGTGCAATGACCGAAGAAATCAACAAGCTCATCGAGGAGCGGCGCGCCAAGCTGCGCGCGCTGCGCGCCCGGGGGAATCCCTTCCCGAACGATTTCCGGCGCCGCGACACCGCCGCGATGCTCCACGCGGCGCACGGCGCGAAATCCAAGGAAGCGCTCGAGGCGGAGGCGATCGGCTGCACGGTGGCGGGCCGCATGATGCTCAAGCGCGTCATGGGCAAGGCGAGCTTCGCGACGTTGCAGGACGGCACCGGCCGCATCCAGATCTACGTGACGAACGACGCGACCGGCGCCGAAGCGCACGGCGAGTTCAAGCACTGGGACCTCGGCGACATCCTCGGCGTCGAGGGAACGCTGTTTCGCACCAGGACCGGCGAGCTGACGGTGCTCGCCAGGCGGCTGCGGCTGCTGGTGAAGTCCCTGCGGCCGCTGCCGGAGAAGTTCCACGGCCTCGCCGACCACGAGCTGCGCTATCGCCAGCGCTACGTGGACCTGATCGTCAGCCCGGAGACGCGTCGCGTGTTCGAGATCCGCTCGAAGGTGGTGCAGGCGCTGCGCGAGGCGATGGTCGCCGACGGCTATCTGGAGGTCGAGACGCCGATGATGCAGCCGATCCCCGGCGGGGCGGTGGCGCGGCCGTTTCGCACCCACCACAACGCGCTCGACATGGACCTGTACCTGCGCATCGCGCCGGAGCTGTACCTGAAGCGCCTCGTCGTGGGCGGCATGGAGCGGGTGTTCGAGATCAACCGCAACTTCCGGAACGAGGGCATCTCCACCAAGCACAACCCGGAATTCACGATGATGGAGTGGTACTGCGCCTACGAGGACTGCGAGTACATGATCCGGCACACCGAGCGCCTGGTGCGCCATGCGGCGCAGGCCGCGCTCGGGCGCACGCAGGTCGCATATCAGGGCCGCACGCTCGACTTCGGCGCCCCGTTCGCGCGCATCTCCATTCCGGAGGCGATCCGCAAGTACGGCGACGCCGAGTGCCGCACCGCGGACCTGCGCGACCGGGCGTTTCTGGCGCGAAAGCTCGACGCGCTCGGCACGCCGCACACCGCGCAGCAGGGATGGGGTGCGCTGCAGCTCGCGCTCTTCGAGGCGGTGGCCGAGAAACACCTCGTCGAGCCGACCTTCGTCACCGAGTTTCCGGCCGAGGTCTCGCCGCTTGCGCGCAGGAACGACGCCGATCCCGAGGTCGCCGACCGCTTCGAGCTGTTCATTGACGCGAAGGAGATCGCGAACGGGTTCTCGGAGCTGAACGACCCGGAGGACCAGGCCGAGCGCTTTCGCGAGCAGGCGCGCCTGAAGGCGGCCGGCGACGACGAGGCGATGTATTACGACGCCGACTACATCCGCGCGCTGGAGTACGGCCTTCCGCCCACCGCCGGCGGCGGGCTCGGAGTGGACAGGCTAGTGATGCTGCTCACCGACAGCCCCTCGATCCGGGACGTGATCCTCTTTCCGCACCTGCGGCCGGAGGCGTGAGCTTCTCCGCGCGTTACAACCGGTAACACACCGATACGGGCGGCGGTCCTCCGCCCGCCTACCCTGCGCGTTGTTCGTCGCGCATTTCCGCGAAAGGAGAACGCCATGGACAACGCGCAAAGACTTCATCCGCTGGTGGGCGCCGCGGCGGTTTCGGTGATCGTGGTCTCGGCCGCCGGGGTCGCGGCGATCACGGGCTATTTGCCGCGCTCCGGCGCGAGCCCCGCCGGCGAGCTTTCGGCGACGGCGCCTGCCGCCGCGGCGACGGTCCCCGCGCCCGGCGGGGTGACGGCGCCGATCACGAGCACGCCCGCCGTCTCGCCCACAACCCGACCGTCGGCGAAGAAAAACGTCCAGCGCACCGCGCAACCGCGCGCGCCCGAGCCGATCCGGGAGTTCGCCGAGGAGCCGCGCCCTGCTGAACCCGTCCCAGCAGCCGGGCCGCGGATGACAGCTCTGGAGCAACCCGCCGCTCGCCCCTCGGGGCAAACCGCCGCACGGGCGACATGCCCGGACTGCGGCGTCGTGGAGGCGGTGCGCGCGATCGAGCAGCCGGGCGAAGGCTCCTGGATCGGCACGGTCGCCGGCGGCGTCGGTGGCGCGGTGCTCGGCAGCCAGTTCGGCAAGGGCTCCGGCCGCACGATCATGACGGTGCTCGGTGCCGCCGGCGGCGCGTACGCCGGCCGCGAGATCGAAAAGCGCGTGCGCACGAGCACCCGCTGGGAGGTGACGGTGCGCATGGACGACGGCACGACGCGCACCGCCAGCTACGACACCGAGCCCGCATGGCGCGCCGGCGAGCGCGTGCGCTGGTCGAACGGCGCGCTCGAAGCCCTGCCGCGCGCGTAGTCGCAAGGCACGCAGGCCGGGCCCCGTTTTCCTGAGTGCGGGGCCCGGCCTTGCGCGCGCCTACAATGGCGCGCTTGCGATGCAAGGCGCCCCTGAACATGCGCGCTCCTTCGCCCGGGGCGTCTTCTACATCTTCGTCGCCGTGGGCATGTTCGCGCTCATGGACTCGATCGCGAAGTACCTCGCGCGCTGGTACCCGGTGCCCGGCATCGTCTGGGCGCGCTATGCGGCGAACCTCGTGATCCTCATCGCGTTTCTCGCCGCGCGCGGCGAGCTCGGGCGGCTGCGCACCGTACGCCCCGGGCTGCAGATCCTGCGCGGCCTGCTGCTCGCAGGTGCCACATTCCTCTACTTCACCTCGCTGACGGTGCTGCCGCTCGCCGAAGCGGCGGCGATCGCGTTCGTGATGCCGATCTTCGTCGCGCTGCTCGCAGTGCCGATGCTGGGCGAGCGCATGGACGGAGTGCGCCTTGCGGCGGTATTCGTCGGTCTCGCCGGCGCGCTCGTGATCGTGCGGCCGGGCGCGGCGCTCTTTACGCCCTATGCCGTGCTGCCGGTGGGCATGGCGCTTTGCAACGCGCTCTTCCAGATCCTCACGCGCAAGCTCGCGGGCGAAGAGCACGCGCTCACCTCTCTCGTCTGGGGCGCGCTGGTGGGCGCCGCCGCCTTTTCTGTCGTGCTGCCGTTCGCGTGGGTGACGCCGACCGATCCGTGGCACTGGACGCTCCTCGGCGTGATCGGCCTGCTTGCCTCGATCGGGCACTTCATCCTCATCAAGGCCTACGACCACGCCTCCGCGAGCGGCCTGGCACCCTTCTTCTACACGCAGCTCGTGTGGGTGCTGCTTCTCGGCTGGTTCATCTTCGGCGATTTCCCGGACGGCTGGTCGCTCGCCGGCATGGCGATCATCGTCGCCGCCGGCCTGATGGTGGTGGGCCGCCAGCGGCTCGCGGTGAAGCGCTCGTGACGAGGGCGCCGCCGCGCTTCGCGGCTGCGCCGGCGGCGAACAGCTCCAGCATCTGTTGTCTGAACTCCGCCGGGTATGGCAGTCGGGTCTTGGGCATTTCGGACTCCTTCTTGCGCTTGCGGGGTAAGGTGTCCGTGAAACTGGGGCAACTTCAGTCATCGGCAAAGTGAGCCGCTGGCGCGACGTTGACATGGTGCTGCGCTGGAGTGCGGCCGGGTTCCTGGAGGCCGAGAAGAGCTTCCGGCGCATCCAGGGCCACCGGCAGCTGTGGATCTTGAAGGCGGCCTTGCGCGACGCGAACACCGAACCGATGCCCAAAGCCGCCTGACAATCGCAGATGATCGGTGCGAGGCGATGAGCGCGATGCCAAGGAAAATTGCTGAAGGGTCAGATAAGGACAGCAGCGTTTACGCCGCTCCTGGCGCATCCTGGCAAGCCGATTTCGGCCGCGAAGCGCACCCGCAAGCAATTTCGCGCGAATCGGAGGCCACGTGCTCAACGCATCGAGCCGACCCGCGCAGCCGCGTAGAATCGTGACTTACACCGCCACCCCAGTTTCAACTACCGGCGGGACATTGCCCCAACGCCGAGCCCACCGGCGTGCGCCGGGTCTGTGGCGCGCGTCCGCGTGCGGCGCGACGTTAAACGCGTTATTTGACAGCATGCAGTTCCAGTTCTTCTTGAAGACCTTTGAGTAAATGTCGCCCGCGACCGATGAACTGTAGGCCCGAGCCTGCGACAAGATCCTTCACGGTACGCGAGACGAGAATCTCTCCGCTCGAAGCTACCGAGGCGATGCGGGCCGAGCGCGAGTTTCATGACGCCTAGACAGAATGGCTTCCCGAAAGCGGGCGGCCTGCCTCCGCTGTACCGTGGATTGCGTGGCGAACCACGCCGAGCCACACGTTGAGCACGCAGGCGTTGACTTTGTCGAGGAGGCAGGCCATGAG
>JBFMFX010000028.1:0-23355 GCA_040752005.1 Pseudomonadota bacterium | reverse complement strand
GCGGCGCGCCCTCGGGCCACATCGTCAACGTGCGCGAGGTGCGCCTGGCCGCCGGCGCCGAGTTCGTGGTCATGATCTGCGGCGACATCATGACCATGCCCGGGCTGCCGAAGGTGCCCGCGGCCGAAAAAATAGACCTCGTGGACGGCCGGGTGGTGGGGCTGTTCTGATGGAAACCTTGCTAGCGAAACCCCTGGTGGTCGCGCTCGCAGTGCTCGGCGCTGGGCTTGCGACTGCGGCCTCGGCGCTTCGGATCCGGGGCAAGCTCAGCGCGCAGCGGGCCGAGCGGCTGAATCTCGCTGGCTACGCCGTAATGGGGTTGAGCATGCTGCTCTTTGCGCTCACTGGCCTGCTCGGCCACGCCTAGACTCGTGGCGGCGCGTATCCTCGACGGCAAGGCGCTCGCGGCGAGCATTCGCGCGGCGCTCAGGAAAAGGGTGGGCGCGCTCGCCGAGCGCGGCGTGCAGCCGGGCCTTGCCGTGATCCTCGCGGGTGAGGATCCGGCATCGCGGGTCTACGTGCGCAACAAGATCCGCGCGTGCGAGCAGACGGGCGTGCGCTCTTTCTTCCTCGAGCACCCGGCCTCCGTGCGCGAGGACGAGCTGCTCGACCAGATCGCCGCACTCAACGCCGATGCGTCGGTGCACGGCATCCTCGTACAGTTGCCGCTACCGAAGCACGTGAATTCCGCGCGGGTGCTAGCGAGCATCGTGCCGCAGAAGGATGTCGACGGCTTTCATCTGCACAACCTCGGCGCCCTCCTCGCCGGAGAGCCGGGAGTCGTGCCGTGCACGCCTGCGGGCGTGATCCGGCTGATCGAGAACGAGGGCATCGCGCTCGCCGGCAAGCACGCGGTGGTGATCGGGCGCTCCAACATCGTTGGCAAGCCGCTCGCGCTGCTCCTACTGCAACGGAATGCTACCGTCACCATCTGCCACTCGAAGAGCGTGGACCTCGCCGGCATCGCGCGCCAGGCTGACATCCTCGTTGCTGCGGTCGGTCGGGCAAGGCTCGTCACCGCCGAGATGGTCAAGCCGGGTGCCTGCGTGATCGACGTCGGCATCAATCGTCTGCCGGACGGCACGCTCGCGGGCGATGTCGATTTCGCCGCGGTGAGCGCGGTTGCCGGCTGGATCACGCCCGTGCCGGGCGGCGTCGGTCCGATGACGATCGCGATGCTGCTCGAGAACTGCATCGCCGCGGCTTCGCGGCTGTAGCTGCCGGAGCCAGAAACGCGCGGGCGATCGTCTGCATCAAGCACCACGAGCGGTACAGCGGCGCGGCGACCGAGCGGAATCGTGCCGCGGATCGGCCGTCGGATTCGGACGATGCTTGCGACGCTATAGCGGCGCGGCGCGCGGCAGCTGGCGGGTAGGGTCGTAAAAGGGCAGGGGCGCCACGCGGGCGCTGCGGCCGTCGGTGAGGCGCACGGCGTCACCCGGCATCGTGAGCGGCGGCGCGAAGCCGAGCCCGATTCTCCTGCCGAGCGTCGGCGAAAAACATTCGCTCGTGACCTGCACGAGGGGAAGGTCGGCACGCGCCGGGCGCGCGGTGATCTCGAGTCCGACAAGCTTTCTGGAAAGCGGGAATCGCCGCCGTGGATCGCTTACGAATCGCTCGAGACCCAGTTCGCGCGGGTTGGCGCGACCGTCGATCTCGCGGTCGAACAGGACATATCCCGCCTCGATGCGCAGGCTGTTCGCCGCTTCGAAGCTGGCCTCGACGAGGCCGTCTGCGCTTCCGGCCTCGAGCAGGCGCTCGCGAAGGCGCGGCGCTTCCGCCGCCGGCACGAGAAGCTCGTAGCCGAGCTCGCCACTGTAACCGAGCCGCGCCACCACCATCGAAGCCTGCTCGATGAAGTGGAAATATTCGAGCGCCATCACGCTTTCGCGGCCGATCAGACGCGCGAGGATCGCACCGCTCGCCGGTCCTTGAAGCGCGAGCACAGCGTGCTCCCCCGAGCGGTCGTTCAACTCGACCTCCGGGCATTCGCGCGAGGCCGCGCCGCCAATGGGCGAGTCCACCTGCGCGCCGACGCTCTGCTGCACGCCGCGTCGGCGCGACCCGATATCCGGCCCTCCGACTCGCGCCGCAATCCACGCAAAATCGCTTGGCCGACCGGTGAAGAGCCACCAGCGCTCGGGCGCGAGACGCCATACCGTGGCGTCGTTGAAGACACTGCCCTGGTCCTCAAGGAGCAGCGTGTAGGCGAGCCGGCCGGGCTGCAGCGCGGAGAGCGCGCGCGTCTGCAGGACCTCGAGCGCAGCGAGTGCGCCCGTCCCCGACAGTTCGTACAGCCCCATGAAGGAGAAGTCAAACAGGCCTGCGTCGCGTCGGGTCGCGAGGTGTTGCTCGTACGGACTCATGGCGTGCGGGCCTTCACAGCGTACGGTAAAGCAGGATCGCGCCGGTAACCACGCACAGCGCTCCGGCGAGCCGGCGCAGCGCCGCGGCGCTGGCCGCGTGCGCGAGGCGCACGCCCAACAGGAGACCGGCCAGCTCGAACACCGCGACTACCGCCGCGACGCGAAAGTCGATGAAGCCATGGCGCAGATTGCCGATCGAACCGGAGATCGCCGCTACGATCTGCAGCACCTGGCTTGTCGCCACCGCGGTGAGCGGCAAATAGCGCAGCACCACCATGATCGGCACCGAGAACAGCGGCCCACCGGCGCCGGAAAAGCCCGAGCCGAAACCCGAGGCCGCGCCCACCGAGACGAGCAGCGCCTGCTCGCGCCAGCCGCGACCGTCGCGGTGGCGCACAGCGCCGCGCTGCGGCACGATGATGTAGGCGCCTGCTGCGATGATCACGAGCGCGATGATGGCGGCGAGCGGGCGGGCGTCGATGCGCGCTGCGGCCGTCGCGCCAAGATAGCCGAATACCAGCGAGCCCGCACACACCGGCACCGTGATGCGCCAGTCGATACTGCCGCGGCGCTCGTAGAGCCAGGTGCCGAGCACGCCGGTGAACGCGAACGTGAACAGCGCGGTGGCCGCAGCCTGGTGAATCGACAGGCCGCCGAAGAGCGCGAGAAACGAAACGAGCAGCACGCCGCCCACGCCCACGGTACCGATCAGCACTCCCACCGCGGCGCCGACGAGCGCGAGCACGATATTGCCGGCGAGCGCCTCCAATCAGCCGGCAGCGAACGCGACCAGCTCGCTCGTGAGCAGCACCGCGAGCTTCTTGAGCAGAGCATAGCCGAGCGCGACGTCGCTCTCCATGAGTGCGCACAGCCCGGCGCCATCGATCGCTACCACCTCGCAGGCGGTAAGGCAGTACGCCGTGGCGATGCGCCGTGTGTGGCCCTCGACGAGCGGTGCCCAGCCGAATACCTCCCCGCGCCGGATGATTTCGCCCGCCGAGGTCTCGCGCTTGCCGAGTCCAAGCGTGAAGCGCACCATGCCGTCGGCGAGAACGTAGAAGTCCTCGATTGCGTCGCCGATGGTGTAAATGCGCGTATCCTGTGGAAACGAGCGCATGCGCGCGAGCGCCGCGACGCGCTTGAGCTGCGCGTCGCTGAGTCCGGAAAAGAAGCGCGCCTCGCTCAGTACGGCGGCGATGCTCGCTTCTTCGGTGCGCGCGATTCCGGCCAAAAGGGCTACCCACGCCTCGCGTTGGCCATCATCTGGCGAAAGCGCGCGAGTTCCTCTTCCTTCATGAACACGGTGTGCTCGGGGCCGGGGTAGCGGCGCGCGCGCACGTCGTCCCGGTAGTCGCTTAGGCCCTTCTCGATGATCGGCACGAGGTCGCAGTATATCTTCGAATGGCGCGGCGTGTGCTTCTCGTACAGATGGAACAGGTCCGAGCCGATGATGTGAACGCCATGCGCGCGGTTGCCCGAGCCGAGCGAGATCACCGGCACCGGCAGCGTCGAGGCGAGGTATTCGCACAGTTCGGACGTCACCACCTCGCACATGATCGAGAAGCAGCCCGCGTCCACCATTGCCCAGGCATCGTCGACCAGCTCCTTCGCGCGCTCGGCGGTCTTGCCCTGCGCGAAGAAGCCGCCGAGCTGGGCCATGCGCATAGGCGTGATGCCGATGTGGCCCTGCACTGGGATTCCCGCCTTCACGATCGCCTCGATGTTCTTCGCATGGTGCTGGTTGCCCTCGCACTTCATCACCTCGGCGCCGCCCTGCGAGACATACTTCGCCGCATTGTCGACCGCCTGCTGCGGCGAGAGGTGGAAGCTCATGTATGGCATGTCGACCATGCGCAAGCCGTACTTCGAGCCGCGCTTCACCGCCTGCGCCATGTACATCACTTCCTCGAACGACACCGAGGTGGTGTCCTCGTGCCCGAAGAGCACCATGCCGCCGGTGTCGGACACGCACAGGATGTCGATGCCGACGCGGTCGGCGATGATCGCGGTCGCGTAGTCGTATACGGCGAGCTGCACGATCGGCTCGCCCTTCTTCATCTTTTCCATCAGCATCGGGATGGTGACCTTTTTGCGCGCGGGCTCTGCGCGCGCGGTCTTTGGCTGATCCATGGTGTCTCTCCTCCGGTTTGGTGACGAAGGCTCTGGATAGCAAGAGGCCCGGAGGATTGCAAGCCCCGCATCGCACCCTAGCGCTGCAGCGTTTCGGAACGAAACCATGCATTTCTACAAGAAACAGTTGCGCCGTGATGCCTGGCGGTGGCTTTGCAGTCCGAGGCTGCCGCGCGAACACGAACCCCGTGCGGCGGAGCCGCGCGAGCGCAAGCAGGACGACGTGCAACCGAAGGCGAGTTCTGGCCGAACGCGATTCAGTGATCCACCTTGCGCGGACGCTTCAGTCCCCACTGCTTGCGGCGCATCCACAGCGCCTTGCGGCCGATGCCGAGCATACGGGCGAGCTCGGTCTCCGTGTGTGTCTCCTGGTAGCGCTCGACCACTTCGCGGATGTATTCCTCGATCGCGAGCGGGCGTGCACCGCCGGGAAGCGGCGGTGCGATGGCGCGCACCATCGGCAGCGCCGGCGCCACTTCCGCCAGATCGCGGCCGGTGAGCTGCTCCGACTCGGCGAGAATCACCGCGCGCTCGATAAAGTTCTCCAGCTCGCGCACGTTGCCCGGCCACGGGTAGTTGGCGAGGAAGGCGGAGAACTCGGCGTCGAACCCGGTGATGCGCTTGCCGAGCCGGCGCGCGTACTGCTCGGCGAAAAACCGCGCGAGCAGCGGGATGTCCTCGCCGCGCTCGCGCAGCGGTGGCAACCCGATGACGATCACGCTCAGCCGGTAGTAAAGGTCCTTACGGAACTGCCCGCGCTCGACCAGCGAGGCGAGATCGCGCTGCGTGGCCGCGACCACGCGCACGTCGACCGGATGCACGCGGCGCACGGCCTTCTCCTCGAGCACGCGCAGCAGCATGAACTGCAGCGCCGGAGGGATCTCGGACACCTCATCAAGAAACAGCGTGCCGCCGTCGGCCTCCCGTACCAGGCCCTCGCTGCGGGCGCGGCCGAAGAGCTCCTGCTCCAAGTCCTCGCGCGGGATCGAGCCGCAGTCGACGGGCACGAACGGCCCTTCGGCGCGTGGGCTCGCATAGTGCAGCGCGAGCGCGACCCTTTCCTTGCCAGTGCCGCTCTCGCCGAGGATGAGCACGTTCGAGTCCGCAGGCGCGGCCTTGCGCACCAGCTCTGCGACGCGTCTCATGCCGGGGCTTTCGCCGACGATGGGCCAGGCGCCACCGTAGGCGTTCTTCAGACTCTTGCGCAGAATGAGGTTCTCGCGCTTGATGCGGCGCTCCGCAAGCGCTCGGCGCACCGAGTGCAAGAACTCATCATTGTCGAAAGGCTTGATGATGTAGTCGACCGCGCCGCCGCGCAGCGCGGCGATCGCGCTCTCCATGGAGGAGTAGCTCGTGATCAGGATCACCGGCAGCTCCGGGCGCTCGGTGCGGATTCGGGCGAGTGCGTCGAGCCCGGTACCGTCGGGCAGCTTCAGGTCGGTGATTAGCAAATCAAACTCAGCGGCGGCGAGGCGCGCGACACCCTCCTTGACGGTGCGAGCGCGCTCCGCCGCGTAGCCTTCGCGATCGAGCAGCAACGCGATCACTTCGGAGAGTCCGGGATCGTCGTCGATCACGAGCACGCGCGGCGCCTTGCGCGGCTGCGCCACGGCTAGCCTTTCCATAGCGGCAGGACGATCTCGAAGCAGGCGCCCCCTGCTCGATGGTTAAAGGCGCGCAGCGTACCACCCAGCTCGTGCACGATCTCGTAGCAGATCGCGAGTCCGAGGCCGGTGCCTTCGCCCGAGCGCTTGGTGGTGAAGAACGGCTCGAACAGGCGCTCGAGATACTCCGGCGGGATGCCGGGGCCGCTGTCGCGGATCGAAAGCGCGACGCGCGCACCGTCGCGCACTGCGGCGCGCGCCTCGATGCGTCCGACGCCTCGCATCGCCTGTGCCGCGTTGAGCAGGATGTTGAAGATCACCTGCTGTAGGCTGCCGAGCTGCGCGCGCACCAGCGCATCGGGCGCGCCGTGGTATTCAACGTTCACCGCGCAGGCATGTTCGCTGTGGCGCAGCAGCGCGATCGCCTCCTCGACCGCGACATCTACGCGTACCGGGCCCGGCGAGTCGGCACCGACGCGCGAGAAGTTGCCCAGCTTCTTCGTGATGGCGAGCACGCGCGCGATGTTGGCGCTGATCGAGGCGAGGCCTTTCTCCAGAGTTTCGGGGCTGACGCCGCGCTTGGACTGAAGGATCTGGAGCATCGAATGCACCGCCGCGAGCGGGTTCGAGACCTCGTGGCACACGCTGGCGACCATGAAGCCGAGCGCGGCGAGACGTTGTGTCTGCGCGTCGACCGTTCCCGGGACAAGCCCGACGATGAGCGTGCATTCGCCGAGGCCGGGCAGTGCAAGCGGCACGCGCTCGGCGGGCGCGGCCTCGTGCATGGCATGCCCCGCGGCGTTCGCGTGCAGCACGTCGCCGTCCGGCCCGCTCAGCACCGCTGGCATCGGCAGCGCATCGAGGAGGGCGCGCACCTCAAGGGGCAGAGCTGCCGCGGGGGGCGGCTCGCGCGCCGTCGCCGCACCGAGCGGTTGCCTGGAGGCCTCGCCGGCCGCAGGCACACGGGCGGCGGTTTGCCGCTGCTTCACGCTGTGCACCTGGCGGCCGCTCATCGGACACCCTGCATAGACCGTCCTCCTCGGTGTTCGTACACCGTTAGTATGCGCCTGTCGGCGTCGGGTTCTACGGATCGCCAGCCGGGGTTGGCATGCTTCCCGCCGCACGGCCTGGTGTCATGGCTCGCGCCCCGAAGCGGTTTGACCCCGCGCTTTCGCCCGATACCCGCTGCGGGATTAAGCGTTTTCGCTGCCCCCTGCGCGCTCACCCCTCCAGCGTTCTCGACATTTCCGCCGCCGCCCGGCGCAGCAGCGGCAGATGCTCGAGCGCCTGCGCGAGCGGCATGCGCGACACCGGCGCGTGCACCGCGATCGCCGCGCAAGTGCGCTTTTTTCCGTCCACCACCGGGACCGCGACGCACACCAGCCCGGCGTGGAACTCCTCGTTATCGGTCGCGTACTTGCGTGCCCGGATGCGCGCGAGCTCGGCGCCGAGAGCCTTCGCGTCGGTGAGCGTGGCGGGGGTGTAGCGGGGAAGCGGCAGGTGAGCGAGCAGCCGGTCGCGCGCCGCGCGCGGCAGCATCGCGAGCAGGAGCTTGCCGCTCGCGGTGCAGTGCACCGGCACCCGCGAGCCGGCCGACAGGTTCATGCGCAGCGGCCAGGACGCCTCGACGCGGTCCAAGTACACGACCTCGGCGCCGTCCAGCATCGTGAAGTTGCAGGTCTCGCCGATCGCCTCGACCAGGCGGGCGAGGATGGCGCGACGCGCTGCCCGCAGGCTGCCGTTCAGCATGACGCTGCGTCCGAGCGTCACAAGGCGCGGTCCGGGGGCGTAGCGGCGCGTGCCGGGCTCGCGCACGACCAGCCGCGCCGATTCGAGCATGCCGAGCATACGGTAGAGCGTCGGCTTGGGCAGGCGCGCGGAATCGGCCAGTTCGGCAAGCGATGCCGGGCGCTCGGCGGCGACCACGGCTTCGAGCACCGACACGGCGCGCAGGGTCGCCGGAACGTTGTCTTCCTTTCGCGGCACGACCGCAAGTTTATCGAATTCCGGAACCCTCGGCTGCCCAAATATGAGAGACTGTGCGACCTCAAGCGGAGGACAGGCATGACCGAACTCGCCGAAGTGAAACGCATGGGGGTGGCCGGAAAACAGCGCATGACGCCTTCGGAGGCATTCGTCGAGACGCTGGTCGCGCAGGGCGTGCGGCACGTCTTCGGCATCGTCGGCTCGGCGTACATGGATGCGCTCGACCTCTTTCCCGGCGCCGGCATCCGGTTCATCCCCACGGTACACGAGCAGGGCGCCGCGCACATGGCCGACGGCTACTACCGGGCGAGCGGCCGGCACGGCGTGTGCATCGGCCAGAACGGCCCCGGCATCACCAATTTCGTCACCGCCATCGCGGCAGCGTACTGGGCGCACAGCGCGGTGGTGGCGGTCACCCCCGAGACCGGCTCGATGACGATGGGCCTGGGCGGATTCCAGGAAACCGAGCAGTTGCCGATCTTCTCCAAGATCACCAAGTACCAGGCGCACGTCAACAACCCGGCGCGCATGGCCGAGCTCACCGCGCGCGCCTTCGACCGCGCCATCCTGGAGATGGGGCCGACGCAGCTCAACATCCCGCGCGACTACTTCTACGGCGAGATCGAGTGCGAGATCCCGCAGCCGATCCGCGTCGAGCGCGGCCCCGGGGGCGGCGCGAGCCTGGACGCGGCCGCGGATCTGCTCGCGCAGGCGCGCTTTCCGGTGATCATCGCCGGCGGCGGCGTGACGCTCTCGGGCGGCATGGACGCGGCGATCGCACTGGCCGAGACGCTGGATGCGCCGGTGTGCAACTCGTATCTGCACAACGACACATTCCCGGCGAACCACCGCCTCTGGTGCGGGCCGCTCGGCTACCACGGCTCGAAGGCGGCGATGAAGATCCTCGCGCGTGCCGACGTCGTGCTCGCGCTCGGCTCGCGCCTGGGGCCCTTCGGCGTGCTGCCGCAGTACGGCATCGACTACTGGCCGGCGTCTGCGAAGCTCATCCAGGTGGACGCCGATCCGAGGGTGCTGGGACTGGTGAAGAAGACCGCGGTGACGGTGTGCGGGGATGCGCGCGAGGCGGCGCTCGCGCTTGCCGCGCGCCTGAAGGGCCGGCCGCTCGCCTGTGCCGCCAACCGCGACGAGCGCCTCGGCATCGTGCGCGCGGAAAAGGAAGGGTGGGCGGCGGAGCTCGCCGCCTGGGACTTCGAACGCGACCCCTGGAGCCTGGAGGTGGCGAAGGACTCGAAATACATGCACCCGCGGCAGATGCTGCGGGAACTGCAGCGCGCGATGCCGGAGGACGCGATGGTGTCCACCGACATCGGCAACATCTGCCAGATCGCCAACTCGTACCTGAAGTTCGACCGGCCGCGCTCGATGTTCGGCGCGATGATGTTCGGCAACTGCGGCTATGCCTTCCCGGTAATGATCGGCTGCAAGGTGGCCGCGCCCGAGCGCACCGCGGTCGCCTACGTCGGCGACGGCGCCTGGGCGATGAGCATGGGCGAGATCCTCACCTGCGTGCGCGAGAAAATCCCGGTGACGGCGGTGGTGTTCAACAACCAGCAGTGGGGCGCGGAGAAGAAAAACCACGTGGACTTCTACTCGTGTCGCTTCCTCGGCGTGGACCTGGAGAACCCGAGCTTCGCCGGCATCGCCCGCGCGATGGGTGCCGAGGGCGTCACCGTGGACCGGGTCGCGGACGTGGGCGAGGCGTTTCGCGCCGCCTGCCGCGCGCAGAAGGAGGGCAGGACGACCGTCGTCGAGATGATGTGCACGCGCGAGCTCGGCGACCCGTTCCGCCGCGACGCGCTCAGGAAGCCGGTGCGGCTGCTCGAAAAATATCGCCAGTTCGGATGAGGAGGGGAAACATGAGAAAGCTCGTCGCGCTCGCGCTCGGTCTCGCCGCCGCGGCGGCGGCCGCGCAGGAATGGCCGGCGAAGCCAGTCCGCTTCATCGTGCCGTACCCGCCGGGCGGCGGCACCGACGTCATCGCGCGCATCGTGCAGCCGCGGCTTGCGGAAGCGCTCGGACAGACGATCGTGATCGAGAACCGCGGCGGCGCCGGCGGCGCGGTCGGCACCGAGGCAGCGGCAAAGTCGCCGCCCGACGGCTACACGTTCCTCTTCACGCTGTCCTCGCACACCATCAATCCGCTGCTCTACAAGCTCAACTACGACGTCGAGCGCGATTTTGCGCCGGTGACGCTGATCGTCAGTGTGCCGCAGCTTGTGGCGGCGAACCCGTCCTCGCCGCTCAAGACGATGCGCGACGTCGTCGCCACCGCCAAAGCGCACCCGGGCCGGCTTCATTTCGCCTCGGTCGGCAACGGCACGCCCTCGCACATCGCCGGGGGGCTGCTGAAGCTCAAGGCGGGTATCGACATCGTGCACGTGCCGTACAAGGGCGGGGGACCGGCGGTCGCCGACACGATCGGCGGGCAGGTGTGGCTGTTGTTCGTGACGATGCCGGCGGCGATGTCGCACGTGCGCGCTGGAAAGCTGCGCGCGCTCGCGGTGACCACTCTCAAGCGCAATCCCGGCGCGCCCGACATCCCGACGGTGGCCGAGGCGCTCGGCATCGCCGACTACGAAGTGGACTCCTGGTACGCGATGTTCGCGCCGGCGAAGACTCCGCCGGCGATCATCGCGCGCATGCAGCGCGAGGTGGCGCGCGTGATCGAGATGCCCGACGTGAAGCAGAAGCTCCTCGAGCAGGGCGGCGACACGGTCGGCTCCAGCCCCGAGGCGCTCGACCGGGTGGTGCGCGGCGAGCTGAAGAAGTGGGCCGAGCTGATCCGCGAGGCGAAAATCAAGCTCGACTGAGCCCGGGCATGGCGGCGAATCCGCAGGCGCTATCCTGCCGCGAGGCGATCGCGGCTCTGGTCGCGCGCGCTCGCGCGGCACAGCGCGAGTTCGAGCGCTGGCCGCAGGAGCGGGTGGACGAGGCGGCGCTTGCCTGCGGCTGGGCGATCATGAAGCCGGAGAACAACCGGCGCCTGGCCGAGACCGCGGTGCGCGACACCGGGCTGGGCGATGTCGCCGACAAGATCGCCAAGAACCATCGCAAGACCCTCGGCCTGTTGCGCGACATCGCCGGGGTGCGCACCGTCGGCGTGATCGCCGAGTACCCGGACAAGGGCATTACCGAGATCGCCCGCCCGGTGGGCGTGGTCGCGGCGATCACGCCCTCCACCAACCCGGCGGCGACGCCGGCGAACAACATCATCAACGCGGTCAAGTGCCGCAACGCGATCGTGCTCGCGCCTTCGCCCAAGGGCTACTCGACCTGTGCGCTGCTCGTGGAATTCACGCATGCGGAGCTCGCCAAAGTGGGTGCGCCGCCCGAGCTGGTGCAGATGCTGCCCGCGCCGGTCACCAAGGACGCGACGCTCGAGCTGATGCGCGCCTGCGATCTGGTCGTCGCCACCGGCTCGCAGGCCAACATCCGCGCCGCGTACGCGAGCGGCACGCCGGCGCTCGGCGTCGGCCTGGGAAACGTCGTCTCGATCGTGGATGCCTCGGCGAGCCTGGCTGAGGCCGCTGCGAAGATTGCGCGCTCCAAGACCTTCGACCACGCGACCAGTTGCTCCTCCGAAAACGCGCTCGTCGTGCTCGAGCCGGTGTACCGGCCGATGCTCGCCGAGCTCGCGAAGCAGGGCGGGGTGATGCTGGCGGCGGCCGAGAAGGCGAGGCTCGAGGCGCTCATGTTCCCGAACGGAAAGCTCGGCTCGGCGACAACCGCGCAGCCGGCGGCGCGCATCGCCGCGCTGGCGGGCATCGAGCGCGAAGCGGCACGCACCGCGCACTTCCTGATGGTCGAGGAGACGGGCACCGGCCCCGCGTACCCGTTCTCCGGGGAGAAGCTCGCGCCGGTGCTCGCGGTGTACCGCGCGCGCGACTTCGACGAGGCGCTCGCTCTCGCCGCCGCGATCTACGACTACCAGGGCAAGGGGCATTCGGTCTCGATCCACACGCGCGACGAGTCTCAGGTCATGCGCCTTGCGCTGGAGCTGCCGGTGGCGCGCGTGATCGTCAACCAGGCGCACTGCTTCGCCACCGGCGGCAGCTTCGACAACGGGCTCCCGTTCTCGCTTTCGATGGGCTGCGGTACCTGGGGCGGAAACAGTTTCTCGGACAACCTGCACTGGCGCCATTTCCTCAACATCACGCGCATCGCGCGCCCGATTCCGGAGCGCGTCCCGACCGAGGAGGAGATTTTCGGCGCCTGGTTCGCCAAGTACGGCCGATGAGCGCGACGCTGCGCGACGTGCTCGATGCGCACGTCGCCCGGCAGCCGGAGGCGGTCTTCCTGGTGGCACCGGAAACCGGCCGCGTGCTGACCTACCGCGAGCTGGATCGGGAGGCGCGGCTGCTGGCGCGCTTTCTCGCCGGCAAGGGTTTGCGCCGGGGCGACAAGGTGGCGTTCTACCTTCCCAACGGCCGCCAGACCGCGCTCGTCTTTCTCGGCGCGATGGCCGCCGGTTATGTGGTGACGCCGCTCAATCTCCTCGCCCAGCGCGCGCAGCTCGCGTACGTGCTCGAGCACTGCGACTGCAGGCTGGTGTTCACCTCGCGCGAGCACGAGGACCCGCTCGCCCAGGCACTCGCGCAGGTCGCCCGCCCGATCGAGGCCGTCGTCATCGATCCGGACGCCCCCGCGCTCTTTGCCGACGAGAGTTCGGCGCGGCAGCAGCCCGAGCCGGTAGCGCCGAACGATCCGGCGCTGCTCATGTACACCTCGGGAACGACCGGAACCCCCAAGGGCGCGCTGCTCACGCACGCCAACCTTCTCGCCGCGGCAAGAAGCGTCGCCGCCTGGCACGGCCTGACGAACGCCGACCGGTGTCTGTCGTCGCTGCCGCTGTACCACGTCAATGGCCAGGTGATCGCGACCGTGACGCCGTTCGTCTCCGGCGGGAGCGTGATCGCGCCGCAGCGCTTCAGCGTCTCGGCATGGTGGAACCTGGTCGAGCGCTTCGCGCCGACCTGGATCAACATGGTCCCCACCATCGTCGCCTACCTGCTCAACGCCGCCGACCCGCAGCGGACCTACCGCTTTCCTTCGGTGCGCTTTGGGCGCTCGGCCTCCGCTCCGCTGCCGCCGGAACAGCATCGCGCTTTCGAGCGCACCTTCGGCATCCCAGTCATCGAGGCGATGGGCATGACCGAGAGCGCGTCGGTCGCGTTTTGCAACCCGCAGAATCTCGCGCGGCGCAAGTACGGCTCGGTCGGGCTGCCGTGCGGCGCCGAGGCGAGGGTGGTCGATCCGCAGACGGGGTGCGATCTGCCCGCCGGCGTGCCGGGTGAGATCTGCCTGCGCGGCCCGAACGTGATGGCCGCCTACTACAAGGCGCCGGAGCAGACTGCGGCGGCGTTCGACCGCGAGGGGTGGCTGCGCACCGGCGACCTCGGCTATCGCGATGCCGAGGGCTTTTACTTCATCACCGGGCGCCTGAAAGAGCTGATCATCAAGGGCGGAGAGAACATCGCGCCGCGCGAAATCGACGAGGTGCTGCTGCGACATCCGGCCGTGCTGGAGGCGGCCGCCGTGGGCGTGCCGGACCCCGACTATGGCCAGGACATCCGTGCCTATGTGGTCGTCAAGCCCGGCGCCCGGCTCGAGAGCGGGGAACTGCGCGCCTGGTGCCTCGCGGAACTGGGCCGCTACAAGACCCCGCGCGAATTCCGCTTCGTCGCCGAGCTGCCCAAGGGGCCTTCGGGCAAGGTGCAGCGGCTTAAGCTCGCCGAAGGGGGCTGAGATGGGCTAGCATGGGCGGGCTTGCGCCGCCGGATCAGGCGGCGGGGAACCGCCGGAGCGGAGCCGGATGA
This sequence comes from Pseudomonadota bacterium, assembly GCA_040752005.1. Taxonomy (GTDB): domain Bacteria; phylum Pseudomonadota; class Gammaproteobacteria; order Burkholderiales; family SG8-39; genus RBG-16-66-20. The sequence goes on along the minus strand of JBFMFX010000028.1, from coordinate 9,432 downwards.
GAAGACCGACGCTCTACAGCAGCTCGCCGCGCCGTGCGGCAGGTGCCGCGGGGCGCGCGTGGCCGCAACCCGCTCCGGAGCCCGTGCCAGCGCGCGCAGCGCGCCGCATCCGGTGGACGCGGATTCGCAGCCTCGTGCCGTTCGTCGCGCTCTTCATTGCCGCGCTCGCCCTCGTTTCCGGCGCAGGCCAGCGCACTCCGGCGGGCCCGACTCAGGAAGACATCGAGCACGCGGTGACCATGGCGCTGGAGACCGTACCGCTGCCGTCGCCTGCGGCGAAGGCGTGGGAAAAAATCCGCCCGTCGGTGGTGCGCGTGCGCGGGTTCGCCGACGAGCTGCCGGATCCAGATCCCGAGGTAGTGGTCAGTACCGGAAGCGGCGTCATCATTCTGGACAGCGGCGTGATTCTCACCAACCTGCACGTCGTGGAGAGCGCGCGGCGGCTGCGCGTCACCTTCGCCGACGGTCTGGAGTCCGACGTGTTCGTGATCGGCACGCGGCCGGAGAACGACCTGGCGGTGCTGCAGGCGAAAACACTGCCCGATGACATCGTCGCGGCGACGCTGCGCTCGACCCACGACCTCTCGCCGGGGGACCGGGTGGTCGCGGTCGGATTCCCCTTCGGCATCGGTCCGTCGGTTTCCGCCGGCGTCATCTCGGGACTGGGGCGCGAGTACCGCTCTCCGGAGGGCAAGCGGCTGCTCTCCAACCTCATCCAGTTCGACGCGGCGGTGAATCCGGGCAATTCGGGCGGGCCGCTGGTCACCGGCGAGGGCGAGGTGATCGGCATCGTCACCGGCGTGCTCAATCCGACCGAGCAGCGCGTCTTCGTCGGCATCGGCTTCGCCGTGCCGATCGAGAGCGCGGCCGCCGCGGTCGGCATCCCGCCCTTCTAGACTTCCGCGACAAGGAGCATCCATGGAGCGAGCGAAACTGGAGGCAAGAAAGGCGGTGTCCTCCCGGATGGAGCACATCCTCTACGAGGTGAAGAAGGTGGTGGTCGGACAGGACCACTTTCTGGAGCGGGTGCTGGTGGCGATGCTGGCGCAGGGGCACCTGCTGGTCGAAGGCGTGCCGGGGCTCGCCAAGACCCTCACAGTGAAGACGCTCGCGCGCACCATGCGGGGAAGCTTCCGCCGCATCCAGTTCACGCCCGACCTGGTGCCGGCCGATCTGGTCGGCACGCGCATCTACAACCAGAAGACCGGGGAGTTCGCCACCTCCCTCGGTCCGGTGTTCACCAACCTGCTGCTCGCCGACGAGATCAACCGCGCTCCCGCCAAGGTGCAGAGCGCGCTGCTCGAGGTGATGCAGGAACGCCAGGTGACGATCGCCGGCGAGACGCACCGCGTGCCCGATCCTTTCCTCGTCATGGCGACGCAGAACCCGATCGAGACCGAGGGCACCTATCCGCTGCCGGAAGCGCAGGTGGACCGTTTCATGATGAAGGTGCTGGTCGGCTATCCGTCGGAAGAGGAAGAGTTCGTGATCGTCGAGCGGATCACCGGCGCCGAGCCGCAGGTCGCCGAGGTCGCCACCACCGAGGAGCTGCTCGCTCTGCAGCGCGAGTGTCGCAGCGGCTTCGTGGATCCGGCGCTGATGCAGTACGCGGTGAAGCTCGCGGCGGCGACGCGCGAACCGGGGCGCTACGGCCTTGCCGACCTCGCCAGGTACCTCTCCTTCGGCGTCAGTCCCCGCGCCTCGATTCACCTGATCGAGGCGGCGCGTGCGCTCGCGTTCCTGCGCGGCCGCAGCTATGCGCTGCCCGAAGACCTGGTGGACGTCGTGCCGGACGTGTTCCGCCATCGCCTGGTGCTCACCTACGAGGCGCTCGCCGAAGGCGTCACCGCCGACGATCTGCTCGCGCGGGTGCTCGCGAAGATCCCGGCGCCGGCAAGACCGCTGGAAACGCATGTCAGGGTCGCGGCCGGATCCTGAGGCGCTGCTGCGGCGCCTCGAATGGACCGTCCTGCGGCGGCTCGACGGGCTGCTGCACGGCGACTACCGGACGCTGTTTCGCGGCTTCGGCCTGGACCTCGCCGACCTGCGCGAGTACCAGTACCACGACGACGTGCGCCGCATAGACTGGAACGTCACCGCGCGGCTGCAGACGCCTTACGTGCGCGAGTATCACGAGGATCGCGAGGTGACGGCGTGGTTCCTGCTCGACGTGAGCCCCTCGATGGACTTTGGCTCGGCGGCGCGAAAGCGCGCGGTGCTGGAGGACTTCGTCGCGGTGCTCGCGCGGCTTCTCACGCGCCACGGCAATCGCGTCGGCGCGCTGTTCTACGGCGAGCGGCTCGACACCGTGATCCCGGCGCGGGGCGGACGCAGGCAGGTGCTGGAGATCCTGTACCGGCTCCAGAGCCGGCCAGCGCGCGAACGCTCGGCGCCGACCGATCTCGGGGCGTTCCTGCGCGCTTCGTTCAACGCGCTCAAGCGCCGTGCGCTCGTTTTTCTCGTCTCGGACTTCATCAGCGCGCCGGGCTGGGAGCGGCCGCTCGCACAGCTCGCCGTGCGGCACGAGGTGCTCGCAGTGCGGTTGTATGATGCGCTGGAGATGGAGATCCCGGACGTCGGGCTGGTCCTCATTCAGGACGCCGAGACCGGGGAGCAGATCTTCGTGGACACGGGCGAACCGGCCTTCCGCAGGCGCTTCGCCGCGCTCGCGGCGCGGCGCGAGGAGCGGCTGCGCGCCGGGCTGCGCGAGGCCGGCGTGGATGCGTTCGAGCTCGCCACAGGCGACGACCTCGTCGAGGCGCTCGCGCGTTTTGCGGCGCTGCGCAAGCTGCGCGGCCGGCGGGTGGCCGGGGCGCTGGCGCAGTCCGGAGGAAGGCCGCGATGAGTTTCCTGTGGCCCGAGGCGCTGTGGGCGCTGCTGCTTGCGCCGGTGCTGGTGGTCGCCTATGTGCTGATCCTCAGGCGCAGGAAGAAGGCGGCGCTGCGCTACGCCGACCTCGGTCTTATACGGGAGGCGATGCAGGGCACGGGCATGATGCGCCGGCACCTGCCGCCGGCGCTTTTCCTTCTCGCGCTCGCCGGCCTGATCGTCGCCACGGCGCGGCCGGTGGCGACGGTGACGCTACCGACGCAGCGCCAGACGATCATCCTGGCGATGGACGTCTCCGGCAGCATGCGCGCCAAGGACGTCGAACCCAGCCGTTTCGAGGCGATGAAGGCGGCGGCGCGCCAGTTCATCCAGGACGTGCCGCGCAACACGAAGATCGGCATCGTCTCGTTCGCCGGCACCGCGTCGGTGGTGCAGCCGCCCACCGAGAACAAGGAGGACCTGCTTGCGGCGATCGAGCGCTTTCAGCTCCAGCGCGCCACCGCGATCGGCAGCGGCATCATCGTGTCGCTCGCGACGCTCTTTCCCGACGAGGGCATAGATGTGAGCGAGTTCGTCTACGGCGACCGCGCCTGGCGCTCGCGCCCGCTTCCGGACGCGAGGAAAGAGCCGAAAAAGGAATTCACGCCGGTGCCGCCGGGCTCCTACCAGGGCGGCGCGATCATCCTGCTCACCGACGGCCAGCGCACCACCGGGCCGGACTCGCTGGAGGCGGCCAAGATGGCCGCCGACCGCGGCGTGCGCGTGTTCACCGTCGGCCTGGGCACGGTGCAGGGCGAGGTGATCGGGTTCGAGGGGTGGTCGTTCCGGGTGCGGCTCGACGAGGAAATCCTCAAGCAGATCGCGCAGATGACCCGTGGCGAATACTTCTATGCCGGCACCGCCACCGACCTGAACAAGGTCTATGAGTCGCTCAGCGCGCGCCTGGTGCTGGAGCGCAAGGAAACCGAGATCACGGCCCTTCTCGCCGCCGCCTCGGCGCTCGTCGCGCTCGCCGCCGGCCTGCTTTCGCTCCTGTGGTTCAGTCGCATCCTGTAAAGGGGAAGTCCACCTCGGGCTTGCGCCCGCTCATCAGGTCGGCGAGCGCGCGTGCCGAACCGCAAGCGTGCGTGAAGCCCAGCGTGCCGTGCCCGGTGTTGAAGAAGAGGTTGCGATACCTGGATCGCCCGATGTAGGGAACGTTCCCCGGCGTCGAGGGCCGAAGGCCCGCCCAGAACTCGGCCTTCTCCGGATCGCCCGCCTCGGGAAAAAGCTGCGTCACACGCCGCACGATCGCCGTGCAGCGAACGGGATTGACGTCGAGGTTGTAGCCGGCAAGTTCTGCGGTGCCGGCGATGCGCAGCCGCTCGCCGAGGCGCGAGTAAACCAACTTGTGCTCGTCGTCGGTGAGCGAAACGGTCCAGGCGGCGCGCGGGTTTTTCACCGGCATCGTCACCGAGTAGCCCTTGGCGGGATAGATGGCCAGCCGGATGCCGAGCGGCGCGACCATCAGGGGGCTCCAGCTGCCGAGCGCAAGCACGTAGGCGTCGCCGCGGACGATCTCGCTCGGCCCGTCGGGACGCGCCACCCGGACGCCGGTCACTTCGCCGCCGGCCGCCTCGATGCGCTCGATCACGGTCCGGAAGCGGAACTCGACCCCGCGCGCCTCGGCGAGCCGCGCGAGCGCCTGAGTGAACTTGTGCGCATCGCCGGACTCGTCGCCCGCGGCGTACGTGCCGCCGGCAAGCAGACCGCGGCACGTCGAGAGCGCCGGTTCGAGGGCGACGCATTCGTCGGGGGTCTTCACTTCGCAGTCCAGGCCGAGGCGCTGCATCAGTCCGGCCGCCGCGCGCGCCGCCTCGAACTCGCGGGCATCGGTGTAGAAATGCAGGATCCCGCGCGCCAGCTCGTCGTACCGGATGCCGGTTTCGCGCCGCAGCTCCCGGAGCGCCGCGCGGCTGTAAAGGCCCAGCTTCACCAGCGCCACGGTGTTGCGTCTCGCGCGCGCCGGCAGGCACTCGGCGAGGAACTGGATGCCCCAGAGCCACTGCCGCCAGTCGGCGCGCAGCCGGAAGAGGAGCGGCGCGTCCTCCCGCGCGAGCCATTTCAGCACCTTGAGCGGCGCGCGCGGGTTCGCCCAGGGTTCGGCGTGGCTTACCGAGATCTGCCCGCCATTGGCGAAACTCGTTTCCATGCCGGCGGCCGGCTGGCGCTCGATGACCGTCACCTCGTGCCCGGCGGCGCGCAGGTACCAGGCGCTCGCGACCCCTTCGAGCCCCGCGCCGAGAATCACCGCTTTCATCGGGCGCGCCTTACTCGAACGGCCGCTCCTTCCACCACGGATAGAACGCCGGCATGTCGTGGCTCGGGCGCATCGGAAAGCGCGGCGGCCGTTTTTCCTTGAATGCCGCGATGCCTTCGGCGGCGTCCGCCGAGGCCCCCATGGCGAGGATGCCGCGCGAGTCCACCTTGTGCGCTTCCATCGGATGATCGGCGCCGGCCATGCGCCAGAGCATCTGTCGGGCAAGCGCGACGGAAACCGCCGAGGTGTGATCGGCGATTTCGCGCGCGAGCGCCCGCGCCGCCGGCAGCAGCTCCTGCGGTGCGACGACCCGCGAGACGAGGCCGCCGGCGAGCGCCTCCTCGGCGCCGAACACGCGCCCGCTCAGGACCCACTCGGCGGCGCGGCCGATGCCGACGATCCGCGGCAGGAACCACGAGGAACAGGCCTCGGGCACGATGCCGCGGCGCGTGAAGACGAAGCCGAAGCGCGCCTCGGTGGAGGCGATCCGTATGTCCATCGGCAGGGTCATGGTCACTCCGACGCCGACCGCGGCCCCGTTCACCGCGGCGATCACCGGTTTCTTCATCTCGAAGATGCGCAGCGCGACCAGGCCGCCGCCGTCGCGGTGGTCTTCGCCGGTGCCCTGTTTGGCGTAATTGAAGGTATCGGCGCCGGCGGCGAGGTCGGCGCCGGCGCAGAAGGCGCGGCCGGCGCCGGTGACGATCAGCGCGCGCACCTCGTCGTCGCCGTCGGCGCGCTCCAGCGCCTCGATCAGCTCGTCGCGCATGCGGCGGGTGAAGGCGTTCAGCCGTCCGGGGCGGTCGAGCGTCACTGTGGCGATGCGTTCGGCGACCTCGAATCGAATTTCTTTGAAGTCCATGGGCGCGGTGGCGAAAGGGCGGAGACCGGCCGATTTTAACGATCTCAAATCGCGATCGTTCGCTTACAATGGGAACTCGGCATAGCCATGCAGCCCTTAAAAGAAGAAGCCGATCCCCGGCTCACCGGCTGGGAGAACCCCGCCAAGCGCCTGCGGGATGCGCTCGATCACGACCACTTCCGCCTCTACGGGCAGCCGGTGATGCCGGTCTGCCCGCCGGGGGCGCCTGCATTCGCCGAGGTCCTGCTGCGCCTGTCGGAGGAGGAGGAGCGAATGCTCCCTCCGGGGGATTTCCTTCCCGCCTTCGAGCACTACGGCATGATGGCGGAGCTGGATCGCTGGGTGCTGCGCAATGCGCTGCGGCGCCTGGAGGCGAGCGGATCGTTGCCGCACCTGTCGCTCAACGTCTCCTCGCAGACTCTGCAAGAGGGAAGCTTCGTCCCGTTCGTCGCGGTGCAGCTGCGGCTCTCGGGAGTGGATCCGGCTGCGCTCGTCTTCGAAATCGACGAAAACGACGTCGTGGACCGGCGCGAGGCGTGCGAGCGTTTCACCGCCGGCGTGAAGATGCTGGGCTGCGGGGTGCTGCTCGATGGCTTTGCCCGCCGCTCGGTGTCGTTCGAGCCGCTGAAGGCGCTCGTGGCCGACTACGTCAAGGTGGACGGCAGCATCGTGCGCGCGGCGGCCGTTTCCGCGTCGGCAAGGGCGAAGCTGAAGGCGATCGCGCGCGTGGGGCAGGTCACCGAGGTGAAGGTCGTCGCCGAATGCGTCGAGGAGGAGCCGGTGCGGGCGATCCTTGCCGAGCTGGGCGTGCCGCTCATGCAGGGATTCGGGGTGGCGCGGCCGTTGCCGCTCGACGCCCTGGTCAGCGGCGGCGGGGCGGCTGTTCCCGGCCCCGGCACCGTTCCCCGCACGCGCGTGTGAGAGCTTTTCGCGTCGGCGAGCGCCGCGGCGGCGGCGCCGATCGTTCTTGCGCCACCCACGTACGCGGACGAAAGTACACTATCGGTCGCCAACTCGGGAGGATCCTCGGATGATGCAGCTCTACTTTGCGCCCGGCGCGTGCTCGTTCGTGCCGCACGTCGGGCTGGAGATCGTCAAGGCAGCGACGGGAGAGGGCTTCGAGCCGAAGCTCGTCAAGCTGCACAAGGGCGAACACAGGACGCCGGAATTCCTCGCCATGAATCCTAACGGGCAGGTGCCGGTGCTGGTGGTGGACGGCAGGCCCCTCAACCAGATCGTGGCGATCTGCGAGTATCTGGACAGGCGCTTTCCGCAGGCGGGATTGCTTCCGGCCGAGCCGTGGGCGCGGGCGCAGGCGATGTCGCAGCTCGCGTGGATGAACAACACCGTGCATCCGACGTTCACGCACATCTTCCGGCCGGAGAATTTCGCCGAAACCGAGGCGGGCCGGGCCGACATCCGCAAGGTCGCGACGGCGAAGTACCGCGAGTATCTGGAGCGCATCCAGGGCTGGGTGGCGGAGGCTTCGCCCTACTGGCTGGGCGCGCGCCCGTCGTTTCACGACGCTTATGCCTTCACGCTGCTGCGCTGGGGCGGGTACGCCGGCATCGATCCCGAGACCCTGCCCGCCTACAAGGCCTACGTCGAGCGCGTGATGGCGGCACCACCGGTGGCCGCGGCGCTAGAGCGCGAGCGGATCCGGCTCGATACCTTCAAGGCGGCGGCCTGAGCGCGTCGGCGCCCGGCAGGATCCCGAGCTTCTCGTACACCGGGCGGATCGCGCGCCGGATCGCGGCAAGCCGCGAGCCATAGGCAACGGCGGCCGCGAGCGCGAGCGCCCCGCCCGCGGCGAGCGCGGCAGGCGGCCCGATACGCTCGGCGAGCGACCCCGCCGCAAGCGCTCCGAGCGGTGCGGTGCCGAGGAAGGCCATCATGTAGAGCGCCGCCACGCGCGCCCGCATATGGTCCTCGACGATGGTCTGCAAGACGGTGTTGGTTCCGGCCGCGGTGAGCATGCCGCCCATGCCGACCACGTAAAGCAGCGGCAACGCGAGCCACAGCGACGGTGCAAAGGAAAAGCCGATCAGCGCCGCGCCAGCCGCCGCCCCGGCGGCCGGAAGCATCGAGAGCAATCCGCGCACGCTCGGCCGCAACGCGAGGTAGATCATTCCGGACACCGCGCCGCAGCCGCCGGCGCCGATCAGCCAGCCCAGGGTGCGCGAGTCGCCCCCGAACACGTCGCGCGCGAAATAGGGCGCGAGCGACTGGTACGGCTGCACCGAGAAGCTCACCGCCGCAAGCAGGAGCAGCGCTGCGCGGGTGGGCAGGAACCCGAACGCGTAGCGCAGGCCGGCGACGAACTGCCGCGCCCAGCTCTCGGCGCCGGTTTCGGTCGCGCGGGGCGCACCGCGCATGCGCGCGAGCGCGGCGAGCACGGCACAGTAGGACAGCGCGTTCAGCGCGAAACCCCAGACCTCGCCGAACGCGGCGATCACCGCACCGCCGACGATCGGGCCGACGAACCGCGCCCCGTTCATGAGCGCCGAGCTGAAGGCGATCGCGTTGGGAAGGTCCTCTCGGCCGCCGACCAGCTCGACCAGCATCGCCTGGCGCGCCGGCCCGTCAATCGCGTTCACGATGCCGAGCAGCAGGTTTCCGGCGACCAGATGCCACGCCTCGACGCGCCCCGAGGCGACCAGCGCGAACATGACGAGCGACTGCGCGAGCGCTGTGCCCTGGGTGAAGAACAGCACCCGGCGCTTGCGGTGCCGGTCCACGAGCACCCCCGCGACCGGCGCAAGGACCAGGAACGGGATCTGCAGCGCAAACGAGGCGAGTCCGAGCATCAGCGCCGAGCCGGTGAGGCGGTAGACCAGCCAGCTCGTCGCGATGAGCTGAAGCCATGTTCCCACCTGAGACACGCCCTGCCCGGCGAAGTAGAGCCGGTAGTCGCGGTGGCGGAAGGCCCGCAGGCCGTGCGGCAGTGGCATTCGGGCGTGAGAACCGGGTTGGCGGCGGCAACTACATCGAAGCCGCAACAGATTGATTCAATGACTTTTCGCTTGATCGCGTTCTGCTTGTTGCCCCCAATGTTGCCCCCATGTCTTTTTGCTCACTCCGAAAGTAGGCGGTCGAGAAAGCCGAATTTGAGCGCGACGGCGTGCAGGGAGCGGTTTACCAGCCGGTCGTGCTCCTCGATCAAGCGATGGAACGTGCGCCAGCGCATCCCTTTCGGCTTGGGGCCGTGGCCGTTGAGGATACCGGGTTCCCATCCCAGGCGCTCCCTGATGCGTTCTGCGCGCCGCCTCGCGCGGCCGCCGGCGTCCTCGCGCGCGCTCGCGTAGGCGAGCCGGTAGTGTAATAGGTAAGATTTCGTCTGACAGTTGGTGTCCCCCGTGTTGGATGAGATCGTCGCTGTCAGGCGCTCATTTGTTTCTCCTGTGCGATGCGGCGCGCATCCAGGAACGTTTGCATCGGCGTT
>JBFMFX010000027.1:0-24228 GCA_040752005.1 Pseudomonadota bacterium | reverse complement strand
CGCCTGCGGCGGCGCCCTGGCGCTCGCGGGCGCGCTCTCCGCGCCGGTCGCGGGAATCGCCGCCGCCCTCGCGCTCGCGCCGCCGTTCGCGCCGGTCGCACATGCGCTCTCCGCCGGACTGCTGCTTGCCGCGGCCGGCATGGCGCGCCGCCGCGCTTCTTAACTCACATCAAGGCTGCGGCAAGCACGCGAGCCGCTAATGCGCGCATGGCCGAGGACTCTGGCGCGCCGCAGGAGGAGGTTTTCCTCGATCTGCGCGGACTCGACCCGCCCGAGCCGCTCGTTCGCATCCTCGCCGCGCTCGAGGCGGAACCGGCGCGCCCCTTGCGCGTGCGCATGAGCCGCGAGCCCTGGCCGCTATACGCCATGCTTGCCGCCGGCGGCTGGCAGCGGCACACGCGCGCGCACGAGGACGGCGGCTACGAGATCCTCATCCGGCGCGGCTGAGGGCGCACCGCCGCAATCAGCGCACCGACGGCGCACGCAGCCGCGCACGAAAGCCCGCCGACATCCAGACCGCGCCGTCGCGGTCCACGATCAGCCCCTCGACGCCGGGCGAAGCGGCGATGAGCCGTACTCCGGCGTCCTTGCCGAGCACCATGATCGCCACTGTCAGGCCGTTGATCGCGACGGTGTCTTTGGCAAACAGCGTGACGCCGCGCGGACCCTCGGCCGGATAGCCGGTGCGCGGGTCGAGAATGTGGTGATAGCGCCTGCCGTCTTTCTCGAAATAGCGCTCGTAGTCGCCCGAGCTGAGGACTGCGCCTCGATCCAGCTCCAGCACGCCGATGAGCGTCTGCGGCGCGCGTGGATCGCGCACGCCGACGCGCCAGCCGCCGCCATAGGCGATCACGTCACCGCCGCCGTTCACCATGGCGCGCGCAGTGCCGCGGCTCTCCAGCACGCGCAGACCGGCGCGCAGGATATAGACCTTGGCGATGCCGCCCAGATCGAGGCGCATGCCGCGCTCGGCGAGGAACGCGGTGCGCGCCGCGGGATCGAGCTTCAGCTTGCGGTAGTCCACCCGCGAGCGCTGCGCCGCGACCTCGGCGGCCGAGGGCAGGCGCGCCTCGCCGGGCCGGAAACGCCAGCCGGTGAGCGCGCCGATGGTGACGTCGAACGCGCCCTGCGTGCGCTCGGACACGGCCCGCGCCATGGCGAGCACCTCGGCGAGCTCGGGCGGCACCGCGACGGCGCGCAGCCCGGCGGCGTCGTTGAGCGCGCTCACCGCGCTCGCGGGATCATAGTGGTTCATCATGTCCGATAGCCGCGCCATTTCCCGCCAGGCGGCGCCGGCGGCGGCGTACAGCGCCGATTCGTCGAGGCCTTCGGCCGTCATCTCGACCACCGTGCCCATCAGCGGCCGTGCCTCGTGCACGCGCGCGGCGATCGCGCCCGGCGCGGCGGCGAGCGCGACAAGGAGGACAACGGCGAGCTTGATCCCGGTCAAAGCGGCGCCTCCGAACCCGACGTAACAGGGATTCTAGTGAACCGCCTGCTTCGCCTCGTCCTCGCGTTCGCCGCACTGCTCGCCGCGGGCGCGCCGGCCCGCGCCGCCGACATCGCGAGCCTGTATCCGCAGGTGCGGCAATTCTTCCCCGAGGCCGACCGCTTCGGCGAGATGGAGGGCGAGCCGCCCGCGGCACCGGTCTGGCGCGGCGAGCGGCTGCTCGGCTACGCGTTTCTCTCCGCCGACGTGGTGCGCATCCCGGCGTACTCCGGCAGGCCGATCAACGCGCTCGTCGGCTTCGACCTTGCCGGCCGCATCACCGGCGTCTCGATCGTCGGCCACGAGGAGCCGATTCTGGTGATCGGCATCACCGACGAGCGGCTGCGCCAGTACACCGGCCAGTACCGCGGCCTGTCGGTGTTCGACCGCGTCGCGGTCGGCGCACCGCGTCCCGGCCACGTGGCGGTGGACACGATCGCCGGAGCGACGATCACGGCGATGGTCGCGAACGCGACCATCCTGCGCTCGGCGCGCATGATCGCCGAGTCGCGCGGCCTGCGTCCGGGCGCCGGCGTCGAGGCGCGCGCGCCGGCCGGTGACGCCGCGCCGAGGGCGCAAGCGGCAGCGGCGGTCGCTGCGCCGCAGGCTTCGGAGAGCAAGCCTGCGCCGGCCGCCACCGACAAGCCGCCCGCGGCGGCCGCACCTGCCGCCGAGGCGAAGGGCGTGCGCGCACCGCCGGGCACAACGCAGCCGCCAAAGGCTCGCGCGCGCGAGCCAGCGCTCTCGCCGGCGGCCGTATCCGCTTTGCCGCCGGCGGGCGCGGCCGCAGCGCCGATTGCCGAGGAGCCGCTCTGGATCGCGGTGTGGCAAGCGCGGCGCGCCGAAATTGCGCTGCTCGTGACCGGGCTGCTCACGCTCGCCACGATCCTCGTGCTGCAGGACTGGTTCGCGCAGCGCCCGCGGCTGCTTTTCTATGTCCGGCGCGGATTTCTGCTCTACACCGCGTTCTTCATCGGCTGGTACGCGCTCGCGCAACTGTCGGTGGTCAACGTGCTCACCTTCGTGCACGCGTTCATGCGCGACTTCCGCTGGGAGAACTTCCTCATTGACCCGATGCTGTTCATCCTGTGGAGCTTCGTCGCGCTCACGCTGCTGCTGTGGGGCCGCGGCGTGTACTGCGGATGGCTGTGCCCGTTCGGTGCGATCCAGGAGCTGCTCGGGCAGACCGCGCGCCGCTTCGGCGTGCGCCAGTTCGAGTTCCCGAGCGTGGTGCACGAGCGGCTATGGGCGGTGAAATACCTGATCCTGATCGTGCTCTTCGGCGTGTCGCTGCATTCGCTCGGCGCGGCGGTTCGCTACGCCGAGGTCGAGCCGTTCAAGACCGCGGTGACGCTGCGCTTCGCACGTGAGGGGCCCTACGTCGCCTGGGCCGCGGGCCTGATCGCGGGTTCGCTCGTCAATCGCAAGTTCTTCTGCAAATATCTGTGCGCGCTCGGCGCGGCGCTCTCCATCCCCGGGCGCTTCCGTGTGTTCGACTGGTGGCTGCGGCGGCGCAAGGAATGCGGCCGCCCCTGCCAGACCTGCGCCAACGACTGCGAGGTGCGGGCGATCCGGCCGACCGGCGAGATCAACCACAACGAGTGCCATTACTGCCTCGACTGCCAGATGACCTACTACAACGACCGCAAGTGCATGCCGCTCATCGAGCGGCGGCTCAAACGCGAGCGGCGCAGCGGGGCCGTCGCCGCGCTGCCGGTCCAGGTCGTGCGCTCCGGGGACGGCTGAGCGCGTGCCGCGGTTCGTTTGACATACATCAAAGGCGGGGCGAGCGCCGCATCCTAGATTGAGCGGCGTCTTGACCGAGAGGATCCCATGAACGCTCCCTTGCGCCTTTCCACTGTCACGATCGCCGTCGCCGCCGCATTCGCGCTCGGCGCCGCATACGCGCAGCAGAAGCCGCCGGCGAAGCCGGTGCATCCGGGCACGCAGGCCGAGGACCTGATGTACCGCGGCGCACCCGTGCCCCTCAAACCCGGCGAGGCACCCGAGGTGACGAGCCCGAAGGCCCCGCCGATGACCGCGGCCGAGTTCGAGCGCGCCAAGCAGATCTATTTCGAGCGCTGCGCCGGCTGCCACGGCGTGCTCAGAAAAGGCGCGACCGGCAAGCCCCTCACCCCCGACATCACCCAAGCGCGCGGCACCGACTACCTGAAGGTGTTCATCAACTACGGCTCTCCGGCCGGCATGCCCAACTGGGGTAGCTCGGGCGAGCTGTCCGAAAAGGACGTGGACATCATGGCGCGGTTCCTGCAGCACGAGCCGCCGACGCCGCCGGAATTCGGCCTCAAGGAGATGAAGGCGACCTGGAAGGTGATCGTGCCGCCCGAGCAGAGGCCGAAGAAGAAGATGAACAACTACAACCTCGACAACATCTTCTCGGTGACCCTGCGCGACACCGGCGAGGTGGCGCTGATTGACGGCGACACCAAGCAGATCATCAACATCGTCAAGACGGGCTACGCGGTGCACATCTCGCGCATCTCGTATTCCGGGCGCTACGTGTATGTGATCGGGCGCGACGGGCAGGTGAACCTCATTGATCTGTGGATGGAAAAGCCGGACAACGTCGCGGTGATCAAGATCGGGCTGGAGGCGCGCTCGGTGGACACCTCGAAGTTCAAGGGCTTCGAGGACAAGATCGCGATCGCCGGCTCGTACTGGCCGCCGCAGTACGTGCTGATGAAGGGCGACACGCTGGAGCCGCTCAAGATCGTCTCCACCCGCGGCATGACGGTGGACACCCAGGAGTACCACCCCGAGCCGCGCGTCGCCTCGATCGTCTCCAGCCAGCGCAAGCCCGAGTTCGTGGTCAACATCAAGGAGACCGGCAAGATCCAGCTCGTCAACTACGCCGACCTGAAGAACCTGAGAATCACCGAGATTGACTCGGCGCGGTTCCTGCACGACGGCGGCTGGGACATCACCAAGCGCTACTTCCTGGTTGCGGCCAACCAGTCGCACAAGATCGCGGTGGTGGACACCAAGGAAGGCAAGCTCCAGGCGCTGATCGATGTCGGCAAGATCCCGCATCCGGGCCGCGGCGCGAACTTCCGCGACCCGAAGTATGGGCCGGTGTGGGCGACCGGGCACCTGGGCGACGAGACCATCTCGGTGATCGGCACCGACCCGGAGAAGAACAAGCAATACGCCTGGAAGGTGGTGCGAACGCTCAAGGGCCAGGGCGGCGGGTCGCTGTTCATCAAGACGCATCCGAAATCCACGAACCTCTACGTGGACACCGCGCTCAACCCCGACCCCAAGATCAGCCAGTCGGTCGCGGTGTTCGACATCCGCGACCTCGACAAGCCGGCCAAGATCCTGCCGATCGCAGAGTGGGCCGGAATCAAGGAGGGCCCGCGGCGCGTCGTCCAGCCCGAATTCAACAAGACGGGCGACGAGGTCTGGTTCTCGGTATGGAACGGAAGAACGCAGGAATCGGCGATCGTGGTGGTGGACGACAAGACGCTCAAGCCCAAGCACGTGATCAAGGACAAGCGCCTGATCACACCGACCGGCAAATTTAACGTCTACAATACGCAGCACGACGTCTACTGAACCGACGAAAGGAGCCTCCATGGACATGAAACTGGCCGGCCTCGTCGCCGCAGCCGCACTGCTCGCTGCACCTGTTGCGCACGCCGACGAAGCGCTGCTCAAGAAACACAACTGCATCGCCTGCCATTCGGTGGACAAGAAGGGTGTCGGCCCCTCCTACAAGGAGGTCGCCGCCAAGTACCGCGGGCAGAACGTCGCGGCCAAGCTCGAAGAGAAGGTGAAGAAGGGCGGCCAGGGCGTTTGGGGGTCGGTGCCGATGCCACCCAACGCCGCGGTGCCGGACGCCGACATCAAGGCGATGGTGGCCTGGATCCTGGCCCTGAAGTAAAGGCACCGGCCGGGAGGCGGATGTCTCGCAGGCGAGGGCGGTGCCCTCGCCTTTTGGCCGGGGGCGACACCGTCTCCGTTCGCTCGCCGAAGGATTCTGCCCGACGTCAACGTCCTCGTTCACGCGCATCGCGCCGGCTCGGCCGTCCACGAGCGGGCGCGGCGCCGGGTCACTCCCTGCCAAGCGTGACGCGTCCGTGTTCGCTCGTGTCAGCGCAGCAGCACGCGCGGCCAATCCATTGCATCGAGCGCGTTCTTGACCGCGAGCCCGAGCGCGGTGTCGCCCTCGATGACGAGGCGCCGGGAGAAAAAGAGCGTGTCCGGGTCCTCGCGCCCGAGGGCGAGGGCCACATAGTCGGCAGGGCTCGCGCGCACGGTGACGTCCGGTGCGCCGAGCGCGGGCACGAGCCCGCAGGCGGTGAGCGTCACCTGCAGCCCCAGACCGAGGCCGCGGATCTCCAGCCGCAGCACGCGCCCGCGCAGCGGCTCGAGCGCCTGCGCGAGCGCTCGCGGCAGCGGCAGCGGGGGCAGCGGCAGCGCGATCATGCGAGCAGGTGCCCGGCGCGGCCGTGCCAGAAACCGTTGGCGAGCGCGCCCGGCGAGAGCGCGCCGAGCGCCTCGCGCCCGGCGCGCGCCTCGAGCGTGCCGTCGCACATGCCGCGCCATGATTCGAGTACCCGCAGGGTGCCGTGCGCCTGCGGGCTCACGCGCACGATGTCCACGCCGGCGGCGGCAAGCGCCGGCAGCTCGCCCGCAAGGCAATACGTCGCCGCCGATTGCGTCTGCACGCCGTTCAAGGCGAGAAACGGCTCGCCCTCGCGGGTGGCGAGCGGCATGCCGTCGGGAAATTCCAGGCAGCGGTATTCGCAGCCTTCCTTCTGCAGGTTGAAGCGCCGCGCGGTGAAGCAGCGTGCCGAGTGAGCGAGCGGCACGCGTCCGTGCGCGAACACTTCCGATTCCAGTCCCGGCAAACGCTCGGCGAGCGCTCCGGCGACCAGTTCGCGCGATGCCTCGAACGGCGCCACCCAGCGCCGCGCACCCAGCTCGCCGAGAAGCGCGAGCGTGCGCGGGTTGTAGACGTTCAGGTGCGGCCCGATCACCCAGCCCTCGCGGCCGGCGAGGAGCCGCACCGCCCCCCAGTCGTTCGCCTCCACCCGGAACTCGCAGTTGGCCGCGACCCGGCGAACGAGCTTGAGGTCGCCCTCGGACTCGGTGAGCGCGAGCGTCGAGAGCACCACCTCCTTGCCCGCCGCGGCAAGGCGCTCGGCGATCGCCAGCCAGTCCTCGGGCGCGAGCTCGTGCCGGCGCGAGCACACCACCTCGCCGAGATAGACGATGTCGGCCGCCGAGCGCGCGATCTCACCGTAGAAGCCGACCACGCGCGCGCGCGGCCAGTAGTAGAGCAAGGGCCCCAGCGCGAGCTTCATTTCCACGGACGGGAGAACGCGCCCAGCGTGCACTGGCTGCCTTCGGCGTGGCGCGCGAGCGCCGCTGCCCATTGCGGCCGCACCGCGAAACGCTCGCCCTCCGCGGCCAGCGCATCTAGCGCAGCGCGCCAGACGCGCGTCACCTGCGCAACGTAGGCGGGGCTGCGCTGGCGGCCCTCGATCTTCACCGCGCGCACCCCGATCTCGGCAAAGCGCGGCAGCAGTTCGAGCGTGTTCAGGCTCACCGGTTCCTCGAACGCGTGATAGACCTCGCCCAGCGCCTCGTAACGTCCCTTGCAGACGGTCGGGTAGGCGGCGCGCTCGCCGGCGCCGTACTGATCGATCAGGATTCCGGCAAGGCGCGCTTGCAGCCCGACGCGCGTCTCCTGCCACCGGACCGCGTGCGCGGGCGAGCAGGCACCGCGCATGTTCGGCGACTCGCCGCAGGCCCAGCCCGAGAGGCTGCAACGGCCCTCGGCCATCACGCACAGGCCACCGAAACCGAACACCTCGATTTCCACCGCGGTATTGCGCGCCACCAGCTCGACCTGCGCAGCCGAGAGCACGCGCGGCAGCACGGCCCGGCGCACGCCGAAGTGCTCGCGGAAGAACTCCAGCGCCTCGTAGCTGGTCGCCGAACCCTGCACCGAGAGGTGCAGCTCCAGGTCCGGGTGCGCCTCGCGCGCATACCGCATCAGGCCGGCATCGGCGATGATGACGGCATCGGCGCCGAGCGCGACGGCCCGGTCCACTGCGGCGGTCCAGCGCGACCAGTTCGCCGCGATGGGGTAGGTATTGACCGCGAGCACGACCTTGCGCCCGCGCCGGTGCGCGTACGCGAGCCCCTCGGCAAGCGCCTGCTCGTCGAAATTGAGGCCGGGAAAGTTACGCGCGTTGGTGTCGTCCCGCAGGCCGCAATAGACCCAGTCGGCGCCCTCGTCCACCGCCGCCTTCAACGCCGGAAGGCTTCCTGCCGGACAAACCAGCTCCATCGGTCGGATTCCTCTTTTTTCGCACCGCAACATGCCTCAATAGCATCGCGCGCCACCGCACGATTTGATGCGCATCAAGAACGCCTGCCGCGCAAGGTGTATGAAGACAAGAAGGAGGTGCGTCATGGATCTGCTCACCGCACTCGTTCTCAGCGCGGCGCTTGCGACCGCGATCACGCTGTTCAACGGCATCAATTCGATGGCGCACGGCGGCGAGGCTGACGCCCACGCCAGCCACCGGCTGATGTTCCAGAGGGTCGGGTGGCAGGCGCTCACCGTGTTTTTCCTGCTGCTCGCGCTGCTCACCAACCTGCGCTAGCGCCGCCCCGGACCGATTGCGCCGCCGCCAAGGCCGTCCAGTGGACAGCGAGGGAGAAATCTACGGCCCATGGCAGCCGCCCTCGGCGCCGCGGGATGCCGCTCGTGGCAGCGGGCGCCGCGAGCCCGCCGAGCTCAAAGGCCCGCAAGTCGCATGCAGCGAATGCGCCCTGTTCGCCCTGTGCCTGCCGGTCGGCGTCGGTGAGGCCGACCTCGCGCTCCTCGAGCGCGTCATCAAGCGCCGGCGCCTGCTGCGGCGGGGCGAGGTCGTGTTCCGCCAGGGTGAACGCTTTCATTCCGTGTACGCGGTCAAATCCGGATCGCTCAAGACGTACGTGCCGGTGGATGGCGCCGGCGCTCAGGTCACGGGCTTTCACCTCCCGGGCGAGCTGCTGGCGCTGGACGCGGTGGGCGCCGGTTGCTACCAGTATACCGCCAGCGCGCTGGAAACCGCGAGCCTGTGCGAGGTGCCGTTCGACCGGCTGGAGGAACTGGGCATGCTGGTACCCAACGTGCAGCGGCAGATGCTGCGGGTGATGAGCGGTCAGATCCGCCAGGATCTGCTCATGCAGGTCCTGCATTGCAAGAAAACGGCCGAGGCGCGGCTGGCCGCTTTCCTGCTCGACCTCTCGGCGCGGTTCGCCCGGCGCGGATTCGCCGCCGCCGAGTTCGGGCTCTCGATGTCGCGCGGCGACATCGGCAACTACCTCGGGCTTGCCAAGGAGACCGTCATTCGCATGTTGCGCCGCTTCGAAGACCGTGGTCTGGTCTCGATGGCGCGCAAGCGCCTGCGTATCCGCGACCTCTACGGCCTGGAGCGCCTTGCCGGCATGCGCGCCGGGGAGCTGCGGCTGTTCGAGACGGCGCGGCCCGGCGCCACGGCGGCGAGCGCAGCGCGCTCGCCGCGGCGCCGGACCTGAAACGGTGATCCAGATCACCATTTGCGCGCGCGCGTGTTGATTCCGCGCGCCGCGCGCGGTCATCCTTGCAAAGTGTCTTCACGCAGGGAGATCGCATGACCGACATCGCAGCGGGCGCCGAGTTGCGCGCCCTGAAGGCGGCACAGCGCGAGTCCGGATCGGAGCAGGCCGCGGCGCACTGGGAAACCAGCGCCTGGCCGTTCGTCGTGGCGCTCGGCGTGCTGCTTGCGCTGCCGCTCGCCTTTTCGCTGCACTTCGTGTACGCGCGGCCGATGGCGGCGGTGTTCTGCCTCGGAATCGGCGTGCCCCTCACCGTCTGGGGCGTCGTCGGCTGGGTGCGCGAGGCGATCGCCGGCCACGGCGAAGGGCTCGTGGTTCCGGCGATGCCCTGGTTCATCCTCGCCGAGGCGCTCATCTTCCTCGCCTTCTTCGCCGCCTACTGGTTCATGCGCCTGTCGGCGCCGGTGTGGCCGCCGGCCGGCTCGGTGCCGATGCCCAAGCTCGTGCCCGCGGTCATGACGGTGCTGCTCCTCGCCTCCAGTGTCACCTACCACGCGGCCGAGGCGGCGTACGACCGGGGACGGGCAGGCGGATTCCTCGGCTGGCTGCTGGCGACGCTCGCGCTCGGCGCGGCGTTTCTCGGCCTGTCCGGTTACGAATGGCGCGAACTCGCGCACGCGGGCTTTGGCTTCGGCGCGAACGCCTACAGCACCGCGTTCTATTCGATCACCGGGTTCCACGCCGCGCACGTGCTCGCCGGCGTCGGCATTTTCCTCGCCGTGCTCGGTCCGGCACTGGTCGGCCGGACCAACCGGCATTTCATCGCCGCGGCGGGCATCTACTGGCACTTCGTGGACGTCGTATGGCTGTTCGTCGTCACGCAGCTCTATTTCTGGTGAGCGCGGCCGCGGCGGCGGCGCTCGCCGCAGCGACGGCGCGCGCCGAGTATGGCCGTGTGCCGCAATCGCACGTGGATCCGGCGCTGCTCGCGATTGACGAGGCGAAGTTCATCGGCACGCCGCTCGACGGCGACCTCGCGCTTGTGGACGAGTACGGCCGGCCGTTCCGCCTGAAGGAACTCTTCGGCAAGCCGACATTGCTTCTGTTTTCCTACTACAGTTGCGACGGCGCCTGCCCGGCGGTCAACCGCAGGCTCGCCGAGGCGATCACCGCCGCCCGGCGCTATCGCGCCGGCGACGACTACCACGTGCTCACCGTGTCGTTCGACGCGAAAGACACGCCCGCCAGCGTGCGCCGCTTCGTGCAGCAGCTCGCCCCCGATCCTTCGGCGACGCGCGCCTGGCGCTTCGCGCTCTTCGCCGAGCCGGCCGATATCAAGCGCGTCGCCGAGAGCGTCGGCTACCGCTACTTCTGGTCGGTGCGCGACCGCGTGTTCGTGCACCCGAACGTGCTGCTCGTGCTCTCGCCCGAGGGCCGCGTCGCGCGCTACCTGCCGGCCTGGAGCATCAGGCCGCGCGACGTCGAGCTGGCGGTCATCGAATCGGACTGGGGCCGCATCGCCGGCACGGGCCGCCTCGCCGACGCCGCGTTCGGACTTTGCTTCAGCTACAGCTTCAAGGAGGGCCGCTACGTGCTCAACGCACCTCTTTTCATCGCCGCCGGTTCGCTCACGCTGGGCTTTGCGTCGGTGATCGGCGGCTTCGCCGTGTTTCGCCGGCTCCGGCGCCGCCAGACGATCGGGGGTGCCATATGAGCGGCCGCTGGGCCTGGGCGCTTTTCGCCTGCGCGCTGCCGCTCGGCGCCGCCGAACTGCGCGATCCGGCGCGCGTCTGGGATCAGCTCTGGCGCGAATACCTGCTCGACGTGAGCGTCATCTTCGTGGTGTTCGCCGCCCTCGGCGCCTGGTTCATGCTGCGCTACCGGCGCCGTGCGCCGGACGAGGAAGGCAGCGGGCCGCCGTTGACGCGCCTGGGCGCGGTCGGCTGGGCGGTGATCCCGGCCTTCGCGTTCATGGCCGACGACTTCTATCTCGCGGCGAAGACCTGGGACGCCTGGCGAGTGTACCGCGAGGTTCCCGCCGACCGTCTGGAAGTGAAGCTCGAAGCCGCGATGTGGCGCTGGGACTTCACCTATCCGAACGGCGTCACCAGCACCAACGAGCTGCGCGTGCCTGCCGGCAAGCCGGTACTGCTGCGCATGACGAGCCTCGACGTGGTGCATTCCTATTACCTCCCCGACTTCCGCGTCAAGGAAGACTCGATGCCGGGCCGCGTGACGTACCTGTGGTTCTATCCGCGCTCGCCCGGCGAGCACCTGGCGACCTGCGCC
Source organism: Pseudomonadota bacterium (assembly GCA_040752005.1). GTDB lineage: Bacteria > Pseudomonadota > Gammaproteobacteria > Burkholderiales > SG8-39 > RBG-16-66-20. The sequence continues at coordinate 12,890 of JBFMFX010000027.1, read as the reverse complement.
GAGTTCTGCGGCATGATGCACTCGAAGATGATCGGCAAGGTGATCGTGCTCCCGCCCGAGCAGTTCGCCGCGTGGTACGAGGGAGAAGCCGCGAAGCTTGCCGCGGCGAAGAAGCCGGAGTCCTGAGATGGCGTTCTCGTTCAAGCAATGGATTTTCACCACCGACCACAAGCGCGTCGGCGTGCTCTACCTGATCGGCTCGCTCGCCGCCTTCGCCGTCGCCGGCGTCATGTCGCTGTTGATGCGCTACGAGCTGCACGCGCCCGGGCCCGATCTCACCGCCAACCCGAACGACTACAACGTCTGGCTGTATTTCCACGGCGCGGCGATGATCCTCGGCTTCCAGATTCCGGCGCTCACCGGCTTTCTCGCCAACTATTGCGTGCCGCTCATGATCGGCGCGCGCGATGTGGCGTTCCCGCGCCTCAATGCGCTCAGCGTCTGGCTGTTCTTCGCCGGCATCATCATGGCGCTCGCCACCTTCGTCGTGCCGGATGCGCCCGACATCATGTGGACGGGCTACCCGCCCTACTCGATCCGCACCACCGGCAACACCGCGTTCTACACGTTCACGGTGCTGCTGATCGGGTTTTCCTCCATCCTCGGTGGGATCAACTTTCTCACCACGGTGGTGTACCTGCGCGCCCCCGGCATGGGCTGGAACCAGCTCAACATCTTCGTCTGGTCCATCTGCGCGGCATTCGTCATCCAGCTCGTTTTCGTGCCGGTGCTGGGCGTGGCCGTGACGATGCTCGCCTTCGACAAGTACCTCGGCACGCACTTCTTCAACCCCGCCAACGGCGGCGACGTGCTGATCTACCAGAACCTGTTCTGGTTCTACTCGCACCCGGCGGTGTACGTGATCCTGCTGCCCTTTATCGGCATCACCTTCGAGATCATCGCCACCTTCGCGCGCAACCGGGTGTTCAACTACAAGGCGGCGGTGTACGGCGGCATCGGCGGCGTGCTGCTCCTTTCGGGCGAGGTCTGGGTGCACCACCTCTATACCGCCGGGGTGCCCGACTGGCTGCGCCTGGGGCAGATGGTCTCGACGCTGCTCATCTCGGTGCCGGTGGGCCTGTTGATGATCAGCCTGCTCGGCACGCTCTACCGCGGCTCGATCTCGTTCCGCACCCCGATGCTGTACGCGCTCGCGGTCAACTTCACCTTCCTCATCGGCGGACTGACCGGAATTCCGCTCGCGATGGCGACGCTCGACCTCAACCTTTCCGACACCTACTTCGTGCCCGGGCATTTCCATTACGTGATGGCGGTCTCCGGCACCTTCGCCATCTTCGGGGCGATCTACTACCTGTTCCCCAAGATGACCGGGCGCATGTACAGCGAGGTGCTCGGCTGGGCGGGCTTCCTCTTCACTTTCGCCGGCATCAACCTGGTGTTCCTGCCGATGATGGTCGCGGGTCTGTACGGCATGCCGCGGCGCTACTTCGACTTCGAGCAGTTCCCCGAGGTCGCACCGCTGCAGGCGCTGATGTCGGTCGGCGCGGCGGTGATCCTCGTCGGTGCGCTGATCACGCTGTGGAGCTGGATCCACGGCCTGCTCAAGGGCGCGCCGGCACCCGCCAATCCCTGGGGTTCGCGCTCGCTCGAATGGACCGTGCCCTCGCCCCCGCCGCCTGGCAATTTCGCGCGCATTCCGGTGATCGCGCCCGACTGGCATCCGTACGCTTACGGACGCGCATGCCCGGTCACCTGACCTGGATCAAGGAAATCCGCCGCCGCACGCGTAGCGTGGCGCGCACATGAGAGTCCTGCTCGTCTATCCGCGCAACCCGGAGACGTTCTGGAGCTTCAAGCACGTCCTGCGGTTCGTCGCGCGCAAATCCGCCTTCCCGCCGCTCGGGCTACTGACGGTCGCGGCGATGCTGCCGCGCGACTGGGAGCTGCGGCTCGTGGATCTCAACGTCCGGCCACTCGCCGAGGCCGACCTCGACTGGGCCGACGTCGTGTTCCTCTCGGGCATGATCGTGCACAAGGTTTCGGCGCACGAGGTGGCGCGGCGCTGCGCGGCGCGCGGCAAGACCGTCGTCGCCGGCGGACCGCTCTTCACCACCGGCCACGCGGGCTTTCCCGAGATCCGCCATTTCGTGCTCGGCGAGGCCGAAGAGGTGATGGACGAGCTCGTCGCCGACCTGCGCAGCGGAGCGCTCAAGCCGTTCTACCGCTCGGCGCGCTTTCCCGACGTGCGCCGCACGCCGGTGCCGCGCTGGGACCTCGTCAATTTGCACGACTACGTCACCATGCCGGTGCAGTTCTCGCGTGGCTGTCCGTTCGACTGCGAGTTCTGCGATATCGTGGTGATGAACGGGCGCGTGCCGCGCACCAAGGACCCGGCGCAGGTGATCGCGGAGCTGGAGGCATTGCGAAGCCGCGGCTGGCGCGACATGGTGTTCATCGTGGACGACAACTTCATCGGCAACCGCAAGCGCACCCGGGCGCTGCTCGAGGCGATCATCGAGTGGCGCCGCGCGACCGGAACCGAGATCGGCTTCCTCACCGAGGCCTCGGTCAACCTCGCCGACGACAAGGCGCTGCTCGATCGCATGGTCGAGGCCGGGTTCAAGAAGGTGTTCGTCGGCATCGAGACCCCGGTGCCGGAGGCGCTCGCCGAGTGCAACAAGCGCCAGAATGTGAAGCGCGACCTCGCCGCCACCGTGCGCACCCTGCAGGCGGCGGGGCTGGAGGTGATGGGCGGCTTCATCGTCGGCTTCGATAGCGACACACGCGACATCTTCCGGCGGCAATTCGAGTTCATCCAGCGCTCGGGCGTGGTCACCGCGATGGTGGGTCTGCTCAACGCCCTTCCCCAGACCGCGCTCTACCGGCGACTTGCCGCCGAGGGGCGCATCCTCGCCGAGACGCTCGGCAACAACACCGATGCCGCGATCAACTTCGTCACGCGCCTGGACCGCGAGTTCCTCGTCTCCGGCTACCGCGAGCTGATGCGGCGCCTGTACGAGCCGGCGAACTACTACCGCCGCATCCGCACCTTCCTCTGCGCATGGCGGCCGCGCGGCCCGGTGACGCACCTCTCGGCCTCCGACGTGCGGGCGTTTCTCAGGTCATTGTGGGTGCTCGGGGTCCGCGAGCGCGGGCGGCTTGCCTACTGGCGGCTGCTTCTCGCCACGCTGCTCGCCAGCCCGCGCAAGTTCCGCGCCGCGGTCGAGCTCGCCGTGATGGGCCATCACTTCCGGCGCGTGGCGGAAGGGCTTTAGCCGCAGCATCAGCGCGCCGAGGAGAACGTAGGCGCCGCTCCAGGCAAGCACGGCAAGACCGAGCAGGACGGGGGCGTGCGCGGGTACGAACTGCGCGCCGGCGCGCGCGAGCGCCGCAAGGGCGATGAGGACCGTGCCCCAGATGGTGGCGCGCGAGCGGGCGGGATCGGCCCGGGCCCGCAGATGCCATGCCATCGCCATGACGTTGAGCGAGAGCGTGCCGAGCGCGCCGATCGCGACCAGATGCAATGCGGCGCCAGTCCGGGTGCCTGCGGCGACGCTGGCGCCCCAGAGCGCGAGTCCCGCGGCGAGCCACGCGTAGCCGGCCGCGAGGCAAAGGAGATCGGGCCTGCCGCGCAGCGCCCAGAGCCGCCAGCGGGCAAGGCGCACCGCGGCGAGCCCGCCCGCGGCGACGAGGGCGGCCGCCGCCGCCACGCGCCAGGCTCGGTCGCCGCCGGCGATGACCGCCGCGACGGCGAGGATCATCGCCCCGATCAGAGCCCACTCGATGCCCGGCTGCACGCGCGCGCCGAGGTTCTCGCCCTGCCGCAGAAGCTGTCCGGCGATCGCCGGAGCGAGGATCCTGCCGCCCATGAAAAGAAGCAGCAGCGCAAACAGCAGCATCGCGACGCCGATCACCGCGCGCGCGGCCGCCATGCCCGCGGCCCACTGCGCGGCATGAAAGGCAAGGGCACTGGCGCAGATCGCCGCGATCGTCCCTGGAAGCACGAAATTGCGCGCCTTCTTCGCCGCGCCGGCGAGGCGCGGCACCGCCGCCACGAGCAGCGTCGCGGCGAAGGCGCCGTTCGCCACCGCGGCGCCGGCGCTATCGGGCGCGGCAAGGAAGGCGACGCGCGCCGCAAGCCAGAGCAGGAAAAGGGATGCGAGCCGCGGCCGGGACATCGCACCCGCCTGGTTGCCGGCCACCGCCGCGAGCGCGAAGCCGAAGAGCATCTCGTGCGCATGCCCGGTGCCGTTCGCAAGGCCCGGCAGCGCAGGCGCGAACCCGAGCGCCTGCGCCGCGAACGCGAGCGGCGCGAACACCGCGTAGGCGGTCGCCGCGGGGTAAAAGACCGTCCCCGATGCGACCGGCCGCCGCGCTGGCGTCACCGGCGTGCGCCGCTCGCCCTCGCGCACGAGGGCAGCGCTCAGCCGCCGAAGCGCCGCAGCCCCTCGAGGTCGAGGATGCGCACGGTCTTGCCCTTCACCTCGATCAGGCCGGCGCCGGAGAGCTCCGCGAGCACCCGGGAGAAGTGCTCCGGGGTCATGTTCAGGCGCGAGGCGACGACACTCTTGCCGGCGCTGAGCTCGACCTCGGTCGGCGCCTCGCCCTCGCGCAGCAGGTAGCCGATGAAGCGCTCGGCGGAAGAGCGCAGCGAGTAGGCCTCGACGTCCTTCACCAGCATGTGCAGCCGGCGCGCGAGGCCGGAAAGCATGCGCCGCGCGAAGGTCGGATTGCGCTCGATCTCCTCGAACACGCAATGCCGGGCGACATGAAGCAGCATCGTGTCCGAGAGCGCCTGCGCAAACACCAGATACGGCTTCTCCAGAAACATCACCGCCTCGCCGAAGCTCTGCCCCGGGCCCATGATCTCGACCACCTTTTCGCCGCCGTGCGGCGAGTTGAAGCCGAGTTTGACCTGCCCGTACACCACGATGTGGAACCCGGTGCAGGGATCGCCCTGATGAAAGATCGCCTCGCCCTTGGCGGCGTACGCCGGCAGCGTGTGCGCGGCGATGCGGTCCAGTTCGGCCGCGTCCATCTCGGAGAACATCGGCAGTCGGGCGAGGAACTCCTGGATCCGGATCCCGGAATGCGTGCCCTTGCGCGCGGCGCCTTCGGCCTTCGTCACCGGCTGGTGCCCTCGGAACGGGTGATCTTGTTGAACACGTTGTATTTTCCCACCGGCTTGCGCGCCGGGATGCGCTTGACCTCGGCGAGCGTGCGCGCGTCGAACACGATCAGGGCCCCGTCTTCCTCCCAGAGGCTCGCGAGCGCGTACCGCCCGTCGCGGGTGAACTCCACGTGCGCGAGCGTGCGCCCGGGCTCGGGGCGAAGGCGCGCGACCACCTCCAGCGTCTGCTTGTCAATCGCGGCGAGCGTGTCCCGGTGCGGGCTCATCATCGCGTCCGCGAAGGCGTAGCGGCTTGCCTCGTGGCTGCGCAGGAAAAAGCCCGGGCCGGGCGTCGGGATGCTCTTCACCGTCTTCCACGAACCCACTTCAATCACGCTGACCACGCCCTCCTTCAGGTTCGGCGTCGCGAGCACTCTGCGGCCGTCACGCTCCCAGGTGATGCCGGAGCCCAGATGCGGCAGGCCCGGAAGGGCCAGATCGGCGATCTTGCGCCGCACGTCCAGGTGCACCACCTGCCCGCGCCCGGCGCGCGAGGCGCCGACCACCTGGCGAAAGTCCGGCGTGAAGAAGAAGTCGTCGAGCACGTCCTCGAGCAGGATCCGGCGGGCATTGAAACGCCCGGGGAGAAACGCGCCTTCGCGGTAGCGGTAATCGTGGATCAGGCCCGCCGCGATCGGCTCGGCTTGCTCGTCGTAGCTGATCTCCCAGACTTCCGGGATGTCGCGCATCGCGGCGATGAAGCTCTTGCGCGGCGCGGCGTCGTACACCGCCGAGACGCGCGAGCTGCGCGCGCCGGTGTGGTCGCGCGCCTCGATCACCTTGACCAGGCGCAGCTCGGCATCGAACAGCACCAGCGTGTGCGGCAGCGTGTTGGCCACCATCACCCATTTGCCGTCCCCCGAGACCGCGGCGTTGCGCGTGTTCAGGCCCGCGCGCACCTCGGCCACCGTCTTCAGGTTCCACAGGTCGAACTTCGAGATCCAGCCGTCGCGCGAGGCGAAGAAGACGTAGCGCCCGTCGGGCGAAAACTTCGGTCCGCCGTGCAGCGCGTAGCGCGAGGGAAAGCGAAATATCGGCTCGAGGCGGTCGCCGTCGAGCACCGTGACGTGATGATCGCCCGCCTCGACGACGATGAACAGGTTGAGCGGATCGGCGGCGAACTGCGGCCGGTCGGGAAGCGTCCCGGGCGCGTGATGCACGATGCGCGATGCGCGGATCTCGGCCTCGGTCCAGCGCGGCGGCGGCGTCACCGGACTGTAAAGATAGTCCACCAGCCGCGCGATCTCCTCGGCCGAAAGCGTGGACCCGAAGCCCGGCATCTGCGTCGCCACGCGGCCCTCGGCGATCACGCGCGCCGCCTCCGCCCGGCGCAGCCGCGCCAGGCTCTCGGGCAGGAGCGCCGGGCCCATCGCCCCCAGCCGTTCGGCGCCGTGGCAGGCCGCGCAGTGCTCGCGGTAGTGCTCGGCCGCGCCCTGCGCGAAAGCGCCGCCCGCGATCGCGAGCACCGCGCCGAGCGCGATCAGCCGGGGCGCAGCCATAGGGCGCCTCGCCCGCGGTACGGAAAAAGCGGCACCCGCTCGCCGCCCTCGCCGATCCCGATCTCGGCGTCGGTGAGATAGCAGCCGGGATCCTCTTCCCACGGATCGCCGGTGAGCTGCCGCGCGCGCACGCGGGTGTTGCCGCCGCAGACATCGAGATACGCGCACGCGGCGCAGCGGCCCTTCAGCGGCCGCGGCCGCGCCTTCAGGCCCGCCATGAGGGGATCGCGGGTGTCGGTCCAGACCTCGGAGAACGGCCGCTCGAGCACGTTGCCGAGCGTGTAGTCCCACCAGAAGGTGTCCGGGTGGACATTGCCGAGGTTGTCAATGTTGGCGACGTTGACGCCGGAACTGTTTCCGCCCCACTCGGCGAGCTTGGCGCGGATATGTGCTTCGCGCTCGGGAAAATTGCGCCGCACCCAGTGAAGCAGGTACACCCCGTCGGCGTCGTTGTTGCCGGTGACGAACTCGCGCGCCAGGCCCCGGCGCGCGGCCTCCCAGGCGGCATCGAACAGAAGGTTCATCGCGGCGCGCGTGGTGCGGAAATGCGCATCGTCGCCGCGGTTGCGGTTGCCGCGGCCCGCGTAGTTGAGGTGCGAGAGGTAGAACTTTTCGACGCCCTCGGCCTCGGCGAGCGCGAGCAGCGCCGGCAGATCGCGCGCGTTCTGCTCGGTGAGGGTAAAGCGCAACCCCACCTTCACGCCCCGGTCGCGCGCGAGCCGCACGCCGGCGAGCGAGCGATCGAATGCGCCGGGCCGGCGCCGGAAGCGGTCGTGCGTCTCGCGCAGGCCATCGAGGCTCACGCCGACATAGTCGAAACCGCTCGCCGCGAGCCGGTCGGCGACGGCGGCGTCGATCAGGGTGCCGTTGGTCGAGAGCCCGGTGTAGAAGCCCATCGCCTTGGCGCGCGCCGCGATCTCGAAGAGGTCGGGCCGCAGGAGCGGCTCGCCGCCCGAGAGGATCAGCACCGGCACGCCGAAGGCCCTGAGGTCGTCCATCACCGCGAACACCTCGGCGGTCGAAAGCTCGCCGGGAAAATCCACGTCGGCCGAGATCGAATAGCAGTGAAGGCAATTGAGGTTGCAGCGCCGCACCAGGTTCCAGATCACCACCGGCCCGGGCGGGTCGCGCCGGCCGGCGAGCGGCGTCGGCCGCGCGATCTCCTGCATGAACTGCGAGACGCGGAACATTCTCAGGCGATCCTCAGGCCGGTTTTCTTCAGGATGCGGCGGCTGTAGAGCACCTCGTGCGCGCGTGCGGCGCCTCCGAGGAGCGACGCGATCCGCGCCACTTTCGCCTCCACCTCGGCGCGGTCGCGCCCGTGCACCATCGCGAACAGGTTGTACGGCCAGGCGGGCCGGCGCGGCCTCAGGTAGCAGTGGCTGACGAAGTCCAGCGCCCCCACTTGCGGGCCGAGCTCGCCCACCGCCGCATCCTCCACGTCCCAGACCGACATGCCGTTTGCCGTCCAGCCGAGCGCGTAGTGGTTCGGCACCGCGCCGATGCGGCGGATGCGGCCGTCGGCGAGCATCGCCCGGATGCGCGCGAGCACTTCTTCTTCGCTCGCGCCGAGCCGCGCCGCGACTTCGGCGTACGGGCGCGGCGCGAGCGGCAGCCCCGCGGCAAGCTCGCGCACGAGATCCAGGTCGTTCATGCCGCCAGCCTCAGGTCGAGGAAGTATTCGTCGAGCTTCGGCAGGTCGAGCACCGAATAGCCGGTTCGCGTCTCGATCGCGGCGACCGCCTGGCGCAGGCGCGCCGTGTCGGTCGCCGCGACCACGAACCACAGGTTGTAGCGGTGCTCGCGCTCGTAGTTATGGGCGACCTCCGGGAACGAGTTGACGATCGCCGCGACGCGCTCGAAGTCCTGCCGCGGCACCGCCATCGCGCAGAGCGTGAATGCCCCGCCCAGCCGCTCGGCGTTGAAAAGCGGCCCGAAGCGCGTGAGCACGCCCTGCTCCAGCAGGCGCCGCAGGCGCGCGATCAGCGTCGCCTCGTCGGTGCCGAGCTGCCGCGCCGCTTCCTCGAACGGGCGCGGCGAGACGGGGAAACCTCCCTGCAGCGCGTTCACGATGCGGCGGTCGAGCTCATCCATGCGCCGCCTCCGCCGTCGTCGCGTACCACGCGCCGCGCTGCTTGAAACAGCGCCGGCTGAAGAGGATCTCGTGCGGCATTGCCGCCAGTCCCGCTTCCTGGCGCAGCTCGCCGATTCGCGCGCGCACCGCCTCGCGATCGCGGCCGTGCAGCATGCAGAACAGGTTGTAGGGCCATTCGGGCAGCCTGCGGGCGCGGCGGTAGGCGAGGGTCACGCCGTGCGCGCGCGCGAGCCGCGCGCCGGCCTCGTCGGCCTCGGCGTCGGGCACATCCCACACCACCATCGCATTCGCCGCAAAGCCGAGGTTGCGGTGGCGCACGACGACGCCGAACCGGCGCGCCGCGCCCGAAGCGAGCCAGCGCTCGAGCGTCGCGCGTACCGCGGTCTCGCTCATGCCGGCGGCACGGCCGATCGCCTCGAACGGCTCGGGCACGAGCGGAATTCCGCGCTCGATCGCCGCCATGAGCGGCCGGTCGCCTTCGGGGACCTTCGCGCGAGGCCTTGCCGCAGCGCGCGGCGCGGCGAGCGTGCGCAGGTCGAAACCCAGGTCGATGTGGTACTCCTCTTCGAGCGCGAGCGAGAGCACCGCGAGCCCGGTCGCGCGCTCGATGCGGCGAATCGCCTGCGCGAGCGCGGCCTGCGAGGCGGCGGTGAGCACGAACCACAGGTTGAACCGGTGTTCGCGCTCGTAGTTGTGGTTCACCTCCGGCTGCGCGCTCACGAACGCGGCCACCGCCTCCAGCCGCCGCGCCGGCACCGCAAGGGCGGCGAGCGTGCTCGCGCCGGCGGCGTTCGGCCGGAACACCACGCCGATCCGGCTCACCATCCCGGCGGCGGTGAGCACCCGATAGCGCGCGATCACCTCGGCCTCGGTCGCGCCGAGCCGCGCGCCGATCGCGGCGAACGGTCTCGGCACGAGCGGGAAATCGCGCTGAAAGTCGTTCAGCAGCGCAGAATCGAGCGCGTGCATCAGAACCCTGTCGCGAACGCGCGGCTGGCGAGAAAGATCCCGGACGGCTTCTCGGCGCGAATGCGCGCAAGCTCGGCAAAGGTGGCCGGGTCGTACACGATCACGGCGTCGTCGTCGCGCACCGAGATCCACACCTGCTCGCCGCGCGCGGTGAACTCCATGTGCAGCACCGCCCGCCCGGGCCTGAGCGTCTTCACCACCGTGCGGCTGGGAAGGTCTATGACCTGCACGGTGTCGTTGTCCGGGAAAGCGAAGTTCACCCACGCGCGCCTGCCGCCCGGCTCGGCGATGACGAACACCGGCTGGCCGTGCACGGCGATGCGGCCCACCTCGCGCCACGTGGTGGTATCGGCGAGCAGCACCTCGTGGCGGCCGATCGCGGGAACGAGCGCGAGGTTGCCCGCGACCGCCCAGCCGCGCAGGTGCGGCATCTTGTACACCGGCATCGGCGCCGCGCCCCTGCCGTAGCCGTCGAGGATCCTGCGCACGCCGGCCTGCGGATGCCACAGATCGAGCAGCGCCACGCCGTCCTCGCCGTACAGGCCTGCGAGGTACCAGCGCCCGTCGCGCGTGACCAGCCCGTCGTACGGTTGCCTGCCGACGTTGCGATATTTCGTCACCTGCGGCCGGCGCGGATCCGACAGGTCCGCGACCCAGATCTCGCCCGCCTCGAACAGGCTCCAGACGAAGCGGTTGCCCGGCGCATCGGCGATGCCGACCACCTTGGCGCGGCGCGTGCCGTCGCCCCAGACCGCCGGAATGTCGGCGAGCGGCTCCAGCGTCGCCGCATCGAACACGCGCACGCCGCCCGGGTCGTAGTTCGCCACCGCGATCAGGCGTCCGTCCTGCGAGATCGCCCCGCCGATCGAGTTGCCCGCCTGCACGATGCGCCGGTCGATCCTCGCCGCGAGCAGGTCCACGCGGGTCAATCCGCCGTCGCGGCCGAACACGTAGGCGTAGCGCCCGTCGCGCGAATACACCATCGAGGCGTGCGACAGGTCGCCCAGCCCTTCGATGCGCGCGAGCACGGTGCGGCCGCTCGTCTCGATGAGCGTCAGCCGGCCGGCGGCGCGTTCGACGACGAGGCCCAGGTCGCCGGTGCCGCGCACCATCGGCTGCCCGGCACAGCCGGCCAGAAGCACAAGAGCAAGCGCCAGCACCCTATTCACGCGGCAACCCCTTTCTCAGCAGCTCGATCACCCATGCCGCTTCGGCCTCGGTGAGAAAGCGCTCCCACGGGGGCATCGCGGTCCCCGGCCTGCCTCGCAGCAGCACCTGGCGCAACTGTTCCGGATCCTTGTCCGCGAGCGCCGCCGGTTCCAGCGACGGCCCCAGCCCGCCTTTCATCGTCAGGCCATGGCAGGAACCGCAGTCCTGACGCACCATGTGCACGATTCCCTTCGCCCGCGCCGCGTCGGGCGCCGGCGCGCCCTCGCCCGCCCATGCGCAGGCGGCCAGCGCCGCCCACCCGGCGAATACCACGGGAACATGAAAGCGCCGCCCCACGGCCCGCAGGTTGCACCAGCCGCGAACCCGGCGTTTAACCTAGATCAAATCGGACCGGGGATCGCGTCTTTACGGTAGCGTCCATGAGGAGAGAAGCCCCGCCGGCCGGCGAGCGCGCGCAGGCCGCCGCCCTGCTTGACCTGCGCGCAAGGCCCGCCGGCGGGTCCCCGCCAGCGGAGGCACGGCGCGGAATCGTGTACCTGGTGGGCGCCGGTCCCGGCAATCCGGAGTTGCTCACGCTGCGCGCCCTGCGTGTTCTGCAACAGGCCGAGGTGGTGCTGCACGATCACCTCGTTTCGGCCGAGGTGCTCGACCTTGCGCGCCGCGAGGCCGAGCGCATCTTCGTCGGCAAGGAGCGCGACCGCCACAGCCTCGATCAGTCCGAGATCAATGCGCTGATGGTGCGGCTGGCGCGCGCCGGGCGCACCGTCGTGCGGCTGAAAGGCGGCGATCCGTTCCTTTTCGGCCGCGGCGGCGAGGAGATCGAGGCGCTCGCGAACGCCGGGATCGCCTTCGAGGTGGTGCCCGGCATCACCGCCGCCACCGGCGTGGCCGCCTACGCCGGAATCCCTCTCACTCACCGCGATCACGCGCAAGCCTGCGTGTTCGTGACCGGCCACCGCTCGAACGGCCGGCTGGACCTCGACTGGAAGGCGCTCGCCCGCCCGAGGCAGACGCTGGCGATCTACATGGGCGTGCAGGCGCTGCCGGAGCTGTGCGCGCAGCTCGCCGCGCACGGCCTTTCCGCCGATACCCCGGCGGCGATCGTCGAGAACGGCACCACGAACGCCCAGCGCGTCGTGACCGGCACGCTCGCGACGCTGCCCGCGCTCGCCGCGGCCGCAGGCATCCGCCCGCCGGCTCTGGTCATCGTCGGAACTGTCGTCTCCCTGCGCGACAAGACGGCCTGGTTCGAGCCGCACGCGGCGCTGACCGCAAGTGCGCGGATCGCGGCCTAGCTCCCTCGCTCAGAGGTTCTGCCGTTTCCACGGCGCCCCGACGCCGACCGGCTCGGGGGCGAGCGCGACGATCCTCTGATAGAGCGCGCGAAAGTCCTTCTCGCGCAGGTCGGCGATCGGATCGTCGTGGCCCCTGAAGGCCGCCGCGATCGCCGCCCAGTCCTCGGGCGCAAGCGCCCGCTCGGCGAGCGGCAGCAGGCGTTTTTCCTCCTTTTCCATGTGCTGCCACTGAAAATCCAGATAGGCTTCCACCGCGGCGGCGAACTTCGCCGCGCCGCGCGGCGCGGTCTCCTCGAACTCGAGCAGCGCGCGCTCCAGTTCTCGGATCATGTGCGCGCCGGCGACATGCTCGGCCTGGAGTTCCTCGACCAGCGAGCGCGCTTCCGGTGCCCTGTCGAGCAGCCGCGCGAACAGGTGCGAATCTTCCTTGGGGTGGTGCATGCGCTCGGGAAACGCGTCGAGGTAGTAGATCATCGCGCGGAAAGCGGCGAAATCGGGTTTCACGCCCGGATCCTGCGCAAGGCGCGCCAGCTCCTTCAGCGCGGAGAACACCGCCGCCATCGAGCGGTGCTCGTCGCGGATGATGCGGATCGCCTCGTTCATCGGTCCCTCCTAGAAGCAAAGCAGCGCGCCGCGCACCGTCTCGCCGAGCGCTCCGGCGCTCGCCAGCCCGTAGGCGCCCATGCCGGCGACGAGCGCGCCGAGCGCGCGCCGCCAGCGCGCAAGGCGCG
>JBFMFX010000026.1:0-25006 GCA_040752005.1 Pseudomonadota bacterium | reverse complement strand
GCGCCGCAGTCGCTGGTGCTGCCGCTGGGCCTGCCCGACCTGCCCTTCCATGCGCGGCTCGACGCGCTCTCGGGCTTCTTTCTGCTGTTGCTCGGCGCGGTGGCCGCCGGGGTGTCGGTCTTCGCCAGCGGCTACCTGCGCGAGGGCGAAGGGACCAGCCCGGGCGAGCAGTGCCTGTGGTATCACGTGTTCCTCGCCGCGATGGCGTTCGTGCTGCTCGCCGACGACGCCTACTTCTTCATGGTGGCCTGGGAGACGATGGCGCTCTCGTCGTACTTCCTCGTCACCACCGAGCACAAGGTCCCGGCGATCCGCAGCGCCGGATTCCTGTACCTGCTGATGGCGCATCTGGGCGCGATCGCGGTGCTTCTGTGCTTCGGCGTGCTGCACGGCGGCGAGGGCGACTACACGTTCGCCGCGCTGCGCGCCGCGGACCTCAGCCCGTTCTGGGCGACGGTGGCGTTCGCTCTCGCGTTCTTCGGCTTCGGCGCGAAGGCGGGCATGATCCCGCTGCACGCGTGGCTGCCCGAGGCGCATCCGGCGGCGCCCTCGCCGGTCTCGGCGCTCATGAGCGGCGTGATGCTCAAGACCGCGATCTACGGCATGGTGCGCGTGATCTACGACCTGATCGGCGGCGTGCGCTGGGAGTGGGGGATGGTGGTGCTGGTGGTGGCCGCGGGCACCACGCTCTTTGGCGTGCTCTACGCGCTCATGCAGCATGACCTGAAGCGCCTGCTCGCGTATCACTCGGTCGAGAACATCGGCATCATCCTGCTCGGCCTGGGCATGTCCATGGTGTTCGCCGGCTTCGGGCAGACCGCCGCGGCCGCGCTCGGCCTGATCGCGGCGCTCTATCACACGCTCAATCACGCGGTGTTCAAGGCGCTGCTGTTCCTCGGCGCCGGTTCGGTCCTGCACGCGCGCGGCCTGCGCGACCTGAACGACATGGGCGGGCTCGTCCGCACCATGCCGGCGACGGCGTTCTACTTTCTCGTCGGCGCGCTCGCCATCTCGGCGCTGCCGCCGTTGAACGGTTTCGTCTCGGAGTGGCTGACCTTCCAGACCGCGCTGCAGGCGCCGCTTCTGGAACACGGGGTCGTGCGCAGCCTGTTGCCGCTGTTTGCCGCGACGCTCGCGCTCGCCGGCGCGCTCACCGCGATGTGCTTCGTCAAGGTGTACGGGATCGCGTTTCTCGGCGCACCGCGCGAGCCGCGGCACGCACCCGACGAGCATGCCGCCGGGGGCGATGCAGGGCGCGCCGAGCGCCTCGGCATGGCGTGGCTCGCCGCCGGCTGTCTCGTGCTCGGACTTTTCCCGGCGGCGTTCCTCGCGATGCTCAACCGCATCTGCACGGCGCTGCTCGGCGGCGGCCTGCCCGAGGAGGCGCTCGCGACCAGTTGGCTGTGGCTGGTGCCGACATCGCCCGCGCAGGCGAGCTACAGCCCGCTCGTCTTCCTTGTCGTCATCGTCGCGGTCACCTGGCTCACCTTCGTGCTGGTGCGCCGCTTCTATCACGGGCGCGTGCGCCGCTCGCATCCCTGGGACTGCGGCTATCCCGAGCTGACGGCGCGCATGCAGGACACCGCCGACGCCTTCGGCCAGCCGATCCGGCACGTCTTCGGGCCGGTGTATCTCATGCGCCGCCATCTGCCGGGCCCGGACGATCCGGCACCGCGCTTCGCGCTCAGGATCGAGGACCGGCACTGGTATTGGGTGTACCTGCCGGTGGCGCGCCTTGCCGAGTCCGTCTCGGCGCGCATCGGCCTGCTGCAGCGCGGGCGCATCAGCATCTACCTCCTCTACAGCTTCGCGACGCTGGTCGCGCTGCTTCTGTTCGTGCGCTGAAGACCCGACCGATGAGCAGCGCCGCCTCGATCGCCTTCCAGATCCTGCAGTCGGTGTTCGTGGTGCTCGCCGCGCCGCTGCTCATGGGCTGGGTCAACCAGTGCCGGGCGTGGCTGCAGAACCGCTCGGCGCCGCCGCTGCTGCTGCCCTACCGCGCGCTCGCCAAGCTGTTTCACAAGGACGCGGTGATCGCGCACAACGCCTCACCGATCTTTCGCCTGGCGCCCTACATCCTGTTCGGTTGCATGTGGCTCGCGGCCGGTATCGTGCCGGTGCTCGCCACCGATTTGCCCTTCGCCCCCGCCGCCGACGTCATCGCGCTGGTGGCGGTGTTCGCGCTGGCGCGCGTGTTCTCGGCACTCGCCGCGATGGACATCGGCACCGCGTTCGGCGGGCTGGGGGCGCGGCGCGAGATGCTGATCGGGTTTCTGGCCGAGCCGGCGATGCTGATGGTGCTCTTCACTGCGGCGTTCATCTCCGGCTCGACGCAGTTGACGACGATCGTCGAGACCCTCGGGCATCGCGAATTCGCCATCCACCCGAGCCTGGCGTTCGCCGCCGTCGCCTTCCTCATGGTGCTGCTTGCCGAGAACGCCCGCATCCCGATCGACAACCCGGCCACGCACCTGGAACTCACCATGATCCACGAGGCGATGATCCTCGAATACTCGGCGCGGCACCTCGCGCTCATCGAATGGGCGGTGGCGATCAAGCTGTTCGCCTACATGACGATCGGCTTCGCGCTGTTCGTGCCCTGGGGCATCGCCGAGGCGGGCGACTGGGCGGCGCTGCCGCTTGCGCTCGCCGCGCTGCTTGCCAAGCTCGCCCTGGCCGGCGCGGGGCTCGCGCTGCTCGAATCGCAGCTCGCCAAGCTGCGGCTGTTCATGGCCCCCGAGTTCCTCGCCGCGGCGTTCCTGCTCGGCGTGCTGGGCATCCTGATCCACTTCCTGGTGCGCGCATGAGTCCGACGCTGTCGCTTGCCGGCCAGTTCGTCAACCTGTTCGCCGCGCTGCTGCTGTTGATTTCCTTCGCCATGCTGGCGCAGCGGCGCATCCTGACGCTCATTCACCTGCTCGCCTGGCAGGGCGCGGCGCTCGCGGCCTCCACCCTGATCGTCGCCGCCACCACCGGGCAGGGGCACCTGTACTTTTCGGCGGCGCTCACGGTGCTGCTCAAGGTGGTGCTGATCCCCTGGGTGCTGCACCGGCTGATCGACGAGCTCAACGTGAAGTGGGACGTCGAGACGCTGATCGCCATTCCGACGACGATGCTGGTCGGCATCGGCGTGGCGATCTTCGCCTTCGCCCTGGCCACTCCGATCTCGCAGATGGCGGGCACGCTCACGCGCTCGACGCTGGGCATCGCGCTCGCCGGCGTGCTGCTGTCGTTCCTCATGATGATCGTGCGGCGCAAGGCGGTCGCGCAGGTGATCGGGTTCCTCTCGATGGAGAACGGCCTGTTCTTCGCCGCCACCGGCGCGACCTACGGCATGCCGCTGGTGGTCGAGATGGGGATCGCGCTCGACGTGCTGGTGGCGACCTTCATCTTCGGCATCTTCTTCTTCCACATCCGCGAGCAGTTCGACAGCCTCGACGTGCACCACATGGAAAAGTTGAAGGAGGACTGAGTGGAGATCCTGCTCGTGCTCGGACTGCCGCTCGCGGGAGCGCTGGTGCTCGCGCTCATCGGCCATCGCGCGTGGGCGCCGGAGGCGAACGCCGTCATGAGCCTTGCGACACTCGCGGCGGCGGCGCTGCTCACCGCGCGCGTCATCGCCGAAGGGCCGTTCGCGGCGTTCGACCAGCAGTTCTTCGTGGACCCGTTCAACGTCTTTCTGGTCGCGCTCACCGCCTTTGTCGCCTTCACCACGGCGCTTTTTTCGCGCCCGTACATGCGCATCGAGCAGCACCACGGGCGGGTCAACGCCGCGCGGCTGCGGCTCTATCACAGCATGTACCAGCTGTTCAGCTTCATGATGCTGCTGTCGCTGCTCGCCAACAACGTCGGCATCCTGTGGGTGGCGATGGAGGGAGCGACGCTCTCGACCGTGCTGCTGGTGAGCCTGTACCGCACGCCGGCGAGTCTGGAGGCGGCGTGGAAGTACTTCATCCTGTGCGGCGTCGGCATCGCGCAGGCGCTCTTCGGCACGATCCTGCTCTATTTCGCGGCCGAAAAAGTGCTCGGGCCGGGCGGAAAGTCGCTGCTGTGGACGCACCTGTACGCGGTGCGCGGCGAGCTCGAGCCGACGGTGCTGTCGCTCGCGTTCGTCTTTCTGCTCGTCGGCTACGGCACCAAGGTGGGCCTGGCGCCGCTGCACAACTGGCTGCCGGACGCGCACGCCGAGGGCCCGACGCCGATCTCGGCGGTGCTCTCCGGGCTGCTGCTCAACGTCGCGCTCTACGCCGTGGTGCGCAGCAAGGTGCTGGTGGACGGCGCGCTCGAGCGCGCCTTCTCCGGCCAGCTCATGATGGGCTTCGGCTTGCTGTCGGTAGTGATCGCCGCGTTCTTTCTCGCGCGCCAGCGCGACATCAAGCGCATGTTCGCCTATTCCTCGATCGAGCACATGGGCATCATGACCTTCGCCTTCGGCATGGGCGGGCCGGTCGCGGCGTTCGCCGGGTTGCTGCACATGACGGTGCACTCGCTCACCAAGAGCGCGATCTTCTTCGCCGTCGGCCACGCCTCGCAGGCGACCGGAACCCAGGAGATGGCGGCGATCCGCGGGTTGATGCAGATCAGCCCGACGATCGGCTGGGGGCTCGCGCTCGGCACGGTGGCGATCCTCGGGGTCCCGCCGTTCGGGGTGTTCACGAGCGAGTTCATGGTGCTCACCACCGCGATGCACGAACACCCGTGGGCGACGCCGTTCCTGCTCACCGCGCTCGGCGTGGCGTTCGCGGCGATCTTCCGGCGCGTGCAGCCGATGGTGTTCGGCGAGACGAGCGCGCGGCGCCTGCCGCATCCGCCGGCGCTCGCGCCGGTGTTCGTGCACCTGGCGATCGTGCTCGCGCTCGGTCTGTACATTCCGCCGTACCTGGCTGACTGGTACCGGCAGGCGGCGCGTTTCATCGGCTAGGGCGATGGCACCGCAGCTTCCGGGAATCACGCTCGTGCCGCTCGCCGGTGCGGTGCCGGCCTGGCGTGCCGCGGTGGACGCCGGCGGCTGGCGCGCCGCGTGCGAAGCGGTCGCGGCTGCGGGCGGCAGGCTGGGCGCGCTGTGGGCGGCCGACGAGCGCGACCGCGGAGCGGGCTTCGCGGTACACGCCGTGCTGGTCGCCTACGAAGGGCTGGTCTGGCTCACGCTCGCGCTGCCGGATGCCGATCCCTCGTACCCGGACGTCTCGGACGTGTTCGCGTGCGCCGCGCGCATGCAGCGCGCGGCGTGCGACCTTCTCGGCGTCCGGGCGGTGGGCAGCGACCGGCGCCAGCCGGATGCGCGCAAGTGGCTGCGCCACGGCGCCTGGCCCGCGCAGGAGTTTCCCCTGCGGCGCGACTTCGATGCCGCGCGGCGCTTCGAGCCCGCGCCGGACCGCTACCCGTTCGTCCGCGTCGAGGGCGAGGGGGTGCACGAGATCCCGGTCGGGCCGGTGCACGCCGGCACGATCGAGCCAGGGCACTTCCGCTTTTCGATCGTCGGCGAAAAGGTGCTGCGGCTGGAAGAGCGGCTCGGCTACAAGCACAAGGGGATCGAAAAGCGCTTCGAGAGCATGACGCTCGAGGAAGGCGCGCGCCTGGCTGGCCGCGTCTCCGGCGACAGCACGGTCGCGTACGCGTGGGCGTACGCGATGGCGCTCGAAGCGATGAGCGGCGTGCGCCCGAGCGATCGCGCCCTGTGGCTGCGCGCGCTCATGCTCGAGCGCGAGCGCGTCGCCAACCACCTCGGCGACCTCGGCGCGATCGGCAACGACTGCGCCTTCGGCTTCGGGCTGGCGCAGTTCTGGCGCCTGAAGGAGGATGTGCTGCGCACCAACGCGCGCGTCTTCGGCCACCGCTATCTCATGGACCGCATCGTGCCCGGCGGCGTCGCCTGCGACGTCGGCGCAACAGCGGCGCGCGAGATGATCGCGGAGGCGCTGCGGCTGAAGGAGGAGCTGCGCACGCTGCGCTCGATCTACTACAACCATGCCGGGCTGCAGGACCGCTGCATCACCACCGGGCGCCTGACCCCCGCGACCGCGGCCCGGCTCGGCGTGGTGGGGCTTGCCGCGCGCGCGAGCGGCCACGCGATGGACGCGCGCGTGCATCCGGGCTACGCGCCGTACGACGTCCTCGCGCCGCGGCTCTGCTCGCACCGCAACGGCGATGTCGCCGCGCGCATCGTCGTGCGCTTCGAGGAGGCGTTCGAGTCGCTGCTGCTCCAGCGCCGCATTCTCGAACGCCTGCCCGAGGGCGCGCTGCGCGAGGCAGTGCCCGAGCCGCCGCAGGGCGCGGCGGGCATCGGCTGGGTCGAGGGCTGGCGCGGCGAGGTGATCGTCGCGCTCGAAGCCGCGGCCGGCGGGCGCGTGCGCCGCTGCCATCCGCACGATCCGTCGTGGCAGAACTGGCCGGCGCTCGAGCACGCGGTGATCGGCAACATCGTTCCGGATTTCCCGCTCATCAACAAATCGTTCAACCTGTCCTACGCCGGACACGATCTCTGACGATGGAAAAGGTGATCCGCCAGATCCTGCGCGTCGGTATCGTCACCGAGCCGGCGCCCGCACCCGAGGAGGCGCTGCGCGCGGCGGCGCCGCGCCTGAACGACGAGGTGCTGCGGCTTCTGGGGCGCGCGCTCACCATCCGGCACGTGGACGCGGGCTCGTGCAACGGCTGCGAGCTGGAGATCCACGCCGCGAACAACCCCTACTACAACCTCGAAGGCCTCGGCATCCGCTTCGTCGCGAGCCCCCGGCACGCCGACATGCTGCTCGTCACCGGACCGGTTGCGCGCAACATGGAGGAGGCGCTGCGCCGGACCTGGGAGGCCACGCCGGAGCCCAAGCTCGTGGTCGCCGTGGGCGACTGTGCCTGCGACGGCGGCATCTTCGGCGAGAGCTACGCCAGTTGCGGGCGCGTGTCCAACGTCATTCCGGTGGACATCGCCGTGCCCGGCTGCCCGCCGGCGCCGTCGGCGATCGTGCAGGCGATCCTCACCGCGGTGAGCGCCTCGCGCCGCGGCTGAGAGCCGCCCGAGCTACTCGCGCCGGTCCTTCAGCGGCAGCAGCCACAGCACGGTCGCGAGCTGCAGGATCCCGACGACGCCGAAGGCGAGCGCGTAGCCGCCTTCGGGCGAAGCGCGCAGCAGCGCGCCGATCCCCCACTGGAAGGCGAACGAGGCGAGGAACATGAAGATGTTGGTCGCGGTGACCACGCGGCCGGTGAGCGCGCGCGGGAAATGTCGCGAGAGGATCGCGTACGGCAGCGCCGCGGCGCAGGCACCGAATCCGTAGGCCATGACGAGCGGCATCGCGAGGGCGCCGGCCCCCGCGGCGATGGCGAAATAGGCGGCAAGCGCGAGCACCATTCCCGCCTTGTAGGCGGCAAGCCGCGCGGTCATGCGGTCGGCGAGGGTGCCGAAGACGACCGAGCCGACGCCGTACGCGGCCGCACCCGCCAGAAGCGAGCGCGCCACCTCGGCGCGCGACTGCCCGGCGATATCGGCAAGCCACGGCGCGAGCCAAAGGCCCTGCAATGCCTGGTAGGCGCCGTGCACGACGACGAGCGGCAGCGCCACACGCCAGAAGTAGACGCTTTTCAGGATCGCGCCGATCTCGGCGAACTGGCGACGCCAGCTCTCGCCCGCGCCGGGCAGCTCGCGTTCGGGCACCACGAAGAAGATAAGCGCGGACACCGCGGCGCAGGCGGCGGCGAGCGCCCAGAACACCGCCCGCCAGCCCGCGCTCTGCGCGAGCGCCTCGACCGGCGCGGTCGCCGACATCGCGCCGAGCGCGCCCACCGCGAGGATCCAGCCATTGAGCGTCGCAAGGCGCGAGAGCGGAAACCAGAGCGTGAACGCCTTGATCGAGCCCATCAGGCACCCGGATACGCCCAGACCGAGCAGCGCGCGCCCGAGCGCGAGCGTTCCGACGCCCTCGGCAAGACCGAACGCGAGCGCACCCGCGGCGGCGAAAAGAAGCAGGGTAGCGAGCACCCGCCGCGGGCCGTAGCGGTCCAGCAGCACCCCGAGCGGCACCTGGAACGCGGCGAAGACGAGGAAATAGACGCTGGTGAGCAGCCCCAGGTCCGCCGCCGAGAGCGCGAACTCCGCGGCCAGATCGCGCGCGATCACCGCGTTGACGTAGCGAAGCAGGATCGAGAGGAAGAACCCGGCCGCGAACGGCACGAACACCAGGGCGACGAGCTTTACGGCGAGCGCGTCGTCGGAGGCGGATTTCACGGCGCGATTCTAATGGGGTAGGCTTGCGGCGCATGGCACGGGGCGGGCGCAAGCGTGAAGCGAAGCGGCTGATCGTCGGCCTGAGCGGCGCCTCCGGCGCGATCTACGGCGTGCGGCTGCTCGAGGCGATTCGCCGGACCGCCGGCTGGGAGGCGCACCTGGTGCTCACCGACGCCGGCGTGCTCAACGCCTGGACCGAGCTCGGCATGAAGCGCAGGGACGTCGAGCGGCTCGCCGCCGCTAGCTACCACCCGAAAGACGTTGGCGCGGCGATCGCGAGCGGCTCGTTTCCGGTCGAGGGGATGGTGATCGCGCCCTGCTCGATGAAGACGCTCGCGGCGGTGGCGCACGCGTATGCCGACGACCTGATCGCGCGCGCCGCCGATGTGCAGTTGAAGGAGCGCAGGCGGCTGGTACTGGTGCCGCGCGAGGCGCCGCTCACGCTCGCGCACCTGAGGAACATGGTGGCGGTCGCCGAGATGGGCGGGATCGTGTTTCCGCCGGCGCCGGCGTTCTACGCGCGGCCGAAGACGATCGAGGATCTCGTCGCCCACACCGTCGGCCGGATCCTCGACCTCTTCGGCATCCGCGTGCCGGGCCTTGCGCGCTGGCAGGGGATGGAGGGCTGAAGGCCGGCGCCTCAATGCCGCGCGAGGAAGTCCCCGAGCGCGCGATTGAACGCTTCCGGCTGCTCGAGATTGGCCAGATGCGCGGCGGCGGGGATCTCGACCAGCGTCGAGCCTGGCAGGTTCTCGTGGATCTCGCGCGCCATCACCGGCGGCGTGCCCGGATCTTCCGCTCCGACGATCACGAGCGTCGGGCAACGGATCTCCTTCAGTCGCGCCGTCAGGTTGATTTTCGGGATGGCGTGGCAGCAGCCGACGTAGCCCGCGATCGGCGTCGCGACGATCAGCCGGCGGATCGCGTTCACGGCCGCCGGGTTCTTCTCGCGGAAGGCGGCGGTGAACCAGCGCTCCAGCGTCGGCTGCGCGAGCGGCTCCATGCCGCGCGTCTCGGCGATCCTGATGCGCTCGGCCCAGACCGGCCAGGCCTCGGCCGGATACCGGCTGGTGGTATCGGCCAGCGTGAGCGTCCGGAACACGCCCGGGTACCTGAGCGCGAACGTCTGCCCGATCATCCCACCCATCGACAGGCCGCAGTAGTGGGCGCTCGCGATGCCGAGGTGATCGAGCAGCGCCTTCAGGTCGTCGGCGAGCATCTCCAGCGTGTAAGGGCCCGGCGGCGCGTCCGACGCTCCGTGGCCGCGGGTATCGTAGGCGAGGATCCGGTAGCGGTCCGCGAACGCGGCGATCTGCGGGTCCCACATGCGCGCGCTGCACGCAAGCGAATGGCTGAAGACCAGCCAGTCGGCTCCCGCCCTGCCGTGGATCTCGTAGTTCGTTTCGATGCCGTTCGTTTTCGCTCTCATGGTCTCCCTAGGCTCTGGCGACGATGAGCGGCACGAGCATTTCCTCCTCGCTCGCCCCGCCGTGGTTGCCGATATGCAGGTGCCGGGATTCTCCCGGCACCCAGTCCTTGAGCGTCCAGCTGTCCTTCATCAGGATCGCGACGTCGCCGATTCGTTCAGCCAGGCGCGGGTGCGGCGTGCCCGGCCCGAACCAGCCTTCCTCGACCAGCCGCCGGCTCTCGCTCACCTCGGCGCGGCTGCCCAGCCAGTCGGCGGCGCGCGCGAGGAACTCGCGCGGCGCGTGCACGTGGCAGAACGCGACCCGCCGCTCGCCGCAGAGCGGAAAGCGCAGCATCGCTGCCAGTTCCGGTGCCAGGACGAGACATTTGTCCGGCGGGCTATCCATGAAGCCATGGTCGGCGGTGACGACGACGACGCTGTCGGTGCCGGAGAGCCGCGCGAGCAGCTCGCCGAAGGCGGCGTCGAGCTCGGCGAAATGACGACGCGCCTCGGCGCTCGCCACGCCGTGCTCGTGCGCGAGCTTGTCGAACAGCGGCCAGTAGGCGTAGACGAACTTGCGCTCGGGCCCGGAGCGTACCGCGGCCGCGATCTCGGCGACGAATTCCTCCAGCTTGTCGTAGGCGCGGCGCTCGGCGCGGCCGCAGTGATGCAGGTTGTAGGTCGAGTTCGCGATCGAGCGCTCGGTCACCACGATCGGCCGCATCGTGAGGCCGTCAAGGAGCGGCGGCTCGCGGAAAAGCTGCGCCGAGGCCGCCGGAATCGGGCGCGACTCGCCGCGGCGCTTGAAGGGCAGCGGCGCGCCGACGCAGCCGGCTTCGCCGAAATAGGTGAACCAGCCGGTGAGGCCGTGCTCCAGAGGCGAGGCGCCGGTGTAGGAGGTCGTGATCGCCGAGGCGGTGGTCGAGGGAAACACCGCGCTGATCGCCCCGCGCGCGTGCGCAGCCAGATGGCCACCGGCACCGTTGGCGCGCAGGACCGCGTCGCCCAGCCCATCGAGGAGCACGAACACCAGGTTCGCCGCCGCGGCGATCTCGGCGGGCGGCAGCGCCGCGAGCGGGGCATGGCGCGGCGAGCCGCCGGCGGCTTCGACGAGCGACGCGATCAGGTTGAGAAAGCCGTTACCGCGATAGTCGGGAGCGCACCAGGGGCCGGCCATCCCCCAATGCTAGCGAATCCGCGCTAATGGAGCGCAAGCGGCGTGGTGAGCAGCGCGTCGTAGTGCGCGAGAAACTCGTCCACCGATTCCTCGCTCGGCTCCTCGGCGGCGAGGTTCGCCATGCGCTGGCGGAACTTCCTCTCGACCGCGCCTTCGAGAAACCCGCTTCGGCCGGTGGTTTTGTCCACCAGCTCGATGCCGGCATGGCCCGGAAACTCGGCCACGTAGTAGTGATCGCTGTCGTAGACGACGTTCATGCTTACCTCCTTGGAGGCGAGCCGCGCCTGCAAGTTCATTGTGCCTGCAATCGCGATAACGGCAGCTCCCGGGCGTCGGTTGACGGCGCCCGCCGGTCGGTGGCGCCGTGCGCGCGCGTGATAAAATCCCTGCCTACCCGCTCCCCGAGGAATTCCCGCCATGCGCATGGAAGTGCACCTGCACGCGGACATCCCCATCCTCGAAGGCGTCTCGCGCAAGCGCATCGAAGAGGCGCTGGCGCCGCTGCTCGACTATCTGGACGCCGACAGCATGGCGGAGGTAAAGAGCCTGGAGCAGGACGAGCCGGGCCTGCGCTTCGACGAAAAGGAGCTGATGCTCACCTTCTGCTGGACCGGCGAGGTCGGCCGCAGCTTCCAGGAGGCGCTGGAGGCGGCGCTCGAAAACCTGGGGCCGCTCTGCTACGAGGCGGTGGAGGTGGAGCTGACGCTCTATCCGCAGAACGCGCCGCAGGAGACGCGGCTGCTTTACGTCGGTCCGACGCCGCAGGCGATCCACGAGGCGAGGCGCCGCTGCATGATCGAGGACGTCTCGTCGGTGCTTGCGCGCGAGTTCGACAAGGAGCGCGTGGCCGAGGTGGTGGCGCTCGTCAACCGGTTCTTCGATCAGGACTGGAAGAACCGCGCCGCGCAGCCGGCCAAGCCCGAGCGCGCGTTCGAGACTTCCACGCGCCCCTCGCGCAAGCACCTGCACTGAAAATCAGGGTCAGACCCCGATTGCGCGAATCGGCTTCGGGGAGTGGCTCCGGCGGCGACGATGGCAGGACCGAGATACCCCGGCTTTGACACCCTCGCGCTGCACGCCGGCCAGTCGCCGGACCCCGCGACCGGCGCGCGCGCGGTGCCGATCTACCAGACCACCTCGTACGTTTTTCGCGACACCGAGCACGCCGCCTCGCTCTTCAACATGGAGCGGGCCGGGCATGTCTACTCGCGCATCTCCAACCCCACGGTGGCGGTGTTCGAGGAACGCATGGCCGCGCTCGAAGGAGGGGTCGGTGCGATCGCCACCGCCTCCGGGCAGGCGGCGCTGCACCTGGTGATCGCGACGCTGATGGACGCCGGCTCGCACATCGTCGCCTCGACCGCGCTCTACGGCGGCTCGCACAATCTGCTCGCCTACACGCTCAAGCGTTTCGGCATCCGCACCACCTTCGTCGTGCCGCGCGATCTCGACGCCTGGCAGGCGGCGATCCGGCCGGAGACGCGGCTTTTCTTCGGCGAGACGCTCGGCAACCCCGGCCTCGACGTGCTCGACATCCCGGCGGTGGCCGACATCGCGCACGCCGCGGGCGTGCCGCTGCTGGTGGATGCGACCTTCACCACGCCATATCTGATGAGGCCGTTCGAGCTGGGCGCGGACCTGGTGTACCACTCGGCGACCAAGTTCCTCTCCGGGCACGGCACCGTCGTCGGCGGCGTGGTGGTGGACTCGGGCCGCTTCGACTGGGAAAGAAGCGGCAAGTATCCCCAGCTCACCGAGCCCTACGAGGGCTTCCACGGCATGGACTTCGAGGAGGAATCGGGCACGCGCGCGTTCCTGCTGCGCGCCCGGCGCGAGGGGCTGCGCGATTTCGGCGCCTGCATGGCGCCGATGACCGCGTTCCAGATTCTGCAGGGCATCGAGACGCTGCACCTGCGCATGCCGCGGCACGTCGAGAACGCGCGCAAGGTGGTCGCGTTCCTCGCCGCTCATCCGCAGGTGGAAAAGGTCCTGTATCCGGAGCTGCCCGACCATCCCGACCACGAGACGTGCAAGCGGCTGTTGCCGCGCGGCGCGGGCTCGGTGTTTTCGTTCGACCTGAAGGGCGGGCGCGCGGCGGGACGGCGCTTCATCGAGGCGCTGCGCGTGTTCTCGCATCTGGCGAACGTCGGCGACGCGAAATCGCTCGTCATCCATCCGGCGACCACCACTCACTACCGCATGTCGGACGAAGACCTCGCGCGCGCCGGCATCGGCCCGGGTACGGTGCGGCTTTCGATCGGGCTGGAAGATCCGCAGGACCTCCTGGACGATCTCGAACGCGGCCTGAAGGCCGCCGCCAAAGGCTGATGGATTTCGCCGTGGATGGCCGGCGCGCGTTCGCCTACACGGCAGCGCATGCGCCGGACCCGGCCCGGCCCACGATCGTGTTCGTGCACGGCGCCGGGCTCGACCACTCCTGGTGGGCGCTGCAGAGCCGCTATTTCGGCTACCACGGCAGAAACGTCCTGGCGGTGGACCTGCCGGGCCATGGTCGCTCCGAGGGCCCGCCGCTTGCCCGGATCGAGGATATGGCCGACTGGGTGATGCGCCTCGTGGACGCCGCCGGCCTTGCGCGCGCCGCGATCGCCGGGCACTCGATGGGATCGCTCGTCGCGCTCGAATGCGCTGCGCGCCATCCCGCGCGGGTCGAGCGCATCGCGCTGCTCGGCACCGCGTACCCGATGAAGGTGACCGAGGCGTTTCTGGAGGCGGCGCGCGCGAACTCGATCACCGCCCACGACATGTCCACGATCTGGGGCCATGCGCCGCAGGTGCCGTTTTCCGCGAACCCGTTTCCCGGCATGTGGATGTACGGCGACACGCAGGCGCGGCTTGCGCGCCTTGCGCCAGGCGTCCTGTACAACGACCTGAAGGCGTGCAATGACTATGGCGGCGGGCTGGAAGCGGCCGCGAAGGTGAAATGTCCGGCGCTGATCCTGGTGGGCGGGCGCGACGTGATGACGCCGCCCAAGGCGGTCGAGGGACTCGCCCGAGCACTCGCCGCTTGCACGGTGAAGCGCATTGCCGCCTCCGGCCACTCGCTCATGGCCGAGGCGCCGGATGCGACGCTGGAGGCGCTCATCGAGTGGCTCGGGCCGCCTTCCTGACCGGCGCGACCGGCTTCATCGGCGCCGTGCTCGCGCGCGAGCTGATCGAGCGCGGCTGGGAGGTCACCGCGATCCATCGCCCCGGTGCCAGCCTGCAATACCTGCGCGGGCTGCCGCTCAGGCTGGTAGCCGGCGATGTCACCGACGCGGCGTCGCTCGCCGCTGCGCTGCCCGAGCGCGTGGACGCCGTCTTTCATGTCGCCGGCGACACCGGCCTGTGGTCGCGCCACAACGAGCGCCAGTACCGGGTCAACGTCGAAGGGACCCGCAACATGGTCGCGGCGGCGCTCGCGCGCGGCGCGAAGCGTTTCGTGCACACCTCGACCATCTCGGTGTACGGGCTTCAGACCGGACGCATCGACGAGCGCGCGCCGCAGCTCGGGCGCGACTCGCCGGTCAACTACCAGCGCACCAAGTTCCTCGCCGAGGAGGAGGTGCGCGCCGGAATCGCGAAGGGCCTGGATGCAGTGATCCTCAACCCGGCGGCGGTGATGGGTCCTTACGACACGCGCAACTGGGCGCGCGTCATCCGGCTGGTGTGCGAGGGAAAGCTCCCGGGCGTTCCGCCCGGCGCGTTTTCGTTCTGCCATGTGTCGGCGGTGGCGAGCGCGCACGTCGCCGCCGCCGAGCACGGCCGGCGCGGCGAGAACTATCTTCTCGGCGGGGCGGACGCGACGCTCGCCGAACTGGTGCGCACGATCGGCGAGGTGACCGGAAAGAAGGTGCCGCAGCGGGTGACGCCTGCCTGGGTGCTGCGGCTGCTCGGGCGGGCGAACGAGTGGCTTTCGCTCCTTACCGGCCGCGAGCCGTCCCTCACCCCGGAGGCGGCGCGCGTGGCCGCGCGCAGGCTTTTTTGCGATTCGAGCAAGGCCGAGCGCGAGCTCGGCTATCGCCCGGTGCCGTTGAGAACGATGGTCGAGGACAGTTTCCGCTGGCTGCAGGCCGAGGGGCTGGTATAGCGGGCGCGCAGGCCCTCAGCCCGGCCGTGTCCAGTCGCTTGCGCGCACGGCGAGCACCGTGCCCGCGCCCCAGACGACGATGCCGAGGGCGATGACGGCGAAGAGCGCCGCGAGCGGCGCGCCGAGCGCCAGCGCGGCGAAGCCGCCTCCGACGACGATCACGAGCCGCGCGGTGCCGGCGAGCACCGGCCAGGCGACGCGCGCCGCGCCCTGCGAGGCGAAATAGAGCGCGATCCCCACGCCGATGAAGGGATAGAACGGCCCGACGATGCGAAGGTACGCGGCGCCGGCATCGAGCACCGACGGGTCGGAAGAAAAGAGCGATACCCAGAGCCGCGGAAAGAGCGCGGCGGTCGCGCCGATCGCCAGGCAAACGCCCGCGGCGATGGCGGCTCCGGTGAAGGCGACGCGCTTGGCGCGCGCGGGCCTGCCGGCGCCGACACTGGTGCCGACGAGCACCACCAGCGCCTGGCCGATCGCGAACACGATCGGTATCTGAAGGAGCTCCAGGCGCACGCCGACGCCGTAGCCGGCGAGCGCCGCGGTGCCGAACCGGCCGACCAGCCCGGTCAGCACGACCGCGGTGAGCACCGTCTGCACCGCCGAGAGCGACGAGACCGCGCCCACGCGCAGGATCTCGCGGAACTGGCGCCACGCGAAGCGGAAATCCTCGCGGCGCGGCGCAAGCGCGGTGCGCCGCCACAGCCACGCGCCGGTGAGGACCGAAGCGAACGCGAAGGCCGAAACGTACGCCACCGCCGCGCCGGCGATCCCCAGGCGCGGAAACGGACCCCAGCCGAGCGTGAGCGCGCCCGAAAGCGGAATGTGCACGAGGCTCGCGCATACCAGCGCGAGCGCCGGCACCAGCGTGTTGCCGCTGCCGCGCAGCACGCTCGCGAAGGTGTTGGCGATCCACACCAGCACCGCGCCGGAGAAGAGCACGTTGGAGTACGCGAGCGCGGCGTCGAGTGCCGCGCCCTCGCCGCCGAGCAGCCGGTAGATCGGCCGGCCGAACGCGACGACCGCGAGCGTGAAGGCAAGGCCCATCGCCGCGGCGATCGCAAGGCCGTGCGCGACGAGCGCGCGCGCCCGCGCGGCGTCGCCGGCGCCGAGCGCGCGCGCGATCGCCGAGGAAACGCCGCCGCCCATCGCCCCCGCCGAGGTCATCTGCAGCAGCATCACGAGCGGAAAGACGAGCGCAAGCCCGGCAAGCGGCGCGGTGCCGAGCCTGCCGACGAAATGCGTGTCGGCGATCGAGATCGCCGACTGGAACACGACGAGCAGCAGTCCCGGGGCGGCGAGCCGCAGCAGCGGCACGAGGAGCGGCCCCTCGGCGAGCGCCGGGGTCGGGCGCGGCCTCACGGAGCGCGCGCTGGCGCGCGCCGCCGCGCCAAGTGCGACAAGCGGGCGAGCGCCCGCGCGAGAGCCCAACCGAGCGCGACGCCTGCCGCGTTGGCGAGCATGTCGCCGACTTCGCGGCTGCGATAGCCGAGCGCCCCTTGCGCGAATTCCAGGCCGATGCCCATCGCGACGGACGCGGCCGCCCAGCCAAGGCGCGCGCGAAACGACGCGCCGCCGCGCGCCCAGCAGAACATGAGCGCCGCGTAGGCGGCGAGGTGCCCGAGCTTGTCACCGAACTCGATACCCGGATCGGGCGGCGCGGGCGTGAGCGAGAGCCAGACGATCGCCGCGGCCCACAGCGCGCCGGCGGCGAGCCAGGCGGCGCGGTGCGGCGGCTCTTCGGATACGGATGCGGGCGCGGCCATCGCGCGAGACTAGCGCACGATGCTGGCCGATGCCGGCGGCGCAGACCGTGCGTCTCGTCCGTCAGCCCGCCGGCGAGGCGATCTCGGTCTCGGCGACACGCTGATCAGAATCGAGCCTCGTACTCGCGCGAAATCCTGACAAGCGCAGCGCCGTACCGGTTTGCGGTTTCAGCTTCATCCACCCATTCGAAGTCAAACGGTTTCGCATTTCTGGCGCGGAAGCGGAGCACGATAAACTCGTCGAAGGTGCTTTGCACCCGCTCTATCAGATCGCGCTCGGCGGACGGCGCCTCCTGGACGGGATGCTTGTTCTTTTTACCGTCGGTGCTGTAGCGTCGCCGTCCTTCGTAGCCGGTGTACGAATCGGCCCAGTTCACACCTACGATGGCGACGCAGATCGGATTGCCACCATGTCTGCGGAACACGGCAGCTTGCTTCTCAAGGTCGGAACACACTCGATCGAGTTGTTTGCGCATCGCCTTCGCGAGGATCTTTACCTCCGTGCCGATCTCAACGGTCGCGACTTTGCCGAAAGCCACCGCAAGCCCCGGCACTCTGACCGCAGGTACATGCGGCACGCGCTCGCCAAAGGTCGCGTCGCCGCGGCGCCCTTTCTTGCCAACAAGACGGTTGGCAGTGTTGAGAACGTGCGATGCGCTCGAAATCGCGTGGACCAGCTTCTGCGATCTGGCGAGAGCAAAAAGATCTTCGTAGAGATACGTTGCGACTCGATCGCCCTGTGAAGAATCGCGGTGAAGGTATCGCCTGCCTCGAAAGAGGTGCGAAAACTCGTCGAGCAATTTATAAGTCAACGAACCCTCAGGGCGTGTTCTTCGCGATTCGTCGCTCTTCAATGATCCGCCCTCCTACGGCGCCGAAGAGCGGCCGATCCCTCATTGCAGCGTCGAGATTCTCCAGACCGATGCGGTAATAGACGGGATCGATCTCATTGCTGATGGAATTTCGGCCGGCGCGGTAAGCGGCTATGGCGGTCGCGCAGGTGCCGGAAAATGGATCGAGCACTGTATCGCCCGCGAATGAGAACATGCGAACCAGGCGCTCAGCTAGCAAAACGGGATACGGCGCGGGGTGTCCAGTGCGAGTAGATGCGCCTCTGATGTCCGACCAGATCGGCTGCCACCAAGCTTGCATCTCTTCCTTGGTAAGCATGGAGAGGGCTTTTTGCAGTGGCTTGGGTTTTCGGTATTGGCCGCCTTTGCGAAGAAACAAGATGAATTCGACGTCGTTTTTGACGATTGCACCAGGTTGGTACGGCTTGCCGTAGAACCCGGCGCCGTTTCCGGCGGCTTCGGTCACGCCATTGGCGATCTTGTTCCAGTAGATGGGCGACAGGCAGTCAAGGCCGATCCGGCGAGCTCGCACCTGGATATCCGCGTGCAAAGGAATGACGTGATGGCGACCCGCCTTCTTGCGCGGGAGGCAGACGTCCCCCACCACGCAGCAGATCCTTCCTCCCGGGACGAGCACACGCTCGCACTCTTTCCAGACCTTGTCCAGTTCGTCGAGGAAGGTTTCGTAGTCTGCAATGTGCCCCATCTGGCCCTGATGACGGCGATATTCCTTCAGCGTCCAGTACGGAGGCGACGTGACGACCAGGTGGACCGAGCAATCAGGTATCCAGGAAAGGTCGCGAGCGTCGCCGAGGCGAAGCCGGTGCGTGGTGATGTCAAACGGTGCAGGCCACGGCACCGTGCGAAGCAGTGCGTTGATTTCGCGATACTTCTTGAGAGCTTCAGGTGTGTTGTCGCTGGCCGGCAGGTCAGCGAGGAAGTAGTAGCTGTCCAGCGTGCTGTCGCGCCTCACTCTTTGTCTCCCAGGGGCTTCCGACGGCGTGCAAGATCGTAGCACGGCGTTAAATCAACGGGGTCGTTGACTGTCAAAGGAGCCTCAACTGTTTGCCTGTGTTCGGCGGCCGAAAGAGCGTGCAATCCAGCCCGTCGCGCGAAGCCATGGGGTCGTCCTCGCGGTTCAGCCCGAACCTGCGGCAGGCAAGCTCGAAACGGCGCGCGATCAGCCGGGCGAACAGTCCCGAGCCGCTCATGCGCGAGCCGAAGCGCGGGTCGTTCTCCCGCCCGCCGCGCACCTGCCGGATGAGGCTCAGAACATGTTCGGCGCGCTCGGGTACGTGGGCCGCGAGCCAGTCCTTGAAAAGCGGCCGGACCTCGTGCGGCAGGCGCAGCATGATCCAGCCCGCCATCGTCGCGCCCGCTTCGGCGGCCGCCTGCAGGATCGCCTCGAGCGACCGATCGGTGAGCGCCGGGATCACCGGCGCGACCATCACGCCGCAGGGAACGCCCGCCGCCGCAAGTGCGCGGATCGTGTCGAGCCTGCGGCGCGGGCTCGCGGCGCGCGGCTCGAGCCGCCGCGCGAGCTTTTCGTCCAGCGTCGTGATCGAGACGAACGCCTTGACGAGGTCGTGCCGCGCCATCGGCCCGAGCAGGTCGAGGTCGCGCTCGATGAGCGCCGACTTGGTGGTGATCGTCAGCGGATGCCGGCACTCGGCCAGCAGCTCCAGGATGCCGCGCATGATGCGCCAGCGGCGCTCGATCGGCTGATAGCAGTCGGTGTTGGTGCCGAAGGCGATCGGCTTCACCTGGTAGCCGGGGCGGGAAAGCTCCGCGCGCAGAAGCGCCACCGCGTTCGTCTTCGCGAAGAGCTTCGTCTCGAAGTCGAGCCCGGGGGAAAGCTCCAGGTAGGCGTGGCTCGGGCGGGCGTAGCAGTTGTGGCTGACGACGCCGTCGGCGATGAAGTCCCCCGTTTCCGTCGTGATGTCGTAGAGCCGCATCGCACGCCCGAGAGGCTCGACCGCCACGACGCGAAGGTTCGCGTCGCTTTTTATCGCCCGCCCGGCGATGTCTCGCTTGCGCGTGATCGCGGGGTCCACGGTATGGAAGAACCGCAGGTGATCGCGAAGACCTCCAGTGAGCCTTACGACATCCACGGGTTTCGCCCGGTCGGGCTTCCTGTGCTCGATCGCATAGCCGAACCCGAACATCCGCAGGCATCGCTCGATCCAGCCGATGATCTCGCGATCCGTGTTGCAGATCCTCAGGATCCCGCCGCTGTAGCTTCCCTCGGCATCGAAGATGCCGGCGAGAAACCCTGCCGCCCACTCGCGGGACGGCTCGCGGGGCCAGTCGATCAGCTCGCGAATGTCGGCTACGGCCACGCGCGAATTCGAGCGGATGGCCTGCATGGCACGGCGTCCGCCCGATGCCGCCTGAAACAGAAAACCGTACGTTGCGATTTCCCGCCGCGCAAGGTACTGCTGCGCTCTGTGCAGGGCTTCCGGGTCGCAGAGCGCGAGGCGGAACTGGTGCTGATCGCCGTTCGCCCGCCCGTTTCGCGTGCCGCGGTAGACGCGGAGTAACGCATCGCCACGGATGATTCCGCTCAGGTAGCCGAGTTCGTAGTTGCCGTTTTTCGCGACCGGGGTGGCGAAGGCGCCGGTTCCCATCAGCTTGTTGTTCGTCGTCAGATACGGCCGCCGGCCGTGCCCGGCGCTTCGCCCTGTGACGAACTTCCATCCGCGCTCGGTCAGGAACCTGTGCTCGGCGCCGGTCACGAGCGTCGTGCCGTCCTGCAACGTGATCCGCCAGGCAGGCTTGACGACGCTCCAGTGCGCCAGGACGCGCGACTTGACGTAGCGCCTGTACCGTCCCTGCCGCACGGTGCCATAAATCTCGTCGCCCTCGCACAGCTCCGCGAGCGGCCGCGTCCTGCCGTCCGCCATCAGAATGGGCGTGTCGCCCGATGCACAGTACACACACCCGTGCTCGCATCCGCGGTAGGGATTGACCGAGCGCTCGAAGGGCAGGTCGGGCGAGTCGTTGGTCGCGAGGATCGAGCGCGCGCGCTCCTCGGTGACCTGCGTGTCCGGCTCCGGCGGCGGATCTTGCTCGCGCGGCCAGCCGTCGTCGTGCCGATCGCGCACCCGCCGCTCGAAACGCCCGGCGAGGTTCGATCCCGCGCCCCGCAGCTTCATATAGAATGGCTCCGTCTCCCGCGATACTGTATCCATGTCCAGTACCGAAGGCAACGTCCGCGCCAACGTCGCACTGCTCGCCGCCTGCCAGGCGATGCTGTTCACGATCAACTCGACGCTGATCGCGATCAACGGTCTGGCGGGGCTGGCGCTCGCCCCGGTCGCGGCGCTGGCGACGCTGCCGGTCACCGCCTGGGTGGTCGGGGCAGCGCTCACCACCATGGGCGCATCGCTGCACATGAAGCGGGTCGGCCGGCGCGCCGGCCTCATCCACGGCGCCGGGATCGGCATCGCCGGGGCGCTCGTGTGCGCCGCGGCGCTCTGGTCGCAGAGCTTCTGGCTGCTGTGCCTCGGGGCGATGGTGTACGGCGCGAGCAACGCCTTCGGCCAGTACTATCGCTTCGCCGCCGCCGATGCCTCGCCGCCGGAGTTTCGCGCCACCGCGGTCTCGCTCGTGGTCGCCGGAGGCCTTGCCGGCGGCATCCTCGGCCCGAGCATCAGCCGCGTGACGGTGGATCTCGTCAGCCCGAAGTTCACCGGCGCCTATCTCGCGCTCACGCTCGCCGGGCTGGTGACGATCGCGCTGCTTGCGCGCCTGCGCATTCCCGAGCCGGTGGCGAGCGAGCAGGCCGCGGCCGGCCGCCCGTGGATCGAAATTGCGCGCCAGCCGAAGTTCGTCGTCGCAGTGGCCTGCGGCGCGATCGGCTACGGGGTGATGAACTTTCTCATGACCTCGACTCCGATCGCGATGCAGGCGTGCGGCCACCCCTACGGCGATGCCGCGTTCGTCATCTCCTCGCACGTGGTGGCGATGTTCGCGCCGTCGTTCTTTACCGGCGGCCTGATCCGCCGCTTCGGCGTGCTCGCGGTGCTTGCCGCCGGCGCCATGCTCAACCTCGGGGCGGTCGGCACGGCGCTTGCCGGCCTGGCGGTGGCGAACTTCTGGGTCGCGCTGGTGTTGCTCGGCGTGGGCTGGAACTTTCTCTACATCGGCGGCACGACGCTGCTGCTCGAGACCTACCGGCCCGAGGAGCGGGCGCGCGCGCAGGGCACGAACGAGACGGCCACTTTCTGCATGATGGCGGTCTCCTCGTTCCTTTCCGGCTACATCGTCACCGACGCGGGCTGGGAGAAGGTGAACCTCGCGGCACTGCCGTTGATCGGGATCGTGCTTGCGGCGATCGCGTGGCTCGCGCTGCGCGAGCGCGCGCCGCGGCCGGCGGGAGCCTGAGCCGTGCAACGGCCCCCGGCCGAGATCGGCATGCGCCTCGAGGAGGTGGACACACCGGCGCTCATCCTCGAGCTCGACGCCTTCGAAACCAACCTGCGGCGGCTGAGCGAGGCGGCTGCCGGCCGCGTGCGCGTGCGGCCGCACGCGAAGACCCACAAGTGCCCGGAGATCGCCCGGCGCCAGATCGCCGCCGGCGCCGTCGGCGTTTGCTGCCAGAAGGTGTCCGAGGCCGAGGCGATGGTCGAGGGCGGAATCGAGGACGTGCTCGTCACCAACCAGATCGTCGGCGCGCGCAAGATCGAACGGCTTGCGGCGCTCGCCCGGCGCGCCCGGATCGGCGTGTGCGTGGATCAGGCCGCCAACGTGCGCGACCTGCAGGCCGCGGCAGCAAGGGCGGGGGCACGACTGGACGTTTACCTCGAACTTGAAGTCGGCATGCGCCGCTGCGGCGTCGCGCCGGGCGCACCCGCGCTCGCGCTCGCGCGCGAAATCGCCGCCTCGCCCGATCTGCGCTTTGCCGGCATGCATGCCTACCACGGCCGGGCGCAACACATGCGGCCGATGGCCGACCGCCATGCCGTCATCGCGGCAGCCGCCGCCGCGGTGCGCTCCACGCGCGCGATGCTGCGGGAGTCCGGAATTTCCTGTCCCGTCGTCACCGGCGCGGGCACCGGCACCTTCATGTTCGAGATCGAATCGGGCGCCTGGGACGAGATCCAGCCCGGCTCCTACGTCTTCATGGACTGGGACTACGCGAAGAACGAGTGGGCGGAACCGATGCTGCGCTTCGAGCATTCGCTGTTCGTGCTTGCCACGGTGATGAGCCGTCCGAACGACCGCACCGCGATCGTGGACGCCGGGCTCAAGGCGTCGAGCGTGGATTCCGGCATGCCGGCGGTCTGGGAGCGCCCGGGGCTTGCCTGCACGCATGCCTCCGACGAGCACGGCTGGATCGAGGCGGCGCCGGGCTCGCGCTTGCCGGCGCTCGGCGAGAAAATCCTGCTCGTGCCGGGGCACTGCGACCCGACGGTGAACCTGTACGACTGGTACGTGTGCGTGCGCGCGGGCGTGGTCGAGGCGCTCTGGCCGATCACCGCGCGCGGCGCGCTCGCCTAGGGCGAACCGGAAAAAAGGGGGGACCGATGCGCAAGCAGTATCTCAATCCGAAGGAGCTGTTCGATCCGCGGTTTTTCACCCACACGGTCGCGGTCGCCGGCCCGGCGAAGATCGTCTGGGTGTCCGGGCAGGTGAGCTACGACCGCGACGGGCACGTCATCGGCGCAGGCGACATGCGCGCCCAGGCCGAGCAGGTGTTCAAGAGCCTCACCCACAACCTGAAGGCGGCCGGGGCGACCTGGGCGGACGTCGTGAAACTCAACGGCTACATGGTCAACCTCAACCCGGACGACGTGAACATCTACCGCGAGGTGAGGAACCGCTTTCTCGACCCGAAGAGGCTGCCGGCGAGCACGCTGGTGGGCGTCACGCGCCTGGTGCACGAGGATCTGCTGCTCGAAGTCGAGGCGATCGCCGCCGTGCCCCATACGACCCCGGCGCCGAGGAAAAAAGGCGGGGCGAAGCGGCGGCGCTGAACGACGGCGCGCGCCGCTGCGCGACGATGCGCTGGTACCTCGGCCGCACACCCTCGCCCATCGGCCGCGCCCGGAACGCTCGATCGGCGCGCTGGCGCGCGGACGCGGCGCTCGAGCGCCCAGGGTGTGCTGCTCG
Source organism: Pseudomonadota bacterium (assembly GCA_040752005.1). Classification (GTDB taxonomy): domain Bacteria; phylum Pseudomonadota; class Gammaproteobacteria; order Burkholderiales; family SG8-39; genus RBG-16-66-20. Next base: position 1,382 of record JBFMFX010000026.1, on the reverse strand, counting down.
CCCCGGATGATCGCCCGAGCGAGGCGGTGCGATGAATCTTCTGGTCTGCACGCTGGGCGCGAGCCGGCGGTCGTGCCGGAAGTCCTCGGGTTCGTCGCGGCGCGGCTTCTGGACCTGTATGGGAACCATCCGCAACGTGAGCTACCCCGGAAAATTTTGTCTTTCAAGTGGGTGAAGGCGGGCCAGACGGTTGGCGCGGTTGCGAAGGAGTCGGGGCTGATTGAGCAGACGCTGCACAAGTGGGTCAAGGCGCTCGAGGCGGGCAAGCGCGCTGGCGCGAGGCCAGTCAAGCCGCAGCAGATCGAGCCCTCGAGGGTGCGGGCGGAGAACGTCCGGCTCAAGCGTGAAAAGGAAATCGTGAAAAAAGCGGCGGCGTATTTCGCGCCGGATGCGCTATGCAGTGCGCCTCGATCGACGCGCATCGGCAAGGAATCCGCCTCCCATCACGAAAAAGCTGCTGACCGCTGCCCTCCGGCTGGCAACGAGCGTGTCGAGCGGCTTATGCGCGAGAACACCATCCGAGGGCGGTTCAGGGGCTGCATCAAGGCGATGACGGACCCGAAGCACAGCCTGCCGGTGGCGCCGAAACTGTTGGAACACGAAAGCTCTCGGCTGCTCGACCAAGCCGGCGATTGACGGCGGACATCGCGATCGATGCGCTAGCCATGGCGTGGTTTCTCAACAAGCCGACCCCGCGCCTGAACCATCACTCGGGCCGGGACAGCCACTATGCCAGCCAAGCCTTTTAGGCGCGGCTCGAAGAGCACGGCATCATCTGCTCGATGAGCCGTAAGGCGAACTGCTCGGCCAACCGCCCGCCGAAGAGCCCGAGCCGCTCGCCGTGGAGGACTTTCTGGCGCGCTTTCGGAATGCGCTCGATCACTCGCGCTGCCCGCGTTGCGCTGCCGCGCTTTACTTCGTGTCGCAGCTCGCCCATGGTCCGGGGTCGCCGCGCACGCTGCATTGAGGCGCACCCGCAGGCAGGGCGACACATGCGCGGCCACGCGCGGGCAGCCTGCGCCCTGGGCGCTGCAGATCAGGGCCCATGCCCGCCGCTCAAGCACGGCGCGGCGCGAGCGCCCTAGACCGCGGTGCGCCGGGCATCGCCATCGGACGCGCATCACCTTGTAGGCTAGGTCAACCGTTCTTAAAATCCCCATAGGGGAGACGCGCCGGGCTCGTCCAACTTGTCGCAGGACCGACACCGTATGCTCACGCGCTCGATGCACACTCCGATCCGGTGTCGGTCATCTAAACTATAAGGACTTCCCCGGAACTGCAACGGTGACGAGAGAAGGTCTGACTGCGTCACTATAATCGGCCTGTTTGTGAGCATTCGAAGTGCTCTGGCCCTGATGAAAGCCGCACGCCCGGTCCTCGCT
>JBFMFX010000025.1:0-41488 GCA_040752005.1 Pseudomonadota bacterium | reverse complement strand
CGCCATCAGCAGGTGCACGAGCACCGCGAGCGCGACGACCAGCGCCGGCAGGACGCCGGCGGGTGCGAAGCCGGCCACCGCCGCCGCGCCGGCGGCGAAGGCGAGCGCGACGGGCCTCACGCCTTCGGCTTTTCGACGATCAGCGTGTAGACGCGCCGGCTGTCGGCGCGCAGGACCTGGAAGCGCAGCCCGCCGAGAGTGAACGTCTCGCCGCGCTTGGGCAGCCGGCCGAGGTGCGCGATGGCAAGCCCGCCGATCGTGTCGCTCGCGTCCTCGGAAAAGTCGGTGCCGAAGGCGGCGTTGAAGTCGGCGATCTGGGTGATCGCCTTCACCCGCCAGCGCCCCCCGGGCTCGGGCAGGATGTTGTCGCTCGCTTCGTCGAAGTCGTACTCGTCCTCGATGTCGCCGACGATCTGCTCGAGCACGTCCTCGATCGTCACCAGCCCGGCGACGCCGCCGTACTCGTCCACCACGATCGCCATGTGATTGCGGCTGGCGCGGAACTCGCGCAGCAGCACGTTGAGGCGCTTGGCCTCCGGCACGAACACCGCCGGCCGCAGCATCTCGCGCACGTGGAAATCCTCGCGGCCGACGAAGTAGCGCAGCAGGTCCTTGGCAAGCAGGATGCCGATCACGTCGTCGCGGTCGCGGTCAATCACCGGAAAGCGCGAGTGCGCGGTCGCGATCACCTGCGGAATGATGTCTTCGATCCGGGCGTGGATGTCGATCACGTCCATCTGCGCGCGCGGGATCATGATGTCGCGCACCTGCAATTCCGACACCGTCAGGGCGCCCTCGATGATCGACAGCGCGTCGGCGTCGAGCAGGTTCCTCTGATAGGCCGAGCGCAGCAGCTGCACCAGTCCTTCGCGGTCGGCCGGCTCGCGCAGAAGCAGCGCCGACAGGCGCTCGAGCAGGCGGGGTCGTGAGGGGTCGTTCATGGGCGGGAAAGCGCGCGGTGCGGCGCCCGGCAGCTCATTTTACCGCGTACGGATCGGCGAACCCGAGCCGGCGCAGTATGCGGGCCTCGGCGCGCGCCATGCGCGCGGCCTCGGCGCGGCGGGCATGGTCGTAGCCGCGCAGATGCAGCATGCCGTGCACGACCATGTGCGCGTAGTGCGCCGCGAGGCTCTTGCCCTGCGCGAGCGCCTCGCGCCGGATCACCGGATGGCAGAGCACGATGTCGCCCGCGCCGCCGCCGTAGGCGAAGGCGAGCACGTTGGTCGCGTAATCGCGCCGCCGGAACGCGCGATTCAGGCGCCGGGCCTCTGCCGCGCCGACCACGCGCAGCGTCACCGTCATGCCAGCGCGCGCCGCGGCGCGCGCAAAGCGCGCGAGCCGGCGCGCCGCGGGCGCGCCGCGCGCCGCGCGCTGCACCGTGACCCCGGGCCTAGCCGCCGGTCTCTCCGCCCGCGTCGCGGTCGTAGGCATCGATGATGCGGGCGACCAGAGGATGGCGCACGACGTCGGCGGCCGTGAACGTGCTGAACGCGATGCCACGCACGCCCGAAAGTATCCGGCGTGCCTCGACGAGCCCGCTTTTCTGCCCGCGCGCAAGATCAATCTGCGTGATATCGCCGGTCACGACCGCCTTGGCGCCGAAGCCGATCCGCGTCAGGAACATCTTCATCTGCTCGGGGGTCGTGTTCTGCGCCTCGTCGAGGATGATGAAGGCGTGGTTGAGCGTGCGCCCGCGCATGTAGGCGAGCGGCGCGAGTTCGATGGCCCCGCGCTCGAGCAGCCGCGCCGTCTCCTCCAGGCCGGCGAGGTCGTACAGCGCGTCGTAGAGCGGCCGCAGGTACGGGTCCACCTTCTGCGCCAGGTCGCCCGGAAGGAAGCCCAGGCGCTCGCCCGCCTCCACCGCCGGACGCACGAGCACGATGCGCTTGGCCTTGTCGCGCCGCAGCGCATCCACCGCGCAGGCGACGGCGAGATAGGTCTTGCCGGTGCCCGCCGGCCCGATGCCGAAGGTGAGGTCGTGGCTGAGGATGTTGTCGATGTACTCCACCTGATGCGGGGTGCGGCCGTGCAGGTCGGGCCGACGCGTGAGCAACTTCGGCGCAGCCTCGACCGCCGCCGCGAGCGGTCGGCCGTGCGCCAGCTCGGCCAGGCCGAGCTGGAGGTCGTCCACCGTCAGGTCGGCGCCGGCGCGATCGTAAAAATGCTCGAGCGCGCGCGCCGCGCGCTCGGCCTGCGCGCGTGCGCCGCGCACCGCGAAGTGCGCCCCGCGCCGGGTGATCGCGACGTCGAGCGCCGCCTCGATCTGGCGCAGATTCTCGTCCATCACGCCGCACAGCCGGGCGAGCCGCTCGTTGTCCACCGGTTCGAGGCGTACCTCGATCGGCCTAACGCGCTGCTGCAACGAGCTCACCTCTCAGGCTGTGCGGCGCGGCGGCGGTGATGCGCACCTCCGCGTAGCGGTGCACGAGCGCCCCGTCGCCCGGGAAGTTGACGACGCGGTTGCAGCCGGTGCGCCCGGCGAGTTCCTCGGCCCGCTTTCGCGAACGCCCCTCGACCAGCACGCGCTGCACGGTCCCGACCTTCGCTTCGGCCGCGGCGCGCGCCTGCGCCTCGATGAGCGCATTGAGGCGCGCAAGGCGCTCGAGCTTCACCTCGCGCGGCGTGTCGTCGGCGAGTTCCGCCGCTGGCGTTCCGGGCCGCGGGCTGTAGACGAAGGCGAACGCGCCGTCGAACGCGCACTCGCGCGCCAACGCGAGCGTCGCCTCGAAATCCTCCTCGGTCTCTCCAGGGAAACCGACGATGAAGTCGGTGGTGAGACTGACGTCCGGCCGCGCGCGCCGCAGCCGGCGCACGAGCGAGCGGTATTCGAGCGCCGTGTAGCCGCGTTTCATCGCCGCGAGCACGCGGTCCGAGCCGGATTGCACCGGCAGGTGAACGTGCGGCGCGAGCGCCTCGATCTCCGCGTGCGCGCGGATGAGCCGGGCGGTGAACTCGCGCGGGTGCGAGGTGGTGTAGCGCACGCGCACGATGCCCTCGAGCGCGGCGACGTAGCCGAGCAGCGCGGCGAAATCGGCCGGCTCGCCGTCTATCGTGCCGCGCCAGGCGTTGACGTTCTGCCCGAGCAGCGTGACCTCCTTCACCCCGCGCGCAGCGAGCGAGGCGACTTCGGCAATCACGTCCTCGAACGGCCGGAACACCTCGCGGCCCCGCGTGTAGGGCACGACGCAGAAGCTGCAGAACTTGCTGCAGCCTTCCATGATCGAGACGAACGCCGCCGCGCCTCCGGCCGCCCCGGACGCGGAGGGCTCGGGCAGGCGGTCGAACTTCTCGATCTCCGGAAAGGAGACGTCCACCTGCGGCCGGCCGCTTGCGCGCCGGCGCGCGATCAGCTCCGGCAGCCGGTGCAGCGTCTGCGGGCCGAATACGACGTCCACGTACGGCGCACGTTCGAGCAGCGCCTCGCCCTCCTGGCTGGCGACGCAGCCGCCGACGGCGATCAGCACCTGCGGCCGCTCGCGCTTGACGCGCCGCGCGCGGCCGAGATCGGCGAACACCTTCTCCTGTGCCTTGTCGCGCACCGAGCAGGTGTTGTACACGATCAGGTCGGCCTCCTCGGGCGAGGCGGCGGGGCTGAGCCCTTCGGTTTGCGCCAGCACGTCGGCGATCCGCGCCGAGTCGTACTCGTTCATCTGGCAGCCGAAGGTGCGGATGAAAACCTTTCCCGGCATGGCGGGGCGACGCCTCAGCGCTGCGGGTCGGGCTGCGCCGCTTCCGCCGGCGTGAGGATCCAGACGCGGCGCAGGTTGCCCTCGCCGTCGAGCTGGTACTTGACCGGAGAGCCGGGCGGAAGCTGCGTCGGCAGCACGATACGGTTCTCGCCGTCCCGGATCTGCGCGCCGGGCGCAAGGCGGGCCGGCTTGCCGTCGAGCAGCACGGTCATTTCCTGCACGTGCGAGAGCGTCCCGCGCTTGGCGTCGGCCGGGATCGAGCGCAGCTGTGCCGCCGCCGGCGCGGCGGCGAGCTGCAGGGCCGCGACCAGCAGCGCGGCACGGATCATGAAGCGAGTGTACAGAATGTGGGTTGGTGGCGAATCAGGGACTCGAACCCCGGACACACGGATTATGATTCCGCTGCTCTAACCAGCTGAGCTAATTCGCCACTCGGTTCGGGAATTCCTGCGAAGCTGCATTTTCGCTCAAAAGCGGTCTGGAGTCAAAGAGTTGGGCAAGGAGAAGACGGGCGTGCAGAGGCAGGAGGCGCAAGCAGCGGTCGTCGGCGGGGGCCTGGCGGGACTTGCGGCCGCGCATGCGCTTGCGCGCGCCGGGGTGCGCGTCGCGCTCGTCGCTCCCGAACCGCCGGCGCGGCTCGAAGGCGAGGGTCTCGACGTCCGCGTGTATGCGCTCAGTCCGGGCAACGTCTCTTTCCTCGAGGCGATCGGCGCCTGGCCGCGGGTGCGCGCCCCGCGGGTCGCGCCGGTGCATGCGATGCGGGTGTACGGCGACGACGGGCGCTCGTGTCTGGCGTTTGACGCCTGGGAGGCGGGCGCGGAGGCGCTCGCCTGGATCGCCGAGGAAGGCGAGCTGCTCGCCGCCCTGAGGGAGGGGCTCGCCCCGCCGGTCGCGGCCGCATGCGCCGGCGTCGAGTTCGGCGCGGCGCAGGCGAGGCTGGTCCTCGACGGTGGCGCGGAGCTTTGCGCGCAGCTGGTCGTCGGCGCCGATGGCGCGCGCTCGGCGGTGCGCGCAGCCGCCGGCATCGCCGTGCGCGAGCAACCCTACGGCCAGAGCGCGGTGGTGGCGAACTTCGCCTGCGAGCGGCCGCACCGCAACGTCGCCTACCAGTGGTTCCAGAGCGGCGCGGTGCTGGCGCTGCTGCCGCTGCCCGGGGAGCGCGTCTCGATGGTCTGGTCGGTACCCGAGGCGCAGGCCGAGCGGCTTGCGGCGCTGGCGCCGGCGCAGCTTTGCAGCGAGGTGAGGCGCGCTTCGGGCGATGTTCTCGGCGAGCTGGGGCTGCTTGCGCCGCCGCGGAGCTATCCGCTGCGGCGAGCGCGCGCGGCGCGGGCGATCGCGCCGCGCCTTGCTCTGGTCGGCGACGCTGCGCACGTGATCCATCCCCTCGCCGGGCAGGGCGCGAACCTGGGGATCCAGGACGCGCGCGTGCTGGGGGAGGTGCTCGCGGCGCGCGAGCCGTTCCGCGACCCCGGCGATCTGCGGCTCCTGCGGCGCTACGAGCGCGCGCGCGCCGAGGACGTGCTCGCGATGGACCTCGTGGTGCACGGACTGCAGCGGCTCTTCGCCGCCCGCAGCGGCCTTCTCGCCGGTCTGCGCAACGCCGGACTGAACCTTGCCGACCGCTTGCCGGTCGTGAAGAATCTACTTGCGCGCCAGGCGATGGCCTGAATTGGGACAAACCATGGCTCGACTGCTTGCGGTTTTGGGTGCGTTTTTTTCGCTCGCCGCCTCGGCCAACGAACAGGCGATCCGCCAGGCGCTGGAGCCCAGGCTCGGCGGCGCGCGCATCGAGGCGGTGCAGGCGACGCCCGTTCCGGGAATCTTCGAGGTGCGCTATGGCGGCGCGGACGGACCGCGACTGCTCTATACCGATGCGCAGGGTAACTACGTCTTCGACGGCAGCCTGTACGACCTGCGCGCCGGACGCAATCTCACCGAAGAGCGGCTGCGCAAGCTCTCGGCGATCTCGTTCAGCACGCTGCCGCTCGAGCTGGCGGTCAAGGTGCAGCGCGGCAACGGCCGGCGCGTGCTCGCGGTGTTCTCCGATCCCTACTGTCCGGCCTGCCAGCAGTTTGAGAAAGCGCTCGCCGAGGTTTCCGACATCACGATCTACTACTTCATGTACCCGGTGATCCGCCCGGAGCTGGCGGAGCACTCGCGCGCGGTCTGGTGCGCGCCCGATCGCGCCAAGGCGTGGTTGGATCTCGCGCTGCGGCGCAAGCCGACGGCGCTCGGTGCCAACTGCGATGCGCCGATGGACAGGCTGCTGGAGCTGGGCCGCAGCCTGCGCGTCAATTCGACGCCGACGCTCATCCTGGCCTCCGGCGAGCGCATCCGCGGAGGACTGCCCGCAGCCCAACTGAAGGAAGTGCTCGACGCCGCGGCGAAGGACGCCGCCCGGCCGGTGAAGTAGCGGCGGCGAAAAACAGGGTCAGACCCGGGTCTGACCCTGTTTTTCAGGGCAGGGGGGCGCCGCGCGGCCAGAGGAGCCATAGCCTGCCGCGCTGGCGCATGCGGCCCGCCTGCTCGCCGGCCTCGGGGCCGGTGCCCCAGAAAAAGTCGGCGCGCACCGCGCCGCGGATCGCACCTCCGGTGTCCTGCGCCACCATCAGGCGCTCGAGCGGCTGCTCCGAGTGCGGCCAGGTGGTGGCGAGGAACACCGGCGCCCCGAGCGGGATCGGGCGCGGATCCACCGCCAGGCTCACGCCGGCGGTAAGCGCCACGCCGAGCGTGCCGACCGGTCCGCCCTCGGGCGGCAATTCCCGGAAAAACACGTAGCTCGCGTTCACCCCGAGCACCTCGGCGAGCCGCTCCGGGTTGGCGGCGGCCCATGCCTTGATGCCCCGCATCGAGGCCTGATGCAGGGCAAGTTCTCCTCTCTCGACCAGATGTCGGCCGAGTGAACGATAGGGATGTCCATTGTGATCCGCATAGGCAAGGCGCACGCGCCCGCCGCCCTCCAGCGCAATCTGTCCGGAGCCCTGGATGTGAAGAAAGAGAAGCTCGACCGGATCTTCGACCCAGACGAGCACCGGCGCCGGCAAATCCGCCCCGCGCGCCTCGATCTCGGCGCGCGACCAGTACGGCACGAGCCTGCGCCCTTGCAGGCGCCCGCGCAGGCGAAGGTGGCGCACCTCCGGCGCGACCGCCGTCAGGTCCACCGCGATCAGGTCGTCGGGCACGCCATGCACCGGGTAGCGGAAACGCGCGCTCGCCGTGCGGCTGCCCGCGAGCACCGGCTCGTAATAGCCCGTGATCAGGCCCTCGGCTGCCCCGTCGGGCGCAAGCACCGCGTAGGCGTCGAAGGTCCGCTCGAAAAACCTGCGCGCCCGCTGCTCGTCCGCGGGCGTGATCGCGCGCGCGGCCGCGCACGCCGGCGCGAGCGGGCTCGGCGCCTCGATCGCGGCGCACCCGGCGACGAAAGCGGCGAGCGCACGGGCGTGGCCGGCCTGCGACCAGCCGGGCAGGGCTGCGTACGGGACCGGCTCGTAGCGCGCCGCGGCGGCCGGCGGCGCCGCACAGGGCGGGCAGGGCTGCGGCGCAACGGGCTGCGCGCAGCCGGCGGCGAGCACTACAATCGCCGCAACAGTTCCCGGCACGAGGGCATGCGCGATGTGGGTGATCGTTCTCGAAATGGCGGTGGCGCTCGCGCTGCTCATCCTGATCGTGTGGTGGACCGCTTCACCGCGGCGGCCCGACGGGCGCGACCCGCCGCGCAAGGGTGACTGAACCCATTATATGAGCGCAGCGCCTGTGCCGAGCGCCGCGCGCGCGCGCTGGTACCGGCTGCTTGCGCACGACGGCGCCGATCTCACGGGCCGCGTATTGCGGGGCGCGATCTTGCTCGTCGTCGTCGTCAGCGTCGCGGCGGCGATGATCCGCAGCATGCCGGAGTACGGTGTGCCGCACGCGCTGGCGCTCAACGTGATCCAGCTCGTCTGCACGGTTGCGTTCGCGGCCGAGTATGCGCTGCGGATCTGGGTGGCGCCGGAGGAGATCGGCGCGCGCGACGTGCGCGCCGCGCGCCTTGCCTACATACGGTCGGTGCCCGGTCTGATCGACCTCGTCGCCGCGTTTCCGTTCACCCTCGCCCCCTACGCCGGATTGAGCCTTGACTGGCTCGACATCGTGCCGGTGTTCAAGCTGCTGCGGCATACCACGGCCTTCCATCTTGTCGTCGAGGCGGTTTACAGCGAGCGCCGGGTGCTGGGCAGCGCGGCGGTGCTGATGTTCGCGCTGCTCGTGTTCTGGTCCAGCGTCGTCTATTTCTTCGAGCGCGAGGCGCAGCCGGACAAGTACTCGAGCATCCCGGCCTCGCTCTGGTGGGGCATCATCACCCTCACCACCGTCGGCTACGGCGACATCACTCCGGTCACGCCCTGGGGCAAGGTGGCCGGGGGACTCACCACGGTGATCGGCCTGTGCCTGTTCGCCATTCCGGTCGGAATCATCGCCTCGGCGTTCATCGAGGCGGCGCGCCGGCGCGACTTCGTGGATACCTGGAACCTGGTCGCCAAGGTGCCGCTGTTTCGCGCGCTCGATGCGGCTCGCATCGCCGCGATCGCGGGCGTACTGCGCCCGCGTCGCGCCGCGCGCGGCGAGCGCCTGATCACCAAGGGCGAAGCGGCCGACGCGATGTATTTCATCGTCTCCGGCGAGGTCGAGGTGGACACCGGCGACGTGGAGCCCGCCGGGCAGGGCGCCGGCCACATGCCCAGGCGCAAGCTGCGTGCCGGCGACTTCTTCGGCGAGGTGGCGCTGCTTGCGGACCGGCCGCGCACCGCCACTGTGACCGCTCTCACTCCGTGCCGGCTGCTCGTGCTGCACAAAGACGACTTCCAGGCCTTCATGGATGCGCACCCGCAACTGAAGGCGGCGGTGCGCGAGGCGGCCGCGCGGCGGCTTGCCGAAATGGACTCGCCCGGCTAGGGCGTCGTGCCGCGCACCGCGGGTGCCGCGGCGCGGCGCGCGAGGATCGCCTGGAGCGTTTTCTCGGCTTCCGCGAGCATCGGGCCACCGAGGGCCACCGCGCGCCGCGCCGCCGCTTCGGCTTCCTCCATGCGCCCCAGAGCGGCGAGCGCGTGCGCCAGATTGTTGTGGGCCGGCGCCACGCCCGGATGCGCCGCGACGGCGCGGCGGAAGGCGCGCTCGGCCGCGGCCGGGTCGCCGAGGGCGTACTCGGTGTTGCCCAGACCGATCAACCCGGTGAGGCTGTCGGGCCAGCGCTCGAGCAGCGCGCGGTACGCCGCGCGAGCTTCCTGTAGCCGCCCGACGCGCTCCAGCGCCGCCACCGCGGCGGCGAAGTCCGCTTCGCCGGCGGTCGCCGGGACGCGCCCGGGCGCGAGCGCGAGCATTGCCCAGTGGCCCGCGTCCTGCCACAGGAACTCGAAGAAGCCGAGCGAATACGCGACGCGCTCGCGCCGGCCGCTGCGCAGGATCACCTCGCCTGCCTCCAGGTCGTATCCCACGACCACCGCGTAGTGCCACACCGGAAACAGGCGCGGGCCGAGGTTGAGCAGCACCACCGCCGGGTTGCCGGCGGCGATCTCGGCGAGCAGCGAATCCAGCCGCGGCGCCACGCGCCAGGCGACGAGCCCGTTGCGGCGGGTCGCGCCGAGCATCTCGGCCTGCAGGCTCCCCTTGCGCCCGGGCAGATACACCTGCGGCGTGAGCGAGGCGACGTCGCCGGCGGCGCCCGCGGCGTTGAACACCATCGCGAGCGCCGCCGGACCGCAGAGGAAGTCTTCCTGCACGTGAAACGGCACTGCGGTGAGCTCCACCCGCGGCGCGAGGCCTGCCGGTGGCGAGGCGCGCAGCGCCTCCGACTGCGGCAGCGATACGCAACCGCCGAGCGCGAGCGCCGCGCAGGCGAACAAGACGAAAAAGCCCGCGCGAGCGCGGGCTTTGCCGGTGACCGGCGTGGCGGCGCGGGCTACTTGCTGAAGAACAACCACCAGACCAGGACCACGGCGAGGATGAGCAGCACCACGCCGGTGCTGTCGGCACCCGCCGGAAGCGCGTCGAGCTTGCCGGCGAGCTCGACGACTTCGGAGTCGGTGAGCGCATTCGCGCGCGCTTTCGCGGCATCCGGCGCAAGGCCCCAGGCCTGAAGCTGGCGCACGACCTCGGCGCGTTCGAGGATCGTGGCGATGCGCTCGCGCGCGGCGGTGGCCTCGCCCGCGGCGAGCACCTGATCGGTGCCGATCAGGCCGGCGCCGGCATGAAGCGGCGAGAGGATCATGCAGACGACAAGGATGCGGCTGATAAAGCGCACGAGCGGCAGTTTCATGGGCTCCCCTTTCTGTTGAGGATCGGAATCGTCGGGTGCTGCCGCGGCCAATCTAGTCCCGGGGCCGGCGGCCCGTCAACTGTCGCGCGCAGGCGCCGGGCGGGGCGCTCGCCCGCCGGAGGCGGGCGGCGTACACTGGCGGTGTTTTCGGCACCGCACCACAGGAGGCCGGTGATGCCGATCATCGCGCTCACGCGGGAGATGGGGTCTCGCGGCAAGGACGTCGCGGCGGGGCTGGGCGAAGCGCTCGGGCTGCCGGTGATCTATCACGAGGTGATCGACCACCTCGCCGACCGCATGCGGGTGCGCCGCAGCCATGTCACGCGCCTGCTGGAGGGCGGCGCAAGCCTCGTCGAGCGCATGACCGCCGACCGGACCAGTCTGTTCCTTTATTCCGCCGACGAGATCGTCGCCGCCTGCCTGAAGGGCAACGGCGCGATCGTGCGCGGCTGGGGAGCGACGCATCTTCTGCGCGACATTTCGCACGTGGTCACCGCGCGCGTGTGCGCGCCGCGCGAGCTGCGCGTGCAGCGCATGATGGAGCGGTTGAACACCAGCGACGCGGAGCTGGTCGCCGAGGAGGTGCACCGCAGCGACGAGGCGCACGCGGCGATCATGCGGCGCAACTTCGGCGTGCAGTGGAGCGATCCGGAGCACTACGACCTGGTGCTCAACACCGCGCGCGTCGGCGTCGCCGAATGCGTGGACGAAATCCTGCGCCTGGTGCGCTCGCCGGAGTTCGCCGAGACCGAGCGCTCGCGCCGCCAGCTCGAGGATCTCGCGCTTTCGGCGCGCGTGTGGGCGGCGCTGCGCCGCACTCCCGAGACGCGCTCGACGCGGGCCTCGGTCGCCGCCGAGGCGGGTGTGATCCTGGTGTCGAACTGCGGCACCGGCGAGCTGCTGAGAATCGTCGAGGTGGCCGCGGGCGTGCCGGGCGTGCGCGACGTGCGCTACCGGCCGCAGGACGGCTTGCCGCAGCGCGCGCCGTTTCACTAGCGCTGTACCGGACCGCGCGCTACAAGCGGATGTTCAGCTCGGTCGCGACCTCGGCGCGCTTGCGGCAGGGCTTGCAGACGCCGCAGGTGCGGTAGCCCTCGGCACTGGTCACCGGGCGGCGGCACGACCAGGCCAGCGCGCGCAACTCCGGCGGCAGCGACGCCGCGACCTCGGCCTTGCTGAGCGTGTACACCGGAGAGCTCCACTCGAGGTCGGGCTCGCTCAGCTTGCGCGCGCGGTAGCAGGCGTACATGGCGTCGAAGACGCGCCGCTGGCTCTCGGGGACGCGCCGCCGGATCTCGTTAAGGTCGGCTGCGAGCGTGCCGAACGCGATGCGCCGGCAACCGGGCGTGTCGATCGCGACCTGGCAGGCGACGAAGGCGACCACCATCCAGTCGATCGGGATCGCCTCGAGCTGCGTGAAATCGAGCGCCGTCTCCGAATAGCGGAACGGCCGCAGCCGCGCGCGGCACCAGGCGACGATCGCCTCGACCGCGTCCTGCTCGGCGCGCGCGCCCGTCGCGATTGGCAAGGCGGATGTGGTGCACGCGCAATGGATCGGCGGTTTCCGCGACCAGCTTGTGCAAGACGGCGGTGCTGTCCAGCCCGCCCGAGAGCATCACCAGCGTGGTCATGGCCCGGAACCCCGGTTGCGCATGCCATTATAGAATGCGCGCTTCGCGGCGCGCGGGCGGGGGTGGCGCGCCGGCGGGGAGGGGGCGACACCATGAACGGCGCTCGGGCAGACGGCCGCATCCTGATCTACAGCCACGACACCTTCGGTCTCGGGCATCTGCGCCGCTGCCGGGCGATCGCGCATTCGCTGGTGGACCGCTTCAAGCAGCTCTCGGTCCTGATCCTCTCGGGCTCGCCGATCATCGGCTCGTTCGACTTTCGCGCGCGCGTGGATTTCGTTCGCATCCCGGGCGTGATCAAGCTGAGGAACGGCGAGTACACCTCGCTCAACCTGCATCTGGACATCGAGCAGACGCTGAAGCTGCGCGGCTCGATCATCCGCCACACCGCCGAGATGTTCGAACCGGACATCTTCATCGTGGACAAGGAGCCGATGGGACTGCGCGGCGAGGTGCTCGAGACGCTCGAGATGCTCAAGCCGCGCGGCACGCGCCTCGTGCTGGGCCTGCGCGACGTGATGGACGAGCCGCGGGCGCTCGAGCCCGAGTGGCAGAGAAAGAAGGTGCTGCCGGCACTGCGCGAGCTCTACGACGAGATCTGGGTGTACGGGCTGCCGCAGATCTGCGATCCGCTCGAAGGCATCTCGCTTCCCATCCGCGTGCGGCAGAAAATGATCTACACCGGATATCTGCGCCGCGAGGTGCCGGCCTGGGGCGCGCCGCCGCGGTTGCCCGAGATCACCCAGCGGCCGTACCTTCTCGTCACGACCGGCGGCGGCGGCGACGGCGAGGGGCTGATCGAGTGGGTGCTGCGCGCCTACGAGCACGATCCGCTGCTGCCTTACCCGGCGCTGCTGGTGCTGGGGCCCTTCATGCAGCCGGAGCGCCAGGCGGAGTTCATGGACCGCGCCGCGCGCCTCAAGCGCGTGGACTGCATCACCTTCCACAGCAACCTCGAGGCGCTGCTCGCCCGCGCCGCGGCGGTGGTGGCGATGGGCGGCTACAACACGTTCTGCGAGGTGCTGTCGCTGGACAAGCGCGCGCTGCTCGTGCCGCGCACCGCGCCACGGCTCGAGCAGTACATCCGCACCTCGCGCGCGGCCAAGCTGGGCCTGGTGGCGATGCTCGCCGACGACGGGCGCTACGACCCGGAGGTGATGGCGGCGGCCCTGAGAAAGCTGCCGCGGCAGCACCGTCCCTCCGAGATCGTCGTCCCGGGCCTGCTGGAGGGGCTGGAGAACGTGGCGCGGCTGGTCGCGCCCTGGATCGAGCGCGGGGCAGAGGCGGCCGCAAGGGTTTCGCGCACGCTCTCGCGCTCGGCCTGAAGCGATTGCCCGGCAGGCGATGACTGGCGCCACCCGCGGCCGCGTCGCCTTCGTTCTGAAGGGCTGGCCGCGGCTCTCGGAAACCTTCATCGCGCAGGAAATCGCGGCGCTGGAGCGCCGCGGGCTCGAGATCCTCATCGTCTCGCTGCGCCGCCCGACCGATTCGCGCCGCCATCCGGTGCACGAGGAAGTCCGTGCCGAGGTGCTCTACCTGCCCGAGTACCTGCACCGCGAGCCGCTGCGCGTCGCGCGCGCCTGGCGCGCGGTGCGCCGCTGGCCGACCTACGCCGCGGCGCGCTCGCGCTGGCTGGCGGACCTTGCGCGCGAGCCGACCCCGAGCCGCGTGCGCCGATTCGGCCAGGCGCTGGTGCTCGCCGCGGAGCTGCCCGCCGACGTCGCGCGGCTGCATGCGCATTTCCTGCACACCCCGGCCTCGGTGGCGCGCTACTGCGCGATCTTGCGCCGCCTGCCCTGGAGCGGATCGGCGCACGCCAAGGACATCTGGACGACGCCCGAGTGGGAAAAACGCGAAAAGCTGGCCGACTGCGAGTGGCTGGTGACCTGCACCGCCGCCGGGCGCGACCATCTTGCCGCGCTCGCTCCGCCCGGGCGCGTCGAGCTGGTGTATCACGGGCTGGATCTGGCGCGCTTTGCGCCGCCGCCGCAGGCGCGCGCGGCGCGCGACGGAACCGACCCGAGCGCGCCGGTGGTCGTGCTCTCGGTCGGGCGGCTGGTCGAGAAGAAGGGCACCGACGCGCTGCTCGAGGCGCTCGCGCGGCTGCCGCGCGATCTGCACTGGCGTTTCGTGCATGTCGGCGGCGGGCCGCTCGCGGCTCGGCTGGCGCGACGCGCGCGGCGGCTCGGAATCGCCGAGCGCATCGCCTGGCGCGGCGCGCTTACCCAGCCGCAGGTGCTGGCGGAATATCGCGCCGCCGACCTGTTCGCGCTCGCAAGCCGCGTCGCGGCAAACGGCGACCGCGACGGTCTGCCCAACGTGCTCCTGGAGGCGGCGAGCCAGGGCCTCGCGTGCGTCGCGACCGCGGTTGCCGGAATTCCGGAGTTGATCGAGGACGGCACGACCGGCGTGCTCGTTCCGCCCGATTCGCCGGATGCGCTGGCGCAGGCCCTTGCCACGCTGATGCGCGAGCCGCTTCGCCGCGCGCGGCTCGGTGCCGCCGCGCGCCGGCGCGTCGAGACCCGGTTCGCGCTCGAACCCAACCTCGAGCGCCTCGCCGCCCGCTTCGGGCTTGCCTCGCCGCCGGCCGAAAATCGAACATGCGCATCGCGTTCTATGCGCCAATGAAGCCGCCGACGCACGGCACGCCTTCCGGCGACCGGCGCGTGGCGGGGCTGTACATGGATGCCCTTGCGGCTGCCGGGCACCGGGTGGAGATCGTCTCGACGTTTCGCAGCTACGACGCGGCGGGCGACGCGGCGCGCCAGAGCGCGCTCGCCGAGCAGGGCCGCGCGCTCGGGCGCGCGCTCGCCGAACGCTGGCGGCGGGCCGCGGCCGGCGAGCGCCCGGACCTCTGGTTTACCTATCACGTGTATTACAAGGCGCCGGACTGGCTGGGACCGGAGGCAGCCGCGGCACTCGGCATACCGTACGTGATCGCCGAGCCCTCGCACGCGGCAAAGCGCGCGCACGGGGCGTGGGCAGTCGGACACGCCGGGGCCGAGGCCGCGATCCGGCGCGCCGACCTGTTGCTTTGTCCGACGCGCGACGACGTCGCCGGCCTGGCGGGCATCGCCGCGCGTCCCGAGCGCGTCGTGTGGTTGCCCCCCTTTCTCGACGTGGCGCCATTCGCCGAGGCCGCGCGCAGCCGCGCCGCGCACCGCGCGCGCCTTGCCGCCGCGTACCGGCTCGATGCGGGCGTGCCTTGGATCGCGGTCGCGGCGATGATGCGCCCGGGCGACAAGCTGGCCTCCTACCGGGCGCTCGCGGGCACGCTCTTGCGCCTTGCCGACTTGCGCTGGCACCTGATCGTCGCCGGCGACGGTGCGGCGCGCACCGAGGTCGAGGCGGTGTTCGCCGCGGCAGTGCCCGGACGCGTGACCTTCCTCGGTGCGCAGCGCCGCTCCGGCGTCGCGGCGCTCTTCGGGGCCGCGGACCTGTGCGTATGGCCGGCGGTGAATGAAGCCTACGGCATGGCGCTGCTCGAGGCCGAAGCGGCCGGCGTGCCCGTCGTCGCTGGCGGCGGGCGCGGAGTGCCGGACGTGGTCGCCCATGGCCGCAGCGGCCTGCTCGTGCCCCCGGGCGACGAGGCTGCGCTCGCGGCCGCCGTGCGCCGGCTGCTCGTCGAGCCGGACACGCGCGCCGCAATGGCCCGCGCGGCCGCGCATTTCGTTGCCAACGAACGCAGCCTGGAGCTCGCCGCACGGCGGCTCGCAGGGCTGCTTGCGGCGCTTTGAAGTCCGGGCGCGTCTTTCTCTACGTCCAGCACCTGCTCGGCATCGGGCATCTTGCGCGCGCGGCGGCCCTTGCGCGCGCGCTGCTCGAACGCGGACTCGAAGTCACGCTCGCCAGTGGGGGTGCGCCGGTTCCGGAGCGCATGCCCGCCGGGGCGCGCATCGTGCAGCTTGCGCCGGCGAGCGCCGCCGATCTGACCTTCCGTACGCTGCTCGACGCCTCGGGCCGGCCGGTGGACGAGGCGTGGAAGGCGGCGCGGCGCGAAGCGCTGCTTGCGGCCTGGCGCGAGGCGCGTGCCGACGTGCTGCTGACCGAACTGTTTCCCTTCGGCCGCCGCCAGATGCGCTTCGAGCTGTTGCCGCTCCTCGAGGCGGCGCGCGCGTCGCGCCCGCGCCCGGTGATCGCAGCCTCGGTGCGCGATATCGTGGGGGCGGGCCAGAAGGACCCGGCGCGGCAGGACGAGATGCTCGAGCTCTTCGAGCGCTACTACGACCACGCCCTGGTGCACAGCGACCCGCGGGTGGTGGGCTTCGAACGCTCGTTTCGCCACGCGGCGCGGCTCGGCGCGCGCCTGCACTACACCGGATTCATCGCCGCGCCCCCCGCGCCGCCGGCGCCGGATGCCGCGGGCGAAGTGCTGGTTTCGGCCGGCGGCGGCGCGGTCGGCGCAAGGCTGCTCGAAGCGGCGATCCGCGCGCGCCGGCTGACGGCGCTTGCCGGGCGCATCTGGCGCGTGCTCGGCGGGGCGAACTTGCCGCAGAGCACCTTCGACTCCCTGGCGGCCCTTGCGCGCGCCGAAGGCGGCGACGGCATCGTGCTGGAGCGCTTTCGCGCCGATTTTCCGTCGCGCCTGGCAGCCTGCGCGCTTTCGGTGAGTCAGGCGGGATACAACACCCTGATGGAAGCGCTCGCCGCCGGCGCGCGCGCGGTCGTGGTGCCGTTCGCCGGCGGCGGCGAGACCGAGCAGCGGCTGCGCGCGCGGCTCTTTTCCGAGCGCGGTCTGATCGAGGCGCTCGACGAGGACGAGCTGGCGCCCGAGAGCCTCGCCGCAGCGATCGCGCGCGCGCTGGCGCGGCCGGCGCCGCGCTCGGACGCGGTCAATCTCGATGGCGCGCGAACGAGCGCAGCGCTCATTGCCGGATGGGCGGGGCGATGAACGGGGGCTGGCGCAACCTCGCCGACGAGCTGGCGCGCTGGCGCGACGCCGGGCGGACGGCCGAGTTCTGGTGGCGCGATGACGACGCCGGGGAAATGAGTCCGGCGCTTGCGCGGCTGTTTGCGCTCGCCGAACGCTCCGCTGTCCCACTCGCACTGGCGGTAATTCCGGCGCGCGCCGAACCGGAGCTGTTTGCGCGCCTACCCGAGCAGGCCGCCGTGCTGCAGCACGGCGCCGATCATGTGAATCGCGCCGCCGGGGGCGCAAAGAAGTGCGAGTTTCCCGACGGCGAGGCGCCGCAAGCGGCGCTTGCGCGCCTGGGCGAGGCCCGCGAGCGCCTCGCGCGCCTTGCCGGCGGCAGCACGCCGGCGGTGCTCGCCCCGCCGTGGAACCGCATCGCCGCCGCGCTGGTGCCGCGCCTTGCGGGCGCGGGCTTTCGCGGTTTGAGCCTGTATGGCGCGCGCGCCGCGCCCGAGGCCGCTCGCGGCCTGCGGCAGGTCAACGCGCATGTGGACCTCGTGGACTGGCGCGGCACGCGCGGCTTCGTCGGCGAGGAGCACGCGCTCGCCGCGGCATGCGCGCATCTCGCCGCGCGCCGGACCGGGCGCGCCGATTCCGCCGAGCCCACAGGCGTGCTCACCCACCACGCCGTGCACGACGAGGCGGCATGGACATTCCTCGAACGGTTGTTCGACGCCACCCGCGCGGCCGGCGCGCGCTGGCTCGCGGCCGTGGAATTTTTCACATGAGGCGCGAGGCACGCTATCCCGCGCGCTCGCTCGCGGCCGATTACGCCCGCAGCGGCGCCGGGATCGGCGTGTGCGGCGCGCTGCTCGGCCTGGCGTCGCCTGCGGCTGCGGTGGGCATCGCGGCGGCTGCGGCCGGGTCGCTCTTCCTCGTATACTTTGCGCGCACGGTCTGCCGTCAGTTCACCCGCATCGTGTGGGACGAGACCGGAATCCGCGCCCGCGGGCCCCTGGGCGCCGACATCCGGTGGGCGGAGCTGCGCGCGATGCGGCTGCGCTATTACTCGACGCGCGCGGACCGGGAGGAGGGATGGATGCAGTTGCGCCTGCAGGACGCCAGCCGGACGATCCGCGTGGACTCGGATCTGCCGGGGTTCGCGGAACTCGCGCGCACCGCGGCGGCGGCCGCGGCGCGGCGCGGCGTCGAGCTGGATGCGGCTTCGACCGCGAACCTGCGCGCGCTGGGCGGCGCGTAGTGCAGCCGCTGCTCGAAGTGCGGGACTTGCGCGTTCACCTCGACGTGGACGCGGGCACGGTGAAGGCCGTGGATGGCGTTTCGTTCACCATGGCCGAGGGCCGCACGGTGGCGCTGGTCGGCGAATCCGGTTCCGGCAAGACGATGGTCGCGCAGGCGGTGATGAACATCCTGCCGCGCGTGGCGCGCGTCGTGTCGGGCGAAATCCTCTTTCGCGACCCGGCGCAGCCGGGCGCGGTGACCGACATCTCGCGCCTCGACCCCGCGGGCGAGGAGGCGCGGCGCATCCGCGGCGGCCGCATCTCGATCATCTTCCAGGAGCCGATGACGGCGCTCTCGCCGCTGCATACCATCGGCAATCAGATCGGCGAAGCGCTCGCGCTCCACCGCCCGGGCCTCGCGCGCGCCGAGCGGCGCGAGGCGGTGATTGACATGCTCAGGCGGGTGGGCTTTCCCGATCCGGCGAAGGCCGAGCACAAGTATCCGTTCGAGCTCTCCGGGGGCCTGCGCCAGCGCGCGATGATCGCGATGGCCCTGATCTGCCGTCCGGCGCTGCTCGTCGCCGACGAGCCGACCACCGCGCTCGACGTCACCATCCAGGCGCAGATCCTGCAGCTCATCCAGGAGCTGCAGCGCGAGTTCCGCATGGCGGTGCTGCTGATCACCCACGACCTCGGCATCGTCGCCAACATGGCCGACGAGGTCGTGGTGATGTACCGGGGCCGGGTGGTCGAGGCGGGCGCGGTCGAGGACATCTTCCGCGATCCGCGGCACCCGTACCTGAAGGCCCTGATGCGCGCGGTGCCGCGGTTCAACATGGCGCCGGGCGAGCGCCTGACGCCGATCCGCGAAGTAAAGGTGGCGACCGACCGCCTGATCACCGGCGCGGGCCGCCCGCACCAGCCGCACTCCGACGGCGACCCGCTGCTCGTGGTGCGCAACCTCGTCAAGCGCTTCCAGACGCGCAAGAGGACGCTTCTCGGCCGGCGCCTCGCCGGCGAGGTGCGCGCGGTGGACGACGTGAGTTTCCACGTGCATGCCGGGGAGTGCCTCGGTCTGGTCGGCGAGTCCGGCTGCGGCAAGACCACGACCGCGAAGATGATCTTGCGCGCCATCGAACCGGACTCGGGCGAGATCGTGTTCAATGACCGCGGCCACCCGCGCGACGTGCTCGAGCTGCGAGGCGAGGACCTCTTCGCCTACCGGCGCAAGGTCCAGTTCGTCTTCCAGGACCCGTTTTCCTCGCTCAACCCGCGCATGACGGTGCACGACATCGTCGCCGAGCCGCTGGTGATCCACGGCGTCGGCGATGCCGAAGAGCGCTTCGCGCGGGTGAAGGAACTGATGCAGCTCGTGGGCCTGGACGTGCGCCATCTGCGCCGCTATCCGCACAGCTTCTCCGGCGGCCAGCGCCAGAGGATCGGCATTGCGCGCGCGCTCGCGCTCGGGCCGCAGCTCCTCATCTGCGACGAGCCGGTCTCGGCGCTCGACGTCTCGGTGCAGGCGCAGGTGCTGAACCTCCTTCTCGATCTGAAGGCGGCGCTCAATCTCACGTACCTCTTCATCTCGCACAACCTCGCCGTGGTGTACTACCTCGCCGATCGCATCGCGGTGATGTGCGCCGGGCGCCTCGTCGAGGTCGCGCCCTTCGACGAGCTGTTCCGCAGGCCGGTGCATCCCTACACCCGCGCGCTGCTTGCGGCGGTGCCGGAGCCGGACCTCGATCGCAAGCTCGATTTCTCGGCGCTGATGGAGGGCAGGGCCTCGGACCCCGCGGCCTGGCCGGCGCCGTTTCGCCTCGCTGACGGCGAGCGCACGGCGATGCTCGAAATCGGCAACAATCACTTCGTGCGCGCTCACGAGAGCGCGGACCTCTCGGAGCTTCGGACATGAACGCAATCGTGCGCAACCTGGCGGCGGCGCTTGCGGCCGCCGCGGCGGCCAGTGCGGCGGCGCATACCATGAGCTACATCGAGCCGCCGGCGCTCGCCGAGGACGTAAAGGCCGGGAAACTTCCGCCGCTCGCCCGGCGCCTTCCGGAAAACCCGCTGGTGACGAAGTTCGATGCCGGCGCCGAGCCCGGCCGGCACGGCGGCACGCTGCAGATGCTCATCGGGCGCACGCGCGACGTGCGCATGCTCGTCGTGTACGGCTACGCGCGGCTGGTCGTCTACGACCGCAACTTCAATTTGGTGCCCGACATCCTGGAGGCGATCGAGGTGAAGGACGATCGCGTGTTCACGATGCGCCTGCGCCGCGGCCACCGCTGGTCCGACGGCCACCCGTTCACCGCCGAGGACTTCCGCTACTACTGGGAGGACGTTGCCAACAATCGCGAGCTCTCGCCGGTCGGGCCGCCGGCGGAGCTGCTGGTCGAGGGCGAGCCGCCGAAGGTCGAGTATCCGGACAAGTACACCGTGCGCTACAGCTGGTCGAAACCGAACCCGGAATTCCTGCCGCGGCTGGCCGGCGCCTCGCCTCTTTTCATCTTCCGCCCGGCGCACTACCTGAAGCAGTTCCACCGCAAGTACAACCCCAAGGCGGGCGAAGGCGAGGCGGCGGCGGGGGCAAGGCGCGGCTGGGCGGCGCTGCACAACCGCGAAGACAACATGTATCAGTACGACAACCCCAAACTGCCGACGCTGCAGCCGTGGGTGAACACCACCCGGCCGCCGGCCGACCGCTTCGTCGCGGTACGCAACCCCTACTTTCACCGCGTGGACGCCGAGGGCCGCCAGTTGCCTTACATAGACCGCGTCGTGCTGTCGGTCGCCGAGCCCAAGCTGATCGCCGCCAAGGCCGGCGCCGGCGAGTCCGACCTCCAGGCGCGCGACATCCCGTTCCACAACTACACCTTCCTCAAGAAGGGCGAGAAGTCGGGCAACTATCGCTGCTTCCTGTGGAAGACTGCGCGCGGCGCGCACTTCGCGCTCTATCCCAACCTCAACGTCGCCGACCCGGTCTGGCGGCCGATCGTGCGCGACGCGCGTTTTCGCCGCGCGCTGTCGATGGCGATAGACCGCTCGCTCGTCAATCAGGTGCTCTACTTCGGTCTGGCCACCGAGGGCAACAACACGGTGCTCGCCGAAAGCCCGCTTTACCGCAAGGAGTACCAGACGAAGTGGGCGCAGTTCGACAGAAAGGCCGCCGCTCGCCTGCTCGACGAACTGGGCCTGAAGCGCGGCGCCGACGGCCTGCGCCGCCTGCCCGACGGCCGGCCGATGGAGATCATCGTCGAGACGGCGGGCGAGTCCACCGAGCAGACCGACGTGCTCGAGATCATCCGCGAGACCTGGCGCGAGGTTGGCATCAAGCTCTTCTCCAAGCCGCAGCAGCGCGAGGTGCTGAGAAACCGCGTCTTTTCCGGCGAGGCGCTGATGTCGGTCTGGAGCGGCTGGGAGAACGGCATCCCGACCGCCGACACCAGTCCGGACGAGCTCGCCCCCACCAGCCAGCAGCAGTTGCAGTGGCCGAAGTTCGGGCAGCACTACGAGACCGGCGGCAAAGCGGGCGAGGCGCCCGACATCGCCGAGGCGGTGGAGCTGATGAGGCTCTTTTCGGCCTGGCGCAAGGCGGCCTCGCGCGAGGAGCGGGCGAAAATCTGGCACCGCATGCTCGCCATCCACGCCGACCAGCAGTTCGTGATCGGCGTGGTGAGCGGGGTGGCGCAGCCGGTGCTGGTGCGCAACCACCTGCGCAACGTCCCGGAGAAGGGCATCTACAACTGGGATCCGGGCGCGTTCTTCGGCATCTACCGTCCCGATACCTTCTGGTTCGCCGATCCGGGCCGGAGCGCGGGCAAGTGAATCCGGAGGATTAGCGTCCCGTGCTCGCCTACCTCGTCCGGCGGCTGCTGCTCATGTTCGTGACGCTCGGCGTCATCAGCTTCGTCACGTTCGTGATCATTCAGCTTCCGCCGGGCGATTACCTGTCCAACCAGATCGCCGAGCTGCAGAGCCAGGGCGACAAGGCGGCGCTGGAGCGCGTCGCGTTCCTGCGCAAGCAGTTTGGGCTGGACAAGCCGTTTCTGGAGCAATACGCCATCTGGGTCGGGATCTGGCCGGGCGAGCGCGGCTTCTCCGGCCTGCTGCAGGGCGACTGGGGCTGGTCCTTCGAGCACGACCTCCCGGTGTGGGAAGTGGTCGGCGACCGGCTGCTGCTCTCGTTCATTCTCAACTTTTCGGTGATCGTCTTCACCTGGGCGGTGGCATTCCCGATCGGCGTGTACGCCGCGACCCACCAGTACAGCTGGGGCGACCACAGCCTCACGCTGCTCGGCTACCTTGGCCTCGCGACGCCGAATTTCCTGCTGGCGCTGGTGCTGATGTACTTCGCCAACGTGCAGTTCGGGCTCTCGATCGGCGGCATGATGGACCCGCAGTACCTCGATCAGCCCTGGAGCTGGGCCAAGGTCGGATCCGTCCTCTCGCACCTGTGGATCCCGGTGATCGTGATCGGCACCTCCGGCACCGCGGCGATGATCCGACGGCTGCGCGCCAACCTGCTCGACGAGCTGCAAAAGCAGTATGTCGTCACCGCGCGCGCCAAGGGCATGCCCGAGCTGCGCCTGCTGATCAAATACCCGCTGCGCATGGCGCTCAACCCGTTCATCGCCGACATCGGCAGCCTGCTGCCCTCGATGATCTCCGGCTCGGCGATCGTCTCGGTGGTGCTGTCGCTGCAGACCGAAGGGCCGATGCTGCTCGATGCGCTGCGCAGCCAGGACCAGTACCTCGCCGGCTCGTTCCTGATGTTCCTCGCGCTGCTCACCGTGATCGGCGTGTTCCTGTCCGACCTGGCGCTCGCCGCGCTCGACCCGCGCATCCGGCTCACCGGAGGAGCGGCGAAGTGAGCGCGCGCATCGCGCACTTCGTCTCGAACGAGCCGTTCGACCCGAACGCGGCCGAGGCGCTCACCCCCGAGCAGGAGCGCTTCTACCGCGCCTCGCAGTGGCGGATCATGTGGTGGAAGTTCCGCCGCCACCGCATCGCGGTGATCGCGATGTGGATTCTGGCCGCGTTCTATTGCTCGATCCTCGTCTCGGAGATCCTCGCTCCGTACAACCTGCATACGCGCGATTCGCGCCACATCTATGCCCCGCCGCAGCGCGTGCACCTGTTTCACGAGGGCCGCTTCGTCGGGCCGTTCGTCTACGGCTACGCGATGCGGTTGAATGAGCAGACGATGAAGCGTGAGTTCACGCCCGATTCCACGAAGGTGCAGCCGCTCAGGTTCTTCTGCCGCGGAGACGCCTACGAGTTCTGGGGCATGGTCGAGTGGGACTTTCACCTGGTCTGCCCGGCCGAGGGCGGCACGTTTTTTCTCTTCGGCACCGACCGGCTCGGGCGCGACGTGCTCTCGCGCATCATCTACGGCACCCGCATCTCGCTCACGGTGGGCCTGCTCGGCATCGCGGTGAGCTTCGTGATCGGCATCGTGCTGGGCGGGATCTCGGGCTACTACGGCGGCTGGGTGGACACCCTGATCCAGCGCTTTATCGAGATGGTGCGCTCGTTCCCGGAGCTGCCGCTGTGGATGGCGCTCTCGGCGGCGCTGCCGGTCACCTGGAGCCCGGTGCTCGTCTATTTCGGCATCACCATCATCCTGGGGCTGCTCGACTGGCCGGGCCTTGCGCGCGCGGTGCGCTCCAAGCTCCTCGCGCTGCGCGAGGAGGACTTCGCCACCGCGGCGGTGCTGATGGGAGCGAGTCCGGCGCGCGTCATCGGCCGGCACCTGCTGCCCAGCTTCGCGAGCCATCTCATCGCCTCGCTCACCCTGTCGGTGCCGAGCATGATCCTCGGCGAGACCGCGCTCTCATTCCTCGGCCTGGGCTTGAGGCCGCCGGTGACGAGCTGGGGGGTGCTCCTCAACGAGGCGCAGAACATCAACGTCGTCGCGCTCTATCCGTGGCTGATGATCCCGGTGGTGCCGGTTTTCATCGTCGTGCTCGCGTTCAATTTCTTCGGCGACGGCCTGCGCGACGCCGCCGACCCGTACCGGTAGAAAAACAGGGTCAGACCCGGGTCTGACCCTGTTTTTCAGAGTTCGAGCGACAGACCTTCGCGGGCGACGACGGCACCCGGGAAATCGGCCGCCGCCTGCTCGCCGATACGGTCGAGCGCATCGTCCGTGCGGTCCGGGTCGTGGTGAAAGATGGCGAGGCGCTTCGCGCCCGCGGCGCGACAGAGGCGCACCGCCTCCTGCCAGGTCGAGTGCCCCCAGCCGACGATGTCGCCGCGCGCGTATTCCTCGTCGGTGTACATGCAGTCGTAGATGACGAGGTCGGCGCGCTCGATCAGCCCGAGCACATTGCGGTCCGGCACGCCCGGGACGTGCTCGGTGTCGGTGACATAGCAAAGCGCCCTGCCGCCGTACTCGACGCGGTAGCCGGTGGCGCCGTCGGGGTGATTGAGCGCGGCGGTGCGCAGCCGGATGCCGCCGCCGGGATCGAGGGTGTCTCCGGCGGCGAAGTCGCGGTATTCCATCTCAGCGCGGAACACTTCCGGCGGCACCGGAAAAAGCGGCGACATCATGAACTCGCACAGCACCTGCCGCACCGTCAGGCGGCCGCCCAGATGTCCCGCCCATACGCGAAATCGGTTGCGCGGCTGGAAAAACGGCTTGAAGAAGGGCAGGCCGCAGACGTGGTCGAAGTGCGTGTGCGTGAAGAAGAGGTCGCCTTCCACGGGCGGGGGCGCGGCCGCGAGCGCGTTGCCGAGGTAGCGGATGCCGGTGCCGGCGTCGAAGAGCAGCAGCCTTTCCCCGCAGCGCACCTCGAGCGACGAGGTGTTGCCGCCGTAGCGCGCAGTCTGCGGTCCGGCGCACGCGATCGAGCCGCGCACCCCCCAGAAGCGCACCGTGAATTTCCCGCCGCCCGCCGCCGCCATGGTGTCCCCGGGGCTACTGTCGCATGAACCGGCCCGGATTGCACGCATTCGCGCGCATGCGGCTATGATTCGCGCGATGGAGCGGACGCTCTACGGGTTCATCCTGCGCCACAGCCGCGCCGAGCAGCTCGCCATCGTACCGCTGGTGGTGGCCTCGATGCTGCTTTATTTCGCCACCCTCGATCTGCCCAAGACCATCATCAACGAGGCGATCCAGGGCAGGCGCTTCAGCGGACCGGACGCCACCGTGCCGTTCTTCGCCGTGGCGTTCACGCTGCCCGACTTTCTCGGCGGCGCCACGCTGCGCGTGTTCGACGGCATTCCGATGCACCAGGTGCCGTATCTGGTGGCCCTCACGCTCGCGTTCCTCGCGCTGATCGTCGCCGGCGGCTTCCTCAAGTTCCAGATCAACACCATGAAGGGCTGGATGGGCGAGCGCATGCTCAGGCGCCTTCGCTACGCGCTCTTCGACCGCATCCTGCGCTTTCCGCTGGCGCGCTTCCGGCGCGTGAAATCGGCCGAACTCGCCAGCATGATCAAGGACGAAGTCGAGCCGCTCGGCGGCTTCATCGGCGAGGCGCTGATCACGCCGCTCTTTCTCGGCGGGCAGGCGCTCACGGCGCTTTTTTTCATCGTCTATCAGCACCTGTACCTCGGCTCGATCGCGCTCGGGGTGGTGCTCGTGCAGGCGTTCGTCATTCCGAAGCTGCGCCGGCGCATCCTCGCGCTCTCGAAGGAGCGCCAGCTTACCGCGCGGGCGCTCGCCGGCCGCATCGCCGAGGTCGCCGACGGCGCGGTCGAGATCCACGCCCACGACACCTCGAACTACGAGCGCGCCGAGATCTCGGCGCGCCTCGGGCGGATCTTCCGCATCCGCTTCGAGATCTACCAGCGCAAGTTCATGGTCAAGTTCCTGAACAACTTCCTGTCGCAGGTGGCGCCGTTCCTGTTTTACCTGGTGGGCGGCTACCTGGTGATCGTCGGGCGGCTGGACATCGGGACCCTGGTGGCGGTGATCGGGGCCTACAAGGACCTGCCGAGCCCGGTGAAAGAGCTGATTGACTGGGACCAGCAGCGGCTCGACGTGCAGTTGAAGTACGCGCAGGTGGTCGAGCAGTTCATGGGCGAGGACCTGATGCCGAAGGAGCTGCAAAAGCCGGTTGCGGCGCCGCGGCTGCCGGAGTCGGGAACGATCCGCGTTTCCAACCTGACGCTGGCTGGCGAGGCGGGCACCAAGATCGTCGAGAACGTGAGCTTCGAGGTGGATATGGCCGAGCACGTCGCGATCCTCGGCGCGCAGGCCTCCGGGGCGAGCGAGCTGGCGCTCATGCTGGCGCGGCTGGTACCGCCCACGTCCGGCTCGATCGAGATCGGCGGCGTGGACATCGTCAAGGCCCCCGAGGCGGTCACTGGACGTGCGCTCGGCTACGTCGGGCCCTCGTCGTACCTCTTCCCGACCACGGTGCGCGAGAACCTGCTCTACGGCCTGAAGCACCACCCGGTGCGCGAGGCGAGCTACGAAGGCGAGGCTGCCCGGGAGCACGAGTTCCAGTTGAAGGAGGCGAAGCGCACCGGCTCGACCCTGCTCGACATTCACGCCGACTGGGTGGACTATGCGGCCGCGGGCGCCTCCGGCCCCGAGGAGCTGGAAGCGCGCATCGTCGAGGTGCTCAAGGTGGTGGACCTGGAGGAGACGATCTTCGAGCTGGGTCTGCGCAGCGCCGTGGACCCGGTCCGGCACCCGCGTCTTGCCGAAGGGGCGCTTGCCGCGCGCGAGGCGATCCGCGCGCGCATGGCCGCGCCCGGCATGCAGGCGCTGGTGGAGCATTTCGACGCCGGGCGCTACAACCGCAACGCGACGCTCGCCGAAAACCTGCTTTTCGGCACCCCGGTCGGCAAGGCGTTCGACATCGACAACCTGGCGAAGAACGCGTACGTGCGGCGCGTGCTCGCCGAGACCGGGCTGGATCGCGACCTGCTCGTCACCGGCCACAAGCTCGCCGAAACCATGGTCGAACTCTTCAGCGGCCTGCCCCCGGGGCACGAGTTTTTCGAGCGCTTCAGCTTCATCCGGCACGACGACTTGCCGGAATACAAGGCGCTCCTTGGCCGCATCGCCGAATCGGGGCTGGAGGCGATCACCGAGGAGGAGCGCGAGCGCCTGCTCGGCCTGCCGTTCCGGTTGATCTCGGCGCGGCACCGCCTCGGCCTCATTGACGAGGCCTACGAGGAGCGCATTCTGCGCGCGCGCCGCTACTTTCGCGAGAACCTGCCGGAGGATCTCGCCGGCGCGGTCGAATTCTTCGACCCGGCGCGCTACAACAGGGCCGCCAGCATCCAGGACAACATCCTGTTCGGCAAGATCGTCAGCGGCCAGGCGGAGGCCGCGACCCGGATCGGCGCGCTGCTGCGCGAGGTGCTGCACGAGCAGGACCTGCGGCAGGAAGTGGTGCGCGTCGGGCTGGACTACCACGTGGGAGTGGGCGGTGCGCGCCTCGCCTCGGCCGACCGGCAGAAGGTGGCCGTCGGCCGCGCGCTGCTCAAGCGCCCGGCAGTGGCGATCTTCGATTCGGCGATCGCCAACCTCGACCCGGCGTCGCAAAACCGCGTGCTCGCCAACATTCTCGAGCACCGCAAGGGCAAGGGCGTCATCTGGGCGCTCGCGCGCCACGATCTCGCCGCGCGCTTCGGCTACGCGCTGGTGATGGAGCGCGGGCGCCTCGCCGAAAAGGGTCGCTACGAGGACCTCAAGTCCCTCGGCGGCGCGCTCCACCGGCTGCTCGCCGCGGCATGAATCGCGCACCGACGCAAGGAGCACGCGCATGAGCCTGGAACAGGAATTCGAGCTGATCCGCAGGGTGCCGATCTTCAGCACCATAGACCCGGCGATGCAGAAGCTGCTCGCGTTCTCCAGCGACCGCCTCGCCTACGAGCCCGGGCAGGTGATGTTCAGGGCAGGGGACGCGCCCGATTACGCCTACATCGTGATGGAGGGCGAGGTGGACATCAGCGTGCCCACGCCGCGCGGGCCGCTGATTGTCAACACGCTCAAGAGAAACGACGTCATCGGCGAGATCGGGATCTTCGGCGACGTGGCACGCACCGCGACCGCGACGGCGAAGACGCGGCTGGAAGTGCTGCGCATCTCGCGCGACGTATTCGTCAACGTGATCCGCGGCAACCCGGACGCGGCCATCGCGCTCATCCGCATCCTCGCCGACCGGCTGGCGAAGACCACCGCGCAGTTGCGCCGCATGGCCGCCGAGGGGCGCTGATCGTCGAGTCCGCCGCTCAGTGCAGCACGCGCGGCGCGGCGAGGGTGAACTCCGGAATCGGGGCCTCGAACCGGGTGCCGTCGGCGGCGAGCATCTGGTAGGCGCCGCGCATCGTGCCGACCGGCGTCGCGATCGCCGTGCCGCTGGTGTACCGATGCGCCTGGCCCGGTGCGATGACCGGTTGCTGGCCGACCACGCCGAGACCGCGCACTTCCTGCACGCGCCCCTCCGCGTCGGTGATGATCCAGTGCCGGCTGATCAACTGCGCGGGGAGCGCGCCGACATTGCGGATGGTCATGGTGTAGGCGAAGACATAGCGCCGGGCGGCCTCGTCCGACTGCTCCGGCAGGTACGCGACCTCGGCGCTCACCTCGAATCTGTAGCGTGGTTCCCCGGCCACGGGGGCATTGTAGGCAGGCTACAATCGCCGCGCCATGCGCTACCGCATCGCTCCGTCACTGCTCGCGGCCGATTTCGCGCGTCTCGGCGAGGAAGTGCGCGCGGTCGCCGCCGCCGGCGCGGACCTCGTCCATCTCGATGTGATGGACAACCATTACGTGCCCAACCTCACCGTCGGGCCCCTCGTCTGCGCCGCGCTGCGCCCGCACACGACGCTTCCGATTGACGTGCACCTGATGGTGCGGCCGGTGGACCGGCTGGTCGGCGAATTCGCCAGGGCGGGAGCGAACCTGATCAGCTTCCACCCGGAGGCGTCCGACCACGTGGATCGCACGATCGGGCTGATCCGGGAGGCTGGCTGCAAGGCGGGGCTTGCGCTCAATCCGGCGACTCCCCTCGCCTGGCTCGACCACACGCTGGAAAAGCTCGATTTCGTCCTCCTCATGTCGGTCAACCCGGGCTTCGGCGGCCAGCAGTTCATCGCCTCGGTGCTGCCCAAGATCGCCGAGGTGCGCCGCCGCATTGATGCCGCGGTCGCCGCGAGCGGGCGCGAGATCTGGCTGGAGGTGGACGGCGGGGTGAAGGCCGACAACATCGCCCGAATCGCCGCCGCTGGCGCCGACACCTTCGTCGCCGGCTCGGCCATCTTCGGCACCCAAGACTACGTCGCGACCATCCGCGACCTCCGCGCCCGCCTGGAAAAACCGGGTCAGACCCAGGTCTGATCCGTTTTTTTTCGGTTCTGGTATAGTGCGCGCGTCGTGACCGCTTCACGCTTCGACGCAGGTTCCTTCCGCTGGCGTAGCTGGCGCCCCTGGCGCCGCTAGATTCTCGTCGCGTCCCCGGGCGGCCGGGGGACGCCGACCCGCAAGGCCGCAGGCAATCCCGGTTTGACCAGCGAAAGAAGTTGGAGCGTGGCAATGCATCCCGATTTTCCGCAACTCGCAGCCGCGGGCTACACCCGCGTGCCGGTCGTCGCCGAGGCGCGCGCCGACCTTTTCACCGCGCTCGCCGTGTACCTGAAGCTCGCCGGCGAGCCTTATTCCTATCTGCTCGAATCGGTCGTGGGCGGCGAGCGCTCCGGCCGCTACTCCTTCATCGGTCTTGCCTGCGCCGAGAGGATCGAGGCGCGCGGCCGCACGGTGCGGCGGCTGCTGCGCGACGCGCGCGGCAACGACGTCGAGATCGAGCGCATCGAGGACACCGACCCGCTCGACTACGTGCGCGCGTACCTCGGCCGCGAGCGCGCCGCCCCGCTGCCGCCGGCACTGCGCTTCGGCGGGGGCCTTGCCGGCTATTTCGGCTACGAGCTGGCGCGCCAGATCGAGCCCAAGGCGCTCGGCGCCGAAAAGCCCGATCCGATCGGCACGCCCGACGTGCTGCTTCTCGTCTCGGACGAACTGGCGGTGGTGGACAACGTGCTCGGCAAGCTCTACCTGGTGGTGTACGCCGATCCGCGCGAGCCGACGGCGCTTGCCGCGGCGCAGGCGCGGCTCGCGAGCCTGCGCGCGCGCCTTGCCGCGCCGCTTGCCGAGTCGCTGGTGCTGGACGGCGACGCCTGCGGCGCGGCGAGCGCCGCCGCGCCGGCGCGCAGCTTCACCGAGGACGAGTTCCTCGCCGCGGTCCGGCGCGTAAAGGACTACATCCTCGCCGGCGACTGCATGCAGGTGCAGATCTCGCAGCGAACGAGCGTGCCCTTCGGCGCAAGCCCGATCGCGTTCTACCGCGCGTTGCGCTCGGTGAACCCCTCGCCCTACATGTACTACTTCGACATGGGCGATCACCACGTGATCGGCGCCTCGCCCGAGATCATGGTCCGCCTCTCGGGCGAGCGGATCACGCTGCGCCCGATCGCCGGCACCCGGGCGCGCGGCGCGACGCCGGAAGAAGACGCCGCGCTCGAACGCGAGCTGCTCGCCGACCCCAAGGAGCGCGCCGAGCACGTGATGCTGATAGACCTCGGCCGCAACGACGTCGGGCGCGTCGCCGCCTCTGGCAGCGTGCGCGTCACCGAGCGGATGGTGATCGAGCGCTACTCGCACGTCATGCACCTCGTCTCGAACGTCGAGGGGCGGATCGCGCCGGGGCGCGACGCGCTCGATGTCTTTCGCGCCGCGTTTCCCGCCGGCACCGTCACCGGAGCGCCCAAGGTGCGCGCGATGCAGATCATTGACGAGCTGGAGCCGGTCCGGCGCGGCGTGTACTCCGGCGCGGTGGGCTGGCTCGGCTTCAACGGCGACATGGATGTCGCGATCGCGATCCGCACCGCGGTGCTGAAGGACGGTCGCCTGCACGCGCAGGCGGCGGCCGGAATCGTCGCCGACTCGAACCCGAGGTCCGAATGGCAGGAGACGCTCGCCAAGACGCGCGCGCTCCTTGCCGCGGCCGCCATCGCCGCCGGGGGTGCGTGATGGTGCTGGTGATTGACAACTACGATTCCTTCACCTGGAACCTCGTTCAGTACCTCGCCGAGCTCGGCTGCGAGGTGAAGGTGGTGCGAAACGACGAGACGAGCGCCGAGGAGATCGCCGCGATGACACCCTCGCACCTGGTCATCTCGCCCGGACCGTGCACGCCGAACGAGGCGGGCGTGAGCCTTGCGGCGATCCGGCTGCTCGCCGGCCGCGTGCCGATCCTGGGCGTGTGCCTCGGGCACCAGGCGATCGGGCAGGCATTCGGCGGCCGCGTGGTGCGCGCGCAGCGCGTCATGCACGGCAAGACTTCGGCGATCCGCCACGACGGCCGCGGCGTGTTCGCCGGCCTGCCGCCCGAGGTCACGGTGACGCGCTATCACTCGCTTGCGGTCGAGCGCGCGACGCTGCCTGCGGAGCTGGAAGTGAGCGCCTGCTCCGACGACGGCGAGATCATGGGACTGCGCCATCGCAGCCTCGCCGTCGAAGGCGTGCAGTTCCACCCGGAGGCGCTCCTTACCGAGCACGGCCACGACATGCTGCGCAACTTTCTCGAAGGGAGAGCGACATGAAAATCGGAATTGCGGAAGCGATCCAGCGCACCGTCGAGCACCGCGAGGTGTTCCACGACGAGATGCTGCACGTCATGCGCCAGATCATGCGCGGGGAACTCACCCCGGCACAGATCGCTGGCTTCATCATCGGGCTGCGGGTGAAGAAGGAGACGATCGGCGAAATCGCCGCCGCCGCCCAGGTGATGCGCGAGTTCGCCACCCCGGTCAAGCTGGCCGACGACCGGCATCTGGTGGATACCTGCGGCACCGGGGGCGATGCCGCCCACACCTTCAACATCTCCACCGCTGCGGCGTTCGTCGCCGCCGCCGCCGGTGCCCGGGTCGCCAAGCACATGGGGCGTGCGGTGTCCTCGTCCGCGGGCAGCGCCGAGGTGCTGGAGGCGCTCGGGGCGAACATCGCGCTCGGGCCCGAGCAGGTGGCGCAGGCGATCGAGAAGACCGGCGTCGGCTTCATGTTCGCCCCGGCGCACCACACCGCCATGAAGTACGCCGCGCCGGTGCGAAAGGAGCTCGGCGTGCGCACGATCTTCAACATCCTCGGGCCGCTCACCAATCCGGCCGGGGCGAAGAACCAGGTCATGGGGGTCTTTCACCCCGACCTGGTCGGCATCCAGGTGCGGGTGCTGCAGCGCCTGGGCTCCAAGCACGTGATGGTGGTCTATGGCCTGGACGGCCTGGACGAGATCTCGATCTCCGGCCCGACGATGGTGGGCGAACTCGCGAAGGGCGAGATCCGCGAGTACGAGATCCATCCGTCGCAGTTCGGCCTGGAGCTGTACGACCGGCGCGCGATCCAGGTGAACACCG
Source organism: Pseudomonadota bacterium (assembly GCA_040752005.1). GTDB lineage: Bacteria > Pseudomonadota > Gammaproteobacteria > Burkholderiales > SG8-39 > RBG-16-66-20. Next base: position 9,413 of record JBFMFX010000025.1, on the reverse strand, counting down.
CCGAGGAATCGAAGAGCATGATCCTCGCGGTGCTCGACAACCAGCCGGGCCCGGCGCTCAACATCGTGCTGCTTAACGCCGGTGCGGCGATCTACGTTTCAGGGGTGGCGAAATCGCTCGAATCCGGGATCGCGCGCGCCCGGCGCGCGATCGCGAGCGGCGCGGCGCGAAAGAAACTGGAGGAGTTCATCGCCTTCACGAAGAAGGTGAAAGGCGGCGGCTGACGGTGGCCGCTACCCGGGGGCGAACGGGCGCGGCGCCGGTGGGGGCCGGAGGGGCAGAGCGTAGTACTTTGCCCGCGACCGCCGCCGCAGATACGCGCAGCTTGTACGAGGGCGCCGGCTTCGCGATCGGCTGAACGACTGGGGTGGGAAGCGGCGCGAAAAGGCGCCTTCGCCGCCTGCCGGCGTATAGTCGGCCTTCGTGACCGTGCAGACGGAAAACCTCATCCTCGAACACCTGCGGGCGATGCGCGGCGACATCGCGCAATTGCGCGACGACGCCGGCATGCTCAAGCAGGGCCTGACGTCCGTCGAGACGCAGATGGCTGCCTTGCGCGCCGAGATGGCGGCGCTGCAAGGGGACAGCGCGCTCCTTCATGGCCGCATGGACGCGATCGAGAAAAGGCTCGAGCGCATCGAGCGGCGCCTGGAGCTTGCCTCGGCCTGACGGCGAGCCGCGCGCAAGCCGCGCAGAGGCCGTGCGCGCCTTACGGCACCAGTTCCAGACCTTCGCGCTTGAGCAGCGCGACGAACGGGTCGCCCGCGCCCTCGCGCAGGCGCCACTCGTCCTCGCGCCAGCCGATCGGCTCGACCTCCGGCGCCAGCTCGCGCACGGAAAACAGCAGATCGAGCCGCGCCCGGAGGTCGGCCGGCAGCTCGTCGCTCACCACCAGCAGGTCGGTGTCGCTCTCGGCGGTGAAATCGCCGCGCTCCACGGAGCCGAACACGAGCGCGCGCCTTTGCCGCAGGCCGAGCGCCTCGAGGTTGCGGCGCGCGCGTCCCAGTGGATCGCGACCCCAGGGAGCATCGCAACCGACGTCTCACCCGCGAGTTCCTGCACTTCCGGCTTGCCGTACTCGCTGCCGGCGAAACGATAGCGCGTCAGCAGGCGGTCCCACGGATGCACCAGCCAGTGCTCGCGCACGCCGGTGCGCTCGTACATCGCGCGCTTTACCACATGATCGTGGCTCGCACTCGCCGGCGAAACCGCCTCGACGACCAGATCCGGCGCTCCGCGCGCCCCGCGCCGGTCGAGCTTTCCCGGGTCGCAGACGACGAGCACGTCGGGCTGCACCACGGTGTCCACTTCCTCGTCTCTCTTGCCCTCGGCAGCCGCACGTCCACCGGGGCGATCAGCGCGCGGCAGGGCTTGCTCTGAAGGGCATTGACGAGCTGCCGGTAAATTTCTCCCGCCACCTCCTGATGCACGAGTTTCGGCGCGGGCGCCATGCACCAGGCAAGCCCGTCGATGAGCGCGTAGCGCTCGTCTTCTGCCCAGCCGAGATAATCGGCGTAGGTGTGGCGGCCGGAATCGCGTAGCGCAAATCCCATCGGCGCGAACTCCTTTGGCCTATGCTAAGCGACTGCACGCGGCGGCCAGCCGGCCGGCGGGCGCGGGACTTGATACACTTTGCCCTCGAGCCCTGCACGGCGGACGATGACCGAAGGCGTCGAGAACCTGATCCTTGAGCACCTGAAGGTGCTGCGCAACGACCTGCAGGCGCTGCGCGGGGAAACGCGCGAGCAGTTCGCCGAATTGCGTGCGCGGTTGAATTCCGTCGAGGAACGCCTCACGCTCATCGAGCGGAGCATCGCGAACGTTCACGGCGATCTCGGCGTCGTTCATGTGCGCCTGGACCGGCTCGAGTCCCGCATCGAGCGCATCGAGCGCCGCCTGGAACTTACCGCAGCCTGAGCGACATCCTCCAGCGCATCCTCGCCGCCAAGCGCGCCGAAGTGACGGCCGCGGCCGGCGCCGTGCCCGCCGCCGAGATAGAACGCCGGGCGCGGGCGGCTCCCGCGCCGCGCGATTTTGCTGGCGCGATCCGCACGAAGCTTGCCGCCGGTAAGCCGGCGGTGATCGCCGAGATCAAGCGCGCAAGCCCGTCCAAAGGGCTGCTTCGCGAAGACTTCGATCCGGCCGCGATCGCGCAAAGCTACGAAGCCGCCGGCGCCGCCTGCCTATCGGTGCTCACCGACCGCGAATTCTTTCGCGGCGCGCCCGAGCACCTTGCAGCGGCGCGCGCTGCGTGCGCGCTTCCGGTGCTGAGAAAGGACTTCGTGATCGAGCCGTATCAGGTGTACGAGTCGCGCGCCATCGGCGCCGACGCGATCCTGCTGATTGCCGCGGCGCTCGCGCCGGCGGCGATGCGCGAGCTGGAGGCGATCGCCACCCGCCTCGGCATGGCGGTACTCGCCGAGGTGCACGACCGGGCGGAGCTCGAAGCCGCGCTTGCGCTGCAAACCCCGCTCATCGGCATCAACAACAGGAACCTGCGCAGCTTCGAGACGCGGCTCGAAACCACGCTAGAGCTCGCCGCCGCGGTGCCGCAAGGCCGCATCGTCGTCACCGAAAGCGGGATTTCCTCGCCTGCCGACGTCGAGCACTTGAGGCGCGCCGGCGTCGGCGCGTTCCTGGTCGGCGAAGCCTTCATGCGCGCACCCGACCCAGGCGCGGCGCTCGCGCGGCTGTTCGCGTAGCCCGCGTACCGGGCAGGGGAAATCCGCCGGGCCGGTTGTCGGACGCCTCGCCTGCCGGAACCGGCGCAGAGCCGCTCGCACGCGGCCCGGGGGACGATCAGTCGGCACGGCGGCCTTTCTCTGGGGCGAACCTGCGCCACGCTCCGCCCGGCGCGCCGGTCATTTTCAACCCATTGATTTCAAAGAGACTCGAAAGTGTTGCGCGGATGCAACGCAAAGGCCGGAAAATCCCGGGAAACGAACCGGTTCCGTTGCTTCGGAAGGACGCCCTGGCGGAGAATGCGTGCGACTTCTCACCTCTATGAGGGGTTCGAGCCGGGTGGTGTGCGGAATCGATCGTCCCGTCTGCCGCCCGATGGCATCAACCGATGGCATCAAAAATTGGGAGATTCAACGGATGAACAAAAAACTTCTGGCAGTGGCGGTTGCGGGCGTATTCGCAGCCCCTGCCGCGGCGTTCGCGCAGTCGAGCGTGACGATCAGCGGCGCGATCACCATGACCGTGGACAACGTCAAGTACAGCGACACGGCCAAGACGACGAGGAGCGAGAGCCGGCTGAACGACGAATCCTCGAGCATCATCTTCAACGTGCGCGAGGATCTCGGCGGCGGGATGTCCGCGATCGTGAAGGTCGACGTAAAGCCCAACCCCGACAGCGGGGCGATCGCCGCTTCCGGCGAGTCGTTCGTCGGCATTTCCACGAAGACGGCGGGGCGATTTACCGCCGGCCGCCACAACTTCCACTTCTTCAAAACGCCTTGGGACGGCTATGGCCTGAGCGGCGGGCTGAAGAGCCACCCGAGCTCGCTGATCGACTTCGCGGGCGGGGGCAAGGTAGCGATCGCCAACGCGACCCGGACGCCGAACTCCCTTATGTGGTCTTCGCCCAAATGGGGCGGGTTCGCGGTGGATGTCGGCTACTCGTTCAACCCTGGCGGCGGGAACACGGCCACCGAGATTGGTAACGCGGGGGCTACGGAAGCCGATCTAACCGCTGGCAACACCGCGCGCAGGGGCCGGGCGTGGATGCTCAACCCGACCTTCAGCGGCACCAACTGGCACATCGGCTACAGCTACTGGAACGGCAAGCCGGACGCGCCGACGGCGGTGACGGCGACGGGCGTGCCGTCGTTGGCCGTGCAGCTCGGTTCCTCCGACCAGCGTAGCGACTCGCTGTACGGCTATTACACCTGGGGCGGCTTCAAGCTTGGCCTAATGTGGAACAAGTCGAAGCTCAACGCAGCGGCGACGGCTGCCGGGCTTCCCGCGGTCGGCACGCAGCTCAGCAACCGCACGGCTTGGTCCATCCCGATCCGCTATTCGTGGGCCAACCACCACATCCTCGCGCACTACACCAAGGCGCGCGACGACAAGGCGACCGCCGCGCAGGACGGTGCGAAGATGTGGGCGCTGATGTACGCCTATAGCCTGTCCAAGCGCACCAGCGTCTCGCTTTCGTACACCAAGCTTACGAATGACGGGAACGCGACTGCGGGCGGCGCCGGCTACAACCTCTATACCAACATCGTGCTCGGCAGCGCGAACGCCGGAACGACGGCGGGCGAGGACGTGCGCGCGCTCATTTTTGGCGTGCGCCACAACTTCTGACGGAAGGCCGGCTCGGCTGGGTTAGATCATCTAGGGAGTTCACTGCGTGAACAAGAAACTTCTGGCGGCAGCGGTGGCAGGCGTGTTTGCGTTACCGGCCGTCGCGCTTGCGCAATCGAGCGTGACGATCAGCGGCTTCGTCGGCGCGACGGTCGACAACATCAAGTTCAGCCAGCCGGCCGCGACGCGCACGACGGCGAGCGAGTCCCGCATGAGCGACGATTCCTCGCGGATTATCTTCAGCGTGCGGGAGGATCTCGGCGGCGGCATGTCGGCGCTCGTGAGGCTCGACGTGAGGCCCAACATTGACACGGGCGCGATCTCGACCGCGGGCGTGTCCTATGTCGGGATCAGCACCAAATCGGCTGGCCGCTTCACCGCTGGCCGGCACAACCTCCACCGCTACAAGACGCCCTGGGACGGCTGGCCGATGTTCGGACAGCTCCGGATGCGGCCAGACGCGCTGGTGGACTTCGCTGGCGCGGGCGCAGTAGCGATCGCCAACGCGAGCCGTACCCCCAACTCCCTCATGTGGTCCTCGCCTAACTGGGGCGGGTTCACATTGGACATCGGCTATTCGTTCAACGCGAACGGCACGGGGGTCACGGAGGCCGATTTGACCGCCGGCAACACCGCGCGTAAGGGCCGGGCTTGGATGCTGAACCCGACTTTCACTGCCGCGAACTGGTCCATTGCCTACAGCTACTGGGACAGCAAGGCGGATGCGCCGGTTACGGCTGCGGGCGGCACCGCGGCCGGACAACTGGCATCGTCGGACCAGCGCAGCAATCAGCTCTACGGCTATTACACTTGGGGCGGATTCAAGCTGGGCCTCCTGTGGAACAAGACCAGGCTCAACGCGGCGGCCACCGTCGGCGCGGTGCCGGTCGGGACCAAGCTGAGCGAGCGCACGGCGTTCTCAATCCCGATCCGCTACACGACCGGGCCGCACAACTTCCTCGCGCACTACACCAGGGCGCGCGACGACACGGCGACCGCCGCGCAGGATGGTGCGAAGATGTGGGCGCTGATGTACGCCTACGCTCTGTCCAAGCGTACCAACGTTTCGCTCGCTTACGGCAAGATCACCAACGAAGGGGTCGCAGCGTTCAACTTCTTCGGCAACGCCGTCGGCAGCACGGGCTCCGCGAATTCGGCGCCTTTGGCGGGGGAAGACGGACGGATCATCTCTTTCGGGATACGCCACTCGTATTGAGTTCTTGAAGGGTCCAGCCGGCCGGTCAGGGGGGTCCTGGCTGGCCGACTCCAGCGGGCGTCTTCGGACGCCCTTTTATTTGGTTCTTCGCGGAGTTTACGATGAGCAGCGGGCGAACCGACCGGGCGTTCCTGATTACGACTACTCGGAGGAGAAGTCGTGGTCCGACGGCACAGCCGCAGCGTCGCGCTATCAGGTCGGTGGTTCACGCGCGCCGGTAAATGAAGTAACGACCGTCTGGAACCCCTGCGGGCAGCGCGGCCGGCAGCAGGCGCGGATCGGCGAGGGGTTGATCGGAAAGCACAACGCCGCCCGGTGCCATCAACGGCGCCAAGGCGGGGCCGAGCCAGCGTGCGAGCGCCGCGCTCGCCTCGGCGTCGCCCGAGCCAAGGTCGGCGTGGGCAAGGGCGACCGGCCGCCGGTCGAAGCGCGGCAAAGCACGGCGCAACTCGCCCAGCAGCAATCGGTTTGCCGGCGGCACGCAGCTGGGATGGGCGTCGAGCCGGCGATCGAAGGCGTAGATTTCCCGCGCCGCGCCGAGCCGCTCGCGCAGATGATCGTAAGTGCGGCCGTTCCCGAGACCCAACTCGAGCACTACCCCAGGCACATCGGCGACGATCGCGCAAGCCCAATCCAAACAGGCGCGTTGCGCTTCGAGCCGGCGAATGAAGCTGTCGAGCCGCGACACAGCCGTGTCCCGCTTTCAGTTGGAGGTTCTCGGGTGGCGGGGTCAATAGGCTAAGCGGCTTTCACCTGCCGATCAACCTTGTGCTCGGTACGATCCAGCGCCTGCGCGAGGATCGAGAGATCCCGAGGACCCTGAATCTTGCCAGGCGCCGCTCGGCTTGCAGGTACGCGAGCGCTGCGCAGCGCTCGATCATCGCGCGATCGCGCCAGCGGCTCACGCACCGCGCGATCACACGCAGCGTACCGTTGGGGTTCTCGACGATGTGGGCCGCAGCCAGGCACCGTACGCGCGCGGGCGTGAGCCCGAGCTCGTTCACGGTGAGCATCTCGTCGATTCCTTCCCTCAGACTCGCCGCCGCGTCGGCATGCTCGGCCTTGAGCCAAGTGGCGCGGGTACGCAGCTTCTTCGTGTTCCCCGGCGGCCGGGACCTTGAAAGCTGCGCGCATTCCCGCGCGGTTCTGATCGCGCACGCTCCTGTCGGCGATGACCATCCGGCGCAGCCTCGTGCCCTTACCCGGATCGCGCTTCAGGCGCTCGCAGGCCGCAATCTCGCCACTTCGCCCCGCGAATCCCGCAGCCGGGGTCGGCGCAGCCGCAGTTGCCGGTCCTCGAGCGGCACCCGCCCGCCCTGGCTGCCGTGGCAGCGCACCCACCCGCGTGGAGCTGCGCCCGGGGCTTCAGTTACCGGCGACAGGATCGGCAGCACGAGCCGCCCTCCGTCGGCGAGCCTCTCCTTCACCGAGCGCTCGATCGCGCGCCGGTCGTTGCGGGCCACCACGCGCAGGGCGCGCGGCCCTCGTTTTCGCGCTCCGTTGCATTCGGCGGTGCCGGTGGCGAGTTGTTCGGTCCGGCAAACCCGATTCTTCCGGATTCACCGGGCAAACCGCCGCCTTCCAACGTTCAGCTACGTTCGGCACAATCCTGTTGTTCGACCGATTTGCCCGCCTATTGCGCACCCGCTGGCCTGACGTACTCCGGATCGAGCGTCTCGAACACCTCGCGTACCACACCGTCCTCGGAGAACTGCACCCACAGCACCCGGTTCTCGTAGTCGGGGAACTCGCGGAATTTGTATTCCCACCACTCGCGCGCCTTGAACGCGAGGCGTCCGGCGAGCGCGGGCGGGCCGAGCAGCTCGCGCACGTCCTTCTTGGTCCAGGCGCCAGCGACGATCTTCGCGATGTTCTGACGCGTGATTCGCTGCTCGATCGACTTCATGACGCCGTCGGCTCCGACCGTCACCGCGTACATGGCGCGGCCGGCAGGCTGGCGCGAGAAATAGAGCACCGTGTCCCCACTCGGAAGCGAGATTCGCTCGACAGGCGCGCCCATTAGCGCCTCGACCTCCGCCGCAGTCGATCGTCCCGCGACCAACCCGCGGCCGTCGAAAGACGCGCAACCCGCGGGTACCACCGCGGCAAGAACCGCGCACACTGCGAATCTATTCATTCGGACCCCCTTTGCCAGGAGACCGTGGGCTACAATCTGACCCGCCAGGCTGGGCGACGACCGTCGAGCGATTCTATGCCCAATCTAATCCTGGTGCACCAGAAGACGAAGCAGGACCGCGCGGACTACGAGGAGATCGCGCGCCGCCTCGGCGCTCGCGCGCCCGACATCGCTGTCTTCATCGTGGATACGAAGCAGACCGGCTGGACGGAGCCGCGCTTTGATGCCGCAGCGCCCACGCTCACGGTCTCGCCGATGCCGATCAAGCGGTTCGTTCCGCCGCGCGGCGCGGTGTGCCAGGGATTCGAATTCCCCAAGGGCGAGCAGTACGAACGACTCGCGGCGCTCGGCGTACCGGTGCCCAAGTGGACTCGCGTCGCGCCGGACACCGTGCTCGACCCGGCCGAGTGGGGGCCGTACGTGGTGGTTAAGCCCGAGCTCGGGCGCAAGGGCGCGGAGATCTTCATCAAGAAGACCGGGCGGGTGCGCTACCGGGCGCCCGAGAGCTATCCCGAGGACCACCCGGTGCGCAAGGCGCCGCTGCTCGCGCAGCGCTTCGTTTACACCGGAAGATGGCCGTCCAATTACCGCGTGGTGACGCTCTTCGGCCGCACGCTGCTCTGTTGGCGCTGCGAGGCGAGCCACGAGTACCGGCCGCTCGAGTCGCGCTGGGACTTCAAGGCGCGCGGCGGCATCACGGTGGTCTCGAACAAGCGGGACTCGCGCTACGCGCTCGCGTTCGATGCCGACGTGATCGCGCTCGGCGAGCGCGCGCACAGCGCGTTTCCGGAGCAGCCGCTGCTCGGCACCGACATTGTGCGTGACGCCGACACGGGCGAGTTGTGGGTGATCGAGTGCAACCCGCGCGGCGACGCTTGGCTCATCTCTTCGGACATGGGCCGCATGATCGAGCGCGCGAACGGGCTCGATTTCGCTGCCCAGTTCGGGGCCCTGGAGGCCGCCACCGAGGTGCTCGCGCGCGAAACCCGCGCGCGCGCCCGATAGCGGCTTCACGGACCGGGGGCGGCGCCACTTTGTCGCGCCTTGGGCGCGTCGGGGCTGTTTGCGGTAGCGCAAATGGTCAGGAAAGCGCGAGCTCGGTGTTGTCGCTGAGGCGCGTCGTTCCGCGCCCCGCCCACGCGGAGATTGCCAGCTCGCGATCGGCAAGGCCGCGGGACTGGAGGTCGGACAGTCTCCGCACCGCGAATTAATCCAGTCTGCGGCGATGAGCGCATCTATCTCGAATTCGAGGTGCGGCGCAAAAGCTGTGGCACGGTGAAGCGCGAGCGCCGGGATCTTCAACAAGCGCTTCGCCTATTACATGGGGCGGTGCTGCCCATCCAGTTCTGTCAAGGACTTCGCCCAGGAGCTGCAGTTCGACTGGGACACGGTCGAGGCGCTGGAGAAGCAGTACACGGCGGCGCAGCCTGAGTGGCGGTATCATCCGACGCAACCGCCGCGGGCGAAGACCCGAGGATGTAGCCGCTCACCCTGCGCCGCGCGTTCCGAGCGTCGCCCAAGGCGGAAATACCATCCGACGGGTACCGCAAGGCACCCGTTTTTTTGTTCAAAAACAGGGTCAGACCCGGGCGCATAGCCCACAAGAACCAGCGCTTGACGTAGCGGCCCGCCCAGCCGCCGTTTCATTGGCGGAGATTTGATCTGCGTCAATATGCGACGGCCGCATTCTTGCGATAGATCAACCTTTGACAGACATGGAACTTTACGATTGTCGTGTGCCTGGACTCA
>JBFMFX010000024.1:0-65497 GCA_040752005.1 Pseudomonadota bacterium | reverse complement strand
CGCGACACGCTGCGCCGAGCCTCGTCGAAAGGCAATTGGCCGGCGGCGCACGGCGGCGCGCTCGCGCAAGTAGCCCGGCTGGACGGCGCATGGCGCCATGCTACATAATCAGTAGCAGGCAGCGCAAGGTCGCAGCGATGGACGTGGCGGAGCCGACACCGGGAACACAAGCGGCGCGGGGCGACGGTCAAGCGTTTTCAAACACCGAGTGCGCAGGAGAACTTGGCCTTGCGACCAAGGCAGGCGCCCGTCACGCACGGGTCCTCGTCTCGGGTCGCAACACAAGGGCTATCGCTAAAGCCTCGGAGAACGCGATGACCGCCCAGAACAGGAGTTCCAGCGCAACGAGCGGCAGCGGTTCACCGAACTGGTTGATGGGCGTGAACAACTCCCAGAATGCGTACGTGAGGAAAAAGGTCAGTCCGCCATAGCGGCCTGCCCTTGCCAAGACCCCGGGCGGCCACGAGCGCGCAAGCGAGCGAAAGACGAAAGCACGGCCTATGCAGAAAAGCACCAGCACGAAGAAGATCGGCACGGGATTCGAGATGACGAGAGGAAGCGGCTCGAGCCGTGTCCAGACGGCGACCAGCTTCGGGCTCTGGATCGCGGACTGCAGCAGCACTCCTTCGCCGTCCCATCCGAACCCGATCAGGCGGAACGTAACGAACATGGAAACGGTGAACGCAAACCCGCCAGCGAGCCCCGCCAACACGGTTCTCGCGAACCCGCCGTTCACGTTCTTCCCCATGCCGGGCTCAGCCTCGCGATGACGACGCCTTCCACCAGCGCTCCGCAGAGGAGGATTGTGAGTTCCAGCGCCGCCAGCGGCAGCGGCTCCTGAAGTAGTGTGACGTAGATGAACCACTCCTGGAACAGCCAGTACATGGCCCAGATCGCCAATCCCCACCAGAGCCCTCGGGTGATCCAGGTACGGCCGGGCAGGGAAGGGCGGAGCATTGCGAAGAGCACGCCATGAATGCCGCTCAGCACAATCAGCCCAATCACCGATACAGCGATGTTCCGTTGCGGGGTGAGCGAAATGAAAAGCGGGCTTTGCAGCGCCGGGTCGTAGAGGATGCCCCTCACCCAGGCACTGGAGAAGGCCGCCCCAAGCAGCGCATTACCTGCGAATCCGCCGATCCAGCCGGCGACGGCGGCGCGGATCCACGTGGACGATGTACTGGCGTTCATGGAAAGGCGATGTCCACGGGCAGGCTGGACAGAGCCGTCCCGCCGTCCGACAGCACGTGCACAATCGCTCGGCTCGCGTCCGCCAGCGTCAGGACGCGCGCGCTGCGCTTTCCATACGAGATGGATGCCGCGAATTGTTCTACCGAAACGCCGAGGGTCTTCGCGTTGGCGGCCATGGACATCAGGATAGTCCGCGTTTCCGGTATCGCATCGAGGCGGACGCATGCGACCCGGATGCCGCGGGGCGCATACTCGGCGGCGAGCACGCGCGCCAGTCCTTCCACCGCGTCGCTTGCGGCCGTGATGCCCGCCATGTGGGGAATCGCAGATCGCGCCAGCGACGAGCTCAGCAGCGCGATCACGCCGGGACGCGAGGCAGCCATGCGGCCTGCCGCGCGCGTCGCGGTAAGAAACTGGGAACCGACGATCCGCGCCAGCGGCGCAACGAAGCTTTCCAGCACCACGGTCTCGGAACGTTCTCCGTACTGCGCGTCGGCCGGATCGACGCCGATGCCGTTGAATACGAGCTCAGGATGGACACCACGATGCGCAAGGGCCTTCAGGTAGTCGTCCACCTCGGCTTGATCCTCTGCATTGACGAGAGCGGCGTCCACGTTCGCGCCGCTCTCACGGACGAGCCGGTCGACAAGGGCGTCGAGCCGATGCCGGTCGCGAGCGCTGAGGAACAGCTTTGCCCGCTGTCGGCCCAGCTCGGCGGCAACAGCCCTGGCGATTGCGCCGGTCGCCGCGAATATGATTGCATTCCGCCCTTCGAACAGCGAGCCTATCGTCATGGCCGATGCCCCTTCGCCGCGTTCCGGTCCCTATCCTCCAAGACGGTCGGCGCCGGAAAAACGGATGGACGAATCGCTCGCCCGGCATTTCGAGCGCGCGAGGAGGGAGCTCACGGCCTATCTCTGCCGGCTGGTCGTCCGGCCGCAGGTCGCGGAGGAGCTGGCGCAGACGGCATTTGTGCGCTGTTTCGAGGCCTCCGACCGCCTCCCCGATACGGACGAAGGGATTCGGGCGTGGCTCTTCAAGGTCGCGACCAACCTCGCGTTCGACGAATTGCGCCGGCACTCGACGTGGCGGGAAACAATGATCTTCGACTTGCGCGCTGCGGCCGAGGCCAGCGCGGAGTTGCTCGAGCAATCGAAGGCGATGTTCGGGTCGCCTGAGACCAGGTCGATCGCGCGCGAGCACCTCGTCGCATGCCTCGCGTGCACGTTACGCAATCTCCCGGAACGAAAGGCGGCCGCGCTGCTGCTCAAGGAGGTGCATGGTTTTTCCCTCGCCGAAGTCTCCGATCTGCTCGATGCGAGGCCGGCGCAGGCGAAGAACTGGCTGCAGGAAGCGCGCAAGTACATGAGCGACCGGTACGGAACCACGTGCGCCCTGATCGCCAAGAACGGGATTTGCCATCAGTGCGTGGAACTTGACGGAGTCTTCGGCGCTGGAAAGGGTAGTCCCCTCGCGTCGAGTGACCCAGGCGTCGATGCCCGTTTGCGGATCGCGGTCGAGCTTAGGGAGCAGGCTTGGGGTCGCTGGCATCGGCTTGTTTTCGGCTTGCTGGACGACATGTGCTGACCGACGCGTTCAAGCCCGGATTCGCCCAGCATCGAATCAGCGCGCCGGACGGGCATTCGCTCGTTGTCCGCTTTTTCGCGCCTGGAGGTCCCGCGCGGGCGGCCGTGCTGGTCGTCGGGGCGATGGGAACGACGCAGAGCTACTACGCTCCTTTCGCCGCCTGGCTAGCGCGGGAAGGGTTCCTCGCCGCGACGTTCGATTACCGCGGCGTCGGTTTGTCGCGCACGGGAACTCTGCGGGGCTTCCAGGCGAGCATACTGGACTGGGCGCGGCTCGACTGCGCCGCCTTGATCGACGCCCTGTCGGCGCGCGCGCCCGACAAGCCGCTCTACTGGATCGGCCACAGCCTCGGCGGGCAGATTTTGCCGTTCGTTCCGAACCGGGAGCGTGTGAGCAAGATCATCACGGTGGCCGCCGGCAGCGGGTACTGGCGGGAGAACGCCCCGCCTTTGCGGCGCGTGGCGTGGTGGCTGTGGTTCGTGCTGGCGCCGCTCTCGGTTCGCATCGCCGGGTATTTTCCGGGAAGGCGCCTGCGCAAGGTGGGCAACCTGCCGCGCGGCGTGATGGAGCAATGGCGCCGCTGGTGCCTTCACCCCGAGTACGCGGCGGGCGCGGAGGGCGAGGAGGCGCGCGCACGGTACGAGTCGGTCCGCATGCCGGTGGTCTCGCTTTCGTTCACCGACGACGAGTACATGTCGGCCCGCAATATCGATTCGCTGCACGCACAGTACACGCAGGCGCCGGTCACGCTCAAGCGCATCGCGCCCGAAGATGTCAGCGTGAAGCGAATCGGCCATTTCGGATTCTTCCGGCCAGAGCACGAAGCGGCGCTTTGGCGTGCGCACCTGCTGACCGAACTCTGCTAGCCTGCATATTTCACGAGTAGTCTGATTTTGGTTCGAGCGGGGATCGGGAAGTCGGTTTTTGCGAATTTGCTGGCAAAGCGCGTCGTTGCGAGGGTGTTGCTTGGTTTTCGGGCAAAGTTCCCCTTACCCCCGTTGTTTGTCAGCGTGCCGGGGGCAGCACTCGGGCGGGGTTACGGGGAGTCGAGCGCGCGGGCGGCGGCGAGATAGAGCGCTTGGTAGGGGAAGGCGGAGCTGAGCATGATGAACCGCCCCGGCTTTTCCGGAGAGCTCCTGGTTTGAGTCAGGCTGCCATGGGCAACTGACCCGTTGACTGATGATACGACGCTTCGAGCTCCGCGGGCGGGACATTGCCGATCGGCTCGAGCAGCCGACGATGATTGAACCAGTCCACCCATTCGAGCGTCGCGTATTCGACGTCATCGACTCCGCGCCAAGGCCCGCGCCGGTGAATGACCTCGGTGTTGTAGAGCCCAATCACCGTTTCGGCGAGCGCGTTGTCGTAGGAGTCGCCCACGCTGCCCACAGAGGGTTGAGCGCCGACCTGGGCGAGGCGCTCGGAGTAGCGGATCGACAGATACTAGGCTGCCGTGGTCGCTGTGGTGCACGACGCCCTGAACCCCGGCACGCCCAAATGGCTTGCTCCAAGCGCGCCCAGGACGAGCTCCGCAGGCATCGAGCGCGCCACGCGCCAGCCGATGATGCGCCGGGCGAACACGTCGATGACGAAGGCCGTGTAGACAAACCCTTGAGGCGCTCACGCTCCGTGCTGGTTACTCCCGCACGCCGACCTCGGTCGCGCTCGGCCTGCCGCACCCATTTGCGCAGCGTCTCCGCGGTGCAGCCCATCTTCGCCGCGATCGACTCAATTGCCGCCCACTGCGAGTCATGCTCGGCCTCGTGCTCAAAGACCAACCGAACCGCCCGCTCCCTGACTTCCGGTGAATACCTCTTCGTTGTGTTCATGAACTCCACCCTCTCAAGAAATGGAGTCTCCGGAGATTCCGGGGCGGTTCAGGGTATCATGCTGGGCTTCCAAGAGAATCTCTTCCTCCGGAGCACCGATGAAACGCAAGTACGGCGCGCAGCTCGCGATGGAGTCGGAGGCCGAGCGCCTGATGCGCGAGCGCGCAAAAGAACTGGGTACCAACCGCTTCAACTTCGGCTCCGAGCTGCGCAAGGGCGCGGTTACCCGCGGAAAGCGCCGCAGCCGCGCGGCGCGGCGGGGGCTCTGAGCAACTCGGGCTTCATTCCGGTCGCCCGGACGGGGCCGCCCCCATTTGGCGATCTCGTCGCCGAGGAACCGCTCGAACTCGGCGACCGCCATCGGCATCGCCTGCGCGCCCCGCTTGCCCCGAGCTTTCTTCACTTCGGGCGCGTTGAGCACCTTGACGATCTCGGCGTTCAGGCGCTCGAGGATCGCGCGCGGCGCTGCCGGGTTCCGAAAGCCGCGCGGCGGTGAACCGGCCGTAGATGTCGGCCGGGCCGCCGACACCGTAGGGAACGATGATCTTTACCGTGGGCGCCGGATAGGCCTGCGCGAGGGCCGCCGGCGCCACGATCGCTGCGGCGAGGACGGCTAGAATGAAGCGGAACATGGCGACTCCTCACTCCCAAGGCCCGCTTCCAGCACAGACGCGGCGCGCCGGTCCATGGCGCGTGCCAACAGGTTGACGATCCGGATCCTGCCCTCGCGCGTCACGGTCGAGGGCATGGACCGCGCGCCGCACCGCGCCTTCCTGCGCGGGCTGGGGCTGGGCGACGCCGAGATCGCGCGCCCGTTCGCCGGGGTGGTGTCCGCCGACGGGCGGGTGACCCCGTGCAACGCGCTGCTCGGCGCGCTGGCGAAGCAGGCGTGCGAGGGTGTGCGCGAGGCCGGAGGCACGCCCTTCGATTTTGCCTCGATCGCGGTGGCAGACTCGATGTCCATGAACCACGCCGGCATGCGCTATTCGCTGCCTTCGCGCGAGATCATCGCCGACGGCGTCGAGGCGGTGGCGCGAGGCCATGCCTATGACGCGCTCGTCGCGATCGCTGGTTGTGACAAGACGCTGCCGGGGATGATGATGGCGATGGTGCGCCTCAATCTACCGTCGGTGTTCCTCTACGGCGGCGCGGCGCTGCCCGGCAGACTCCACGGCCGCGACATCACTGTGCTCGACACCTACGAGGCGGTGGGCGGCGTCTACGCCGGCACGGTGAGCCGAAAGGAGCTGGATGCGCTGGAGCACGCGTGTCTTCCGACGCCCGGCGCCTGTCCCGGCCAGTTCACCGCCAACACCATGGCGATGGTCGCCGAGACGCTCGGCCTTGCGCTTCCCGGATCGGCGACACTGCCTGCGGTCGCTTCGGAGCGCTCGGAGCTCGCGCGCCGGAGCGGCCGCGTCGCGATGGAGATCCTCAGGCGCGGCGGGCCGCTGCCGCGCGAGCTGGTGACCCGCAAGAGCCTTGAGAACGCCTGTGCGGCGGTCGCGGCCACCGGCGGCTCGACCAATGCCGGGCTGCACATTCCCGCGATCGCGCACGAGGCGGGCATCCGCTTCTCGCTCGACGATCTGGCGCGCGTGGCGAGGCGCACGCCCTATCTCGCCGACCTAAAACCGGGCGGAAAGTATCTCGCGAAGGACCTGCACGAGGCGGGCGGCGTGTACGCAGTGTTGAAGGAGCTGCTGCGCCGCGGGCTGCTTCACGGCGACTGCCTGACGCTGGACGGTGGCACGCTCGAACAGGCGCTGAAAGAGCATCGCGGCGCGGACGGCGAGGTGGTGCGCCGCGAGCCGATCCTGCCCAGCGGCGGCCTGGTGGTGCTCAAGGGCAGCCTCGCCCCCGACGGCGCGCTCATCAAGGTGGCGGGATTGAGGTCGCTCAGGTTCGAGGGGCGCGCGCGCGTATTCGACAGCGAGGAGGCGTGCGTCGAGGTCGTGCGCCGGCACGCGTACAAACCGGGCGAGGTGCTCGTCATCCGCTACGAGGGTCCGCGCGGCGGCCCCGGCATGCGCGAGATGCTCGGCGTCACGGCGCTTCTGTACGGGCAGGGCATGGGCGAGCGCGTGGCGCTGGTCACCGATGGGCGCTTCTCGGGGGCGACGCGCGGAATGATGGTGGGCTATGTGTCGCCGGAGGCGGCCGCCGGCGGCCCGATCGCGCTCGTGCGCTCGGGCGACTGCATCGTCATAGATGCCGAGACGGCAAGGCTGGAACTGCTCGTTCCCGCCGGCGAGCTGAAGAAACGAAAGGCCAGGATGCCGCAGCGCAGGCTTTCGGGCGCGCTGGAGAAATACGCCGCGCTCGTCAGCTCGGCGTTCCATGGCGCGGTGACGCACAGGGGAGGCGCACGGTGAAGCTCGGGTTCATCGGCATCGGCCTGATGGGAAAACCGATGGTGCTGCGGCTGCTCGCCGCCGGCTACGAGGTCTGCGTCTGGAACCGCACGAAGGAAAAGCTCGCACCGGTACTGGCGAAGGGCGCGCAGGCGATGGACTCGCCCGCGGCGCTGGCGCGCGCGTCGGAAATCGTGATGATGTGTGTCACCGACCAGCATGCGGCGGGCGAAGTGCTCTTCGGCGCGAACGGCGTCGCCGAAGGCGCCGCGCCGGGCAAGCTGGTGGTGGATTTTTCCAGCATTGCGCCCGATGCGGCGCGCGAATTCGCGCGGCGGCTGCTAGAGCGCGGGGTGGGCCTGGTGGATGCACCGGTCTCCGGCGGCGTGCCGGGCGCGGAGAAGGGCACGCTCACGATCATGGCCGGCGGCCGGCCCGAGGATATCGAGCGGGCAAGGCCGGTGGTGATGCATCTCGCGCAGCGCTTCACGCGCATGGGCGATTCGGGAGCCGGCCAGACCACCAAGCTCTGCAATCAGATCATCGTCGGGAGCCTGCTGCCGGTGATCGCCGAGGCGGTACGCCTTGCCGAAGCCGCCGGCGTGGACGCAAGGCGCCTGCCCGAGGCGCTCACAGGGGGCTTCGCCGATTCGCTGCCGCTGCAGATCTTCGGCGCTCGTATGGCGGAGCGCCGGTTCGAGCCGCCGCTCGGGGCGAACGCCATCATGCTCAAGGACCTGGAGAACGCGGCGGAGGTGGCGCGCCGCCTGGGCGTGCCGCTTCCGATGGCGCGCACCGCCGCCGAGCTGTACCGGCTGCTCGCGGCGCAGGGCAGGGCGCAGCACGACCCGGCGGTGCTGGTCGAGCTGCTCGCCGGGAAATCGGGACGATGACGGTTCTGCCGATTTCGCCGGTTCAGGCGGCACGCGCAAGACGCCGCGCCCAGTAGACGAACGTGCCGCACACGATGGGGGGGCTGGAGCAGGAACGCGCGCGCTTCTTCGGCGAGCTCCGGCTTCACTTCCTTGAATCCCCCGGCGGCCATGGCGCGCCACTGCGTGCGCGCCGCACGCTCGAAGAACACCACGAGGTAGATCGCCTCCTCGACGCTCGCGCCCGCGGCGAGCAGCCCGTGGTTGGCGAGCAAGATCGTCTTCGCCTCGCCGAGGGCGGCGGAAATGATTCGTCCCTCGTCGTCGGCGACCGGAACGCCCGGCCACTCGGCGAGGTGTGCCGTGCCGTGCAGCATCGCGGCGTCCATGTGGATCGTGCGAAGTGGCTTGCCGGTCGCGGCGAGCGCCGAAGCATGCGGCGCATGGGTGTGCACGATCGCGTTCACGTCGGGCCGTCTGCGATAGATCCAGAGGTGGAAACGAACCCCGGGGTTCGGCCGCCCGCCCTTGAGCGGGCGCAGATCTTCGTCCATGAGCACCATGCGTTCGGCGGACGCCTCGTCGAAGCCGTAGCCGAACTGGAGCGTCCACCACGTGCCTGGTTGGTCGCCGCGCGCGGTGACCTGTCCGGCAAGACCCGACTCGTGTCCTTCGGCCGCGAGGATGCGACAACCAGCGGCAAGCGCTTCCGGCACTGGCAGTTCCGGTGCAGCGAGGTCGGCCTCCATCTCCCTGCCGACACGCTCCAGAAAATACGCTTTGTCCCGCTCGTTCATCGGCCCAGACAAGTGTAAGGGTCTGCAAAGATACGCGATTTGATTTTTGTGCGCCGCGGGAGCAGACTTCGCGCCCTTCCGACCCGAAACCCCTCGCTGCCCTGGCTAACGGTCACCCCCGCGTGAGATCCGGCACGGCCGCGCTGACGCTCGTCGCGCTCGGCGTGGTGTTCGGCGACATCGGCACCAGTCCGCTTTACGCGGTGCGAGAGACCTTCGCGCCCGGTCACGGCATTGCGCTCGACGAGCCGAACATCCTGGGAGGCCTGTCGCTCATCTTCTGGTCGCTGATGGTCGTCGTGTCGCTCAAGTACGTCGTCCTCATCATGCGCGCCGACAACCGCGGCGAGGGCGGGATCATGGCTCTGCTCGCGCTGGCCTTCTCGGGCGTGAAGAACCGGCCGCAGTGGCAGGCGCCGCTGCTCCTGATCGGCGTGTTCGGCGCAGCGCTCTTTTACGGCGACGCCGTCCTCACGCCCGCGATCTCGGTGCTCTCCGCCGTCGAGGGACTGGAAGTGGGCACCTCGGCCTTCAGGCCCTATGTCGTGCCGATCGCGGTGGTGGTGATCGTCCTCCTGTTTGTCCTGCAGAGCCGTGGCACCGCGGCGGTCGGAATGCTCTTCGGGCCGGTGACGCTCGCCTGGTTTCTCGCGCTGGGCGCCGCCGGCCTGTACGGCATCGCGCGCCATCCTGGGGTGCTGGCGGCGGTCAGTCCGCTGCACGCCTTTCATTTCATCACCGAGCATGTCGCCGAGACGTTCGTCGTGCTGGGCGCGGTGGTGCTCGCGGTGACGGGAGCGGAAGCGCTCTACGCCGACATGGGACACTTCGGCAGGGGCCCGGTGCGGATCGCCTGGTTCAGTCTTGTGGCGCCTGCGCTGGTGCTCAACTACTTCGGACAGGGGGCGCTCCTTCTCGTCTCGCCCGAGACGGTGCAGAACCCGTTCTACCTGCTCGTTCCGCAGTGGGCGCTCTATCCGATGGTGGCGCTTGCGACTGCGGCAACGGTCATCGCCTCGCAGGCCACGATCACCGGCGCCTACTCGATCACCCGCCAGGCGATCCAGCTCGGATTCCTGCCGCGCATGAACGTGGTGCAGACCTCGGCGCGCGAGCGCGGCCAGATCTACATGCCCGTCGTCAACTGGCTGCTCGCTGCCGCCGTGCTCCTCGCCGTGGCCGGCTTCGGCTCGTCTTCGCGCCTTGCCTCCGCCTACGGGGTGGCGGTGACCGCGACCATGCTCGTGGACACGCTGCTCGCTTTCTTCGTCATCCGGTTCCTCTGGAACTACCCCCTCTGGCTGTGCGTCGCCGCCACCGGGTTTTTCATCGCGATTGATCTCGCGTTCTTCTCGGCGACCCTGCTCAAGCTCGCCGACGGCGGCTGGTTTCCGCTCGCGATCGGCGCCTGCGTGTTCACCGTGATGCTCACCTGGCGCCAGGGGCGTGCCATTCTTTACCGGCGCCTGTCCGCGTCCTCGGTACCGCTGAAGGATTTTCTGGAGGCGCTGTTCCGCGACCCGCCCCCGCGCGTGCCGGGCACCGCGGTATTCCTCACGGCGACGCCGGAAGCCACGCCGCACGCGCTGCTGCACAACCTCAACCACAACAAGGTGCTGCACGAGCGCGTCATCTTCCTCACGGTGGAGGTGACCGATGAGCCGTGGGTGAGCTTCGACAAGCGCGTGCGGCTTGAGAAGCTCGGCCACGGTTGCTGGCGCATGCGTGTGCGCTACGGATTCATGAACGAGCCCGACATCGCGCGCGCTCTGGAGATCGCCGGGACGATGGGCCTGGATTTCGACATGATGCGCACGTCGTTTTTCCTCAGCCGCGAGACCGTGGTGCCCGTCGGCATGAGCGCCGGTGAGATGGCGCTGTGGCGCGAGCGGTTGTTTGCGATGCTGGCGAGGAACGCCGGCAACGCCGCCGACTACTTCAAGCTGCCGGCCAATCGCGTGATCGAGCTGGGCACCAAGGTGGAAATCTGAAAAACAGGGTCAGACCCGAGTCTGACCCTGTTTTTCGGGGCTACTTCATCAGCCCGGGGAGGTAGAGCGAGACGGCGGGGAAGGCGATGAGGATGGCGAGGCGCACGCAGTCGGCGGCGAAGAACGGCAGCACGCCGCGGAACACGGTCGCGGTGGGCACCTGCGGGATCAGCGTCTTCAGGACGAACAGGTTCATCCCCACCGGCGGGCTGATGAGGCCGATTTCGACCACCACCACGATCAGCACGCCGAACCAGATGGGGTCGAGGCCCAGATGCACGATGAGCGGAAAGAACACCGGCACCGTGAGAAGGATCATGGAAAGCTCCTCCATCGCGGTGCCGAGCAGCACGTAGATCAGCATGATCGCCGCGACCACCATGACCGGCGACAGCTCCCAGCGCGTGACGAAGGCGACGATGTCCTTCGGCATGGTCGTGATGTTCACGAAGTCGGCGAACATCAGCGCCCCGATCAGGATGAGAAAGAGCATCGAAGTGGTGCGAGCGCTTTCGACCAGCGCGGCGTAGAGCGAGCGCCAGTCGAGGGCGCGCCGGGCGAGGGCGATGACGAGCGCGCCGGTCGCGCCGACCCCGGCGCCCTCGGTGGCGGTGAACACGCCGCCGTAGATGCCGCCCATCACCAGAACAAACAGCGCGATCACGCTGGTGACGCCCTTGTAGATGAGCGAGAGCGCGAACACGGCGATCGCGCCGGCGACCGCCGCATCGTCGCCCTCGACCCAGCCGAGCTGTACGACCGCGATCAGGATCACGCCAAGCGCCACGAACCACCCCAGTCCCTGCAGCGTCGCGATGCGCTCGCGCCACGGCAGCGGCTTGCCCGGCGGTCCGGCGGAGGGATCGCGCCAGGTGACGTATTGCACCGCAAGGCACAGCAGCGCCACCGCCAGGATTCCCGGCAGGATCCCGGCGGCGAACAGCTTGCCGATGTTGGTGCCGGTCATGATGCCGTAGATCACCATGATGGTGGACGGCGGCACGAGGATCCCGAGCGTGCCGCCGGCGGCGATCGCTCCGGTCGAGAGGCGATCGGCGTAGCCGTATCCTTTCATCGAGGGGTACGCGACCTTGGCGAAGGTCGCGGCGGTGGCGATCGAGGAGCCGCAGATTGCGCCAAAGCCGCCGCAGGCGACGATGGTCGCCATCGCCAGCCCGCCGCGCAGGTGGCCGATGAAGGCGTAGGCGGCGCGGTACAGCTCCTGCGACATGCCGGCGCGCGTCACCAGGTTGCCCATCAGGATAAAGAGCGGAATGACCGACAGGGTGTAGTTGCGTCCGGTCTCGTAGATCTTGGTCTGCGCGGTGGCGAAGGCGGCGGCCCAGTTCCAGTCGCGCAGGTACGCGTAGCCGACGATTCCGACGATGCCCATCGCGAGCGCGATCGGAATGCGCAGGAACGCGATCGCGAGCATTGCCCCGAGCGCGACGAGCACCTCGGTCACGGCGGCGGCCTCAGGCGGAGATCTGCGCGCCGCGCCCGGCGCCCGGAGCGAACATCTTGTACAGGTGCACAAGCCCGGTCAGCAGGATCATCGCCGCCATGAAATAGACGAACGGCCCGATCGTGATCTTGAGCACGTCGGTAGTGTCGCCGTAGCCGGCGATCTTTCCCGCCTTGATCCACATCTGCCAGGTGAGGAAGAACATCACCGCGGCGCAGGCGGCATGGACCGCCCGCGCCAGCACACGCCGGCCGCGCTCGGGCAGCACCCGGTCAACGAAGTCCATGGTGACGTGCTCGTCGGCGTGCGAAACGAGCGGCAGACCGGCGAAGATGAGCACCAGCAGCATCAGCTCGGTCACCTCGAAGCCGCCGCGCAGCGGAAAGTTGAAGAGGTAGCGCGCCACCACGTCCACGAACGTGAGCAGCATCATGCACACGAGAATGACGGAGGCGGCGACGCCGAGCACGGCGTCGGCGCGCCGCTCCCAGCGCTGTTGCGGTTCGGTCATCGGAACGGAAGAGGGCGCGGCCGCCGGCCGCGCCCTCGGCTGCGGTCGCTTGCGTTACTTGCCGGCGGCAACCCGCTTCAGCTCTGCGCGGAATTCGGCGAGGACCTTCGCGCCGTCCACGCCCTTGGCGTTCGCGGCCTTGATCCAGTCGTCCTCGAGCTGCTTGGCGCGCGCCATCACTTCGGCGACGAACGCGGGGCTTGCGGTGTCAATCTTGACCGCCGCCTTCTTCAGCGCCTCCAACCCGATCTGGTCGGCCCGGTCCCAGGACTGGCCGCAGCTTCTGGCCGCCGCCTCGCCCGCCAGCTTCTCGATGATCTCCTGGTCCTGCTTCGGGATCTTGTTCCAGGTATTCTGGTTCATGAAGAAGCCGAATGAAGAGCTGTAGAAGCCGCCGGGGAATATCGTGGCGTACTTCAGCACCTTGTCGAGCTTGAAGGAGATCACCGACTCCAGCGGAAAGAACACGCCGTCGGCGACGCCGGAGGCGAGCAGCTCGTAGGACTCCGGCGCGGGCTTGACGAACGCCGAGGCGCCGAGCAGGTTGCCGAACTTCTCGGCGATGCCGCCGCCGGTGCGGATCTTCATGCCCTTCAAATCCGCCAAGCTGTTGATCGGCCGCTTGGTGTTGAACATGTGCCCGGGGCCGTGGGTCCATACGGCGAGGAGCTTCACGCCGTTGTACTCGCCTGCCTTGTGCAGGTACTTCCAGTAAATGCGGCTGTAGGCGACCGAGTTGATCTCGGCGCTCGCCCCGGCCCCCGGCAGCTCCGCAAGCGCGGGTAGCGCATGCCGCGCCGGCGTATAGCTGGCGGTCACATACGACAGGTCCATGAGCCCGTCCCTCACGGCGTCGAAAGTTCCGGGCGGGGCCGACGGGTGCTTCGGCAGGTAGTTGAACTTGATGCGGCCGCCGGTCGCCTTCTCCACCTCCTTGGTCCAGTTCTCCTGCCACACGCTCAGGTGATGCGTGGTCGGCACCCACGTCGAGAACGTGAGCGTCATCTGCGCCTGAGCCGGTGCCGCGGCGGCGATCGCGACGGCTGCAGCGGCAAGCGCGCAGGGCGCGACAAGACGAGCTTTCATGTCGGTTTCCTCCTCCTTCAGGGAGCCGCTAGTGTAGCAGCGCGGGCGCACGGCGGCCGTTGAACACGTACCGAAGATTGTTCGCGCAACGAGCGACGTGGAAAGGATTTTTGCCGCGCAAGGTGCGACGCGCGACGCAAGGGATGCGCCTGCAGGAAAAAATTCGCTTGCCGGTGATCGCGCAGGATCGGAAAATTTTTGCGCCAACGATTGTGTTCGAAAATCGTTGTCGCTATGATGCGTGCTCCGCTTCGGAGCGCGCAAGCGGAGAAGCACTAAGGGAGACTGCATGGGAACGGTCGTCACCAAGGCGGAACTCGTCCAGGCAGCGGCGCGCGCGGGCAACCTGAGCAAGCTCGCCGCCGGAGAAGCGGTCAACGCGGTGTTCGATGCGATCGTCGCCAACGTCGCGCGTGGCAAGCGCGTCACGGTGGTCGGCTTCGGCACGTTCATGCCGCGCAAGCGCAAGGCGCGCGCCGGGCGCAACCCGGCGAACGGCAAGGAAATCCGGATTCAGGCGAAGACGGTACCGGCCTTCGCTGCCGGCCAGGTTTTCAAGGACCGGGTCGCCGGCCGCTAGGCCGGGGCCGATACAGGTTCCGCCGTCCTTCCAGGGGCTGCGAAGTCCGCTTCGCAGCCCCTTGTTTTTTCTCGGCATTGCAAAGCACAACGCGAGTTGGCAGAATGCGTTCCGATACGCAACGACTGACCGCGGCGCATGGATCGACCGCTCATCCTCTCGCTCGACAGCCACGGCGTGCCGCACCGCTGGATAAGCTGGCAGCAGGCCTGCTTCTACTACGCGAAGAATCTGGTGGCGTGGACGCTCGGCGAGCAGACGTTCACGTTCTACGGGGGCACGTCGCGGGCCACCGGACGGCGCTCGAGCATCACCGCGCATTCGATCATCGCGATCCGCGGCAAGGCGCTCGCGGCCAAGGGGTTCGACCAGGTGCCGCCGCTCAACAACCGGGAGCTTTTCCGCCGCGACCGTCACATGTGCGCCTACTGTGGCGGCGTGTTCAGCTACTTCCGGTTGACGCGCGACCACATCCGGCCGCTGTCGCGCGGCGGGCGCGACACCTGGATGAACGTCGTCACGGCCTGCCGGCACTGCAACAGCCTCAAGCGCAACCGCACACCCGAGGAAGCGGGGATCGAGCTGCTCTACGCCCCGTACGTGCCGAACAAAGCCGAGTACCTGATCCTCACCAACCGGAGGATCCTCGCTGACCAGATGGAGTTCCTGCGCCAGCACGTGTCGGCGCATTCGCGCCTGATGCTGGCGCCCGCCTGAGGCCGGCCGCCCGCGCCGGCGGCCCGCGTGCCTCATATGCCGGACTTCTGGCAGTCGAGCGGCTACCATCTTCTTGAGCGCGACGCCGCCGGGCGCCTGTCGGTCACCGACGATTTCCTGCGCGCCTACTACCTGCGGCCGGAGCTGCGCCCGGTCGAGGAATCGTGCGCCGCGGAACGCTCGCTGCACGAGGCGCTCATGCTCGATCCGCGCCGGCCGGTGGCCGAGGCCGAGATCGCCACGATCGCGGACCCGGACGCGCGCGACAACTGGCGCGTGATGCTGCGCTTTCGCGAGCGGCTGCTCGCCGCCGGAACGCTGCAGGGATGCTACGCGACGCTGTTCGCCGGCGAGAAGGTGGACATCCCGCCGCTCTTCGTGGACCAGATGGCGCACGTCATCCTGCGCAGCATCCTTGCCGACTGCGGCGATCCGCTCATGCTGCGGGCTGGCGAGCTTTTCTATCGCGAGCAGAAGGCGGCGGTGAAGGACGGCGAGATCCTGCTCGCGGACCTGGAGACGGTGCAGATGCACGCCTCCGGCATGCGCTACGGCAGCCTCGGGCGGCTGATCGTCGAGACGCAGGGAACGCTGGCGGCGGCGCAACTGGAGGTGCTCGACCGCGCCAATGCGGCGCTGTACTGGGATCGCCATTCCCGACACGACACCGCGATCAGCCTCAACTACGGCCGGCCGGCGCTTGCGGCGCTTGCGCGGGTAATCGAGCGCTGGGTGGCGCATTTCCTCGGCGTCGCGGTGGCGGTGACGCCGCTTGCGCGCATCGAGGAACCGCGCTGGGTCTGGCACGTCGGGCTGGATGCCGAGTCCACCGCGATCCTCAACGACCTCTGGCACGGCGTCGAGGTCGAGGCCGGACGGATGCGGCGCCTGCTCGCGCTCTTTCGTCTGGACTTCGCCGATCCCGCAGCGATGCGCGCTGAACTCGCCGGCCGACCGGTGTATGCGGCGCTCGCCTCCGACGCCGAGGATGTGGTGCGAATGAAGCCGCAGAACCTGCTTGTCAACCTGCCGCTCGCGGCGCGCTCATGATCCCGGAATTCTGGCCGCGCGCGCGGCGCGCGCTCGCGCGCCGCGACCCCGTGCTCGGCGCGATCATCCGCCGCCACCCGGGCGCGGCGCTCGCCAGGCGCGGCGAGCCTTTCGCGACGCTCGCGCGCGCGATCGTCGGCCAGCAGATCTCGGTGAAGGCGGCGCAGAGCGTCTGGGACCGCGTCCTCGCCAGGGTCGGCGAGATCTCGCCCGAGCGCGTGCTCGGCGTGCGTCGCGACGCGCTGCGCGCCTGCGGCCTTTCGGCGCGCAAGGTGGAATACATCGCCGACCTCGCACGGCATTTCGCCGACGGCTCGATCCACGTCGCGCGCTGGCCGCAGATGACCGACGAGGAGGTGATCGCGGAACTGACCCGGGTGCGCGGCATCGGTCGCTGGACCGCGGAGATGTTCCTCATCTTCAATCTGTTGCGGCCGGACGTCCTTCCGCTGGACGACCTCGGCCTGCAGCGCGCGATCCGCCTGCACTATTTCGGCGGCCGCAAGGTGTCGGTTGCGCGCATGCGCCGGCTGGGCGAAGGCTGGACGCCGTGGCGCTCGGTGGCGACCTGGTACCTCTGGCGCTCGCTCGACCCCCTGCCCGTAGAATATTGACGCATCCCTCGGGGAGGAGGGCAGATGGGGTACGAGGACCGCCCGGTGCGGCGGGCGGGCAGGAGCTGGGCGCTCGTGCCGCAAGACAGGCGCCAGGCGCTGCGAATGCGCCGCTTTTTCGTGGGCGCTGCCAGCTCCGTGCTCCTGCCGTTCGTGCTGCTTGCCGACGTGGCGCCCGGCCTTGCCGACGCGGCGGCTGCTCGCGCTGGCGCTCATTACGCTCGCCGCGCAGCCGGCGCCGGGGTTGCCGGCGGGCTGGCGCCTCACGGTGACGATCGGCGTCGCGCGCGCCACGCCGGGGGAGACGCCGCGCGAGACGCTCGCGCGCGCCGACCGCGCCCTCTACGAGGGCAAGGCGCAGGGCCGCGATCGCGTCGTGGCGGTGGCTTAGAATCCGCGCGGTGAAGACGACGTTCCTCGACTTCGAACAGCCGATCGCCGAGCTGGAGGCGCGCATCGAGGAACTGCGCTACGTGCAGGACGACTCGGCCGTGGACATCTCCGAGGAAATCCAGCGACTGACGAAGAAGAGCCAGGCGCTGACCAGGGAGATCTACGCTCGGCTCACGCCGTGGCAGGTGACCCAGGTCGCGCGCCATCCGCAGCGGCCGTATTTCCTTGATTACGTGCCGATGCTGTTCACCCACTTCGAGGAGCTGCACGGCGATCGCGCGTTCGGCGACGACGCCTCGATCGTGGGAGGGCTGGCCCGCTTCGACGGCGAGCCGTGCGTGATCATCGGGCACCAGAAGGGGCGCGACACGAAGGAAAAGATCCTGCGCAATTTCGGCATGCCGCGGCCCGAGGGCTACCGCAAGGCGCGGCGCCTCATGAAGCTCGCCGAGAAGTTTGGCCTGCCGGTGTTCACCTTTGTGGACACGCCCGGCGCGTACCCGGGCGTGGACGCCGAGGAGCGCGGCCAGTCCGAGGCGATCGGCGGCAACCTCTACGTGATGGCCTCGCTGCGCACCCCGATCATCGTCACCGTGATCGGCGAGGGCGGCTCGGGCGGGGCGCTCGCCATCGCGGTCGGCGACGTCGTATTGATGATGCAGTACGCGATGTACTCGGTGATCTCGCCCGAGGGCTGCGCCTCGATCCTGTGGAAAAGCGCCGACAAGGCGCCGGAGGCGGCCGAGACGCTGGGCATCACCGCCGCGCGCCTGAAGACGCTCGGACTGGTGGACAAGATCGTTCCGGAGCCGCTCGGCGGCGCGCACCGCGATCCGCAGGCGGCGGGGGCGGCGCTGAAGAAAGCGCTCGTCGAGGCTTGGCGCCAGCTCAAGGACAGGAAACCGAAGGAGCTGGTCGAGAGCCGCCTGGAGCGCCTCATGAGCCATGGGCGCTTCAAGGAAGCCGCCCAGCGCTGACGAGGCGGTGCTCGCCGCCGTGCGCGCGGCGCTCGGCGGCCTGGATCTGCGCGGCAGGCGCATCGCCGCCGGGTTCTCCGGCGGCGTGGACTCGACGGTGCTGCTGCACGCGCTGCACCGGCTCGCGCCGGAATTCGGCTATACGCTCTCGGCGATCCACGTTCACCACGGCCTGTCGCCGCACGCGGACGCCTGGCGGCGCGCCTGCGCGCGCTTTTGCCGCGCGCTCGGCGCGCCGTTCGCCGCGCGCCGCGTCGCGGTGCGGCGCAGCCGCCGCGGGCTGGAGGCCGAGGCGCGCGAGCAGCGCCGGGCCGTGTTCGCGCGGCTGCGGGCCGACGCGATCGCGCTCGGGCACCAGCTGGACGACCAGGCCGAGACGGTGCTGCTCAATCTGCTGCGCGGCGCGGGGCTGGAGGGCGCGGCGGCGATGCCCGCCGTGGGCCGGCTGGACGGGAAGCTTCTGCTGCGGCCGCTGCTCGCGGTGCCGCGCGAGACGATCCTCGCCTACGCGCGCGCGCACGGTCTCGCCTGGGTCGAGGACGAGTCGAACGCGAACGAATCCCTGACGCGCAACTTCCTGCGCCGGCGCGTCGGGCCGCTGCTGGCCGAGCGTTTCCCGCGCTGGCGGGAGAATCTCGCGCGCGCGGCGCGGCACTTCGCCGCGGCGCGGCTGGATGCGCGGCTGCTGCTGCGCGAATTTCTTGCCGCGCACGGCCTGCGCGCGCCGAGCGAGGCGAAGCTCGCCGAGATGCTCAAGCAGCTCGCCGGGCCGGGCTCGCGCGCGCAGATCCGCCACGACGGCGCGCTCGTGCGCCGTTACCGCGGCCGCGTCACCGTCGAGCGCGACGCGGCAGCGGCGTCACAGCCGTTCACGCCGCTTCACTGGCAGGGTGAGCCGCGCCTGCGGCTGCCGGCGTTGGGCGGCGAGCTGCGCTTTCGCCGCGTGCGCGGAGCGGGCATCAGCCTGCGGCGCCTCGCGGCCGGGCTCACCGTCCGAGTGCGAGCCGGCGGCGAGCGCCTGCAGCCCGACCCCCGTCGTCCGCGGCGCACGCTGAAGAACCTGTTCCAGGAGGCGGGCGTACCGCCGTGGGAGCGCGCCCGTCTGCCGCTATTGTTCTCGGGGCCGGATCTGGTCTGGGCGCCGGGGCTGGGCGTGGACGTCGCGTACGCTAGCGGGCCGGACGAACCCGGGATCGTGCCCGAGTGGCGGCCTTCTTCGCCCTGAGAAGAAACGCCTCGCGCGCCGCGCGCGCCTCGGCGCTCGCTGCCGCGAGCTGCACCTGATCGTGCGCCATGTGCGAAGCGGCGTGGGCGCCGATCGTGCTATAGGCGTGAATACTTTCCTTGGTCATGCGCAGCGAGGTCTGCGGCAGCGCGAGCGCCCGCGCCGCGATGCGGCGGGCCTGCGCAGTGGCGCGCCCCGGCGGCGCAAGCCAGTCCACGATGCCGAAGGCGAGCGCCGCGCGTGCCGGCACGCGCTCGCACAGCATCGCCAGGCGCTTGGCGTTTGCCGGTCCGGCGAGGTTGACCAGCCGCGGCAGCGTACCCCAGGTGAGCGGGATGCCGAGCGCGATCTCCGGCAGCCACACGTAAGCGTCGCGTGCGATCACCCGCCAGTCGAGGGCGAGGGCGAGCGCGAGGCCGCCGCCGATGGCATAGCCCTCGATCGCCGCGATCGTCACCTGCGGCAGCTCTTCCCAGGCGCGCGCCATGCGGTAGCCGAGCGAAGCGATCAGCCGGCGCTCGGCGAGCGGCGCGTCGCCGTCGGCCCAGCGGCGCGCGTCCTTCAGGTCGGCGCCGGCCGAGAAGCATCCGCCTGCGCCGCGCACGATCACCGCATCCACGTCCGCGCGCGCCGCAAGTGCGGCGGCGCAGGCGATCATCTCTTGCATCAGTTCGGCCGACATCGCGTTGCGCGTCGCCGGCCGGTCGAGCGTCACGGTCGCGATGCGGTCCGCGACCGCCAGGTCGAGGGTGCGATTCATCTATTTAACCCTTTGTTTTTACGCGAAAGAGCGCGGGGGCATGCTATACTTTTTTGCTTTCACAACAATATTCCGGAAGGCGGCAATGGCGGTAGAACGTACCCTGTCGATCATCAAGCCGGACGCGGTGGCGAAAAATCTCATCGGCCGCATCATCGCGCGCTTCGAGCAGGCGGGACTCAAGGTGGTCGCAGCCCGCATGATGCATCTCACCCGCGCGCAGGCCGAAGGCTTCTATGCGGTGCACCGCGAGCGCCCGTTCTTTCGCGACCTCGTCAACTTCATGACTTCCGGTCCGGTGCTGGTGCAGGTGCTCGAGGGCGAGAACGCCATCGCCCGCAACCGCGAACTGATGGGCGCGACCGACCCGCGCAAGGCGGCCAAGGGCACGATCCGCGCCGACTTCGCCGAGAGCATAGACGCGAACGCGGTGCACGGCTCCGACAGCCCGGAAACCGCCCGCACGGAGATCGCCTTCTTCTTTCCGGTCTGCGAGATCTTCTCGCGCCCCTGACACCCGGATGCGCGTGAACCTGCTCGATCTCGACCCTGAAGGGATGCGGGCGTGGTTCGCGGCGCGCGGCGAAAAGCCCTTCCGCGCGCGGCAGGTTCTCGCCTGGATCCACCGGCGCGGTGCGGCGGACTTCGAGGCGATGACCGACCTCGCGCGCACCCTGCGCGAGAAGCTGCAGGCGGAGGCGACGATCGTCCCGCCGCAGGTGGCCGGCGACAGCACCGCCACCGACGGCACCCGCAAGTGGTTGCTGCGGGTGGACGGCGCGAACGCGGTCGAGGCGGTGTTCATTCCGGAGACCGGGCGCGGCACGCTGTGCGTGTCCAGTCAGGCCGGCTGCACGCTCAACTGCGAGTTTTGCGCCACCGGCAAGCAGGGCTTCAACCGCAATCTCACCACCGCCGAGATCATCGGCCAGCTCTGGCTCGCCGAGAAACTGCTCGGCAGCCGCGCGGCGCCCTCGCGCGCGCGCGCCGGGCGGCACGTGAGCAACGTCGTGTTCATGGGCATGGGGGAGCCGATGCTCAACCTCGACCACGTCATCCCGGCGATCCGCCTGATGCTCGACGACGATTGCTACGGCCTGTCGCGCCGGCGGGTGACGGTGTCCACGTCGGGAGTGATCCCCGGCATGGACCGGCTGCGCGAGGAATGTCCGGTCGCGCTGGCGGTGTCGCTGCACGCGCCGAACGACGCGCTGCGCGACCGCCTGGTGCCGGTGAACCGCAAGTATCCGATCCGCGCGCTGCTCGCGGCCTGCAAGCGCTATCTCGAGCGGGCACCGCGCGATTTCATCACCTTCGAGTACGTGATGCTCGACGGCGTGAACGACGGCGACGAGCACGCGCGCGAGCTCGTCGCGATCGCGGCCGAGGTGCGCTGCAAGTTCAATCTGATCCCGTTCAATCCGTTCGCGGGCACGCGGTTGCGCCGCTCGCCGCCGGAGCGCATCCGCCGCTTCGCCGAGGTGATCGCCGCCGCTGGCATCACTGTCACCGTGCGCAGGACGCGCGGCGAGGGCATTGACGCCGCCTGCGGCCAGCTTGCCGGGCGGGTCGCCGACCGCACGCGCCGGCGCACCCTCGTTGTCGCGGAGACGCGGGCGTGAGGCGGCGCACCCTGCGAGCTTTGGCGGCGGCGCTGTTCGCGGCGCTGGCGGCGGGCTGCGCCGGCGACGCGCCGTTGCCGGAACCGACCCTGCAGAGCCAGACGATGACGGGCGAGTCGAGCGATCCGCGCAACCGGGCGCGGGTCCGCACCGAGCTGGCGACCCTTTATTACTCGGCGGGGAACATGAGCGTGGCGCTGGAGGAGTTGCGCCTGGCGCTGCAGGCCGACCCGAGCTACGCGCTTGCCTACAGCCTGCTCGGAGCGGTGTACATGGAGCTGCGCGAGAACCAGCTCGCGCAGCAGAA
Source organism: Pseudomonadota bacterium (assembly GCA_040752005.1). Taxonomy (GTDB): domain Bacteria; phylum Pseudomonadota; class Gammaproteobacteria; order Burkholderiales; family SG8-39; genus RBG-16-66-20. Next base: position 43,569 of record JBFMFX010000024.1, on the reverse strand, counting down.
CTTCGAGCGCGCGCTGCGCCTGGCGCCGAACGACCCGGAAATCAACCACCGCTACGGGTGGTTCCTGTGCCAGTCCGGCCGGGAGGTCGAATCGGTGCGCTATTTCCAGCAGGCGATCCGCAACCCGCTCTACCCGACGCCCTGGCGGTCCTCGGCCGCCGCCGGCGTGTGCGTGCTGCGCAAGGGCATGCTGAAGGAGGCCGAGGAGTACTTCGCCGCCGCGCTCAGGCAGGATCCGGACGATCCGGTCTCGCTCGTGAACCTGGCCGACATCCGCTACCGGAAGGGCGAGCTGGAGGAGGCGCGCAGGCTGGTGGCGCGCTTCAATCGGCTGGTCGAGCCGACGGCGGAGTCGCTCTGGCTCGCGTTGCGCATCGAGCGCAAGCTGGGCGAGCGCACCGCCGAGGCGGCGCTCGCCAACCAGTTGCGGCGCCGCTTCCCCGCCTCGCGCGAGTACCAGCTGCTGCAGCGCGGAGAATATGACTGAGACCGCCGGCGTCGGCGCCGAACTCGCGCGTGCGCGCGAGTCGCTCGGGCTCTCGGTCGCCCAGGTGGCGCAGCAGCTCAAGCTCGCCCCGCGCCAGATCGAGGCGCTGGAAGCGGAGGCGTGGGAGCAGCTTCCCGCGGGCGCCTTTGCCCGCGGCATGCTGCGCGCCTACGCCCGGCTGCTCAAGCTCGATGCCGAAGCGCTGGTGGCGCGCGCCGCCTCGCGCCTGAGCGCGCCGGATCCGACCGACGCGCCGATCCTGGCGCGTCGCGCCATTCCGATCACCGACGGCACGCGCCGCGTCAACTTCGCCTACGCCGCGCTGTCGGTGGCGGTGCTCGCCGCGATCGGCTATGTCGCGCTGGAATGGCGCGCCGAACGCCAGCGCGCGGCGCGGCTCACGTTCGTGCCCGCGGCGACGCAGGCGTCGGCCGCGCAGCCGGCGCGCGTGGAGCTGGCGAGTGCGGCGAGCGCGCCGCGGCCGGCGCACGAGAGTCCGGCGGCCGAGCCGGCGCCGGCGCCCGCGGGCGCGCGGCGCCTGGCGCTGCGCTTCGAGCGCGAGGCGTGGGTCGAGATCCGCGGCGCCGACAACCGCGTGCTGTTCGCGCAGCTCAATCCGGCGGGCAGCGAGCGCGTGGTCGAGGGCGAGCCGCCGTTCCGGCTGGTGATCGGCAACGCGCACCATGTGCGGCTCACCTATGACGGCGCGCCGGTGGATCTCGCGCCGCACATCAAGGTCGAGGTCGCGCGCCTCACGCTGCAATGACGAGCACTCAGACCGGCAAGCGCCGCCTGTCGCGGCGGGTCATGGTGGGCAACGTCCCGATCGGCGGCGGCGCGCCAATCGTGGTGCAGTCCATGACCAACACCGACACCGCCGACGTCGAGGCCACCGCGCGGCAGGTCGAGGAGCTCTGGCGCGCCGGCGCCGAGATCGTGCGCATCACGGTGAACACCCCCGAAGCGGCGGCGGCGGTGCCGCGCATCCGCGAGCGGCTGGACGCCGCCGGCTGCGACGTGCCGCTGGTCGGCGACTTCCATTACAACGGCCACAAGCTGCTCACGCGCGAGCCGGCGTGCGCCGAGGCGCTCGCCAAGTACCGCATCAACCCCGGCAACGTCGGCCGCGGCGCCAAGCGCGACGAGCAGTTCGCGACCCTGATCGAAACCGCGCTCGTCCATGCCAAGCCGGTGCGCATCGGCGTCAACTGGGGAAGCCTCGACCCGGAGCTGCTCGCGCGCCGCATGGACGAGAACGCGCGCCGGGCCCGGCCGCGCGAGGCGCAGGCGGTGCTCGACGAGGCGCTGATCGAGTCGGCGCTCGCCTCGGCGGCGCAGGCCGAGCGGCTGGGACTTCCTCCCGAGCGCATCGTCATCTCCTGCAAGGTGAGCGGGGTGCAGGACTTGATCCGCATCTACCGCGAACTTGCGCGCCGCTGCGACTACGCGCTGCACCTCGGGCTCACCGAGGCCGGCATGGGCACCAAGGGCATCGTCGCCTCCGCCGCGGCGATGGGCGTGCTGCTCGCCGAGGGCATCGGCGACACGATCCGCGTCTCGCTTACCCCCGAGCCGGGCGGCGAGCGCACGCGCGAGGTGGTGGTGGCGCAGGAGCTTTTGCAGGCGATGGGTCTGCGAAGCTTCGCGCCGATGGTCGCGGCCTGCCCCGGCTGCGGCCGCACCACGAGCACGGTGTTCCAGAGCCTCGCGCAGTCCATCCAGAGCTGGCTGCGCGCGAAGATGCCGGAGTGGAAGACGCGCTACCCCGGCGTGGAAGAGCTGAGGGTCGCGGTGATGGGCTGCGTGGTGAACGGGCCGGGCGAATCGCGCCACGCCGACATCGGCATCAGCCTGCCGGGCACCGGTGAATCGCCGGTTGCGCCGGTGTACGTGGACGGCGAAAAGACCGTGACCTTGAAAGGCGAGCGCATCGCCGAGGAGTTCCAGGCGATCGTCGAGGACTACGTCGCGCGCAATTTCGCGCCCGGCGCGGCGCGAGTGCGCCCGCGGCGCATCCCGATCAAGGCGACAGGATGAACCCGGCGCTTCAGGCCGTCCGCGGCATGAACGATGTGCTGCCGGACGAGGCGGATCTGTGGCTGCACGTCGAGCGCAGGGTCGAGGCGTGGTTCGCGCGCTGGGGCTACCGCCACATCCGCACGCCGCTCGTCGAGCCGACGGCGCTGTTTCGCCGCGCGATCGGCGAGGCGACCGACATCGTCGAAAAGGAGATGTACAGCTGGCGCGACGAGCTGAACGACGAGGAGCTGACGCTCCGGCCCGAGGGAACGGCCTCGTGCGTGCGCGCCGCGATCGAGCACAGCCTGCTCTACGACGGGCCGAAACGCCTGTGGTACGCCGGACCGATGTACCGGCACGAGCGCCCGCAGAAGGGCCGCTACCGGCAGTTCCACCAGTTCGGCGCCGAGGCGCTCGGTTTTGCCGGCCCGGACGTGGACGCCGAGCTGATCGTGATGTGCGCGCGGCTGTGGGAGGAATTGGGCCTTGCGGGCCTGCGCCTGGAGCTGAACACCATCGGCTCGCCGGAGGAACGCGTGCGCTACCGCGCCGACCTGGTGCAGTACCTCGAGGCGAACTTCGACAGGCTCGACGCCGATGCGCGGCGGCGCCTGTACACCAACCCCTTGCGCGTGCTCGACTCGAAGAACCCGCGCGTGCAGGAGGTGGTCGCGAACGCGCCGCTGCTCGCCGATTATCTCGGCGAGGCCTCGCGCGCGCATTTCGAGGGCGTGCGCAGGCTCCTGGAGGCGGCGCGGGTTCCCTACGTCATCAATCCGCGCCTGGTACGCGGTCTCGACTACTACAACCTGACGGTGTTCGAGTGGGTCAGCGACGCGCTCGGCGCGCAGGGCACCGTGTGCGGCGGGGGGCGCTATGACGGCCTGTTCGCGCAGCTTGGCGGCAAGCCTGCGCCGGGGGCCGGATTCGCGATGGGCTGCGAGCGGTTGATCGCGCTGGTGCGCGACTCCGGCCGCGCGCCGCCGCCGCCCCGCCCGGACGCCTACGTGCTGCAGCAAAGCGAGGACGGCTTTGCGTTCGGCTTCGTGCTCGCCGACGAACTGCGCGCGGCGGGCTACCGCGTCGTCCAGCACGCCGGCTGCGGCAGCCTCAAGTCGCAGATGAAGAAGGCCGACGCGAGCGGCGCCTGGCTCGCGCTGATCGTCGGCGAGGAGGAGCTTGCGCGCGGCGAAGTGTCGGTGAAGCCTTTGCGCCGGAACGAGCCGCAGGTGCGGGTGCCGCGCGCGGAGGCCGTGAGCCGGTTTGCGCTTTTGCTGCAGAACGCGAAGAGCTAGACGATGCCCTACGATCTCGAGGAACAGGAACAGCTTGCCGCGCTCAAGGCGTGGTGGAGCGATTACGGCAATTACGTGCTCGCCGCGCTCGTCGCCGCGGCGCTCGCCGGCGCCGGCTGGGCCGGCTGGCGAACCTGGAACCTGCAGCAGGTGCGCGCGGCGGGGGAGCACTACGAGGCGCTGGAGCGCGCCGCGCAGGCCGGTGACGACAAGGCGTTGCGCGAGGCGGCGGGCGCGCTCGCCGAGGGCTACCCGCGCACGCTCTACGCTTCGCTCGGGGCGCTGGCCACCGCCAAGCACCTGTTCGAGCGCGGCGACCTCAAGGGCGCGAAGGCGCAGCTGCAATGGGTGCTCGAGCGCGGCGCGACCGACGAGCTGCGCGACCTTGCGCGGCTGCGACTCGCCGCCGTGCTGCTCGACGAAAAGGCCTACGACGAGGCGCTGAAGCTGCTCGAGGCGAAGCACGTGCCCGCGCTCGACGCGCAGTACGCCGCGCTCAAAGGCGACATCCTCGCCGCGCAGAATCGCACGGACGAGGCGCGCGCGGCCTACCGCGAGGCGCTGCAGAAAGCCGGCGCCGGCGGCGAGGCGTTCCGCGCGAGCGTGCAGTTGCGCCTCGACGCGCTCGGAGGCTAGGGCGATGCGCGCGTGCGGTGGTGCGGCGGCGCACGGCGCGGCGCTCGCCTGCGTGCTCGTGCTCGCGGGTTGCGGGGGCATGCCGAGCGCGAACCCGGTGGAGTGGTTTCGCGGGCAGAGCGGCGGGCCGAAACCGGCGGAGCTGCCGGCGCTCACCAGTCCGCATCCGGTCAAGGTGCTGTGGTCCGCGTCGGTGGGCGCCGCCGAGGGCTACGTGTTCAGCCCGGCGCTCGCGGGCGACAGCGTCTACGCGGCGGCGCGCGACGGCACCGTCGTGCGGCTGGATGCCGCCACCGGTCAGGTACGCTGGCGCGCCTCGGCCGGCATGCGGCTCTCCGGCGCGATCGGCGCCGACGGCGAGCTGGCGGTGGTCGCCTCCGACTCGGGCGAGGTCGTCGCGCTCGACGCAAGGAACGGGACGGCGCGCTGGCGCGCGCGCGTGTCCAGCGAGGTACTCGCCGCGCCCAAGGTGGCCGGCGGGCTGGTGCTCGTGCGCAGCGCCGACAGCCGGATCTTCGCCTTCGGCGCGCATGACGGCCGGCGCCGCTGGGTGTACCAGCGCGCGCCGACTGCGCTCATCGTGCGCTCTCCGGCCGGCATCACCATTCACGAGGGCTCGGTGTACGCCGGCTTCTCCGGCGGCAAGCTCCTCGCCCTGAGCCTCGCGACCGGCGCGGTGCGCTGGGAAGCGACCGTGGCGCTGCCGCGCGGCGCGAACGAGCTGGAGCGCGTCACCGACGTCGTCGGCGAGCCGGCGGCGGACGGACGCGACGTCTGCGCCGCGGCGTTCCAGGGCCGCGTCGCCTGTTACGACGCGCGCAACGGCAACCAGCTCTGGGCGCGCGAGCTGTCCTCGCTCACCGGCGTGGCGCTCGATGCGCGCAACGCGTACGTGAGCGACGCCAAGGGTGCGGTGCACGCGCTCGAGCGCGCGAGCGGCCGCAGCCTGTGGCGGCAGGACCGCCTCGCGCACCGGCAGCTGTCGCTTCCGCTCGCGCTCGGCACCGAGGTCGCGGTCGGCGACCTGCAGGGCTACGTACATTTCCTGGCGCGCGATTCGGGCGCGTTCGTCGCCCGGCAGGCGACCGACGGTAGCGCGATTCGCGCGGCGCCGCTCCGGCTTGCCGACGGATTCGTCGTACAGACGGCGTCGGGGGGCATCTTCGCGATCGCCGCTGCGTCGCCGTGAAGCCGGTCATCGCGCTCGTCGGGCGACCGAACGTCGGCAAGAGCACGCTGTTCAACCGCCTGACGCGCAGCCGCGCCGCGATCGTCGCCGACGTGCCGGGAGTGACGCGCGATCGCCATTACGGCGAAGGCCGCGTCGGCGGGCGCGACTTCATCGTGATCGACACCGGCGGACTTGCCCCCGCGGCCGATGCGCCGATCTACGCCGAGATGGCGCGCCAGGCCGAGCTCGCCATCGCCGAGGCCGACGCGGTGATTCTGGTGACCGACGCGCGCGCCGGGCTCGTCCCCGCCGACCGCGAGATCGCCGAGCGGCTGCGCCGCAGCGCAAAGCGCGTCTGGGTCGCGGCCAACAAGTGCGAAGGGATGGGAGCGGCCGCCGCCGCCGAGTTCCACGAGCTGGGGCTGGGCGCGTCCGCGGCGATCTCGGCCGAGCACGGCGAGGGCGTCGCCGAGCTGATCGAGGCGGTGCTCGAGGCGCTGCCGGACGCCGCGGAAGAGGAGCCCGAGCCGGAGGCGGACCGGCACCCGCGGGTGGCGATCGTCGGCCGGCCGAACGTCGGCAAGTCCACGCTGGTGAACGCGCTCGTCGGCGAGGAGCGCGTGATCGCCTGGCGCGAACCGGGCACCACGCGCGATGCGATTGAGGTGCCGTTCGAGCGCGGCGGGCGCCGCTACACATTGATTGATACTGCGGGACTGCGCCGGCGCGGCAAGACCGGGACCGCGGTCGAGCGGTTTTCCATCGTGAAGACGCTGCAGGCGATCGAGCGCGCGAACGTCGCGGTGCTCGTGCTCGATGCGCTCGAGGGCGTCGGCGACCAGGACGCGCATATCGCCGGCTACATCCTCGAGCGCGGGCGCGCGGTGGTGGTGGCGGTCAACAAATGGGATGCGGCCGATCGCGCGGCCCGGGCGCGCATGAAGCAGGAGATCGCGTGGAAGCTGCCATTTCTCGGCTTCGCCGAGACGCTGTTCATTTCGGCGCGCACCGGCAAGGGCGTCGCCGAGCTGCTGCGCGCGGTGGATGCGGCCTATGGCGCGGCGATGGCGAAACTGTCGACGCCGCGCCTGACGCGCGCGCTTGCCGCGGCGGTGGCGCAACAGGCGCCGCCGCGCAAGGGCTACGTGAGGCCGAAGCCCCGCTATGCCCACCAGGGCGGATCGAACCCGCCCGTGATCGTGATTCACGGCAACGCGCTCGGGCACATCGGCGACGCCTACCGCCGCTATCTCGAGGGCTGGTTCCGCAGGGCGTTCCGCCTGAAGGGCACGCCGCTCAGGATCGAGTTTCGCACGGCGCCCAATCCCTACGTCGAGCGGCGCGGCCGGCGCCAGGCGCTCAGGCTGCGTTCTTGAACACCACGAGGTAGAGCACCGCCACCGGCAAGAGGGGGGCGGCGACACCCCGGAAGTTCCACCAACGGCACAGGCGCCGGTGCTCCGCCGGAATCGTCCGGCCCTCGCCGAACTCCCGGGCAAGGCGTGCTTGCAGCGGGAGGAGCATCGCGACCCAGAACACGCGCCGCTCAGCCGGGATAGCGGGCAAACGCCGCCGCGCAGCCGGCCTGCTCGCCGCGCGCGGCGTGGCAGCGCAGCAGCCGCATCAGCGGCTGGCCGGTCGCCGCGAGCGGCAGACGCGGCGCGTAGTGCTCCCACAGCGTCCTCGCGCGCTTCGCATCGCCCGAGGCGATCGCTCCCGCCATCGCCGCGGCGAGCAGGAACTCGCGGCTGTCGGCGCTCAAGGACTGCTGGGTGGCGAGCAGCGTCTCGGCCTGCGTCGCCGCCGCCGCGCCGTCGCGCGCCCCGAGCGCGGCGAACAGCGCGATCCAACGCCGCTGAAAGGCGTACAGCGACCCGTGACAGGGCGAGGTCTGGATGCGCGTCCAGACCGCGCGTGCCTCCTCGGCGTCCAGAAACGGGTTCATCGTGCGCGCGACGTTCATCAGGCCGTGCAGCCACACGTCCTCGTCGCGGGGCGCGCGGCATTCGATCAGGCGCAGCTTCACCAGCTCCAGGTCCTTTTGCAGCGCCGGGGAGATCCGCTCGGGCTCGGGCGGCGCCGGCCGCAGCAGGTAGTCGCGCGCGTACCGCGCGACACGCGTGTTTTCGATCCGCTGGAACGCGTAGGCGCCCACGTGCAGCGGATTCAACGGACGGCGGCTGCGGCCTGGCTCCAGCAGCTCCAGCACCGGCAGCGGCGCGTTGAGGAGCGCGACGACGTCGGTGGCGCTGCGCTCGGTGAAGCGGTGGCGCGCCGCGTTCAGGTCGAGCACCGGATGGTAGTCGGAGTTCGCCGGCGTCGAATAGCTGGCGAAGAGCGGCTCCAGTGTCGCGCGATCGCCGAGGTAGCGCGCGTCGAGATCGCCGATCGCAAGCACGTGGATGCGCCACAGCTCCTTGGCGAGCCCCGGATGCTCGAACACCGCGGCGCTCGGCGGGCGCGCCAGCGGCCGCTCGGAGGCGAGGATCAGCAGGTCGTGGTCGCTCGCAGCGTAGACGGCGTAGTGCGGGAAGACCCCGCCGAGCGCCTTCATCACCGAGGCGAGCAGCGACGCGTCGATCTCGTAGAGCTGGAACCACTGCGCGAGGATCCCGCCCGGTTCAAGGTGAGGGCGCACGCGCGCGTAGAACTCGCGCGTGAACAGGCTCGCGACGCCACTCACCCACGGATTGGACGGCTCCGAGATGATGAGGTCGTAGCGCTGCCGGCCGGTGGAGAAATAGCTTTTCGCGTCCTCGATGACGATCCGGCTGCGCGGGTCGGCGAACGCGGCGCTGTTGCGCGGCGCGAAGCCGCGCGCGGCCTCCGCCATCGCCGGCTCGATCTCGATCGTGTCCACGCGCTCGAGCGTCATGCTCTGCAGCAACGTGTGCGTGGTCAGGCCGGTGCCGATGCCGATCACCGCGGCGCTGCGGGCCTCGGGCCGGTGCGCAAGCGGCAGCGCCGCGGTGAGCACCATCGTGATCTCGTCGGTGCTGCGCCGCGGGGTTCCCTGCAAATTGATCGAGCCGTCCGACTTGCCGTTGGTACGGATGCTCAGGGCATCCTCGTAGCGTACCAGGTGCACGGTGGCGGTCTTGCCGTCGCGCCGGTAGAGGATCGCCGCCTCGCGCGAGCTGGCGAGGTCGCCATGGCGGAATACGCCCGCCGTCATCTTGTTCGCGTCCAGTTCGAAGGCGAGTGCGAGAGCGATGAACGCCGCGGCGCAGGCGGCCGCGGCGGCGCCGAGCGCGCGCATCCCCGGCCCAAAACGCGCGAGCAGCACGAGGCCGAGACCTGCGTCCACCAGCGCTCCGAGCATGAGCGTGCCTTTCAGGCCGAGCAGGGGCAGGCCGGCGTGCACGGCCAGAATCACGCCGGCGATCGCTCCCAGGGTGTTGACCGCGTACACCCGGCCGATCGCGCGCTCGCCGGCACCGGCCGACAGCAGCGCGCCAGTGATCAGCGGCAGCGTCATGCCGGCGAGGAAGGTGGCCGGCAGCATCACCAGCGCCGCGACGCTCTGGCCGGCGAGGTTGAACAGCAGATACCCGGTGTCCGTGCGCGCCAGCCCCTTCATCAGGAACTCCATCAGCTCGAAGCTGCGGTCGTACACCGGCAGTGTCGCGAGTGCGGCGAGCCCCATGGCCACCTGCACCCAGGCGAGCGCGGCGAGTGCGCCGGGTGCGGCGTCGGCGCGCCGCCGGGCGGCGAGTCCGCCGAGCGCCAGGCCCAAGATGAAGGTCGAGAGCATCAGCTCGAAAGCGTGGGTCGAGGCGCCGAGCACCAGCGCGAGCATCCGGATCCAGCTGATCTCGTAGACGAACGAGGCAAGTCCGGTGAGGAACGCGGCGGCGAGGAGGAGCGTGCCCGCGGTCGCGCCGTTGTCGTCGCGGGACACAAGCGGCGGGTCCTGCGCGGCGCGCGCGGCGAGCGCGACCGCCGCGGCGAGCGCGAGGTTGATCGCACCGGCCGTGTGCAGGGTACCCGGCAACCCCGCCCACTCGATCAGGACGAAGCCGCTCGCGAGCACGCCGAGGGCAGCGCCCAGACTGTTGGTGAAGTAGAGCATCGCCACCGACTCGCCGGCGGTGCGAGGGTGCGCGCGTGCGAGCCCGGCGCTCATGAGCGGAAAGGTCGCTCCGAGCAGCACCGACTGCGGCAGGATCAGCGCGCACGAAAGCGCGAGCTTCGCGGCGAGCGCGAGCGGGGCGGTGCCGGTGGCCGGGAGCAGCGTCGCATGCGCCCAGTCGGTGGCGGCGACGAACGCCTCGTGAAAGCCGAGCGCGGCGAGCCCGATCGCGGCCTCGACGAGCGCGTAGCCGGCGAGCGGATTGCGGATCGCGGGCGAGAGCCGGCCGGCGAGTCCGGCGCCGAGGGCCATGCCGCCCATGAACACCGCCAGCACCAGCGACTGCGCGTACGCGGCGTGGCCGAGGAAGAGCTTCAGGTAATGCGTCCAGACGGACTCGTAGATGAGGCCGGCGAAGCCCGAGGCAGTGAACAGCGCGTAGAACGCGGCGCGCGGCGGGGTTCGCGTCGGCATTGCGCGCTATATAGCACGGCGCGCGCCGTTAAGATCGGGCGCCATGCCGGTCGCCGTGCGCCTCGCCGCGTTCTATTTCGCCTTCTTCACCCATGCCGGCGCTTTTGTGTCGTATTTCGCGCTGTACCTTGCGGCGCTCGGCCTGGGCGCCGCCGAGATCGCGCTCGCCATGGCGATGCCGCAGGTGGCGCGTATCGTCGCCCCCGGCTTCTGGGGCTGGCTCGCCGATACCTGGGGCACGCGCTACGGTGGCGCGCGGCGCGCGATCGTCATCTTCTCGGGCATCGTCACGCTGGCGGGATTCGCCGTGCTCGCGCTGCTCGAGCGCCCGCTGCCGATCGCGCTCGCGCTGCTCGCCGTCAGCCTCGCCGCGGCGGGCGCTGCGCCGCTCGTCGAGGCGATCACGCTCTCGGCGCTCGGCGGTCGCGCCGGCGGCTACGGGCCGATCCGCCTCTGGGGCTCGATCGGCTTCATCGCCGCGGTGCTCGGCACCGGAGCGTGGCTCGACCGGCATCCGCCGGCGACGCTGGCGCCGATCCTCATCGGACTTGCGGCGCTCGTGTGCGCGGCGTCTTTTCTGGTGCCGCGCGCCGCGCCCGCGCGCGGCGCGAGCGGCGGCCCGGATCTCGCGGCGGTGCTCGCGCGCCCGGAGGTACGCGCGTTCTTCGGCGCCTGCTTCTGCATGACCGCGGCGCACGGGACGATGTACGTCTTCTATTCGCTGTACCTCGAGGCCGCGGGCTACTCGAAGACGCAGATCGGCGCGCTGTGGACCCTGGGCGTGCTTGCCGAAATCGTGCTCTTTCTGTGCCTGCCGCGGCTGATGCGGCGCTTCACGCTGCGCGCGCTGCTGCTTGCGAGCTACGGCTGCGCGGTGGTGCGCTTCCTGGCGATCGGCTGGGGCGTGGAGTCGCCGGTGGTGCTCGCCGCGGCGCAACTGCTGCACGCGGCGACGTTCGGCGCGTTCCATTCGGCTTCCATCGCCGCGGTCCACCGCCTGTTTCCCGGTGCGCTCGAGGCGCGCGGCCAGGCGCTTTACTCCAGCCTCGCCTACGGAGCGGGCGGCGCGGCGGGCGCGCTTCTCGCCGGCTGGACCTGGGAAGCGCTAGGCCCGGCACCGAGCTTCGCCGCGAGCGCCCTTTTCGCCGCGGCCGGCGCGGGGCTCGTCGCCCGCAAGGTCCGCGTGTAATCTTGTCAACAGCCGCTTCCGCCAGGCGTTGAATGCGCATGCGCGCCCACTGTTGCATCCTCGTCCTTGCCGCCGCGCTCGCCGGCTGCCAGACCGTGCACACGACGAGCGCGGGCGCGGTCGGCGTAGATCGGCCGCAGACCATGGTGGTCTCCTCCGAAACCATCAACCGCAGCGCGGCGAGCGCCTACCGGCGCGTGCTCGACGAGGCGCGCCGCAAGGGCCGGCTAAACACCGACGCGGCGCAGGTGGCGCGGGTACGCGCGATCGCCGAGCGCCTGATCCGCCAGACGGCGGCGTTTCGGTCGGATGCGCCGGGCTGGAAATGGGAGGTGAACGTCATCGCCGCGAAGGACGTCAATGCCTGGTGCATGCCGGGGGGCAAGATCGCGGTCTATACCGGCCTGATCGAGCGGCTGCAACCCACCGACGACGAACTGGCCGCGGTGATGGGGCACGAAATCGCGCACGCGCTGCGCGAGCACGGGCGCGAGCGCGCCTCGCAGGCGCTGGCGCAGGGCGTCGGGCTGACGGTGCTCGGGGTCGCGCTCGGCATGTCGCAGGGCGCGATGGACCTCACCCAGCTCGTCCTCGACCTCACCTTCAATCTGCCGAATTCCCGCACCGACGAAGTGGAGGCCGACCGCATCGGCGTGGAGCTTGCCGCGCGCGCCGCGTACGATCCGCGCGCCGCGGTGAGCCTGTGGCAGAAGATGCAGAAGGCGGCGCGCGCTCAGCCGCCGGAGTTCCTTTCCACGCATCCCTCGCACGACACGCGCATCGCCGAGCTGCGCGAGGTGTCGCAACGGGTGATGCCGCTTTTCGAGGCGGCGCGCGCGAAACGGTAGTGCGCGCACGGCGCGCTGTGCGATAATTCTTTGCTTTCCGCACGCGCGAGCGCACGCCACGCCATGGGGCGCACCCTCTACGACAAGCTCTGGGACAGCCATGTGGTGCACGTCGAGGACGACGGCACGGCGCTGCTCTACATTGACCGGCACCTGGTGCACGAGGTGACCAGCCCCCAGGCGTACGAGGGCTTGCGCCTCGCCGGGCGAAAACCGTGGCGACCGGAGTCCGTGATCGCGACCGCCGACCACAACACGCCGACCACCGGCTGGGAGCGCGGCGTCGCGGGCATCGAGGATCCGGTCTCGCGGCTGCAGGTGCAGACGCTGGACGCCAATATCCGCGAATTCGGCGCGCGCGCCTATTTCCCGTTCCTCGACGCGCGCCAGGGGATCGTGCACGTCATCGGGCCGGAAAACGGCGCGACCCTGCCCGGCATGACGGTGGTGTGCGGGGACTCGCACACCAGCACTCACGGCGCCTTTGCCTGCCTTGCCTTCGGCATCGGCACTTCGGAAGTCGAGCACGTGCTCGCCACCCAGTGCCTGGTCGCGCGCAAGATGAAGAACATGCGCGTCGCCGTCGAGGGGCCGCTGGCGCGCGGGGTCACCGCGAAGGACGTGGTGCTCGCGATTATCGGCCGCATCGGCACCGCCGGCGGCACGGGGCATGCGATCGAGTTCGCCGGCAGCACGATCCGCGCGCTCTCGATGGAAGGCAGGATGACGATCTGCAACATGGCGATCGAGGCGGGCGCGCGCGCCGGAATGGTGGCGGTGGACGACACCACGATCGAATATCTGCGCGGCCGGCCGCTCGCGCCCAGGGGGGCGGACTGGGACAGCGCGGTCCGCTACTGGCGCACGCTCGTGTCCGATCCGGACGCAAAGTTCGACCGCGAGGTGACGCTCGATGCGAGGCAAATCGCCCCGCAGGTGACCTGGGGCACCTCGCCCGAGATGGTGGTGTCGGTCGAGGATCGCGTTCCCGATCCGGACAGGGAGAAGGACCCGGTGCGGCGCGAGGGCATGGAGCGTGCCCTGGTGTACATGGGGCTCGAACCGCGCACTCCGATCCAGGACATTCGGCTCGACAAGGTGTTCATCGGCTCGTGCACCAACTCGCGCATCGAGGATCTGCGCGCCGCGGCTTCGATCGTCGCCGGCAAGCGGGTGGCGAAGAACATCAGGCTTGCGATGGTGGTGCCGGGCTCCGGGCAGGTGAAGGCGCAGGCCGAGAAGGAGGGGCTTGACCGCGTCTTTCGCGAGGCGGGCTTCGAATGGCGCCAGCCGGGCTGTTCGATGTGCTTGGCGATGAACGCCGATCGGCTCGAACCCGGCGAGCGCTGCGCCTCGACCTCCAACCGCAACTTCGAGGGCCGGCAGGGTGCGGGCGGGCGCACCCACTTGGTGAGCCCGGCGATGGCGGCCGCGGCGGCGATCGCGGGCCACTTCGTGGACGTGCGCAACTGGCGCTGACGATGGAAAAGTTCACCGTGCTCAACGGGCTGGTGGCGCCGCTTGACCGCGCCAACGTCGACACCGACGCGATCATCCCGAAGCAGTTCCTGAAGTCCATCAAGCGCACCGGCTACGGCGAGAACTGCTTCGATGCGTGGCGTTATCTGGACACCGGCGAGCCCGGCAAGGACAATTCCAGGCGCCCGCTCAACCCCGACTTCGTCCTCAACCAGCCGCGTTACCAGGGGGCGCAGATCCTGCTCGCGCGCAAGAACTTTGGCTGCGGCAGCTCGCGCGAGCACGCGCCGTGGGCGCTGCTGGAATACGGCTTTCGCTGCGTGATCGCCCCGTCCTTCGGCGACATCTTCTACAACAACTGTCTCAAGAACGGCCTATTGCCGGTGATGCTCAGCGAGCAGGAAGTGGACGGCCTGTTCTATGACTGCGCCGCGCAGCCCGGCTTTCGCCTGATCGTGGACCTGGAGCGGCAGACGGTAGCCACGACCGACGGGGCGAAAACGTTTCGCTTCGAGATCGCGCCCTCGCCGAAGTACGCGCTGCTCAACGGCCTGGACGAGATCGGCCTGACGCTGCGCCACGCCGACAAGATCCGCGCGTTCGAGGAGCGCCGGCGGGCGGAATTGCCCTGGCTGTTCCGGTAGCGGCGATGAGAGTCGCAGTACTGCCGGGCGACGGCATCGGCCCGGAGATCGTGGCGCAGGCGCTGGCGGTATTGCGCCGCCTCGATCTGCGGCTCGAATTCGCGCAGGCTCCGGTGGGCGGGGCCGCGGTCGAGCAGACGGGCGATCCGCTTCCCGAGCGCACGCTCGCGCTCGCCAGGGAAGCCGACGCGATTCTTTTCGGCGCGGTGGGCGATCCGCGCTACGACGCCGCACCGCGCGAAAAGCGCCCCGAGCAGGCGATCCTCGGCCTGCGCAAGGCGCTCGGACTGTTCGCCAACCTGCGCCCGGCGCAGGTCCACGACGCGCTTGCCGATTCGTCCACGCTCAAGCGCGAGGTGGTGGCGGGGCTCGACCTGCTGATCGTGCGCGAGCTCACCGGCGACATCTATTTCGGCGAACCGCGCGGCGTGCGCGACGCCGGCGACCTCGGGCGCGAGGGATTCGACACCATGCGCTACAGCGAGGCCGAGATACGGCGCATCGCGCGCGTCGCGTTCGAAGCGGCGCGCCGGCGCCGGCGCAGGGTCTGCTCGGTGGACAAGGCCAATGTGCTGGAGACCTCGCGGCTCTGGCGCGAAGTGGTGTCGGACGAGGCGAAACGCTTTCCCGACGTCGAGCTTTCGCACATGTACGTGGACAACTGCGCGATGCAGCTCGTGCGCGCGCCGAAACAGTTCGACGTCATCGTCACCGGAAACCTGTTCGGCGACATCCTCTCGGACGAGGCGTCGATGCTGACCGGCTCGATCGGCATGCTGCCGTCGGCCTCGCTCGACGAACGCGGCAAGGGTCTGTACGAGCCGATCCACGGCTCGGCGCCCGACATCGCCGGCAAGGGCGTCGCCAATCCGCTCGCGACGATCCTGTCGGCGGCGATGATGCTGCGCCATTCGCTCGGGCAACCGGAAGCCGCCGCGCGCATCGAGCGCGCGGTGGCGAAGACGCTCGCCGACGGCTATCGCACCGCCGACCTCTATACTGAGGGCACGCGCAAGGTCGGCACGGAGGAAATGGGCCGCGCGGTGCTGGAAAGGCTATGAGGCTGCGAATCGGAATCGTTGGTTGGCGCGGGATGGTGGGCTCGGTGCTCGTTGAGCGCATGCGCGAGGAACGCGACTTCGAGCACCTGGAGCCGGTGTTCTTTTCCACCTCGCAGGCGGGCGGCGCGGGACCTGGGATCGGCCGCGACAGCGGACCGGTGCGCGACGCAAAGGACCTCGACGCGCTGGCGGCGCTTCCGGTGATCGTGTCCTGCCAGGGCGGCGACTACACGCAGGAGGTCTACCCGCGCCTGCGTGCGCGCGGCTGGCGCGGCTACTGGATTGACGCCGCGAGCGCGCTGCGCATGAACGAGGACGCGGTCATCGTCCTGGATCCGGTGAATCGGCCCGTCATCGAGCGGGCGCTCGACCGCGGCGTGAAGAACTTCATCGGCGGCAACTGCACCGTCAGCCTGATGCTGATGGCGATGGCGGGGCTGTTCCAGCGCGACCTCGTCGAATGGATCACCTGCATGACCTATCAGGCCGCCTCCGGCGCCGGCGCGGCGGCGATGCGCGAGCTGGTCGCGCAGATGGATCATCTCGGGGCGGCGGCACGGCCCGCGCTCGCCGATCCGGCGGCAAGCGCGCTCGATCTGGACCGGAGGATCTCCGAGGCGATGCGGGGTGGGGCGCTGCCGAAGAGCGAGATCGGCTATCCGCTCGCCGGGAACCTGCTGCCCTGGATTGACCGCGACCTCGGCAACGGACAGAGCCGCGAGGAGTGGAAGGCGCAGGCCGAAGGCAACAAGATCCTCGGCCGGAGCGAGCGCCCGATCCCGATTGACGGCATCTGCGTGCGCATCGGCGCGATGCGCTGCCACAGCCAGGCGCTCACCATCAAGCTCAGGCGCGACATGCCCCTGGACGAGGTCGAGGGCATGATCGCCGAGGGCAACGAATGGGTGAAGCTGATTCCGAACCGGCGCGAGGAGTCGCTCGCCGAGCTGACCCCGGCGGCAGTGAGCGGAAAGCTCGCGATTCCAGTGGGGCGCATTCGCAAGCTGCCGATGGGCGGGGAATATCTCACGGCGTTCACCGTCGGCGACCAGCTGCTCTGGGGAGCCGCCGAGCCGCTGCGGCGCATGGTGCGTCTGCTTCTCGAGCGCGGCCTGCGCCAGTAGCCGCGGCGACAGGGATTTTTCCTTGTCGCGCAAGGACGTAGAGAGGAAAAATCGAGAAGCTCTCTTAGTTTGCACGCCTAACGCCATGATGTTATGGTAGTCAATCCCGAAAACGCTCAGGGTGGTGCCAGTGGGTAGATCGGTGAGCGGTATTCGTCTTGCCGCGGCCGCGCTGTTGTTCGTGCCGCTGCTCGCCGGTGCAGCGGGGCTGGGTCGGCTGACGGTGCTCTCGGCGCTCGGTCAACCGCTGGAGGCCGAAATCGAAGTTGTCTCCCTGCAGCCGGGCGAGGAAGAAGGCCTCAGCGCCCGGCTCGCCGCTCCGGACGCTTTTCGCCAGGCCGGAATGGAGCTGAGCCCGGTGCTGCTCGGCGCGCAGTTTTCGATCGAGCGGCGCGCCGGCCGGCCCGTCGTGCGCATGCGCACGGCACAGCCGGTGAACGAACCATTCCTCGACGTGCTCGTCGAGTTGCAATGGGCCTCCGGCCGTCTGGTGCGCGAGTACACGTTGCTACTCGATCCGCAGGAATACAAAGGCCCGGCGCCGATCGCCGCGGCGCCGCCGGCGCCGGCGGCCAAGCCCGCGCCTGCCCCCGTGCCCGCCCCGACGCCCGCCCCGACGCCCGCCGCGGCAGAGCCGCCGAGGCTCGAGGCGCGGCCGATTCCACCCAAGCCCGCGCCACGCCCCGCAGCCGCCGCTACCCATGAGGTGAAGAAGGGAGAGACGCTGGGTGCCATTGCGCGACGCAATCTGCACGAAGGCGTCACACTCAACCAGATGCTGATCGCGCTGTTCCGCGCGAACCGCGACGCGTTCATCCACGACAACGTCAATCTGGTGCGTGCGGGGCGGATCCTCAGCATCCCGGATCGCGACGCCGCGATGTCGGTGGACGCGACCGAGGCCAACCGGGTGGTGCAGGCGCACATGGCGCAGTTCGCCGAATACCGGCGCACGCTCGCCGGCGCGGTGGCCGCGGCCCCTGCGACGACCGCACCCGCGCCGCGCGAAGTCACCGGCCGGATCGCGCCCAAGCCGGAAGCGCCGGCATCCGCCGAGCCGAAGGACCAGCTCAGGCTTTCACGCGTCGAGCCGGCGAAGCCGGGTGCGCCCGGAACGCGCGCTGCCATCGAGGACGACCGCATCGCGCGCGAGCGCGCGCTGCAGGAAGCGCAATCGCGCATCTCCGAGCTGGAACGCAACGTCGCCGATCTGCGCAAGCTGCTGGAGCTGAAGAGTCAACAGCTTGCGGCGCTGGAGAGCAAGGCGGCCGCACCCGTCGCGCCGGCGCTCAAGCCCGAGCCGCCAAAGCCGTCACCTGAACCGGTCAAGGCGGCGTCTGAAGCGGCGAAGCGGGCGGCCGAAGCCCCCAAACAGGCGGAGGCAGCGAAGCCGGCTGCCGAGGCGCCGAAGGCTGCCGAGCCGGTGAAGGCGGCCGAACCCGCCAAGGCGGCGGAAGCGCCAAAGGCACCGGCGAAGCAGGCGGCCGAAGCGAAGAAACCGAAGCCCGCGCCCGTCAAGGCGCCCGAGCCCGACGTAATCGACGAAGTGATGAACTTCATTACCGATCCGGTGTCGGGCGGCGGACTCGCTCTGGTTCTGGTTCTCCTCGGGGTTTACGCCGGCTGGCAATGGCGCAGGAAAAAGGCCGCGCAGGCGGGCTTCCAGGACAGCGTGCTTGGCGCCGCGTCGGGCGCCGGCGCGCCTTCGGTGTTCGGCGCAGCCGCCCAGCCGGCTGATGCCGCGGCCGCCGCGGCGGCGGGCGCAGCCGGGGCCGTTGCTGCCGGGCAGGCGGTGGCGGCGGAGCAGCCCAAGCCTGCGCCTGTCGAGGCCGAGGAACTCGACCCGATTGCCGAGGCAGACGTCTATATGGCTTACGGGCGTAACGCGCAGGCCGAGGAGATTCTGAAGGAAGCGTTGGCCAAGGATCCGGATCGCCTCGCCGTGCACGCGAAGCTGCTGGAGGTCTACGCGAACCAGAAGGACACGCAGGCATTCGAGCAGACGGCGCTGAAGGTGAAGTCGCTCACGGGCGCCTCGGGTCCAGAGTGGGACAAGGCAGTGGCGCTCGGACATGCGATTGACCCCGGCAACCCGCTTTATGGAACCGGCGTGCCGGCCACGGCTCCGGTCGAGACGGTGGCGGCAGCGCCGGCGCTCGACTTCGATCTGGGAAGTGGCGCCGCGGCGACGGCACCCGATGCCGCGCGTGCAGACGCGACCGCGCCGCTCGATTTCGACCTGGGCGCAGGCGCGCCGCAAGGCGCCGGCGCAGGCGAGCACCAGGACGTGACCGCGCCGCTCGATTTCGATCTGGGCGCAGGCGCGCCGCAAGCCGCCGCAGCGGGCGCGGGCCAGGACACGACTGCGCCGCTCGACTTCGACCTCGGCGCCGAACCCGAGAAATCCGATTTCGCCCCCGGCGGTACGCTGGTGCTGGACGCCGGAGAGGCGAAGGCGGCGTCGAGCGGTCTTGACTTCGATCTCGACAAGACGATCGTCGCCACTCCGACACCGCCGGCGACCAAGCACCCTGCGGATTCCGACGCCACGGTGGCGATGGATTTCGACCTCAATCTCGATTTGGGCGAGGCGAAACCCGAGCCGAAACCCGCCGCCGCACCCGAGGCGCCGGTGGATCTGGGGGCGATCAGCCTTGACCTCGGTGAGTCCTCCGCGCCGGCCGCCGGCGGGGACGAAAAATGGCGCAGCATGAGCGAGAAGCTGGAGCTTTCCAGGGCGTTCCTGGACATCGGGCAGAAGGACGAAGCGCGCGAGCTGCTGAACGAAGTGATGAAGGAAGGCGACGCGGCGCAGCAGGCGCAGGCACGCCAGATGCTCGCGAGCCTGGGCTAGCCATCGCGGGAGGAAAATCACGGGGCCGCGTCGCGCAGGCGACCGCGGCCCCTGCGTTTCTGGCGACCCATCATTGCTGCGATGTCCATCCGGATTGCGCTAGGCATCGAATACGACGGCAGCCGGTTTCTCGGCTGGCAGACCCAGCCGGGCGGCGGCACGGTGCAGGACGCGCTCGAGGCGGCGCTCGCGACGATCGCCGGCGAACCGGTCGCGGTCACGTGCGCCGGCCGCACCGATCGCGGCGTGCACGCGCGCGGCCAGGTGGTTCATTTCGACACCGCCGCGACGCGGCCGATGTCGGCGTGGGTACGCGGAGTGAACGCGCTGCTGCCGGAATCGGTGGCGGTGCTCTGGGCGAGGGTCGTGGCGCCCGATTTCCACGCGCGTTACGCCGCGGTGGCGCGCACCTACCGCTATGTGCTTCTCAACCGCGCGGTGCGTCCCGCGCTCGGGGCGCGCTACTGCGGCTGGGTGCACGCGCCGCTCGATGTGGAGCGCATGCGCGCGGCGGCGCAGTACCTCGTCGGCGAGCATGATTTTTCGGCTTTCCGCTCCGCGGAGTGCCAGGCGAAGACCGCGCTGCGCAGGCTGCACGAGCTGACGATCGAGCGCGCCGGGGCGCGCATTGACTTCGTGCTGCGCGCCAACGCTTTTCTGCACCACATGGCGCGCAACATCGTCGGCACGCTGGTGTACGTCGGCGACGGCCGCCGTCCGCCGGAGTGGGCGCGCGAGGTCCTCGAATCGCGCGATCGCGCGCGCGCCGCGCCGACGTTCGCGCCCGGGGGCCTGTACCTCGAAGCGGTGGAATACGATCGGCGCTGGCAGCTTCCGGCGCCGCGCGCCGATCGCATCGAGCTGCCGCTCGCGGCGGAGTGAGGATGCGCGCGCCGGCGAGAACGCGCATCAAGATCTGCGGCATCACGCGGGTCGAGGATCTGCACGCCGCGGCCGCGGCCGGGGCGGACGCGGTGGGCTTCGTCTTCTATCCGCCCAGCCCGCGCTTTCTGAGCACGGCGGCCGCACGCGCGCTGCGGCGCGAAGCGCCGGCGTTCCTCACCACCGTGGCGCTGTTCGTCAACGCGCCGCGCGAGGAGGTCGAGCGCGTGATCCGGCAGGTGCGCCCGGACGCGCTGCAGTTTCACGGCGAGGAAACTCCCGAGTACTGCGAGTCTTTCGGTCTGCCCTACATCAAGGCCGGCCGGGCGCGGCCGGGGGTTGACTTGCTAAAATACTGGCGCGCGTTTGCGGGCGCGGCCGCTTGGCTCGCCGACGCGTGGGTCGAGGAATACGGCGGGGTCGGTGCGAGCTTTGACTGGTCGCTCCTGCCGCGCCGGACGGAGCGCCCGCTGATCCTTTCGGGCGGCCTGACGAGCGCGAACGTGGGCGCTGCGATTCGGGCCGTGCGCCCTTGGGCGGTGGACGTGTCGAGCGGCGTGGAGTCGGCCAAGGGCATCAAGGACGCGGCCCGGATCGCCGCCTTCGTCACCGAGGTACGCAATGCGGATGTATGACCTGCCCGATGCGCGCGGTCATTTCGGCCCTTACGGCGGCATGTTCGTCGCCGAGACGCTGGTGCACGCGCTGGAGGAGCTGCGCGCGGCGTACACCGCCGCGCGCACCGACCCCGCGTTCCAGTCCGAGTTCCGCCACGAGCTGAAGCACTACGTCGGGCGACCCTCGCCGATCTACCACTGCCGGCGCTGGTCGGCGCTGCTGGGCGGGGCGCAGATCTACCTCAAGCGCGAGGACCTCAATCACACCGGCGCGCACAAGATCAACAACACCGTGGGGCAGGCGCTGCTCGCGCGCCGCATGGGCAAGCGGCGCGTGATCGCCGAAACCGGGGCCGGCATGCACGGCGTCGCCAGCGCGACCGTGGCCGCCCGCTACGGCATGGAGTGCGTGGTGTACATGGGCGCGGAGGACGTCGAGCGCCAGTCGGCGAACGTCGCTCGCATGAAGCTGCTCGGCGCGCGGGTGGTGCCAGTCGAGTCCGGATCGCGCACGCTCAAGGACGCCCTCAACGAGGCGATGCGCGACTGGGTGACGAACGTGGACAGCACGTTCTACATCATCGGCACCGTCGCCGGCCCGCATCCGTACCCGATGATGGTGCGCGACTTCCAGTCGGTGATCGGCGAGGAGTGCAAGCCGCAGATGATCGAGCTCGCCGGGCGGCAACCCGACGCGGTGATCGCCTGTGTCGGCGGCGGCTCGAACGCGATGGGCATCTTCTACCCGTACATCGGCGAGGAGGGCGTGCGCCTGATCGGCGTCGAGGCGGCGGGCGAGGGCTTGGCCACCGGGCGGCACGCGGCCTCGCTCTGCGCCGGGCGCCCCGGCGTGCTGCACGGCAACCGCACTTATCTGCTGCAGGACGAGAACGGGCAGATCCTCGCCACCCATTCGGTGTCGGCCGGGCTCGACTACCCGGGCGTCGGTCCGGAGCATGCCTGGCTCAAGGACAGCGGGCGCGCCGAATACGTCGCGGTGACCGACGACGAGGCGCTCAAGGCGTTCATGGATCTGTGCCGCACCGAGGGGATCATTCCGGCGCTCGAGTCGGCGCACGCGCTCGCCTACGCGGCGAAGATCGCGCCGACGCTCGCCGCCGACCGCATCCTTCTCGTCAATCTTTCCGGCCGCGGCGACAAGGACATGCAGACGGTCGCGCGGCGCGCGGGAATCGCGCTCTGATGTCGCGTCTCGCGGCACGCTTCGAGGCGCTCGCGCGCGCCGGTCGTAAGGCGCTGGTCGGCTATCTCACCGCCGGCGATCCCGAGCCCGCGCTCACCGTGCCGCTGCTCGCCGCGCTCGTGGCGGCGGGCGCCGACGTGCTCGAGCTGGGCGTGCCGTTTTCCGACCCGATGGCCGACGGGCCGGTGATCCAGCGATCGGGCGAGCGCGCGCTGCGGCACGGCGTCGGGCTCGCCCAGGTGTTCGGCATGGTGCGCGCGTTCCGCGCCGCCGACGCGCAGACGCCGCTCGTGCTGATGGGCTACGCCAACCCGATCGAGGCGATGGGTGCCGAGTGCTTCGTGCGCGAGGCGGCCGCCGCCGGCGTGGACGGAGTGCTGGTGGTGGACTGTCCGCCGGAGGAGTGCGCCGACTTCGCCACGCTGGCGCGCGCGAACGGTCTGGATACGGTGTTCCTGCTCGCGCCCACCAGTACCGACGATCGCATCCGCGAGGTGGCGCGCGCGGCGAGCGGTTACATCTATTACGTCTCGCTCAAGGGGATCACGGGCGCCGCGCACCTCGATGTCGCCGACGTCGCGGCGCACCTGCCGCGCATCCGCGCCGCGACGCGCCTGCCGATCTGCGTCGGATTCGGGGTGCGCGACGCCGCCTCGGCGCGCCGCATCGGCGAGATCGCCGACGGCGTGGTGATCGGCAGCCGCATCATCGAGGAAATCGAAGCCGCCGGGCCGCCGGAGGCGGTGGCGCGTGTCGGGGCGTTCCTCGCCCCGATCCGGCGCGCGCTCGACGAGCTGCCGAGGCAGGTTGCGGCGTGAGCTGGCTGCAGAAACTGCTGCCGCCGAAGATCCAGCGCGGCACCGCGCCGCGAAAGACGGTGCCGGAGGGCCTGTGGACCAAGTGCCCGGCCTGCAACGCGGTGCTCTACAGCACCGACCTTGCCAGGAACCTCAACGTCTGCCCGAAGTGCGGCGAGCACCAGCGCCTGGGGGCGCGTGAGCGGCTCGACGCGCTGCTCGACGCCGAAGGCCGCTTCGAGATCGGCACCGAGGTGCTGCCGGTGGACACGCTAAAGTTCCGCGATCAGAAGAAGTATTCCGAGCGCCTAGAGGAGGCGCGCGCGGCGACCGGCGAGACCGACGCGCTCGTCGTCATGCAGGGCGCGATCCGCTCGCTCGGTGTGGTCGCGGCGGCGTTCGAGTTCGAGTTCATGGGCGGCTCCATGGGATCGGTGGTGGGCGAGCGCTTCGTACGCGGCGCCCGCGTCGCCATCGAGCAAAAGCTGCCGTTCATTTGCATCACGGCCTCGGGTGGCGCGCGCATGCAGGAGGGGCTGCTGTCGCTCGCGCAGATGGCGAAGACGACCGCGGTGCTGACCGAACTCGCCGCGCGACGCCTGCCGTTCGTCACGGTGCTCACCGACCCGACGATGGGCGGGGTGTCGGCGAGCTTCGCCATGATCGGCGACATCGTGATCGCCGAGCCGCGGGCGCTGATCGGCTTCGCCGGCCCGCGCGTGATCGAGCAGACGGTGAGGCAGAAGCTGCCGGAAGGTTTCCAGCGCGCCGAGTTCCTGCTCGAGAAGGGCGCGATCGACATGATCGTGGACCGCCGCCAGCTGCGCGATCGCCTGTACACGCTTCTCGCCATGCTGCTCGCGCGCCCCGCCGAATCGGGTTCGTGACCCCGCGCACGCTCGACGAGTGGCTCCGGTTCGTCGAGCGCCAGCACCCGCAGGCGATCGCGCTCGGCCTGGAGCGCGTCGCGGCCGTGCGCGCGCGAATGGGCCTCGCGTTCGCCTGCCCGCTGATCACGGTCGGCGGCACCAACGGCAAGGGCTCGACCGCCGCGATGCTCGAGGCGATGCTGCGCGCCGGCGGCTACCGCACCGGCCTGTATACGTCGCCGCACCTTCTGCGCTACAACGAGCGCGTGCGCGTTGCCGGCGCCGAGGCCGGTGACGGCGCGCTCGCGCAGGCGTTCGCCGCGGTCGAGGCCGCGCGCGGCGACGTGGCGCTCACCTACTTCGAATTCGGTACGCTGGCGGCGGCGTGGCTGTTCGCGCGCGAGCGACTCGACGCGGTAGTGCTGGAAGTGGGCCTGGGCGGGCGCCTGGACGCGGTGAACGTCTTCGATCCCGACTGCGCGGTGCTGACGAGCATCGGCCTGGACCACATCGAATACCTCGGGCCGACGCGCGAAGACATCGGGCGCGAGAAGGCCGGCATCTTTCGCGCCGGCCGCCCGGCGGTCGTGGGCGACCCCGAGCCGCCGGCGAGCGTGCTGGACGCGGCCGCCTCGCTCGGCGCTCGGCTATGGCTCTTCGGGCGCGATTTCGGCGCGCGCGCACAAGGGCAGCAGTGGCTGTACTGGAGCGCCGGCGGCAGGCGCGCGACGCTCGCCCACCCGGCGCTGCGCGGCGCGGTGCAGTTGCGCAACGCGGCGACCGCGATCGCGGCGCTGGAGACGCTGCGCGAGCGCCTGCCCCTCGGGATGGACGCGGTGCGTCGCGGGCTCGCGCAGGTGGCCTTGCCCGGGCGCTTTCAGGTGTTGCCCGGACGGCCGCGCATCATCCTCGACGTCGCGCACAACCCGGAGGCGGCTGCGGTGCTCGCGGACAATCTCGGCGCTGCCGGACACGCGCCGCGCACCCTCGCGGTGTTCGGCATGCTGCGCGACAAGGACATTGCCGGCGTCGCGCGCGCAGTGGCGCCGCGAATCGAGCGCTGGCACCTGGCGAGCCTGGGCGGAGCGCGCGGCGCCGACGCCGACGCGCTCGCGACCGCGCTGGCACAGGCAGGCGTGCGCGCGCCGGCGACCCGGTACGCGAGCGTCGCCGAGGCGCTCGCGGCGGCGCGAAGCGAGGCGGGTGCCGATGATAGAATCGTGGTGTTCGGCTCCTTTCTCACCGTCGCCGCGGCGATGGCGGAGCTCGAGGCCGCGCGATCCCCGGGCAATGGCTGACAACGAAGACGTCAATGCGCTCAGACGCCGCGGGCGGCGGCGGCTGATCGGCGCGATCGCGCTGGTGCTCGCCGCGGTGATCGTCCTGCCGATGGTCTTCGATGCCGAGCCGCGCCAGAACCCGCCGCTCAGCGTGCGCATCCCGGGCGAGGACGAAAGCGTGTTCGCGCCGAAGGCGGCGCCGAAGGAGCCGGCGGAATCGGCGCCCGTGATCGCCACCGCGCCGCAGCCGAGCCCGGCGATCAACCCCGAGCCTGCGGTGGCGCCGAAGCAGGAATCCGCGCCGCCGAAGCAGGAATCCGCGCCGGCGCCTGAGCCGAAAGCGCAGCCTCAGACGCCCGCGAAGGCCGAGGCGGCGACCGCCGGCGGTGCGAAGTTCGTCGTGCAGATCGGTGCGTTCCGAGAGGGCGGGAAAGTGAAGGAGGTGGCCGACAAGCTTGCTGCGGCGAAGCTCCCGCACTACACGGAGCCGGTCGCGATCGCGGCCGGGACGGCGACCCGCGTGCGCGTCGGCCCGTACCCGAGCCGCCAGGCGGCCGAGCAGGCGCTCCGGCGCCTGCACGAACTCGGGTTCAAGGGCGCCAAGATCGTCGAGCAGTCCTCGTAGCGCCGGCCCGCCCGAATCCATGACGTGGCTCGATTACGCCGTCGCCGGCGTGCTGGCGGTCTCGGTGGCGGTGGGCGCCTGGCGCGGCCTGGTGCGCGAGATCGTGTCGCTCGCGGGCTGGGTGATCGCGTTCCTCGCCGCCAATCTCCTCGCCGGCCCGCTCGCGGTGCAGCTGCCCGCCGGGATTCCGTCCGCCGAGCTGCGCGCCCTCGCTGCATTCGTCGCGGTCTTCGTGGCGACGCTCGTCCTCGCCTCGCTGATGGCGCTGCTGCTTTCTCGCCTTGCGCGGGCCGCCGGCCTGGGCGGTGTGGACCGGACGCTTGGCGCGCTCTTCGGCCTCGCGCGGGCCGCGATCCTGCTCGCTGCGTTCGCGCTTGTCGCCGGCCTGACGAGTCTGCCGCGCCAGCCGGCGTGGAAGGGTTCGCTGAGCGGGCCGTGGCTCGGCGCCGCCGCGATCGCACTCCGGCCCTGGCTGCCGCCCGCCTTCGGCGAGCGCCTACGGTATGATTAGCCGTTAACACATCGGGGATCGGCACCCATGTGCGGAATCCTGGGCATCGTCGCGCGCTCGCCCGTCAACCAGCTCCTCTACGACGGCCTGCTGCTGCTGCAGCACCGGGGGCAGGACGCGGCCGGGATCGTCACCTGCGAGCGCAAGACGCTGCACATGCACAAGGGCAGCGGCATGGTGCGCGACGTCTTTCGCACCCGCAACATGCGCTCGCTCACCGGGAACATGGGCATCGCCCACTGCCGCTATCCGACCGCCGGCTCGGCGTTCAATTCCGCCGAGGCGCAGCCGTTCTACGTCAATTCGCCGTTCGGCATCGTGCTCGGGCACAACGGCAACCTGACCAACTCCGAGGCCCTGAAGGAGGAGATGTTCCGCCAGGACCTGCGGCACATCAACACCAACTCGGATTCCGAGGTGCTGCTCAACGTCCTCGCACACGAGCTGGAGCGCAGCTCGGTCGGAACGCGGCTGTCGCCGGATACGATCTTCGCGGCGGTGGCGGCGGTGCACCGGCGCGTGCGCGGCGCGTATGCGGTGGTGGCGATGATCGCCGGCTACGGCGTGCTCGCGTTCCGCGATCCGTGGGGGATCCGGCCGGCGGTCATCGGCATCAACGACACGCCGCGCGGGCCGGAGTACATCGTCGCCTCCGAGTCGGTGGCGGTGGAGGCGCTCGGCTTCCGGCTGCTGCGCGACATCGCCCCGGGCGAAGCGGTGCTGATTGACGCCGAAGGGGGCTTTTACAGCCGCGAGTGCGCGCCCGGGGCTTCGCTCAACCCGTGCATCTTCGAATACGTCTATCTCGCGCGCCCGGACTCGATCATGGACGGCGCCTCGGTGTACGAGGCGCGCCTGAACATGGGCGAGAAGCTGGTCGAGAAGATCCGCCGCCGCTACGGGCATCTGCAGATCGACGTGGTCATCCCGATCCCGGATTCGAGCCGGCCCTCGGCGCTGCAGCTCGCGATGGGACTCGGGGTGCCGTACCGCGAGGGCTTCGTCAAGAACCGCTACATCGGCCGCACCTTCATCATGCCGGGGCAGGCGCTGCGCACGCGCTCGGTGCGCCAGAAGCTGAACGTCATCGGCATGGAATTCCGCGGCAAGAACGTCCTGCTGGTGGACGACTCGATCGTGCGCGGCACCACCAGCCGCGAGATCGTGCAGATGGCTCGCGAGTCGGGTGCGCGCAGGGTCTACTTCGCCTCGTCGGCGCCGCCGGTTCGTTATCCGAACGTGTACGGCATTGACATGCCGACCCGCGCCGAGCTGATCGCCGCGCACCGCAGCGACGACGAGGTCGCGGCCGAAATCGGCGCCGATGCGCTGATCTACCAGGATCTGGAGGCGCTGAAAGAGGCGGTGCGCCAGGCGAACCCGCGGCTTACGTCGTTCGAGACGTCCTGCTTCGACGGCAAGTACGTCACCGGCGACGTGACGCACGATTACCTGGTGAGCGTCGAGACGCGGCGCGACGCCCGCCGCGACGAGAGCGATGAGGATTCCGCCCAGCTCGATCTCAACTTGGTCGCTTCCGGTTGAGCGTGCTATAGTCGCGGCACGCGCCGATTTGAGCCACAGCTTGCGGGCGCGCTACAAATCCAGCTAAAGCGTGCCGACGAAACCCGGTCCGCTCAAGCCGGGTTTTTTTCTGGTCGCCGACGCGGCGCGGTGCGAAGCGCGCAGGCGGCCGGCGCAGCGAGCCGCTGCGCGGCGCAGGACGCCGGTCGGGGTGCCCGCAGGCGAAGGAAGGAGCCATGACTGATTCGCTTGCCACTCTCGGCGTGCGGGCCGGGATCGCCCGCAGCCGCTTCAACGAGCATTCCGAAGCGCTGTACCTCACCTCCAGCTTCGTGTTCGAGGACGCCGCGGCGGCCGCCGCCGGCTTCTCCGGCGCGGGCGAGGGCTATGTCTATTCGCGCTACACCAACCCGACGGTGACAATGTTCCAGGACCGGCTTGCCGCGCTCGAAGGCGCGCAGGCGTGCGTCGCCACCGCCTCCGGAATGGCCGCGATCCTCGCCACCGCAATGGTCGTGCTGCGCGCCGGCGATCATGTGGTGTGCTCGAACGCGGTATTCGGCGCGACCGTGCAGCTGTTCGCCGGCGTGCTCGCGCGCTTCGGCGTCGAGACCACGTTCGTGCCGCCGACACGGCCGGAAGCATGGGAGCGGGCGCTGCGGCCGAACACGCGGCTGCTGTTTCTGGAGACGCCCTCGAACCCGCTTGGCGAAATCGCCGACATCGCGGCGCTCGCGACGCTGGCGAAGAAGCAGGGCGCGCTGCTGGCGGTGGACAACTGCCTGTGCACTCCGGCGCTGCAGCGACCGCTCCAGCTCGGCGCGGACCTCGTGATCCATTCCGCCACCAAGCACCTGGACGGGCAGGGGCGGGTGCTGGGCGGTGCGGTGCTTGGCGCCAGGGGCCCGGTAATGGACGGACTGGTCGGCTTTCTTCGCACCGCCGGTCCCGCGCTTTCGCCTTTCAACGCCTGGGTGATCCTGAAGGGCCTGGAGACGCTGGAGCTGCGCATGCTCGCGCAATCAGAGCGGGCACTCGCGCTCGCGCAATGGCTGCAGGCGCACCCGAAGGTGGTGCGCGTGCACTATCCGTGGCTCGCCTCGCATCCCCAGCACGCGCTCGCCCGGCGCCAGCAGCGGGCCGGCGGCGCCGTCGTCTCGTTCGAGGTGGAGGGCGGCCGCGACGCGGCCTGGAAGGTGATCGACGCGACGCGCCTCGTCTCGATCACCGGCAACCTCGGCGACGTGAAAACCACGATCACGCATCCGGCGACGACCACGCACGGGCGGCTCTCGCCGGAGGCGCGCGCCGCCGCCGGCATCGCCGACGGCCTGCTGCGTGTGGCCGTCGGGCTGGAAGCGGTCGAGGATCTGTGCGCCGATCTCGCGCGCGGCCTGGACGCGCTATAGGCTTACCAGGCGCGGGCCGACCGCATCCAGCGCGAGGTAGCCGCCGCGCCCGTACCAGTCGGGCAGCACCCAGCGCTCGCAGCGGCGCCCGTCCACGTCGTGCTCGTGGCGCGCGGGGCGGTGGGTGTGGCCGTGGATCATCCGGGCGACGCCGTGGGCGCGGAACACCTCGCGCACCGCGCCTTCGTTCACGTCCATGATCTCCTGCGGCTTGGCGCGCACCACCGCCATGCTCTTTTCCCTCAGGCCGAGAATGATCCTGCGCCGCTCCTCGATCGGCCGGGCGAGGAAGTCGCGCTGCCACTCGGCCGAGCGCGCGGTGCGGCGCCACGCCTGATAGTCGTGGTCGTCGGTGCACAGGGTGTCGCCGTGCAGCAGGACGACGGAATGTCCGGCGGGCGCGGCGCGCGCCGGATCCTCCAGCATCACCGCGCCGGCCGCCGCGCAAAAGCGCGCGCCGAGGAGGAAGTCGCGGTTGCCGCGCATCAGGAAGACCGCCACCCCCGAGCGCGAGAGCGCGCGCAGGCGCCCGGCGACCTCGCGGCCGAGGGGCTCGTGCGCCGGATCTTCCAGCGCGTCGTCGCCGATCCAGTACTCGAACAGGTCGCCGAGGATATAGAGCGCGTCGGCGCGCGCGGCCTCCTCGCGCAGGAAGCGAAAGAACCGTTCGCTCGCCTCCGGGCGCTCCTGCGCGAGGTGCAGATCGGAGACGAGCAGCGCGCCGCTCACATCGGCCGGCCCGCGCCCACTACCGTCACCGATTCGATCCGCACCGCCTCGCGCGGCACGTCGCTGCGGAAGGGGCCGCCGGGGCCGGTCGGCAGCTTGGCGATGCGCATCACCACGTCCATGCCCGAGACCACCTTGCCGAACACCGCGTAGCCCCAGCCGTCCTGCGCGCGCCCGGCGTCGAGAAACTCGTTACGGGCGACGTTGATGAAGAATTGCGCGGTCGCCGAGTGCGGGGCGCTCGTGCGTGCCATCGCGATCGTGCCCGGCTCGTTCGCCAGCCCGTTCTTCGCCTCGTTCGGGATCGGCTCGCGCGTCGGCTTCTGGCGGAACGCGGCGTCAAAGCCGCCGCCCTGGATCATGAACCCGTCAATGACGCGGTGAAATATCGTGCCGTCGTAGTGGCCCTCTCTCACGTACCGCAGGAAGTTCTCCACCGTCTTCGGCGCCTTCGCCGGGTACAGCTCGACGCGGATCGTGCCGAGGCTGGTGCGGATGTCCACCTGCGGATCGGCCGCGAGCGCACCGGGCGCCGCAGCCATGCAGAAAACCGCCGCGAGCGCGCGGCGCATGCGTCGTATGCTCATCCGTTCCCCTCATAGAGAATCTTCCATCGCCCGTCCTCGCGCGTCCAGTACTGCCGCTTGCGCATGACGTGGGACAGGTCGCTCGAACGGTAGTCCTGCTCGAACGATACCAGCACGAAGTTTTCGCGCGGGTACTGGAACATGGACAGGTGCGCAAGGCGCACGCGGATCCAGCTCTTGCGCGCGTTGACCTTGCGCTTGTGCGCCGCCCACGCGGCGAGATCCTGCGTGCCGGTGTGGAATCGCGCCGAGTAGTGGCTCAGGTAGCGCTCCGTATCGCGGCTTTCCCAGTCCGCGCGCCAGGCGTCGAGCGCCGCGGCAAGGCTGCGGCGCTCGCTCTCCAGCGCCTGCGCCGGCACCCAGTCCAGCTCGTCGGCGATCACCACCGGCGTGACGCCCACCTGCAGTCGCGCGGCGAGCGTCTCCAGGTCGGCGTTGGCGAGCACCAGGCAACCGTCGCTTGCGCGCGGCGGACGGCTGTAGGTGTCCGCAGGCGTGCCATGCAGCCAGATGCCATGGCCGTTGCGCCCGAGCTTGCGGTCCCAGGCGTTCGGATAATTGATCGGAAAGGCGCCGGCGCCGTAGAAGTCCGAAAGTTTGCTGCGCGGCAGGCTCGCCACCACGTGATAGACGCCGATCGGGGTCTTCTGGTCGCCCTCGCGCGTCTTTTCCACCCCGTTCTTGCCGAGCGTGACGTAGTAATCCGCAACCAGCCGCGGCCGCCCGCCGTCGTTCTCCAGCACGTAGAGCCGGGAACGCTTCGAATCCACCGCCAGCACATGCTTTTGCGCCGCATCGAGCTGCAGCACGTGCCGCGGCACGCGGTCGCTTCCCGGGCGCTCGCGCATCGCACGCAGGCGCGACAGCGCCTCGGCGCGCAGACCCTCGACTCGATCCTGCGGCACCGTCTTCGGCACGTTGCCGAAGGTCGCGAGCGGTTGTGCGCGCGCGAGCAGCAGGTCACCGCGGATGAGATGGCCCAGGCGGAAATTGGGGTGCGCGGCGAGCAGCGCCTCGACGCGCTCGAGCGCGAGGTCGAGGCGGTTCTGCTCGATCGCCGCGAGCACCGACGCGAGCGCCTTTTCCGGCCCGGCGGCACCGGCTGCCCCGGCGCCGAGCAGGGCGGCGGCGACGAGCAGCGCGCGCAGCCCCGTCGCGCTCAATTCGCCACTCGCTCCTGCTCGATCAACCAGCGGCCGTTCGCCTTCACCAGCACGAGCGTCTTGGTGCTGGTGGCGCTGACGATGTCCGAACGGTAGGTCTGGCGGAAGGTGACGCTCGCGCGGTTGTCGCCGTGCATCGTGACCCTGGGCGAGCCGACCGAAACCGCGATGGATTTCGGCGCTG
Source organism: Pseudomonadota bacterium (assembly GCA_040752005.1). Taxonomy (GTDB): domain Bacteria; phylum Pseudomonadota; class Gammaproteobacteria; order Burkholderiales; family SG8-39; genus RBG-16-66-20. The sequence continues at coordinate 11,835 of JBFMFX010000024.1, read as the reverse complement.
CGATCCTCTGCCGGCGAATCTTCTCCCACTGGCTGCGCGACTCACCGCCTGGCGGTTGAAAGCCGGGCGCGTAGAAAGCGAGATACGCGTCGGCGTCCTTCGCCGACCAGGCCTTCGCCCAGGCGTTCACGGTTTCCAGCACTTGCGCGGTCGAAGCCTTCGCCTGCGGCCTGGCCGCCTCGGCGGGCGGCGCGGCGGCGGCAGCCGCGGCGGGCTTTGTCTCGGCGGGCGGCCGGGCTGCAGCCGGCGGTGCGGATGCCGCGGCGGGCGAGGCGGGCGCAGCGGCCAGCGCGGGCTGTTTGGGTTCCACAGGCGCAGCGGCAGGCGCGACCGAGGGTTTCGCAGACGGCCCGACCAGTTCGCGCACCAGCGCGAGCTTGTTCTTCGCGCCAGCGTTGGACGAGTCGATCTGCAGCGCCTTGTCGTAGGCCTGGCTGGCGAGTTTCGCGTACACATCGCCGAGGTTCTCGTACGCCGTGGCGTAGGTCGGGTGCGTGCGGATGGACTGCTCCAGCGCCGCGCGCGCCTTGTCGTATTGCCCCTGCGCCGCGTACAGCACCGCGAGGTTGTTGTACGGCTCGGGCAGCTGCGGATAGTCCTGCGTCAACTTCAGGAAGATATCGAGCGCTTCCTTCTGATTGCCCTGCTCGACGAGGATGAGCCCCTTCAGAAAGCGTGCCTGCGGATCGCGCGGCTTGCCGGCGAGCGCCTTGTTGACGCGCTCCAGCGCCTGCGCGTGCTGCCCGGCCTTGAGCAGCTTGGCCGCCTCCTGCACTTCGTCGGCGCGCGTCGCGGCCGGGAGCAGAAAAAGCGCTGCGGCGCATGCGAACGCCGCCGCCGGCAGGGCCCGGAACGTACTCGGTGAAGCGGTCATTGTGTTATACTTTTCAAGGCCCTACGAAACATTCCGCATTCTAGACCAAGCACTGCCCGGCCACAACTTCGGGCCGGCCGCGGCGGCGCCTCCCGGGATGCTGCGCATCTACAACACCGCCGCAAGGCGCAAGCAGGAATTCGTTCCGATTCGCCCGGGCGAGGTGCGCATGTACGTCTGCGGCGTGACGGTGTACGACTACTGCCACATCGGGCACGCCCGCATGATGGTGGTCTTCGACGTGGTGCAGCGCTGGCTGCGTGCCAGCGGCTACCGCGTCACCTACGTGCGCAACATCACCGACATTGACGACAAGATCATCCGCCGCGCCGCCGAAACCGGCGAGCCGATCGAGGCGCTCACCGAGCGCTTCATCCGCGCGATGCACGAGGACGCCGCCGCGCTCGGCGTGCAGCCGCCGGATTACGAACCGCGCGCGACGCAGTACCTGCCGCAGATGCAGGAGATGATCGCGCGGCTGGAGAAGAAGGGCCTTGCGTACCGCACGGCCTCCGGCGACGTCGTCTTCGCGGTCAGGCGCTTTCCGGACTACGGCCGGCTCTCGGGCAAGTCGCTGGAGGAGCTGCGCGCCGGCGAGCGCGTCGAGGTGGATCCGAACAAGGAAGATCCGCTCGATTTCGTGCTGTGGAAGCGCTCGCGTCCCGGCGAGCCGCGCTGGCCCTCGCCATGGGGAGAAGGACGTCCGGGCTGGCACATCGAGTGCTCGGCGATGGGCTGCACCCTGCTCGGCGAGTCCTTCGACATCCACGGCGGCGGGCAGGACCTGCAGTTCCCGCACCACGAGAACGAGATCGCGCAGTCGGAGGGGGCGAACGGCGTCAAGTTCGTCAACTACTGGATGCACAACGGCTTCGTGCAGGTGGACAAGGAGAAGATGTCGAAGTCGCTCGGCAACTTCTTCACCATCCGCGACGTGCTGAAGATCTACGATCCGGAAGTGGTGCGCTTCTTCATCGTGCGCGCGCACTACCGCAGCCCGCTCAATTACTCCGACGCGCATCTGCAGGATGCGCGCGCGGCGCTCACCCGCCTTTACCTCGCGCTGCGCGAGGCACCCGGCGCAAGCGCCGCCGTGGACTGGGACGAACCGCACGCGCGCCGGTTCAAGGAGGCGATGGACGACGACTTCAATACGCCGGAGGCGGTCGCCGAGCTGTTCAATCTGGCGAGCGAAATCGGCCGCGGCCGCAAGGAGCTCGCGGGGCAGTTGAAGGGGCTGGCGGCGATCCTCGGCCTGCTCGAGCGCGAGCCGCAGCAGTTCCTGCGCGCGGGACGCGCCGGTACGCTCACCGATGCCGAGATCGAGGCGAGAATCGCCGCGCGCGCCGAGGCGCGCAAGGCGAGGAACTACGCCGAAGCCGATCGCATCCGCGCCGAGCTGGAGGCGGCCGGCATCATCCTGGAGGACGGCCCGCAAGGCACCACCTGGCGTCGCGCCTGAGCGCGGCCGCGCTCTTTGCGCGAAGAACCCTCAGCCCGGGGAGGGTGCCGCTGCCTTGCCGTGGTCAGTCACGCCGGTTTCCGAGCGCCCGCCGCAAGGTCGCCGTTTTTGGCGGTCAACCTTCGAAAAACTCGCGGACCTTGTCGAACCATCCCTTGGCGCGCGGCGTGTGGCGCGCGCTGTCCTTGCGGGTGATCGCCTCGAATTCCTCCAGCAGCTCGCGCTGGCGCGCGGTGAGGTTGACCGGCGTTTCGACCACGACGTGGCAGTACAGGTCGCCCGGGGCCTGGCTGCGCACGCCGCGGATGCCCTTGCCGCGCAGGCGGAACGTCTTGCCGGTCTGCGTGCCGGGAGGCACCTGGATGCGCGCGTTGCCCTCCAGCGTCGGCACCTCGACCTCGCCGCCGAGCGCCGCGGTCCCGATCGAGATCGGCATCTCGCAGTGCAGGTCGTCGTGGTCGCGCTGGAACACCGGATGCGGCTTGATGTGGATCTGCACATACAAGTCGCCGGGCGGGCCGCCGTTGACGCCGGCCTCGCCTTCGCCGGCGAGGCGCACGCGGTCGCCCTCGTCCACTCCGGCGGGGATGCGCACCGAGAGGGTCTTCTGGTGCTTGACGCGCCCGGCGCCGCCGCACGCGCTGCACGGGTGCGCGATCACCTGTCCTTCGCCGCGACAGCGCGGGCAGGTTTGGGCGATCGAGAACGGCCCCTGCGAAATGCGCACCTGCCCGGCGCCGCGACAGGTCGGGCAGGTCTGCGGATGCGTGCCGGGTTTTGCCCCGGTGCCGCGGCAAGCGTCGCAGGCGACCAGCGTCGGTATGCGGATGCGGGTGTCGAAACCGCGCGCCGCCTGCTCCAGCGTGATCTCCAGGTTGTAGCGCAGGTCGGCGCCGCGGAACACCGTCGAGCGCCCCTGGCGTCCGGCGCCGAAGATCTCGCCAAAGATGTCGCTGAACATGTCGCCGAAGGCGCTCTGGAACCCGCCGGTTCCGCTACCGGCGGCCGCGGCGGCCGGATCCACGCCGGCGTGCCCGTATCGGTCGTAGGCGGCGCGCTTCTGCCGGTCCGAGAGCACCTCGTAGGCCTCTTTCGCCTCCTTGAACCGCTCCTCGGCCGCAGGGTTGTCCGGGTTGCGGTCCGGGTGCCACTTCATGGCGAGCTTGCGGTAGGCGCGCTTGATCTCCTCTTCGGAGGCGTCACGGTTGACTCCGAGCACCTCGTAGTAGTCGCGCTTCGCCATGTGTGTTCCCGTGCGCCCCCTGATGCAAAACGGCCGGATTCAGCCGCGGCGGGCGCCGCCGGCTGCAATCCGGCCCGACGGAATCGGTGCGCTCAGCGTCCGGTACCGTCCTTCTTGTCCTTCACTTCGGTGAATTCAGCGTCCACGACGTTGCCGTCGTCCTTTCTGGCCTCCGACGCCTGTGCTCCGCCGCCGGCGGCCTGCTTCGCTTGCGCCTCGGCGTAGATTCTCTCGCCGAGCTTCTGCGACGCCTGCGCCAGCGCGCGCGCCTTGGCCTCGATCGCGGCCTTGTCGTCGGACTTGAGCACGCTCTCGGCCTCCTTCAGCGCGGCCTCGATTCTCTCCTTCTCGCCCGCCTCCAGCTTGCCGCCGTGCTCGGCGAGCGACTTTCGCACCGAGTGCACCAGCGCCTCGCACTGGTTGCGCGCTTCCACCAGCTCGCGCGCGCGGCGGTCCTCCTCGGCGTGCGCCTCGGCGTCCTTGATCATGCGCTGGATCTCCTCCTCGGTGAGGCCGGAGCCCGCCTGGATCCTGATCTTCGCCTCCTTGCCGGTCGCCTTGTCCTTGGCGGTGACGTGCAGGATGCCGTTCGCGTCAATGTCGAACGTCACCTCGATCTGCGGCACGCCGCGCGGCGCCGGCGGGATGTCGGTGAGGTTGAACTGGCCAAGCGACTTGTTGCCCGCCGCCATTTCGCGCTCGCCCTGCAGCACGTGGATCGTCACCGCGGTCTGGCCGTCCTCGGCGGTGGAGAAGATCTGCGTCGCCTTGGTCGGGATCGTGGTGTTCTTGTTGATGAGCTTGGTGAACACCCCGCCGAGGGTCTCGATGCCGAGCGACAGCGGCGTGACGTCGAGCAGCAGCACGTCCTTCACTTCACCCTTGAGCACGCCGGCCTGGATCGCGGCGCCGATCGCCACCGCCTCGTCGGGGTTGACGTCCTTCCGCGGCTCGCGGCCGAAGAATTCGCGCACGCGCTCCTGCACCTTCGGCATGCGGGTCATGCCGCCCACCAGGATCACGTCCTGGATGTCGCTGACCTTGAGCCCGGCGTCCTTGAGCGCGATGCGGCACGGCTCGATCGTCTTGTCGATCAGGTCCTCGACCAGCGACTCGAACTTGGCGCGCGTGATCTTCATCGTCAGGTGCTGCGGCGCGCCGCCCGCCATCGCGATGTACGGCTCGTTGATCTCGGTCTGCTGCGAGGAGGAGAGCTCGATCTTCGCCCGCTCGGCGGCCGACTTCACCCGCTGCAGCGCGATCGGATCCTTCGACAGGTCCACGCCGGTCTGCTTGCGGAATTCCTCGACGATGTAGTCAATCAGGCGCTGGTCGAAGTCCTCGCCGCCGAGGAACGTGTCGCCGTTCGTCGACAGCACCTCGAACTGCTTCTCGCCCTCGACGTCGGCGAGCTCGATGATCGAGATGTCGAACGTGCCGCCGCCCAGGTCGTAGACCGCGATCTTGCGATCACCCTTGCCCTGCTTGTCCAGGCCGAAGGCGAGCGCCGCAGCGGTCGGCTCGTTGATGATGCGCTTGACTTCGAGTCCGGCGATGCGGCCGGCGTCCTTGGTCGCCTGGCGCTGCGAGTCGTTGAAATAGGCGGGCACGGTGATCACCGCCTCGGTCACCTCGGTGCCGAGATAGTCCTCGGCCGTCTTCTTCATCTTGCGCAGCACCTCGGCCGAAACCTGCGGCGGTGCGAGCTTCTTGCTGCGCACTTCCACCCAGGCATCGCCGTTTGCCGCCTCGACGATCCGGTAGGGCACGTGCTTGATCGCCTTCTGCACCTCCGGGTCGGCGAACTTGCGCCCGATCAGGCGCTTGACCGCGTAGAGCGTGTTTTTCGCGTTGGTGACCGCCTGGCGCTTGGCGGGGGCGCCGACCAGGATCTCGCCGTCGTCGGTGTAGGCGACGATCGAGGGCGTCGTGCGCGAGCCCTCGGAGTTCTCGATCACCTTGGGCTTGCCGCCCTCCATGATCGCGACGCAGGAGTTGGTGGTGCCGAGGTCTATGCCGATGATTTTGCTCATGTTGACGATTCCTTCGCTTGCGGCCGGGTCGCCGGGTCGGCTTCGGAGATGGGGGTTTCCTGCGGTTTTTCAACCGCTTTCGCGACCGTAACCAGGGCGGGCCGCAGCACGCGGTCGTGCAGCCGGTAGCCCTTGACCATCACGGCGACGATCGAGTTGGGTTCGGCGTTGGACTCGACCGCGGCCATCGCCTGATGAACGTTGGGGTCGAAGCGCGCGCCGGGCGCCGCCGGTATTTCCGCAATCCCCGCCTTCTCCAGCGCCGCCCTGAGCTGCTTGAGCGTCAGCTCGACGCCGCTCTTGAGCGCCTCGGCCGCCTCGCCGGGGGCCGCGAGCGTCGCCTCCAGGCTGTCGCAAACCGGCAGCAGGCTCTGGGCGAAGCGCTCGATCGCGTACTTCTGGGCGGCGGCGACTTCGGCCTGGGCGCGCTTGCGCGCGTTGTCGGCTTCGGCGAGCGCACGCAGCAGCGCTTCGCGCTGCTCCTCGAAGCGCGCCTGGGCTTCGGCGAGCAGCCGCTCCAGGGTCTTGTCTTCTGCCGAAGCCGGCGGCGTGGACTCCGCCGGCGCTGCCGCCGGACCGGCGGCCTCGGCGACGTCAGGGTTCTGATTCCGGTTTTCGGGTTCGGACATGGCGAGGCAAGTAATCAGAGAAATTTTACTTGGGGACGAGGGCGCAGGAATCAAGGGCGATTTCGGCGAGCGCGTCGATCCACTCCGGATCCTCGTTCAGGCATGGCACGAGTCGAAGTTCGGTGCCGCCCGCCGCGATGAAGGCCGCGCGCGCGCCGATTCCGATTTCCTCCAGCGTTTCCAGGCAGTCCGAGACGAACCCGGGACAGGCGACGTCCACCCTCTTTACACCGGCGCGCGCCAGCGCAACGAGCGTCGGCTCCGTGGCCGGCTCCAGCCAGCGCGCCGGTCCGAAGCGCGACTGAAACGTGACCAGCGCCTCGCGCTCGGCGAGCCCGAGCGCGGCGCCGAGCAGGCGCGCGGTCGCTTCGCACTGTGCGCGGTACGGATCGCCGCGCGCGACGGCGCGTTGCGGCAGGCCGTGAAAGCTCAGCAGCAGCCGCTCGGCGCGGCCGTGCCGCTGCCAGTGGCGCCGGATGCCAGCGGCGAGCGCGGCGATGTAGGCCGGGTGATCGTGAAACTGTTCCACCATCGGCATGCCCGGTGGCAGGCAATCGCGCACGCTCTCGGTGGTGCTGCGCGAGTACTGCGGATAGAGCGGCAACACTAGGATCCGGTCGCGGCCGGAGAGCTCTGCCAGACCGGCGGCGATCGAGGGCTCGCCATAGCGCATCGCCCAGGCGACGCGCATCCCCGGCAGCCGCGCGGCGAGAAGCTCCGCCTGCCGGCGGGTGTGCACCGCCAGCGGCGAGCCTTCGGCGGTCCAGATCTTGGCGTACTTTTCCGCCGACCGGGCCGGGCGCACACGCAGCACGATCCCGTGCAGAACCGGCAGCCACAGCGGGCGCGGGACCTCGACCACGCGCGGGTCGGAGAGAAACTCCGCGAGGTAGCGGCGCACCGCCTGCGGCGTCGGCGCCGCGGGCGTGCCGAGGTTGACAAGAAGGAGGCCCTTCAGGTCTGCGACAGCGCGCTGGAGAGGAGCTTCGCGGTGACGTCCACGATCGGCACCACGCGGTCGTACGCCATGCGCGTCGGACCGATCACGCCCAGCGTGCCCACCACCTGGCCGTCCACCTTGTAGGGGGCGGCGACCACACTCACCTCGTCGGGTGCGGCAAACCCCGATTCGCCACCGATGAAGATCTGCACCCGGTCGGCCCGCAGCGACTGGTCGAGGATCTGCAGCAGCCTGGTCTTTCTCTCGAACATCTCGAAGAGCTGGCGCAGCCGGTTCAGGTCCTGCGACAGGTCGCGCACCGCAAGCAGATTCGCCTCGCCCGAGACGACCACCGGGTCGGCCTCCTCGGCGACGGCGCGGCTGCCGGCCTCCAGTGCCGCGGTCATCAGCGCGATGATGTCCTGCCGGATCTCGCCCAGCTCGCCGTGCAGCCGCTGGCGGACTTCCTCGAACGACTGGCCGGAGTAGTGCTCGTTGAGGAAATTCGCCGCCTCGATCAGCTCCGAAGGGCGGTAGTCGCGCTCGGTGACGAGGACGCGGTTCTGCACGTCGCCCTGCGGCGTGACGACGATCAGCAGGATCCGCTTCTCCGACAGCCGCAGGAATTCGATCCGGCGGAACGTGAGCGCGCGCGCCCGCGGCAGCATCACCACCCCGGCGTAATGGGTGAGCTCCGAGAGCAACTGCGAGGCGGTCTGTACCGCGCGCTTGGGGCTGTCCGGGTGGAGCTGGTCCTCGATCTGGTGGAGCTCCTCGCGCTCGAGCGGCCGCACGACCAGCAGCGTGTCCACGAAGAAGCGGAACCCCTGCGGCGTCGGCACGCGGCCGGCGGAGGTGTGCGGGCTGGCGACCAGGCCCAGCTCCTCCAGGTCCGCCATCACGTTGCGGATCGTGGCGGGCGACAGGTCCAGGCCCGAGTGCCGGGACAGCGTGCGCGAGCCGACCGGCTCGCCCTCGGCGATGTAACGCTCGATCAGCGTCTTCAGCAGGATCTGTGCGCGTCTGTCGAGCATGGGGCCATTCTACACATGCGGTTAGAATGCCGCGATGCCGCTCGCGTTCCGTCGCATCGCGCTCATCGGCAAGCCGACGCCGGAGATCGCCGGGCCGGTGCGCGCGCTCGCCGAGTTCCTGCGCCAGCGCGGCTGCGAGGCGATCCTCGAGCGCGAAACCGCGGCGCTCGCCGGCGCGCCGGAGGCGGGCGCCGACTACGCGGCGATCGGCGGGCGCGCCGATCTCGCGGTCGTGATCGGGGGCGACGGCACGATGCTCGCCGCGGCGAGGAATCTGGCGCGCTACCGCGTGCCGCTCGCCGGGGTGAACCTGGGGCGGCTGGGCTTCATGACCGACATCCCCCTGTCGCAGATGCACGAATCCGTGGGCGCGATCCTGGAGGGCAGGCACACGATCGAGGAGCGCTCGCTGCTCAACGCCGAGGTGGTGCGCGAGCGGCGCGCGATCCTGCGCACCGTGGCGCTCAACGAGGCGGTGGTATCCAAGGGCTCGGAGGCGCGGCTGATCGAATTCCGCCTCGCGATCAACGGCGAGCATGTGTACGCGCTGCGCGCCGACGGCATCATCGTCGCGACGCCGACCGGCTCGACCGCCTACGCGCTCTCGGCGCAGGGGCCGATCCTGCAGCCGACGGTGCCGGCGTTCGCCCTGGTGCCGCTCAACCCGCACGTGCTCTCGGCGCGGCCGGTGAGCGTGAGCGATTCGAGCGTCATCGAGATCACGCTGGTGCGCGCGGTGGATGCGCGCGCGCATTTCGACGGCTTCGCGCTCACCGACCTGCACGAGGGCGACCGCATGGTGCTGCGGCGCTCGGCCGACTCGATCCGGTTCGTGCACCCGCCCGGCTACAGCTATTTCACCATGCTGCGCGAGAAGCTGCGCTGGAGCGATGCGGCGGGGGACCGCGCCGACGGCTAGAGGCGTGCGGCGGAACCGTCCGGGGCGTACCTGATGCTGCGCGCGCTCGCCCTGCGCGATTTCGTCATCGTGGAGCGGGCTGAGCTCGAGCCCGGGCCGGGGTTCACCGCGCTCACCGGCGAGACCGGCGCCGGAAAGTCCATCCTGGTGGACGCGATCGAGCTGCTGGTCGGCGGGCGCGGGGACGCGTCGCTGGTGCGCGCGGGCGCCGAGCGCGCTGAACTCTCGGCCGAGTTCGAAGCCGGCGGCGCCGCGCTCGCGCGCCTGCTCGCCGAGGCCGGCCTGGAGGGCGATCCCGGGGTGGTGCTGCTCCGACGCACGATTGACCGCGCCGGCCGCTCGCGCTGCTTCGTCAACGGACGCCCGGCGACGCTCGCGCAGCTGCGCGAGGTGGGCGAACATCTGGTGGACATCCACGGCCAGCACGAGCACCAGTCGCTGCTCCGGCCGGCGGCGCAGCGTGCGCTGCTGGACGCGCGCGCCGGGGCGCAGGCGCTCGCCGCCGAGTGCGCCGAGGCGTGGCGCGCCTGGAAGCGGCTCGAGGCGCTGGCGGCCGAGGCCGCCGCCCGGCTGGCGCAGCGCGAAGCCGAGCGAAGCGAGCTGGAGCAGACCGTCGCCGAGCTGGCGCGCCTTGCGCCGCAGGAAGGCGAGTGGGAGGCGCTTTCGGCGCGCCAGCGCGCGCTCGCGCACGGCGCGAGCCTGCTTGCCGGCGCGCAGTCGGCGCTGGAGGCGCTTGCCGAGCAAGAGGGCGCGTGCGTGGCGCAGCTCGCGGCGGTCGCAGGCCGCCTGCGCGCGCTGCTGCGGCATGACGCGCGCCTTGCGCCGATCGTCGAGTTGCTCGATGCGGCCGGGGCGCAGGCCGGCGAGGCGGTGCGCGGCCTGCGCGACTACGTCTCGCGCGTGGACCTCGACCCGCAGGCGCTCGCCGAGACCGAGCGCCGCATCGAGGCGTGGCACGCGGCCGCGCGGCGCCACCGCGTGCGGCCGGAGGCGCTGCCGGAGTTTGCCGCCGATGCCGCACGGCGCCTGCGCGAGCTGGAGCTTGCGGCGAGTGCGGAGGCGCTCGAGCGCGAGGTGGCTGCCGCGCGCGAGCGCTATGAGGCCGCGGCGCGCGAGTTGTCGGCCCGGCGCAAGGCCGCGGCGCAGGCCTTCTCGCGCGATGTCACCGAGGCGATGCAGGGCCTGGCGATGGCAGGCGCGCGCTTCGCGGCGACGCTGCGCGCGCTCGACTCACCGGGCGCGAACGGGCTGGAGGAGGTGGCGTTCGAGGTCAGCTCGCACCCGAGCCTGCCGCTTCGCCCGCTCGCAAAAGTCGCCTCCGGCGGGGAGCTCGCGCGCGTGAGCCTCGCCGTTCAGCTCGTTGCGGCAAAGGACGCCCCGGTGGGCACGCTGGTGTTCGACGAGGTGGACGCCGGCATCGGCGGCGCGGTCGCCGAGACCGTCGGCCGCGCCCTCAAGACGCTTGGCCGCGAGCGCCAGGTGCTGTGCGTGACGCACTTGGCGCAGGTCGCGGCGCAGGGTGACGAGCAGTGGACGGTGTCGCGATCGAACGCGCGCGGCAAGGTGCGGGTCGCGCTCGCGCGCCTGGACCATGCCGGCCGCATCGAGGAACTGGCGCGTATGCTGGGCGGCGCCGAGATCACCCCGACCCAGCGCCGCCACGCCGCCGAGCTGCTCGGCGGTAACTGAACGGGCCGCTCGGCTCAGGCCGGCGCGGACTTTCCGGCCGTGCGGAACTCGCAGTCGCGCTTGGTGCAGTCGGCGTACAGGGCGAGCGAATGCCCGCGCAGTGAGAATCCGCGCGCGCGCGCGATCTCGTTCTGGCGCCGTTCGATCTCGGCGTCGAAGAACTCCACCACGCGCCCGCATTGAAGGCACACGAGGTGATCGTGGTGCCCGCCCTGGCTCAGCTCGAACACCGCCTTGCCGGTCTCGAAGTGCTGGCGCGTGAGGAGCCCCGCCTGCTCGAACTGGGTCAGCACGCGATACACGGTGGCAAGGCCCACGTCGAGCCCCTCGGCGATCAGCGCGCGGTACACGTCCTCGGCCGAGAGGTGGCGCACCTTGCTGGTCTCGAAGAGCTCGAGGATCTTGCGGCGCGGCAGCGTCGCCTTGAGCCCTATCTCCTTCAGGCTTTGCGCCGAGTTCATGGCGTCCGTTGGTGCGGGTTCGTCGGGGGGCATCGGCTATCATATTACCTTTCCCGCCGCGATTGAGACCCGCTTCGCCGATGCGTTCGGCCCTTGTCCTCGCCGCAGCCCTCGTGCCGCTTGCACTGGGTGCCTGCGCGCGCGCGCCGGTTCCGGTGCCCGAGATCGTGAAGCCCTACCGGATCACGATCCAGCAGGGAAATTACGTGACGCGCGAGATGGTCGAGCAGCTCAAGCCGGGCATGACCAAGGAGCAGGTCCGTTTCATCCTCGGCACGCCGCTGGTGACGGACATCTTTCACGCCGACCGCTGGGACTATGTGTTCTACCGTGAGGCGCCCGGCGGCAAGCGCGAACAGCGCAGTTTCGCCGTCATCTTCGAGGACGGACGCCTCGCGCGCGTGATCGGCGATCTGCTGCCGGCAGAGCCGTCCCAAGGCGGGGCGAGGCCGGTAGCCAAGCCGGAGGCGACAAAGCCCGAGGCGCCAAAAGCCGACGCGGCCAAACCCGAATCGGGAAGGGCGGAGACCGCGCCGGGGCCGGCAGACCCA
>JBFMFX010000023.1:0-66585 GCA_040752005.1 Pseudomonadota bacterium | reverse complement strand
GGCGGCGGAAACCGCTGCACGATGAGCGCCGGATCGAACGCCAGCCGGTGCAACTGCGCCAGGCTCCCGGCGAGCCAGACGAAATCTTCCCGAGAAAGCGCCCTGTCGAGCAAAGTGGCCGCTCCCCCTCGAGCGACGGCCGCGAGAACGCGCGACCGGGCTAGGCTACGGTCTCAGGATAAAAAGGGAAATAGCACCGAAGTGCCGGCACTTTGGTGCCGCGCTCGGGCCGATCGCCCGCTACCGGTCGCGAGCCCGGACCCGGCGCCCGCGGCCTCAGTCGGGGAATATTCCGCGCTGCCTGGCGGCGACGATCGCCTCGGCGCGCGAGACCACGCCGAGCGCTCGGTAGACGGCGCTCGCCAGGTGCTTGACGGTGTTCACCGAGACGCCGATCTCCCGGGCGATCCTCTTGTTCGAGTAGCCGCGCACGATGAGGCGCAGCACGTCGCGTTCGCGCACCGAGAGCTCGGGTTTGCCGGCATCGGTCTGGGCGAGCGCTTCGGCGGGCACGTACGTGCCGCCGGCGGCCACATGGCGCAATGCGCTCCGCACCTGATCTTTCGGAGTGCTTTTCGGGATGTAGCCGCGTGCGCCGGCTCGCAGCGCCGCTCGCACCGTCACCGGCTCCTCGCACGCCGAGTAGATCACCACCATGGTCCGCGGACAGGACTGGCGAAAGCGCTCGAGCGCCTCGATGCCCGCGCACCCGGGCAGGCCGAGGTCGAGCAGCGCCAGATCGGGCGCCCCGGCTCGCCGGGCATGCCGCAGCGCCTCCTCGAGCCCGGTCGCGCTCCGTATCTCGGCACCCGCGAACACCTTCGCCAGCAGCGCGCAGGTGATCTCCAGGGGCAAGGGATGGTCATCCACCGCAAGGACGCTCGCGATTCTGCGCGCGCTCATCGGCCTTGCGCCGGCTCACTCCGGACTCGGCACCGCCTTCTTGCGCGGCGGCAAGTCGGTACATACGCCCTCGTAGAGTTCCGCCGCCATGCCCACCGATTCGCTCGTGGTCGGGTGCGGGTGGATGGTCCTCGCGAGGTCGGTCGCGTCCGAGCCCATTTCGATCGCGTGCGCGATCTCGCTGATGAGATCGCCCGCCCCGGTGCCGACGATCGCGCCACCGAGGATGCGGTGCGTCTCCGGATCGAAAAGGAGCTTGGTGAAGCCCTCGTCGCGGGCATTGGCGATCGCGCGGCCGGAGGCCGACCACGGAAACTTCGCCACCTCCACCTTGACGCCCTGCTTTTTCGCCTCCTCTTCGGTCAGGCCGGCCCAGGCGATCTCCGGGTCGGTGTAGGCGACCGACGGAATCACACGCGCGTCGAAGTGGGATTTTCTCCCGGCGGCGGCCTCGGCGGCGACATGTCCTTCGTGCACCGCCTTGTGCGCGAGCATCGGCGGCCGCGCGACGTCGCCGATGGCGTAGATGTGCGCGATGTTGGTGCGCATCTGGCTGTCCACCGGGATGAAGCCGCGCTCGTCCACCGCCACGCCCGCCCGCTCGGCGCCGATGCGCTTTCCATTGGGCACGCGCCCGACCGAGACGAGGATCATGTCGTAGATGGCGGGCTCGGCGCCCTCGAAGCTCACGCGCAGACCTTCGCTCGCCGTCTCGACCTTGACCGCCTTCGTCCTGAGCATCACGCGATCGAAACGGCCGGCGTTGAACTTCTGCCACACGGCGACAAGGTCGCGGTCGGCGCCGGGCATCAGGCCATCGAGCACTTCCGCCACGTCCAGCCGCGCGCCGAGGGTCGAGTACACCGAGCCCATCTCGAGGCCGATGATTCCGCCGCCGATGACGAGCATTTTTCTCGGGATCGCAGGCAGCTCGAGCGCCCCGGTCGAGTCCACGATGCGCGGATCATCCGGCAGGAACGGGAGCTTCGCCGCCTGCGAACCCGCGGCGATGATCGCCGAGGCGAAGCGCACGGTTTTCGCGCCCTCCCTGGTTTCGACCGTCATGTGGTGCGCATCGGCGAAAGCGCCGACGCCCTGAAGCACCGTCACCTTGCGCATCTTGGCCATCGCCGCAAGCCCGCCCGTGAGCCTGCCGACCACCTTGTTCTTGAACGCGCGCAGTTTCGCCAGGTCCACCTTCGGTTCGCCGAACACGATGCCGTGAGCGGCGAGCGCGCGCGCCGCATCCATCACCGCCGCGGTGTGCAGCAGCGCCTTGGACGGGATGCAACCGACGTTCAGGCACACGCCGCCGAGCGTCGGATAGCGCTCGACGAGCACGGTCTTCAGACCCAGGTCCGCGGCGCGAAAAGCCGCCGAGTAGCCGCCGGGCCCGGCGCCAAGCACGAGCATGTCGCACTCGATATCCGCCTTGCCGGCGAGAGCGGACGCCGCCGCGGGCGCGGCGGGGTGCGGCGCGGCCGGCATCTTTGGTTCCTCTGGCCTTGCCGGCGCACCGGCCGCCTCCGGCTCCAAGTGAAGGATGAGCGAGCCCTGCGACACCTTGTCGCCCACCTTCACCGCGAGCGACTTCACGACGCCGGGCTGCGGCGAAGGAATTTCCATCGTCGCCTTGTCCGATTCGAGCGTGATCAGCGACTGCTCCTTCGCCACCGTGTCGCCGGGCTTGACCAGGACCTCGATCACCTCGACGTCCTTGAAGTCGCCGATGTCCGGCACCCTGACTTCGACCGTCATGTCATCACCCGCGTCGCTTTGCGGCGCAAAGCGCGGCTCGCGCCGCGCCGCCGCGCGTGGTTCGTGTTCACAGCAGGGTCCGGCGGATGTCCGAGAGCACGTTGCAGAGGAACGCAGTGAAGCGCGCCGCCTGCGCGCCGTCAATGACGCGGTGGTCGTAGGAAAGCGAGATCGGCAGCATCAGCCGCGGGACGAACTCCTTTCCGTTCCACACCGGTCGCGTCACCGAGCGCGAGACGCCCAGGATCGCCACCTCGGGCGCGTTGACGATCGGGGTGAACGCGGTGCCGCCGATGCCGCCGAGGCTGGAGATCGAGAAGGTGCCTCCCTGCATGTCGCCCGCCTTGAGCTTCTTCTCGCGCGCGAGCTTCGAGAGCTCGGCGAGCTCGCGCGCCAGCTCGAACACGCCCTTCCTGTCGGCGTCGCGCACCACCGGCACCACCAGCCCCTCGGGCGTGTCCACCGCGACGCCGATGTGGTAGTACCTCTTCAGCACCAGGTTCTCGCCCGACTTGTCCAGCGAGGCGTTGAACTCGGGGAACTCGCGCAGCGCCGTCACGCTCGCCTTGATGAGGAAGGCGAGCATCGTCAGCTTGAAGCCGCGCTTCTCGGTTTCGGCGGTGTTCGCCTTGCGGAACGCCTCGAGGTCCGTGATGTCCGCCTCGTCGTGCTGCGTGACATGCGGGATCATCACCCAGTTGCGATGCAGGTTCGCTCCCGAAATCTTGCGGATGCGCGACAGCGGCTTCGTCTCGACCGGCCCGAACTTCGCAAAATCCACCTCGGGCCAGGGCAGGATGTCGAGTCCAGTGCCGCGCGCGGGCGGCGCCGCAATCACGGCAGCGCGCTCGGTCATCACGCCCTTGACGAACGCCTGCACGTCGGCGTGCAGGATCCGCCCCCGCGGGCCGGTGCCGCGCACCTTCGCCAGATCCACGCCCAGCTCGCGGGCGAACTTGCGTACCGAGGGGCTTGCGTGCGGTTTGGCCTGTACCGCCTCGGTCGGCTCAAGCGGCACCGGTGCCGCGGGCCGGATAGGCGGCGCCACCGGAGGAGGCGCCTCGGCGGGCGGCGGCGGTGGCGCAGGCGGCGCGGCCTCGGACGGGCTCGCCGGCGCAGGCGCCTCCGCAACCTGCGACACCGCCCCCTCGCCAGCGCCGTCGGTTTCCTCCAGCACTAGGATCGGCGAGCCCTGCGACACCTTGTCGCCCACCTTGACCCGCAACACCTTCACCACGCCGGCGTCCGGCGAAGGGATTTCCATCGTCGCCTTGTCCGACTCCAGCGTGATGAGCGACTGCTCCTTCGCCACCACGTCGCCGGGCTTGACGAGGACTTCGATGACCTCGACGTCCTTGAAATCGCCGATGTCCGGAACCTGGACTTCCTTCATACGGTGACCGGATCCGGCTTGTCGGGATCAATGCCGTACTTGCGGATCGCCTCGGCCACCGTCTTCGGCTTCGCTTCGCCCGACTCCTCCAGCGCCTTCAGGGCCGCCACCGCGACGAAGTGGCGGTTGACCTCGAAGAAGTAGCGCAGCTTCGCGCGCGTGTCCGACCGCCCGAAGCCGTCGGTGCCGAGCACGCGGTACACGCGCCCCCTCGGAATGAAGGGCCGGATCTGGTCGGCGAACGTCTTCACGTAGTCGCTGGCGGCGACCACCGGCCCGGCGCGCTTCTCCAGGCATTGCGTGACGTAGGGAACGCGCGGCTTTTCCTCCGGGTGCAGGAGGTTCCAGCGCTCCGCCGCGAGCCCGTCGCGGCGCAACTGCGTGAAGCTGGTCGCGCTCCAGACATCGGCGGCAACGCCCCAGTCCTTTTCGAGCAGTTCGGCAGCGGCCTCCACTTCCCGCAGGATGGTGCCGCTGCCCAAAAGCTGCACGCGCGATCTCGCCTTCGCCTTCGACTCGCGCAGCAGGTACATCCCCTTGAGGATTCCGGGCTCCGCCCCGGCGGGCATCGCCGGGTGCTCGTAGTTCTCGTTCATCAGGGTGATGTAGTAGAAGACGTCCTCCTGCTCGGCGAGCATGCGGCGCAGCCCGTCATGGATGATCACCGCGAGCTCGTAGGCGTAGGTGGGGTCGTACGCGACGCAGTTGGGGATCACCGATGCGAGGACGTGCGAGTGCCCGTCCTGGTGCTGCAGTCCTTCCCCGTTCAGCGTTGTGCGCCCGGCCGTGCCGCCGAGCAGGAACCCGCGCGCGCGCTGATCGGCCGCCGCCCAGGCGAGGTCGCCCACGCGCTGGAAGCCGAACATCGAGTAGAAGATGTAAAACGGCACCATCGCGAGGTTCGAGTGGCTGTAGGAGGTCGCCGCCGCGATCCAGGAGGAAATCGCGCCCGCTTCGGTGATGCCCTCCTCCAGGATCTGCCCCGCCTTGTCCTCGCGGTAGTACATCACCTGATCTCGGTCCACCGGCTCGTACTTCTGCCCCTCGGACGAATAGATGCCGAGCTGGCGGAACATGCCCTCCATGCCGAAGGTGCGCGCCTCGTCCGGAACGATCGGCACGACGCGCCTGCCCAGCTCCTTGTCGCGCACGAGCGTCGTGAGGATGCGAACGAACGCCATCGTCGTCGAGATCTCGCGCCCCTCGCCCGTTCCCTTGAGCAGCGCCTCGAACGCCGCGAGCGGCGGCACCGCCGGAACCGAATCGGCCCTGCGGCGCCGCTGCGGCAGATATCCGCCGAGCGCCTTCCTGCGCTCGTGCAGGTACTTCATCTCGGGCGAATCCGGCGGCGGCACGTAGAACGGCAGCTCCTCCAGCTTCTCGTCCGGAATCGGGATGCGGAAGCGGTCGCGCATCGCGCGGATCGTGTCGAGATCGAGCTTCTTGAGCTGATGCGTCGGGTTCTTCGCCTGCCCCTGGCGGCCCAGCCCATAGCCCTTGATCGTCTTGGCGAGGATCACGGTCGGCTGGCCCTTGTGCTTCACCGCCGCGGCGTATGCGGCGTAGATCTTGTGCGGATCGTGCCCGCCGCGATTGAGGCGCCAGATGTCCTCGTCGGTCATACGCGAGACCATTTCCAGCAGCTTCGGATGCTTGCCGAAGAAGTGCTTGCGCACGAACGCGCCGTCGTTCGCCTTGTAGTTCTGATACTCGCCGTCCACGGTCTCTTCCATGACCCGGCGCAGGATCCCTTCCTTGTCGCGGGCGAGCAGCGGGTCCCAGTACGAGCCCCAGATCAGCTTGATCACGTTCCAGCCGGCGCCGCGAAAATCGCCCTCCAGCTCCTGGATGATCTTGCCGTTGCCCCGCACCGGTCCGTCCAGCCGCTGCAGGTTGCAGTTGACGACGAAGATCAGGTTGTCGAGTTTCTCGCGCGCCGCAAGGCCGATCGCACCCATGGATTCGGGCTCGTCCATCTCGCCGTCGCCGCAGAACACCCAGACCTTGCGGTTCTCGGTGTGGGCGAGGCCGCGCGCCTGGAGATACTTCAGGAAGCGCGCCATGTAGATCCCCTGGATCGGGCCCAGCCCCATGGACACCGTCGGGAACTGCCAGTAATCCGGCATCAGCCACGGGTGCGGATACGACGAGACGCCCTTGCCGTCCACCTCGCGACGGAAGTGGAGCAGTTGCTCCTCGGTGAAGCGGCCCTCCAGCAGCCCGCGCGCGTAGATGCCCGGCGACGCATGGCCCTGGAAGTAGATCAGGTCGCCGCCGTGGCCTTCGTGCGGCGCGTGCCAGAAATGGTTCTGGCCGATGCCGAAGAGCGTGCCCACGGAAGCAAACGTCGCGATGTGACCCCCCAGCTCGTCGTCGTTCCTGTTCGCGCGCGCGACCATCACCATCGCGTTCCAGCGGCAGTAAGAGCGGATGCGCTCCTCCAGCGCCGCGTCGCCCGGCGAGCGCTCCTCCAGGTGCGGCGGAATCGTGTTGACGTACGGCGTGTACGGAGAAAACGGGATGTACACGCCCGAGGTGCGCGCCTTTTCTGTGAGCTTCTCGATCAGGTAGTGCGCGCGCTCGGCCCCTTCGCGCTCGATCACCGCCTCCAGCGCGTCGAGCCACTCCTGGGTTTCGAGTGCGTCGGGGTCGTTGGCGGCGGGCTGCTGCGGGACAGCGGACATGGCTTCCTCCGGCTTGAAATCGCCCTCGGCGCGGAACGGCTGCGGACTGATTTATAGTATGCCATGCCCGCGAAGCTGATTGACGGCAAGGCCGTCGCCGCCGCGCTGCGCGCCGCGCTCGTGCCGCGCGTCGCGGCGCTCGCCGCGCGCGGCGTGCGCCCGGGGCTCGCCGCGGTGCTCGCCGGCGACGACCCGGCCTCGCGCCTGTACGTGCGCAACAAGATGCGCGCGTGCGCCGAGACCGGGTTGCATTCCGAAGTGCACGAGTTCCCGGCGGACGTTTCCGAGGCGGCGCTCCTGGAGCGCATCGCGCGCCTGAACGCCGATTCGCGCGTGCACGGCATCATCGTGCAGTTGCCGCTGCCGCCGGCGCTCGATGCCGCGCCCGTGCTCGCCGCGGTGTCGCCGGCAAAGGACGTGGACGGGTTTCACGCGGCGAACCTCGGGGCGCTCGTGCAGGACCGTCCCGGTTTCGTTCCGGGCACGCCCGCCGGCGTGATGCGTCTCGTCGATCACGCCGGCGTCGCGCTCACCGGGCGCCGCGCGGTGGTCATCGGACGCTCGGCCATCGTCGGCAAGCCGATGGCGCTGCTGCTCTTGCAACGCGACGCGACCGTCACCATCTGTCATTCGAAGACGGCCGATCTCGCGGCGGTGACGCGCGAAGCCGATCTCCTCGTCGCCGCAGCGGGCCGCGCGAAACTCGTCACCGCCTCGATGGTCAAACCGGGCGCCTGCGTCATTGACGTCGGCATCCACCGCCGTGCCGACGGAAAGATCGAAGGCGACGTGGACTTCGACGCCGTGAAGGAGGTGGCCGGCTGGATCACGCCGGTGCCCGGCGGCGTCGGTCCGATGACCGTGGCGATGCTGATCGCGAATACCGTGCAGGCGGCGGAGCAATCCCTTGGCTGAAGCGAGCGACAATCCGCTGCTCGATTTCTCCGGGCTGCCGCGCTTCGCGGAGATCCGGCCGGAACACGTCACCCCCGCCGTGGACCGGCTGCTCGCCGAGGCGCGCGCGGCCGTGCGCGCAGCCGAGGCCGCGCCGCCGACGTGGGACCACTTCGTCGCGCCGCTGGAGGACGCGAACGAGCGCCTCGGGCGCGCCTGGGGCTGCGTCGCGCATCTGCACGCGGTGATGGACTCACCGACGCTGCGCGAAGCCTACAACGCCAACCTGCCGAAGGTCACCCAGTACTGGACCGAGCTCGGCCACAACGAGCGGCTCTATGCGAACTGGCGCGCGCTGCGCGATTCGCCGGGCTTCGCGGCCATGGCGGCGGCGCGCCGACGCGTGGTGGAGAACGCGCTGCGCGATTTCAGGCTCGCCGGCGCCGAGCTCGGTGCCGAGGCAAAGCGCCGCTTTGCGCAGATCCAGGAGGAACTGGCGCGCCTTGCGGCGAAGTTCTCGGAGAACCTGCTGGATGCGACCAACGCCTACGGCCTGGTGATCGAGGACGAGGCGCGCCTTGCCGGCATCCCCGAGGACGCGCGCCGGGCGGCGCGCGAGGCGGCGCAAAAGGACGGCAGGCGCGGATGGAAGTTCACGCTGCACATGCCCTCGTACATGCCGGTGATGCAGCACGCCGAAGACCGCGCGCTGCGCTACGAGGTTTACCGGGCGAACGCGACGCGCGCCTCGGAATTCGGCGCGCCCGAATGGGACAACACGCCGCTCATCGTGCGCATTCTGCGGCTGCGCCGCGAGGCGGCGCGGCTGCTCGGTTACGCCAGCTACGCCGAGGTGTCGCTGGTGCCCAAGATGGCGCGCACGCCGGCGCAGGTCATCGCGTTCCTGCGCGACCTCGCGCGCCGCGCCCGCCCCTTCGCCGAGCGCGACGTGGCCGAGCTGCGCGAGTTCGCGCGTGCGAGGCTCGGCATCGCCGACCTGCAGGCCTGGGACGTCGCGTTCGCCTCCGAGAAGCTGCGCGAGAGCCGCTACGCCTTCTCCGAGCAGGAGGTGAAGCAGTATTTCCCCGAACCGAAGGTGCTGGAGGGGCTGTTTCGCGTCGCCGAGACCGTGTTCGGCGTCCACATCCGGCGGGCGCACGCGCCGGTCTGGCACGAGGACGTGGGATTCTACGAGATCCGCGACCGCGCCGGCGCCCTCGTCGGTCAGTTCTACACCGATCTCTACGCGCGCGAAACCAAGCGCGGCGGCGCATGGATGGACGAGGCGATCGCGCGCCGCCGCCGGCGCGACGGCGCCCTCCAGACTCCGGTCGCCTATCTCAACTGCAATTTCGCGCGACCGGTCGGCGGCAAGCCCGCGCTTCTCGCGCACGAGGACGTACTGACGCTCTTTCACGAGTTCGGCCACTGCCTGCACCATCTGCTGACCCGCGTCGAGGAGCTCGGGGTTGCCGGCCTGAACGGCGTCGAGTGGGATGCGGTCGAGTTGCCCAGCCAGTTCATGGAGAACTTCGGCTGGGAATGGGAGGTGCTGCAGAAGATGACCGCGCATGTGGACACCGGCGAGCCGCTGCCGCGCGCGCTCTTCGAGAGGATGCTCGCGGCGAAGAACTTCCAGGCCGGGCTCTCGATGCTGCGGCAGGTGGAGTACGCGCTCTTCGACATGCGGCTGCACGCCGAGTACGACCCGGACTGCGACCCCACCGGCGCCGGCGTGCAGCGGCTGCTCGACGAGGTGCGGCGCGAGGTGTCGGTGCTGCCGCCGCCGGAATGGAACCGCTTCCAGACGAGCTTTGCGCACATCTTCGCCGGGGGCTATGCGGCGGGCTACTACAGCTACAAGTGGGCCGAGGTGCTATCGGCCGACGCCTTCGGCGTGTTCGAGGAGCGCGGCGCGCTCGATGCCGAGGCGGGCGCGCGCTTCCGCGACGAGATCCTCGCGGTCGGCGGCACGCGCCCGGCGGCGGAATCGTTCCGCGCCTTCCGCGGCCGCGACCCGGACATTCAGGCCCTGCTCAGGCGCAGTGGCATGGTCGCCGCCTGACACGCGTGCGCCTCGCCACCTGGAACGTCAATTCGCTGAAGGTGAGGCTGCCGCAACTCAGGGACTGGCTCGCGCGCGCCGCGCCCGACGTCGTGTGCCTGCAGGAAACCAAGCTCGAGGACGCCCGGTTCCCGGCCGCCGAGCTCGAGGCGGCGGGCTACTCGGCCGCCTACTCCGGGCAGCCGACCTACAATGGCGTCGCGATCCTGTCGCGCCGGCCGCCGGGCGATATCGCGCTCGGCATTCCCCGGTTCGCCGACGAACAAAAGCGTGCGCTCGCCGCCACCATAGAAGGCATCCGGGTCGTGTGCGTCTATTGCCCGAACGGGCAGGCGGTCGGCTCGGACAAGTACGACTACAAGCTGCGCTGGTTCGCCGCGCTCAAGGACTGGCTCGCCGCGGAGTTGGCGAAACATCCCGAGCTTGTCGTCGCCGGCGACTTCAACGTCGCGCCGGAGGACCGCGACGTGCACGACCCGAAGGCGTGGGAGGGGCAGGTGCACGTCTCGGAACCGGAGCGCGCGGCCTTTCGCGCGCTCCTCGCCCTGGGGCTGGAAGACGCGTTCCGGCTCTTCGCGCAGCCCGAGAAGAGCTTCACCTGGTGGGACTACCGCATGGGCGCGTTTCGCAGGAACGCCGGGCTGCGCATTGACCACATTCTGCTCTCGGCGCCGCTCGCGCGCCGCTGCCGGAGCTGCTCGATAGACGCGACGGTGCGCGCGCTCGAGCGCCCGTCCGACCACGCCCCCGTAATCGCCGAGATCGCGCCCGGCTGACCGGCGATATGGCCGGGCAGGCCGGTTTCGGTCCCGCCTGGCGGAAAAGAGCCCTGGAAGTCCCGCTATTCCGCGCCTGAACGTCGCGCGCGGCCCGGACAATCGGGCGCGATCCGGTCCTCCGTCCCGGGAGAATCCATGCCTTCGTCCTTGGCGCGCGGTGCGCTCGCCGGCGCGCTCGGAGCCGTCGTCGCCTGCGGTTCGGCCGCCGAGCCCGCGCGCGACCTGACGGCGCTGCCGCTCGAGGAACTGATGGCACTGGAGGTCGCGAGCGCCTCCCGTTTTCCGCAGAAGGCTTCCGAGGCGCCCTCCGCAGTCACCGTCATCACGGCCGACGATATCCGCGCGCACGGCTACCGCACCCTCGCCGAAGCGCTGCGGAGTGTGCGCGGGCTTCACGTGACCTACGACCGAAACTACGCCTATCTGGGCGCGCTCGGCTTCGGTCTGCCGGGCGACTACAACACCCGCGTGCAGCTCCTGATCGACGGCCTACGGGTCAATGACAACATCTACGACCAGGCCCCGATCGGGACCGATTTTCCGCTCGACATGGATCTCGTCGAGCGCATCGAGTTCGTGCCGGGACCGGGCTCCTCGGTGTACGGCGCCAACGCGTTCTTCGGCGTGATCAACGTGATCACGCGGCGTGGCGAGACGCTCGACGGTAGCGACCTCGCCGCCGGCGCGGGCAGTCTCGGGCGAACCGAGGGGCGCTGGAGCTGGGGACGGAAGCTCGAGAACGGCGCCGACATCCTCGTCTCGGTTTCCGGTCTGCGAAGCCGCGGCGCCGATCTTCGCTACGACGAATTCGTCGCGCTCGGCGTCCCCGACGGCACCGCGCGCGGCCTGGACTACGACCGCGCGCGCCAGCTCTTCGCGCGATTCACGCTCGGGCCGTGGTCGGCGCGGCTCGTGCACGGCGGCCGCACCAAGGGCATCCCCACGGCCGCCTACGGCACCGTGCCCGCCGCGCCCGGCTCGCAGACGTTCGACGCGCGCTCGCTGCTCGACTTCGGCTACGCAGGCGCGCTACGCGAGCATCTCGATCTCAGCGCGCGAATCTTTTTCGGGAACTACCGCTACGTCGGCGATTACCTGTACGACTATCCGCCGCTCACGATCAACAGGGACGAGGCGTCGGGCGCCTGGTGGGGCGCGGAGGCCAAGCTCGTGCACGCCGGCGGGCGCGGACACAAGCTGGTGCTCGGTGCTCAGCTGCAGCGTGACGCGCAAAAGGAGCAGCGCAACTTCGACGTCGAGCCGTACGCGCCGTACCTCCATGACCGGCGGCGCGGCCTGCGCCTCGGGCTGTACGCGCAGGACGAAGTCGAACTGCGCGCGAACCTGCGTTTGAACGCGGGCGTGCGCCTCGAGCGCGCCTCCGGCCGCTCCGCCAGCCTGCATCCTCGGCTCGCGCTCGTCGCCCATCCGGGCGAGCGCCTGTCGCTGAAGGCGATCTATGGCTCGGCTTACCGGCCGCCCAACGCGTACGAGTCCTACTACACCGTGCCGGGGCCCGGCGGCCAGAAGGCAGGCGCGGGACTCAAGGACGAGCGCGTGCGCACCGCGGAGTTCGTGGTCGAGGCCTACCCGTCGCGCCGACTGCGAGTCAGGGCGAACGCCTTCCGTTTTACGGTGCGCGACCTGATCGCGCAGGATATCGACCCGGCCGACGGGCTGCCGACGTTCCGCAACACCGCCAAGGTGCGCAGCGTAGGCGCCGGGCTCGAAATCGAGCATCGTCGTGAGTCGGGCGCGAGGGTGCGCGCGAGCCTCGGCGTGCAGCGCGCAACGGGCGCCGACGGCATTCGGCTACTCAACTCTCCGCGCGCACTGCTCAAGGTGAGCGGGGTCTTTCCCTTCGGCGCAGGCATGACCGCTGGAGCCGAACTGCAGTACACCGCCGCTCGCCGCAGCCTCGCCGGCGAGGTGCCCGCCTACGCGATCGCCAACCTCAATCTGGCAATTCCGCTGGGACGCCCGAAGACCGAGCTGTCCATCGCCTTGCGCAACCTGTTCGACCGGCGCTACGCCGACCCGGGCGGTACGGAGCACCTGCAGGACCGGATCGAGCAGGACGGCCGTACGCTCCTCGTACGGCTGCGCCTGGGCTTCTAGCGCACCGTGCGCGGTGCCCTGCGTCACGCGAGCGTGATCGTGGTGCTGCTCGCCGGCGGGCTGGCGCCGGCCTTTTGCGCCGCCGCCGAGCCGGTCAGCGAGGACGAGCTCAAGGCGGCCTATGTCTATCATTTCGCGCAACTGACGGAGTGGCCCGCGGGCGCGCCCGGAGCCGGGCTCGCACCGTTCCTGTTGTGCATTCTCGGCAGGGATACGCCGCACCCCGCGTTCGCCGCCCTGAGAGGAAAGACCGCCCACGGCCGCCGCATCGAGTTGCGCGCGGTCGCCGACGCCGCGCAAGCGCGCGCGTGCGACGCCCTCTACGTGGCGGCGAGCGGCGCCGCGCCACTGCAGGACGTGGTCGCGGCGCTGTCGCAGGTCCCGGTACTCACGATCGCGGACGCCGAAACGCCCGCAGCGGAGTCCGCCATCATCACTCTTGTGCCGCGCGAAGCGCGCATCGGCTTTCACATCAACCTCGATGCGGCAAGACGCTCGGGGTTGCGGATCAGCGCCCGGCTGTTGCGCCTGGCGCTCAGTGTCAAGGGGGCGCCGTGAGCCGGGACCGCGACGCCGAGCGCCGGTATTTCCGGCGCCAGGTGTTCCTGCTCAGCGCGCTCTCCGGAGGCGCGGCGCTCCTGGTTGCCGTGGCGGGGTTCGCGGCGATCGAGTACTACCTGTTCCGGGAGAGCCTGCGCGAAAAGTTCTTCGCAATCACCGCAGTGATCGCCGACAACAGCGCGCCGGCGCTCGCCTTCGGCGACGAGCGCGCCGCGACCGAGGTGCTCGCCAGCCTGCGCTCGGTCCCGGAGGTCACCCACGCTGCGCTCTTCGGTCCGCAGGGGCGGGTATTCGCTCGCTACGGGCGGCAAGGCGCGGCATCGCCGCAAAGCGACCCGCGCCCGAGCGGCGAGAGCGTTGATTTCACGCTCGAGGCGGCCGAGATCCGGCGCCCGGTACGGCTGGGCGAGGACACCCTTGGGCACCTGCTTGTGGTGGCGGACCTGCGGGAGCTGTATTCGCGCCTGCTCTGGTACGGCATCGCCTCGCTTGCGCTGGTGTCGCTCGCCCTCGGCGCAGGAACGTTGCTGCTTCGCCCGCTGCGGCGACGACTGACGCGGGCCGAAGAGGCGCTTTCCGAGCTCACCCTTACGCTGGAGGAAAGGGTAAAGCAGCGCACCGAAGAACTGGAGCGCTCCAATCGCGAGCTCGAATCCTTCGCCTATTCCGTATCGCACGACCTGCGCGCCCCGGCCCGTGCGATGGCCGGTTTTGCGGCCATCCTGCGCCAGGACTACGGCTCGCAGCTCCCCGAGGAGGTGCTGCGCTCGATCGCCCGCATCGAGGAAGGCGCCGTGCAGATGGGCAGGCTGATCGACGCGCTGCTCGAACTGTCCCGCGCCGGCCGCTCGGCGCTGCGGCCCGTGCGCGTGCCCATGGGCGCGCTCGCGGCGTCCGTGGTTCGCGAGCTCGCCGCCCGTGCGCGGGACCGCGAGATCGCGATCGGCGCACTGCCCGACTGCCAGGGTGATGCGATTCTGCTGCGCCAGGTCTGGATCAACCTGATAGACAACGCGGTGAAGTTCACGCGCGGCACGCCTTCGCCGAGGATCGAAATCGGCGGCGAACGACGCGATCGGTTCGCCGAGTACTGGGTACGCGACAACGGCGTGGGATTCGACATGCGATACGCCGGCAAGCTCTTCGGCGTGTTCGAGCGCCTGCACCGGCCGGGCGAATTCGAAGGTACCGGCGCGGGTCTCGCCATCGTCAAGCGCATCATCGAGCGGCACGGCGGGACCGTGAGCGCCGAGGGTGCTCCGGGGAAGGGCGCGACGTTCCGCTTTACCGTGCCCCTGCGCGCGAAAGGGCCTTGAGCATCTTCGCCAAAGCAGCGGCGCAACCGCACCGCCCGAGGCCCGGTCGTCGCGCGCGTCGCCGCCGGGTCGCTGCGCGGCCCCGGCGGAGCGCGGCCTACACGCTCATGCCCTGCTGCACGCCCGGGCGCGCCGCCATGCGCTCGCCCCAGCGCGCGAGGTTCGCAAGGCCCGCGGCCAGTTCCTTGCGCTGCGCATAGACCGGGTAGAGCGCGACGTCGGCCACCGAGAACTCGTCGGCGAGGTATTCGCGGCCGGCAAGCCGCGCCTCGGCGAGCCCGAACAGCGCCGCGAGCCGCGCCTTGAAGAAACCGACGATGGCCGGGTTTTTCTCGGGCGCCGAGCTCTCGCAGTGAAAAATCGTGCTGCTCGTGCCGGCGACGTCGCTGCAGGCATACAGGAGCCACTGCAGCGCGGCGATGCGGCGCGCAGGGTCGCGCGGCATCATGCGGCCGCTCTTCTCGGCGGCATAAAGCGCGATCGCGCCCGACTGCGCCAGCGCCAGCGGTCTGCCGCCGGGCCCCTCGGGATCCACGAGCGCCGGGATCTGGCCGGCCGGGTTGATTCTCAGGTACTCGGGGCTCCTCTGCTCGCCCTTCGTGAGGTCCACCTTGTGGATCCGATGGGCAAGGCCTGACTCGGCGAGGGCGATCGCCGCGCGCCTGCCGTTGCTGGTGCCCCAGGTGTAAAGCTCGATCATCGCCGCTCCTTGAAATGCGCCGTCGCCCGGCGGATGATGATTGTTGCATGGAACGCGCGGGCGACGAGACCGGGATCGGCTTTCGGCGCTGGTACGAGAGGCAGCTTGTCGAAAGCCACGCCTGGTTCGTCACCTGCGTGCTGTGCCTGCTGGCGATGTTCGCGCTCCTGGAGGAGTTGTCGGCTCGCGCCGCGCCCGCGGCCGTGCTCGCCTGCGGCGCGCTCATCTTCGCCGCCGGTGCAGTCGCGATCTACGGCTACCTGCGGTACAAAGCGATCATGGAAGAGGCCGAGCGGCTCGCCGACCGTTCGGTGTGCGGCGTATGCAAGGAATACGGCCGTTTTCGCGTGCCGCGCCTTGCCGCCGGCGCCCCGTTCGAGGCGCGCTGCCGCTGCGGCAACCGCTGGCGGATCGAGTGACTCAGTCTATGAGGTCGTAGGCGGGCAGCGTCAGGAACTCGACGTACTCGCCCGCGGTGAGACGGTCGAAGAGCCTGGCTGCCTCCTCGTACCTGCCTGCCTTCCAGCCCTCTTCGCCGAGGTAGGTGCGCACCTTGGGCAGTTCCTCGGCGAGCAGGCTGCGGAAAAGCTCCACCGTGACCTTGCGGCCGTCCTCCAGCACGCCCTTGGGCGAGCGGATCCACTGCCAGATCTGCGAGCGCGAGATCTCGGCGGTGGCCGCGTCCTCCATCAGGTTGAACACCGGCACGCAACCGTTGCCGCCAAGCCACGCGCCCAGATATTGGATGCCGACCGAGATGTTATTGCGAAGGCCGCCTTCGGTGATCGGCCGCTCCGGCCGGAAGTCGAGCAGGTCCTTTGCGGTCACGTTCACGTCCGGACGCTGGCGCGAATACTGATTCGGCTGTGGCATGTGCTCGTCGAAGACCGCTTTCGCGACCGGCACGAGACCGGGGTGCGCGACCCACGTCCCGTCGCAGCCGTCGGTCACCTCGCGCAGCTTGTCCTGGCGCACCTTTTCCAGCGCCGCCTCGTTCGCCTGCGGATCGTTCTTGATCGGAATCTGCGCCGCCATCCCGCCCATCGCCGGCGCATTGCGCCGGTGACAGGTCTTCACCAGCAGCAGCGCGTAGGCGCGCATGAAGGGCGCGGTCATCGTCACCTGCGCGCGGTCGGCGAGGCAGAAGTCAGGGTTGGCGCGGAACTTCTTGATGCAAGAGAAGATGTAGTCCCAGCGCCCGATGTTGAGGCCGGAGGAGTGCTCGCGCAGCTCCCACAGGATCTCGTCCATCTCGAAGGCGGCGAGCACGGTTTCGATGAGGCAGGTCGCCTTGATCGAGCCGCGCGGGATGCCCAGTTCGTCCTGCGCGGCGCAGAAAATGTCGTTCCAGAGCCGCGCTTCGAGGTGCGATTCCAGCTTCGGCAGATAGAAATACGGCCCGGTGCCGCGTGCGAGCAGCTCTTTGGCGTTGTGGAAGAAGTAAAGTGCGAAATCGAAGATCGCTCCGGACACCGGCCGGCCGTCCACAAGAAAATGCTTCTCGTCGAGATGCCAGCCGCGCGGGCGCACGATCAGCACCGCGGTCTTCTCGTTCAACCGGTACCGCTTTCCGCCCTGCTCGAAGGTGATGGTGCGGCGCACCGCGTCGCGCAGGTTGACCTGTCCCTCGACCATGTTCGCCCAGGTCGGGCAGTTCGCGTCCTCGAAGTCGGCCATGAAGGTCGAGGCGCCGCTGTTGAGCGCGTTGATCACCATCTTGCGATCGGTCGGCCCGGTGATCTCCACGCGCCGATCGAGCAGGTCCTTCGGCTGCGGCGCGATCGTCCAGTCCGATTCGCGGATCCGTTTCGTCTCCGGCAGGAAATCCGGCAGTCTGCCGGCGTCGAACTCCTTCTGCCGCTCGGCGCGTGCGGCAAGCAGCGCCTGGCGCCGCGTCTCGAACCGGCGGTGCAGACCGGCGACGAAGGCAACCGCTTCCGGGGTGAGGATCTGCGCGAACACGGGCGTCATCGCGCCCGTGATGGAAACGCCTCGGGGCATCGGGTCTGAGCGTTGCACGGGGATTCGCCAAATCAGGAAAAAAGACGCATTCTAGGGAGCCGCTTTGCGCACCGCAATATGAAATCTTGTTGCACCGCTAGATTGCATTGATGGCCAGGGGGGCGTAGGCTTCTCTTTCATATTATGATGTTGTATTCCACATCATGAAATCCCCACTCGACATTCTCATCCTCGGCGCTTCGTACGGGTCGCTCCTCGCGACCAAGCTCCTGCTCGCCGGTCACAACGTGCGGCTGGTGTGCTTGCCGGCGGAGGCCGAGCTTTTCAATCGTGAAGGCGCGCGGGTGCGCATGCCGGTCAAGGGACGCGAGGGGCTCGTCGAAGTCCTGTCGCGCTCGCTGCCGGGAAAGCTCACGGCCGGCGGCCCGGCCGAGGCAAACCCGTCGGACTACGATCTGGTCGTGCTCGCCATGCAGGAGCCGCAGTACCGCGCAAGCGGCGTGCGCGAGCTGGTCGGGGCGATCGCACGCGCGCGCGTGCCCTGCATGTCCATCATGAACATGCCGCCACTGCCATATCTCGCGCGCATCCCCGGGATCCCACTGGAGGCGGTCCGCGGCTGCTACACCGACGCCTCGGTGTGGGACGGTTTCGACCCGGAGCTGATGACGCTGTGCAGCCCGGATCCGCAGGCGTTCCGCCCGCCCGAAGAGCCACTCAACGTGCTGCAGGTGCGCCTGCCGACGAACTTCAAGGCGGCGCGTTTTCCCTCCGAGGCGCACACCGCGATCCTTCGCCGGCTGGAGGCCGACATCGAGGCGGCGCGCTTCGACCTCGGCGGTGAGAAAATCGAGTTGCCGGTCAAGCTGAAGGTGCACGACTCCGTGTTCGTGCCGCTTGCCAAGTGGGCCATGCTGATCGCGGGCAACTACCGCTGCGTGACGCGCCAAGGCATTCGCTCGATCAAGGAAGCGGTCCACGGCGACCCGGCCGCCGCGCGCGAAGCCTACGAGTGGGTGGTGCGGCTGTGCGTCGCGCTTGGCGCGAACGAGAAGGATCTCGTTCCGTTCGAGAAATACGCGCGCGCCGCGGAAAGCCTTGCGAGTCCCTCCTCGGCCGCGCGTGCACTCTACGGCGGCGCGCCCTACATCGAGCGCGTGGACCGGCTGGTGCAGGCGATCGGTGCCGCCAAGGGCATGCGCCTTGCCGCGCTCGACGAGATCGTCGAGCTGGTGGACGCGAAGCTGGAAGAGAACCGCGCCGCGCAGGCCGGCCGCCAGCGCGCCTCGGCCTGACAAAAGGGTCAGCCCCGATTTCGGGGGTTGACCGCGGCGGTGTGGCTAGGTGTCCTCCCCGGTGGCGCGGATCCCGAGCTCTTGGATCTTGCGCGTGATGGTGTTTCGGCCGATGCCGAGGAGACCTGCCGCCTCGACCCGCTTGCCGCCGGTGCGCGCGAGGGCGCGCTCGATCAAGGTGCGTTCGAACTCGCGCGTGAGCGCCTCCAGGATCGCGGTCTCTCCGCGCGCGAGACGACGCTCGACTTCGCGATCGAGAGCGGCGATCCAGTCGGTCGCGGTGGCGGCAGTCGCGCCGGCGTAATCGCTGAACTCGGGCGGCAGGTCGCCCAAGCCGACCACCTGGCCGGGCGCCATCACCGTGAGCCAGTGACACAGGTTTTCGAGTTGTCGCACATTCCCAGGGAAATCGTGCCTTGATATGTAAGCGAGCACTTCCTCCGAGAGGCGTTTCGGCTCGACCCCGAGCGCCCTCGCGCTGCGCGCGAGGAAATGCCGCGCGAGCAAAGGAATGTCCTCGCGCCGCTCGCGCAGCGCGGGCAGGCGAATGCGGATCACGTTCAGCCGGTGATACAGGTCCTCCCGGAACAGGCCCTCGCGCACGCGCGCTTCCAGGTTGTGGTGCGTCGCGGCGATCACGCGCACGTTCGCTTTCAGCTGCTGGTGGCCCCCGACGCGATAGAACGTGCCGTCGGCAAGCACGCGCAGGAGCCGCGTCTGCAGCTCCGCGGGCATGTCGCCGATCTCGTCGAGAAAGAGTGTGCCGCCTTCGGCCTGTTCGAAGCGCCCGCGCCGCGTCGCGAGCGCCCCGGTGAACGAGCCACGCTCGTGGCCGAAGAGTTCCGACTCCAGCAGGTCCTTCGGCATCGCCGCAGTGTTGATCGCGACGAAGGGCTTCTCCGCGCGCGCGCTGTGGCGGTGCAGCGCCCGCGCCACCAGTTCCTTGCCGGTGCCCGACTCGCCGGTCAGAAGCACCGTGGCGCTGGACTGCGATAGCCGGCCGATCGCCCGAAACACCTCCTGCATCGCCGGTGCCTGACCGAGGATTTCCGGTGCTTCGGCGGCGGCTTCGAGCACCGCCTGCTCGCGCTGGCTCTCGTCCAGCGCGCGCCGGATCAGATCCACCGCCTTGTCCACGTCGAAGGGCTTGGGCAGGTATTCGAACGCGCCGCCCTGGAATGCCGCCACCGCCGATTCCAGATCCGAGTAGGCGGTCATCACGATCACCGGAACGCCGGGATGGCGTTGCTTGACCGCCTGCAGCAGCTCCAGTCCGGTGGCGCCCGGCATGCGGATGTCGGAAACCAGCACCTGCGGCGCCTCGGCCGCAAGCGCCTCGATCGCCTCGCGCGCCGAGGCGTAAGAGGCGTACGGAATGCCCTCGCGGCTGAGTGCCTTTTCGAACACCCAGCGGATCGAGCGGTCGTCGTCCACTATCCAGACCGGTCTCATGGCAGCGGCAGCAATACGGTGAATACGGTGCGCCCCGGGCGGCTCGAGAATTCGACCGTGCCGCCGTGGTTCTGCACATACGTCTGGACCAGCGCCAGCCCGAGGCCCGTGCCGCCTTCGCGCCGGGAAACAAGCGGCGTGAAGGCATGGTCGCGGATGTCCTCGGGAACGCCCGGCCCGTCATCCATCACCTGCAATTCCAGTGCCAGGCGATGCAGGCGCCGGAAGATGGTCACCTGGCGCGCGATCCGCGTGCGCAGCACGATCTTGCCGCCGCGCGAAGCGTTTGCCTCCGACACGAGCGCCTGGGCTGCGTTGCGCACGAGATTGAGCACCGCCTGCACGAGCTGTTCGCGGTCGCCCGCCAGCTCCGGTACGCTGGGATCGTAGTCGCGCACGATCGCGACCGAAGCGGGAAACTCGGCGAGCACCAGGCTGCGAACGTGCTCGAGCACTTCGTGGATGTTGACCGGCGCGCGGCGCGCGGTGCGCTCCGGCACCAGCAGCCGGTCCATCAGCGCCTGCAGCCGGTCGGCCTCGTTGATGATCACCCGCGTGTACTCGCGCAGCTCCGGACGCTCGAGCTCGCGCTCGAGCAGCTGCGCCGAGCCGCGCAGGCCGCCGAGCGGATTGCGGATCTCGTGCGCGAGGTTGCGCAGCAGCTCCCGGCTCGCCTCGCGCTGGTCGAGCCACCTTTCCTCGCGCTCCAGGCGCAGCTGCTCCTCGATCGGGCGCAGCTCGACAAGCAGCGGCAGCCCGGGCAGATCGATGCGCGCGACCACGCAGGAAAGCGGCAGGGGCGCGCGCTCCGGCCGCAGGTGGTGCACCTGCCGTGCCCGGTAATCCCAGTGCGCGGTGAGCGCATCGGCGAGCATCGCTTCCAGATCGGCGCCCTCGGCGAAGAGCGCCGCCAGCGGCTGCCCCAGCAGGCTCCTCGCGCCCGCGCCCAGCAGGCTCTGCGCCGCCGCATTGGCGTAACGCACGACGAAGGCGTCGTCTAGCACCACCACCGCGGTGGCGAGCAGTTCCAGTCCGGCAAAAGAGGCGGCGGCCATCGTCGGCCTGTGGGGCGCAAGCCGCGCTAGCGGTACAGGTTCGCGAGCTCGCGCTTGAGTGCTTCGATGTTCTTCTCGTGCACCTCGACCGCGTCGCGATACGGCTTCAGGCGCTCCAGCACGCGCGCGTAGTTCTTCTCGTCGCCGGTGCGGATCGCTTCCTGCTCGGCGAGCTTGCGCTTCGCCTCGGCGAGCAGTTCTTCCTCCTGCTTGAGCTCGCGCTCCAGCGTTTCGCGCTGCCTTGCCTTCGCGGCCAGGCGATCCGACGGCGACTCCTTCGGAAAGCCCGCCGGCGAGGCCGCCTTCGCCGGCGGCTTGGGCGCCGGGGTCGCCGGCACTACCGTCACCCGCTGCTGGTGCACGATCCGGCAGTCGCGCCCGACCGTGTCGGACTGCTGGTTGGTGAGGATGGTGCGGCCGTCCTTGTCCCTGCAGTTCCAGAGCGTCTCCACCTGCTGCTGCTGCGCGCGCGCCGCCAGCGGCAGCATCGCCGCCAGCACCGCGACCACGACAAAGACGCGCATCATAAGAAGCCGCCTGAAAGGGCTTGCCTAAGTCTATGCCACGCCTGAGTCTTTGGGCAAACAAGCGGAAGAAAAAGGGCGGGTTGCCCCGCCCTCCCTCCAACGCGCCTCGGGCGGCCGTGGTTACAGGCTGTAATACATGTCGAACTCGACCGGATGGGTGGTCATCCGGAAGCGCGTCAGCTCCTCCTCCTTGAGCGCGATGTAGGACTCGAGGAAGTCCTCGTCGAACACCCCGCCCTTGGTGAGGAATGCGTGATCCTTGCGCAGGCTGTCCAGTGCCTCCTCCAGCGAGGCGCAGACCTGCGGCACCTTGGCAGCCTCCTCCGGCGGCAGGTGATACATGTCCTTGTCGATCGGATCTCCGGGGTGGATCTTGTTCTGCACGCCGTCCAGGCCCGCCATCAGCATCGCGGCGAAGGCGAGGTAGGCGTTGGCGGTCGGGTCGGGGAAACGCACCTCGACGCGCCGCGCCTTCGGGCTCGCGACGTACGGGATACGGCAGGCGGCCGATCGGTTGCGCGCCGAATAGGCGAGATTGATCGGCGCCTCGAAACCGGGCACCAGGCGTTTGTACGAATTGGTGCCGGGGTTGGTGATCGCGTTCAGCGCCTTGGCGTGCTTGATGATGCCGCCGATGTAGTAGAGCGCGAACTCGGAGAGCCCGGCGTAGAGGTTGCCGGCGAAGAGGTTGTTGCCCCCTTTCCAGACGGACTGGTGCACGTGCATGCCCGAGCCGTTGTCGCCGACGATCGGCTTGGGCATGAAGGTCGCCGTCTTGCCGTAGGAGGCCGCGACGTTCCACACCGTGTACTTCAGGATCTGCATCCAGTCGGCCCGCTGCACGAGCGGCGCGAAGCGCGTCCCGACCTCGTTCTGGCCCGCTGCCGCGACCTCGTGGTGGTGCACCTCGACCTCCACCCCCTGTTTTTCCAGCGCAAGCGCGATCGCGTTGCGGATGTCGAGCAGCGTGTCGGTCGGTGGTACCGGAAAGTAACCGCCCTTTACCGGCGCACGATGGCCCATGTTGCCGGACTCGTACTCGATCCCCGAGGACCAGGGCGCCTCCTCGGACTTGATCTTGACGAAGCACCCGGACATGTCCACGCTCCAGGTCACCCCGTCGAAGATGAAGAACTCGGGCTCGGGGCCGAAGTAGGCGATCTCGCCCAGGCCGGTGGATTTCAGATACGCTTCGGCGCGCTTGGCGATGCCGCGCGGGCAGCGGTTGTACGGCTTGCCGTCGGCGGGCTCGATCACGTCGCAGGTGATGTTGAGCATCGCCTCGTCGGTGAACGGATCCATGCGCGCGGTGGACGGATCGGGCATGAGCAGCATGTCGGAGGCCTGGATGCCCTTCCAGCCGGCGATCGAGGAGCCGTCGAAGGCGTGGCCGTGCTCGAACTTGTCCTTCGTGAAATAGCGGGCGGGCACCGTGACGTGCTGTTCCTTGCCCCGGGTGTCGGTGAAGCGCAAGTCGACGAACTTGACTTCCTTGTCCTTGATCAGCTTGAAAACGTCATCAGGCGTCATCGCCATCTCGGATCTCCTGAACGAGTAATGAAAACAGGCTGGGCGCACCAGCCGGACCCGCGGTCTTACGCAGAATCCATGCCATGCTGGCTATAGCTC
The DNA here is from genome assembly GCA_040752005.1 of Pseudomonadota bacterium. GTDB lineage: Bacteria > Pseudomonadota > Gammaproteobacteria > Burkholderiales > SG8-39 > RBG-16-66-20. Next base: position 43,494 of record JBFMFX010000023.1, on the reverse strand, counting down.
TGGTTGTCCTTTTACCGGCGATGCTAGTGCAACTTTGGCGATTCATCATGCACTGATGTGGGGCATTGTTGCAAGCGCTGCATCATCTTGGTGCGCTTTTTGGTCTGCCTATAATGGCTCTATGGACGAGATTCGCAGGAAAGCAAAAGAGCGAGCAGAGCAGCTCAAGCTTCCGTACGCGGGGGCGCTGCTTCCGGTCGAAGCCCATGGATGGATGCTGGCCGGAGCGATATTGGTGGATGTGCGAACGAAGCCCGAGCTGGATTTCGTCGGTTCCATTCCCGGGGCGATCTGGATCGAGTGGAACAGCTACCCGGATGGGCGGCGCAATCCTCGCTTTCTCGAAGAGCTGGCGCAGAAGGTACCGAAGGACGCGCCGGTGATGTTCCTGTGCCGCTCCGGTGGGCGCTCGCATCAGGCGGCGCTCGCCGCCACCCAGGCCGGCTGGCAGGAAGCCTACAACGTGCTCGAGGGGTTCGAGGGCGACAAGGATCCCGAAGGCCACCGGGGCACGCTCGGCGGTTGGCGCAAGGCGGGCCTTCCCTGGACACAAGGATAAAAACAGGGCCAGACTCGGGTCTGACCCTGTTTTTTTTGGCTTTTCGGCCTTCAGCCGAGGGACCAGTCCACCCAGCCCAACCGCGCGGTGAGGAGGACGGCGAGGCCGAAGGCGATGCGATACCAGGCGAACGGGGTGAAGTCGTGCGTCGCGACGTAGCGCAGCAGCCAGCGGATCACGGCGATCGCGGCGGCGAACGCGGCGCATAGCCCGGTTGCGAACAGCGGCAGGTCCGCCGCGGAAAACAGTGCCCGGTGCGCCCACACGTCCCAGGCGCCGGCGGCAACTAGGGTCGGCACGGCGAGAAAAAACGAGAACTCGGTCGCCGCGCGACGCGACAGCCCGAAGAGCATTCCGCCGATGATCGTCGCACCGGCACGCGAAGTGCCCGGAATGAGCGCGAAACACTGCGCGATTCCGACCTTTAAGGCGTCCATCGCGCTCATCGCATCCACGCTCGCGACGCGCGGGGGCGCATGATCGCGCCGCTCGACCCAGAGGATGACGAGCCCGCCGGCGATGAACGCGGCCGCGACCGGCAGCGGCGCGAACAGGTGCGCCTTGATGAAAGCCCCCAGCAGCAGGCCGAGCACCGCCGCGGGCAGGAACGCGATCGCGAGGTTGCGCCACAGCAGGGTATCGGCGCGAGAAAAGCGCCCGCGATACTCCCACAGCACCGCGAGCATGGCGCCGGTCTGGATCGCGACATGGAAGACGTTGCCGCGCTCGCCGTTCACGCCCAGCAGGTCACCGGCGAGGATGAGGTGCCCGGTGCTGGAAACCGGCAAGAACTCGGTGAGGCCCTCGACGACGCCGAGGATGAGCGCGTCGGCGAGGGAGAGATCGCGCATGACGGGCGCGATGGTATCAGTCGGCGGCCTGCTCGCCGATGAAGCGCCGGATCTCCGCCCAGAAAAGCGGGTGTGCGTCGGTGCTGTTGTGGCCGGCGTCGGCGAGCAGCACGCGGCGCTTGGGGCCGCCCCAGGCGGCGACAAGCCGCTCGCCGTGCGCGGGCGGAATCACCTCGTCGCGCTCGGCGATGAGCGCGAGCAGCGGCTGGCCGAGCTTCGGCGCCAGGGCGATCGAGTCGAAGCGATGCCGGAGCATCCAGTCCACCGGCAGATACCAGTAGTAGTGCCGGGCCACCGCCGCGAGGCTGTCGAATGGCGCGACGAGCACGAGCGCCCGCACCGGCCTTGCGGCGGCAAGCTGCACCGCGACCCCGCTGCCGAGGCTCCTGCCGAAGGCGAGGATGCGCCTTGCATCCACGCCGGGAAGCCCGGCGACATGGTCATGGAGCCGGATCGCATCGGCGACGAGCGCTTTTTCCGACGGCTTGCCAGTGCTCGCGCCGTATCCCCGATAGTCCACGAGCAGCCACCCCACCCCCGGGGTCTCGCCGCGCCGCGGGTCGCCGATCCGTTCCAGCATCCAGGACACCTCTTCGGCGTTGCCACCGAAGTAAAGGACGAGCGGACCGTTCGCCTTCACGCGCCAGGCGTGCAGCCGCTCGCCCTCGGGCGTGGCGAGCATGACCTCTTCGACCGCCGGATAGCGCCGCAGCACCTCGGCGCGCCGCGCATCGGAGATCGGCTGGCGGTAGAAGATGAGCGCGTCCTGCGCAAGGTACAGCGCAAGCGGCAGACCGATCGCCACCGCGGCCGCGATCTTGGCGAGCGAGATGGCGAGGCTCTCGCCCGCCACGGCACGCGCTTTAGCCCTTGCGATACAGCTCGCCGCCCGTGGCGACGAACTCGACCGCCTTTTCCCGCATGCCGCGCTCGAGCGCTTCTTGCTCGGACACGCCATGCTTTTCGGCGTACTCGCGCACGTCCTGCGTGATTTTCATCGAGCAGAAGTGCGGCCCGCACATCGAGCAGAAATGCGCCAGCTTCGCGCCCTCCTGCGGCAGCGTCTCGTCGTGGAACTCGCGCGCGGTGTCCGGGTCGAGCCCGAGGTTGAACTGGTCGGTCCAGCGGAACTCGAACCGCGCCTTGGACAGCGCGTTGTCGCGGATCTGCGCCCCCGGATGGCCCTTGGCGAGATCGGCGGCGTGCGCCGCGATCTTGTAGGCGATGATGCCGTCCTTGACGTCCTTCTTGTTCGGCAGCCCCAGGTGCTCCTTCGGCGTGACGTAGCACAGCATCGCGGTGCCGTACCAGCCGATCATCGCCGCCCCGATCGCACTGGTGATGTGGTCGTAGCCCGGCGCGATGTCGGTGGTGAGCGGCCCGAGGGTGTAGAACGGCGCCTCGTCGCAGTACTTGAGCTGCAGCTCCATGTTCTCGCGGATGAGCTGCATCGGCACATGCCCCGGGCCCTCGATCATCACCTGACAGTCGTGGCGCCAGGCGATCTTCGTCAGCTCGCCAAGCGTGCGCAGCTCGGCGAGCTGCGCCTCGTCGTTCGCGTCGTGGATCGAGCCGGGGCGCAGGCCGTCACCGAGCGAGAACGCGACGTCGTAGGCGCGCATGATCTCGCAGATCTCCTCGAAGTGCGTGTACAGGAAGCTCTCCTTGTGGTGCGCGAGGCACCACTTGGCGATGATCGAGCCGCCGCGCGAGACGATCCCGGTCATGCGCTTCGCGGTGAGCGGGATGAAGGCGAGGCGCACGCCGGCGTGGATGGTGAAGTAGTCCACCCCCTGCTCGGCCTGCTCGATCAGCGTGTCGCGGAAGATCTCCCAGGTGAGATCCTCGGCCCTGCCGCCGACCTTCTCCAGCGCCTGATAGATCGGCACCGTTCCGATCGGCACCGGCGAGTTGCGGATGATCCACTCGCGCGTCTCGTGGATGTGCTTGCCGGTGGACAGATCCATCACCGTGTCCGCGCCCCAGCGGATCGCCCAGGTCATCTTGTCCACCTCCTCGCCGATCGAGGAGCTGACCGCCGAGTTGCCGATGTTGCAGTTGATCTTCACGAGGAAATTCCGGCCGATCACCATCGGCTCGGACTCCGGGTGGTTGATGTTGGCCGGAATGATCGCCCGCCCGCGCGCCACCTCGTCGCGCACGAATTCAGGCGTGATCGTGCGCGGGATCGCGGCGCCGAATGCCTCGCCCGGGTGCTGGCGGCCGAGCAGCTCGCGGCCCGCGCGCGTGAGCGAGGCGAGGAACTCCTCGCGCCGGCAGTTCTCGCGGATGGCGACGAATTCCATCTCCGGGGTGATGATCCCCTTCCTCGCGTAGTGCATCTGCGTCACGCACGCGCCGGGCTTCGCCCGCCGCGGCTTGCGCCTGAGATCGAAGCGCAGCTCGGCGAGACGCGGATCGGCAAGGCGCCGGCGCCCGTACTCGGAACTCGGGCCTTCCAGCAGCTCGGTATCGCCGCGTTCCTCGATCCAGCGCGCGCGCAGCGGCGGCAGGCCCCTGCGAATGTCAATGCGCGCCTCCGGATCGGTGTAGGAACCCGAGGTGTCGTACACCGTGAGCGGCGGGTTTTTCTCCGCGCCCATCGCGGCCGGGGTGTCGCTTTGCACGATCTCGCGCATCGGCACACGGATGTCGGGACGCGAGCCGGTGACATAGATCTTGCGCGAGCCCGGAAGCGGCTTGATCGCGGCCTCGTCCACCCGGGCGGTGGCGGCGAGGAACTTCGGATTTGCGCTCATGTGACTTCTCCGTTGCATCTGGAATCCCGCCGCGGAGAAGGAGGCGCGCTCGTGCCACGCTTCCCTACGGCGGCATTACCCGCATCAGGTTCCGAGGGTGTTTCTCACCCGCCCCGACCGGGCGCGCCGCCAAGTTCTTGCGACGCCGCCCGCCTCGCGAGGCAGGACCCCTGCGTGTGCTTTTCGCAAGGTACGGCAAACGCCGCCGGCTGACAAGAAAGCGCTTACATCAAGGCGCTTTCGCGTCGCACCGCGAAGGAGTGAATCGGCTGTTGACGAGCCGCTCACCCCGAATGGATAATGACTGACCGTCAGTCAGTTGAGTGTCCGCATGGCCATCAAGGCTCGTGCCTTGCGCGAGGAGGACAAGCAGCAACGCCGCCAGGAGATCCTGGACGCCGCCGAGCGGCTTTTTTGCGCGCGCCCCGACGGGCTTGCGAGCATGGACGAGCTGGCCGAGGCCGCCGGGCTCGCCAAGGGCACGCTCTACCTCTACTTCCGCAGCAAGGAAGAAGTGCTGGTTGCGCTCCACGAGCGGCACGCAATCGAGTTCTTCCGCCGCCTGCACGCGCTGCTCGATCGCGAGCAGGCGCCTTCGATTGACGAGCTGATCGCGCTCGGCCGCGAGCTGTTCATCGAGCAGCCGGTGCGCCTTTCGCTCGCCTCGCTCGTGGTCGGGCTCACCGAACGGCAGGTCGCGCCGGAAGCGGCGCTGCGCTTCAAGATGGCGCTCGGCGAGCGGCTGCTCGCCGCCGGCCAGGCCCTCGATGCCAGGCTCGGCCTGGCGCCGGGCGAAGGCACACGCCTGCTCAACGCGAGCTATGCGCTCGTGATCGGCATGTGGCAGTTGAAAGGCTGCATGGGCGGCGAGCGCTACCGCGAGCTGCTCGATCCCAAGCTCGCGCGCGCGTTCGTCTCCGAGTACCCGGCCGAAACCACCGCCGCGATCCGCACGCTCTGGGAGACGGCGGTCGCCGGCGCCGCCGACCGGGCTCGGCGCGCAGGCGCCAGCGCATGAGAGCCGGCACGAGGATCACGCTCGCCGCCGTCGCCGCGCTCGCCGCGGCGGCGCTGATCGGCTACGCCGCGACGCGCGGCCACTCGCGCCCGGCCGCGCCGCACGCCTCTGCGCCGCCGGTGCTGGAGTTCGCCGCCGAGGACCTCTACACCGTCGAGCCGGTGGCGCTGGAGCGCACGCTCGCCATCACCGGCACCCTCACGCCGCTGGTCGAGGCCACCCTCAAGGCCAAAGTCGCCGGTGAGCTGGAGGCGGTGCCGGTACGCGAGGGCGAGGCGGTGGCGCGCGGGCAGGTCGTCGCGCGCATTGACCGCACCGAGCTGCTCGCACGCGTGGCGGCGCGGGAGGCAGACGTCGAGGCCGCGCGCGCGCAGCTCCTCTGGGCCGCGAAGAACCACGCCACGCAGAAAGCTCTGCTGGAGAAGGGTTTCATCTCGCAGATCGCCTTCGACAACGTGCGCAGCAACTACGACGTCGCGGCGGCGCGCCTGCGCGCCGCGGAAGCCGAGCTGGCGCTCGCGCGCAAGTCGCTCGGCGACGCGACGCTCGTCGCACCGTTCGCCGGCGTGATCGCCGAGCGCCACGCCAAGCCCGGCGAGCGCGTCGCGGTGGACGCGCGCGTGCTCACCCTCGTGGACCTTTCGCGCATGGAGCTGGAGGCGTCGGTGCCGGCGACGGCGATCGCCGAGGTGCGCGTCGGCCAGCCGGTGCGCTTCCGCGTGGACGGGTTCGGCGAGCGCGAGTTCAACGGCCGCATCGAGCGCATCAACCCGGCGACCGCGCCCGGGTCGCGCTCGATCAGCGTCTATGCCGCCGTGGACAACCCGGACGCGAGCCTGCGCAAGGGGATGTTCGCGCAGGGCGTGCTGACGCTCGGGCGCGCCGAGCGCGCGCTGGTCGTTCCGGCGAGCGCGGTGCGCGAAGAGGCCGGGACGGCCTACGTGTACGCGATCGCCGACGGCGAGGTGCGCCGCAGGAAGGTGAAGGCGGCCCCGCCCGATGCGGCCGGCCGCGTGCAGGTGCTCGAAGGCCTTCAGGCCGGCGAGCGGATCGTGCGCAACAACCTCGGGGCGCTGCGCGAGGGGGCGGCTGCGCGCCTTGCCGGCCCGCGACCGGACGCCGCCGCGCGGCGCTAGGGGCGCGCAGCCATGTGGTTTACGCGCGTCAGCATCGCCAATCCGGTCTTCGCGACCATGATGATGGCCGCACTGCTGGTGCTCGGCCTTTTCTCCTACAGCCGGCTGCCGGTGGATCAGTTCCCCGACGTGAGCTTTCCGGTGGTGGTGGTGGACACCGAGTACCCCGGCGCCGCGCCCGAGAACGTCGAGGAGGAGCTCACGCGCCGGATCGAGGAGGCGGTGAACACCGTGAGCGGCATCAAGACGCTGTCCTCGCGCTCCTACGAGGGCCGTTCGGTGGTGATCGTCGAGTTCGACCTCTCGGTGGACCCCAAGGCCGCCGTGCAGGACGTGCGCGAGAAGGTGGCGATCGTGCGCCCGACGCTGCGCGAGGAGATCCGGGAGCCGAAGGTCAGCCGCTTCAACCCGGACGACTTTCCGATCGCCTCGGTCGCGGTCCTGTCGCCCGAACGGAGCCTGCGCGAGCTCACCACGCTCGCCGACCAGATCGTCAAGAAGCGGCTGGAGAACGTCGGCGGCGTCGGTCAGGCGACGCTGGTGGGCGGGGTCAAGCGCGAGATCAAGGTGTATCTCGACCTGGAGGCCCTGCAAGCGCAGCGCATCGGCGCCGACCAGGTGATCCGCGCGCTGCAGTCGGAGAACCAGGAGCTGCCCGCGGGCACGATCGTCGGCGGCGCCGAAGAGCGGATCGTGCAGATCCGCGCGCGGCTCGCCAGCGCGCAGGACTTCCGCAACCTGATCGTCGCCCGCCGCGGCGGCAGGCCGGTCACGCTCGGCCAGGTCGCCGAGATCGAGGACGGCGAGCAGGAGGAGGAAAGCGCCGCGCTCGTGGACGGCCGGCGCGCGATCTCGATCGACATCGTCAAGGCGCAGGGCGAGAACACGATCGCGGTGGTGGACGGGGTGCGGCGCGCGGTCCAGGACCTCGGCGCGATGCTGCCCGCCGACGTGCGCGTGGAGCTGGTGCGCGACGCCTCGACCGGAATCCGCAACTCGGTCGCCGACGTGAAGAAGACGCTCGTCGAGGGCGCGCTGCTCACGGTGGCGATCGTGTTCCTGTTCCTCGCCTCCTGGCGCAGCACGGTGATCACCGGGCTGACGCTGCCGATCGCGATCATCGGGACGTTCCTTTTCATCTACGCACTCGGATTCACGCTGAATCTCCTCACCCTGATGGCGCTGTCGCTCTCGGTCGGGCTGCTGATCGACGACGCGATCGTGGTGCGCGAGAACATCGTGCGCCACGTCGCGCTCGGCCGCGGCCACCGCGAGGCGGCGCTCGAAGGCACGCGCGAGATCGGGCTGGCGGTGCTCGCCACCACCTTCTCGATCGTCGCGGTGTTCCTGCCGGTGGGGTTCATGGGCGGGATCATCGGGCGGTTCTTCCATCAGTTCGGCCTCACCGTGGTCGCCGCGGTGCTGATCTCGATGTTCGTTTCCTTCACCCTCGATCCGATGCTCTCCTCGGTCTGGCGCGATCCCCAGGCCGAGGGGCGCTTCGGGCCGGGCCCGCTCGGGCGGCTGCTCGCCTGGTTCCACGGCTTCAACGCGCGCCTCGCGGCGCGCTACGAAAGGCTTCTTGCCTGGAGCCTGGATCACCGCGCGACCGTACTTGCGGTCGCGGCGGCGAGCTTTCTCGCGAGCTTTCCGCTCATGAAATGGGTGGGCAGCGAATTCGTGCCCGACCCGGACCTCTCGGAGCTGCAGGTGCAGTTCAAGACGCCGGTCGGGTCGTCGCTCGCGCTCACCCTCGCCAAGGCGATGCAGGTGGAGGCCGCGCTGCGCGAGTTCCCCGAGGTGGCGCATACCTACGTCACCGTCAACACCGGGTTGGCGCAGGGCAAGAACAAGGCCAACCTCTTCGTGCAGCTCGTGCCGCGAAACAGCCGCGCGCGCTCGCAGCAGGCGCTCACCCAGCCGGTGCGCGAACGTCTTTCGCGCATCGCCGGAATCGAGCTCACCCAGATCGGCGCCTACAAGACGGTTTCCAGCGGCAAGCCCCTGCAGGTCTCGATCCTCGGAGCCGACCGCGCGGTGCTCGCCACGCTCGCCGATCAGGTCATGCAGGTGATGCGCGAAACCCCCGGCGCCGTGGACATCGAGTCGAGCCACGAGGCGGCCAAGCCCCAGCTCTCGGTCGAGGTGAAACGCGAACTGGCGAGCGATCTGGGCATCGGCGTCGGGCAGGTGGCGGCGACGCTGCGGCCGCTGCTCGCCGGCCAGTCGGTCGGCAACTGGCGCGCGCCCGATGACCGGTACTACGACGTGCAGGTGCGGCTGGCCCGCACCGACCGCGCGCAAGCGGCGGATCTCGAGCGCGTGCCGCTCGCCTCGAGCATCCCCGACGCCTCCGGCGCCCCCCGCATGGTGACCCTGCGCGAGATCGCGCGCGTGCACGAGGCGCGCGGCGCGCAGCAGATCAACCGCAAGGAGCAGCTGCGCGAAGTGCTGGTGTCGGCGAACGCCGAGGGGCGCCCCGCCGGCGACGCCGCCGCCGAGATCCAGCGCCGGCTGGAGGCGATCGCGCTTTCGCCCGGCTACCGCTTCTCGATGGGCGGCTCGTCCAAGGACATCGCCGAGTCGCTGACCTACGCCTCGCAGGCGCTCGCGCTGGCGGTGGTCTTCATCTATCTCATCCTCGCCTCGCAGTTCGCGAGCTTCCTGCAGCCGGTGGCGATCATGATGTCGCTGCCGCTCGCGCTCGTCGGCGTGGTGCTCGCGCTGCTCGTGGCGCGCTCGACCCTCAACATCTTCTCGATCATCGGTTTTGTCATGCTGATGGGTCTGGTCACCAAGAACGCGATCCTGCTGGTGGACTTCATCAACCAGGCGCGCCGCGCCGGCAGCGGACGCCGCGAGGCGATCCTCGCCGCCGGCCGTATCCGCCTGCGGCCGATCCTGATGACCACGCTCGCCATGATCTTCGGCATGCTGCCGCTCGCGCTCGGCCTGGGCGAGGGCGGCGAGCAGCGCGCGCCGATGGGCCAGGCGGTGATCGGCGGCGTCATCACCTCCGGGCTGCTCACGCTCGTCGTCGTGCCGGTCGTCTACACCCTGCTCGACGACATGGCGGCGCGGCTGAAGCGCTTTGGTAAGATGGCGCCCTCTCCCGGCACCTCCGCGTAGGATCATGAACCTGGAGCAGGCGCGCGCCAACATGATCGAGCAACAGATCCGCACCTGGGAGGTGCTGGATCAGGACGTGCTCGACCTGCTGTATGTGGTGCCGCGCGAGGAGTTCGTGCCGCCCGCCTGGCGCACCCTCGCCTTTGCCGACATGGAGATTCCGCTCGCCTCGGTCGGCGGGGAGAACGAGCGCATGTGGGCGCCGAAGATGGAGGCGCGCGTGCTGCAGGCGCTGGCGCCGCGGCGCACGGAACGGGCGCTGGAGATCGGCACCGGCAGCGGTTATTTCACGGCGCTGCTCGCGCACCGCGCGCGCGAGGTGGTGTCGCTCGAGATCCGGCCGGCGCTCGCCGCCTTCGGCCGGGCGAACCTGGAGCGCCACGGCGCGGAAAACGTGCGGCTCGTCGTCGCCGACGGCGCGCGCGGCTACGCCGAGGGCGCACCCTGGGACGTCATCGTGCTCACCGGCTCGGTGCCGGTTCTGCCGCAGGCGTTCCTCGACGCGCTCGCCCCGGGCGGGCGGCTGTTCGCCGTCGTCGGCGAGCCGCCGGTGATGAGCGCGCGCCTGGTCACCGGCACCGGACCCGGCGCCTTTCACAGCGAAGACCTGTTCGAGACGCTCCTGCTGCCACTTGTCAACTGCGAACGGCCGCCGAGATTCCGCTTCTGACGTGAGTACGCAAGCGCATCCTGTCGCCGCGGACGTGCAGAACATCGGCCCCGCCGAGCTCGCCCGCTGGCTCGCCGATCCGGCGCGGCAAAGGCCGCGGCTTCTCGACGTGCGCGAGCCCTGGGAGTTCGAGATCTGCCGCATCGAGGGCTCGCTGCTCATGCCGCTGCGCGAGGTCCCGATGCGCGCCGCCGAGCTCGGCCCGGACGCCGACACGGTAGTGATCTGCCACCATGGCGGCCGGAGCCTGCAGGCCGCGCTCTACCTCGCGCGGCGGGGGTTCGCCCGCGTGTGGAACCTCGCCGGCGGCGTGGACGCCTGGGCGCGCACGGTAGATCCCGCGATGCGGCGGTATTGAGCGATCCCGTGCGCCGCGCCTTCGCCCTCCTCGCCTCCTTTCTCCTGCCGGCGGCCGCCGCTGCGCAGGGGCTTCTCGAGGTCTATCGGGACGCCAAGGGGTACGACGCGCAGTTCGCCGCGGCGCGCCACGCGCTCGCCGCGGCGCTCGAAAAGCTCCCGCAGGGGCGGGCCCTCGTGCTGCCGACGCTCAATCTCTCGGCCAACCGCACCGACAGCCGCATTGACTCGGAGCCGCGCGCGGGTTCGCTCGCGACGCCGTTCGTGCGCGACGTGCGCTCCTACGGCTACACGCTCTCGTTCTCGCAGCCGATTCTGCGGATGCAGAACTTCATCCAGTACGACCAGGCCGAGTATCAGGTGAAGCAGGCCGAGGCGCAGTTCGGCCAGGCGGCGCAGGACCTCATTCTGCGCGTGGCGCAGGCCTACTTCGACGTGCTCGCGGCGCAGGACACGCTCGCGCTGGTGCAAGCGCAGAAGGCGGCGATCTCCGAGCAGCTCGCGCAGGCCAAACGCAACTTCGAGGTCGGCACCGCCACCATCACCGACACACACGAGGCGCAGGCGCGCTTCGACCTCGCGGCGGCGCAGGAGATCGCGGCGCAGAACGATCTCGACGCGAAGAAGCGCGCGCTGCAGAGCATCACCGGAAAGGAGTACCCGGCGCTCAAGCCGCTGCGCTCGCAATTGAAACTTTCTCCGCCCAACCCGCCGCAGATGCAAAGCTGGGTGGACCTCGCCGAGAAGCAGAGCTTCGCGGTGCTCGCGCAGCAAGCGGCCGCCGAGATCGCGCGCTTGGAGACCAGACGCAATGCCGCCGCGCACTATCCCACCCTGGATCTCGTGGCGAGCTACGGCTACACCTCGCAGACCGGCAGCCCCATCAGCTTCATTGCGGTGGGCGGCACCAACGTCACGACCGGCACACTCGGCCTGCAGCTCAACATACCGCTGTATGCGGGCGGTGCGCTCAGCTCGCGCGAGCGCGAGGCGGCGGCGAACTTCGAGCGCTCGAAGCAGGACCTGGAGGCCGCGCGCCGGGCCGCGGCGCTCGCCGCGCGGCAGACCTATCTCGCGGTGCTGAACGGCATCGCGCAGGTCGGAGCGCTGGAGCAGGCGCTCGTGTCCTCGCAAAGCGCGCTCGAATCCAACAAGCTCGGCTACGAGGTGGGCGTGCGCATCAACATCGACGTGCTGAACGCCCAGCAGCAGGTCTTCGCCACCCGCCGCGATCTGGCGCTCGCGCGCTACAACACGATCACCAGCCACCTGCGCCTGAAATCGGCCGCCGGCGCGCTGCGCGAAGAAGACCTCGAGGAAGTCAACCGCGCCCTCGAACCCTGACCGAAAACAGCGAAATCAAGGTCAGACCACGTTTTTATTGGAAAATCGTGGTCTGACCCTGTTTTAGCAGGGCGCGGCAGCGCGCGAGGTGGCGTTCGGTGGCGCCGCGGTGCGCGGCGCAAAGCCGCCTGCCGGCCTCGCCCATCGCGCGCCGACGCGCCGAATCGGCAAGCAGCGCCCGCGCCTCGCGCACCGCCGTCGCGGCATCGGGAGCCTGGACCGCGGCGCCGGCCTGCAGCGCAAGCCGCGTCGCCTCGGCGAAGTTGAACATGTACGGCCCCAGCACCGCCGGGGCGCCGGCGGCGAGCGCCTCGATCAGATTCTGGCCGCCCAGGGGCGCGAACGAGCCGCCGACGAGTGCCACGTCGGCCGCGGCATAGTAGAAATCCATTTCGCCGAGCGTGTCGCCGAGCAGCACCTGCGCCTCGGCACCCGCACCCCGGCTACGCCGCGCGACCCGAAGGCCGCGGGCGATCAGGAGCCGCTCGACCTCGTCGAAGCGCGCGGGATGGCGCGGCACGACCACGAGAAGCGTCTCCCGCGGCGGCGCGCCGAGCGCATCGAGCAGCATCGCCTCCTCGCCTTCGCGGGTGCTCGCAAGCAACAGAACCTGCCGCCCCCCGAGTGCGGCGCGAAACGCCGCGCCCTCGGCCAGCTTCGCCGCATCCGGCGAGACGTCGAACTTGAGGTTGCCGCAGACTTCGACCGCGCGAGCGCCGAGCGCGCGCAGGCGCTCGGCGTCGTCTTCGCTCTGCGCGCACACTGCCGAGAGGGCGCCAAAAGCCGGGCGCACGAGCGCCGCGGCGCGCGCGTAGCGCCGCGCCGATTTTCCGGACAGCCGGGCGCTCGCAAGCATCAGCGGTATGCCGCGGGCCCGGCAGGCGGCGATCAGATTGGGCCAGACCTCGGTTTCCACGAGAACGCCGAGACACGGCCGGAAATGCTCCAGAAACCGCCGCACCGCGCCCGGCGTGTCCCACGGCAACCAGACGACGCGGGCGTCCTTGCCGTGCAACGACAGCAGCGTCTCCCGGCCGGCGGCGGTCGTGCAGGTGAGAAGCACCTCGCAGCGCTGCGGCTCGGCGGCAAGCGCGCGCACAAGCGGCGCGCTCGCCCGCGCCTCGCCCACCGACACCGCGTGCACCCAGGCGAGCGCTCGCTCGGCGCTCGCGCGCCCGACCGGCTCGGGGTACAGGCCGAGGCGTTCGCCGATTCGGCGCCGGTAGGCGGGTTCGCGCCGGCCGCGCCACCACAGGCGCGTGAGGAGAAACGGCAGCGCCGCATACAGCGCCGCGCTGTAGAGCGCGCGCCACATCAGAGCAGGACCTCCAGCGCTGCGATCGCCTCGCCGGCCGCGGGCGCGGCACCCCGCGCGCCGATGTTGCGCGCGCGCGGCCCGGCACGAAGCCCGGTGAGCGCAGGATCCGAGCCGCAAAAGATGCCGAGCGCAGGCACGCCGAGCGCCGCCGCGAGATGCGCGAGCCCCGTGTCCACCCCCACCGTGCAGCGCGCTCGGGCGAGCAGCCGCGCGAGCACCGCAAGCTCCATGCGCGGCGGCACGATCGCGCCGGGGACCGCCGCGGCGATCCGGGCGCAGCGCTCGCGCTCGGCGACACTGCCCCAGGGCAGCACACTCGGGATGCCCCGCGCCGCGAGCCACCGGCCGAGCGCGCGCCAGTGCTCCTCCGGCCAGAGCTTGTCGGCGCGGCTCGTCATCGTGAGGAGCACCGCGTACGGCCCGGGGAGCGCAAGCGGCGGATCGCCCGGGGCGGCAAGCCCGTAGTCGCAGGCGCCTTCGGCCGTGTAGCCGAGCGCCGCGGCGGCGAGCCGGCGGTTGCGCTCCACTGCGTGCAGCGAGGGCGCCACCGCATGCACCTCGTCGTACCACCGCGTCGCCAGCGGCTCGCGCGCGCCCGCACGATCGAAACCGTGGCGCGGCCCGCGTGCAAGGCGCGCAACCAGCGCGCTCTTCACCAGTCCCTGCGTGTCAATCACGCAGTCGTAGCGCTCGGCGCGCAGCCGCCGCCGGAATGCCGCGAGCTCGGCCCATGTCGCGGGCCGCGCGAGCGCCGAACGCCAGCGGCGGATCGCCACCGGGATCACGCGCGCCACCGCCGGGTGCAGGCGCGCCACGTCGGCGAACGATTCCTCGACCACCCAGTGGATCGCCGCGCCCGGCAAGTGCCGCGCCGCGTCGGTCACCGCCGGGCAGTTGTGCACCACATCCCCGAGCGAGGAGGTCTTGACGAAGAGGATCCGCGGCATGGGCGAGGGCCGATTCTAAGTGGCCGCGCGCTAGAATCGCTGCGCCGAATCCCCGGAAAACCCCGTTGAACCAGGCTTCCCGCGCGCGCCTCACCGCGACCGTCATCACACTGAACGCCGCGGCGCAACTGCCCGAGTGCCTGGCGAGCATCGCCTTTGCCGACGAGGTCGTGGTTGCCGACTCGGGCAGCACCGACGGCACGCAGGAGATCGCCGAGCGCCTCGGCGCGCGCGTGCTGACGCATCCGTGGCTGGGCTACGGGCGGCAGAAGCAGTTCGCCGCCGAGCAGGCGGCGCACGACTGGATCCTCAGCCTGGATGCCGACGAACGGGTGTCGCCCGAGCTTGCCGCGAGCATCGTGCGCGCGCTCGAGGCGCCGGCGGCGCCGGTCTACCGCGTGGCGCGGCGCAACCGCTTCATGGGCCGGTGGCTTTGCCACGGCGAGGGCTATCCGGACTGGAGCGCGCGCCTGTACGACCGGCGCGCGGCGCGCTGGAGCGACGACCCGGTGCACGAGCGGCTGGTGTACACCGCGCAGCCGGCGACGCTTGCCGGCGACTTGCTGCACGATTCGGCCGAGGACCTCGACCGCTACCTCGACAAGCAGAACCGCTATACCGCGCTCGCGGCGCGGGCGATGTTCGAGCGCGGCGAGCGCGCCGGCGCGCTGCGCTTGATCGGCTCGCCGCTGGTGCGTTTCCTCAAGTTCTACCTCCTGCGGCTCGGGTTTCTCGACGGCGTGCCGGGCCTGGTCCACATCTCGATCGGCTGCATGAACAGCTTCCTCAAGTACGCGAAGCTGATCGAGCTGCGAAGGGCGCGCCAGTGAAGGTGCTGGTCACCGGAGTCGCCGGTTTTGGCTCCGGCATCACGTTAGCGCGCTGCGCTCGCGAACATGAGCCTGCGCCGAAACCGGCGCGGCGCACCGCCCGCAAGGTCCCGGGGAGCCGATGATGCGCGTGCTCGTTACCGGATGCGCCGGTTTTCTGGGCATGCACTGCGCCGAGCGGCTGCTTGCGCGCGGCGACGAGGTGATCGGGGTGGACAACCTCTCGCCTTACTATTCGATCGCGCTCAAGCGCGCGCGGCTCGCGCGCCTGGAGCCGCGATCCGGCTTTCGCTTTCATGCTCTCGACGTCGCGGCCCCCGGCGCGCTGCATGCGCTGCTTGCCTCCGCGCGGCCCGATGCGGTGCTTCACCTCGCCGCGCAGGCGGGAGTCCGGTACTCGCTCACCGATCCCGAGCCGTACCTGCAGACCAACCTCGTCGGCTTCGGCCGGCTTCTGGAAGCCTGCCGCGCGCATCCGGTGCGGCACCTCGTCTATGCCTCGAGCTCGAGCGTGTACGGTGCGAATACGAAGCTGCCCTGGTCCGAGACGGACAACGTGGACCGGCCGGTGAGCCTGTACGCGGCGACCAAGAAGGCGAACGAGCTGATGGCGCATGCCTACTGCCATCTCTTCGGCGTGCCGATGACCGGCGCGCGCTACTTCACCGTGTACGGTCCCTGGGGCCGCCCCGACATGTCGCCGATCCTGTTCGCGCGCGCCATCATGGAAGGACGGCCGATCGCCGTCTTCAATCACGGCGACATGGCACGCGACTTCACCTACGTGGACGACGCGGTCGAGGCGACGCTGCGCCTGCTCGATCGCCCGCCCGCGGGCACGCCGCCCTGGCGCATCGTCAATGTCGGCAACCACCGGCCGGTGCGTCTGCCAGAGTACATCGCCGCACTGGAGCGCGCACTGGGAAAAAGGGCGATCGTCGAGCTGAAACCGATGCAGCCGGGCGACGTGAAGGAGACGTATGCCGACACCGAGGCCCTGCGCGAGGCGACCGGTTTTGCGCCCGCGACCCCGCTCGAGGAGGGGCTGGCGAGATTCGCCGCCTGGTTCCGGGAACATGGCCATCTTCTCTGACGAGGCGCTTCCCGCCGCCGGCGCGATCGTCGCCTTTCACGACGAGTGCCTCGCCGCGCCCGGCTGGGCAAGGAGCGCGCCGAAGCGCTTCACGCACGGGTTCTGGGAAGCGCTGGAAGAAAACCATCGCGCCAACTGCCTGCTCTGGGACGAGGAGGACCTCGCGCGCCGGCGCGACGTGCCGGATGCCGAGATCGCCGCCAACAAGCGCGCGATTGACCGCTACAACCAGATCCGCAACGACGCGATCGAGCGCATGGACGAGCATCTGCTCGCCAAGCTGGCGGGCGTCGCGCGCCGCCCGGATGCGCGGTTACACAGCGAAACCGCCGGGGCGATGGCCGACCGGCTCTCGATCCTCGCGCTCAAGGTCCACCACATGCGCGCGCAGACCGAGCGCCGCGACGTGGACGACGCGCACCGCGCCGAATGTGCCGCCAAGCTCGCGCGACTCATCGAGCAGCGCGCCGACCTGTGCGACTGCCTCGACCGGCTGCTTGCGGAAGCCGCACGCGGCGAGGCCTGGTTCAAGATCTACCGCCAGTTCAAGATGTACAACGACCCGCGGCTGAACCCCGCCCTCTACGGCGCGAAGCGCTGAAGCGCCGGCCCCGCGCGGCGGGCGCGCGGCGCCCGGACCTTGCAATTTTGCATTCGAAATGCAATATTGCATGATCGATGCCGGACCGCTACATTCCCCGGGCGCTCGAGCCGGTCCTGCGGCGCGCGGCGCGCGAGTTTCCGGCGCTGCTGCTGACCGGGCCGCGCCAGTCGGGCAAGACCACGTTGCTGCGCCGGCTCTTTCCCGGGGCCGCGTATGCTTCCCTCGAGACGCCCGATGCACGTGCGGCCGCGGCGGCCGATCCGCGTGGATTTCTCGACGCGTTTCCGCCCCCCGTCATCCTCGACGAGGTCCAGCATGCGCCCGGCCTCCTCCCCTACATAAAGGAACGCATAGACGCCGAACGCGCCCGCGCGGGCCGTTACCTTCTCACGGGCTCTCAGAATCTGCTACTGCTCGCGAGCGTCAGCGAGACACTCGCTGGCCGCACCGCCGTCCTGCGCCTGCTTCCGCTTGCCCGGCGCGAGATCGCCGGGCAGCCCCGTGCATCGCTGCCGTGGGAGCGCGCTCGCGCTTCGAGGCCGCCTTCGTACCGGGCGCCCCGCACCCTCTGGCCGCAACTGGTGCGCGGGTTCTATCCGGAGCTTGTCGCGCAACCCCGCCGCGACGCCGCGCTCTGGCATTCGAGCTATATCCAGACGTATCTGGAGCGCGACGTACGGTCGCTGCGCCAGGTCGGCGACCTGACGCAATTTCAGAGCTTTGTCCAGGCGCTCGCGGCGCGCAGCGCGCAACTGCTTTCTCTTTCGGACCTGGCGCGCGATCTGGGCATCGCGGTGAACACCGTCAAGGCGTGGCTTTCGGTCTTGGAAGCCACCCACCAGATCCTCATCCTGCGGCCCTATTTCGCCAACGTCGGCAAGCGGCTCGTGAAGACACCCAAGGTGTACTTCACCGACACCGGCACGCTGTGTCATCTGGTCGGGCTTCGGGACCCCGTGCACGCGGCCGCGAGCTCCATGGCCGGCGCCATCCTGGAAACGGCGGTGCTCGCCGAGATCGTCAAGACCCTCGCGCACCGCGGAGCAGCACCGCAGGTCTATTTCTGGCGGACCGCGGCCGGCGAAGAGGTGGACTTCGTCGTGCAATCGGCCACCCGCCTCGTGCCGATCGAAGTCAAACGCACGGCCACGCCGACTCCCGGCATGGCAAAAGGCATCGCAGCGTTCCGCGCCGCGCTCGGCGAGCGTGCACTGCCCGGCTATGTGATTCACGCTGGCGAAGTCCGCATGCCGCTCGGCGGCGGCACGTTCGCCCTTCCCTTACGGGCCTTGTGAGCGCAGCAGGGCGCCTACGGCGCTCGCCGCAGCAGCCGCTCGACGCGCTCGATGACCAGCGCATCGGGCAGCTCGGCGACGGCTCTGCGCGCCTCCAGCCAGTCCGCGCGCGGCCCGCGCGGCGCCCACTGCGCCGGCGGCGGCGAGACGTCCGTCTCCGCGAAAAACCCGAGCACGCCACCGGGGCTTGCGGCGGCGAAGTGCATCAGGCCCGAGTCGGGAAAGAGGCTCGTGCGCGCGCTCCAGATGAGACCGAGCGCCTCCCACAGCGGCCCGCGGTGCGGATGGATGTGCGGCGCACGCGCCGCGAGCACCGGCTGCGCCACCGCGTCGTCGCCCGGATAACGCGGATCGTCGGCGCGGCCCGGGGTCCACATGAACACCGTGTCCAGGCCCCAGGCGCGCTTGAAATGATCGCTCCAGGCGAGCACCTGCGCCGTGCTCGGCTGCTTTTTCGCGCGCCGCGCACCGAGTCCGAGCACGACATAGCTTTGCGGCGCGAGTCCCCGCTCGGCGAGCCAGGCGCGCGCGAACGCCGCCGAGCGCTCCGGCAGCACGTAGCGCGGCTCGTCGGCGCGTTCGGGCGCCGCGATGCCGAGCGGCGCGAGCAGCGCGATGAGGCGCTCCACCTCGTGGCGCGAGCGATCCGGTGCGATCGGATCGGTCAGGCGCCGGTAGCGTGCCGGGTCGGCGCACACGGCCACCGTCCGCGCTCCGCGCGCGCGCAGCGCGCGCCGGATCGCGCGCGGGGACTCGTCGCCGTTCGCCACAATCGCCCAGTCGAAGCGCTCGGCGCGAAGCGCGAACTCCTGCCACAGCCCTTGCCAGGCTGCCGCCAGGCTGACACGGGAGCCCGAGCGCACGCGCCGATAGACCCACACGCGGTCCACGTCGGCGTTGCCCTCGACCACCCAGGCGTTGTAGTCGTTGGCGAGCAGATGCACCTCGGCATCGGGCCGCGCGCGCTTCAGGTGCGCGAGCATCGGCGTGGTGAGCAGCAAGTCGCCGATCTTGTCGCGCTTCACGACGAGCACTTTCATGGCCCTAGAATAGCGTCATGCCGCGCATCGTTCCGGTGATCCTCGCCGGCGGCGTCGGAAGCCGGCTCTGGCCGCTGTCGCGCCGTCTTCTGCCGAAACAGTTCCTGCCGCTCGCGGGCAGCCGCACCATGATCCAGGAGACGGTCGCGCGCCTGGAGGGCCTGGCCGATTGCGACCGGCCGGTGGTCGTCGCCAACCACGAGCACCGGTTCCTCGCCGCCGAGCAGCTCGCCGCGATCGGCGTGCGGCCGCGCGCGCTTGTCATCGAGCCTGCCGCGAAGAACACCGCGCCCGCGATCGCCGCCGCGGCGCTTCTCGTCGCGCGCGAGCACCCCGAGGCGCTGCTCCTCGTGCTGCCCTCGGACCACCTCGCCGACAAGGAACGTTTCCAGGCGGACGTGGACGCCGCACGGACCGCGGCCGCGGCGGGCCACCTCGTCACCTTCGGCATCCGGCCGAGCGCGCCCGCGACCGGCTACGGCTACATCGAGGCGGGCGAGCCGCTTCCCGGGCAGGCGGCGGTATTCCGCATCCGCCGCTTCGTCGAAAAGCCCGACCTGGAGACGGCGAAGCGCTTCGTCGCGAGCGGCGCGTTTCTCTGGAATAGCGGCATGTTCCTCTTCGGCGCGCGGCGGTTTCTCGAGGAACTGGGCGCGCACCGGCCCGACATCCTCGCCGCGGTCGAGCGCGCGCTCGCCGAGGCCGTGACCGATCTCGACTTCGTTCGCCTCGCCGAAGCACCCTTCGCCGCCTGTCCGGCGCAGTCGGTGGACTACGCCGTGATGGAAAAGACATCGGCCGGCGCCGTGGTGAAAAGCGCGATGCGCTGGAGCGACGTCGGCTCGTGGTCCGAGCTGTGGCAGGTGAGCGAAAAGGACGCCGCGGGCAACGCGGTGCAGGGCGACGCCGAACTTCTCGACGCGCGCGGCTGCTACGTGCGCGCCGACTCGCGCCACGTCTCGCTGCTCGGCGTCGAGGACCTGATCGTCGTCGAGACCGACGACGCGGTGCTGGTGGCCGCGCGCGACCGCGCGCAAGAGGTGAAGGAGGTGGTCGCGCGCCTCGATCGGCAGAACCGCAGCGAGCCAGTGTCGCACGCACGCGTGTACCGTCCCTGGGGCTACTACGAGACGGTGGACGCGGGCGCGGGCTTTCAGGTCAAGCGCATCATGGTCAAGCCCGGAGCGGCGCTCTCGCTGCAGCGCCACGCGAAGCGCGCCGAGCACTGGGTGGTGGTCTCGGGCAGCGCGCGCGTGACGCGGGGCGAGGAGGTGATGACGCTCGCCGCGAACCAGTCCACCTACATCCCGGTCGGCGTCAAGCACCGGCTGGAGAACCCCGGCACCGAGCCGCTCTACCTGATCGAGGTGCAATCAGGCAGTTATCTCGGCGAGGACGACATCGAGCGCTTAGAGGATCGCTACGGCAGGCGCTAGGGCGCGCGGCGGCGATCAGGGAGCGCAACCGGCCGCCGGCGCGTACTCCGGAATCCAGCGCTTCAGGCGCGCGCGCACCTCCTCGGGCCCGGTGCCTGCCTGCGCCAGCCAGTCCGCCACCTCCTCGACCAGGGTATCGGACGCGGGGGCGCGCGCGCGCGCGATGCGCAGCTTCGGGTGCGGGGTGGCGAGCGAGTGCTCGGCATCCGCAAGCGGCTCCTCGTAAAGCTTCTCGCCCGGCCGAAGCCCGGTGTACACGATGCGGATGTCGGATTCGGCGAGCCCCGAGAGCCGGATCATTTGCCGCGCCAGATCGGCGATCTTCACCGGCTCGCCCATGTCGAGCACGTAGATCTCGCCCGCGCGGCCCATCTGCGCCGCCTGCAGCACGAGCTGCGCGGCCTCGGGGATGGACATGAAGTAGCGCCGGATCTCCGGATGCGTGACGGTGACCGGCCCGCCGCGCGCGATCTGCTCGCGAAAGCGCGGCACGACACTGCCCGCCGAGCCGAGCACGTTGCCGAAGCGCACGATCACGAACTCGGTCGCGCGCGCCTCGGCCGCCAGCGCCTGGCAGAGCAGCTCGGCGAGGCGCTTGGAGGCGCCCATCACGCTGGTCGGGTTGACCGCCTTGTCGGTGGAGACGAGCACGAACTTCGCCGCGCCCGCCTCGATCGCCGCGCGCGCGGCGACCAGCGTGCCGAGCACGTTGTTGCGCACGCCCGCCATCGCGTTGTCCGATTCGAGCAGCGGCACGTGCTTGTAGGCGGCGGCATGGAACACCACCTGCGGGCGCCAGCGCGCGCACACCTCCCGCATGCGCGCCGCGTCCTTGGCGTCGCCGAGCGCGGCGACCACCTCCACCGCACCGTTCGCGTCGCGGAATTCCTGCTCGATGCGATAGAGCGCGTACTCCGAGATCTCGAACAGCACCACGCGCGCGGGCGCGAAGCGCGCGATCTGCCGGCACAGCTCCGAACCGATCGAGCCGCCGGCGCCGGTGACGAGCACCGTCTTTGCCGCGAGAAACCCGCGCAGCCCGGGGATGTCGAGCGCCACCGGGTCGCGCCCGAGAAGATCGTCCAGCTCGATCTCGCGCAGCGCCGAGACGCTGACGCGCCCGGAGACGATGTCCGAGAGCGCCGGCACCGTCATCACCTTCAGGCCGGCGGCGCTCGCGAGGTCGGCGGCGCGCCGGCGCGCCTGGTGCGAGGCGCCGGGCATCGCGATGATCGCCTGCGCGACGCCGATGCGGCCGGCCAGCTCGCCCACTCGATCGAGCGGCCCGAGGATCTTCACGCCGAGCAGCTCGGCGCCGTGCTTTGCCCGGTCATCGTCCAGCAGCCCGGCGACGCGCCACCGGCGGCTCGCGGCCAGATCGCGCAGCAGCAGCGAGGCCGCCTGCCCGGCGCCGAGCACGAGCACCGGCGCCGCCTGCGGCTGGCGCACCACCGCGAGCAGCCGCCCTTCCTTCCACGCGCGGTAGGCGAGGCGGCTCGCTCCCATCGCGACGACGAGCAGCACCGGCGCGAGCAGATACACCGAGCGCGGCACCTCGGCCGCCAGGCGCGCGAGCGCGAGCACTGCCGGTGCGGCGAGCGAGCCGACTCCCACCGCGAGCAGGATGCGCTGCAGGTCCGGCAGGCTCGCGTAGCGCCACAGCCCGCGGTACAGGCCGGAGGCGACGAACACCGCTCCATAGGCCGCCATCACCCAGGGCAGCCGCTGCCACATCGCGCCCTGGAACTCCTCCGGAATATCGAGATTGAAGCGCAGCCAGAACGCGGCGCACCAGGCGAGCGCGACGGCGGCGCAATCGTGGACGAACGCGAGCGCCGCGCGCCAGCTCGGCCGGAAACTCGGGTCGAACCGCATCGGGCGTAGTGTAAGGGCTCGCGGGGCGCTTCCCCGCGCGCGCCTAGCGCGCGAGCAATTCGGCGAACCGCTCCCAGTCTATTTCGATGCCCGGCAGCACGCCGACCGGCTGGCGCCCGGTGAGTTCGCGCACCTCCGGCGCACCGTAGCGGCCGCCCTCCAGCCGGTACGCGGTGACGATGCGATCCACCGGGTGGACCAGCCAGTACTCGCGCACGCCCGCGTGCCGCCAGCGCAGATCCACCCACGCGGCGATCGCGAGCAGCGCGGCTACTCAACCGCGCGCGGCGGTGCGCATCACCTTGGCCACTGCCTGCGCGCAGTCGCGCATGTCCACCTCGTCGAGCGTCGGGTGAACGAGGAACATCAGGCTCGTCTCGGCAAGGCGCGATGCGACCGGAAGCGGCGCCGGAGGCGAGAGCCCCGCATCAACGAACGCCCGCTCACGATAGATCTCGCTGCACACCCCCTGCATGCAGGGCACGCCTTCGGCGCCGATCGCCTCCAGGACGCGAAGCGCGGTCCACCCGGGCCGCAGGCGTTCGGGCTCGACGAACGCGTAGAACTTGTAGTAGCTGTGCCGGCACGCGGGCGAAGGCTGTGGCACGCGGATCGCCGGCACGCCCGCGAGGGCCTCGGCGAGCACCGCCGCATTGCGCCGCCGCGCCGCCACCCACTGCGCGAGCTTGCGCAACTGCACGCGCCCGATCGCCGCCTGCATCTCGGTCATGCGGAAGTTGCTGCCGAAGGATTCGTGCAGCCAGCGGAACCCGGGCGGATGCGGGCGCTCGAAGACCGCGGCGTAGGACTTGCCGTGATCCTTGTACGCCCAGGCGCGCTCCCAGACATCGCGCCGGTCGGTGAGCAGTATCCCGCCCTCGCCGCCGGTGGTCATGATCTTGTCCTGGCAGAAGGAGAAAATCGCCGCGTCGCCAAAGCTGCCGACCGGCCTGCCGTTCCAGGCGGCCCCATGCGCCTGCGCGCAGTCCTCGATCAGCGCCAGCCCGCGCTCGCGTGCAAGCTCGATGAGCGGGCCCATTTCGCAGGGCCACCCCGCAAGGTGCACAGGGATGACGGCGCGCGTGCGCGGCGTGAGCGCCGCGCGCACCGTCGCCGCGGTGAGGTTCTGGCTGTCCGGGTCCACGTCGCATACCACCGGCCGCGCCCCGACGGCGATCGCGCAGCTCGCAGTGGCGATGAACGTCTTCGCGGGCACCACCACCTCGTCGCCGGGACCGATGCCGAGCGCGCGCAGCGCAAGCTCGAGCGCCACGGTGCCGTTGGCGAGCGCGATCGCGTACCGCACGCCGAGGTGCGCGGCGAACTCCCGCTCGAAACGCGCGCACTCCTCGCCGGTCCAGTAGTTGACGCGCCCGGAGGCGAGCACCGCATCGGCCGCCCTGCGCTCGTCCTCGGCGAACACCGGCCAGGGCGCGAACGGCCGCGCACGCACCGGCGCGCCGCCCTCTGCGGCGAGTCTTTCAGGGGCGTGGGCGGCGGGTCGGTTCATCGTCGCGCAGGGGCCGGGCGGGATTGCCCGCGACGCGCGCGCCGTCGGGCACGTCGGCGAGGACCACCGCTCCGGCGGCGATTATCGCATCGGCACCGATGCATCGCCCGGGCGCGATCACCGCACCGGCGCCGATCAAGGCGCCTGCCCCGACCGACACGCCGCCGCACAGGCGCGCCCCCGGCGCGACGTGCACCGCATCGCCGAGCCGGCAATCGTGATCCACGCTCGCCGAAGTGTTCACGATGCAGTGCGCACCGATCTCGGTCTGCGGATTGATCACCGCCCCGGCCATCACCACGCTTCCCGCGCCGATGCTCACCTCGCGCCCGATCGCCGCGGCGGGATGGATCGCGCTCGCGAACGCGAAGCCCTGCGCGGCGAGCCAGTCGGCGAGAGCGCGCCGCGCGGCGTTCGCGCCGATCGCGACGATCGCGCTGCCGGCCTCGCCGCGCCGCGCAACGAGCGCCGCCCTGCCGCCGATCACCTCGTAGCCGAGCAGGCGCCGCCCCGCGCACGCCGGATCGTCATCCACGACGAACGCGATCCGCGCGCCGGTGCGCTCGACGATGTCGGCGACCACCTTGGCGTGGCCCCCGGCACCGAAGAGAAACACCCTTGACGCCGCCGTCATGTCCGATTTCCGCGGAACCGTTCCATGGTCGCCGCACCCGGCTGGTTGATGCCCTCGCCCCGGATGACGCGCGCGAGCGTCATGCCGAGGATCTTGAGGTCCAGAAGAAAACTGCGGTTCTCGACGTACCAGAGGTCGAGCTCGAAGCGCTCCGGCCAGGTGAGCGCGTTGCGCCCGTTGACCTGCGCCCAGCCGGTGATTCCCGGGCGCACCTCGTGGCGCCGCGCCTGCCGCTCATCGTAGAGCGGAAGATACTCCATCAGCAGCGGCCGCGGCCCGACGAGGCTCATGTCGCCGCGGAGGACATTGAAAAGCTGCGGCAGCTCGTCCAGGCTCCAGCGCCGCAGCCACGCGCCGAGCGCGGTAAGGCGCTGCGCATCCGGCAGCTCACGCCCGCCGGCGTCTCGCGCCTCGGTCATGGTGCGGAACTTGTAGAGCGTGAACGGCCGCCCACCGAGTCCGGGGCGCACCTGCCGGTAGAGCACCGGCGCTCCCATGCGCAGGGCGATCAACGCCGCAATCCCCAGCATTACGGGACAGAGCGCGACGAGCAACGCTGCCGCCACCACCAGGTCGAACGCCCGCTTAAGCATCGAGCCCGGCCTCTTTCAGCCGCTCCGCGTAGTATGCGAGCGTCGCCCGGGTGACTTCCGCCATGGAGAAATCGCGCAGCGCCCGCGCGCGCGCCGCCGCACCGAGCCGCAGGCGAAGCTGCGCGTCCGACGCGAGCTGCCGCATTCGCGCCGCCAGTGCCGCCGGATCGCGCGGCGGCACGAGAAACCCGGTCACTCCGTCCACGATCGCGTCGGTGACGCCGTAGATTCGGGTGCCGATCGCCGGAATGCCTGCCGCGGCCGACTCGATGACCGCACTGCCGAAACCCTCGCGGTAACTGGGCAGGACGAACACGTCCGCCGCCGCCATGAACACCTCCGGCCTGTCGGTGTAGGGCGCAAAGCGTAACCGCGCGGCCGAGCCCCCGCATGCATCCCGAATCTCGCCAGCGAGACCCTCCTCGTCGGGGCCGACCAGCATCAGCCAGCCGTCCTGCACCGAGCCAAAGGCGCGCGCCAGATCAAGCAGCCCCTTGTCGCGAGTGAGCCGCCCGAGGTAGAGGAACAGAACCGCCTCGGGCGGGATGCCGGCTTGCGCCCGCACCGTCTCGCGCGCCGCGGGATCCGGCCTGAAGCGCTCGCCGTCCACCCCGCTGATCGAGCCCTGAGCGAGCACGGCGATTCTCTCCGCCCGCACCACGCCCTCGGCAAGAAGAAACTCGCGCTGCGAGGCGCTGTCGGCGAGCACGTGCGTGGCGCACGCGGCGATCAGCCGGTCGAAGCCCTTCAGCGCGGCGCGCGCCAGGCCGCGGCGCGTCGCCCACACCTGGCCGGTGAAGGTATGGATGCGCACCGGCACGCGCGCGGCGCGCGCCGCGAGCATCGCCAGCAGTCCGGCTTTGGGCGTGACCGAATGAATCAGATCGGGCGCTGCGCGCCGGAACAGGCGCCATAACCTCCACAGTGCGACGAGGTCCGCGAGCGGTGCGATGCGGCGCTCGATTCCGACGGGCGTGACGTCCACCGGTACGCCGATGTCGCGCAGCGCGCGCGCCTGGGTGCAATTCGCGACCGCGAGCACCTCGTAGCGCCTGCTCGCCGCGCGGATGTGCTCGCGCAGGAAGGCCTTGAGGGTCATCTCGCTCGCGGCGACGAAGCACAGCCGGGACATGCGCGCGCTCAGCTCGCGCTGGCGGCCCGGAACCGCCCGCCCAAGAGGTACCACGCGATCTTCGCCCACTCCAGCAGCACCTCGCGCGCCGCGTCCTGCGAGGTCCACCAGGCGTCCGGGAGGTCCGCGCAGTGCGTGGAGCAAGGAGCGAACGTCACGCTCTCGGTCCAAAAGATTTGGTGCGACACGCACCAATAGGGATGTCGGTCGAGAATGCACCTATCGCCTGCCGACTCGCGGGAAGTTTTTTTCTTTCTGCGTTTTCGGCTCACACCGCTTCAGACGCTATGTATCGATGTATCGCCTCTGTCATGGAAACCGCGTGTCGGTACCCAAGTTCCGCCTCGATGCGGCGCGTCGAATAACGTACTCGTGCAGTGAGTGCATCCACCCGCGATTCCGTCAGCGGACTGTTCGGAATTCTGCCGAGCGCCCGCGCAAGCAACCTGATCGGCGCTTCAGCCAGCCGCACGCGTGGCGCAGGCCTTCCGACGCATTCCGCGATCGTACCGACGAACTCCTCCATAGTGCGATCGTCGGAAAGATTGTACGTGCCACCTTTCGCCGCCGGGTGTACACCGCACGCAATGAGCGCGTCCACTACGTTGTCCACATAGATGTAGTTGGCAAGGGCCCCCGGCGGGCCGACGAAGAAAAATAGCCCGCGCGCAACCGCCGAGACAAGCTGGCGAAGCGAGCGGTTTGGCATGCCGGGCCCAAATACCGTTGACGGGCGAACGACGGTACACGTTAGCGTTCCCCCGGCCGCAGCCATGCGTACCAACCTTTCTGCTTCGGCCTTCGTCGCCTCGTATTCGCGCTGAGGGGCGAGCGGCCAGTCCTCGTCCACGAACCCGCTTCGCAACGGACCGTATACTGCCACGCTGCTCATTTGCACCCAGTGCGCGACTCGACCGGCAGCAGCCTTTAGCAGCGCTCGCGTACCTTCCACATGGAGGGCACGCATGGCAGGCACGTGCCTGACCTCTCCCGCCAAGTGGTAAAGAACGTCGGCACCATCGACGAATTCGGCAAGGTTTCCCGGCTCCGACACAAGGTCCCCTTGAAAGACGCGAACGCTGCGAGGAAAATCAGCGCGCATCGTCGGTGCGCGCACCAGAACGCGCACCGAATCACCCCGCGCCACCAGTTGCTTCACCAGCAGGGCGCCGATGAATCCCGTCGCGCCTGTTACTGCGATCTGCCTGCCACCTGGCATCGGTTCGGTTTAACGCCGCCATCCTCTGGAAGATCCCGCACCCCCCAGGGCAAAGTGCATTACGCTCGACGCACGGCCTTCTGCACCAATCCTCTATGCGTTCCGCTGCTGCCAAGCCGGGGAATTTGCGAGAACGTTCTGCGGCGGTTCGAGCAGATCGCGATGCTTGCGAAGAAAGGCTGTTCCGATTTTCGAGACAGTGCCCCAGGAGTAGTGCTCCGGACGGAGCAAAGCGAGATACCGCTGCTGCAATTCCACATCCTGCTCCGATTCCAGCATGCATCCATCAAGGCGCTCCATCATCTCCCGCACCAAGTCGAGAATCTCGTCGTCCGAGTTCTCGCGAACCTCGATACCGGCTGCGTCATATAGCACTGCGTATCGGTAGTTGGCTAGAGGCGAGGCAAAGATCTCTGGGAAGTGCAGAAAGCGCTGCTCCACTTTGCTGTAAAGCAGCTTGGGGATACTTATATCTGCAGCACTAAGCCCGAGCGTGGAAGTCGGAATCATATTCGCCCAGACGCACGGCACCCCGAAGGCCGATGCCAGATAGGTGATGCCCGAGGTGTTGCCGATAAAGAATCGCGCTTTTGCGCACAGAAAAATATCCATGCGCTCCGAGCGCAAGGGACTGTGAGCGTAGTCGGTCACCCCGGGCATATCGGGCAACACCGTCATGCTGGGGTCTCCCAGCCGCACGCACCAGCCACCTCTTTCGTAGATATAGCGTATCGCCGGCACAACCGCAGAGATGCTTCCGTTGCGATTTGAATGCGCCCAGTCACCGTCCGGGGAAAAGCCACCCTCTCGCACGTGAACGGCTACAAACCACCTGTCGTCCGGCACGCCCAACGCCTTGAGCACCTGTCTGCCCCAGCGCTCGTCCTCCACGGGAAGCCTGAGAATCGGAGGTCGGTTTCCCCAGGCTGCTGCAATGGCGAACATGCTGGCCGCCTTATTGAAGGATCGAGTGTACTCGCTGACGTCGTGACGCATGAAGTACCACCGGCCCATGGATTCCAGTAAGAATGCCGCGACGGGATTCTCGATAACCGGAATGTGCTGGCTCCACAGCTTCATCAAATGGCGGTTGGCGACGCGCCACTTCGGTGCGGTCAAAAAATAACGCCGCTCCGGGATCTGTCCCAAGGCGCGCTGCTTCAAGAAGTAATCTACTTCTAGAGCAAGGTGCCCTATGCGCTCGGTGAAAACCGTTAGCCTCCGGAACCCCAGCACGTGTAGCACGGCCGCAACCGGCATAAGTAGAATCCCGAGAAATGCCGTGCCTGTGCGGCGCGCGACTTCCAGAGCGGTTTTCTTGAAGCCCTGACAACGAAATCTGCGCAGTCGGCCCTCGATCCTGAGCAGCAGCAAGGGCCATCCTTCGCCTCGCGTTTGCGCAAACCTTAACGAGAACCGCGGCGCTGCCGGCGCGCAAGGCAGACACCGGCCACGGCGAGATCGAACGCCACGATCGGCACGCGCGCCATCGAGATCAAGATATTGCACGGGTAAGCACTCCTTTGTTCAGAGGCGAGCGGGATGTAAACCGCCTGCAGCTGGTTGCGACGCGCTGGTGTTGCGAATACGATAACAAAGTCATCATCATCGCAGCGCGTTCGCTTTGACCGCAATGCCGTCAGCCAAGCTCTGGCTCGCGCTCCAAGACCTTTGGGCGGGCACGCGCGCGATCCATGTCTGGCCGATGCTCGGCTGGCTTGAGGTCAAGCAGCGCTATCGGCGCTCGACGATCGGGCCGTTCTGGCTCACGCTGAGCACGGCTGCGATGGTCGCCGGCATGGGTCCGCTCTACAGCAAGCTCTTCGGGCAGCCGGTCTCGGGATATTTTACGTATCTGGCCGTGAGCTTGGTGCTGTGGACGTTCGTCTCGGCACTGGTCAACGAGGCGTGCACGACCTTTATCAACGCCGAGGGCTACATCAAGCAGGTCCGGCTGCCGCTCACGGTGCACGTGCTGCGCGTGGTGTGGAAGAACTTGATCATCCTTGGCCACAATGCCGTGATCGTCGTCGTGGCGCTGTTTTTCTTCGGCCCGGGACTCGACTGGCACGTCGTTCTCGTTCCGCTCGGGGTGCTTTTGATCGCGGTGAACGGTGTCTGGCTCGGCATTCTCCTCGGGCTCGTCTGCGCGCGCTTCCGCGACATCCCGCAGATCGTCGCGAGCCTCATGCAGGTGGCGATGTTCCTGACCCCTGTTTTCTGGCCCGCGGAGATGCTGGGCAGAAACCGCTGGGCGGCTGAAGTGAACCCCCTGTTCCATTTCCTCGAGATCGTGCGCCGGCCGCTCCTCGGCCAGAGTCCGGACGCCCTGTCGTGGGCGGCGGCCCTCGCCGTGACCGCTGGCGGCTACCTCGTGACGCTCGCTTTTTTTCAGCGCTATCGCGCGCGCATTGCCTACTGGGTGTAGCTCGTGGCCCGCATCCGCGCGCACGGTCTCGTGGTCGAGTTCCCCATTTATGGAGCGAGCGGCCGCTCGCTGAAGAACGCGGTCATGCGCGCTGCCACCGGGGGGCTGCTCGCGAAGGACGCCTCCGAGCGAATCGTCGTGCGCGCGCTAAACGGGGTGAGCTTCGAGTTGCGCGAAGGCGACCGGGTGGGGCTCGTCGGCCACAACGGCTCGGGCAAGACCACGCTGCTCAGAGTGCTCGCCGGCGCCTACGAGCCGGTCGCGGGCACAATCGAGATCGAGGGCAGGGTCGCCTCGATGCTGAGCATCTCGCTCGGTATGGATCCCGAGGCGACCGGCCACGAGAACATTTTTCTCCGCGCGGCGATCATGGGCATGAGGCCGCACGAAATCGCTCCGTTGATCGAAGAGATTCGGGAGTTCTCGGAACTCGGCGACTACATCCACATGCCGCTCCGGACCTACTCGAGCGGAATGGCGATGCGGCTCGCGTTCGCGATCTCGACCTGCGTGACCGCCGACATCATTCTCATGGACGAGTGGCTGAGCGTCGGGGATGCCGGGTTCGCCAAGAAGGCGCAGGAGCGCCTTGCGCGCGTGCTCGACCGCGCGAAAATCATGGTACTCGCCTCGCACAATGAGGAGCTCATCCGCGACAACTGCAATAGAGTGATCCGGCTCGACCACGGAGAGATCATCGCCGTCGAAGACCTGGGAGCGCAGGCTGCGGCGCTTCGGCCCATGATGCCTGTCCCTGCCGCGGCGACATAAATATTGCGCTGAATGGAGTCGTACTGCCATGAAGATCTTCGTCACCGGCGCCTGTGGCTACAAGGGCACTGTGCTCGTGCCGAAGCTGCTCGCACGCGGCCACGAGGTCGTCGCCTTCGATACCATGTGGTTCGGCAACTACCTCCAGCCCCACCCAAATCTGCGGGTGCTCGCGGGCGACGTGCGCGATGCTGACGCGATCCGCCTCGACGGCGTGGATGCCGTCATCCATCTCGCCTCGATCGCGAACGACCCCTGCGGCGACCTCGATCCCAAGCTCACCTGGGAGGTGAGCGCGCTCGCCACCATGCGGCTCGCCGACAAGGCTGTGCGCGCCGGCGTGCGCCGCTTCATCTACGCCTCCTCCGGCAGCGTCTACGGCGTCAAGGACGAGCCCGAGGTGACGGAGGACCTGGAACTGAGGCCGATCTCGGAATACAACAAAACCAAGATGGTCGCCGAGCGCGTGCTGCTCTCCTACGCGAACGACATGGTGGTGCAGATCCTGCGCCCCGCGACCGTGTGCGGCTATTCCCCGCGCATGCGGCTCGACGTCTCGGTCAACATGCTCACGATGCAAGCGCTTGCCAAGCGCCGCATCACGGTGTTCGGCGGAGCGCAGACGCGCCCCAACATCCACATTGACGACGTCACCGACGCCTACTTGTTTTTTCTCGATCACCCGGAGCACGCTGGCGTCTACAACGCCGGCTTCGAGAACCTCTCGATCATGGATATCGCGAAGCGGGTGGCGAGCCACGTGGAGGCCGAGATCACGGTCACCGAATCGAACGACCCGCGTTCCTACCGCGTCAATTCCGACAAACTGCTCGCCACCGGATTCCGGCCGAAAAAAACCGTCAACGACGCGATTCGCGAGATCGTCGCGAAGTATCGTTCAGGTGAGCTGCGCGACGAGGACCGCTACTACAACTTGAGATGGATGCAGAGGGAGGTGGTGGGATGAACGCTCCGCAGGATTCTCCGGTTGCCGCCTTCAGCGACTACGCGCGCAGGCTCCAGGGCGTGCTCGCGGGCTCGGACTGGAGCGGGGTCGCGCGCCTCGCCGAGGAACTCCACGGCTGCTGGAAGAGCGGGCGGCAGGTGTTCCTGTGCGGCAACGGCGGCAGCGCCGCGAACGCGATGCACCTCGCGAACGACTTTCTCTACGGCATTTCCAAGAAACGCGGTTCTGGCCTCAGGGTGATGGCGCTTCCGGCCAACTCCTCCGTCATCACCTGCCTCGCCAACGACGAGGGCTACGAGGAGATCTTCGCGCTGCAACTGGCGGTGCAGGCGGTCGCAGGCGACGTGCTCGTCGCGTTCTCGGGTAGCGGCAACTCGCCCAACATCGTGAAAGCGCTGCAGGAGGCGAGGCGCATCGGGATGAAAAGCTACGCGATTCTCGGCTACTCGGGCGGGGCCGCGAAGGCGCTCGCCGACGTCGCCATTCATTTTCCCGTGGACGATATGCAAATCGCCGAGGATCTGCAGCTCGTCGTGGGACACATGATCATGCAATGGCTTTACCGGCATGGAGAGCGGTAGGGGTGGCAGCAGCGGAAAAAGTTCTCGTGCTGGGGAGCAATTCGTTTTCCGGGGCGAGCTTCGCCGATTTTCTGCTCCGCAGAGGTGTCCGAGTGGTCGGGGTCAGCCGCTCGCCGGAGCCGAATCCGGTGTTTCTGCCCTATCGCTGGTCAAGGAGCGTGAACGGCTTCAGCTTCCATCAGTGCGACATCAACCATGATCTCGACCGACTGATGGCGCTCATAGAGGCCGAGCGGCCGGAATACGTGGTGAATTTCGCAGCGCAAAGCATGGTGGCCGAGAGCTGGAAAAACCCCGACCACTGGTTCATGACGAACGTTATTTCTGCGGTGCGATTGCACGAGCGACTTCGGCACTGCGATTTTCTGCGCAAGTACGTCCACGTCACCACTCCCGAGGTCTACGGCAGCACGAGCGGTTTCATCCAGGAGGACGCCCCTTTCAATCCCAGCACACCGTACGCGGTCTCCCGTGCGGCGGCCGACATGAGCCTGCGCACGTACTTCGAAGCCTACCGCTTCCCGGTCGTGTTCACCCGCGCGGCGAACGTTTATGGCCCGGGACAGCGGCTCTACAGGATCATCCCGCGCACGATCCTCTTCATCCTGTTGGGGCGGAAGCTGCAGTTGCACGGAGGCGGCGTTTCGCGGCGTGCTTTCATCCACGCCAGGGACGTATCGGATGCGACTTGGCGTATCGCGCGGGACGCGCCACTCGGTGAGACTTATCACATTTCCACAAACGAAGTCGTCACCATTCGGGAGCTGGTCGAACGGATCTGCGGCAAGCTCGGTGCGAGATTCGAGGACAGCGTCGAGATCGTAGGCGAGCGGCTGGGCAAGGATGCCGCGTACATGCTCGACAGCGCGAAGCTGCGCACGACTCTCGGCTGGCGAGATACGGTGTCGCTGGATGCGGGGCTCGACGAATGCATCGCGTGGGTAAAAGAAAACCTCGACGAGCTCGAGCGCCAACCGTTCGACTACATTCATAAACCGTGAAATCGGCAATCGGCCAGGGGCTGCGGGAGATCGAGGCCTCGGACATCGGGGAGCTGGAAAAACTCGCGCGCACGATTCGCGCGCGCATCGTCGAGACCTCGCACCGGACCAATACCCCGCATCTCGGGTCGTGTCTTTCGTGCGTGGATATCCTCGTCGCCGCTTATTTTCACGCGCTGCGAATAGACCCTGCGCAGCCGCGAGATCCCGAGCGCGACCGCTTCATTCTCAGCAAAGGGCACGGCGCCGCGGCGCTTTTTCAGGTGTTGGCGCTAAGGGGCTTTTATCGCGAGTCCCTTCTGGCGACCTATGGCGAGGACGGCGGAGTGTTCGCAGAGCATCCGCCGGCGCCCGATTGCCTCCCCGGGATCGAAGCCGCCACCGGCTCGCTCGGCCACGGACTGCCGATGGGGCTCGGCATGGCGCTCTCGGCGCGCATTCAGCGACGGCGCTACAACGTGATCGCGCTGCTCTCGGACGGGGAGTGCAACGAGGGCTCGGTCTGGGAGGCGGCGATGATGGCGGCGGCGCAGAGGGTAGAGCACCTCGCAGCGGTCATTGATTACAACAAATGGCAGGCCACCGGACGCAGCCAGGAGGTGCTGGCGCTCGAACCGCTCGTCGAGAAGTGGCGCGCCTTCGGCTGGAGCACGTACGAGATAGACGGGCACGACATGAAGGCGCTCGCGGAGCACCTGTCTCGCGTTCCCGACGGCAGCGGCAAGCCGGTGGCGATCGTCGCCCATACCGTGAAGGGCAAGGGCGTCTCTTTCATGGAGGACGACAACAACTGGCACTACCGGATTCCGACCGCGGAAGAGGTCGCGGCGGCGAAAAAGGAGCTGGGGGTGGCGCCGTGAGAAACGCGTTCGCCGACGAGATCACGAGAATCGGGCGCGAGGACGAGCGGGTGGTGCTGCTTTCGGGCGACATCGGCAACAAGCTCTTCGACCGGTTCAAGGAGGCCGCGCCGGGTCGCTTTTACAACTGCGGCGTGGCGGAGGCGAATATGATGGGTGTCGCGGCGGGGATGGCGCTCTGTGGCCTGCGCCCTGTGGTGTATACCATCACGCCGTTCACCACCACACGCTGCTTCGAGCAGATCCGGGTGGACGTCTGTTACCACAGAGCGCCGGTCGTCATCGTCGGCACCGGGTCTGGGCTGTCCTATGCCGATCTCGGGCCGACGCATCATTCATTGGAGGATCTCGCTATTCTGCGGACTTTGCCGGAGATGACGGTGCTCGCGCCCGCGGATTCGATCGAGCTGCGACTCGCGTTGCGCCAGGCGCTGCGGCTCAATCGCCCGGTGTACATGCGGATCGGCAAGAAGGGCGAGCCGCTGGTGCACGCACAAGAACCCGAATTCGAGATCGGGCGCGCGATCACCGTGCGGGGGGGCACCGACGTGTGCCTCATCGGCACCGGAGTGATGGTCGCGGTCGTGCTCGATGCCGCCAAGTTGCTCGCGCAGCGCGGCGTATCGGCGCGGGTGGACAGTTTTCACACCATAAAGCCGCTCGATGTCGAGCGCCTCGCGGAGATCTTTTCAAGATACGGCCTCGTCGCGGTGGCCGAAGAACATGGTCGGATCGGAGGGCTCGCGGGCGCCGTCGCCGAATGGCTGGCGGCGCAAGACAGCCCGAGCGGCCGGTTACTCGCCTTCGGGACCGGCGACGCCTTCATGCACGAGATCGGCTCCCAGCGATACGCCCGCCTCAAATTCGGCCTTACCGCGGAGAACATCGCTGCCCAGGTCACGGCGAATCTCCGCGCGCGCTGCGAGACGTGAGCGCGCGGTGCGCGGTGATGCGGATCGGCCTCGACTTCGACAACACGATCGTCAGCTACGATGTTCTTTTTCACCGGGTTGCGCTCGAGCAGGGCGTGATCCCGGCCGGACTTGCGCCGACCAAGCTTGCGGTGCGCGATTTCCTGCGCCGGCAGGGCCGGGAGGATCTCTGGACCGAGATGCAGGGTTACGTCTACGGTGCGCGCATGAACGAGGCGCTCGCCTATCCCGGGATCATCGAGTTCCTGCGCTGGGCGCGCGACGCGGGGCTGGCGGTCTCGATCATCAGTCACAAGACCCGATATCCGTATGCCGGACCGCGCTACGACCTGCACCATGCCGCCCGGGAGTGGGTCGCAAGCCACCTGAAAGACGGCGGGCGGCCGCTGGTCGAGCCCGAATCGGTTTTCTTCGAGCTCACCAAGGAGGAAAAAATCGCTCGCATCGGCGCCGCCGGATGCGATTACTATATTGACGACCTCCCGGAAATTCTGCTCGCTCCTGAATTCCCGGCGGCGACCCGGGGCATACTGTTCGACCCCGAGGGGCATCACGAGGATGCCGCTGCGCTTCTGCGGATGAGCTCCTGGGGCGAGATCCTCCTCTACCTGCGACAGGCATGCCGGACGGCCCGCTGATCGCTGGCATTGCCTCCCTGCTCGGGCTGCCTGCGGGGCGGGCGCCGGAGATCGGGCTCGAGCCTCTGGCCCCCGGGGGAAACAACCGCGTCTTTGCGGCGACGATCGGGGCGTGCAGATACCTCGTGAAGCAGTATTTCCGCGACCCGTCGGACCCGCGCGATCGGCTGCACGCCGAGCAAGCCTTTCTGCGCTACGCAGCGGCGGCGGGCATCGGCTGCGTGCCGCGGGCGATCGCGGCCGACGCGCGGCTCGGGATCGGAATCTACGAATTCGTGAGCGGCAGAAAAATGACGGCCGCCGACATATCGGCTGCCCGCGTGGATGAAGCGGCAGCATTCTTCCTGCGGCTGAACGACGCCGCGCACCGATCTGCTGCGAGAGCGCTGCCTGTTGCGTCGGAAGCCTGCTTCAGCATCGCGGAGCACTTCGCGATGGTTGACCGGCGCACAGCTCGGCTCGCCGCAATCCCGGTCGCAGCCGATGTGGATCGCGCAGCGCGAGATTTCGTCGGCGAGCTGGTTGCCGTCTGGGAGGAGCTGAAGCAGCGGATCGCCCGCGAGGCGGCGATCCGGGGCGAAGCGCTCGATGCGGCGGTTGCGCAGCGCTGCATTTCGCCGTCGGATTTCGGATTTCAGAACGCGCTGGTGCGCGACACGGGGGAGCTCTGTTTCCTCGACTTCGAGTACGCCGGCTGGGACGACCCGGCCAAGATGGCGGGCGATTTTTTCTCCCACCCCGCGCTGCCGGTCCCGCGGGAGCACTTCGACCGCTTCGTTCGCGCTGCCATGAGCTTCTCGCCGCGGGCGCCCGCGCTGGAGGAGCGCGCCCGTCTGCTGCTGCCGGTGTTCCGGGCCAAGTGGTGCTGTATCATGCTGAACGATTTCGTGCCCGAGTTCGCGCGCCGCCGGCGCTTTGCCGACCCGGATACCGACGAGGAAGCGCGCAAGCGGCGCCAGCTCGACAAGGCGCGGCGGCTGCTGGAATCCATCGAGTAGCGGCCACCCTCATGGCCTACATTGACTTCATGTCGGTCCTGCACAAGGCGACCCGGCGCGACTACCTTGCGCGGGTGAATGACCCGGAGTATCCCAAGCCGAAGGCCGCGGCGCTCGCCAAGCAGTGGGACTACGACTACTGGGACGGCGATCGGCGCATCAACTACGGGGGCTACCGCTATATTCCCGGCCGCTGGGAAAAGGTCGCGCGCGCGATGGCCGAGCACTACGGCATCCGCCCGGGCGAGCGCATCCTCGACGTCGGCTGCGGCAAGGGCTACCTCCTCTACGACTTCACCCTGGTCGTGCCGGGGGTGGAAGTCTATGGGCTCGACATCTCGAAATACGCGATCCGCAACGCCAAGGAAGAAATCCGCGAGCGCCTGCAGGTCGGCAACGCGAATGCGCTGCCCTATCCGGACAAGAGCTTCGATCTGGTGGTCTCGATCACCACGCTGCACAATCTCCACTGCTACGATCTCGAGAAAGCGCTGCGCGAGATCGAGCGCGTGGGCCGCCGGCACAAGTACATCTGCGTCGAGTCTTACCGCAACGAGACCGAGAAAGCGAATCTCCTCTACTGGCAGGTCACCTGCGAAGCGTTCAATACTCCCGAAGAGTGGGAGTGGTGGTTTCGGCTCACCGGCTATACCGGCGACTATTCCTACATCTTCTTCGAGTGACCCGGATATGACGATCCCCCGCACCATGAAGGCGGCGATCCTCGCCGAGCTGCGCAAACCCCTGGTGGTCGCCGAGGTGGGGCTTCCGCCCGCGCTCGACGTGGGGCAGGTGCTCGTCAAGGTCCACTACAGCGGCATCTGCGGCTCGCAGCTGGGCGAGATTGACGGGGCGAAAGGCGAGGATCGGTTTCTGCCGCATCTGCTGGGCCACGAGGGCTCGGGCACGGTGCTCGAGGTGGGGCCCGGGGTGCGGCACCTCGCGCCCGGCGACAAGGTGGTGCTGCACTGGAGGAAGGGGCTCGGCATCGAGTCGGCCACGCCGTCCTATACATGGAACGGCCGCAAGCTCAACGCCGGCTGGGTGACGACCTTCAACGAGTATGCCGTCGTCTCGGAGAACCGCCTCACCCGGATACCCCCGGACAGCGATCTGGAAGTCGCGGCGCTCTTCGGCTGCGCGGTCACTACCGGCTTCGGCGTGGTGGTGAACAACGCAAAAGTGCGCATCGGCGAATCGGTCGTGGTCTACGGCGCGGGCGGAATCGGCCTCAACATCGTGCAAGCTGCCTCGCTCGTCACCGCGCACCCCATCGTCGCGGTGGACCTCTACGACGCCAGGCTCGAGCTCGCCCGCCGCATGGGGGCGACCCACCTCGTCAACGCTCGATCCACCGATGCCGCGCGCGCGATCCTGGAAATCTGCCCCGAGGGGGTTGACGTCTTCATTGACAACACTGGAGTTCCCGCCGTGATCGAGGCGGGCTATCGCCTCGCCAAGCCGCAGGGGCGGGTGACGCTCGTCGGCGTGCCGAAGAAGGGCAACGACGTGACGATCTATTCGCTCCCACTGCACTTCGGCAAGCGCATCTCGGGCTCGCACGGCGGCGAGGCGGTGCCGCACGAGGATATCCCCCGCTACCAGTCTCTCTATCGCAAGGGGGTGATCCGGCTCAGGGAAATCATCACCGACACCTATTCCTTAGATGAAGTGAACGTTGCTATTTCGGCTATGCGGGACGGAAGGGCCGCTGGCCGGTGTTTGTTAGCGGTTTCGGCGCCATGATAATGTTTTTCTCGCTGTCCGACTGCAAGGTCATAGAGCGCGGCGAAACATTGATTAGGGAATGTCTGAATTAGTCCCGTGTTTACTTGTCAGAGGGAAAGCGGCACCCTTATCGAACAAGAACAGGGGGCGAAGATGAAGAACAAGCAGATGACGCTGGGCGGGGCGGGATTTCAGAAGTTCACGAAGACGACGCGACGGGCGCAGTTTCTGGCCGAGATGGACCGCGTGATACCTTGGCGCGAGCTGTGCGGGCTGATCGAGCCGGTGTACCCGAAGGGCGAAGGCGGCCGGCCGGCGGTGCCCCTTGAGCGGATGCTGCGAATCTACTTCCTTCAGCAGTGGTTCAACCTGGGCGATCCGACGGTGGAGGAGGCGCTCTACGACTCGGCTTCGATGAGAGCATTTGCGGGGATCGATCTGGCGGCCGAGCCGGTGCCTGATGAGACGACGATCTGCAAGTTTCGCCACTTGCTTGAGCGTCACAAGCTCGGTACGCGTATCTTCCAGGAGGTGGGGCGCCACCTGCAGAGCCGGGGCCTGCGGGTGAGCTCGGGAACGATCGTGGACGCGACGATCATCGCGGCGCCGAGCTCGACGAAGAACGCCCAGGGCAAGCGCGACCCGGAGATGCACCAGACCAGGAAGGGCAAGGACTGGTACTTCGGCATGAAGGCGCACGTGGGCGTGGACCGCAAGACCAAGCTCATCCACTCGGTGGCGGCAACGCCCGCGAACGTGGCTGACGGCAACATGGTGGGCGAGCTTTTGCACGGAGGCGAGACGCACCTCTGGGGCGATGCGGCCTACTCGGGCAGAACCGAGCGCATCAACGCGAAGGCGCCCAACGCCAAGGACTTCACCCAACGCCGCGGCCGGGGCTATCGGTACCTCTCCGAGTACGACCGCTGGATCAACCGCGCTCGCTCCAGAGTCCGCGCCCGCGTCGAGCACTCGATCGGCGTGATCAAGCGCCTGTTCGGCTTCGCCAAGGTGCGCTACCGCGGTATCGCGAAGAACGCAAACCGCCTGTTCGTCACCTGTGCGCTGGCGAACCTTTTCATCGCCCGCCACCACCTGTTCAGAGCTCAAGGGGCGTAGTGCGCCCAAACATGGCAAGGACGCTCGGAATCGAGCGAAATCCGGAGCAAAAACACTCCGATTTCCACTCAACTGACGTTCGTGCGTCCAATTCCGAATCAGTGCGCACCCACGTCGTCTCTATTTCAGACCATCCTTAGCAACTGGGACATCAATCACGGGAGAGGCACACTTGACTGTGAACGTTGACATCACGCATTTCCGCGAGCACGGGTTCCAGGTGTTCGAGGGCCTCGTCCCTCGCGCCGTGATCGAAAAGGTTCGGGGGTTCCTGGAAATAGCTCTACCACAGACTATCGGGCCCGCAAGGGCGGAAATCGGCTGCGATTTGTTCACTCACCTGTGCACCACCAACATCGTGGAGTCGCCGTTTGAGGCGGCGCGGCTGAGAACCAACGCTTCGCGCCGCTTCAAGAAGGTCGAGAACGCCAAGGCGATGATCTGGAAGCTGCTGAGGGTCGCCGAGAAATCCTGGCGCGCGCTCAACGCGCCGCATCTGATGAAAGACGTCTACGACGGAAAACGCTTCGAGGACGGAGTCGCTGTGCGCACGAGGATCGAGCCGACAAGGAAAGCCGCCTGACTCTTTTTACATACCTATTGACAATACCTCATTCCAAGAACTTGGTTTCTCAAAGTCATTGACACATTCCGGTTATGATCCAGCCCCGCAAAACCAAGGAACCGCAGTACGACATCGTGTTCGACGTGCGAGAAAAGCACGGCATCGCACGCTTCGGCCTGATGGCTAACGAGTCCTGGAACCGAGATCCGCGGCGCACACTGTTTACGCTGGCTCGCTACAAATTTGTTGCCAAGATGTTCAGTGGAAGGAAGCGCGTGCTGGAGGTCGGGTGCGGCGATGCATTTGGCACACGCTTGGTGCAGCAGGAGGTCGGTCGCGTGACCGCGGTCGATTTCGATCCGATCTTCATTGAAGATGCAAGATCGCGTCTCGATCCTCTTTGGCCCATGGATATATTTGTTCATGACATGCTGAGCGGTCCTGTCCCTGGGAGATTCGATGGCGCCTACTGTCTTGATGTCCTGGAGCACATCAAGCCGGCGAGAGAGCAATTGTTCATGAAGAACTTTATAGCATCTCTTGCTCCGGACGCGGCGGCGATTATTGGAATTCCCTCCCTAGAGTCACAAGCCTATGCTTCGCCTCAAAGCAAAGCAGGTCATGTGAACTGCAAAAGTGGAGCAGACTTTAAGAAGTTTCTCGAAGGATATTTTAGAAACGTATTTGTCTTTTCAATGAACGACGAAGTCGTGCACACGGGATTTTTCCCGATGGCACATTACCTACTGGGCTTATGCACCTCTCCGCGAAAGCACGGTTAGTGATCACGGGCTCGGGTGACGTGCCCCCCGGAAATAGTACGGGTCTGAGGTAGAGTCCGCCAACCGAAGGGAGAGGCGGACGTGAAGAAGAAGCGATTCAGTGAAGAGCAGATCATTGCGGTCCTGAAGGAAGCCGAGGCCGGCTGTCAAGGGGCATTCAAATTTCCCTAGTTGTGGGCATTGAAAATTCCCCACCCTGGTTGAAGCCCGGGGTTGTTCCCGAGCTTTTTTGAAACATTGATAGCTGCCGCTGTGGGGCTTGTGGGCGAAGGCTCGCGCGGTGGGAAACCCGCAGGGTTTTCCACGGCAAGCGGGCCGGTGCGCCGCGAGGCGCATCGTCCACAAAATCCACAGCGCTTCATCGCTCACGCGATCGCCGCCGGTTCCTCGGACCGCACCAGGCCCGCTTTGAGCTTGTCCTTCAGGCGATAGGAGTTGCCGCGGATGTTGATCGTGATCGCGTGGTGCAGCACGCGATCGAGGATCGCGGTGGCGATCACGCGATCGCCGAACACTTCGCCCCAGGCGCCGAAGGACTGGTTGCTGGTGAGGATCATGGGCCCTCGCTCGTAGCGGCGCGAAATCAGCTGAAAGAACAGGTTCGCCCCCTGGCGCTCGATGGGGAGGTAGCCGATCTCGTCGATGATCAGAAGGCGCGGCACGCTGTAGAGCTTCAGCTTCTCCTCGAGCCGGCCTTCGGCGAGTGCCTTGGTTAGCGTCGCGATGAGCCCCGCGGCGGTGCAAAAGAGCACCCGGTAGCCCGCTTCGATTGCTTTGAGGCCCAGGCCCACCGCCAAGTGCGACTTGCCGACCCCGGGCGGACCGAGCACTACGATGTTCTCGCCATGCTCGATGTAGTGGCAGGAGGCGAGGGTTTGGATCTGCTTTCGGTCCAGCGAGGGCTGGTAGGCGAAGTCGAACGCGTCGAGCGTCTTCACGAACGGAAAGCGCGCGAGGTTCGTGCGCATGGCGATGTTCTTGGCGGTCTTGGAGGCGACCTCTTCGCCCAGCACCCGGTCCAGGAAGTCCGCGTAGGGCAGCTCCTCGGCCGCCGCCTGCTGCAGCAGCGCTTCCAGCCGCTCGCGGCTCTTGAA
Source organism: Pseudomonadota bacterium (assembly GCA_040752005.1). Taxonomy (GTDB): domain Bacteria; phylum Pseudomonadota; class Gammaproteobacteria; order Burkholderiales; family SG8-39; genus RBG-16-66-20. The sequence goes on along the minus strand of JBFMFX010000023.1, from coordinate 1,681 downwards.
AAGGCGAAGGCGCTGCAGGTGCTCGCCCAGGCGCTCAAGTTGCGCCGGGCTCATGACGCCACCTCCTCGATCGTGGTAGGCGCACAAAGCTGCTCGTAGAGCGCCAGGTCGCGGATCTCGACCTGCGGCACCTCTTGGGTACCTGGCGCCGGCGGCGCTGCCGCCCGTCGGGTACGCCGATTACGCGCGGTTGCCCCGGGGCCGTGCTCGGGGAGGATGCGCACTTGGTGCTTGCCGGCAAGCAGCGGGTGCTCGGCCACGAGCTCGTCGCGGTGCCGGATGCGCAGCCACTCGCCTTCGCGCTGAACGCTCACCGTCTGCCCGATCAGGCGAAACGGCACCGAGTAGCGGTTGGCTGCGTAGCTCACCAGCCAGTCCTCGGCGATGATGCGGCTGACGCTGCGCGCAAGCTGAAATCCGGGCTGGCCAGCGAGCGCGATCAGATGCTCCCGCTCGCGCTCGAAGCGCTCAACGGGCCGCTCGTGCGTGGTGCCGTGCACGCGCTGATCGGCAATGCTCGCGTTCCATTCATCGAGCTGGGCCTGGAAGTCCACGATGTCCAAGAAGCTTCGGCCAGGAGCGAAGTTGCGCTTTACGTATTTCACGCCCGATTCGACCTTCCCCTTGGTTTGCGCCCGGTAGCCACGGCACACCCGCGGCTCAAAGCCCCAGTACTCGGAAAACGCCTTGAAGGTCGGGTTCCAGACCCGACGCCCCTCATCATCGGGGTAGCACACCGTGCGCGGCCGGTCATACAGATGCTCGCGCGTGAGGCCCCCGAAATGCTCAAACGCGCGCTCGTGCGCCTCGAGAAACTGCGAGAGCTGCTCATCCGCGCAGGCGTAGTAGTAGCCCCGGCGGCTGAAACCCAGCGTCAGCACAAAAATGTGCAGCGTCACGGGCTGGGCGCGAAAGTGCGTGCCCAGCTGCCCCCAGTCGATCTGGCTCTGCTCGCCCGGGCCGGTCTCAAAGCGCATCTGGCAAAGCTCTTCGGCGCGCTGCGACTCGCGCAGCGGCGCCACAAAGCGCTTCACCGTGTCGTAGCTGCCCGAGTAGCTACGCCGCGCCCGCAGCTCCTGGTAAAGAATCCGCGCCGAGTAGTTCACCTGCACCGCACGTTCGCGCAAATAGTGCGCGTGCTCGCGCAGCAGCGTCTCGGCCTTGGGCGCTCGCTCATACGGCCGCCACTCGCTCTGCCGCAGGCACCGGCGAACCGTCTTGCGATCCAGATCCAACCGCCGCGCGATCCCAGAAACCGACATCCGCTGCTCAAACCGCATCCGCCGGATCTCCTCCCAGCGTTCCTGCTGCACCATTCCCTGATCCCCAAGTTGTTGTTCGACTCGGGGCGCCATGGTGCCCACTTCCGTGACGCTTCCGACTTCCAGTTCCACAAACATCTGCCACCCTCCATAAAAAGAGGGTGGGGAAAATTCGCTTCCCACATCTGGGGATTATTGCGTGCCCCGTGACAGCCGGCGCGAAGGTGCTGGATCTGTGCAGGAAGCACGGCATTTCGGATGCGACGTTCTACAACTGGAAGGCCAAGTACGGCGGCATGACGGTGGCTGACGTGCGGCGGCTGCGCGAGCTCGAGAGCGAGAACTCGAAGCTCAAGCGCATCGTGGCCGACCAGCAGCTCGACATCAGCGCACTGAAGGACCTTCTCGGGCGAAAGTGG
>JBFMFX010000022.1:0-68072 GCA_040752005.1 Pseudomonadota bacterium | reverse complement strand
AGTCACGGGCGGCGGAGAAGGAATCGCGGCCAAGGGAAAGAGGCGCGAATTATAGCGAAGCCCCTTCCTATAATCGCCGCATGACCCCAATGCCGTTCGATCGGCCGGCAGATTTCGTTGCGGCCGTCGCGCCATCCGCGCTGCAGGCGAGCGCGCGCTGGTTCGTCTTCCGTGGCGACCGGCTGCTGGTCGAACTCGGACCGCCAAGCCCGCAGCCGCCGGATGATCCTCGCGTGCCGGCGCGACCCAGCTGGGTACGGCTGCCGGACAATGCCGCGTTGCTGAAAAGCAACAATACTTTGTGGTCAGAACCGATCCGGACCCTATATCTAGGGCAACTTCGCGGCGACGGCTGCTGGGCGGCCGAAGTCGGGGCGGACGCGCCGCCGCCTGCCGGCCTGACGTTCGAGAGTCTGCGGACGCTGTTCTCGGTGTTCGACGATACGAGCTTCTCCCTCGCCGGCCGGGCGCTGCAGCTCCTCGAATGGGACCGCAATCACCGCTACTGCGGCCGCTGCGGCGCGCCGACCGAGCCGAAGGGGGACGAGCGCGCCCGCGTCTGCCCCGCGTGCCGGCTCTCCGCCTATCCGCGCATCGCGCCGGCGGTGATGGCGCTGGTGCGCCGGGAGCGCCAGGTGCTGCTCGCCCGCAGCCCGCATTTTCCGCCCGGGATGTACAGCGCGCTGGCCGGCTTCGTCGAGGCCGGCGAGACTCTGGAGAGCTGCGTCGAGCGCGAGGTCGCCGAGGAGGTCGGCGTGCGCGTGTCGCGCGTGCGCTACTTCGCCAGCCAGCCGTGGCCGTTCCCGCACTCGCTGATGATCGCGTTCGTCTGCGACTGGTCAGGCGGCGAGATCCGGCCGCAGGCGGGAGAAATCGAGGCCGCGAGCTGGTTCGATGTATTGCAATTGCCGAAACTTCCGAGCAGAATCTCGATCGCTCGCCGGCTGATTGATCACGTGGTCGGCGAGATGCGCGCAGCCGCCGGCCCGTGAGCCGTCTCCGGCGCGCAACCGGAGCGCGATCGCTCGCCTGAAACGGGGGCTTTGAACGAGTTGAACGAAGTCGAAGAGCTCGGTTTTTCGCCGCAAGGCGGTGACTCGGGGGCGCAGCCTGGAAGAAGTCGTGCAGGGCTGCGCCTTCTCGTTTTTCCGGGGAGAACAAGATGAACGGACTGCACCTGATCGGCGACCTCACCGGCTGCCGCTGCGATCCGCGGCTGCTCACCGACGGCAAGGGCTTCGAGGCGAAATGCCTGGAGCTGGTGCGCTCGGCCGGTCTCGCCGCCATGTCGGCCAGCTTTCACCAGTTCGAAGGCTCCGGCTACACCGGCACGGTGGTGCTCGCCGAATCGCACCTCGCGGTTCACACCTGGCCCGAGCGCCAGGGGCTGACGCTCGACGTCTACGTCTGCAACTACAGCGCCGACAACTCGGCCAAGGCGCGGGCCCTGTTCGACTCGATCGTCGCCTACTTCCAGCCGGCCGAGGTGGCCCGGCACGAGATCGAGCGCGGCGAGCACCTCATCATGGAGTCGCTCAACGACTCGACCGGGTTCTACATCAAGGCGAGCCGCAAGCTCGGCGAGTGGCAGACGAAGTACCAGAAGATGGAGATCTACGACACGCCGCACTACGGCCGGATCTTCCGCCTGGACGGCTACAACATGACCTCCGAGCGCGAGGAGTTCGTCTACCACGAGAACCTGATCCACCCGGCGCTCACCGCGCACGCGGCGCCGAAGAAGGTGCTCATCATCGGCGGCGGCGACGGCGGTTCCTCCGAGGAGGCGCTCAAGCACCCCTCGGTCGAGCAGGTGACGATGTGCGAGATCGACGAGGACGTGATCCGGGTGGCGAAGGAGCACTTCTTCGCCGTGCACCGCGGCGTGTTCGACAGCCCCCGGCTGCGGCTGCTCGTGGGCGACGGCATGAAGTTCATCCGCGAGACCCACGAGCGCTTCGACCTGATCGCGCTCGACCTCAACGATCCGATGGGGCCGGCCGAGGCGCTGTACTCGAGCGAGTTCTTCCAGCGCTGCCGGCACGCGCTCGCCCCGGGTGGCGCGCTGGTGCTGCACATCGGCGCGCCGGTGGCGCGCCCCGATCGCGTCGCCGAGCTTGCGCAGCGGCTCAATGGCGTGTTCCGCATCGTGCGGCCGTACACCATGTACATCCCCCTCTACGGCTCGCAGTGGGCGATGGCGGTGTGCTCGGACAAGCTCGATCCCAAGGCCTTCACCGCCGACGAGATTGACCGCCGGATCGAGGCGCGCAAGCTGCAGGATCTGCGCTTCTACAACGGCGAAACCCACGAGGGCGTGTTCGCGCTGCCGAATTTCGTGCGCGACCTCGTCACCCCGCCGCGCCTCAAGCAGCCGGTTCGCGGCCGGCGGCTCGGCGTGGTCCGCGCCGCCGCGAAATAGGCGGAACATCAGGGTCGGACCGCGCTTTTCCGGCAGGGGCGCCGCAAGGCGCCCCTGGCGCTTCGTGACCCGAGCCAGGCCGCTCGCGCCGTTCGGCCCGCCGCGCCGGTTCGCCATGGACCCGGGACCGATCCCTGCCCGCCCGCAGATGCCGCGGGCGATGGGGCAAGCGCTCGCCAGCTCGCGCGTCCGCCGCCGCCTGCTCGCACCCTGGGCCGCATGGTGCTGCCGCACCGACCGCAGTGTCGCCTAGGGTAGATGGAGACCTATCTCCTCGATTGGGCGAGCCTGCTCCTCAGGTGGGCGCACCTGATCGCCGGCATCGCCTGGATCGGCCTCTCGCTCTACTTCATCTGGCTGGACGATTCGCTGGAGCCGCCTGCGCGCGCCGAGGACCGCGCACGCGGCGTGGCGGGCGAGCTCTGGGCGGTGTACGGCGGTGGCTTCTACCACGCGCAGAAATACGCGCTCGCGCCCCCGGCCTTGCCCGAGCGACTGCACTGGTTCCGGTGGGAGGTTTACTGGACGTGGATCACCGGGTTCGCGCTTCTCGTCCTGCTCTATTACGTCAACGCCGAGACCACCCTCATGGACCCGCAGGTGATGCCGCTCGCCAAGAGCCAGGCGATCGGCATCGGCCTGGGCAGCCTCATCCTCGGGCTCGCCGTCTACGAGGGGCTGTGCCGCTCACCGCTCGCGGCGAATGACGCCGTGCTCGCCGCTGCGCTGCTCGTGTTCCTCGCGGCGCTCGCGTGGGGCCTGACGCAGGTGTTCGGCGGGCGCGGCGCCTTCATCCACTATGGAGCGGTGGTCGGCACCATCATGGCCGGCAACGTCGCGCACATCGTCATCCCCGGCCAGCGCGAACTGGTGCGCGCCAGGCGCGAAGGGCGGGAGCCGGACCCGAAGCACGCGATCGCCGCCGCGCGGCGCAGCGTACACAACTCTTACCTGACGCTGCCGGTGCTCTTCGCCATGATCTCCGGCCACTATGCGATGGCGTTCGCGAGCCGCTGGAACTGGCTCGTTCTGGTCGCGCTCACCGTCGCCGGCGCGCTCATCCGTCACTGGTTCGTGCTGCGGCACAGGGGTCGTCCGCCCGCCTGGCCGCTCATCGTCGCGGCGCTCGTACTGCTTGGCATCGCGGCGCTGATCGCGCCGCGGCAGCGCGGCGAAGCCGGACCTGCTCCGGCCATGGCCGAGGTCGAGCGCGTCATCGCCGCGCATTGCGTGTCCTGCCACTCGGCGAAGCCCGCCTCCGCCCGCCACGAGGGAGCACCGAAAGGCGTGCTGCTCGACACACCCGAGCGCATCCGCGCCCACGCCGCCGCGATCCATCAGCAGACGGTGCTCGCCAGGGCGATGCCGCCGGGCAATCTGACCGGCATGAGCGAAGAAGAGCGCGCGCTACTCGACCGCTGGTACCGCGCAGGCGCGCGCCCCTAGGAAAGCGACTTCAGCACCTCTCGCACCGTCGCAAAGAGCTGGTCCATCTCCGGCTTCTGGATGATGAGCGGCGGCGCAAGCGCGATGATGTCGCCGGTGACCCGGATGTAGGCGCCCTTCTCGAAGGCGCGGATGTGCGCCTCGAGCCCTCGCGCTCCCGGCGCTCCGGGCCGCGGCGCCAGCTCGATCGCGGCGATCAGGCCGATGTTGCGGATGTCCACGACGTGCGGCAGTTCGCGCAGCGCGTGCGCCTGCTCCTCCCAGTAGGGCGAAAGCTCCTCCGCGCGCGTAAGCAGCCCTTCTTCCTCGTACACGTCCATCGTCGCAAGCCCCGCGGCGCAGGCGAGCGGATGCGCCGAATACGTGTAGCCGTGCGGCAGCTCGATGGCGTTCTCCGGCCCCTGCATGAAGGCCTGATAGATCTCCTCCTTCATGAACACCGCGCCCATCGGCACCGTGGCGTTGGTGATGCCCTTGGCGGTGGTGATCAGATCCGGCGTCACACCGAAGCGCTGCGCGGCGAACGGCCGGCCCAAGCGCCCCCACGCCGTGATCACCTCGTCGAAGATGAGCAGGATGCCGTGCTTCGAGCAGATCTCGCGCAGCCGTTCCAGATAGCCGACCGGCGGCACGTACACGCCCGCGGAGCAGGCCACCGGCTCGACGATCACCGCCGCGATGGTCGAGGGATCGTGCAGCGCGCAAAGACGCTCCAGGTCGTCGGCGAGCTCGGCGCCGTGCTTCGGCTGGCCGCGCGAGAACGCGTTGCGCTGCGGATCGTGCGTGTGGCGCAGGTGGTCCACGCCGGCCACCAGCGCCCCGAAGATTTTGCGGTTGGCGACGATGCCGCCCACCGCGGTGCCGCCGAAATTGACGCCGTGATAGCCGCGCTCGCGTCCGATCAGCCGCGTGCGGTGGCCTTCGCCCTTCAGGCGGTGATACGCCAGCGCCAGCTTGAGCGCCGTCTCCACCGACTCCGAGCCCGAATTCGTGAAGAACACGCGCGTCAGCCCCTCGGGCGCGAGCTTCGCCACACGGTCGGCGAACTCGAAGGCGAGCGGGTGACCGAGCTGAAAAGGCGGCGCGAATTCCAGCGTCGCCACCTGGCGCTGGACCGCTTCCACGATCCGTTGGCGGCAGTGGCCGGCGTTGACGCACCACAGGCCGGAGGTGCCGTCGAGCACCTTGCGGCCCTGCGGCGTGTAGTACCAGACCCCTTCAGCCCGCGCCACCAACCGCGGGTTCTTCTTGAACTGACGGTTCATGCTGAAGGGCATGAACCACGCCGAGCGCTCCAGCGAAGTGGCGACAGCTTCCGGGCGGGCTCTTTCGTTCATGGACTTTCCTCCTGAGCGGGGCTTGCCGGCCAAGCTTACTCCAAACAGCCTCGTCGCATACGTGCCGGCGCGCTCGTCGCGGCGCGGGTGCCGCCGTTCGTGTACGTCGCGGTGCGTTTCGCCCTGCTCAACGTGACGCGCCGGATTCCCGAGGGACAGGTCGCCGCCGGGATCGTGCTCGGGACGATCGCGGTCGCGGCGGGAATCCTCAGCGCGGCGTGCATGACGCCTTGAGCCGGGCGCCGTATTAGACTCGCGTCGTGAGCGACCTCGACTTCTCGAAGACCGGGCCGCTGCCGGCGGCTTCGGCGGAGTCCGCGCGCCCGGCGGCGAGCGCGGTCTACAACGCCGCCGTCGCGATGGACTTCTTCCGCGGCGCCGGCAAACCGGAGGAGGCCGCGCCCGGCACGGTGCTCTTTGCCGCCGGCGACAAGACCTCGGGCCTGTTCTCCAGGAACGACAGGATGTACCTGGTGCTCGAAGGCGAGGTGAACCTCCAGGTCGGCGATCAGGTGCTCGGCACCGTCAAGGTGGGCGAGATCTTCGGCGAGATGGCGGCGCTCACGCACGAACCGCGCAGCGCCTCGGCGATCGCGAAGACCCGCTGCCGGCTGATCGCGCTGGACGGCAAGCAGTTCGAGGAGGGGCTGCGGCGCAAGCCCGAGTTCGCGCTGATGCTGATGAGCATCATGATCCTGCGCATCCGGCAGACCGCGGCGGCGCTGCGCCGGCGCAACGCGCTCGCGGCCGCGGACCTCTCGAAGGCCTCCAGCGTCTTCGACAAAAAACTGATGGCGGGGCTCAGGAACCTGCTGCGCGACCGGGAACCGGTGCGCTGCAGGGCCGGGCAGACGATCTTCAAGGAAGGCGACACCGGCGCCTTCATGTACATCGTCGCCGCCGGCACGGTCGCGATCGTCATCGCCGGCAAGCCGGTCGAGCGCGTCGGCCCCGGAGGCACGTTCGGCGAAATGGCGATCGTGGACCAGTCGCCGCGCAGCGCCGCCGCGCTGGCCGAAACCGACTGCGAGCTGATGGGCCTGAACCGGAACGATTTCCTCGCTCTGGTGAGAACGAGCCCATCGTTCGGCATGTCGCTGCTCAAGGCGATGGCCGACCGCCTCACTTCCATGACCTCGCAGATGCGCTAGCAAAAACAGGGTCAGACCCGGGTCTGACCCTGTCTTTTCAGCCTTGCCAGGCGACGACGCGGGTGCGCTGCTCGCCCAGGCCCTGGATGCCGAGCGTCACCACGTCGCCGGGCTTGAGGAAGATCGGCGCGGGCTTCATGCCCATGCCCACCCCGGGCGGCGTCCCGGTGGTGATGATGTCGCCCGGCATCAGCGTCATGTAGTGGCTCACATGCGAGATGAGCTGGGCGACCGAGAAGATCATGGTGCGGGTGTTTCCGGTCTGCATGCGCCGGCCGTTGACGTCCAGCCACATGTCGAGCGCCTGCGGATCGCCGACTTCGTCGGGAGTGACCAGCCACGGCCCGATCGGGCCGGCGGTGTCGAATCCCTTGCCCTTGTCCCACTGGCTGGTCGCGAGCTGGAACGAGCGCTCGGAGACGTCGTTCACCACGCAGTAGCCCGCGACGTGCGAAAGGGCGTCCTTTTCGCTCACGTACTGCGCCTTGGTGCCGATCACCACGCCCAGCTCCACCTCCCAGTCGAGCTTGGTCGAGCCCTTGGGCTGCACGATGTCGTCGTACGGCCCGCTGATGCAGGTCGTCGCCTTGAGGAAAACGATCGGCTCGCTCGGGATCGGCATTCCGGCCTCTTTCGCGTGGTCCAAGTAGTTGAGGCCGATCGCGACGAACTTGCCGATGCCGACGTAGGGCACGCCCAGGCGCGCGTTGTTCGTCACCACAGGCAGCGACTCGGGCTTCACCTTCGCCAGCATCTTCAGCCCGCGCGGCGAAATCTCGTTCGGCCCGATGTTGTCCACGATCTTGGACAGATCGCGCAGCCGCCCCTCGGCATCGATCATGCCCGGCTTCTCGTAGCCATTCCTGCCGTAACGGCAGAGTTTCATATCGTCATTCCCCCATCGATCGAATACACGTTGCCGGTCGCGAAGCGCGACTCGTCGGAAGCGAGGTACACCAGAATTCCCGTGATGTCCTCCACCGTGCCGAGGCGCCCCATCGGCTGGCGGGCGATGAAGTCCTGGCGCGCCTTCACCGGATCCGGGAACGCGGCGATGCGCTCGGCAAGCGAGGGCGTGTCCACGGTGCCGGGCGCGACGGCGTTGCAGCGGATGCCCTGGCGCACGTAGTCGGCGGCGATCGCCTTGGTGAGCCCGATCACCGCGGCCTTGGTCGCGCCGTACACGAAGCGGTTCGGCAGCCCGCGGAGGCTGGAGGCGATCGAGGACATGTTGATGATCGAGCCGCCGCCCTTGGCCAGCATCGCGGGCAGGAACGCCCGCGTCACCAGGTACATCGACTTCACGTTCAGATTGAAACTGAAGTCCCAGTCGGCCGGCGTGCAGTCGAGGATCGTGCCATGGTGCACGAACCCGGCGCAGTTGAACAGCACGTCCGCCGCGCCGACCTCGGCGGCGACGCGGGCGATCGCCCGCTCGTCGGTGACGTCGAGGACGCGCGTGCGGATGCCGTCCCGGCCCTCGATTTCCGCCAGCGTCTTCGGATTGATGTCGGTCGCCCACACGACGGCGCCTTCGCGCGCGAACGCGAGCGCCGCGCCGCGCCCGATGCCCTGCCCGGCCGCGGTGACGAACGCGACCTTGCCTGCCAGTCTGCCTGCCATGATGGAAAGGACGATGACCGTTTCTTCTTGAAGGGCGCCGATTATAGCCCGGTGCCCCCGGCTGCGAAACGCCCGCCCGCAAAAGCGGCCTGACCACTTGACCGATTGCGCTCCGCCTCGCTACGCTGCGCTCCTTCCCGCGTCCGAGCGTTCCGAGCCCCGCGCATGCGCCTGCAGGCCGTCGAACCGCGCCGCCTCTACCGGCAGATCGCCGATCAGATCCGCACGCTGATCGAGACCGGCGGCGCGGCGCCGGGGGCGCGCCTGCCCGCGGAACGCGAGCTCGCGCGCCAGCTGGGCGTGAGCCGGCCGAGCGTGCGCGAGGCGCTGATCGCCCTCGAGATGGAGGGCCTGCTCGATGTGCGCGTCGGCTCGGGCATCTACGTCGCGCAGCCCGGCGCGGCAAAGGCGGCCGGCACGCGCGATGCCGGCTCGGGGCCGTTCGAGGTGATGCACGCGCGCCGGCTGATCGAGCCCGAATGCGCGGCACTCGCCGCCCGGCACGCCGGCGCGGCGCAGTTGCGCGCGCTGCGCGAGGCGCACGCGCGCTACGCCGAGGAGGCGAAGCGCCATCACAATCCGCTCGAGGCCGATCGGGCCTTCCACCTCGCGATCGCCGAGGCGGCCGGCAACAGCGCGCTGCTGCTGCTCGTTCAGACCCTGTGGGACCTGCGCCTGGGACCGATGTACCGCGCGCTCGAACGCAAGCTCGAATATCCGGCGATGGCGAACGACACCCTGCGCGAGCACCACGCGGTGCTCGCAGCGATCGTGCGCCGTGACGCGCGCGCGGCGCGCGCGGCGATGCGCCGGCACATGACGATGACGCGCCGGCGCTACAGCAAGGACTGGAAGGCGGCCGCCTGAGCCATGGCCGGCGTCACTCTCCGCGGCGTGCGCAAGTCCTTCGGCTCGACCGAAGTGGTCCACGGCGTCGACATTTCGATCGCCGACGGCGAATTCTGCGTGCTGGTCGGGCCGTCGGGCTGCGGCAAGAGCACGCTGCTGCGCATGATCGCCGGGCTGGAGGAGATCAGCGCCGGCGAGATCGCGATCGGCGACCGCGTGGTCAACCACGTCGCGCCCAAGGAGCGCGACATCGCCATGGTGTTCCAGAACTACGCGCTGTACCCGCACATGACGGTGTACGACAACATGGCGTTCAGCCTCAAGCTCGCCGGAGTGAGCAAGGAGGAAACGCGCCGGCGCGTGGAGGAGGCGGCGCAGATCCTCGGCCTGATGGAGTATCTGACGCGTTATCCGCGCCAGCTCTCCGGCGGCCAGCGCCAGCGGGTCGCCATGGGGCGCGCGATCGTCCGCAAGCCGCAGGTGTTCCTGTTCGACGAGCCGCTGTCCAACCTGGACGCGAAGCTCCGCGTCGCCATGCGCACCGAGATCAAGGCGCTGCACCAGCGCCTGCGGACGACCTCGGTGTACGTCACCCACGACCAGATCGAGGCGATGACGATGGCCGACACCATCGTGGTGATGAACGCCGGGCGCGTCGAGCAGATCGGCAGCCCGCTTGAGCTGTACGACAACCCGGCGAACCTGTTCGTCGCCGGCTTCATCGGCTCGCCGGCGATGAACTTCATCCCGGGCACGGTGAACTCGGGCACGATCGGCGTCGCCGAGGGCGTGTCGCTGCCGCTGCCGTCGGGCGCACAGGTGCACGCCGGCGATCGGGTGATCGTCGGCGTGCGCCCCGAGCACCTGGCGGTCGCGGCCGACGGCGTGCCCGCCGAGGTGGTGGTGGTGGAGCCGACCGGCGCCGACACGCAGATCTTCTGCACGCTCGCCGGCGTGGAGATCACCGCGGTGGTGCGCGAGCGCCACGAGTTCCGTCCCGGCGAGCGTATCCGTCTGCGACCGCAGCTCACCTATCTGTTCGACCCGGCGGGCGGCGTGCGGCTCGCATGAGCCCGCTCTCACCCAAGGAGGCCCCATGAGCAACATGAACCGACGCGATTTCCTGAAACTGACCGCCGGCATCGCCGCGGGCGCGCCGCTGCTTGCGCAGGCGCAGGGCAAGGCGGCACCCGGCTTCACTTACCGACCGGAGAAGGGCGCGAAACTGCGCGTGCTGCGCTGGAAGCGCTTCGTGCAGGGTGACGAGGACGTCTTCATGCAGAACGTGAAGAAGTTCTCCGAGAAGTTCGGCGTCGAGGTACGAGTGGACAACGAGGGCTGGGAAGACGTGCGGCCGAAAGCGGCGGTGGCAGCCAACGTCGGCTCGGGCCCGGACATCATCTACGGCTGGTTCGACGACCCGCACCAGTACCCCGACAAGCTCCTCGACCTCACCGACGTCGGCACCTATCTCGGCGCGAAGTACGGCGGCTGGTTCCCGGTGGCCGAGACCTACGGCAAGCGCGGCGAGCGCTGGATCGCGATTCCGCTGGGCGCCGCCGGCGCCTGCTTCGTGCACCGCATCAGCCATGTACAGGCGGCCGGATTCAAGGAGTTTCCGAAGGACACCGCCGGGTTCCTCGAGCTGTGCAAGGCGCTCAAGGCGAGGGGCACGCCGCCGGGATTCGCCCTCGGCAACGCGGTCGGCGACGGCAACTCCTGGACGCACTGGCTGGTGTGGTCTTTCGGCGGCCGGCTGGTGGACGAGAGGGGCAACGTCGTCATCAACAGCCCGGAGACGATCCGGGCGCTGGAATACGCGAAAGAGCTCTACGCCACCTTCGTGCCGGGAACGCTTTCCTGGCTCGACCCGAACAACAACAAGGCGTTCCTCGACGGGCAGATCAGCTGCACGAACAACGGCATCTCGATTTACTACGCCGCCAAGACCTCGAACGATCCCAAGATCAAGGAGATGGTGCCCGACATCGGCCACGCCAACTACCCGATCGGGCCGATCGGCCGGCCGATGGAGCTGCACCTGATCTCGCAGGCAATGGTGTTCAAGTACACCAGGGCGCCGAACGCGGCCAAGGCCTTCGTCGCCTTCATGATGGAGAAGGAGCAGTACGAGCCCTGGCAGCAGGCGGCGATCGGCTATGTCACCCACCCGCTCAAGGCCTACGACGCGAACCCGATCTGGACCGCCGATCCGAAGCACACGCCGTACCGCGACTGCGTGGCGAAGATGACGCCGCACAGCTACGCCGGGCCGCTCGGCTACGCCTCGGCGGCGGCGATGGCGGACTTCATCATCGTCAACATGGTGGCCGAGGCGGCGAGCGGCGCGAAGACGCCGAAGGAAGCCGCCGAGCGCGCGGCAGCGCGCGCCAACCGTTACTACAAGGTGTGAACCCGGGCGCGCCGCGCTCCGGTTTGGCCTTGCGGACGGTACGGCCGCCGGCCGCGCCGGCGCCGTCCGTCCGCCCGCGCCGGCTCGTGCACCGTCTGCTTGACAACCGCAATTTCCTCGGGCTCGCGTTCATGCTGCCCGCCGGGGCGCTGCTCCTGGTCTTCCTCACCTATCCGCTCGGGCTGGGCACCTGGCTCGGCTTCACCGACGCCAAGATCGGGCGTCCGGGCCGCTGGGTCGGGCTGGACAACTTCGCCTTCCTGCTCGGCGATTCGGTCGCGCAGCTCTCGCTCTTCAATACGCTGTTCTACACGGCGGTGGCGAGCGCGCTGAAGTTCGCCCTCGGTCTGTGGCTTGCGCTGCTCCTCAACCGCCACCTGCCGTTCAAGGCCTTCATCCGCGCCGTGGTGCTGCTGCCCTTCATCGTGCCGACCGCGCTCTCGGCAATCGCGTTCTGGTGGCTGTACGACGCGCAGTTCTCGGTGTTGTCCTGGGCGCTCACGAAGATGGGGCTCATCGATCGCTACATCGATTTTCTCGGCCAGCCGTGGGCGGCGCGCTTCTCGACCATCGCCGCCAACGTCTGGCGCGGGGTGCCGTTCGTCGCCATCTGCCTGCTCGCGGGTCTGCAGACCATCCCGCCCTCGCTGTACGAGGCGGCGGCGCTCGACGGCGCCACCGAATGGCAGAAGTTCCGCCATGTGACGCTGCCGATGCTCACGCCGATCATCGCCGTGGTGATGACCTTCAGCGTGCTGTTCACCTTCACCGACTTCCAGCTCATCTACGTGCTCACGCGCGGCGGGCCGCTCAACGCCACGCACCTGATGGCGACGCTGTCGTTTCAGCGCGCCATCCCGGGAGGGGCGCTCGGCGAGGGCGCGGCGCTCGCCACGGCGATGGTGCCGTTCCTGCTCGCCGCGATCCTGTTCTCGTACTTCGGCCTGCAGCGGCGCGCCTGGCAGCAGGGAGGCGCCGACCGGTGAGCGCGCGCGAAGGCATGGACTACCTGGAGACGCTGCCGCGGCGCTGGGTGACGCTGTACGTGCCGCTCGGCGTCTTTCTGTTCGTGCTGCTCTTTCCGTTCTACTGGATGGCGATGACCTCGTTCAAGCCGAACGAGGAGCTGGTCTCCAAGGCGGCCAACCCGTTCTGGATCGCGAACCCGACGCTCGCGCACTTCGAACGGCTGCTGCTGCGCACCGAGTACCCGCAGTGGATGTGGAACACGATGCTGGTGGCGGTGGTCTCGACCTTCGCCTCGCTCGCGGCGAGCGTGCTCGCCGCCTACGCGATCGAGCGGCTGCGCTTCCGCGGCTCCCGGCAGGTGGGCCTCGCGATCTTCCTCGCCTATCTGGTGCCGCCCTCGATCCTGTTCATCCCGCTCGCGGCGATCGTGTTCGAGCTGGGGCTGTTCGACACGCGGCTTGCGCTCATCCTCACCTATCCGACTTTCCTGATCCCGTTCTGCACCTGGCTGCTGATGGGCTACTTCCGCACCATCCCCTACGAGCTGGAGGAATGCGCGCTGATTGACGGCGCGACGCGCTGGCAGATCCTCACCAAGATCATCCTGCCGCTCGCGGTGCCGGGCCTGATCTCGGCCGGGATCTTCGCCTTCACGCTGTCGTGGAACGAGTTCATCTACGCGCTCACCTTCATCTCCTCTTCGGAGATGAAGACCGTGCCGGTGGGCGTGGTGACCGAGCTGGTCGAAGGCGACGTCTACCACTGGGGCGCGCTGATGGCCGGAGCGCTGCTCGGCTCGCTGCCGGTGGCGGTGCTGTACTCGTTCTTCGTCGAGCACTACGTGTCGGGCATGACAGGAGCCGTGAAGGAATGAACCAGCTTGATTTCGGCGGTCGCACCGCGATCGTCACCGGCGGCGCTCAGGGGATCGGGTTCGCGATCGCGAAACGGCTCGTCGCCTCCGGCGCAAGCGTGCGGATCTGGGACCGCGCTGCGGCGCTGCTGGAGAAGGCGCTCGCCGCGCTCGGAGCGCGCGCCTCAGGCGAGGCGGTGGATGTCACCGACGCCGCGGCGGTCGAGCGCGCCACCGGCAAGGCGCTCGCCGACTTCGGCAAGATCGACGTCTTCGTCAACAACGCCGGCATCGCCGGGCCGACGATGCCGGTAGCGGAATACCCGGTCGAGGAGTGGAAGCGCGTGCTGGAGGTGGACCTCACCGGACCGTTCCTCTGCTGCCGTGCCGTGGTGCCGCACATGGTGCGCGCGGGCTACGGGCGCATCGTCAACGTCGCCTCGATCGCCGGAAAAGAGGGCAACCCGAACGCCGCCGCCTACAGCGCGGCGAAAGCGGGCCTCATCGCGCTCACCAAATCGCTCGGCAAGGAGCTGGCGAAGACCGGGGTGCTCGTCAACTGCGTGACGCCGGCCGCGGCGAAGACGGCGATCTTCGACCAGATCTCGCAGCAGCACATCGACTACATGCTGTCCAAAATTCCGATGGGAAGGTTCGTGACGGTGGAGGAGGTGGCCGCGCTCGCGTGCTGGCTCGCCTCCGAGGAATGCTCCTTTTCCACCGGCGCGGTGTTCGACATTTCCGGCGGCAGGGCGACCTACTAGCCATGGCGAAGAAATCCGGCGGGACCCGGCGACGCTCGGCGCACTGGTTCGGGCGGCAGGACATCTACGGCTTCATCTATCGCAGCTGGGTGAAGAACCGCGGCGTGCCGCAGGACCAGTTCGACGGCCGCCCGGTGATCGGCATCTGCAACACGTACTCGGAGCTGACACCCTGCAATTCGCACTTTCGTACCCTCGCCGAGCACGTGAAGGCGGGCGTGCAGGAGGCAGGCGGATTTCCGCTCGAATTCCCGGTGATGTCGCTCGGCGAGACGCTGCTACGGCCGACCGCGATGCTCTATCGCAACCTCGCCTCGATGGACGTCGAGGAATCCATTCGCGCCAATCCCCTGGACGGCGTGGTGCTGCTCGCCGGCTGCGACAAGACCACCCCGGCGCTGCTCATGGGCGCGGCCTCGGTGGACCTGCCGGCGATCATGGTCTCCGGCGGACCGATGCTCTCGGGCAAGTACCGCGGCGCCGACATCGGCTCGGGCACCAACGTCTGGTCCATGTCCGAGGACCTGCGCGCCGGGAAAATCACGCTCGCCGAATTCCACGAGGCCGAATCGTGCATGCACCGCTCGCACGGCCACTGCATGACGATGGGCACCGCCTCGACCATGGCCTCGATGGTGGAGGCGCTCGGCATCGGGCTGCCCGGCAACGCCGCGTTTCCGGCGGTGGACGCGCGGCGCAACCTCATCGCCCGGGCCGCCGGCCGCCGCATCGTCGAGCTGGTGAAGGAAGGCACGACGATGTCGAAGATCCTCACGCGCAAAGCGTTCGAAAACGCGATCCGGGCGAACGCCGCGATCGGCGGCTCGACCAACGCCGTCATCCACCTGATCGCGATCGCGCGGCGGCTCGGCGTGGATCTCACGCTCGACGACTGGGATCGGCTCGGCCGTGGCGTGCACACGCTCGTCAACCTGATGCCGTCGGGCAAGTACCTGATGGAGGACTTCTGCTACGCGGGCGGGCTGCCTGCGGTGCTGCGCGAGCTCGGCGAGGCCGGCAAGCTCCACCGCGACGCGCTCACCGTCAACGGCAGGACGATCTGGGAGAACGTGAAGGACGCGCCCTGCTGGAACCGCGACGTGATCCACCCCTGGAGCAAGCCGTTCAAGAAGAACGCCGGCATCGCGGTCCTGCGCGGCAATCTCTGCCCGGGAGGTGCGATCATCAAGCCCTCGGCGGCCTCGCCCCGGCTCATGAAGCACCGCGGCCGGGCGGTGGTGTTCGAGAGCATCGAGGACTTTCACCGCCGCATCGACGATCCGAAGCTCGACGTGGACGAGCGCTCGGTGATGGTGCTCAAAAACTGCGGGCCGAAGGGCTATCCCGGCATGGCGGAGGTGGGCAACATGCCGCTGCCGCCCAAGCTCCTGAAAAAAGGCGTCACCGACATGGTGAGGATCTCGGACGCGCGCATGAGCGGCACGGCCTACGGCACGGTGGTGCTGCACGTGGTGCCGGAGGCCGCCGCCGGCGGGCCGCTCGCGCTGGTGCAGGACGGCGACCTGATCGAGCTGGACGTGGAAAAGCGCAGGCTCGAGCTGCGAGTCGCACCCGAGGAGCTCGAACGGCGCCGCAGGGCATGGCGCGCGCCCAAGCCGCCGCTCGAGCGCGGCTACTGGCGGCTCTACCACGATCACGTGCTGCAGGCCGATCAGGGCGCGGATCTCGATTTTCTTGTCGGAAAATCCGGGGCGTTCGTGCCCCGGGACAACCATTGACCGCTGTTTCACGAAAGGGGGAAGCCATGACACTTCATCGCATCGCAACCGCCGCCGGCGTCGCGCTCGCGTTCGCCGCCGCCGGCGCCAGCGCGCAGCAGAAGCTCAAGTTCGCGCATGTGTACGAAACGAGCGAGCCGTATCACGCGGTCGCGGTCTGGGCCGCGGGCGAGATCGCCAAGCGCACCGGCGGCCGCTACACCATGGAGGTGTTTCCGGCCTCCTCGCTCGGCAACGAAACGCAGATCAACCAGGGCCTGACGCTCGGTACCGTGGACATCATCTACACCGGGCAGCTTTTCGCCGGGCGCACCTACGGGCCGATCTCGATCGGCGGCGCGCCGTTCATGTTCCGCGACTTCGATCACTGGCAGAAGTTCGCGAAGAGCCCGCTGTTCGCCGAGCTCGCGGCCGGCTACCAGAAGGCCTCGGGCGGCAACACCGTGGTCGCGATCACCTACTACGGCAACCGGCAGACGACCGCCAACAAGGCGATCCACAAGCCCGAGGACATGAAGGGGCTGAAGATCCGGGTTCCGGACGCGCCGCTCTACACGCTGTTTCCGCGCGCGGTCGGCGCCAACCCCACGCCGATCGCCTTCGCCGAGGTGTACCTGGCGCTGCAGAACAAGACCGTGGACGCGCAGGAAAACCCGCTGCCGACGATCGAGGCGAAGAAGTTCTACGAGGTACAGTCGCACATCAACCTGACGGCGCACATCACCGACGCGCTCCTCACCATCATCGGCGGGCCGCTGTGGGCGAAGCTCTCGGAAGCCGACCGCAAGGCCTTCACCACGGTGTTCCAGGAAGCGGCGGCGAAGGCGACCGCCGACATCGTCGAGATCGAGAAGCGCCTCGCCACCGACTTCGCCAAGCGCGGCAAGACGGTGGTCCAGGTGGACCGCAGGCCCTTCATCGCCGCGGTGCAGAAGTTCTACGTCGAGGGCAAGCTCCCCGACGGCGGGCCGCTGCCCTGGACGAAGGAGATCTACGACCGGCTGCAGGCGATCAAGTAGCCGCCCGAACCGGGGAATGGAGGCCCGCGAACAGAACCCGCACGTCGGGCACGAGGTGCTCGACGACGCGGGCTTTCACGTCACCGACGAACCGGTGGACCTCTCGGCCTACGGCTGGGAGGACTGGGTGGCGTTCGTTCTGTTCTGGGTGCTCGCGGGCATCGTCTTCTACCAGGTCTTCACCCGCTACATCATCGAGGATCCGGCGGGCTGGACCGAGGAGATTGCGCGCTACTTCCTCGTCGCGGTCGTGTTCGTCGGCGCGGCGATGTCGGTGCGCAGGAACAACCACATCCAGGTGGACTTCCTTTACCGGCTGATGCCGCGGGCGATGGGCCGGGCGCTGAGCACCGCGGTGGACGTGTTTCGCTGCCTCTTTCTCGGCTATGCCACCTGGCTGTGCTGGCTGCTCATCCAGCGCATCGGCTCCTCGCGCATGGCGATCGTGGATCTGCCGATGGGCTGGGTGTTCGGCGCGATGATGTTTGGTTTCGCGGTCATGTTCCTAAGGTCGCTGCAGGTCGCCTGGCGGCACTGGCGGCAGGGCTACAGCGTGCTCGAGCGCCCCGAGGCCGAGGGAGAGGCGCGATGACCGGTGGCGGCCTGATGGCCGCGTTCCTCGCCCTGATGGCGGGCGGCGTGCCGGTGGCGATCGCGATGGCGGGCGCCGCGCTCATCTATGTCATCGTCTCGGGCAACGTGCCGGACTTCGTCGTCATCCACCGCATGTACGGCGGGGTCGACTCGTTTCCGCTGCTCGCGGTGCCGTTCTTCATCTGGGCGGGAAACCTGATGAATTCCGCCGGCATCACCAACCGCATCTACAACTTCGCGCTCGCGCTGGTGGGCTGGATGAAGGGAGGGCTTGCGCACGTCAACGTTGTCGGCTCGATGGTGTTCGCCGGCATGTCCGGCACCGCGATTGCCGACGCCGCGGGCCTGGGCACGATCGAGATCAAGGCGATGAAAGACCACGGCTACCCGACCGAGTTCGCCGTCGGGGTCACCGCGGCCTCCGCCACCGTCGGACCGATCATTCCGCCGTCGCTGCCCTTCGTGATCTACGGCATGATGGCGGGCGTCTCGATCGGCCAGCTTTTTCTCGCCGGCGTGATCCCCGGCGTGCTGATGGGCGCGGCGATGATGGGTACGGTCGCCTGGTTCGCCTACCGGCGCGGCTACGGGCGCGACGTGCCGTTTTCGGCCGCGCGTCTCGCGAAGGCGACGCTGGAGATCGCGACGGTGGCCTGCGTGCCACTCGGCGCGTGGCTGCTCTACACCCTGGGCATGCCCGGCGGCTGGGCGGTGATCGCCGCGTTCGCGCTGCTGCTCGCGCTCGACCGCGTGTTCGGCTTCTCGGCGGTGATGGCGCTGCTCACGCCGGTGATCCTCGTCGGCGGCATGACCATGGGCGTGTTCACCCCGACCGAGGGCGCGATCGCCGCCTCGCTCTGGGCGCTCTTTCTCGGGCTGGTGTGGTACCGCACGCTCGACTGGCGGCGGCTGGTGAAGCTCACCATGGACACGATCGAAACCACCGCCGCGGTGCTCTTCATCGTCGCCGCCGCCTCGATCTTCGGCTGGCTGCTCACGGTCACCCGTGTTACCGACGCGGTCGCCGAGTGGGTGCTCGCATTCACCAGCGACCCGACCGTGTTCCTGCTGCTCGCCAACGCGCTCATGCTCTTCATCGGCTGCTTCCTCGAGCCGGTGGCGGCGATCACGCTGCTCGTGCCGATCCTCGCCCCGGTGTGCGCGAAACTCGGCGTGGACATGGTGCACTTCGGCCTGATCATGGTGCTCAACCTGATGATCGGCCTGCTGCACCCGCCGATGGGAACGGTGCTGTTCGTGCTCTCGCGCGTGGCGAAGCTTTCCTTCGAGCGCACGACGATCGCGATCCTGCCGTGGCTGGTGCCGCTGCTCGGGACGCTGCTGCTGTGCACCTTCGTGCCGGAGATCGTGCTCTGGCTGCCGCGCAAGTTCTTCTGAGGCGGGCACGACGCCGCGCGTCCTGATACTCGCCGACGATCTCACCGGCGCCGCCGATTGCGCCGCGGCCTTCCTCGGGCGCGCGCGGCGCGTCGCGGTCGCGCTCGATGGCGCCGCGCGGCCCCGCGCCGAAGTGCTTGCGGTGGATCTGGACACCCGCTCGAAGAGCGAGCGCAGAGCCCGCCGCATCGTGCGGCGGGCTTTCGCCTCGTCGCGCGCGCGCAAGGCGGCGATCCTCTACAAGAAGGTGGACTCGACCCTGCGCGGCCACCTCGCCGCGGAGATCGCCGCCGCGCGCGCTGCCCTCGGGCCGCAGCGGCCGGTCGTCGTCTGCCCGGCGTTTCCGGCGCAGGGGCGCATCGTCAAGGGCGGCCGCGTGCGGGTGAACGGCAAGCCGCTCCCGGGCAACCTGCGCGGGGCGCTCGAAGCGCCCGGTGTCCGGGTTCCGGATGCGCAGACCGACGCCGATCTGCTGCGAATCGCGCGCGCAGGGCTTGCGCTGCGGCCGCGGCCGCTGTTCGTCGGCTCGGCCGGGCTCGCGCGCGCGCTCGCCCGCCTGCTTGCGCGCCGCCGTCCCGCGCCGGTGCCGCGCGTGCCGCGCCGCCCGGTCGTGACGGTGGTCGGCAGCGCCTCGCCGGTGTCGGTGCGCCAGGCACAGCGCCTGGAGAAAAGCCCGGCGCTCGGGGCACGCGACCTCCTCGTGAGACTACAATGGCGGCGCGCGCCGCGCCCGAGCGACAGGCCGGCCGCGCGCCGGCTCGGCAGGCTGATCGCCGAGGGCGCGCCGCGGGCGCATTACATGCTCACCGGCGGCGAGACCGCTCGCAGCGTGCTCGGCGCGCTCGGCATCCGGTCGCTGCGGCTGATCGGCGAGGTGGAGCCGGGCATTCCGGTAGCTCTTGCGCGCGGCACGACGCTGGTGTGCACCAAGGCGGGTGCCTTCGGGCGGCCGGATGCGCTGGTTCGCGGCGCGAGCCGTCTCAAACGCGAGATGAAATGACTCTTCCCGTCGTCGGCATCACCATGGGCGACCCTGCGGGCGTCGGCCCCGAGGTCGTGCTGAAGGCCCTCGCGCATGCGGAGGTGCGTGACGTCGCCCGGCCGCTGGTCATCGGCGACACGCGCTGGCTGGAAGCGACGCGCAAGCTGCTCGGGCTCGGGCTCGCGGTGCGCGCGATCGCGCGTCCGCGCGAAGCGGAGTTCGCTGCGGGCACGGTGGAGGTGGTTGACCTCGCGCTCGTTCCGCCCAACCTCGTGCGCGGCCGGGTCTCGGCCGCGGCGGGCGAAGCCGCCTACCGCTTCATCGAGCGCGCCGTGGCGCTTGCGCGCGAAGGCGCGCTCGACGCCATCTGCACCGCGCCGATCAGCAAGGAGGCGCTCAACGCCGCCGGCCACCGCTTCCCCGGCCACACCGAGCTGCTCGCGAAGCTGACCGGCACGGCGGAAGTCTCCCTCGCCCTGCTCTCGCCGAAGCTGCGGGTGATCCACGTCACCGCGCATGTCGGGCTCGTGGACGCGATCGAGCGCATCGACGCCGCGCTGGTCGAGCGCACCATCGCGCGCGGGCGGGAGCTTGTGCTGCGCGCCACCGGCAGGGAACCGAGGATCGGCGTGTGCGGCATCAATCCGCACGCCGGCGAAGGCGGTCTCTTCGGCCGCGGCGAGGAGGAAACGAAGATCGCTCCGGCGGTCGCGGCGGCACGCGCCCGCGGCTGGAAGGTGGACGGACCGCTACCCGCCGACAGCCTGTTCTATCTTGCCGTGCGCGGCGACTACGATCTGGTGGTGGCGATGTACCACGACCAGGGGCACGGTCCGGTAAAGGCGCTCGGGATGGAGCACGGCGTCAACGTCACCGCGGGGCTGCCGATCGTGCGCACCTCGGTGGACCACGGCACCGCCTTCGACATCGCCGGCACAGGCAAGGCCGACGAGCGCTCGATGCTCGAGGCGATCCGGCAGGCCGCCGAGCTCGCGCCGCGACGGTAACCTCTACCCTTCACGGAGGAAGCCATGCTTCGATCCGCCGATCTCACCATCCGCCTCAATCCCGCCGACGACGTGGTCATCGCGCGCACGGAGCTGCCCGAGGGAACCTTGCTCGCGCGCGAAGGCAACGCGCGCGTGGCCGCGCGCATCCCCGCCGGCCACAAGGTCGCCACGCGCGACATCCGCAAGGGCGAGGCGGTGCGGCGCTACAACCAGATCATCGGCTTTGCGACGCGCGACATCCGCAAGGGCGAGCACGTGCACGTGCACAACCTGGCGATGGGAGAGTTCGAGCGCGACTACGCCTTCTGCGCCGACGCAAAGCCCGTCGAGTACGTCGACCCGCCGGCGACCTTCCGGGGAATCGTGCGCGCCGACGGCCGCGTCGCGACGCGCAACTACATCGGCATCCTCACCAGCGTCAACTGCTCGGCGACGGTCGCGCGCATGATCGCGGACCACTTCCGCAACAACCTCGCGGACTACCCGAACGTGGACGGCGTGGTCGCCCTCACCCACAAGACGGGCTGCGGCATGGCCTCCGAGGGCGAGGGAATGGAGCTGCTGCGCCGCACTCTCACCGGCTACGCGCGCCACCCGAACTTCTACGCGGTGCTCGCAATCGGCCTCGGCTGCGAGGCGAACCAGGTCAAGGTGTGGGTGGACCGTTCGAACCTGCGCGTGGGCGACAAGCTCCAGGCGTTCACCATCCAGGAAAAGGGCGGCACGACGAAGTCGGTGCGCGACGGCATCGCGCGCGTGAAAGAGCTGCTGCCGGAGGCAAACCGCATTGAGCGCCGGCCGGTGCCGGCGCGCCACCTCGTCCTCGGCCTCGAATGCGGCGGCTCGGACGGCTATTCCGGCGTCAGCGCCAACCCGGCGCTCGGTGCCGCCGCCGACCTCGTCGTTCGCCATGGCGGCACCGCCATCCTCTCCGAGACCCCGGAGATCTACGGCGCCGAGCACCTGCTCACGCGCCGCGCGGTCTCGCGCGAGGTGGGCGAGAAGCTCATCGCCCGCATCCGCTGGTGGGAGGACTACACGCGCAGAAACCGCGGCGAGATGGACAACAACCCGTCGCCCGGCAACAAGGCGGGCGGCCTCACCACGATCCTCGAAAAATCGCTCGGCGCGGCGGCGAAGGGCGGCACCACCCCCCTGATGGACGTGTACGAGTACGCGCAGGCCGTGACGGCGAAGGGGTTCGTCTTCATGGACACCCCGGGCTACGACCCGGTGTCGGTCACCGGCCTCGTCGCAGGCGGCGCGAACGTCGTGTGCTTCACCACCGGCCGCGGGTCGGTGTTCGGCTGCAAGCCGGTGCCCTCGCTCAAGCTGGCGACCAACACACCGCTCTACCGCCACATGGAAGAGGACATGGACATCAACTGCGGCACGATCGTGGACGGCGAGGAGACGGTCGAGCAGGCGGGCGAGCGCATCTTCCGGCTGATCCTGGAAACCGCCTCCGGCAAGCGCACCAAGTCCGAGCTTCTCGGCTTCGGCGAGGACGAGTTCGCGCCCTGGGTCGTCGGCGCGACGATGTAGCCGTGCGGCCGGCGGTCGCCTTTTTCGCCGCGACGCTCCTTGCCGCCGCTTCGGCCGCGGCCGAGGACTCCGCCGGCCGCAAGCATTCGGCGACGCCCAACGCCCACGGGGCGATCGCGTATCACCGCGCATCCGGCGCCTGGGGCGTTTCCTACGACTTCGCCCGCCAGCGCGACGCCGCGGCCGAGGCCCTGCGCCAGTGCGGCGATCCGAAGTGCGAGGTGGTGCATCGCTTTCGCAATGGCTGCGCCGCGCTCGCCGACGGACCGGCGCGCTTTTCCGTGCAGTCCGGCGCGACGCGCTCCGAGGCCGAGGCAAAGGCTCTCCGCCGCTGCGCAGAAGCGAACCGCGGCGCAGACTGCCGGCTGCTCGCCTGGGCCTGCACGCGCTGATCTTCGCGCCGGTGACCCGCTTCTTCGTCGCAGGTCCGCTCGCTGCGGGCACGCGCATCGAGCTTCCCGAGGACGCTGCGCGGCATGCTCGGGTGCTCCGGCTGCGCGCCGGCGAGGCCATCGTGCTCTTCGACGGCACCGGCGGCGAGTTTCCCGCGCGGATCGTCGCGGCCGGCCGCGCCGACGTCAGCGTCGAGCTGGGCGAGCGCGCGGACATCGAGCGCGAGTCGCCGCTTGCGGTGACGCTCGTTCAGGGCATCTCCTCCGGCGAGCGCATGGACACGACGATCCAGAAGGCGGTGGAGCTCGGCGTCGGCGCGATCCACCCGGTGCTCGCGGCGCGCTCGCAGGCGCGGCTCGACGCGCGCCGTGCGGCCGCAAGGCTCGCGCACTGGCGCCGCATCGCGATCGCCGCGTGCGAGCAGTGCGGCAGAAACCGTATCCCGCCGATCGAGCCGCCTGCCACCCTTGGCGAATGCTGCACGAAGCTGCCCGAAGGCGCGCTGCGGCTGCTGCTCAGTCCGCGCGCGAACGCGCGGCTGCGCGAAGCGCTCGCCGCGGGCGCGCGCGACATCGTGCTCGCGGCCGGCCCCGAAGGCGGCTTCGACGAGTCCGAGGAGGAACTGCTCACGAAAGCGCGGTTCGTCCCGGTGCGCCTCGGCCCGCGGGTACTGCGCACCGAAACCGCGGCACTTGCAGCGCTCGCCGCGCTAAACGCGCTCGCGGGGGACTTCTAGACGGCGATTGACGGTCCGGCGCCGCGATTGCGGCGCCTCGGCGACGCGTGCCGTCGCCGGCGAATCAGCGCTTGGCGCGGCCGACCGCCCCCGCGGCTTCGAACAGCTCCACCGCGATTCGGTCCCCGCGTGCGAGCGCCTCGCGGTACTGCTGCTCGTCCCAGTAGCGCAGGCCCATCGCGTGCAGCTCCTTCCTGGCGGCGATCGCGCGCTCGCGTGCGGCCTCCGCGGGGGCGCGCGCCTCGCCGCGCCGCGCGATTGCGAGCAGGTCCCTGGCGATCGCGGCAAGCGTCGCGCGATGCTCGGGCGGCACCTCGTTCGTCAGCTCGGCGAAGATCTCGCCGGCGGCACGGTTCGCCTCGGTGTTCCTGCCGGCGAGCACCTCGTCCACTTGCCGGCGCACCGCTTCGGGCTCCGGCGCGGCTGCGGCCGCATGCACGAACTGCTGAACCAGCGCGAGCACGGCGCCGAAGAACCGCGAATCGTCGGCGTCCTGCGTGGCG
Source organism: Pseudomonadota bacterium (assembly GCA_040752005.1). Lineage (GTDB taxonomy): Bacteria > Pseudomonadota > Gammaproteobacteria > Burkholderiales > SG8-39 > RBG-16-66-20. Next base: position 44,326 of record JBFMFX010000022.1, on the reverse strand, counting down.
CGGGCGGGGGCCGCGACAAGGAGCGCGGCGGCGGCGAGGGCTGCGGCGGCGCGACGGCGCATGAAGATCCTCCTGTTGCCGGTCAGACTGCGGCTAACGCGGCTGCGTTCCCCGCGGTTGACCCCGGGGGGCGGTCCCGTAGAATCGCGCGGAAAATCAACGCTCAATGACCACGCTTCCGCATCCCGAGCTGTTCGTGCGCTGGTTCCGGCAGGCCGCGCCGTACGTGCACGCGTTCCGCGGCCGCACCTTCGTCATCGGCTTTCCCGGCGAGCAGATGGTCGAGCGCAGCCGCTTCGTCAAGTTCGTGCACGACCTCAACCTGCTCGCCGCGCTCGGCATCCGCCTGGTGCTCGTGCACGGTGCGCGCAGCCAGATCGAGGCGGAGCTGAAGGCGAAGGGCCTGCGCTCGCGCTATGCCCGCGGGCTGCGCATCACCGACGCCGCCTCGCTCACCGCGGTCAAGCACGCCGCGGGCGTGCTGCGCGTCGAGATCGAGGCGCTGCTTTCGCAGGGGCTGCCGAACTCGCCGATGGCCGGGGCGGCGATCCGGGTGGGCTCGGGGAACTACATCGCCGCGCGCCCGATCGGCGTGGTGGACGGCGTGGACTACCAGTACACCGGCGTGGTGCGCAAGGTGGACGCCGCGGCGATCGCCCGGCGCCTTGACGACGGCGAGATCGTGCTGGTGCCCAACCTCGGCTACTCGCCCACCGGGGAAGTGTTCAACCTCGCCTGGGAGGACGTCGCCGCGAGCGTCGCGGTCGCGCTCAAGGCCGACAAGCTGCTCATCCTGTGCGAGCGGCTGCCGCAGGACCGCAAGGGCGAGCCGCTGCACGAACTCACCGCGCGCGAGGCGGCGATGCTCCTCAAGCGCGACGGCGCGCACAAGGACCTGGCGCGGGCTCTGGAGTGCGCGCTGCGCGCGCTCGCCGGCGGCGTCGGCCGCGCGCACCTCATCGCCCGCCGCACCGACGGCGCGACGCTGCTCGAACTCTTCACCCACTCCGGCGTCGGCACGCTGATCACCGCCGATGCGGTCGAGCACTTGCGCCCGGCACGCATCGAGGACGTGGGCGGCATCCTCGCCCTGATCGAGCCGCTGGAGGCCGACGGCACGCTGGTCAAGCGCGGCCGCGAGCGGCTGGAGCGCGAGATCGGCAACTTCGAGGTCATCGAGCACGACGGGGTGATCGTCGGCTGCGCCGCGCTCTATCCGTTCCCGAAGGAAAAAAGCGCCGAGCTCGCCTGCCTCGCGGTCTCGCCCGATTACCGCGACGCCGGCTACGGCGAGCGGCTGCTGCGCGCCTGCGAGGCGCGCGCGCGCTCGCTCAAGCTGCGGCGGCTCTTCGCCCTCACCACCCGCGCGCAGCACTGGTTCCTCGCGCAAGGATTCCGCGAGGCGGGGCTCGCGGCGCTGCCCGAGGAGCGCAAGGCGCTATACAATTGGAAGCGCGGTTCCAAAATCTTCGTCAAGCGCCTCTAGACCCCATGGCGAGAATGGTGAAATGCGTCAAGCTCGGCCGCGAGGCCGAGGGGCTCGATTACCCGCCGTTTCCGGGCGAGCTCGGCAAGCGCATCTACGAGAACGTCTCGAAGGAGGCGTGGCAGCAGTGGCTGCGCCACCAGACGATGCTCGTCAACGAGAACCGCCTCAACCTCGCCGATCCCCGGGCGCGCAAGTATCTCGCCGAACAGACCGAGAAGTACTTCTTCGGCGAAGGCGCCGACGTCGCCTCGGGCTACGTTCCGCCGAAAACCTGAGGCCTGAAACGGGGTCCGACCCTGATTTCAGGCGCCGAGGGCCCGACGCTGGCGCGCGATCAGCTCGGCGATTCCGCCCGCGGCAAGCGCGAGCAGCCGCTCAAGCGCCTCGCGCGTGAAGGGCTCGCCCTCGGCGGTGCCCTGAACTTCGACGAATCGCCCGGCGCCGGTCATCACCACGTTCATGTCGGTGTCGCAGGCGGAATCCTCGGCGTAATCGAGATCGAGCAGCGCCTCGCCGCCATGCATGCCGACCGACACCGCGGCGACGAAGTCCTTCACCGGCAGCGCCGCGATCATGCCGCGGCCGCGCATCCAGGACAGCGCATCGTGCAGCGCGACGAATCCCCCGGTGATCGCCGCGGTGCGCGTACCGCCATCGGCCTGCAACACGTCGCAATCGAGCCGCACGGTGCGCTCGCCCAGTTGCGCGAGATCGGTCACCGCGCGCAGCGCCCGGCCGATCAGGCGCTGGATCTCCTGCGTGCGCCCGGACTGCGCGCCGCGCGCCGCCTCGCGCTCGGTGCGCGTGTGCGTCGCGCGCGGCAGCATGCCGTATTCGGCCGTCACCCAGCCGCGGCCGGTGCCGCGCAAAAACGCCGGCACCGTCTCCTCGACGGTCGCGGTGCACAACACCCGCGTATCGCCGAATTCGACCAGCACCGAGCCCTCGGCGTGCCGCGTGTAGCCGCGCACGAACTTCGTCGGACGCAGCTCGTGCGCTCGCCGGCCGTTCGCCCTCATGCGCAGCTCGCGTTCATTGCGTCCCCGCCTTTGCGCCCTCGGCCGAGGCCGCGGCGTGCGGCGCCGGGCGCGCGGGCTCGCGCCAGTGCAGCGCGAGCACCGACAGGTTGTCGGCCGCCGGTCCGGCGCGCGTCTGCGCAAGGCTGACGAGCGCCGCGAGCGCCTCTTCCGGCGGCCTGCCGATGAGCCCGGTGAGAAGCTGGCGCTCGCTCAAGGGGCCCCAGAACCCGTCGGAGCAGAGCAGCACGATGTCGCCCGCCGCGAGCGCCGCGCTCGCCGGCGGCTCCGCCTCCGGCGGCACCGGCCCGCCCAGGCAGCGCAACAGCTTGTTGCGGTCCGGATGCACCGCGATCGCCTCCTCGCGGATGCGACCCGCATCCACGAGCTGCTGCACCAGCGTGTGGTCCCGGGTGCGTGCCGCGACCCGGCCGTCGCGGATCAGGTACAGGCGCGAGTCGCCCACATGCGACCACCACACGCGCCCGTCCTGAACGACGCAGGCGACGATCGTCGTGCGCGGCGAATCCGGCAGCGCAAGGCGCCGTCCCTGATGCACGATCATCGCGTGTGCGCGCGCGATGCCTTGCGCAAGAAACGCCCCCGGATCGGCAAGACGCGGTCTTGCCTCGGCGCGAAACGCCGCGCCGAGCGTCGCGACGGCGATCGTCGCGGCGACATCGCCGCGCAGATGGCCCCCCATGCCGTCGGCGAGGGCGAGCAGCAGAGCCTCGCCGCTCGCCCAGTGCCCGAGCCGGTCCTGCTGCTCGCGCCGGCTGCCGATGCGGCTTTCCTGGAACAGGCTGTAGTTCATCGCCGTGCGAGCCGCACTATAGCGTCCTTGAGCCGGTCGAGCATCGGCGCCTCGCCCCGCCACCCGGGTGAGCGCTCGCCGATGAGCGCCTTCTGCAGCGCGAGCACGCTCTGCGGCCGCTCGCGCGCATCCAGGCGCAGGCACCAGTCCACGGTGTCGAGCAGCTCCGCCGAATACCTGCCGGCCCACGCCTTGCGCGCGGGCGCGAGGCGGTCCTTCGCCAGGCGCTCGGGCGCCGGCGGCGGCGGCGCGCCCGCGAGGCAGGCGTACAGGGTCGCGCCCACCGAGTAGATATCGCTCCAGGGACCGCGCTCGTGGCTCGCGCCGGAGTGCTCCGGCGAGGCGAATCCCGGCGTGTGCACCGGCGGCAGGGCGGCGGCTTCGCCCGAAAGCGCCTGGCGCGCGGCGCCGAAATCGATCAGCAACGGCTCGCCGTCGTTGCGCAGGTAGATGTTCGCCGGCTTGATGTCCAGGTGCAGCAGCCTGCGCGCATGCACCTCGCGCAATCCGTTGAGCAGCGCCGCGAAGGTCGCGCGCAGCCAGTCCTCGGGGAGCGGACCGCTGCGGCGGCGGATGTGCTCCTCCAGCGTGCGGCCGCGCTCGTAGCGCATGACCATGTACGCGGTGCCGTTGGCGCGAAAGAAATTGAGCACCCGCACCACGTTCGGATGGCGCAGCCCGGCGAGCGTCTTTCCCTCCTCGAAGAAGCACTTCATGCCGTGGCGGAAGACGGCGGCGTTTTCCTCGGGTACGACCGGGCGAGCGGCGCCATCGGCGCGCAGCGCGAGCGTCGCCGGCAGGTATTCCTTGAGCGCCACCGGCACCTCGTTTTCGTCGTGGGCGAGGTAGACGAACGAGAACCCGCCGGAGGCGAGGACGCGGAGAATGCGGTAGTTTTCGACCTGAAAGCCCTCGGGCAGCGGCTGATTGGCTTGCGAGGGCATCTCGCCTATCATAACCGCCTCCCGATCGGCGGCCATGCGCACTTTTCCCGCGCGCGCCGCGCGTTCACTCCGACGACGACCGATGATCCGCAGCATGACCGGATATGCCGCGGCGGCGACCGAGACGCCGCGCGGCACGCTGTCGCTGGAGATCCGCAGCGTGAACGCGCGCTATCTGGACCTGCAGCTGCGCATCGCCGACGAGCTGCGCGCGCTGGAGCCGCTGCTGCGCGAGATGCTCGCGGCGCGGCTCGCGCGCGGCAAGGTCGAGTGCCGGCTCGCGCTCGGGGCGCCGGGCGCCGGCGCCGCGCCGAGGGCGCTGAACCCGGCGGCGCTCGAGACCCTGCGGCGCATCGCCGACGAGGCGCGGCGCGCCTTTCCCGAGGCGGCACCGATGGGGCTCGCCGACGTGCTGCGCTGGCCGGGGGTGCTGGCGGAAACCCCGCTCGACGAGAGCGCGGCGCGGCGCGCGGTGGAGGCGCTCGCGCAGCGCGCGCTCGACGAGCTGTGCGCCGCGCGCGAGCGCGAGGGCGCGCGCCTCGCCGCGAGCATCCGCGAGCGCGTGGCGGCGATGCGCGCGCTGCTCGAGCGCGCTGCGCCGCTCGTTCCGGAGGCGCTCGCGGCCTGGCGCGCGCGCCTGGCCGAACGCATGCGCGAGGCCGCGGCGGCGCTCGACGAGGACCGCATCCGCGCCGAACTCGCGCTGCAGGCGGCGAAGAGCGACGTGGACGAGGAGCTTACCCGCCTTGGCGCGCACCTGGCGGAGGTCGAGCGGGCGCTGGAAGCGGGCGGCGCGGTCGGCAAGCGCCTCGACTTTCTCGCCCAGGAGATGAACCGCGAGGCGAACACCCTCGCGGCCAAGGCCGCCGGTCTCGAGCTGGCGCAGTGCGCGCTGGAGCTCAAGCTCCTCGTCGAGCAGGTGCGCGAGCAGGTGCAGAACATCGAATGAGGGGGCGCCTGTTCATCGTCGCCGCGCCCTCCGGGGCCGGAAAGAGCACGCTGATTGACGCGCTGCTCAGGCAGGACCCGACGCTCAAGCTCTCGGTGTCGTACACCACCCGGCCGCCGCGCCCGGGCGAACGGAACGGGCGCGAATACCACTTCGTGGACGAGCAGACGTTCGCCGAGATGCAGGCGCGCGGCGAATTCCTGGAGTCGGCCCAGGTGCACGGCTACCGCTACGGCACCTCGCGCTCGGTGATCCGCGACATCCTCGAGCGGGGCGAGGACCTGCTGCTGGAGATCGACTGGCAGGGCGCGCAGCAGGTCCGGCGGCTGATCCCGGAGGCGATCGGCATCTTCATCCTGCCGCCCTCGATCGAGGAGCTGGAGCGGCGCATGCGCACCCGCGGCCAGGACTCCGAGGAGGTGATCCGGCGGCGGCTGGCCAATGCGCGCGAGGAGCTCGCGCACGCCGGCGAGTTCGAATATGCTATTATTAACAAAGACTTCGACGCGGCCTTGCAGGACCTGAAGGCGATCATTCGCGCCGAGCGCCTGAAGCAGCCCCGAACTCCCGCTGGAGAAACTCATGGCCCGGATCACCGTTGACGATTGCCTGAAGAAGATCCCCAACCGCTTCCAGCTCACGCTCGCGGCGACCTACCGCGCCCGGCAACTGAGCGCAGGGGCGACGCCGCTGGTGGACCCGGACAAGGACAAGCCCACCGTGATCGCGCTGCGCGAGATCGCCGCCGGCAAGGTCGGGCTGGAGGTCCTGCGCCGCAACCCGGGCGCGGCTGCGCCGCCCGCGACCTGAGAGCACCCGGTGCAGGGGGCACCGGACTAAACTTCCCCCATGGCCGCCGTCGCCCTGCTCGACGCTTCCCGATTCGGCTACCTGAAGCCGGCCGACGTTGTGCGCCTGGAAGAGGCGTACCGCTTCTCCGAGGCCGCACACGCCGGCCAGAGGCGCGAGTCGGGCGAACCCTACATCTCGCATCCGCTGGCGGTGGCCGAGATCCTCGCGCAGTGGCGCCTCGACGGGCAGGCGCTGCAGGCGGCGCTTCTGCACGACGTGATGGAGGACACCTCGGTCACCAAGGACGAGATCGCGGACACCTTCGGCCGCGCGGTGGCCGAACTGGTGGACGGCCTGTCCAAGCTCGACAAGATCGAGTTCCAGTCGGCCGAGGACGCGCAGGCCGAGAACTTCCGCAAGATGCTGCTGGCGATGGCACGCGACGTGCGCGTCATCCTGATCAAGCTGGCCGACCGGCTGCACAACATGCGCACCCTGGAGGCGGTGCCGCCCGCCAAGCGCCGGCGCATCGCGCGCGAGACGCTGGAGATCTACGCCCCGATCGCCAACCGCCTCGGGCTGAACGAGCTGTACCACGAGCTGCAGGAGCTGGCGTTCGCGCACCTGCATCCGCTGCGCTACCGCGTGCTCGCCAAGGCGACCCGCGCCGCGCGCGGCAACCGCCGCGAGCTGGTGGCCCGCATCGAAGGCGCGGTGCGGGCGAAGCTCGCCGAAGCCGGCATCGAGGCGACGGTGACCAGCCGCGAGAAGCACCTGTACTCCATCTACCGCAAGATGCTCGAAAAGCACCTGTCGTTCTCCGAGGTGCACGACATCTACGGGCTGCGGGTGGTGGTCAAGGACGTGGCGAGCTGCTACCTCGCCCTCGGTGCGCTGCACAGCCTGTACAAGCCGGTGCCCGGCAAGTTCAAGGATTACATCGCGATCCCGAAGGCGAACGGCTACCAGTCCATTCACACGACGCTCATCGGGCCCTACGGCGTCGCGATCGAGGTGCAGGTGCGCACCGAGCAGATGCACCGCATCGCCGAGGCCGGCGTCGCCTCGCATTGGATGTACAAGGACGACGACGACGCGCTCTCGGAGCTGCAGAAGAAGACCCACCAGTGGCTGCAGTCGCTGCTGGAGATGCAGAGCCGGTCGGGCGACTCGCACGAGTTCCTCGAGTACGTCAAGTTCGATCTTTTCCCCGACGAGGTGTACGTGTTCACGCCCAAGGGCCGGATCCTTTCGCTGCCCCGCGGCGCGACCGCGGTGGACTTCGCCTACGCGGTGCACACCGACATCGGCAACCGCTGCGTCGCGGCGAAGGTCAACGGCGAGCTGGTGCCGCTCAGGACCGAGCTGAGGAGCGGCGATCGGGTCGAGATCATCACCACCGGCTACGCCAAGCCCAACCCCGCGTGGCTGCAGTACGTGCGCACGGCCAAGGCCCGCTCCAACATCCGCCACTTCCTCAAGACCATGCAGTACAAGGAGTCGGCCGCCCTCGGCGAGCGGCTGCTCGAGCAGGCGCTCAGGGGCTATGGCGTCGCGCTCGCCGACATAGACGAGGCGAGCTGGGAGCGCGTGGTCCGCGAAACGGTCGGGCGCACGAAGCGCGAACTGCTCGCCGACATCGGTCTGGGCAAGCAGTTGCCTGCGGTGGTGGCGCGGCGCCTGGTCATGCGCGCCGACGCCGAGGCAAAGCCGATCGGGCGCGCGGCGCAGGTCGTCATCCGCGGCACCGAAGGCATGGCGGTGCAGCTCGCGACCTGCTGCCGGCCGATCCCGGGCGATGCGATCGTCGGCTCGATGAAGAAGGGGCAGGGGCTGGTGGTGCATGCCGCCGAGTGCCGCAGCATCGCGCGTTCGCGGCGCGCCGAGCCCGGCCTGTGGATCGACGTCGAGTGGGACCGTGACCTGACGCGCATGTTCCAGAGCGCCATCAAGGTGACGGTGGCCAATCAGCGCGGCGTGCTCGCCAAGGTCGCCTCTGCGATCGCCGAGGCCGGTTCCAACATCGATGCGATCAGCACCGACGAGGACCGGGCTGTCTTCACCACCATGCTGTTCGTCGTCGAGGTGGCGAACCGCCAGCACCTCGCGCGCGTGATGCGCGGGCTGCGCCGCATCCCGGAGGTGCAGAAGATCCAGCGCCTGCGCGAGTAGCGCTACCAGCCGGCGAGCGCGAGCTTGCCGATCATCGTCCTCGATTCGATGCGCGCGTGCGCCGCGCGCAGGTTCGCCGCGTTGATGGGCGACAGGCGCTCGGTGAGCGTCGAGCGGATGTCGCCGGCGTCGATCCAGTCGGCGACCCGGCAGAGCAGCCGGTGCTGCTCGATCATGTCGGGCGTGTGGAAGGTCGAGCGCGCGAACATGCCCTCCCACGCAAAGCGCAGGCTCTTTCTCTGGATGGCGATGATGTCGCAGGGCTTCTCGTTCCTGACGATCGAGCAGATCGAGCCCTGCGGCTTGCAGATGTCCGCGAGCTGCGGCCAGTACTGCTCGATGTCGGTGCAGATGAGCACGTAATCCACCTCCGGCGCGCCGATCTCCTGCAGCCCGTCCTTGAGCGGCCGGCGGTGGTCAATCACCTGCGCCGCCCCCAGCTCGCGGCACCACTTCTGCGACTGCGGCCGCGAGGCGGTGGCGATGACCTCCAGGCCCAGCCGGCGCCCGATCTGGATCGCCATCGAGCCCACTCCGCCCGCGCCGCCGACGACGAGCAGGCTCGCCCCCGCCCGGCCGCCGACCGCATCCACGCCCATGCGGTCCACCAGGCTCTCGTAGGCCGTGATCGTGGTGAGCGGCAGCGCCGCCGCCTGCGCGAAATCGAGCGTCGCCGGCTTGCGCCCGACGATGCGCTCGTCCACGAGCTGCTTCTCGGCGTTGCTGCCCGGACGCTGGTTGGAGCCGGCGTAATAGACCTCGTCGCCCGGCCGAAAGAGCGTCACCTTCTCCCCCACCGCCTCGACGACGCCGGCGGCGTCGAAGCCGAGGATCCTCGGCCCGCCCCCGGCTCCGGGCACCGCGAGCATGCGCATCTTGGCGTCCACCGGGTTCACCGACACCGCCTCGACACGAACCAGGAGATCATGGCCGGCCGGCGCCGGTGGCTCGGGCACCTCGGCATCCACGAGCGAGCGCGGATCGGACGCCGGAAGGGGTTCGTTCGCAAGGACGGCTTTCATCGGTCGAGGGCCGCGAGAAGGGCCGCGCAGGGCGCGCTCACCGAGGATACCGCATCGCGCGACGAGCCGCGCCGCGCGCCCGTGCCGAGTGCAGGCGCTGCGGCCGGCGTTGCGCGTCCGGTCGAATGCTTGGTAGGTCGTGGCGGATTCGAACCGCCGACCAACGGATTAAAAGTCCGCTGCTCTACCAGCTGAGCTAACGACCCGCCGTGCGCTTCCGGAAAGGCGCGGATTCTATCAGCCCGCGCCGCTCATTTGCCAGTGCCGCGCTCGGCGTAGCGCGTCGTGTCGGGGATGCCCGCCGCCGCGAAGCCCTTTCTGCGGATGCGGCATGCATCGCAGGCGCCGCAGGCGCGGCCCTCGGCATCGGGCTGGTAGCAGGTCACCGTCTCGGCCGGATCCACGCCGAGCGCCACCGCAAGCCGCACGATTTCCGCCTTGGGCAGGTCCACAAGCGGCGCGCGCACTTCGATCCGGTGCCCCTCCATCGCCGCTTTCGTGGCGAGATTGGCCATCGCCTCGAAGGCGCGCAGATACTCCGGCCGGCAATCCGGATAGCCGGAATAGTCCACCGCGTTCGCACCGATGAAGATGTGGCGCGCCTGCAGCACCTCGGCCCACGCGAGCGCGAGCGAAAGGAAAATCGTGTTGCGCGCCGGAACATAGGTCACCGGGATGCCCGGCTGCACGCCCGCGGCCGGCACCGCGATGCGGCGGTCGGTGAGCGCCGAGCCGCCGAACTGCGCCAGGTCGAGTCGCATGATGCGGTGCTCGCGGGCGCCCAGGCACCGCGCGATGCGCGCGGCCGCGGCAAGCTCGGCCCGGTGGCGCTGGCCGTAGTCCACCGACAGGCACCAGCACTCGAAGCCCTCGCGCCGCGCCCACGCGAGCGTGGTCGCGGAATCGAGGCCGCCGGAAAGCAGGATGACCGCGCGCTTCAGCGTTTTTTTGCCGGTGCCTGTCCGAGGGCCTGCAGGCGCTGGCGCGCGCTCGCCGCCGCGGCGCTGTTCGGATAGCGGGCAATCAGGTCCTGCAGCGTCTTCTGCGCGCCGCGCCGGTCGCCGAGCGCCTCCTGCGACGAGGCGATGTTGAGCATCGCGTCCGGGGCCTTGGCGTCCTCCGGCCAGGCCGAAACCACCTTCTGCTGCGCGGCGATCGCCTGCTTGTAGTCGCGCTGCGCGAAATGCGCGTTGCCGATCCAGTACTGCGCCGAGGGCGCGAGCTTCGAGGCCGGGTACGTGACCAGAAAACCCTGGAACGCCGAGATCGCGAGCGCGTAGTTGCCGAGCTTGAACTGGTTGAGCGCCGCCTCGTAGGCCTTCGTTTCCGCCGCCGTCGGCGAGGTCTCGGCCGGGGGCTTTTCCGCCTGCGCCGCGGCCTGCTCGCGCGCCTGCTCGAGCTTTCTCAGGCGGGTGTCAATGTCCAGATACAGCTCCTTGCCGCGCCTGTCGGCCGTCTCGGCCTGATGCTGCATCACTTCGAGTTGCCCGCGCAGCCGCGCGATCTCCGCGCGCAGCGCCTCGATCTGCCCGGCAAGCTCGATCAGCGCCGAGCGGTCCTCCAGCTTCGCCAGGCGCTCCTCGAATGCCTGGTGCGCCGCCTCCACCTGCCTGCGCAGGTCGGCGATACGCTGGCGCGCGACGTTGTCGTCGAACAGACCCTGCGCGGTCGCGGGCGCGGCGAGCGCGGCGGCGGCGAGGGCGGCGGCGAGGCGGCGCTTCAAGCGGCCCTCAGTACTCGCCCTGATACAGGATGTCGCCGCGCCGGTTCTTCGCCCAGCACGCCTCGTTCGACTCGGTGCAGACCGGCTTTTCCTCGCCCAGGCTCACCGACTCGATTTGCGCCTCCTTCGCTCCGAGCAGCATCAGCATGCGCTTGACCGCGTCGGAACGCCGCTGCCCGAGCCCGACGTTGTACTCGCGGCTGCCGCGCTCGTCGGCGTTGCCCTGGACGAGCACCTTCGCCTCCGGGTGCTCGCGCAGGTATTTCGCGTGCGCCTCGATCAGCGGCCGGAATTCGTCCTTGATGTCGTACTTGTCGTAATCGAAGTAGACCGAGCGCCGCGACAGGATGCTCGCGGGGTCCTTGAGCGGGTTCGGCGCCTGCGGCTTGCCCGCCGTCAGGTCCACGCGCGCGACCTCCCCGGGCTTTACCGGTTGCGGTTGCGCACCGCCTGCGGCGGCGCCCGTCCCGGGCTGGCGTTCCTCGACGCCGGCGGGCGACTGCTCCTCCTCGGGGGTGCTGCTGCATCCGGCAAGCGCTGCCGCGAGCAGCGCGGCAATGACGATCGGTCGCATGGTTTTCGCTCCTTTGCGGTTAGTTGGTGAACGGTCCCCAGGCCGGCTCGCGTACGTCGCCCGCCGAGACGGTCAGGCGCTGCTTCACGCGCCCGTCGGCCGACACCGCCGAGAGCACGCCGCGGCCGCCGATCACCGTCGCGATCAGGATCATGCGGCCATTGGGCGCGAAGCTCGGCGACTCGTCGCGGTCGCTGTCGGTGAGCACCTGAACCTGACGGCTCGCCAGATCCATCACCGCGAGCTGAAAGCGCCCATTCGTGCGCGTGATGTAGGCTAGCAGCTTACCGTCCGGGCTCACCCGCGGCGATACGTTGTACGCACCCTCGAAGGTCACCCGCTGCGGCTCCCCGCCCGCGACCGGCATGCGGTAGATCTGCGGGCTGCCGCCCCGGTCGGAAGTGAAGTACAAGATTTGACCATCGGGCGAAAACGCCGGTTCCGTATCCACCGCGTTCGACTGCGTGAGGCGGCGCAGGCCGCTGCCATCCGGATTGATGAGGTAGAGCTGCGTGCCGCCTTCGCGCGAGAGCGCCACCGCGAGCCGCGTGCCGTCGGGCGACCACGCCGGCGCCGAGTTCGAGCCTTTGAAATTCGCCGCCACCTGCCGCTTGCCGTCGGCGAGCGAATGCACGTAGATCACCGGCTTCTTGTTCTCGAACGAGACGTAGGCGAGCCGCCGCCCGTCGGGCGACCAGGCCGGCGAAATGATGGGTTCGAGCGACACCAGCGCCGTTTCCTCGCCCGCGCCGTCGGCATCCGCGATCTTCAGCTCGTAGCGGCTGCCGCGCTTGACCACGTAGGCGATGCGGGTCGAGAAGACGCCCTTCGTGCCGGTGAGCTTCTCGTAGACGTAATCGGCGATGCGGTGCGCCGTGGCGCGCGCCTGCTCTCGCGGCAGCGTATAGGCGACGCCGGAGAGGTCCGCCCCCTTCACCACGTCATGCAGCTTGAAGCGCACCTCGTAGCGGCCATCGGCGCGCACGGCCGCCGAGCCGAGCACCAGCGCGTCGGCGAGCCGCGAGCGCCACTCGGCGTAGTTGACGGCGCTCGCCTCGGTCGGCACCGGCACCAGCGGCGGCAGCTGGAGCACGCGAAACAGGCCGCTGCGCTCCAGGTCCGCCTTGACGATCGCGCTGATGCCCGAGCCGAGCGCCGCCTCGCCCGCGAATGGCGCCACCGCGATCGGGATGCGCTGCGCGCCCGCGCCGGTGATCTCGATCGTGAGCTGCGCGCTGGCGAAAACCGGAACGACCGCAGTAGCGAGAGCGGCGGCGAGCCTGCGCATGCGCGCCGAATTATAGGGGCAAAGCGTGTCGCCTCACCGGTCGAGCGGCCGGAACCTCAGCTCCAGCTCGCGCTGAAAAAGTTCCGGCCGATCGGGCCTGGGCAGCGGCGAAGACTTGAGGATCGCGCGCTCGACCGCCTGGTCGTAGCCGGCGTGCCCGCTCGACTTGCGCAGCTTCACCGAGAGCACTTCGCCGGTGGGCAGTTGCACCACGTCGAAGATGGCCTCGGGGTTGCCCTTCAAGTCCGGCGGCAGCAGGATGTTGCCGCGGATCTTGGCGCGGATCCTGTCCACCCAGGTGGCGAGCGCGCGCGCGCGCTCGGCCGCGGCGTCGCGCGCGAGGCTGTCGCGGATCGCCGCGCGCTCGTGCTCCAGCGCAAGCTGCTGCTGCTCGCGCGCCAGCTCCTCGCGCAACCGCCGCTGCACGTCGGCGTCCACCGGCGGCCTGGGCGCCGCCTTTTCTGCGTTGGACTTCGGTGCGATTCTGGGCGGCTCCGGCCTCGGGGCCGATTTCGGCGGCTCGGGTTTCGGCTTCGGCGGCGCCTTCACCTCGATGTCGGGCTTCTCGATGCGCGGCTCCGGTTTCGGCACCGCCGCAGGCGGCGGTTCCGCTTTCGCAGCGGGCGCAGGCGGGGGCGCGGCCTGCGGTGCGTCCCACAGCTCCGCGCTCACCGGCTCCGGCGGCGGGTTCTGCCAGCGCACGCCGAGGACGAGAACGGCAAGCAGCGCGATATGCACGAGCGCCGCGAGAAACGCCGAGGCGAGCGCGCCCGGCTCGGCGCGTTCGTCGAAGACCGCCGCCGTCATTGCCTCGGTTTCACCTGCAGGCCGACGCGCTCGACGCCCCTGGCGCGCAGCTCGTCCATGAGGGCGAGCACCGCCTCGTATTTCACGTTGCGGTCGCCGGCGATCAGCACCGGCGTCTTCGGGTCCTTCACCGCCTTCGCGATCTCGTCGCGCCGGATCGGCCGCTCGGCGAGAATGCGGCCGGCGGCGTCGCGCTCGCGAAGCGTCAGGCTGCGGTCCTCGGCGATCAGGATCTCGATCGGCGCGAGCTTGGGCGCCGAGGCCTTATCCACCGACGGCAGGTCGATCACGCCGGGTGCGACGAGCGGCGCGGTCACCATGAAAATGACCAGCAGCACGAGCATCACGTCCACGTACGGTACGACGTTGATCTCGTGCATCGGCGCCCGCCGCGAGTGCAGCCGCGACATCCCCGCCTACCTCACCGCCGTCTGGCGCTGCAGCACGTTCGAGAACTCCTCCATGAAGCTCTCGAAGCGGATCGCGAGCCGGTCAATGTCGTGCGAGAAGCGGTTGTAGGCGACCACGGCCGGGATGGCGGCGAACAGGCCGATCGCGGTGGCGATCAGCGCCTCGGCGATGCCGGGGGCGACCTGCGCGAGGGTGGCCTGCTGCACGCTGGCGAGGCTGCGAAACGCATGCATGATTCCCCACACCGTGCCGAAAAGGCCCACGTACGGGCTCACCGAGCCGGTGGAGGCGAGAAAGGCGAGATGGCGCTCGAGGAAATCCATCTCGCGCTGGTAGGTGGCGCGCATCGCGCGGCGCGCGCCGTCCACCATCACGGAGGCGTCGGTGCCGCGCTGTCCGCGCAGCTTGGCGAACTCGCGGTAGCCCGCCTCGAAGATGCGCTCCAGGCTGCCGATGCTATGGCGCGCGTTCACCGCCCCCTGGTACAGCGCGTTGAGGTCGTTGCCGCTCCAGAACTCGCGCTCGAACTGGTCGGTCTGCTCGCGCGCGCGCCGGATCGTGAACCACTTGCGGAAAATGAACATCCACGACATGAACGACACCGCGGCGAGCAGCGCCATCACCGCCTTCACCACCAGGGAGGCGTTGGCGATCAGCGTCCACAGCTCGTAGTCCTGCGTCACCGTCATGCGGCGATCCTCGCGCGAAGCCCGGCCGGCAGCGGCTGCGGGCGCATGTCGCGGTGGCGCACGCACGCGGCCTTGATGCGAGCCTCGGCGCACACGCGCCCGTCGGCGAGCCGCGCCTGCTGGCCGAGCCAGAACCAGGCGCGGCGCGCCTCGAGCAGTCGCACGGTCACCGTGAGCAGATCGTCGAGCCGCGCGCCGGTGCGAAAGTCAATCTCGGCGCGCACCACGACGAAGCCGAGGCCCTGCTCGGCCGCCATGCGCTCCTGGTCCACGCCGAGCGCGCGCAGCCATTCGGTGCGGGCGCGCTCGAAGTAGCGCAGATAGTTGGCGTAGTACACCACGCCGCCACGGTCCGTGTCCTCGTAATAGACCCGCACCTGCCAGGCAAATTCCTTTTCCGGGCCGGGCACTTGCAGCACCGGCCGATTGTAGCCCACGCATGCGCCCGGGGCGCCCGCCGCGCGCGGGCGCGAATCCGGCCGCCTGCGGTCGCGATCGTTCCTCAGTCGCCCGCGAGCAGGTCGCGCGCCGCCGCCGGCGCGACGATGCCGAAATGGCGGTAGGCGGCAAGCGTCGCCATTCGGCCGCGCTGCGTGCGCTGCAGATACCCGGACTGGATGAGGTAGGGCTCGAGCACGTCCTCGATCGTGTCCACCTCCTCGCCGATCGCGTGCGCGAGGTTCTCCAGCCCGACCGGGCCGCCGGAAAACTTCTCGATCACGGCAAGCAGCAGCTTGCGGTCCATGACGTCCAGCCCCACCGCGTCCACCTCGAGCATCGCGAGCGCAGCATCGGCCACCGCCCGCGTCACGCGGCCGTCGGCCTTCACCTGCGCGTAGTCGCGCACCCGCCGCAGCAGCCGGTTGGCGATGCGGGGAGTGCCGCGCGCGCGGCGCGCGATCTCGGCCGCGCCCTCCTCCTCGATCGCCACATCGAGCAGGCCCGCGGAGCGGCGCACGATCGCGGCGAGTTCGGCCTCGTCGTAGAACTCCAGGCGCGCGACGATGCCGAAGCGGTCGCGCAGCGGATTGGTGAGCATGCCGGCGCGCGTGGTCGCGCCCACCAGCGTGAACGGCGGCAGGTCGAGCTTGATCGAGCGCGCCGCCGGCCCCTCGCCGATCATGATGTCGAGCTTGTAGTCCTCCAGCGCCGGGTACAGGATCTCCTCCACCACCGGCGAGAGGCGGTGGATCTCGTCAATGAACAGCACGTCGCGCGGCTCGAGGTTGGTGAGCATCGCGGCGAGATCTCCGGGCCGCTCGAGCACCGGCCCGGAGGTCTGGCGAAGGCTTACGCCCAGCTCCCGCGCGATGATGTGCGCGAGCGTGGTCTTGCCCAGGCCCGGAGGGCCGAAGAGCAGCACATGATCCAGCGCCTCGCGCCGCTCGCGCGCCGCCTGGATGAAGATCTCCAGCTGCGCGCGGATCTTCTTCTGCCCGACGTATTCGGCGAGGGTGGCCGGGCGCAGCGTGCGTTCGATGCGCTCTTCCTCGCCCGCGAGCGGCGCCGCCGAGATCAGCCGGTCGGTCTCGATCGCCATCGGTCAGGATTTTGCCAGGGCCTTGAGCGCCGCGCGGATGCCCTCGGCGACGCCGATTCCCGGCGGCAAACCTTGCAGCGCGCCGCGCGCCTCCTTCTCGCTGTAGCCGAGCGCGAGCAGCGCGTTCAGGATGTCGGTCGCGCCGTCGGTCGAGGCGCCCGCAGGCGCCGGCAGCGCATCGGCGAGCCTGCCCTTGAGCTCGAGCAGCAGCCGCTCGGCGGTCTTTCTGCCGATGCCGGGGATCTTCGTGAGCCGGGCCGGTTCCTGCAGCGCCACCGCCTGCGCGAGATCGGCGACCGAGAGCCCCGAGAGCACCGCGAGCGCGGTGCGCGCCCCGACGCCGGAGATGCGGATGAGCTGGCGGAACGCCGCGCGCTCCTCCAGCGTCGCAAAACCGTACAGGACGTGCGCGTCCTCGCGCACGACGAGGTGCGTGTGCAGCGTCACCGGCTCGCCGGTGGCGGGCAGCGCGTAGAACGTGCTCATCGGCACGTCCACCTCGTAGGCGACGCCGCCCACCTCGATCAACACCTGCGGCGGATGCTTGGCGGTGAGCCTTCCTGTCAGGCGGCCGATCAAGGACGGCACCCCGTTTTCTTCCGGCCGACCCGGCGCGGCGCCCCCCTCGACCGGCCCCGGCTCACGCCAGCCGCCCTCGGCGCAGCCTGCGACCGCGCAGCGAATAGCGACCGGTGCCCGCGCCGTGCGCATGACAGATCGCGCAGGCGAGCGCGTCGGCGGCATCGGGGCTGGGGTCTCCCGGCAACGCGAGCAGCCGCTTCACCATGTGCTGCACCTGCCCTTTGGAGGCGTGGCCGTTGCCCACCACCGCCTGCTTTACCTGCAGCGCAGTGTACTCGGAGACCGGCAGCCCGGCGAGCACGGCGGCGCAGATCGCGGTTCCGCGCGCCTGCCCGAGCGCAAGGGTGGACTGCGCATTGACGTTGACGAACACCTTCTCGATCGCGACCTCGGTCGGGTTCGCCCGCCGGATCACCTCCCCGAGCCCCTCCAGCAGCACCTTGAGCCGCGCCGCGAGGTCGCCGGCGCCGGAGCGCACCGTGCCGCTCGAGAGGTAGCGCAGCCGGCCGCCGGAGCGCTCGATGACGCCGAATCCGGTCGCGCGTAGGCCCGGGTCAATGCCGAGAACTCTCACGCCGCTTCGAGCGCGGCGCTGGTATAGACGTTCTGCACGTCGTCGAGCGCCTCCAGCGCATCGAGCAGCCGCCGCATGCGCGCCGCCTCCTCGCCCCCGAGCTCCACCTCGTTGAGCGCCTTCATGGTGATTTCGGCAAGCTCCGGCTTCAGGCCCGCCTTCTCCAGGGCCGCCTTCACGCTTTCGAAGTCGGCCGGCGCGCAGATCACCTCGATCGAACCGTCGTCGTTCGTGACCACGTCATCGGCGCCGGCCTCCAGCGCCGCCTCCATCACCTTGTCCTCCGGCGTGCCGGGCGCGAACACGAACTGGCCGCAATGCCGGAACAGGTACGCGACCGACCCGTCGGCGCCGAGGTTGCCGCCGTGCTTGGTGAAGGCGTGCCGTACCTCGGCCACCGTGCGGGTGCGGTTGTCGGTCAGGCAGTCCACCATCACCGCGGCGCCCCCCGGCCCGTAGCCTTCGTAGCGCACCTCCTCGTAGGCGGCTCCCTCCAGCTCGCCGGTGCCGCGCTGGATCGCGCGCTGGATGCTGTCTTTCGAGAGATTGGCGTCGCGCGCCTTCTCGAGGGCGAGACGCAGCCGCGGATTCGAGCCCGGGTCGCCGCCGCCCAGTTTCGCCGCCACCGTGATCTCGCGGATCAGTCGCGTGAAGATCTTGCCCTTCTTCGCGTCGGCCGCGGCCTTGCGGTGCTTGATGTTCGCCCATTTGCTGTGACCCGCCATGCCATAATTTTACTGCCCATGGCCGCGCCGCTTCTCATCGCCAAGGCCGGAAAGACCGCGCTCCACCTCCTGCCGGCGCTCGCCAACCGCCACGGGCTGATCGCCGGCGCGACCGGCACCGGCAAGACCGTGACGCTGCAGACGATGGCGCACGCGTTCTCCGCGATCGGCGTGCCGGTGTTCTTGGCCGACATCAAGGGCGACCTGAGCGGACTCGCGCAGCCCGGCGGCGACAACCCGAAGGTAGTGGAAAGGTTCAGGAAGCTCAGGATCGAGCCGCGGTGGGAAGCGTGTCCGGTCGCGTTCTGGGACGTCTTCGGCGAGCAGGGCCACCCGGTGCGGGCGACGATTTCCGACATGGGGCCGCTGCTCCTTGCGCGCATGCTCGGCCTGAACCCGGTGCAGGAGGGCGTGCTCAACCTCGTGTTCAAGATCGCCGACGATTCCGGGCTGCTGCTCCTGGACGCCAAGGACCTGCGCGCGATGCTGCAATTCGCCGGCGAGAACGCGGCGCAGTTCACCACCGAGTACGGCAATATCTCCGCCGCCTCGATCGGCGCGATCCAGAGGGGGCTCCTTGCGCTGGAGAGCCAGGGCGCGGACCGTTTCTTCGGCGAGCCGATGTTCGACATCGCGGATTTGATGCGCACGAGCGGCGGCCGGGGCGTCGTCAATATCCTCGCCGCCGATAAACTGATGAATTCGCCCCGGCTCTACAGCACGTTCCTGCTGTGGCTGCTCGCCGAGCTGTTCGAGCACCTGCCGGAAGTGGGCGATGCGGAAAAGCCGAAGCTCGTCTTTTTCTTCGACGAGGCGCATCTGCTTTTCGACGAGGCGCCGAAGGCGCTCCTTGACAAAATCGAGCAAGTGGTGCGGCTCATCCGCTCCCGGGGCGTGGGCGTGTATTTCGTCACGCAGAATCCGCTCGACATCCCGGAGTCGGTGCTGGGACAACTCGGCAACCGGGTGCAGCACGCGCTGCGTGCCTTCACCCCGCGCGACCAGAAGGCGGTGAAGGCGGCGGCGAGCACGCTGCGCGCGAATCCCGGGCTCGACGTCGAGCGCGCGATCACCGAGCTGGCGGTGGGCGAGGCGCTGGTGTCCTTCCTCGACGAAAAGGGCAGGCCGTCGGTCGTCGAGCGTGCGCTCGTCGTGCCGCCCGCGAGCCACCTCGGCCCGATTTCGGAGGCCGACCGAAGAAGCCTCATCGCCGCCTCGCCTCTTGCCGGCAAGTACGACAAGGCGGTGGACCGGGAATCGGCGTACGAGAAGCTGAAGGGCCGCGCGGCCGAGCGCCAGGAAGGCGCGCCGGAATCGGCGAAGCCCGCCGCCGGCGTGCTCAGGGAGATTCTCTTCGGACGCACCGGCCCGCGTGGCGGCAGGCAGTCGAAAGGCGTCCTCGAATCCGCCGTGCAGAGCGCCGCGCGCGCCATCGGCTCGGAGCTGGGCCGGCAGGTGCTGCGCGGCGTGCTCGGCTCGATTCTCGGCAAGCGGCGGTAGCCACCGGCAAAGGAGATCGCACATGGACTTGGGAATTCGCGGCAGGCAGGCGCTCGTCTGTGCCGCTTCGAAGGGGCTCGGCAAGGGCTGCGCGCTGGCGCTCGCGCGCGAGGGCGTCGATCTCGTCATCACCGCACGCGGCCGCGAGGCGCTGCAGGCAACCGCCGAGGAGATCCGCAAAAGCACCGGCGTGAAGGTGACGGCAGTCGCGGGCGACATCGCCACGCCCGAGGGGCGTGCCGCAGCGCTCGCGGCATGCCCCGAGCCCGACATCCTCGTCAACAACGCCGGCGGTCCGCCGCCGGGGGACTTCCGCGAGTGGACGCGCGAAGACTGGCTGAAGGCGCTCGATGCCAACATGCTCGCGCCGATCGAGATGATCCGCGCCACGCTCGACGGCATGATCGCGCGCAAGTTCGGCCGCATCCTCAATATCACCTCCGGCGCGGTGAAGGCGCCGATCGCCGAGCTGGGCCTTTCCAACGGCGCGCGCGCAGGGCTTACCGGGTTCGTCGCCGGGCTCGCGCGACAGGTCGCGCAGCACAACGTCACGATCAACAACCTGCTTCCCGGGCGCTTCTGGACCGACCGCCTGAAGAACACCACCGAGTTCAACGCACGCCGGCAGGGAAAGACCGTTGAGGAGGTGAAGGCGGCGCTGGAGCAGGCGATTCCCGCGAAGCGCTTCGGCACGATCGAAGAGTTCGGCGCGGCGTGCGCGTTCCTCGCCAGTGTGCACGCCGGCTACATCACCGGCCAGAACCTGCTCATGGACGGCGGCGCGTATCCGGGAACGTTCTAGCGCGAGGCGCGCAGATGAACGAATCCGCGCCTCGAGTGCCCCGCCCGGTGCGCGTCATTGACACCGGCGTGCGCGGCGGCCGGGCGAACGTCGCCTTCGACCAGGCTCTGGTCGAAGCGCACTCGGCCGGGCGCATCCCCGACACGGTCCGGTTCCTGCGCTTTCGCCCCTCGGCGCTCGTCGGGCTGCACCAGATCCTGTCGCACGAGGTGCGGCTCGAATACTGCGCGCGGCACGGAATCGAGGTCGGGCGGCGCATCACCGGCGGCGGCGGCCTGTACCTCGACGAAGGTCAGCTCGGCTGGGAGCTGGTGCTCGAACGCGGCGCGCTCGGGGCCGACCTCGCCACGGTCGCCGCGCGCATCTGCCGCGCCGCGGCCGCCGGACTGCGCTCGCTCGGCGTTGCCGCCGAATTCCGCCCGCGCAACGACATCGAGATCCACGGCCGCAAGGTGAGCGGCACGGGGGGACTCGTCGAGGGACGCACGCTTTTTTTCCAGGGGACGCTCCTCATTGACTTCGACCCGGCGCGCATGATCGAGGTGCTGCGCGTGCCGGTGGAAAAGCTCGCGCGGCGCGAGCTCGACGATGCGCGCCGGCGCGTCATCACGCTCGCCGAGGCGATGGGGCGCGTGCCCGCCCTCGACGAGGTGCAAGCGGCGTTGCTCGCCGGCTTTCGCGAGGAGCTGGGACTCGTGCCCGAATGGGGCTTGCCGACCGAGCAGGAGGAGCGGCTCGCGGCGCGGCTGCTCGAGGAGCAGTTCGGCACCGAGGCGTTCGTGCGCATGCTCGATGCGCCCGATGCCGATGCGCCGCAGGTTTCGGCGACACTCGTGCGGCGCGGCGGAATGCTGCGCGCCGACATCCGGCTCGAGGGTCCCGGCCGGCGCATCCGCGAGGTGCTCGTCACCGGCGACTTCTTCGTCAGTCCGGCGCGCGCCATCCTCGACCTGGAGGCGAGCCTGCGCGGCCTTCCGGCGGCGCAGGCGGGCGAGGCGGTCGAGCAGTTCTTCGCGCGCTCGGGTTGCGAGCTGGTCGGCCTTGCGCCGGCCGATTTCCGCGCCGTTATCGAGCAGGCGCTCGCGCAGTTGACGCTGCGCGCGGCCGGCCGCAGTTTGCGCGGGCACTGGCGGGGCCCGGCGCCGGAGCGCGCGCCGACGCTCGTCTTTCTTCACGACGCGCTGGGAAGCGTGCGGCTCTGGCGCGACATGCCCGAGCGGCTTTCGCGCGCGACCGGCTGCGGCGCGCTCGCCTACGACCGCTGGGGCTCGGGGGAGTCCGAACCGCTTGCGCCGCCCTATTCGCGCGACTACCTAATGGAGGAGGCGCTGGTGGCGCTCCCCGAGGTGCTGGCGCAGGCGGGCGTGCGCGAGGCGATCCTCATCGGGCAGTCCGACGGCGCGTCCATCGCGCTCGCGTACGCCGGGGCGCACCCGGAGCGCGTGCGCGGCGTGATCGCGCTCTCGCCGCATCTTTTCCGCGAAGCAAGGACGCTCGCCGCAATCGCCCGGCAGATCGAGGATTTCGAGCGCGGCGACCTGCGCGCGCGCCTTGCGCGCCACCACGGCGCTCGCACCGACGCGCTCTTTGCCCGGCTGGTGGAGGTCTGGACCTCGCAAGGCCCGGGCGCAGGCTGGGGGCTGGAGCCATATGTGGCGAAGGTGCGCTCGCCGGTGCTCGCGGTCCAGGGCGAGGACGACGAGTTCTTCTCGGTGGCGCAGCTCGAGGCCCTCGCGCGCCTGCTGCCCGGGCGCCTGCGGACGCTTTGCGTTCCGGGCTGCGCCCATTATCCTTTGCACCAGGCGCGCGAGACGGTGCTCGCGGCCGCGATCGCCTTCATTCGCGAGATCATCGGAGCGAGGCCGGATGCTGCTGCTCGATCAGCTTGAGCGGCTCGCCGCAACCGAGACGAGCCTCTTTCGCGCGCAGCTTCTGCGCGAGGACCTGGCGCGCCTGCGCCGGTTGAAGGAATTGGCCCGGACCGCCGCCGATGCCGCGGCGTTCCGCAAGGCCGGGATGCGCCTCGGCTGGACGCAGGGCGATGCGCGCACGATGGAGCTCGCCGCGCCGCTCCAGGCGCTGCTCGACGCCGTTTACGCGCTGGAGACCGGCGCGGGCGGAGGGGAAGCGGAAAACCGCGTCGTCGCGGCGTGGAACGAATTCAACCGCGCGCGGATCGAGCGGCTGGTCGGCTGCCTCTCGCCGCCGGTGGCGAAACCGGCGGACTAGGCGGTTTTACGGCGGCCGCGCCGCCGCGCGGCGGCGCGGCGCACGTTGCTGCAATACACCGCGTAGAGCGCGGCAAGGAGCGTCGGCGCCTCGGGGCCGGCGAGCGAGTAGTAAAGGGTCTGGCCTTCGCGCCGGAACTTGACGATGCCGCGCTGGCGAAGCAGTGCAAGGTGCTGCGACAGCGCCGACTGGCTCACGTCCACCACGCGTTCGAGCTCCCCGACCGATTTCTCGCCTTCGGCGAGCTGGCAGAGCACCAGCAGCCGCACCGGGTTGGCCATCGCCTTGAGCAAGCCGGAGGCGCGCAGCGCGCGCGCCTGCAGCTCGCCCAGGTTCATGTCGGCGATCGCCGCGGACCTCTGCGTGGAAGCTTCCATCACGACGGGCAGGCGGGCGCGCAGCCGGCGAAGTTGTCCGCCGCCATCTTCGCCTCATACTTCGGTCCGACCTGCGAGCCGGGTGTGAGGCTGGCCTTGACCGCGGCCCAGTCGGTCGGCTTGATCACCACCAGCCAGCCCGCGCCATAGGGATCCTCGTTCGCGAGGGACGGTTTCGCGACGAGCGCCTCGTTCACCGCGACCACGGTGCCCGCGACCGCGGACTTCGCCGGGCCGACCCACTTGCCCGACTCCACCGTGGCGCAGGACTTGCCGGCCTCGACGGAACGGCCGACCTTCTTCGGCGTGAACGCGACCAGCTGCCCGGCCATCGCGGTGGCGACGCTCGTCATGCCGACCTTGACGTTGCCGTCGGGCAGCTCCTGATACCAGATGTGGTTGTCGACGTCGTAGAGAAGTTCGTCGGGGAAATGGCAGCCGCGGACTTCAGCCATGGTGCGCGTGTTCTCCTTGTTCGCTGGCGGGCGATTCTAGGCGCAGGGGGCGGGAGGAGCAACAGAACTCCCCGAGTCTGTCCACCTCCAGCTTGCCGCGCACGAAAAGCGCAAGATGCGTGACCAGCAGTCGCATCATGCCGAGGCGCCGCGCGCGGTCCTCGGCCGGCCGCATGGTCAGCAGATTGTAGTGGTACGCGATCTCGCGGCAGGTTTCGCGGCAGGCGTTGAAGCTCGGCACGCCCTTCGCGCCCTGGCGGTGCAGCGCGAGCAGCCGAAAGCCCTCCACCTCTTCGGCCGCGGGCTCGCCGCCCCGCGCGCTCACCCAGCGCTCGAGCACCTCCTCGGCGGCCGCAAGAAGCGCCGCCGGCGAATCGGCGGCCGCGATGTCGCGCTCGATGTCGTCGAACGATCTCACGCCAGGCCCTTCTCGCGCACCAGGCCGAGCGCGTCGGACACGTTCTCGTGGATCCCCAGCCGGCGCGGCGAGATCCCGAGCGCAAGGCCCAGAAGCTGGGTGAAGTAGAGCATCACCACCTTCGTCTTCGCGCCGAACACCTTCTCGGCGCGCACCTGGTGCAGTTCAAGGCCCGAGTGGCAGGTCGGACATTCGGTGGCGATCACGTCCGCGCCGGCCGCTTCCGCCGCGCGCAGGATGTTGAGCACCAGCCGCGTCGAGGTGTCGCTGTCCGAGAGCGTGTGCGCGCCGCCGCAGCAGGCGGTCTTGAGCGGAAATTCCACGTTCTCGGCGCCGGCGGCCGCGAGCAGGTCGTCCATGAAGTGCGGCTGGGAGGTGGACTCGCTTCCCGGGCCGCGGTCCTTTTCCGGGAAGATGTGCCGCGGCCGGGTGTACATGCAGCCGTAGTAGTTGGCGACTTTCAGCCCCTTGAGCGAGTTCTTCACCCGGCGCCTGAGTTCTTCTTCGCCGATCCCGTCCCGGATCCAGTCGAGCGCGTGGATGGTTTCGAGCGTGCCGGCGCGGTAGGTTTCGTGGCCGGCCTTCTGCGACAGGCGCTCGACCACCTCGCGCGAGGCCGGATCGTGCGCGAGGTCGTATTCGGCCTTCTTCAGGTTGTGATAGCAGCCGTTGCACGGCGCCATCACCACGCCCGCCTTCATCTCGTTCGCGGCGATCGCCATCACGCGCGCCGAAAGATAGGTCTGCACCTTCGGGTCGATGTTCTTCACCTCCATCGCCCCGCAGCAGTTCCAGTTCTTCACCTCGTCCAGTTCCAGCCCGAGCGCCTTGCCCACCGCCTTCGTCGAGCGGTTGTACGCATGCCCGGTGCCTTCGAGCGCGCAGCCCGGGTAGTAGGCGACGCGCCGGTATTGTGCTTTCATTTCCCGTCCTCCAGCCCGAGCGCCCTGCGCCGGCGCGTTTCCTGCTCGTGCACGTACTCGGCGATCGCCGCGCCGGCCTTCTTCCAGCCGCGCGTGCGCGGCCGGAACACCGCCGCGAGCGCGAGCTTGATCCCCTGCAGGACCGGCAGGCGCCGCGCCACGCGCTTCACCATCTCGACGAGCCAGTCCTGCGCGAGCGGCTGCCCGGTCTTGGCGAAAAAGCCCCGGATCACCCGTCCTTCCTCGATCTTGCCGGTCGCCACCACCTGGTCGGTGAACTCCTCGTCGAAGATCATCGAGGGCTTCTTCGGCGTGTGGCCCTTCAGCTCCAGCCAGTGCGCGGTCGCCTTCATCACGCCCTCGGGGAAGACGTCGCGCGGGCAGGCGTAGGTGCACTTGTTGCACGACACGCACTGCCAGATGATGTCCTTGTCGCGCAGCAGCTCCGATTCCATCCCCATGCGGATGAGGTAAATCCAGTAGCGGGGATTGAAGTCGGGATTGACCGCGTTCACCGTGCACGAATTGGTGCACGAGCCGCACTGCCAGCAGCGATGGATGTACTCGCCTCCGGGCAGCGCGGCGATCTCCTCCTGCAGCCGCTCGTTGTAGTCGGTGACCACCCGCGGCTCGATGAACGTGCTCCAGTGTCCGGAGACGTCCACCCCGTCGAGCACGAGCTTGTCGTGCGTCTTCAGGTTCTCGGGCCGGATGAGCGTTTTCTCGTGGATCGGCATGGCGCGCGGCTCAGGAGGGAAGTTCGCGGCCGGCGCCGGGCACGGACGCCTTCAGGCGCAGCCGCCCGCGGCTGCCGACGCCGTCCAGCCCCAGCAGCCGCCGCAGGTGCAGCGCCGGATCCTCGGGCACGTTGAAATCGGCGCGCAGATAGGCGCCGCCCTGCTCCGAGATGTAGTCCGCGTACACCTGCGCAAGCAGCAGGTCCACGTACTGCAGCACGTCGCGAAACACGCCGTTCGCGGCGAGGTACTGGGCCAGCTCCTCGCGCAGCATGACATGCGTCGCGTAGCACGCCGGCACCTCGATGCGCTCCATGTCGAGGTTCTCGCCATGCCAGATCTCGCGCAGCACGCCGGTGTTGGTTTCCTCGTCCCAGACCCAGCGGCACATCAGCGGATAGCGCTCCGGGTCCGCCGCGTGCAGGATCTCGGCGCCGAGGTCGTGCGTCCAGCGGTGTTCGCGGTCATCCGGAAACGCATCGCGGAAGGCGGCAAGGCGCACATCCGCCGTGGCGGTGTCCTCGCAGCCCTCTAGCAGCCGCACGATCGCCTCGCGCAGCAGCGGAAACCTTTCCGCTTCGAGGTACGGCGCGATGCGCCGGCGCACCGTGGCGCACAGCGCCGCAAGCGTGCGGAACTCGGCGCAATCGAGCGTGCGCGGGTCGGCTTCCACCAGCGCCCGCCGAAACGCCGCGCTCTTTGCCTGCAGCGCGAGCACGTAGCGCTCGACCCCGCCCTGCTCGTCGGTGGCGGCGACCAGCCGCTCGAACGCGGCCGCGAGCTTCGGTCCGCTCAGTTCGAGGCGCGGGCGCTCGATCGGAGCGAACACGGGATTCAGGCGGCCGCGGCCGCCGGCGCGCGCACGAGCGCCAACGCCGCCATCGCCGCCGCCTTTGCCTGCGCGATCGAATCGTCAATCGTCTCCGGCCCGGTCGCGGCGCCGGCGACGAACACGCCCGGCCGCGACGTCTCGCCGAGCGCGCCGTAGGCGTGACCCTTGGCGATGTGGCCGTGCTCCTGCAGCCGCACGCCGAACACCTCGGCGAGCGAGCGGTTCTCGACGTTCGGGTCCATGCCGATCGCGTGCACCACCATGTCGAAGGGGATCGTGATCGGGCGCTTGACCAGCGTGTCCTCGCCCTTGACGATCAGCTTCCTGCCGTCGGAGGTCACCTCGGCGATCCGCGCCTTGATGTACTTGACCTTGAACTCCTCCTGGCTCCTCCAGTAGTAGGTGGTCTCGTACAGGCCGAAGGTGCGGATGTCCATGTAGTAGATATAGACGTGGCAGTCGGGCAGCTCCTCGCGGATCTCCATCGCCAGGTTGCACGACACCGTGCAGCAGATCTTCGAGCACCATTCGCGCCCGATCTGCCGGTCGCGCGAGCCGACGCAGAGCAGGATCGCGACGCGCTCGGGCTTGCGTCCGTCGGAAGGACAGCGCACGCCCTTGCCGGAGGAGATCATCTGCTCGACCTGGGTCGTCGTCACCACGTCCGGAAACGTTCCGAACCCCCACTCGGGCTTGTTGACCGAATCGAAGTGCGTGAAGCCGGTGCACAGGATCGCCGCGCCCGCTTCTACCGTCTGGCCGTTGGAGAGCCGCGCGGTGAACGCGCCCGGGGCGCCGTCGAAGCGCTCGACCCGGCAGCCGGTGTGCACGGTCACGAGCCGGCTTTCCTCGACGCGCTTCACCATGCCGCCGATCGCGTCCTTCGCCCATTCGCCCGAGGGCACGAGCTTCGCGTAGCCCGACAGGATCGGCGCGCCGCCGAGACGCGCCTCCTTTTCCACCAGCACCGAGCGCTCGCCGACCGCGGCGAGCGCCTGCGCGGCGGCGAGGCCCGCGGGCCCTCCGCCGACGATCAGGATCGGACGGCTCATTGCGCCGCCCGGATCGGAATGAAGCCCGGGCCGGAAGTGATGCGGCGGCGCGGATCGTAGAGATTCTCTCCCTTGCCGGCCTTCACCTGATCGAGGTAGGCGACGAACTCCGCCTTCTTCGCCTGCCAGTCGATGCCGAGCTTTTCCATCAGCGTCTCGACCGGCGAGGCATGCCAGTGCAGCTGCACGATCTTGTACGGATGCGCGCCGCAGACGAGCGCGGCGAACTGGCAGTCGGCCATGATCGGGATCTGCCAGTTCTTGTTCGCCGCCTTGCCGATCCACTGGTTCTTGTCGAGCGTGGTGATGCAGCCGGTGTCGTGTCCGATCATCACGTCGGCGCGCGCCTCCTCGACCGCGACCCGTACCTTGCGGTCAATGGCGAACGAGCGCGTGAACTCGCGCTCCGAGATGATATGGCGGAAGCCGAAGCCGCAGCAGTCGTACCAGGTCGAGTAGTCCACCACTTCGGCGCCCAGCGCCTGCATGAGACCGGTGGAGACCGCGAGCCGGTTGCCGCCGAGGATGTTGTCGTCGTAGATCGCGTCTTCCGGCACCATCTTGTAGACGTGGCACGCCGGATGGATCGTGGCGCGCAGGCCGCTGCAGTCAATTTCGCGCATCGCGGCGATCGGCTCGCGCATCACGTGCACCCACTCGGAGTAGTGCACCACCTCCTCGGGGATCAGCAGCTTGCCGTCCACCAGGCGACCGAGCTTGCCGAGGATCGCCTTGACGCGCTCGCGCAGCTTCGCCGAGTGAATCAGGTAGGCGCGCACCTCCTTGTAGTTGCCGAACGAGGTGCCGCAGTGAACCAGGGGGTAGTAGTAGCCGTCGGGCAGCCCCTGGGCGCGCGCGGCCACGTACGCCTGATGGAAGTTGCGCAGGAACACCGCCGCCAGGCTCTCGATGTTGCCGATGCCCGAGCCGTGGTAGTTCCACGCCGTGCATGAAGTCTGGTCGGTCTCGTCGAGGTACTCGACCCCGAGCCGGTTCATCAGCCACAGGAGCGAGGTCGGATACCCGGGAATGTTGCCGCACTGGCCGCAGGACTTGTGGTGCCACAGGCGCCGCGTCGGGATTTTCTTGTCCCAGCCGTAGAGCGTCTTCACCACCACCGGCGCATGCTCGTCGGTGATGCGGTGCACGACGATCTCGCCGTCCTTCTCCAGCTCCCACATCGCGTCGCGCACGTCCTCGACCCGGTCCTTGCCGGTGAGCATCGAGCGCCGGTCCACCTTCAGCTCCACCCATGCGGTGGCGATGCGCGCTTCCTGCGCGGAGAGTTTCGCGTCGCGCCACTCTGGGCCGTGCCCCGTGAATCGCTCAGTCATCTTCGCCTCCTTCGTTGTCCTGCTGCTCGGCGAGGAAGTCGTTCCACTCCTCGCGCTTTTCGTCCATGAAATCCGAGATCACGTCGAACAGATTCTGGTCAATGCCTTCGAGCTGCCTGAGCACCCCGGTTTCTTCCCAGATGGTGTACAGCTCGATCGAGGTCCTGAGATTCACTTCCCAGGCGGTCGCGGTGGTGTTCAGCGTCGGCATCGGGATCGCCTGCCGCAGCAGCTTGAGCGGCGCCTCGACCTTGGAGATGTTCGGGCCCCAGTCCGGGAAGTGGTCCTTGGTGATCATGTCCGGCGCGAGCTGGTTGCCGGTGGACACCAGCTTGAGCATCACCCGGCTGAAGGGCCTGAGCACGTTCTTCGCCGAGTCCATGCGGTGCTTGATCGCGGTCTCGCGCATCAGCATCACCAGGCCGCCGGGCGAATTGCCGAACGGGCAGCGCGCGGCGCAGGTGTAGCACTGGGCGCAGGCCCAGATCTTTTCCTGCATCGCGTCGTAGATTCCCTCCAGGTTCTCGGTCCACAGCAGCTGCACGATCTCGCGCGGCGAAAAATCGTAGTAGTGCGCCGCCGGGCAGGTCGCGGTGCAGATGCCGCAGTTCAGGCACCCGTTTAGCTCGTGGTCGAACCTCAGGTCCGACTGGATGTCGCGGAAGATCTCCTCCAGCTTTTCGCGCGCGACCGGCGGCTTGTCCGAAACCGGATCGCCGGCGCGCTGCTGGACGCGGGTGGCCGTCGCGTGCGCCATCGTCGCCTCAGTAGGTCATCACCTTGCAGTCGCCTTCCATCACCTCTTCGATGAGGTGCGCGCCACCCACCACGCCGCTGCACTCGGGGATGAGGTCCTCGGGCTTCATGTCGAAGAGATCCAGGTTCGGCGAGCAGCAGTAGAACTTCACGCCCGCCTCGTGCGCCTCCTTGATGAAGTCGTAGACGGTCTTCGGCGAGCCCTCCTTGACGCGCAGCTTCTCGGCGACGCCCTTTTTCATCAAGCGCCCGGCGGTGGCGGTGCAAATCACTTCGACCTCGTAGTCCATCGCCGCCGCCACCGAAGCCTGGAAAATCGGCGCGCCCAGCTCCTCGCCGTTGCGCGGGTCGGTGTTCGCCATCACGATGAGCAGCTTCTTCGCCACGCCGGTTCCTCCTTGCTTCGCCGTGCCCGTATCCGGACCAGAATATATTAGAGATTTCTAAAGTGCAAGATGCCCCGGGGCCGACCTTTCAGGCCGGAGCGCGGATCCAGCCGGTCGCGGCGACCAGTCCGGCCATGATCGGCACCAGCGCGTCCTCGATGCTGCGCTGCACCGCGCGCAGCCGTTCGAGCGTCGCGCCGTAGTTTTCCGGCACCTCCTCGAACTCCATGATCAGGTCCTCGACCATGCCGACTTTCAGGCCCGGATGGCCGGAGAAGCCGAAGCCGCAGGCGCCGATGCGCCACAGCGCCGGGCGGTCTGCCTCATCGAGCGCGAGGATTTGCGCCTGCGGCGGCGGCACCGGGCGATCGCGCATGTAGATCGCGACCGGATAAGTTTCCGGCAGAAAGCCATCGAGCGCGCTTATGGCAACGCGCCGGGCCGTCACGACTTCGAACGCGAGCGGGGCGCTCGCCGAGCCTCCGCCCGCGGCGAGCGCAAGGATCTGAGCGCCCAGGCCGATGCCGACGACCGGCTTTCCCTGCTCCAGACAGGCGCGCGCGAGCGCGACTTCCTGGGCGAGCGTCGGAAGGTCGCGGGCACCGGCGCTTCCCCAGGGCCCGCCGCCGAGCAGGAGCAGCCCGTCATCCAGCGCCTGCGGCTTCGGCAGCGCGCTGCTGCCGGCAAACGGCCGCCAGTAGCGAAAGCGCACGCCGCGCCCTTCGAGGTGGTCCTCGATCAGGCCGAGGAATTCGCCCGAGGTGTGCTGGATGACGTGGACCGTCACCGCTGCGGCGCGAGGCCGAGCTGCCGGCGGATGCGCCGCAGGTCGGCGCGCGAGGGTGCGAACGGATAGCTGGCGATGTCGGAGGGGGGAGAGTCGCCGTACGGCCGGTCGCAGGCGGAGATGTCCTCGGCGAACTTGCCCGGGCAACCGGAAGTCCGAAACGCCACGCCCGCCTCGATCACCTCCTCCAGCTCCCGCGGCGGTACGCCGTAGTCGGTGACGCGCCCGTCGCCGTCGAAGCGCATGTGCTCGATGCGCGCGCCGCGATAGTCGATGAGATAGCGCGCGAGCTGCACGCGCCGCCATTGATCGCGCGGCGTCGCCGGCAGATGATCCATCAGCGAGCCCTTCTCCGGAAAGAAGCAGAACAGGTGGCTGTGCCCGCCCAGATCCACCAGCTTCTGCACCAGCGCGAGCACGTCGTACTCGGTCTCTCCCATGCCGACGATGATGTGGGCGCCGAACTTCTGCGGCCCGAAGATGTCGCGCGCATGCATCAGGATTTCCCAGTATTTTGCCCACGAGTGCGGCGACTGTACCCCCTTGCCGCGGGTGCGATCGAAGATCTCCGGGGTCGCGGCGTCGAGCGCCACGGTGAAAATCTCGGCGCCGAGTTCACGCAGGGTCTTCACGTCTTCGCGCGTCATCGTCGTCGGATTGGACAGGATCGAAACCGGGATCGCCGACGGATCGATGCGGTCGGTCCAGGCCTTGAGCACGGTGCGCGTGTCCTCGTCCGAGCGCGGGTGCGTGATCATCGAGATGCACATGCGGTGAAACGGGCTCGCCGCGCCGTCCGCCGCGACCTTCTCGATCACCCGGGCAAGCGGCACCGCAGGCCAGTCCACGCGGATGAAGTTGCGATCGGCGTAGTCGCGCTCGGCCTCGCGGTGGCGCGCGAGGCCGCAGTAGGCGCAGTTCGCGCGGCAGCCCTCCGGATAGGTGAGCAGCAGGTTGAGGCAGCGCGTGCACTCGCAGCGGTACATCCTGCCGCTCATGATCCCCAGGGTGATCGCCGCCGCGGTGGACATCTGCACGTACTCCGGCGAGCGCATGTTCGGCGTGAGGATGTTGTGGTTGGGCAGGTACACGCCCTGCGGCGGAACGTTCGCGCTCTTGACGCGCGCGCCGTTTCTCAGCGCGATCGGGATGACGCCGGGTGAGCGCGGCTGCATCGGCGCCGCGCTCTGCGATTCGGGTCGGTAGCAGCTCATTGCCAGTACTCCGGGTAGGCGATCCAGCCGCGGCGCAGCTCGCGCTTGCCGCTCGCCGAGGCGAGCAGCTCGCGCCGGCGGCAAAGCGCGCGCTCGAGCGAGGCCGAATAGACGCTTTGCAGTTCTTCCTCGTATTCGGCGAACGAGCCGTCGGCCGCCGCCTCGCCGGCGAGCCGGCCCGAGTGCACCGCAGCGGCGATGCCCGCGCCGGTAACCGGATTCGCCAGGCCGGCCGCGTCGCCGGCGAGCAGCACGACGGTTTGGCCGAGCGAGCCGCGCGGGCGCAGCATCCCGCCCGCCGGGATCGCGCCGCCGGTGAGGGCGAGGACCTCGCGGCCGACACGGCCCTCGGCGACGAGGCGCGCATGCAGTGCGGCGACGATTTCCTTCAGGCGCGAGCGGTGCGCAGGATGCACGCCGGCGCCCAGGTTGGCGACGTTTCCCTTCGGGAACAGCCAGCCGTAGCCGCCGGGAATGCGAGCCGAGAGGAAGATGTCGGTCGCCGCGTGCGCCGCGGCGAGCGGCACCGTGATCTGGCGGGTCTCGACGAGCGAGGCATTGACGCTGCCGATCGCGCGGCCAGCGACCGAGCGCGGGCCGTCGGCGCCGATCACCACGCGAGCGCGCAGACGCGCGCCATCGGCAAGCCGCACCGTGCCGTCGGCGGCGAGGCGGCGCACCGGCGAGCAAAACCGCACCTCGGCGCCCGAGCGCACGGCGCGCGCAACCAGCGCCGCATCGAACGCCGCGCGGTCGAGCATGCGGCCGGGAAAATCGGGCTTCCAGTCGGGCGGATCGTCCTCGACGAAGGTGGCCATCGCCTCGATCGGCTGGCGCACCGAGCGGGCGAGGTCCTCCGGATGCGCGCCGATCAGCGCCGGCACGAACTCGGCGCACTGCACCGGGCGGCCCGGCTCGCGCCGCCGGTCGAGCGCGATGACCCGGCAGCCGCGCCGCGCCGCCGCCGCCGCCGCGCTCGCTCCCGCGGGCCCGAGGCCGATGACCAGCACGTCGCAGGTTTCGCTCATGCGGCGAGGGCGGGGCGCGGATGGAGCCGGATGGTGCGCTCCGTCTTCACCGAGCAGCAGGCGTGCGCCTGATCGGCCGGCCGGCCGATTGCGTGCGCCACCGCGAGCGCGCCATCGGCCGGAAAGGCGATGCCGTCCAGTCCCGCCATCACCGCGTACGCGTCGGTAACGCGCCGGTGCATGCCGGGAGGACGCGCACAGCCGAGAAGCACAGGGCGTTCGGGAATGCGCCGGCGCGCCTGCAGAAAGATGCGGCCGACCTCGGCCGCGTCCGGTGTCGCAAAGGTACCCGGCTTCGCATAAAAGGGCATCACCACGACGAGCACCAGCGAGTGAATGCGGTGGCGCGAGACGATGTCGAGCGCCACCGGCTCGCCGAGCACCCGCCCGTAGTGCAGCCCGATGACGATGTGCGGCACCACCTCCATGCGCGTCGCGCAGAGGGCGGCGAGCGTTTCCTCGAAGTCGGCGACCGGGCGATCCAGATGGTAGACCTCGCGGATCGTTCGCTCCGACCCGATCACGTCCATCATCGCGGTGTCCACCCCGGCGTCGGCCATCGCCCGCGCGCGCGCGCCGTCGAGGAGCGCCGAGTGCACCGCGATCCGCAGCCACGGGAAGTCGCGCTTCAGGCGCTCCACCGCCGGCCAGTAGCGCTCGTAGCGGATCTCGTTCGCCTTGTTCGAGCCGCCGGAGAGGAGAAAGCCCTGCAGTTCCTGGGTCGCGACCATCTCGCGCACCCGGCGCTCGAGCATCTCCGGGCTCGTCGCCGGGATCATCGGCTCCAGGATCTTGGCGCGGCAATGATCGCAGTTGAGCGCGCAGCCGCCGGCGGTGATCGAAAATGCCGGAAAGCTGTTCTTGCCGCAGCCCTCCAGCTCGCAGCTCGAATACGCCTTGAAGGTCGGTGTCGAGAAGCGGATCGGGCGCAGCGCCGATGCGCTCGCCTGCTCCATCTCGGCGACCAGCACCGGATCGAAGGGCGCGTCCTCCAGCGCCTCGATCGCCGCGAGCCGCTCCATCCAGCGCATCGCTCCCTCCCCGGCGGGCGCGGGCGCGCTGGCTACTTGCGCTTGAGGAAGAACGTGAACTCCTTGTTCGCCTCGGAGTGCGAGAGGAGTTCGTTGCCGGTCTGCTTCGCGAACGCCTGGAAGTCCTTCACCGAGCCCGGATCGGTCGCGACGATCTTCAGCACCTGTCCGGACTGCATGTCGGAGAGCGCCTTCTTCGCGCGCAGGATGGGAAGCGGGCAGTTGAGCCCGCGGGCGTCGAGTTCCTTGTCGAATTTCATGCGGTCATCCTGTAGCGTAAAGATACCTGTTCAGCCGAAGCGCGCAAGCAGCTCGGCGACCCGGCCGGCATGCGCGCTGCGCGCCTGCGGGGCCGCTGGCAACTCCTGGCGGATCATGCACGCCACCATCTCGTAGAAGGCCCGATCGAGCGCGCGGCGCGCCGCGGCGAGCTGCTGCGCGATGCTCTCGCACGGCTCGTCGGCTGCGATCATGCGCCGAATCGCCCGCACCTGCCCCTCGATCCGGGCAAGGCGCACGTCCATCGCCTTCTTCGCCGCCTCGTCGTGCATTCTGGGTTCGCTCACTCGGCCTCCCCTCCGGTGCATCGGCGTCCGCCGCCAATATACACCGGCGGGTATCGAGACAGCCAGACCTCTTCCTTGCCGCGCCGCAGCATAAGAAAATTCGTCTGGGTAATCAGAAGGAACATTTTGCGCGATACTCTCAAGGAGTATTAGGTTCACCGCCTGCAAGGAGTCGCCATGTCCGCACTGCCTGACAAGGCGGCGCTCGACCGCCTGATCGAAGAAAGGCTGGGCGAGCTGCTGCCCAAGAAGCTTGCTGAGCTGCGCGAGAAAAAGACGCCCTCGATGACGATCATCGCCACCAAGGGCACGCTCGACTGGGCCTATCCGCCCTTCATCCTGTCTTCGACCGCAGCGGCGCTCGGCTGGGAGGTGTCGGTGTTCTTTACCTTCTACGGCCTCAACCTGCTGCGCCGTGACCTGAGCGGCCTGAAGGTGAGCCCGCTCGGCAATCCGGGCATGCCGATGAAGATGCCGTTCGGGCCGGAATGGTTCAAGCGCATCAACTGGAACATCCCGAACGCGGTGCAGGCGATCCTGCCCGGGTTCGAGTCGGTCGCCACCGCGCTCATGAAGCAGACGATCCGCGCGAAGGGGGTCGCCGACGTCGAGTCGCTGCGGCAGGCGTGCATCGAGTCGGGCGTGAACCTGATCGGCTGCCAGATGACGGTGGATCTGTTCGGCTTCACGCGCGAGGACTTCATACCGGAAGTGAAGGATTACGTCGGCGCGGCGACCTTTCTGCCGATGGCGCGCGACGCCGACGTGAGCCTTTTCATCTAGCGAACGCACGAAAAGCAAAAGGAGGAGACAGATGAGGTTGATTCGCATTGCCGCCGCCGCTGTGCTTGCCGCACCCCTGGGCGCGGCCGCAACGACGGGCTATTTCGCCCATGGCTACGGCCTGAAGGCAAAGGGCATGGGCGGAGTCGCGATCGCGCTGCCACAGGACGCGAGCTCGGCGATCACCAATCCCGCGAATCTGGGATTTGCCGGCAGCCGCGTGGACCTGGAGCTCGACTGGTTCCGGCCGATCCGCGATGCCGAGTTCACCGGGAGCGTTACCCCCGGGTTGAACGGCAGCTACAGCGCGAGCGGCCGCAGGGATTTCCTCATCCCCGGCGCCTCCGTCAGCTGGGCGATGCGCCCCGAGCTGACGCTCGGGCTTCTCGTCTATGGCAACGGCGGGATGAACACCACGTTCGACCGCAATCCATTCGCGGCCTTTGGCGGCTCGCATCCCGGCGGCGTGGACTACATGCAGCTCTTCGTCGCGCCTACTCTCGCCTGGAAGCCGAACCCGAATCATGCGATCGGCCTGTCGCTCAACCTCGCCTATCACCAGTTCGGCGCGCAGGGGCTGGAGGGCTTCGGCGCGTTCTCGGCGAGCCCGGCCAACGTCAGCAACCGCGGGCGCGACAGCTCGAGCGGCGTCGGTCTGCGAATCGGCTGGACCGGAAAGGTGAGCGAGAACGTCACCCTCGGCGCGATGCTGCAGCCGCGCACCAACATGGGCAAGCTCGACCGCTACCAGGGCCTGTTCCGCAACGGCGGCGATCTCGACATTCCGGCGACCTACGGCATCGGGATCGCGGTGCAGGCGACGCCGCGGCTCACCGTCGCCGGCGACATCCAGCGCATTGACTATGCCAAGGTGCCGGCGATCGGAACGACGCCGGATTGCCTGTTCGCCGGCACCTGCGCGCTCGGCGCCGCGAACGGGCCGGGTTTCGGCTGGAGGAACATGACCGCCTACAAGCTCGGGCTCGCCTACGACTGGTCGAGCGACCTGACCCTGCGCGCGGGCTTTGTCACCGGCCGGCAGCCGATCCCGCCGCAATACACCTTCCTCAACACGATCTTCCCGGCGGTGATGGAGGATCACGTGACGCTCGGAGCCACCTGGAAGACGGGCGGTCGCGAGATCACCGTCGGTTACATGCACGCCTTTCGCAAGAAGGTGAACGGCTCGGGCTCGATCCCGGCGGCCTTCGGCGGGGGCGAGGCGAACCTGCGCATGTACCAGAACTCGCTCGGCGTCGCGATCGGCTGGAAATACTGAGCGGTCCGTGGCGTCTTAGCGCGCCACGGGCACCGACCCCCCGAACTGCTCGGCGAGCAGCCGCTCGCCCTGCTCGAGCACGAAGTAGCGGAACGCCTCGGCCGCCGGCGAAAGCGCCTTCGCCCGGACGTTGACGATGTGCCAGCGGCGCATCACCGGTGTGCCGGCGACATCCAGCAGGGCGATCTGGCCTACCGACAGCTCCAGCGCCGTCGTGTGCAGCGAAAGGAACGCCAGGCCCATGTTCGCGATCACCGCCTGCTTGATGGTTTCGTTGCTCGCCATCTCCATGATCGGCCGCACCGTGACGCGATGCTCGCGCAGGAAGTGCTCCATCGCCGCGCGCGTGCCCGAGCCCGGCTCGCGCACGATGAAGGCTTCGCCTTCGAGCGCCTTGGGGGCGATCTCGCGCCGGCGCGCGAGCGCATGGCCGGGTGAGGCGATCACGCCAAGCGGATGCGCCGCGAAGGGCTCGGCGCGCGTGTCCAGCTCCCGCGGCGGGCGGCCCATCACCGCCAGATCCACCTCGTGGTCATGCAGCAGGCGCGAGAGCTGCTCGCGATTGCCGACCGCAAGGCGAATCTCGACCGCCGGGTGCTCGGCGCGAAAGCGCGCGAGCAACCGGGGCAGGAAGTACTTCGCGGTGCTCACCATGCCGATCGTCATCTGCCCGCCCTCGGCGCGGCGCAGCATCGCCATCGCATCGCCCGCCTCCCTCATGGTGGCGAGTACCCGCCGCGCGTACACCAGCAGGTACTCGCCGGGCATGGTCAGGCGCACCGAGCGCCCGGCGCGCTCGAAAAGCGGCAACTCGACCGCGGTCTCCAAGTCCTTGACGAGCATGGAAACCGCCGGCTGGGTGAGATGCAGCTCCTCGGCGGCCCGGGCGAAGCTGGCGTGCTTCGCGACAGAGACGAAGGCATTGAGCTGGCGGAGTGTCACCCCTTTCATAAGCGTTTCTGAATCCTGTCGTAAGGATTTTTGACTTTACCTTATCGCCGTGCTCCTCGATATTTCAGCGCATCCACCACTATCTGGAGCAAGGCGGCATGGAGCGATACAAGGCAGGCGTCATTCCTTATCGCAGGATGGGCTACTGGCAGCCCGACTACGAGCCCAAGGACACCGACGTCCTCGCGCTCTTTCGCATCACTCCCCAGGAAGGCGTCGAGCCGGAGGAAGCAGCCGCTGCGGTGGCAGGCGAATCCTCCACCGCGACCTGGACCGTGGTCTGGACCGACCGGCTGACAGCCTGCGAGGTCTATCGCGCCAAGGCCTACCGCGTCGAGCCGGTACCCGGCAGGCCGGGCGAGCATTTCGCGTACATCGCCTACGACCTGGACCTCTTCGAGCCCGGCTCCATCGCCAACCTCACCGCCTCGATCATCGGCAACGTGTTCGGCTTCAAGGCGGTGAAGGCGCTGCGCCTGGAGGACATGCGCATCCCGGTCGCTTACCTGAAGACCTTCGACGGGCCGCCGACCGGCATCGTGGTCGAGCGCGAGCGGCTCGACAAGTTCGGCCGGCCGCTGCTCGGGGCGACCGTCAAGCCCAAGCTGGGGCTTTCGGGCAAGAACTACGGCCGCGTGGTGTACGAGGCGCTGCGCGGCGGGCTCGATTTCACCAAGGACGACGAGAACATCAACTCGCAGCCCTTCATGCACTGGCGCGACCGGTACCTGTACTGCATGGAGGCGGTCAATCGCGCGCAGGCCGCGACCGGCGAGGTCAAGGGCCACTACCTCAACGTCACCGCGGCGACGATGGAAGACATGTACGAGCGCGCCGAGTTCGCGAAAGAACTGGGCAGCGTCATCGTCATGATCGACCTCGTGATCGGCTACACCGCGATCCAGTCCATGTCGAAGTGGGCGCGCAGGAACGACATGATCCTGCACTTGCACCGCGCCGGCCACGGGACGTACACGCGCCAGAAGAACCACGGCGTATCGTTCCGCGTCATCGCCAAATGGATGCGCATGGCCGGCGTGGACCATCTGCACGCCGGCACCATCGTTGGCAAGCTGGAGGGCGACCCGAATTCGGTGCAGGGCTTCTACAACGTGCTGCGCGAGCCGCACAACGCGGTGGACCTGCAGCGCGGCCTGTTCTTCGAGCAGCCGTGGGCGAGCCTGCGGCGGGTGATGCCGGTCGCCTCCGGCGGAATCCACGCCGGGCAGATGCACCAGCTCCTCGCCTACCTCGGAGAGGACGTGGTGCTGCAGTTCGGCGGCGGCACGATCGGCCATCCGATGGGCATCGCCGCGGGCGCGACCGCCAACCGCGTCGCGCTGGAGGCGATGATCCTTGCGCGCAACGAAGGCCGCGATATCTGGAACGAAGGCCCGCAGATCCTCGCGCGGGCGGCGCGCCACTGCGCGCCGCTCAAGGCCGCGCTCGACACCTGGGGCGAGGTGACGTTCGACTACGCCTCGACCGACACGCCCGACTTCGTTCCCACCCCGGTCGCCGCCTGAAGGAGATGGATCCATGCGATTGACGCAAGGCACCTTTTCGTTCCTCCCCGACCTCAGCGACGAGCAGATCCGGGCGCAGATCGAGTACTGCCTGAAAAACGGCTGGGCGGTGTCGCTCGAATACACCGACGATCCGCATCCGCGCAACACCTACTGGGAGATGTTCGGCCTGCCGCTTTTCGACCTCAGGGATTGCGCCGGCGTGATGGCCGCGCTTGACGAATGCCGCAAGGCTTTCCCGAACCGCTACATCAAGGTGAACGCGTTCGATTCGACGCGCGGCTGGGAGTCGCTGCGCCTTTCTTTCATCGTCAACCGGCCGAAGCACGAACCCGGCTTTGCGCTTCAGCGCACCGAAGCCGCGGGCCGCAACCTGCGCTATACGGCGCATCCGTACGCCGCGGCCCGGCCCGAGGGCGAGCGCTACTGACCGGCCGTGGCACCGGAGCACACCGTGACCGCGCGCGCGGACCTACTGCTCGATCTGGAGGCACTCTACCGCGACTCGAACGTGCATGCGGCGCTGGAGGCGCTCGAGCGCGAACTGGTGGGGCTTGCGCCAGTGAAGACGCGGGTGCGCGAGATCGCGGCGCTGCTCCTGGTCGAGAAGCTGCGCCGTTCGGTCGGCCTCGAGGCCGCCGCCCCGTCGTTGCACATGAGCTTCACCGGCAATCCCGGCACAGGCAAGACGACAGTGGCGCTGCGCATGGCGGCGATCCTGCACGGGCTCGGATACGTGCGCAAAGGGCACTTGGTCGCCGTCACGCGCGACGATCTGGTCGGCCAGTTCATCGGCCACACCGCGCCAAAGACGAAGGAGGTGCTCAAGCGCGCGCTCGGAGGCGTGCTCTTCATCGACGAAGCGTACTACCTGCACCGGCCGGAGAACGAGCGCGACTACGGGCAGGAGGCGATCGAGATCCTGCTGCAGGTGATGGAGAATCAGCGTGACGACCTCGTCGTGATCCTGGCCGGCTACCGCGATCGCATGGAGCGGTTCTTCTCCTCCAACCCCGGCATGGCCTCGCGCATCGCGCACCACATCGATTTTCCGGACTATACCGACGAGGAACTGTTTGAGATCGCGCAGGTCATGCTGCGCGGCATGCAATACCGCTTGAGCGAGTCGGCGGCGCAGGCGCTGCGCGAGTACA
Organism: Pseudomonadota bacterium; assembly: GCA_040752005.1. GTDB lineage: Bacteria > Pseudomonadota > Gammaproteobacteria > Burkholderiales > SG8-39 > RBG-16-66-20. Next base: position 4,095 of record JBFMFX010000022.1, on the reverse strand, counting down.
TCGCTTTGCGCCGCCAGCAGCCGCATTTCGCCAACGCGCGCTCGATCCGCAACGCACTCGACCGGGCCCGGCTGCGGCACGCGAGCCGGCTGTTCGCGCGGCGCGAGCGGCCTCTTGCGAGCGCCGATCTGATGACGCTGGAAGCCGAGGACATCCGTGCCAGCCGGGTGTTCCGCGCTGCGACGGAGAGCCCCACCTGATGCTAGAAGCGCTCGTCTTCGACCTCGACGGCACGCTGGTGGACACCGAGGAGCTGCACCGGCGTGCTTTCAACCAGGCGTTCCAGGAATTCGACCTGGGGTGGAACTGGGGCCTCGATCTGTACGCCGATCTGCTCGCGGTCTCGGGCGGCGCCGACCGTATCGGCCACTACATCGATCGCCTTGCGCTTTCCCCCGCCGAAAAGATCGAGCTGCGGCGGCTCGTTCCGGCGCTGCATCGCGCCAAGACCCGGATTCTCGGGGAGCTCATCGCCGCCGGCACAGCGCGGCCGCGTGCCGGAGTCGCTCGGCTACTTCGCGAGGCGCGCGCCGCAGGGCTGCGCGTGGGTGTAGTGGCGAGCTCGGCGGCGGCAAACGCCTGGCCGCTGCTCACCGCCGCGCTCGGGCCCGATCTGGCGACCGGGGTGGCGGCGCTCGTCTCGGCCGAGCAGGTCGCGCGCCGCAAGCCGGCGCCCGACCTCTACGAGCTTGCCCTCGCGAGCCTGCGCGTACCGACCGCCGCCTGCGTGGCGTTCGAGGATTCGGCCAACGGCGTCGCCGCCGCGAAAGCAGCAGGGCTCTATACGGTCGCCACGCCGAGCCGCTGGACCATCCGCCAAGATTTCGCCCGGGCCGATCTTCTCATCCCGTCGCTTGGCGACCCCGAGACGCCGCTCGGTCCCGAAGCCGAGCGGGTGCTCGGCGCTCCCTGGCTCGATCTCGCCCTGCTGCGCCGGCGCTTTGCCGCGCCGCGGCTGCTCAAGGCCTGAGCCGCCCCGCCGCCATGTACGCCGGCGAACGCACGCTCACCGAGTTCATCATCGCCGAGCAGCGGCGCTTTGCGCACGCGACCGGCGGGCTGACCGCGCTGGTGAACGACATTCGCCTTGCGTGCAAGCGCATCGCCACGCTCGTTGGCAAGGGCGCGCTCGCCGGCACGCGCGGTGCCGCCGGCACGGCAAATTCGCAGGGCGAGGCGCAGACGAAGCTCGATGTGATCGCGAACGAAATCTTTGTGCGCACCACCGAGTGGGGCGGCACGCTCGCCGCGATCGCTTCCGAGGAACTGCAAGCGCCCCGGCGCATCCCCGACGAGTATCCGAAGGGACGCTATCTGCTCGCCTTCGATCCACTCGACGGCTCGTCGAACGCCGATGTCAATGTCGCGGTGGGCTCGATCTTCTCGGTGCTGCGCGCGCCCGAAGGCGCGAGCGAGGTTACGGAGCGCGACTTCCTGCAGCCGGGCGCGCGCCAGGTCTGCGCCGGCTACGCGATCTACGGCCCGGCGACCATGCTCGTGCTCACCTTCGGGCGCGGCGTGCACGGTTTCACGCTCGACCGCGAGATCGGGGAATTCATCCATACCCACCCCGACCTGAGGATTCCGGAGCAGACGAGCGAATTCGCGATCAACAGCTCGAACGCGCGCTTCTGGGAGCCGGCCGTGCGCCGCTACGTGGACGAGTGCCTGGCCGGAAAGAGCGGCCCGCGTGGCAGGGACTTCAACATGCGCTGGATCGCCTCGCTGGTGGCCGAAGCGCACCGCATCCTCATGCGCGGCGGCGTGTTCCTGTACCCGCGCGACGAGCGCGAAAGCTGCCGCGCCGGGCGGCTGCGGCTGCTGTACGAAGCGAACCCGATCGGCATGGTGATCGAGCAGGCGGGCGGGCGCGCGAGCACCGGCTACGGCCCGGTGCTCGAAGTGCAGCCGCAGTCGCTGCACCAGCGCACCGGCTTCGTCTTCGGCGCGCGCAGCGAGGTCGAGCGCATCGAGCGCTATCACCGCGACCACAACGACCGGCCGTACGACGCGCCGCTGTTCGGCAGCCGCGGCTTGTTTCGCGGTACCACCACCGTCTAGGAGACCTCTCTTGTCTGCGAAGCATCCGATCATCGCGATCACCGGCTCCTCCGGGGCCGGCACCACGTCGGTGTCGAAGACCTTCGAGCAGATCTTTCGCCGCGAGGGCGTGAGAGCCGCGTTCGTCGAGGGCGACGCCTTTCACCGCTACGACCGCTACGAGATGCGCGAGAAAATGGCCGAGGAACTGGCGCGCGGCAACCAGCACTTCAGCCACTTCGGGCCGGAAAACAACCTGTTCGAGGAGCTGGAGGCGCTGTTTCGCGGCTACGCCGAAACCGGCCGGGGGCGCACGCGCAAGTACCTGCACGACGAGACCGAGGCCGCCGCCTACGGGCAAAAGCCCGGCACCTTCACTGCCTGGGAGGATCTGCCCGCGGACACCGATCTGCTCTTCTACGAGGGCCTGCACGGCGCCGTCGTCACCGATACCGTGAACGTCGCACAGCACGTGGACCTCCTCATCGGCGTGGTGCCGGTGATCAACCTGGAGTGGATCCAGAAGCTGCACCGCGACCGCGCCGCGCGCGGCTATTCGACCGAGGCGGTGACCGACACCATCCTGCGGCGGATGCCGGACTACGTCCGCTACATCATCCCGCAGTTCTCGCGCACCCACATCAACTTCCAGCGCGTGCCGGTGGTGGACACTTCCAACCCGTTCATCGCGCGGCACGTGCCGACGCCCGATGAATCCATGCTCGTCATCCGCTTCGCCAACCCGCGCGGCATTGATTTTCCGTACCTGCTCGCGATGCTGCACGATTCGTTCATGTCTCGGCCGAACACGATCGTCTGTCCCGGCGGCAAGATGGACCTCGCCATGCAGCTTATCTTCACGCCGATGATCTGGCGCCTGATGGACCAGAAGCGGCGGGCGCTCGCTGCCGAGGAGCGCGCGCCGGTCCGGCTTTAAATTCGACCGAAGGAAACACCGATGGCTCTGATTACACTGCGTCAATTGCTCGATCACGCCGCCGAGCACGGCTACGGCGTGCCGGCATTCAACATCAACAATATGGAGCAAATCCAGGCGATCATGCAGGCAGCCGACGAGACCGCGAGCCCGGTGATCCTGCAGGCGTCGGCGGGTGCACGCAAATACGCCGGCGAGCCGTTCTTACGCCGCATGGTCGCCGCGGCGGTGGAGACCTGGCCGCACATTCCGATCTGCCTGCACCAGGACCATGGCGCGAGTCCCGCGGTGTGCCTCGCCTCGATCCGCTCGGGGTTCACCAGCGTGATGATGGACGGCTCGCTGCTGGAGGACATGAAAACGCCCGCCCCCTACGAGTACAACGTCGAGGTGACTCGCCGTGTGGTGGATATGGCGCACGCGGTCGGCGTCTCGGTCGAGGGCGAACTCGGCTGCCTCGGCTCGCTCGAGTCCGGAACCGCCGGCAAGGAAGACGGTGTGGGCGCCGAAGGAAAGCTTTCGCACGAGCAGTTGCTCACCGACCCCGCGCAGGCGGCCGATTTCGTGCGCGCGACCGGCGTGGACGCGCTCGCGGTGGCGATCGGCACCTCGCACGGGGCCTACAAGTTCTCGCGCAAGCCGACCGGCGAGGTGCTTGCCATGGACCGGATCCGCGAGATCCATGCGCGCATTCCGGACACGCACCTCGTCATGCACGGCTCTTCCAGCGTGCCGCAGGAGTGGCTGGAGATCATCCGGCGCTACGGCGGCCGTATCCGCGAGACCTACGGCGTACCCGTGGAGGCGATCCAGGAGGGCATCCGCCACGGCGTGCGCAAGATCAACATAGACACCGACATTCGCCTCGCGATGACCGGCGCGATGCGCCGCGCGATGGCCGAAGACCCGGCGGAATTCGACCCGCGCAAGTTCTTCAAGGAGGCGATGGCCGCGGCGCGCGCGCTATGCAAGGAACGGTTCGAGCAATTCGGCTGCGCCGGCCACGCCGTGCGCATCCGGCCCGAGCCGCTGGAAAAATTCGCGCAGCGCTACCGCACGCGCGCGGCGCTGGCGCAGGCCGCATGAAAAACGACATCGCCGACCTGGCGCCCGCGGCC
>JBFMFX010000021.1:0-68387 GCA_040752005.1 Pseudomonadota bacterium | reverse complement strand
CCCTCTGTACGCGCCATTGTATGACGTGTGTAGCCCTACCCATAAGGGCCATGAGGACTTGACGTCATCCCCACCTTCCTCCGGTTTGTCACCGGCAGTCTCATTAGAGTGCCCAACTCAATGATGGCAACTAATGACAAGGGTTGCGCTCGTTGCGGGACTTAACCCAACATCTCACGACACGAGCTGACGACAGCCATGCAGCACCTGTGTTGCGGCTCCCTTTCGGGCACTCCTCCGTCTCCGGAGGATTCCGCACATGTCAAGGGTAGGTAAGGTTTTTCGCGTTGCATCGAATTAAACCACATCATCCACCGCTTGTGCGGGCCCCCGTCAATTCCTTTGAGTTTTAACCTTGCGGCCGTACTCCCCAGGCGGTCGACTTCACGCGTTAGCTGCGTTACTAAGGGATTCAACTCCCCCAACAACTAGTCGACATCGTTTAGGGCGTGGACTACCAGGGTATCTAATCCTGTTTGCTCCCCACGCTTTCGTGCATGAGCGTCAGTGTCAGCCCAGGAGGCTGCCTTCGCCATCGGTGTTCCTCCACATATCTACGCATTTCACCGCTACACGTGGAATTCCACCTCCCTCTGCCGCACTCGAGCGTCGTAGTTTCAAGCGCCATTCCCAGGTTAAGCCCGGGGCTTTCACGCCTGACTTGCGACGCCGCCTGCGCACGCTTTACGCCCAGTAATTCCGATTAACGCTCGCACCCTACGTATTACCGCGGCTGCTGGCACGTAGTTAGCCGGTGCTTCTTCTTGCGGTACCGTCATCCACGCGGGGTATTCGCCCGCGCGATTTCGTTCCGCCCGAAAGTGCTTTACAACCCGAAGGCCTTCTTCACACACGCGGCATGGCTGGATCAGGCTTGCGCCCATTGTCCAAAATTCCCCACTGCTGCCTCCCGTAGGAGTCTGGGCCGTGTCTCAGTCCCAGTGTGGCTGGCCGTCCTCTCAGACCAGCTACCGATCGTCGCCTTGGTAGGCCGTTACCCTACCAACTAGCTAATCGGACATCGGCCGCTCCTCTCGCGCGAGGTCCTCGCGGATCCCCCGCTTTCCTCTCTCGAGCTCATGCGGTATTAGCCAGTCTTTCGACCGGTTATCCCCCACAAGAGGACACGTTCCGATGCATTACTCACCCGTTCGCCGCTCGCCGCCAGGGTTGCCCCCGCGCTGCCGCTCGACTTGCATGTGTAAGGCATGCCGCCAGCGTTCAATCTGAGCCAGGATCAAACTCTTCAGTTCAATCTCTGTTTACTGCGAGTACTTCCGCCCGCTCAAAGTAAACGAGGCTTTGTTGCGAATGCTTCGTGACTTCGTGCGGGCACCAGATGCATGGCCTTCCGCATCGAGCGCCCACACCTATCGGCTGCGAATTGTTAAAGAGCGGATCCGGACGGGATCTGGTTGCGGGGAGAGGATTTGAACCTCTGACCTTCGGGTTATGAGCCCGACGAGCTGCCAGACTGCTCCACCCCGCGTCCGGAATCGAGCCTGCGATTATAGAAAGGAACGCAGGGCAATGTCAATAAATCGTCGCCCCAGAGGCGGTCAATCGGGCGTTGCGCCGCTTACGGCGATCACCCGGGACCACTTCGCCTGTTCGGCCTTGATCCAAGCCGAGAATTCCGCTTGCGAGCTGCCGACAACATCGAAGCCCTGGCGCGCCAGGGACTCCCGGGTCGCCGCCGCCCGCACCGTCTTCACCGCCTCGGCGTTCAGGCGCGCGAGCACCGGCGCCGGGGTGCCGGCGGGCGCGAGCAGCCCGATCCAGGCGAGCGACTCGAGCTGCGGATACCCCAGCTCGCCGACGCTGGGCACTTCGGGCGCAAGCTCGCTGCGCCTGAGCGCCGTCACCGCGAGCGCCCGCATTTTGCCCGCCTTCACGTGTGGCAGCACTGCCGGGATGATCGCGAACATCGCCTGGATGTTGCCCGCCAGCATGTCGGTCACGGCCGGCGGAAAGCCGCGGTACGGGATGTGCACGATGAACAGCTTTGCTTCGCTCTTGAGCAGCTCCATCGTGAGGTGCGAGGCGCTTCCTCCGCCTACGGAAGCGTACGACAGGCGTCCCGGATTGCGGCGCACGTGCTCGATGAACCCCTTGAAGTCGGAGACCGGAACCGACGGCGAGATCACCAGCATCTGCGGGGCCGATGCGAGCAGCGAAACCGGAACCAGATCGCGGTCGGAGTCGTAGGGCAGGTTCTTGTAGAGGTACTTGTTGATCGCCGCCGGCCCGTTGATGCCGATGAGCAGCGTATGGCCGTCGGGCGCCGCCTTCGCCACGGCCTCGGCACCGATGTTGCCGCCGGCACCGGTGCGATTTTCGACCACCACCGGCTGCCCGAACGCCTCCTGCAGACCGGTGGCGAGGGTGCGGCCGACGATGTCGGGCGTGGAGCCCGGCGGATACGGAACGATCAGGCGCAGCGAACGCGCCGGCCAGGCCTGCGTCTGCGCAAACGCAGCCGCTCCCATGAGCAGAAACGACAGCACCGCCATCACGAAACGCGTCATGTTCATATCCTTTCGGTTTCGCCGCCGCGCGGCTGCCACACCATCAGCTTTTTCTCGACCAGCGTCACGACCCAGTCGAGCACCAGCGCGAACGCCGTGAGCACCAGGATCCCGGCGAACACGGTGTTGATGTCGAACACGCCCTCGGCCTGGTGAATGAGGTAGCCGACGCCCTCGGCCGAGCCCAGATACTCGCCCACCACCGCGCCGACGAACGCCAGTCCGACCGAGTTGTGCAGGCTCGCGAACACCCAGCTCATCGCCGACGGCAGGTACACGTAGCGCAGCAGCTGGCGGTGCGAAGCACCGAGCATGCGGGCATTGGCGAGCACGACCGGGCTCACCTCGCGCACCCCCTGGTAGACGTTGAAGAAGACGATGAAAAACACCAGCGTCACCCCGAGCGCGACCTTGGAGGCGATGCCCAGGCCGAACCAGACGAAGAAGATCGGGGCGAGGATGACCCGCGGCATCGCGTTCAGCGCCTTCACGTAGGGATCGAGGATCGCCGAGGCGACCGGTGCGAGCGCGAGCCAGATCCCGACCGCGATGCCGAACAGGGTGCCGATGGCGAACGCGAGCAGCGTCTCGACCAGCGTCACCCACAGATGCCGGTAGATGTCGCCGCCGGCGAACCAGTTCCAGATCCGTCCGAGCACCTTGAGCGGCTCGCCGAAGAAGAACGCCGCGCGGTGCGGATCGTCGAAGTAGAACGGCGGCAGGATTCCCGGCACGGTGAGCACATGCCACGCGGCGAAGACGCCGAGCAGCACCAGCGCCTGTCCGAGACGCAGGGCGAGGCTACTGGAGCTGCCGCGCATAGCCCTTGAGCACCTCGGCCTTCATCGCATGCCAGATCTCGGCGTGCAGCTCGAGAAAGCGCGGCGACAGGCGTGCCTCCGACACGTCCCGCGGTCGCGGGATGTCAATGACGTATTCGCCGATGGGCCGGGTCTCCGGTCCCGCGGACAGCACGACCACGCGGTCCGAAAGCGCGATCGCCTCTTCCAGATCGTGGGTGATGAACACCACCGACTTGCGATCCGCGGACCACAGCTCGAGCAGCTCGTTCTCCATCAGCTGCCGCGTCTGCACGTCGAGCGCCGAGAACGGCTCGTCCATCAGCAGGATCGGCGGGTTGAGGATCAGCGTCTGCGCGAGCGCGACGCGCTTGCGCATGCCCCCGGAGAGCTGGTGCGGATAGCGGTCGCCGAAACCGCCGAGTCCGACGCGGCGCAACCACTCGCGGCCCTGCTCGAGCGCAGCCTCGCGCGGGGTGCCGCGAAACTCCAGCCCGGCGGTGATGTTCTCCAGCGCGCTGCGCCACGGCATCAGTGCGTCCTGCTGGAATAGGTATCCCGCGCGACGGTTGATCCCGGCGAGCGGTTCGCCGAACACCCGCACCGTCCCGGCCGAGGGCGCGAGCAGACCCGCCGCGATGTTGAGCAGCGTGGATTTGCCGCAACCGGTGGGCCCGACGACCGAAACGAACTCGCCCGGAGCCACCACGATGGTAGTGTCGCGGACCGCGGTATAGCGCTGGCCGCGGTCCTCCCGGGAAACGAACGTGCAGGTGATATGTTCGAGCGCGAGAGCGGGCAGGCTCACTTGTACTTTGCGTTCGCCTTTTTCGCGAAATCGTTGGTGTAGGTGCGCGCGAGGTCGATCTGCGCATCCCTCACCGCGGGATCGAATGCGCGCAGCGCGGCGAGCGTCGCCTTCGCGCCGGCCTCGGAAATGAGGCCGTCGGGCGAGATCGCTTCCTTCACCTTGTTGAACGAGAACAGGTACAGCGCCCGGTCGCCGAGCAGGTACGATTCCGGCACGACTTTGGCGACGTCGGTCGCGCTCGCCTTGGCGATCCACTTGTCGGCGCGCACGATCGCGTTGGCGAGCGCCTGGGCGACGTTCGGATACTTCTTCACGAACTCCTCCGGCGCGTACAGGCAGCCGGCCGGCAGTGGCGCGCCCCAGACCTCCTGGGTGCCCTTAAGCGTGCGCGTATCGGCGACGACGACGATGTCTCCGTCCATCTCCAGCTTGGTCATCACGGGATCCACGTTCGAGAGCGCGTCAATCTGCCGGCTCTTCATCGCCGCGATCGCGCCGGCGCCGATGCCCGCGCCGATGATCGAGACGTCCTTGTTCGGATCGAGCCCCGCCTTGGTCAGGAGCTGCTTGACGAGGTTGTGCGTGCTGGAGCCCGGAGCCGACACCCCGATCTTCATGCCCTTCAGGTCCTTGAAGGACTTGAAGTTCGCCGCCTTCTCCTTCGCCACGCCGAGCGCGATCTGCGGCAGGCGACCCTGCAGCACGAACGCGGTCATGTACTGCTTCTTGCCCTGCATGCTGATGGTGTGCTCGTAGGCGCCGGACACCACCTCGGCGCTACCGCCAACCACCGCCCGCAGTGCCTGCGCGCCGCCGGCGAAGTCGCTGATCTTCACCTCCAGCCCCTCGTCCTTGAAATAGCCCAGCTGCTCGGCGATGGTGAGCGGCAGGTAGTAGAACGCGCTCTTGCCGCCTACCGCAATGTGCACGTCGCGCTTTTCGAGCTGCGCGTGCGCCGCGAAGCTGGCGCAAACCAGCGCTGCGGCAAACCAGACCGTTCGTTTCATCTGTGTCCTCCCGGAAGTTGCGTTACAAACCGCGCCGCTCGCGCAGCGCCTGCGAAACCGTGCCGACATCCACATACTCCAGCTCGCCGCCGACGGGTACGCCGCGCGCGATGCGCGACACCTTCACGCCGCGCGGCCGCAGCATCTCGGCGATGTAGTGCGCCGTCGCCTCGCCTTCGTTGGTGAAGTTGGTCGCGAGAATCACCTCCTGCACGACGCCATCGCTGGCGCGCGCGAGCAGCCGGTCGAGGCCGATATCGCGCGGTCCGATGCCGTCCAGCGGCGAGATCCGTCCCATCAGCACGAAATAGCGCCCGGCGTAGCTCATCGTCTGCTCCACCACGGCCAGATCGGCCGGCGTTTCGACCACGCACAGCAGCGACGGGTCGCGCCGCGGCGACCGGCACAGCGCGCATACCTGCTCTTCGGCGAAATTATTGCACTGTGCGCAATGCCGGACCGAGCGCAGCGCCGACGCCAGCGCCCCGGCCAGCAGCTCGGCGCCACCCCGGTCGTGCTGCAGCAGATGGTAGGCCATCCGCTGCGCGGTGCGCGGCCCGACGCCCGGCAGCACCCGCAGCGCCTCGATCAGACGCTCCAGTGCCTCGACGCTCGGCAGCGATTCGCGGATCAAAGCGGCAACTTGAATCCTGCGGGCAGGCCCAGTCCGGCGGTCATCCCGGCGAGCCGCTCGGCGACAGTCTGCTCGACGCGCCGGGCGGCATCGTTGAATGCCGCGGCGACCAAGTCCTCCAACATCTCCCGATCGTCGGCGACGAGCGACGGGTCAATGCTCACGCGCTTGACGTCGTGCCGGCAGGTCATCACCACCTTGACGAGCCCGGCTCCGGCCTGCCCTTCCACCTCGATGCTCGCGAGCTGCTCCTGCATCCGGCGCATGTTCTCCTGCATCATCTGCGCCTGTTTCATCAACTGGCCGATGTTTCCCTTCATCTACGCCTCCTCGCCGCGATCCGGCGCCGGCCGCACCGTGGGTTCCAGCACGCGCGCGTCGAACATTTCGACGAGCTCGCGCACGAAGCCATCGTCCTTTACGGCGCGCGCGGCTGCCGACTGCCGCGCCGCCCGCTCGTCCGCCTCCCTGGCCGCGGCCGACACGCCTCTTGTGTCGCCCACGGTCACGCGCAGGTCGAGCGCTCTGCCGAAATGCCTTTCCAGCGCCGCGCGCAGCTTGTCGCGGTATGCGCTGCCCGCAAGATGCGGCAGGCTGCGTGGCACCACGAGCTCAATCGTACCCTCGCTGTAGGCGCGCAGCTCCGCGTTCAGCGCAAGCTGCCGAGCCGCACCCGAGACCGGAAGCATGCGCGCGAGCGCCGCCCAGTCGCCGTCAAACCGGCGCCCCGCCGGTTCCGATTCCGGCCCTTCCGCCGGTGCCGCTGGGGCTGCGGCAGGCGCCGCTTCCGGCGCCTGCCTTGCCGGCGCCTCGTCCTGCGGACGGAACGCGAGCATGCGCAGCATCGTCATCACGAATCCCGCATGTTCATCGGGAGCGCGCTCCAGGTCCTCGCGCCCCTGCAGCGCGATCTGGTAGAAGAGCTGCACCGTCTCCGGGTCGAGCCGGGCGGCGAGTGCCGCGACGCGCTCGCGCTCCGGCCCGTCGTCTTCCAGCGCGGAGGGCACGTGCTGCATCAGCGCGACCCGGGTGAGCAGCGCCGCCAGCTCGCGCAACGCGCTGTCGAACGACAGGCTCTTTGCCTGCATCTCGTCGGCGAGCGCCATGAGCTGCGCGCCGTCGTCCTCGGCGACCGCGTCGAGCAGGCGGAAGAGCCATTCGTCGTCCAGGGCGCCCAGCATCGCGCGCACCTCCGCGGCCGCGACCCTGCCGCCGCCGTATGCGATCGCCTGATCGAGCAGCGACAGCGCATCGCGCATGCTGCCGGCGGCGGCGCGCGCAAGCAGCGGCAGTGCCTCCGGCTCGTAGGGCACCCGCTCGGCGTCGAGCACGCGCGCCAGGTGCGCGGCGATGGCGGCGCGCGGCATCTGCTTGAGGTTGAACTGCAGACAGCGCGACAGCACGGTCACCGGGATCTTCTGCGGATCGGTGGTGGCGAGGATGAACTTCAGGTGCGCCGGCGGCTCCTCCAGCGTCTTCAGCATCGAGTTGAAGGCCGGCTTCGACAGCATGTGCACTTCGTCAATGACGAACACCTTGTAGCGGCCGCGCACCGGGACGTAGGCGCCGCTGTCCTGCAGCGCGCGCATCTCGTCAATGCCGGTGTTGGTGGCCGCGTCCACTTCGAGCAGATCGGGATAGCGGCCGCCGTCAATCTCGACGCAGGCGCCGCACTCGCCGCACGGCTTCGGCCCTACCCCGCGCTCGCAGTTGAGGCACTTGGCGAGGATCCGGGCGAGCGTCGTCTTGCCGACGCCCCGGGTGCCGGTGAAAAGGTAGGCGTGGTGCAAGCGTCCTTCGGCCAGCGCATGCCTGAGCGCCCGCACGACATGCTCCTGCCCGACCAGGGACTCGAAGTCGCGGGGGCGCCACTTGCGCGCGAGCACCTGGTAGCTCATGGCCGGATTCTAACGGTGAGGTCGGCGGAAATGGCGAGCCTGACCCCGGCACTTGCAGGCCCCGGCTGTGGCTGCTTCCTTCCGGACCTGACCAGGTTCACCGAGCTGCAATGCGGGGGGGCCCGCCGGTCGCATTATGCCGCATGCGGGCAATCCTTCTGGCGGAGAGAGTGGGATTCGAACCCACGAAGCGTTCGTCACGCTTACACGCTCTCCAGGCGTGCGCCTTAGACCGCTCGGCCATCTCTCCGAAGAAACGGGGCGATTCTATCAGCGCACCGCGACGCCGAACTCGCGCCGGATGCGCTCCGACACCTTCGGGTCGAACCCCTTCACCCGCTCGTATTGCGCGCGAACCTTGTCGGGCCGGCCGAGCCGGTGATAGACCGCCGCGAGTTCGTAGGCCGCATACGGGTTGAAGGGTTGCAGCCGCGCGGCCTCCTCGAAGCGCGCCGCCGCTTCTTCTAGACGGGAAAGGCGCACGAGCGACAGTCCCGCGCCGAACCACGCCCGGTCATTCGCCGGATCGGCTGCCACGGCGCGCTCGAGCGCCGCCAGCGCTTCTTCGTGCCTGCCCTGCTGCTGCAGCACATAGCCCATGTTGAAGTGCGTCCCGCTGTCGCCCGGGTCGAGAGCCAGCGCCCGGCCGAAGGCATCGAGCGCGGCGCCCAGCTCGCCACGCCCGGCGAGCACGAAGCCGATCGTGCTCCATGCCTGCTGGTGATCCGGCTGCTCGCGCGCCACCTCGCGCAGCAGCGCCAGCGCGGCGTCGGCGCAGCGGAAGTAGAGCAGCAGCTGCGCCAGCCAGAAGCGCAGCGCCGGACGCAATGGCGCACGCATCCCCATGGCCGCCGATTATAGGGGCCACGAAAACAGAAAAGCCCGCCTCAGGCGGGCTTTTCCGAAGGCAAAGCGCCAGCTCAGGTACCGCGCGTGTCTATGTCGCCCTTGAGGACCGGGTAGCGCACATGATCCACCAGGTCCTGCGTCTCGCGGTCGGGCGCCGGCGTGAGCAGGCTGACGACGATGATCACCAGGAACCCGAGCGGCACACCGAAGATGCCGGCCGAGATCGGGTTGATGTCCCACCACGTGTTCTCGGCGATCGTGCCCTTGACGCCGAACACCGAGCGCAACCAGGGCTGCGTGATGCACATGTAGTAGAACGTGACACCGACTCCGGCGATCATCCCGAGCGTCGCCCCCCATTTGTTCGCGCGCTTCCAGAAGATGCCGAGGGTGAGCGCCGGGAAGAACCCGGCCGCGGCAAGGGAAAACGCGGCACTGACGAGGAACAGGATGTCGGCCGGCTTCTGCGCCGCCACCGAGGCCGCGAGCACCGCCACGACCAGCAGCAGCCCCTTCGCCACCGACACCCGGGTCTTGGTGGACGCCTGCGGGTTGATCATCTTGTAGTACAGGTCGTGCGACAGCGCGTTGGCGATGGTGAGCAGCAGGCCGTCGGCGGTGGACAGCGCCGCCGCGAGGCCGCCGGCGGCCACCAGTCCCGAGATCACGTAGGGCAGCTTCGCGATCTCGGGGGTCGCCAGCACGATGATGTCCTGCCCGATCGTGATCTCGGCGAGCTGCACGATGCCGTCCCCGTTGACGTCGGTGATGTTGAGCAGCGCCCGATCCACCGCCGACCAGTTCGCGACCCACCGCGGCAGATCGGAGAACTTGGTGCCGACGATGAAGTTGTACATCTCGTACTTCACCAGCACCGCGAGCGTCGGCGCCGAGAAATACAGCAGGAAGATGAAGAACAGCGACCACGTCACCGACACGCGCGCCTCACGCACGCTCGGCGTCGTGTAGTACCGCATCAGGATGTGCGGCAGCGCCGCCGTGCCGACCATCAGGCAGAAGATGAGCGCGAGGAAGTTCTTGCGCGCGATCTCGCGCGCTTTTTCGTCCTTGCCCGGGAACGGCGTTGCATGTGGGCGCGGCGGCGCCGTGCGCGCGAGCGCTGCCGCTTTTTCCGCCTCCCAGCGCTTCTTCGCATCCTCCGGGGTCGCCGGGAAGCTCTTCAGCGCGTCCTCGGCCGCCTTGATCTTCGCCGGGTCGGCATTCGCCGCGCGCAGCTCGGCCAGATTCTTCTCCAGCTTCGCTTTTTCCTCGGCATAGCTCGCCGGCAGCGCCTTGATCTTCGCGTCGGCCTCGTCGGCGCGCTTCTTGAAGATGTCGCGGACCTCCTTCTCCTTCGGATCGTTGGTCAGCTCCTTTTCGCGCGCCGTCACCTTCTCCAGCGCGAAGCCATAGACGAGGTGCGGCACCGGGAAGCTCACGTGCCGGATACCGAGCATGGTGAGCGGGATCAGGTAGGCGATGATGAGGATGATGTACTGCGCCACCTGCGTCCAGGTCACCGCGCGCATGCCACCGAGGAACGAGCACACCAGGATCCCGGCCAGGCCGAGAAACACGCCTACCTGGAAGTCGACGCCCGTAAACCGCGTCGTGATGATGCCGACGCCGTAGATCTGCGCCACGACGTAAGTGAACGAGCACAGGATCGCTGCCAGCATGCCGACCAGCCGCGGGATATGCCCGCCGTAGCGCGCCCCGAGGAAGTCGGGAATGGTGAATTGGCCGAACTTCCTCAGGTACGGCGCGAGAAACAGCGCCACCAGGCAGTAGCCGCCAGTCCAGCCCATGACGAACGCAAGCCCGTCGTAGCCGCCGAGGTACAGGCCGCCCGCCATGGCGATGAACGAAGCGGCGCTCATCCAGTCGGCGCCGGTCGCCATGCCATTGAACATCGCCGGCACGCGCCGCCCGGCGACGTAGTACTCGGCGACGTCCGCCGTGCGGCTCATGATGCCGATACCGGCATAGAGCAGAATGGTGGCGAAGAGAAACGCATAGCCGATCCAGCGGTTCGGCATGCCGAGCTGCTCGGCGATGCCGAGCAAGATGACGAAAGCGAGGAATCCGCCCGTATAGAAGCTGTAGTACTTCTTGAGGGCCTTGTTGAACGCCTTCTGGCTGAAGGCCTGCGTGGCGCCGTTGGTCATTCTTCCTCCCCTTCAGCAACGCCGTACTCCTGGTCGAGCTTGTTCATGTAGCTCGCGTAGAACCAGATGATCAGCACGTAGATGATGAGCGAGCCTTGCGCGCCCATGTAGAACGGGATCGGCCAGCCCATGAAGGTGATCTCGCTCAAGGGAATCGCGAAATAGCCGACCACGAACGTCACCACGAACCAGATGAAGAGCAGGATCGCGGTGACGGTGAGGTTCTTGCGCCAGTACTCGCGGTGTTTTTCTGTCAGCTGAATGGCCATCGGTCCTCCTCCCAATGCAACTGGTTAATGCTGTGAACCCAAACTTACAGGTACCTTACGATCCAGAGGCCTGTCATGCTGCGGAGCAGCACGAACCGCTCTCGTCCCACTTCAGCCGCCCTCCTCCAGCCCGATCGCGACCTGCTTGGCGACTGCGAGTCCCAACCATAGCACCAGAAGCAACAGCAGCGCCACCCAGCCGATGTGCTGGTCCAGGACAAAGCGCGGCGAGATCCAGCGCGCCACGCGCCATGCGGGCGAGGCGAGCGTCTTCAGGATCAGGTAAAAAATGTTCTTCTCGCGATCCACGCCCGGCAGCACGCCGAGCACGCCCTGCCCCACCAGCGCGAAGAGGTTGATCTCCACGAGCATGCGCAACGTGGAGACGGTGTCCACCAGCATCCGGTGCGATCAGCTCACCTGCTTCAACTGATCGAGAATCGCCGGGTTCTCCAGAGTCGAAACGTCCTGCTTGATCTCCTCGCCGCGAGCGATCGCGCGCAGCAGCCGGCGCATGATCTTGCCCGAGCGCGTCTTCGGCAGATTGTCGCCGAAACGGATGTCCTTCGGCTTGGCGATCGGGCCGATTTCCTTGGCCACCCACTGGCGCAACTCCTCGGCGACTTTTTTCGCCTCTTCCCCGGTCGGCCGCGGCCCCTTGGTGACGACGAAGGCGACGATCGCCTCGCCGGTCAGTTCGTCCGGCCGGCCCACCACCGCCGCCTCGGCGACGAGCTTCGAGTTGGCCACCAGCGCCGACTCGATCTCCATCGTGCCGAGCCGGTGTCCGGATACATTGAGCACGTCGTCGATGCGGCCGACGATCCGGAAATAGCCGTCCTCGTCGATACTCGCGCCGTCGCCGGCGAGGTAGAGCTTGCCCTTGAAGTCCTCCGGCCAGTAGGTTTTCTTGTAGCGCTCTGGGTCGCCCCAGATCGTGCGCAGCATCGAGGGCCACGGCCGCCGGATGACGAGGATGCCGCCCTTGCCCTTGCCGACCGACTGGCCGGTTTCGTCCACAACGTCGGCGAAGATCCCGGGTAACGGCAGCGTCGCCGAGCCCGGCTTGGTCGGGATCGCGCCCGGCAGCGGCGTGATCAGGATCGAACCCGTTTCCGTCTGCCACCAGGTATCCACGATCGGGCAGCGTTCGCGCCCTACCGTGGTGTGATACCACATCCAGGCTTCCGGATTGATCGGCTCGCCGACCGTACCGAGGATGCGCAGCGACGACAGATCGTACTTCTTCGGCAGGTCGCCGCCCGCCTTGATGAGCGAGCGGATCGCGGTCGGCGCGGTGTAGAACACCGTCACCTTGTGGTCCTGGATCATCCTCCAGAAGCGCCCGGCATCGGGATAGGTCGGCACGCCTTCGAACATTACCACGGTCGTTCCGCAGGAAAGCGGCCCATAGCAGATGTAGCTGTGGCCGGTCACCCAGCCGACGTCCGCAGTACACCAGAAAATGTCCGTCGGCTTGTTGTCGAACACCCATTTCATCGTCAGCGTGCACCCGAGCAGGTAGCCGCCGGTGGAGTGCTGTACGCCTTTCGGCTTGCCGGTCGAACCCGAGGTGTAGAGGATGAACAGCGGGTGCTCGGCGTTCACCCACGTCGGCTCGCAGGTGTCGGGCTGGTCGCGCACGACGTCGTCCCACCACTTGTCGCGCGGCGATTGCATCGGCACCGGCGAGCCGGTGCGCCGGTAGACGATGACGTTTCTCACCATCTCGCAACCGCCCATCGCAAGCGCCTCGTCCACCACCGGCTTGAGCGCAATCTCGCGCCCGCCGCGGAACTGGCCGTCGGCCGTGATCACTTCGGTGGCGCCGGCATCCACGATGCGCTCGTGCAGGCTCTTGGCCGAAAAGCCGGCGAACACCACCGAGTGGGTGGCGCCGATCCGGGCGCAGGCCTGCATCGCCACGATCACCTGAATGGACATCGGCATGTAGATCAGGACTCGGTCGCCGACCTTGACCCCGTGCGCCTGGAGCGCATTCGCCATCCGGCAGACCTCGCGGTGCAGCTCGCGGTAGGTGATCCGCGTCACCTTGCCATCGTCGGCCTCGAAGATGATCGCGGTCTTCTCGGGCTGCGTCGCCAGGTGCCGATCGAGGCAGTTGTAGGACGCGTTCAGCTCACCGTCGTAGAACCAGCGGTAAAACGGTGCATTCGACTCGTCCAGGACCCGGGTGAACGGCTTGTGCCACGCGAGCAGCTCGCGCGCGTGCCGCGCCCAATAGCCCTCGAAGTCGCGCTCGGCCTCGGCGACAAGCCTGTGGTAAGCCTCCATGCCTGACACGTTCGCTTGCCGGACGAACTCCGGCGAGGGCGCAAAGACGCGCGTTTCGGTCAGGACCGATTCGATGGTGGCGGCCATGGGTGCGTTTTCCTCCTCCGGCAAAAACTGGGCAACCGATGATCGTGCGACCGGAGCCTTACACGGAGCTTACCGTTGCACGGAGCGCGATACAATCATCAATTCAAAGCCTTGTAAAGCACCCCGTCCATGGCCACGATCCGGCGCGAACACCTGGTGCAGAGCGTCGCCGACGCGCTGCAGTTCATCTCCTATTACCACCCGCGCGACTACATCCGCGCGCTGGCGCGCGCCTACGAGCGGGAGCAGTCGAGCGCGGCGAAGGACGCGATTGCGCAGATCCTCACGAACTCGCGCATGTGCGCCGAGGGCCATCGGCCGATCTGCCAGGACACCGGGATCGTCAACGTATTCATGCGCGTCGGCATGAACGCGCGCTTCGAGGGCTTCGCCGACTCGCTGGAAGACGCCGTCAATGAGGGCGTGCGCCGCGCCTACACCGATTCCCGGAACAGGCTTCGCGCCTCGGTGCTGGAGGATCCCGAGTTCGCGCGCCGCAACACGCGCGACAACACTCCGGCGGTGATCCACGCGAGCATCGTGCCGGGCGACGGCGTCGAAGTGGACGTCGCCGCCAAGGGCGGCGGCTCGGAGGCGAAGGCGAAGTTCGCGATGCTCAACCCCTCCGACTCGCTCGTCGAATGGGTCCTGAAGATGGTGCCGACGATGGGCGCCGGCTGGTGCCCGCCGGGCATGCTCGGGATCGGCATCGGCGGCACCGCGGAAAAGGCGATGCTGCTCGCCAAGGAAGCGCTGATGGAACCGATTGACATGGCGGAGCTGAAGGCGCGCGGCCCGCGCGACCGGTACGAGGCGCTGCGAATCGAGCTCTACGACAAGGTGAACGCGCTCGGCATCGGGGCTCAAGGGCTGGGCGGCCTCTCGACCGTGCTCGACGTCAAGATCCGCCACTACCCGACGCACGCTGCCAACAAGCCGGTCGCCATCATCCCGAACTGTGCCGCGACGCGGCACGTGCACTTCGTGCTGGACGGATCCGGACCGGCCGAGTTCGAGGCGCCCTCGCTCGAGGACTGGCCGGCGCTCGCGTGGTCGCCGTCGGCCGGCGCACGGCGGGTCAACCTCGATGCGCTCACGCGCGATGAAGTGGCAAGCTGGCGCCCCGGCGAGACGCTGCTGCTCTCGGGCAAGCTGCTCACCGGGCGCGACGCCGCGCACAAGCGTATCCAGGACCTGCTGGCGAGGGGCGAGGAGCTGCCGGTGGACTTCACCAATCGCGTGATCTACTACGTCGGGCCGGTGGATCCGGTACGCGACGAGGTGGTGGGACCGGCGGGCCCCACCACGGCCACGCGCATGGACAAGTTCGTGGACATGATGCTGTCGCGTACCGGCCTTCTCGCCATGATCGGCAAGGGCGAGCGCGGGCCGGAGGCGATTGCCGCGATCCGCAAGCACCGCGCCGCCTCGCTCATCGCGGTGGGAGGCGCGGCCTACCTCGTCGCCAAGGCGATCCGCAAGGCGCGCGTCGTCGCGTTCGAGGACCTCGGCATGGAGGCGATCTACGAATTCGAAGTGAAGGACATGCCGGTGACGGTGGCTGTGGATGCGGACGGCAATTCGGTGCACCGCAGCGGTCCCGCCGAGTGGCAGAGGCGCATCGCTGAGCTGAACATCCCGGTGCAGGCGGCTTGAGCGCCGCTACCGGCTGGCCGGCCGCGGCCGCGGTGTTTGCAGGCGGCCTCGTCTGCGGCGCGTACATCGGAAAGGTGCCGCCGGCGCTGCCGCTGCAGCGCGAGGCGCTCGGCCTGGGCCTGGTCGAGTCCGGCTTTATCGCCACGACCTTCAACGCCATAGGACTCGCCTGCGGGATGTTCTTCGGCGTGCTCTGCGACCGCCTCGGGCACAAGCGCGTGGGCCTCGCGGGCCTCGCCATCCTGGCGGCGGCCGGCGCGCTCGGCGCCTTGGCGGGTGACTTCGTCTCGCTGCTTGCCTCGCGCTTTTTCGAGGGTATCGGGTTCATGCTTTACGCGGTCGCCGGCTCGGCGCTGATGGCGGCGACGATGCCTGCGGGGCGCGAACGCCTGAAGGCGATGGGTCTGTGGAGCGCGTACATGCCGACCGGCGGCAGCCTCGCCCTACTTGCCGCGCCGCCGCTGCTCGCAGTCTGGGGTTGGCGGGGGCTGTGGGCGGTCTTCGCCCTCGCCGCCGCGGTCTGTTTCGTACTGGTTGCGCGCGCGGCGCCCGCGCCGCGCCATGGCGGCATCGGCTCGCTGCGGCTCGCGCTCGAATCGCTCGCGCAGCCGGCCGGGGTCGCGCTGGCGATGTTGTTCGCGTTCTATGTCGCGCAGTGGACCTCGGTGATGATCTGGCTGCCGACCTTCCTCGCCGACGAGCGTGGGGCAGCACCGGGCACAGCCTCGCTTCTGACCGCGCTGATGGTTCTCGCCAACGTTCCGGGCAATCTCGCCGGCGGCTGGCTCCTCTCGCGCGGCGTGCGGCGCGGCAGTCTCATCGTCGCCGCCTGCGCGGTGATGGCCGCGACCGACGCCGTGATGCTCTCCGCGACGCTTCCCGACGGGCTGCGCTATGGCGCGTGCTTGGTGTTCTCCATGTGCGCCGGCGTCATCCCGGCGAGCGTATTCTCGGGCGTCGTGGTGCACGCCCGCACGCCGGCGCACATCGGCACCACCAACGGCATGGTGATGCAGACGTCGCAGGCGGCGCAGTTCGCCGCGCCGATTCTGCTCGCCTGGCTTGCCGCGAGCAGCGGCGGCTGGAGCGCCTCGCTCTGGGGAATGCTCGGCTTGGCCGCCGGCGGCGCGCTGTGCGGCCTCGCCATCGCGCGCCTCGAACGCACGCAAAAACAGGGCCAGAGCCGGGTCTGACCCTGTTTTTCTGGCGGTAGAATCCGGTGGCAATGCGGCAAGTCCATATCTGCGAAGTCGGCCCGCGCGACGGACTGCAGAACGCGCACCACCTCATGCCCACCGAGGCGAAGAAGCGCTGGATCACGGCGCTCGCCGCCGCCGGTCTGGAGGAGATCGAAGTGGGTTCGTTCGTGCCGCCGAAGCTCATCCCCGCGATGGCCGACACCGCCGAGATCGTGCGGCACGCGCTCTCCCTCGCCGGCGTGCGGGTGGTGGCGCTCGCGCCCAACGTGAAGGGCTTCGAGCGCGCGCTCGAAGCGGGCGCGCACAAGGTGACATTCCCGGTCTCCGCCTCGCGCAAGCACAGCGAAGCGAACGTGCGCATGACGCCGGAGCAGATGGTTGCGCAGGTGAAGACGTGCGTCGCGATGCGTGGCGCGGGCGGTCCGATCATCGAGGCAGGCATTTCCACCGCCTTCGGCTGCACGCTCCAGGGCGAAGTGCCGGAGGACGAGGTCGTGCGGCTCGCCGTGCAGCTCGCGGAAGCGGGCGTGGACTGCATCGCGCTCGCCGACACCGTCGGCTACGCCAACCCGGCCAGTATCCGCCGGCTTTTCCGGCGAGTGCGAGCCGAGATCGGCGAGCGGCTAGAGGCCGCGCACCTTCACAACACGCGCGGTCTGGGCCTAGCGAATGCGCTCGCCGCGTTCGAAGAGGGCGTGCGCCACTTCGATTCCTCGATGGGCGGCCTCGGCGGCTGCCCGTTCGCGCCGGGCGCGAGCGGCAACATCGTCACCGAAGATCTCGTTTTCATGTTCGAGGCGATGGGCGTGGCGACCGGAATTGATCTCGACCGGCTGATCGAGGCGCGCAGGACGCTCGTCGAGGGCATTCCGCAAGAGCCGGTCTACGGGCACGTTCCGGCGGCAGGACTGCCGAAGGGTTTCCGCGCGGCGGCATGAGCGCGTCCGCTTCGCTCCCGCTTCAGGGCATCCGGGTCGTCGAGTTCGCGCACATGGTGATGGGCCCGAGCTGCGGGCTGGTGCTCGCGGACCTCGGGGCCGAAGTCATCAAGGTCGAGCCGCTGGAGGGCGACAACACGCGGCGCCTGGAAGCGGCCGGCGCCGGATTCTTCCCGATCTTCAATCGCAACAAGAAGAGCCTCGCGGTGGACCTGAAGCGCGCCGAGGGACGCGAGGTCGTGCTCAGACTGCTCGATACGGCCGACGTGCTGATCGAGAACTTCCGCCCGGGAGCGCTGGCGCGGATAGGTTTCGGCTACGAGGCCCTCGCCGCGCGCAATCCGCGGCTGGTGTACTGCTCGCTCAAGGGCTTTCTCTCCGGACCCTACGAGGAGCGCGCCGCGCTCGACGAAGTGGTGCAGATGATGGGCGGGCTCGCCTACATGACCGGGCTGCCCGAGCGCCCGCTGCGCGCGGGGGCTTCGGTCGTGGACATCCTGGGCGGCACTTTCGGCGCGGTCGGCATCCTTGCCGCGCTGCGCGAACGCGAGGCGAGCGGCCGCGGCCGGCGCCTCACCAGCGCGCTGTTCGAGACGACCGCCTTCCTGGTCGCGCAGCACATTGCGCAGTACGAGCTGACGGGCGAGGCGCCGCCGCCGATGTCGGTGAAGCGCCCGGCCTGGGGCGTGTACGACATCTTCGAGACCGCCGACGACCGCCTATTCATCGGCATCGTCACCGATACGCAGTGGGAGGTTTTCTGCCGCGAGTTCGGCGAGGCCGAGCTGCAGTCCGATCCCCGGCTTGCCAGCAACGGCGCGCGCGTGAAGGAACGAGCCTGGCTGATCCCGCGCCTTGCGGCCATTTTCAGGCGCTGGACGCGCGCCGAGCTGGAGAAGAAACTGCAAGCGATCGGCCTTCCCTATGCGCCGATCGCCAAGCCCTGGGATCTTCTCGCCGACCCGCACCTCGCCGCCTCCGGCGGCCTGGTGGAGACGCGGCTCCCCGACGGCAGGAGATTCCACGCCCCGACCCTGCCGCTTGCGCTCGACGGCGCGCGCCTTCCCAAGCGCGCCGATCCGCCGGCGGTCGGTGAAGGCGCAGCCGGCGTGCTCGCCGCCCTCGGCTACGGTGGCGACGAGATCACGGCGCTTCGCAACGCCGGAGTGATCGCCCTACCCTGACCGCTCAGGTCGCGATCACCCGCGTCTCGCCCGGCTTCATCACGCTCACCTGGACGCCCGGCGCGATCTGCGCGAGGGTGCGCTGAAACTCGCTTCCTGCCTCGACGCCGCGCACGAACGGGTTGTGCGCGTAGTGCACCGGGATCGCATGCAATACCCCGACCCACTGGCAGGCGCGCGCCGCTTCCTCCGCCCCCCTCGTGAATGGACCGTTTCATCCCGGCACCATTGTTCGGACCACCTTCGCCGGGTCGAGCGCGGCCTTCTTGTAGCTCGCGAACGCCTCCTTCGTGGCGTACTCCGGAGCCTTCGCTCGGGCAAACGTTCGCCTACTTCGCCGCCAGCACGTCCCGGATCTGCGCGAGCGCGCCCGGATCCTCGATCGTGGTGAGATCGCCCGGGTCGCGGCCCTCGACGATCGCCTGGATCGAGCGGCGCAGCACCTTGCCAGAACGCGTCTTGGGCAGCAGCGACACGAAATACACGCGCGCGGGACGTCCGATCGCACCGAGGCTGCGGTCCACCGTCTGCATCACCTCGCCCTCCAGCTTCATGCGGCCTTCGGGCGTCGCCACCAGCGCCGGGTCCTTCGGCACGGCGAACGCCATCGGCAGCTGCCCCTTGAGCGAGTCGGCGACCCCGACCACAGCGCATTCGGCGATCGCCGGATGCATGTTGACCGCTTCCTCGATCTCGCGCGTCCCGAGCCGGTGGCCGGCGACGTTGATCACGTCGTCGGTGCGTCCAAGGATGAACCAGTAGCCGTCGGCGTCCCGGATGCCCCAGTCAAACGTCGTGTAGACCTGCTTCGTGGCGAACATCGTGAAGTAGGTCTGCACGAACCGTTCGTCGTCGCCCCACACCGTGCTCATGCACCCCGGCGGCAGGGGCGGCACGATCGCGACCACGCCCTTTTCCCCCGGCGCCGCGTCCGAAGCGTCGGCCTCGCGCAGCAGGCGAAGGTCGTACCCGTATACCGGGAACGACGGACTGCCGTACTTGATCGGCGTCTTTTCGACCCCGGGCACCGCCGAAAGGATCGGCCAGCCGGTCTCGGTCTGCCAGTAATGGTCGATCACCGGCCTGCCCAGCCCCTCGGCGATCCAGGCGTGCGTCGGCTCATCGAGCGGCTCGCCGGCGAGAAACAGGTGCTTGAGCGAAGACAGGTCGTACTTTTTCAGGTATTGCGGATCGTGCTTCTTCAGTACGCGGATCGCCGTCGGCGCCGAGAACATTGCCGTGACGCGGTGGTCCTGGACGATCTTCCACCAGATGCCCGCGTCCGGTCGCACCGGAACGCCTTCGTACATGATCGTCGTCATGCCGGCGATGAGGGGCCCGTAAACGATGTACGAATGCCCGACCACCCAGCCGATGTCGGAGGTGGTGAACATCGTCTCGCCCGCAAGGCCGCAGTAGATCCGCTCCATCGAGGACGCGAGCGCCACCGCATACCCGCCGACGTCGCGCTGTACGCCCTTGGGTTTTCCGGTGGTGCCCGAGGTGTAGAGGATGTAGGACGGCTCGTTCGATTCCAGCCACTCGCAGGGGACCTCGCGCCCGGCGTGCTGCGCCGCGAGTTCGGCCCAGTCCACGTCGCGCCCGGGGGTCACCGGCGGGTTCGGATCGAGGCCGCGGCGAAGCATCAGCACCTTCGCCGGCGGCGACTTGGCGAGCTTGAGGGACTCGTCCACCAGCGCCTTGTACAGCGTCACCTTGCCCATGCGGCTGCCGCCGTCGGCGGTGATCATCAACGCCGGGCGCGCATCGTCAATGCGCGCGGCGAGGCTGGGCGCGGCGAAGCCGCCGAACACCACCGAGTGGATCGCACCGATCCGCGCGCAGGCGAGCATCGCGAACGCCGCCTCCGGAATCATCGGCATGTAGATGATCACGCGATCGCCCCGCCGCACGCCGAGCGAGGCGATCATCGAGGCGACGCGGTTCACCTCGGCATGCAGCTCGCGGTAGCTGAAGCTGCGCGATGCGTCCACCTCGGTCGAGATCCACACCAGGGCCTTCTGCTCGCCGCGGGCCGCGAGATGCCGGTCCACGGCGTTGTAGCAAAGGTTGGTCCGCCCGCCGACGTACCAGCGGGCGAACGGCGGGCGCGAATAGTCGAGCACGCGCTCGAAGCGCTTCTCCCAGTGGATGCGCGCGGCCTCCTCGGCCCAGAACGTTTCGCGCTCGGCGATCGAGCGGCGGTGAAATTCCATGTACGTTTTCATGCGTTCAGATCCACCACGATGCGCCCCCGGATGCGGGCGGCGATGAAATCGTCGAACACCTTCGGCAGGTCGTCGAAAGCGATGGTGCGGCAGATGTCCTCGAGCATCGGCGGCCGCATGTCGCCGGCGAGACGGTGCCAGACCCGCTCGCGCAGCGGCATCGGACAGTTGACCGAATCCACCCCGAGCAGCGACACCCCGCGCAAGATGAACGGCATGACCGTCGTATTGAGCGCGGGGCTGGCGGCAAGGCCCACGGAAGCGATCGTTCCGCCCGTCTTCATCGTGCTCGCTATCCAGGCGAGCACCTCGCCTCCGAGGTTGTCCACCGCTCCCGCCCAGGTGGCGCTTCCGAGCGGGCGGATTTTCGCCAGGTCAAGCTCGCTCCTCATCTTCACCTCGGCCGCGCCGAGCCGTTTCAGATAGTCCGCCTCGGCAACCTTTCCGGTGAGCGCCACCACCTGGTAGCCGAGGCGCGCGAGCGCGGCGATCGCGATCGAGCCCACGCCCCCGGTTGCGCCGCTGACGATCACCGGCCCATTGGCGGGCTTCAGACCCTCGTGCTCCATGCGCAGGATCGCGAGGCCGGCGGTGAAGCCGGCGGTACCGAAAGCCATCGCCTCCCACAAGGTCATGCCCCGCGGAATCTTCACTACCCAATCGGCCGGCAGCCGGGCGTACTGCGCGTAGCCGCCGTGGTGCTTCACCCCGATGTCGTAGCCGGTGGCGAGCACCGCATCGCCTTTCGCAAAGCGGGAATCGGCCGAGGACACCACCGTGCCGGCGAGGTCAATGCCGCCGACGCAACTCGGGCGGAGCAGGATCTTGCCCTTGCCGGTCGCCGCCAGCGCGTCCTTGTAGTTCACGTCCGAATAGGCGACGCGCACCACCACCTCGCCGGGATCGAGATCTTCGAGCGCCATCTCGGTGAAGGCGCAGCGGACCCCTTTTTCCTCCTGCGTGATGACAAATGCCTTGAACCTGTCCATGGGCTCCTCCCTGGCCGCGGGCGCCATTCTAATCAGAGCTGGTAGTCGAGCGCGAGCCGGCTTTGCAGGTCTTTCGCCACGTGCAGCGCCTCCCGCAGCGCCGCCTGCGTGACCCGGTCCAGCCGCTCCGGCGCGACGCGGTTCACGCTCTCGCCGACGGCCGCGCCGCTCGCCACCTGCGTCTGCAGCCGCAGGCGCTGGATAAGGAAGAACGCCGACAGCGCCGCGGCGCCTTCCGGGGAGAGTTCCCCCAGCGCGGCGCGCAGCCGTTCGGCGGTCGCCGTCTGCGGCAGGCCCTTTGCGAGCGCGAACACGCGCGCGGCGTCCACGAAGATGCGCGCGCCCTGGAGCTTGAGATTGATCGAGCCCGGCGCGCCCGGGGCGTCCTCGGTGGCGAAACCGCCGAAGCGCCCGAGCGCCGGGCGCGCCTGCAGCGCCGCCTCGGCCATGTGGCGCAGGAACGCCGGATGGCCGCGCGCGCGCGCGAGCACGCGCTCGCGCAGCGTGACCGCCAGCGCCGCGTCGCCGTGCAGGGCGCGGAAGTCGAAGAAGATGGCCGCGTCCATCAGCGCCTTCGGCAGCGAAACCTCGATCCAGCCGGCCATCTTTCGCTGCCATTCTTCCAGCGACAGGCACAGCTCCGGGTTGGAGGCCATCACGTTGCCCTTGCACAGCGGGAAGCCGCACTGGGCGAGCGCCTCGTTCACCTCGCGGGCGAAAGGCAGCAGGCGGGCGCGAACCGCCTGCGGCGTGCTGCCGTCGTGCACCGCGAAGATCAGCCCGTTGTCCTGGTCGGTGGCCAGCGTCTGCTCGAAGCGACCCTCGCTGCCGAAGGCGAGCCAGCACCAGCGGATGCGTGACAGGTCATGACGCTTGCGCACGATCTCGATCGCGCGCTGGCTCAGGCGGTCGTTCAGCACCGACACGAACTGCATCAACTGCTCGGCGGCGACGCCCTGCTCGACGAGCAGCGCGATCAGCCGGCGGATCTCGCGCGCGAGCGCGGCGAGCGCCGGAATGTCGGCCGCCAGCCGCAGCTCCATGGTGATCTCGCCGAGACCGAGGCGCTGCAGCGAAAAGAGGTCGCGCTCGGACACCACGCCCGCGAGCCGCCCTTCCTCCATCACCAGCACGTGGCGGATCCCGTGCGCCGCCATCGTCAGCGCTGCTTCGTACGCGAAGGCGTGCGCCGGCAGCGCGACCGGGTCACGCGACATCACCTCGGCGACCGGCGTGGCGCGCCGGTCCTCGGCGACGACCCGTACCATGTCGTGCGAAGTGACGATGCCGGCGGGGCGCCCGTGCTCGTCCACCACCACCACCGAACCGACGCGCTCGCGGCGCATCAGCGCGGCGACCTCTCCGAGCGGCTGCGCCGCGGCGCAGGTGACCGGCGCGCGCCCGAGCAGCGCACCGAGCGGCCGGGCGAAGGTCTGCTGCTCGGCCGCCAGCCGCTGCTCGAGCCGGGCATATTTTTCCAGCATCTCAGTACCGCACCCGGGCGTACCAGGTCTCGCGCGAGGCGGCGAGCGCCTCGCCGAGCGTGACGATGCCGCGCTCGGCGAGCAGCGGGATCAGCTTCAGGAAGATCTCCGCCGTGAGCAGCGCGTCGCCGAGCGCCGTGTGGCGCCCGATCACGCGCACACCGAGACGCTCGGCGATCGCCTCCAGCCGATGGTCGTCGTGCGCCGGGTGCACCGCCGCCGACAGCAGCAGCGTGTCGAGCACCGGCTGCTCGAACGTGACGCCCGCCATCTGCTCCTTGAGCTCCAGAAAGCGCATGTCGAACGCCGCGTTGTGCGCGACCAGCACCGTGTCCTCGCAGAAGCGGTGGAACGCCGGCAGCACCTGCTCGATCGGCGGCTGGCCCGCCAGCGTTTCCGCGTCTATGCCGTGAATCCGCACCGACTCGCGGCTCGGCGGCCGGCGCGGGTTGACGAGGGCCTCGAACACCTCGTTCTTCAGCACGCGCCCGTTGACGATGCGCACCGCGCCGATCGAGAGGATCTCGTCACCGGCCGAGGGCTCAAGGCCCGTGGTTTCGGTGTCGAACACCGTGTACGACAGCTCGCGCAGCGGCCGGTCCTCGAGCGCGCGCGAGGCGTCGGTGACGCGAAACAGGTCGAAGTCGTAGTACTCCGGCCGGCTTTCGGGACCGACGGCCGCGATCCATCCGCGCGCCGGCGCGGCCTCGCCCGCCGGCAACAGCAGGCGCAAGCAGGCGCCGCGTTCTCCCGCCGGCCCGACGCGCTGCTGCCAGATCTCGCCGCCGTGACGCTCCACCACGTCGCGCAGCGTGAGCGGCGTGTGCTCCGGCCCGGCCTGCATCGGCTCGGTTTCCCAGAGCGCGAGCGCATCGCTCGCGACGATCGCACCGTGCCAGCCGAGGTCGAGCGCGACATGCCCGCCCTCGGTGTGTGCCGCAAAGCGCAGCAGTCGGACGGCGTAGTCCTGATGCAGGCGGGCGGCAAGGAACGCGAGCGCCTGCACGAGCGCGAAGCTGTCCACGCGCACCCACAGGTCCTCTGGCGCGTCCTCCAGAGCGACGCTCACCGCGAGCGTGCTCTCGATCCGCTGGCGCGCCACCTCCAGCAGGTCCGCCACCCGCATGTCCTCGAGCTCCAGGCCCGCCTTGAGCGCGCCGGCGTACTCGCGCAGCGCCTCGTTCAGCCTCTGCGACAGCGCCTGCGATTCCTCGGCGACGATGCCGATGAATCGCTCGCGGTCCTGCGGCGCCATGTCGGGAAACGAGCGCAGGTTCTCGGCGGCGGCGCGCAGGTTCGCGACCGGCGCGCGCATGTCGGCCGCGAACGCGTGCAGCAGCTTGCGACGGGATCCCTCGCGCTCGATATCGCCGGTCACGTCCTCCAGCGACAGGACGAAGCCTGCCATGGCGCCGCTTGCGGCGACGAAGGGCGCCGCGCGCACCCGCAGCAGCCGGCCGCCGACCGTGGTCACAAAGCGGGTAGTGGGCGGCGCCTCGCCGGGCCGCGCCAGACGCGCAAGCTTCTCCAGCGCGTGCGCCACTTGCGCGCGATCAATCAGCCCGAACACCGAGCGCCCGAGCCCTACCGGCGCCGCGGCAGCGAGCAGCGCGCGCGCCTGCTCGTTGTAGAGCAGGATCCGGCCCTCGGCGTTGCAGACGAGCACGCCCTCGGCGAGTTCGGCCATCAGCGCGGCGAGCCGGTTGCGCTCCTCCTCCAGCCTCGCCGCAGTCTCGCGCGCGCGCCGTTCGGCGTCGCGCTTCAGGGCGCGGTAGGCGTCGGCGAGACGGTTCACGGCGGCGGCGGCCTCGGCGACCTCGCGCGCGCCTTCGGTGTGCACGCGCAGCGCCTCGTTCGTACCGGCCACGACGCCGGTCTGCTCGGCGAGGGCGTGGATGGCGACCACGTACTCGTCGAACAGCCATTTCACCGCGCCGGCGCAGACGAACAGCAGGATCGCTGCGACGAAAGCGAGCACCGGTGCGCGCTCGGCGAGCACCGCCAGCAGCACGGCGCGCTCGGCCTCGGGCAGGCCGGCGAGCAGCACGACGCCGAGCGCCGCACCGATGCCGAGCAGCGCACCGTAGAGGATCGCCGTCCACAGGAGGAATTTGCGCGCGCGCCTCATGCCCCGCCCAGCAGGGCGCTGA
Organism: Pseudomonadota bacterium; assembly: GCA_040752005.1. Taxonomy (GTDB): domain Bacteria; phylum Pseudomonadota; class Gammaproteobacteria; order Burkholderiales; family SG8-39; genus RBG-16-66-20. The sequence continues at coordinate 43,213 of JBFMFX010000021.1, read as the reverse complement.
TTCGCGCCACCAGCTCGGTGTTGGAGAACGGCTTGGTGACGTACAGGTCGGCGCCGAGCGACAGGCCCTTGCTCACGTCCACCTCGCGCCCTTTCGCCGATAGGATCACGATCTTGATGCCCGCCCACTCCGGGCGCTCGCGCAAGCGGCGGCAGACCTCGTAGCCGTTCAGCCGCGGCATCATGACGTCGAGCAGCACGAGGTCGGGTTTTGCGCGCGCGACCGCGGCGAGCGCCTCCTCGCCGTTTTCCGCCACCGCCACCTCGTAGCCGCTCATCGTGAGCAGGTACTCCAGCGCGGTGACGATGTTCGGCTCGTCGTCAACGATCAGCACTTTCTTTTTCGCCATGCACTGCCTCCGCCTTCGCCGCGGCGCGCACGCCCGGCGCCGCCGGCAGGGTGAACGAGAAGCACGCGCCGCCGCCGGGCCGGTTGCGCACCCAGATGCGCCCGCCGTGGTACTCGACGATGTGGCGGGAGATGTACAGGCCGAGCCCGGAGCCTTGCGGCTTGCCGGTGAGCGCGTCGCCCGCCTGCGCGAACTTGTCGAAGATGATCCGTTCGTCGCCCGGCCGCACGCCCGGCCCGTTGTCGCACACGTCCACGCGCAGCCAGCCGTCCTCGGCCACGAGCGCGACCTCGATGCGGCCGTCCGCCGGGTCGCAGAACTTCACCGCGTTGGACAGCAGGTTGAGCATCACCTGGATCAGGCGGTCGAGGTCGGCGCGAACCGGCGGCACGCTCTCCGGCAGCCGCACCTCGACGCGGATGTTCTTTTCCTGGAACACCTGCCCCATCGCGGTCAGCGTATCGCTCACCACCTCGCGCAGATCGACGTCGGTGACATGCCAGTCGGCCCGGCCGGACTCGATCTTGGCGAGGTCGAGCACCTGGTTGATGAGACGCGTCAGGCGCTCGGTCTCCTTGGTGATGATGCCGAGGAATTTGCGCCGCTGCGCCAGGTCCACGCGCGGGTCCTGGTTGAGGATCTCGCTGAAGGCGCGGATCGAGGTGAGCGGCGTGCGCAGCTCGTGGGTGACGGTGGAGAGGAAGTCGTCCTTCAGCCGGTCGAGCTCCTTCAGGCGCTCGTTCGCGGCGCGCAGCTCGGCGGTCGCCCTCTCCAGCTCGCGCGACTTCTGCTCCAGGCGATGGCTGTAGATCACCACTTGCGAGGCCTCGTCGAGGATCTGGCGCACCTCCTCCAGCGTCAGCGCCTCCTCCTTCACCGCCGAGCCGACCATGATGCGCGCCGAGGACGCGCCGATCGCCCCCGCGAGCACGGTTTCGACGTAGTGCACGAACTCGGCGTCGGCGACGAGCGGCTGCTCCGGCCAGTGCACGTGCTTGCGCGTGGCGTACGCCCGGAAAGCGGCATCGGCGGCTTCCGCCCCGACGAAGCGCGCCAGCACGTTGTGCAGGTCCTGGGCGGAGGCGGTGCCGCGCCAGAAGCGTGCCCCGCCCGCCTCCGGCAGGCGCCGGAACACGTCCACGAACAGGCTCGCCTGGCGGTGCTCCTCGGCGCTGGGCGTGTCGGCGAGCGACACCGCGACGTAGGCGCCGACATTGGCGAGCATGCTCCAGAGCATGGCGTGCGTGATCTGGTCGAGTCCCGCCAGGCCGAAGAGCGCCAGTGGCTTGAGCAGCGCGATGCCGAACGGTCCTTCTTCCAGCAGGCTCACCGGCAGCCATCCCGAGCGCGCGAACGCCGGTACGAGCAGCGTGTAGAACCACACCGCAAATCCGGCGAGCAGGCCGGCGAGCGCGCCGCGGCGTGTGCCGCCCTTCCAGAAGATGCCGCCGAGCGCCGCCGGGGCGAACTGCGCCACCGCGGCGAACGAGATCAGACCGATCGAGACGAGCGCGTAGGCCTCGCCGGCGACGCGAAAGTACAGATAGCCGAGCAGCAGCGTGAGCACGATCGCCCAGCGCCGGATGCCGAGCAGCAGCCCGGTGAGGTCGGCGCGCTCGGCCAGGCGCAGCGCGCGCAGGCGCAGCAGCACCGGCATCACCAGGTCGTTGCACACCATGGTCGAGAGCGCGATCGTCTCCACGATCACCATGCCGGTCGCCGCCGACAGCCCGCCGATGAACACCAGCAGCGCGAGCAGCTCCTGGCGCTCGGCCATCGGCAGGGTCAGCACGAAGGTGTCGGCGTCCACCGAGCCGTCCGGAAAGTGCAGCCGCCCGCCGAAGGCGAGCGGCAGCACGAACAGGTTGATCGCGAGCATGTACAGCGGAAACAGCCAGATCGCCTTGGCGAGGTGCTTTTCGTCGGTGTTCTCGATCACCGCCACTTGGAACTGGCGCGGCAGGAACAGGATCGCGAGCATCGAGAGCACCGTCAGCCACACCCAGCTCGCGTAGCCGCCGGCGACCCCCTCGAGCGGCGTGAGCAGGGGCGCGAGCCCCGGATCGGCGGCGGCGCGCAAGAAGATGTCGCCGAAACCGTCGTAGATGCCGAAGGTCACGAACACGCCCACGGCGAGAAACGCGAGCAGCTTGACCAGCGACTCGAAGGCGATCGCCGCCACCATGCCCTCGTGGTGCTCGGCCGAGTACAGGTGCCGCGTGCCGAACAGGATCGTGAACACCGCGAGGATCAGCGCCACCCACAGCGCGGTGTCCTGCAGAAGCGGCATCGCCCCGACCTTGGCCGGCATCACGATGTCGGGGTACTGCAGCAGGATGGTGAAAGTGCTGGAGATCGCCTTCAACTGCAGCGAGATGTAGGGGACGATACCGATCACCACGATCACGGTCACCACGCCGCCCAGCAGTGCGCTCTTGCCATAGCGCGAGGCGATGAAGTCGGCGAGCGACGTGATGCGGTTCTCCTTGGTGATGCGCAGCATCTTGCGCACCACGATCCACCACAGGGCGATCATCAGCGTCGGGCCGATGTAGATCGGCAGGAACCCCACCCCGTCGGCGGCCGCGCGGCCGACCGACCCGTAGAACGTCCACGCGGTCGCGTACACCGCGAGCGACAGCGCGTACACGTATGGATTGGCGATCACCGAGCGCCCCTGGTCGGCGCGCTTGTCGGCGTAGTAGGCGATCGCGAACAGCAGCCCCAGGTAGGCGAAGGAAACGACGACGATCACCCAGCCCTGGAGCATGGGCAGGGCTAATCCCGCGCTTCGATGACCAGGGCCATGAGCGCGATCAGCAGGGCCCAGGCGATGAAGAGGTACGCGTACAGAAGCGGCACGCCGAGCAGGGTCGCCGGTACGTTGAACAGCGCGAGCACCGGAAAATTGAAGAGCACGCAGCCGAGCATGCACAGCGCGATCATGCGCTGGCTCTTGGCGTCCAGGCTCTGCACGGGGCCTCCTTCGGCCTATTGTACGGGAGCCGGCGCCGCCGGCGCCCCTACGGCAGCGCGCGCTCGGCCTGCAGGTAGGCGGCCGACTGCATCTCGTGCAGGCGGCTCACGGTGCGCTCGAACTCCGCCGCGGCGGTGCGCGCCTCGCCCCCTTCGCCGAACAGCGCCTCGGGCGGCGCGGCGGCGCCGATCACCAGCTTGATGCGCCGGTCGTAGAGCACGTCCACCAGCCAGGTGAATCGGCGCGCGCAGTCGGCCTCGCGCGCACCCATGCGCGGCACCCCGGACAGCAGCACCGTGTGAAAGCGCTGCGCGAGGTCCACGTAATCGGCGTAGGACCGCGGCCCGCCGCACAGCGCCGAAAACTCGAACCAGACCACGCCACCGGCGCGCTTGCGGTAGGGGATGCGGCGCCCCTCGACATCGAGCGGCTGGCGCTCTTCCTCGACATCCTTCAGCTCCTCGAAGATTCTCGCCAGCGCGGCCTCCGCCTGCGCGCCGGTGTGATAGACCTTGAGGCGCTCCATCTTCAGCCGCCGGTAGTCCACGCCGTTGTCCACATGGATGACGTCGAGGCGCGACTTGAGCAGCTCGATCGCGGGCAGGAAGCGCTCGCGCTGCAGCCCGTCCGGGTAGAGCCGGTCCGGGTGGTAGTTGCTGGTCATCACGAACTCGACGCCGCGCGCCATCGCCTGGCCGAGGAAGCGGCCGAGGATCATGGCGTCGACGATATCCGAGACGTGGAACTCGTCGAAGCAGATCAGGCGCCAGCGGCGCGCGGTGCGCGCGGCGACCGCGCCGACCGAGTCCTGCGTGCCTTTCAGCTCGTCGAGCTCCCGGTGGACCTCACGCATGAAGTGGTGAAAGTGCACGCGGCGCTTGCGCACCAGCGGCACGCACAGGTAGAACGCGTCCATCAGGAAGCTCTTGCCCCGGCCGACCGCTCCCCACAGGTACACGCCGCGCGGCAGCGGCGGATGGACCAGCAGCCGCCTGAGCGCGCTGCTGCGTCGCGCCTTGTAGGCGCTCCACTCCTCGTACAGGCGCTGCAGCCGCTCGACCGCGCGCCACTGCGCCGGGTCGGACACGAAGCCGCGCCGGGCGAGGCTCTCCCGGTACAGGGTCACCACGTCCTTGGGCACGCTCATGTGCCGCGCGACTCGCGCTGCGCGAGCCACAGCGTGCTCGCGAGAATCACCACGCCCCCGGCGAGGGTCCAGCCCGCCGGCACCGTGCCGAAGACCGCGAAGCCGAGCAGGGAGGCCCACACCAGCTCGAGGAACTTCACCGGCTGGGTGGCCGAGATGTCGGCGATCCGGAAGGCGCGCGTCATGCAGTAGTGGCCGGCGGCGCCGAGCAGGCCGCACAGCACGAGCAGCCCCCACTGTGCGGCGTCGGGCATCGTCCAGCCCGCGACGGCGAACGGCAGCATCAGCACCGCCACCCAGAGATGCTGCCAGAACACGATCACGTCGGAATGGTCGTGGCGGGTGAGCACCTTGGCGACCAGGAACGATCCGGCGAACACCGGCGCCGAGGCGAGCATGAGCAGTGTCCCGGTCGTGGGGCCGGCGAAACCGCCTTCCCACGGATGCACGACGAGAAGCACGCCGCCGAATCCGGCGAGCACCGCCAGCCAGCGCGCCCCGCTCATGCGCTCGCCGAGGAACAGCACCGCGCCCAGGCAGATGAACAGCGGCCCGCTGAAGCCGATTGCCGTGAGCTCGGCGAGCGACACCGCCGGCAGCGCGGCGAACCAGAGCATCAGCCCGCCGGCGTGAAACACGCCGCGCAGGAACTGTAGGCCGTGGCGGCTCGGCGCGAGGCGGGAGACACCGGCACGCAGCACCGCGGGCAGCACGACCAGCGCGCCGAGCGCGTAGCGCAGCCAGCCGACGAGCCACGGATCGAGCTCGTGCGACACCTTCTTCAGGATCGCGTTCAGCACGGTGAAGAGCAGCCCGGTCGCGGCCATCCACAGCATGCCTTGCGCCGTCGGGCCGAGGGCGGCCGCGGCCCCTGGCGTGCGCAGGCGAGGCTCCAGGGCGCTCAGCCGTTCAGGCTGCGTCCGTCCACCGCCAGCGCCGCCTCGCGCATCACCTCCGACATCGAGGGATGCGCATGACAGATGCGCGCGATGTCCTCGGCCGCCGCACCGAACTCGATGGCGACGACGGCTTCGGCGATGAGCTCGGAGGCGAGGCTGCCGATGCAGTGCACGCCGAGGATGCGGTCGGTCCTTGCCTCAGCGAGGATCTTGACGAACCCCTCGGGCTCCTCGCGCCCGAGCGCGCGGCCGTTGTACGCGAACGGAAAACGCCCGGCGCGGTACGCGACGCCCGCGTTGCGCAGTTGCTGCTCGGTCTTGCCGACCCAGGCGATCTCCGGGGCGGTGTAGATCACCCAAGGAATGGCGTCGTAATTCACGTGGCCGTGCTGGCCGGCGATGATCTCGGCCACCATCACGCCTTCGTCCTCGCCCTTGTGCGCGAGCATCGGCCCGCGCACCACGTCGCCGATCGCGTAGATCCCGGGCAGCGCCGTCCGGCACCGATCGTCCACCTCGATGAACCCGCGCGCGTCGAGCTTCAGGCCGACGTCTTCTGCGCCCAGCCCCTCTGTGTTCGGTACGCGACCGATTGCGACGATCAGCCGGTCGCATTCGAAGGTTTTACTTGATTTGTCGCTCGCATCATATTGAATCTTGACACCTTTCTTCGTCCGTTTGACGCTTCGAATTGACACGCCGAGCTCGATGTCGAGCGCCTGCTTTCCGGTGAAGATCTTCCAGGCTTCCGCCGCCACTGTCTCGTCGGCGGCACCGAGAAATTCGGGCAGCGCTTCCAGCACCTTTACCTTCGAGCCGAGCCGGCGCCAGACGCTACCCAGCTCCAGGCCGATCACTCCGGCACCGACCACGCCGAGGCGCTCGGGCACCGAATCGAACGCGAGCGCGCCCTCGTTGTCGCAGATCACCTTGTTGTCCACCTCGACGCCCGGAAGGCGGCGCGCCTTCGACCCGGTGGCGAGGATGACGTTCCTCGCCTCGATCTCCTCCTCCCCGGCCTGAAGCTTCCACGGCGGCCCGCCGGCAAGCAGCCGGCCGTGGCCCTTCAGCCACGCCACCTTGTTCTTGCGGAAAAGCCCCGCGATGCCGCCGGTCATCCGCGCGACGATGCGGTCCTTCCTGTCCAGCATCGCTTTCAGGTCGAGTTTCACGCCGGTCGCCACGATGCCGTGCGCCTTGAACCGGTGCAGCACCCGTTCGTAGTTCTCCGAGGATTCGAGCAGCGCCTTGGACGGAATGCAGCCGACGTTGAGGCAGGTGCCGCCGAGCGCGTACTCGCCCGCCGGCGTCTTCCACTCCTCGACACAGGCGACGGAAAAACCCAGCTGCGCGCAGCGGATCGCGGCGATGTAGCCGGCGGGTCCCGCCCCGATCACCGCGACGTCGAAGGACTTCATCCGGCCCCTAGATCTCCAGCGCGAGCCGCGCCGGATCCTCCAGCGCCTCCTTGATCGCTACCAGCGCAAGCACCGCCTCGCGCCCGTCAATGATGCGGTGGTCGTAGGACAGCGCGAGGTAATTCATCGGCCGGATCACGATCTGCCCGTTCTCGACCACCGGCCGGTCCTTGGTCGCGTGCACGCCGAGAATCGCCGACTGCGGCGGGTTGATGATCGGCGTCGAGAGCATCGAGCCGAACACCCCGCCGTTGGAGATGGTGAAGGTGCCGCCGGCCAGCTCCTCCAGCGCGAGCTTGCCCTCCTGCGCGCGCTTGCCGAAGTCGGCGATCGCCTTCTCGATCGCCGCGAACGACATCTTGTCGGCATCGCGCAGGATCGGCACCACCAGCCCGCGCGGACTGCCGACGGCGACGCCGATGTCGTAGTAGCCGTGATAGACGATGTCGTTGCCGTCCACCGAGGCGTTGACGATCGGGTACTTCTTGAGCGCGTACACCGCCGCCTTGACGAAGAAGGACATGATGCCGAGGCGCACACCGTGCTCCTTTTCGAAGCGCTCCCCGTATTTCCTCCTCAGCTCGAGCACCGGCGCCATGTTGACTTCGTTGAAGGTGGTCAGGATCGCCGCCGTGCGCTGCGACTGCACCAGCCGCTCGGCGATCCGCGCCCTCAGGCGCGACATGGGCACGCGCTGCTCGGGCCGGCCGGCAAGCAGCCGCTCGACGTTGACCGGTGCCCCCGGCTGCGGAAGGGGTGCCGCCGGCGCCGGGCTCGGCGCGGGCTGCGCCGCCGGCTGGCGCTCGGCGCGCGCCGCGTGCTCGAGCACGTCCGCTTTGGTCACCCGCCCGCCGCGCCCGGTGCCCTCCACCTGCGCGGTGTCAATACCGCGGTCGGCGGCCGCTTTGCGCGCCGCCGGCATCACGGCCGCAGCGTGAGCCGCCGGCGCCGCAGCGGCGTTCGCCGGCGCCGGCGCGGCACCCACCCCGGGCGGCCCAGCGGCCGGCCCGACGGTGGGCTTCGCCTCGGTGTCTATGGTGGCGATCACCTCGCCCGCGACCACGGTGCCGCGGTCGCCCTTGAGCACGTTCACCAGCACCCCGTCGGCGGGGCTCGGCATCTCCAGCACGACCTTGTCGGTCTCGATGTCCACCAGGTTCTCGTCGCGCTTCACCGCCTCGCCGGGCTTCTTGTGCCAGGTGAGCAGCGTCGCCTCGGAGACCGACTCCGACAGCTGCGGCACCTTCACCTCAACGAGCATGTTTTCTTCCTTTTCGGGCGGTACCCTGGATCGGCATGACGAGGTTGTCGGTGATCGGCGCGAAGGCGGCCTCGATCACCTGCCGCTGCTGCTGCAGGTGCAGCGAGAGGTATCCTACCGCTGGCGCCGCCGAGGACTTGCGCGTCGCGTAGGCGAGCACCTGGTCCGGGCGCATGTGGCGCAGCAGGTAATGCTGGATGCGGTGCCAGGCGCCCTGGTTGCCCGGCTCCTCCTGGCACCACAGCACTTCCTTAGCCGCGCCATAGAGGTCGATCTGCGCCTGGAACTCTTCGTGCGGGAAGGGGTAGAGCTGCGCGATGCGCACGATCGCCACGTCCTTGATGCCCTTCTCGCGGCGGTAGGCGAGCAGCTCGAAGAACACCTTGCCGCTGCAGAAGATGACGCGCTTGACCTCCTTGGGATCGATGTCGGCGTCCCACTCGCCGTTCACCGGCTGGAACTTGCTTTCGGCGAACTCCTCCAGCGGCGAGACGGACTCCTTGTGCCGCAGCAGGCTCTTGGGCGTGAAGATGATGAGCGGTTTGCGCCACGGCCGGATCATCTGCCGGCGCAGGAGGAAGAACAGCTGCACCGGCGTCGCCGGGATGCAGATCTGCATGTTGTAGTCGGCGCACAGCTGCAGGAACCGCTCGATGCGGCCGGAGGAATGCTCCGGACCCTGTCCCTCGTAGCCGTGCGGCAGCATCAGGACCATGCCGCAGATGCGCCCCCACTTGACCTCGCCCGAGGCGATGAACTGGTCGATCACCACCTGCGCGCCGTTGGCGAAGTCGCCGAACTGCGCCTCCCACACCACCAGCTCGTTCGGCTCCGAGGTGGCGTAGCCGTACTCGAAGCCGAGCACTGCCTCCTCGGAGAGCGGCGAGTCGATCACCACGAAGTCGCCCTGGTTCGGCGCCACGTGCTGCAGCGGCACGTAGGTGCCCTGGTCCCAGCGTTCGCGGTTCTGGTCGTGCAGCACCGCGTGGCGGTGGAAGAACGTGCCGCGCCCGCTGTCCTGGCCGGAGATGCGCACCGAATAGCCCTCCTTGAGCAGCGACGCGTAGGCGAGGTGCTCGGCCATGCCCCAGTCCACGGGGATCTTGCCCTGCCCCATCAGGCGCCGGTCGGCGATGATTCTCTCCACGCGCGGATGGAGCTTGAAGTTCGGCGGGATGGTCGTGATCCGCTCGGCCAGCTCCTTCAGCGTCTCCAGGGGGATGCGCGTGTCGTCGTTCTCGTTCCACTTCGTGCCCTTGAACCTCGACCAGTCGACGGCGAACGGCGGCTTGTAGTTGGAAAGGATCGTCTTGTTGGTGTGGGTGCCCGCCTCCAGCGCCTGGCGATACTCGGCGACCATCTTTTCCGGCTCGTCGGGCGCGACCACGCCCTGCGCGACCAGACGGTCGGCGTAGAGCTTGCGCGTGCCGGGATGGCGGTTGATGATCTTGTACATCAGCGGCTGCGTCACCATCGGCTCGTCCTGCTCGTTGTGGCCGAGCTTGCGGAAGCAGACCAGGTCCACCACCACGTCCTTCCTGAACGTCATGCGGTAATCGAGTGCCATCTCGATCGCCATCACCGCCGTCTCGGGGTCGTCGCCGTTGACGTGGAAGATCGGCGCCTCGACCATCTTCATGACGTCGGTGCAGTAAAGCGTCGAGCGCACGTCGCGCGGGTCGGAGGTGGTGAAGCCGATCTGGTTGTTGACGACGATGTGCACCGTGCCGCCGGTGCCGTAGCCGCGCGTCTGCGAGAGGTTCAACGTCTCCATCACCACCCCCTGCCCGGCGACCGCGGCATCGCCGTGGATCAGCACCGGCAGCACCTGCGAGCCGTCGCGGTCCTTGCGCCGGTGCTGGCGCGCGCGCACCGAGCCTTCGACCACCGGGTTCACGATTTCCAGATGCGACGGGTTGAAGGCGAGCGTCAGGTGCATCGGCCCGCCCGGCGTCGCGATGTCGGACGAAAAGCCCTGGTGATACTTCACGTCGCCGGCGAGCAGCGATTCGTCGTGATGGCCCTCGAACTCGCGGAACAGGTCCTTCGGCATCTTGCCGAGGGTGTTCACCAGCACGTTCAGGCGCCCGCGGTGCGCCATGCCGATCACCAGTTCCTGGATGCCGGCGGCGCCGGCGCGCTGCAGCAGCGCATCGAGCATCGGGATCAGCGTCTCGCCGCCTTCGAGCGAAAAGCGCTTCTGTCCGACGTAGCGCGTGTGCAGATAGCGCTCCAGCCCCTCGGCGGCGGTGAGCCGCTCCAGGATGTGGCGCTTCATGTCCGGGCCGTAGGACGGCCGCGAGCGGATCGGTTCGAGCCGTTCCTGGATCCAGCGCTTCTCGGCGCGGCTGGACAGGTACATATACTCGACACCGAGCGTGCCGCAGTAGGTCTCGCGCAGGTGCTGGATGATCTCGCGCAGCGTCGCCTGCTCCGGGCCCATCAGCGTGCCGGTGTTGAACACCGTGTCCATGTCGGCGTCGGTCAGGTCGTAGTAGCCCGGCTCCAGCTCGACGATGTGCGGCTTCGGCAGCCGCTTGAGCGGATCGAGGTCCGCGAGCAGGCAGCCGCGGAAGCGGTACTCGGCGACCAGTTGAATCACCGCGACCTGCTTGCGCTCGAGATCCGCCGGCGGCGCAAGGCGCACCGCACCCTCGCGGGCGAGCTTGGCGAAGGCCTCGACGACCGGGGCGTGCGCGATGTCCTTGCCGCCGGGCAGCGCCTGCATGCGGTCGAAGTAGGCGCGCCACTCCTGCGGCACCGAAGCCGGGTCCTGCAGGTAGGACTCGTACAGCTCCTCGACGAAGGGCGCGTTGCCGCCGAAAAGCCACGAGGTCTCCAGAAACTGCTTCATCATGGCGCGGGCCCTCGCACGCTAGCGCTGGTCAATGGGCGTCACGTCGCGCTGCGTGGCGCCGCGATAGAGCTGGCGCGGCCGGCCGATTTTCTGATCCGGATCGGTGATCATCTCGTGCCACTGGGCGATCCAGCCGACGGTGCGCGCCAGCGCGAAGATGCAGGTGAACATCGAAACCGGAATGCCGAGCGCGCGCTGCACGATCCCGGAGTAGAAGTCCACGTTCGGGTACAGCTTGCGGCTGACGAAGTAGTCGTCCTCGAGCGCGATTTTCTCCAGCGCGATCGCCAGCTTGAACAGCCGGTCGTTGTGCAGGCCGAGCTCATTGAGCACCTCGTGGCAGGTCTCGCGCATCAGCTTGGCGCGCGGGTCGTAGTTCTTGTACACGCGGTGACCGAAGCCCATCAGGCGCACGCCCGAGTGCTTGTCCTTCACCTTCTTGATGAACTCGCCGACCCTCGAGACGTCGCCGATCTCTTCCAGCATGTTGAGCGCCGCCTCGTTCGCCCCGCCGTGCGCCGGGCCCCACAGGCAGGCGATCCCGGCGGCGATGCAGGCGAACGGATTCGCCTGCGACGAGCCGGACAGTCGCACGGTGGACGTCGAGGCGTTCTGCTCGTGGTCGGCGTGCAGGATGAAGATGCGGTCGAGCGCCCGCACCAGCACGTCGTTCACCTTGTACTCCTCGGCCGGCACCGCGAACATCATGCGCATGAAGTTGGCGGTGTAGGACAGGTCGTTGCGCGGATAGATGAACGGCTGGCCGATCGAGTACTTGTAGGACATCGCCACGATGGTCGGCATCTTGGCGATCAGGCGGAACTCCGCCACCTTGCGGTGCTCCGGATTGTTGATGTCGAGCGAGTCGTGATAGAAGGCCGACAGCGCCCCGACCACGCCCACCATCGTCGCCATCGGGTGCGCGTCGCGCCGAAAGCCGGTGTAGAAGCGCGCGATCTGCTCGTGCACCATGGTGTGGCGCGTCACCATGCTGACGAACTCGTCCTTCTGCCTGCGGTTGGGCAGCTCGCCGTTGAGCAGCAGGTAGCACACTTCCAGGAAGTCGCACTGGCGCGCGAGCTGCTCGATCGGGTAGCCGCGGTACAGCAGCACCCCCTTGTCGCCGTCAATGTAGGTGATCGTCGAGGCGCAGCTCGCGGTGGACATGTAGCCCGGGTCGTAGGTGAAGACCCCGGCCTTGCTGTACAGGGTGCGGATGTCCACCACATCCGGGCCGAGGGTTCCCGAGAGCACGGGAAAGTCGAAACTCCTGCCATCGGGCAGGGTGAGCGTCGCTTTCTTTTCCATGGCGTTCTCCTGTCTAGGCGGCGCGCAGCCGCGCCACGATCGCCGCCAGCCGCGGCTCGTAGCGCTCGCTGCGGCCGCTGACGATGTCCCACAGGTCGTTGTCCGGAAGCTCCAGCAGCTCGCCGAGCGGGCCCAGCTCGTCCTCGGCGACGCCGCTCGCCAGCAGCCGGTCGAGAACAAGATCCAGCTCGAGCAGGCCGCGCCTGCATCGCCACCGGAGACGATTCGCGGCAACCCGGTCCACGGCTCTACACCGCGCGCCTGACCATCAGTTCCTTGATCTTGCCGATCGCCCGCGTCGGGTTGAGCCCCTTCGGGCACACGTCCACGCAGTTCATGATGGTGTGGCAGCGGAACAGCCGATACGGGTCCTCGAGATCGTCCAGGCGCTCGGCGGTCGCATGATCGCGCGAGTCGGCGATGAAGCGATACGCCTGGAGCAGGCCCGCCGGGCCGACGAACTTGTCCGGGTTCCACCAGAACGAGGGGCAGGCGGTCGAGCAGCAGGCGCACAGGATGCACTCGTACAGGCCGTTCAGCGCCTCGCGCTCCTCGGGCGACTGCAGCCGCTCGCGCTCCGGCGGCGGATCGCGGTTGATGACGTACGGCCGGATCGAGTGGTACTGCCGGAAGAACTGCGTCATGTCCACGATCAGGTCGCGGATCACCGGCAACCCGGGCAGCGGCCGCAGCGTCACGTGCTCCGGCAGATCCACGATGCGGGTGATGCAGGCCAGGCCGTTCCTGCCGTTGATGTTCATCGCGTCCGAGCCGCATACGCCCTCGCGGCACGAGCGGCGGAACGCCAGCGTGTCGTCCTGCGCCTTCACCTTGACGAGCGCGTCGAGCAGCATGCGGTCGCTCGGCTCGAGCGTCACCTCGTAGTCCTGCATGCGCGGGCGCTCGTCCTTCTCCGGGTCGTAGCGGTAGATGGTCAGCTTCATGGTCAGTAGGTCCGCACCTTGGGCTCCATGGTCTGCACCGACAGCGGCTTGAGGTGCACCGGCTTGTACTCCAGCCGCCCGTCCCGGTAGTACAGCGTGTGCTTCATCCAGTTGACGTCGTCGCGCTCCGGGTAGTCGGCGCGCGCATGCGCGCCGCGGCTTTCCTTGCGCGCCTCCGCCGAGATCACCGTCGCGAGCGCCGTTTCGACCAGGTTGTCGAGCTCCAGCGCCTCGACGCGCGCAGTGTTGAACACCTTCGAGCGGTCGGTGATAAACGTGCGGCCCGCGCGCTCGGCGATCTCCTTCATTTTCGCCACCCCCTTGACGAGGTCATCCGGGAACCGGAACACCCCGCAATGCGCCTGCATCGTGCGCCGCAGTTCGTTCAGCACGTCGGCCACGCGCTCGCCCGAGCGCGCCGAGTCCAGGCGCGCAAGGCGCGCGCGCGTCAGCTCGCCCGCGTCCTTCGGCAGATTGCGGTGCGGCCGGGGCTGCCCCGCGATGTCGCGGAGGATCTGCTCGCCCGAGGACTTTCCGAACACCAGCAGATCGAGCAGCGAGTTGCAGCCGAGGCGGTTGGCGCCGTGCACCGACACGCAGGCGCACTCGCCGGCGGCGTACAGGCCCGGGACGATCACCTCCGGGCGACTGCCGGCCGGCGCCACCACCTGACCCATGTAATTGGTGGGAATGCCGCCCATCTGGTAGTGCGCCGTCGGCACCACCGGAATCGGCTCGCGCACCGGGTCCACGTTGGCGAACTTGATCGCGATCTCGCGGATGCCGGGCAGGCGCTGGTTGATCACCTCGGGTCCGAGGTGATCGAGCTTGAGCATCACGTGGTCGCCATGCGGCCCGCAGCCGCGCCCTTCCTTGATCTCGGTGGTCATCGCGCGCGACACCACGTCGCGGCTGGCGAGGTCCTTGGCGTTCGGCGCGTAGCGCTCCATGAACCGCTCGCCCCTGCTGTTGAGCAGATACCCGCCCTCGCCGCGCACGCCCTCGGTGATCAGCACACCGGCCCCGTACACCCCGGTCGGGTGGAACTGGTAGAACTCCATGTCCTGGACCGGAAGCTCCGCGCGCAGCACCATACCCAGGCCGTCGCCGGTGTTGATGAACGCGTTGGTCGAGGAAAAGAACATGCGCCCCGAGCCACCCGTGGCGAGCAGCGTCGCCTTGGCCTGGAAGATGGAGACTTCCCCCGTCTCCATCTCCAGCGCGGTGACGCCGATCACGGCGCCGTCCTGCGGGTCGCGGATCAGATCGAGCGCCATCCATTCGACGAAGAACTGCGTGTTCGCCCGGACGTTCTGCTGGTAAAGCGTGTGCAGCATCGCATGCCCGGTGCGGTCGGCGGCCGCGCAGGCGCGCATCGCCATTTTCGGACTGCCGTAGTTCTGGGTGTGACCGCCAAACGGGCGCTGGTAGATCTTGCCGTTCTCCAGGCGGTCGAACGGCATGCCCATGTGCTCGAGCTCCACCACCACCTCGATCGCGCGCCGGCACATGTATTCGATCGCGTCCTGGTCGCCGAGATAGTCCGACCCCTTGACGGTGTCGTACATGTGCCAGTGCCAGTTGTCCTCGGCCGAATTCGCCAGCGGCGCCGCCACGCCGCCCTGCGCCGCCACGGTGTGCGAGCGCGTCGGAAACACCTTGGTGAGCACCGCTACCTTGAGGTTGGAGCGGGCGAGTTCCAGCGCCGCTCGCATCCCCGAGCCGCCCGCCCCGACCACGATGGCGTCGAACCGCCGGACCGGGAGCGTCATCTCACCTCCACAGGATCTGCACCGTCCACCCGATCCAGGACGCGATCACGAGCAGCGTCATCACATGCAGCGCAAGGCGCAACCCGTCGGGCTTGATATAGTCCATCAGGATGTCGCGCACGCCGACCCAGGCGTGCCAGCCCAGGCACACCGCGAAGATCAGCGTCGCGACCCGCATCCATCCGTGCGCGAAGAGCTCCTTCCACACCGGATAGGTGATCGGCGCGCCCCACATCAGCGCGGCAAGCACAATCACCGTGTACACCGCCATGATGACGGCGGTGATTCGCTGCGCGAGCCAGTCGCGCAGGCCGTAACGCGCGCCGGTGACGATGCGCCCGGTCACCCGCGTCTCACCACAGTTTCCAGCCGAGCCATGCGGCGAGCGCGAGACTCGCCGCCAGCACCACCCAGCTCGTCTGCCTCGCGGTCGCCTTGTCCACGCCCCTGTCGAGGTCGAGGAGCAGGAAGCGGATGCCGGCGCAGAAATGGTGGCAGTACGCCCACACAAGCACCAGGAGCGAGAGCTTGACCGGCCAGAGCGCGACGTAACGCTTCACCTGCTCGAACCCTTCCGGGCTCTGCAGGCTGCGGTCGAGCAGCCACAGCATCCAGGCGGCCGCGAGAAAGAGCATCGCGCCGCTGATCCGGTGCAGGATCGAGACCCACCCGGTGACGGGAAGCCGGATCTCGAAGAGCAGCGCCTGGAGATTGAGGTATTTCGGCCTGTTCTTCTTGACTGCTGCGGACGCCATAAAAATGGATTATATCGCTGCGGCGGTGCGGTAAAATCCGCGCGTTACCGCGATTCCCCCGGAGTTTCTTCCATGACAAGAGCGCCCGTTCGCGTGGCGGTCACCGGCGCCGCCGGGCAGATCGGCTACGCGCTGCTGTTTCGCATCGCGAGCGGCGAGATGCTGGGCCCGGAGCAGCCGGTGATCCTACAGCTGCTGGAGATCCCCGACGAGAAGGCGCAGAAGGCGCTGCGGGGCGTGATGATGGAGCTCGAGGACTGCGCCTTTCCGCTGCTCGCCGGCATGACGGCGACCGCGGACCCCAGGGTCGCGTTCCGCGACGCGAACATCGCCCTGCTCGTCGGTGCGCGGCCGCGCGGCCCGGGCATGGAGCGCAAGGACCTGCTGGAGGCGAACGGCAAGATCTTCGCGCCGCAGGGCCGCGCCCTCGACGAGGTGGCGGCGCGCGACGTCAAGGTGCTGGTGGTCGGCAACCCGGCGAACACCAACGCGCTGATCGCGATGAAGAACGCGCCTGGGCTTGCACCCGCGCAGTTCACGGCGATGATGCGCCTGGACCACAACCGGGCGATCTCGCAGATCGCCGCCAAGATCGGCCAGCCGACCGCCTCGGTGAAGAAGGTCATCGTGTGGGGCAACCACTCGGCGACGCAGTATCCGGACATCTTCCACGCCGAGTGCGACGGCAGGAAAGTCTGGCCGATGATCAACGATCAGGCCTGGCTGGAGAACGTCTTCATTCCGACAGTGCAGAAGCGCGGCGCCGCGATCATCGAGGCGCGCGGGTTGTCTTCGGCGGCGAGCGCCGCGAACGCCGCGATCGACCACATCCGCGACTGGGTGCGCGGCACCGAACCGGGCAACTGGGTGACGATGGGCGTGCCTTCGGACGGCAGCTACGGCATCCCGGAGGGGGTGATCTACGGCTATCCGGTCACCTGCTCCGGCGGCGCCTGGAGAATCGTGCAGGGGCTCGAGGTGAGCGAGTTCAGCCGCAAGCGCATGGACGCGACGCTGAAGGAGCTGCACGAGGAGCGCGCCGGCGTCGCACACCTGCTCGGAACATGAGCGCGGGCGCGCGCTTCCGGCAGGCGGTCGCCGAAGAAAAGCCCCTGCAGGTGGTGGGCACGATCCTCGCCTACCACGCGCTGCTCGCCAAACGCACCGGCTACCGCGCGATCTATTTGTCCGGCGGCGGCGTCGCCGCCGGCTCCCTCGGCCTGCCCGACCTCGGCATCTCGAACCTCGAGGACGTGCTGATCGACGTGCGCCGCATCACCGACGTCTGCGACCTGCCGCTGCTCGTGGACGCGGATACGGGGTTCGGCGCGAGCGCCTTCAACGTCGCGCGCACCACGCGCGCGCTCATCAAGGCGGGCGCCGGCGCGATGCACATCGAGGACCAGGTGGGCGCCAAGCGCTGCGGCCACCGCCCGGGCAAGGAGATCGTGTCCGCCGAGGAGATGTGCGACCGCATCAAGGCGGCGGTGGACGCACGCACCGACCCGCAGTTCGTCGTCATGGCGCGCACCGACGCGCTGGCGAGCGAGGGCCTGGAGCGCGCGCTGGAGCGCGCCTGCCGCTACGTCGAGGCGGGCGCCGACATGATCTTTCCGGAGGCGGTCACCGAGCTCGCCATGTACCGGCGCTTCGCCGAGGCGACCCGCGTGCCGGTGCTCGCCAACCTCACCGAGTTCGGCAAGACCCCGCTCTTCACCGTCGCGGAGCTGCGCGCCGCCGATGTCGCGATCGCTCTGTATCCGCTTTCGGCCTTCCGCGCGATGAACAAGGCGGCGCTGGCCGTGTACCAGACGCTGCGGCGCGAAGGCACGCAAAAGAGCGTCCTCGGCGCGATGCAGACGCGCGAGGAGCTGTACGACTACCTCGACTACCACGCCTACGAGAAGAAGCTCGATGAACTCTTCGCCAGATCCGGCGCCCGCGAAGCCTAAGAAGTCCGTCGCCCTGTCGGGCGTGGCCGCGGGCAATACCGCGCTGTGCACGGTCGGACGCACCGGCAACGATCTGCATTACCGCGGCTACGACATCCTCGATTTCGCCGATCAGGCGGAATTCGAGGAGATCGCCTACCTGCTGGTGCACGAAAAGCTGCCGAACGCCGCGGAGCTGGCGGCCTACAAGCGCAAGCTCGCCGGCCTGCGCGGGCTGCCGCCGCCGCTCAAGACCGTGCTCGAGCAGATTCCGCGCGCCGCGCACCCGATGGACGTGCTGCGCACCGGCTGTTCGGCGCTGGGGACGCTCGAACCGGAGAAGGAGGGGCATCCGGCCGAAGGCGCGCGCGACATCGCCGACCGCCTGATGGCCTCGTTCGGCTCGATGCTGCTTTACTGGTACCACTACAGCCATCACGGCCGGCGCATCGAGACCGAAACCGACGACGACTCGATCGGCGGCCACTTCCTGCGCCTGCTGCACGGACGCACGCCGCCCGCCTCGCACGTGCGCGCCATGCACACCTCGCTCATTCTCTACGCCGAACACGAGTTCAACGCGAGCACCTTCACCTGCCGCGTCATCGCCGGCACCGGCTCGGACATGTATTCGGCGATCACCGGCGGCATCGGCGCGCTGCGCGGCCCGAAGCACGGTGGCGCGAACGAGGTGTCCGATGAGATCCAGAAGCGCTACCGCTCGGCCGCCGAGGCCGAGGCCGACATCCGCCGCCGCCTCGCGGCGAAGGAAGTGGTGATCGGCTTCGGGCACCCGGTGTACACGGTGTCCGATCCGCGCAACAAGGTGATCAAGGAGGTGGCGCGGCGCCTGTCGCTGGAAGCGGGCGACATGACGCAGTTCGAGATCGCCGACCGCATCGAGTCGGTGATGTGGGCCGAGAAGAAGATGTTCGCCAACCTCGACTGGTTCAGCGCAGTGTCCTACAGCAAGATGGGCGTGCCGACGGCGATGTTCACGCCGCTGTTCGTCATTTCTCGCACCAGCGGCTGGTCGGCGCACGTGCTCGAGCAGCGCACCGACGGCAAGATCATCCGCCCGAGCGCCCACTACGTCGGACCGGAAAACCGGCCCTGGGTGCCGCTCGCGGAGCGCGCATGAACGGCTACGAGTCCGACCTCACCCGGTTCATGCGCGAGTTCCTCGCGCAGCACCCGGAGGAGATCGAGTCGCAGAAGAAGGGCCGCGCCCTGTGGTGGGACAAGGCGCCGACAGAGCGCACGCCGCCGCCGCCGCCGCGGCATGCGCCGCGCGCCGGCGGCGCCGAGTACACGTTCCTGCCCCTGTCCGAGAAAGAAGAGGAAACCGCCCCGTGAGCGCGCGCATCGCGAACGTCCGGCCGAAGCCGGACGAGGTGCTGACGAAGATCGCCGACTACGTCACGCAGTACGAGATCCGCAGCCGCGAAGCCTACGAAACCGCGCGCTACTGCCTGATGGACACGCTCGGCTGCGGTTTCGAGGCGCTGGAGTACCCCGCCTGCACCAAGCTGCTCGGGCCGATCGTGCGCGGCACCCTGGTGCCCAACGGCGCCAGGGTCCCGGGCACGCAGTTCCAGCTCGACCCGGTGCAGGCGGCGTTCAACATCGGGGCGATGATCCGCTGGCTCGATTTCAACGACACCTGGCTCGCCGCCGAGTGGGGACATCCGTCCGACAACCTCGGCGGGATCCTCGCCACCGCCGACTGGCTCTCGCGCACCGCGGTGGCGGCCGGCAAGAGCCCGCTCCTGGTGCGCGACGTGCTCACCGCGATGATCAAGGCGCACGAGATCCAGGGTGTGATCGCCCTCGAGAACTCGTTCAACAAGGTGGGGCTCGACCACGTGGTGCTGGTCAAGGTCGCCTCGACCGCGGTGGTCGCGCACATGATCGGCTGCACCTACGACGAGGTGGTGAACGCGCTGTCGCAGGCGTGGGTGGACGGCCAGAGCCTGCGTACCTACCGCCACGCGCCGAACACCGGCAGCCGCAAGAGCTGGGCGGCGGGCGATGCCACCGCCCGCGCGGTGCGCCTGGCGTTGATCTCCAAGACTGGCGAGATGGGCTATCCGTCGGTGCTGACGGCGAAGACCTGGGGCTTCTACGACGTGCTGTTCAAGGGCAAGCCGTTCAAGTTCCAGCGCCCGTTCGGCTCGTACGTGATGGAGAACGTGCTGTTCAAGATCTCGTATCCGGCCGAGTTCCACGCCCAGACGGCGGTCGAGTGCGCGATGGACATCCACGCCGAGCTCAAGCGCCTGGGCCGCTCGCCGGAGGACATTCGCAGAATCACCATCCGCACCCACGAGGCCGCGATCCGCATCATCGACAAGCAGGGGCCGCTCGCCAACCCCGCCGACCGCGACCACTGCATCCAGTACATGGTCGCGGTGCCGATCCTGTTCGGCCGCCTGACCGCCGCCGATTACGAGGACGAGGTGGCGGCGGACCCGCGCATTGACGCGCTGCGGGAGAAAATCGTCTGCGTCGAGGACAAGGGCTTCACGCGCGACTACCACGATCCCGACAAGCGCTCGATCGCCAACGCGCTCACGGTCGAGTTCAAGGACGGCAAGAAACTGGGTGAATTCGTCTGCGAATACCCGATCGGCCACAAGCGGCGCCGGGCCGAAGGCATGCCGATCCTGGTGGAGAAGTTCAAGCGCAATCTCGCGCGCCGCTTTCCCGACAAGCAGCGCGAGGCGATCCTGGAGCTCTGCCTCGACGGCCCGCGCCTGGAAAGGACGCCGGTGCACGAGTTCGTGGACATGATGGTAATTTGAGCGGGCACAACGACGGAGGCTGCCATGCCGCATGACCTGTACCACACGCTCGCGCCGCTGAAGGGCGGCAAGTTCTACTCGCTTGCGCGCCTCGGCGAGGCGCTCGGCGTCAACGTCGCGCGCCTGCCGGTCTCGATCCGCATCGTGCTCGAGTCGGTGCTGCGCAACTGCGATGGCAGGAAGGTGACCGAGGAGCACGTGCGCCAGCTCGCGCACTGGAAGCCGAACGCGCCGCGCACCGACGAGATCCCGTTCGTCGTCGCCCGCATCGTGCTGCAGGACTTCACCGGCGTGCCGCTGCTGTGCGACCTCGCCGCGATGCGCGGCGTCGCGCAGAAGATGGGGCGGGACCCGAAGCTGATCGAGCCGCTGGTGCCGGTGGATCTCGTCGTGGACCACTCGGTGCAGATCGACCATTACGGCACGAAGAACGCGCTCGACCTCAACATGAAGCTCGAATTCCGGCGCAACGAGGAGCGCTACCGCTTCATGAAATGGGGCATGCAGGCGTTCGACACCTTCAAGGTGGTGCCGCCCGGCGTCGGCATCGTGCATCAGGTGAACCTGGAGTACCTGGCGCGCGGCGTGCACAAGTCGAAGGACGGAGTGCTGTACCCGGATACCCTGGTCGGCACCGACAGCCACACCACCATGATCAACGGCATCGGCGTCGTCGGCTGGGGCGTCGGCGGCATCGAGGCCGAGGCCGGCATGCTCGGCCAGCCGGTTTATTTCCTGACCCCGGACGTGGTCGGCGTGCATCTCAAGGGCCGGCTGCATCCGGCCTGCACCGCGACCGATCTCGTGCTGACGGTGACCGAAATGCTCAGGAAAGCGAAGGTGGTCGGCAAGTTCGTCGAGTTCTTCGGCGAGGGAACCGCGAGCCTTTCCGTGCCCGACCGGGCGACGGTGGCCAACATGGCGCCCGAATACGGCGCGACGATGGGCTTTTTCCCGGTGGACGAGAAAACCGTCGAATACTTCAGGGGCACCGGGCGTACCGACGCCGAAATCGAGGCGTTCACCGCCTACTTCAAGGCGCAGGGGATGTTCGGCATTCCGCGTGCAGGGGACATTGACTACAGCCAGGTGCTGGAACTGGATCTCTCGACCGTGATGCCGTCGGTCGCCGGCCCCAAGCGCCCGCAGGACCGGATGGATCTGGACAGGGTGAAGAGCACCTTCACGACGCTGTTCTCCAGGCCGGCCGCCGAAAACGGGTTCAGCAGAAAGGCCGACGAGCTGGCGAAGTCCTACCGCACCGCGGACGGCATCGAGCTCAGGCACGGCGACGTGCTGATCGCGGCGATCACTTCCTGCACCAACACCTCCAATCCCGGCGTGCTGCTCGCGGCGGGGCTGCTGGCGAAAAAGGCGGTCGAGCTGGGCCTCACCGTCAAGCCGCACGTGAAGACTTCGCTCGCTCCCGGCTCGCGCGTGGTCACCGAATACCTCGCCAAGGCGGGGCTGCTGCCCTACCTCGAAAAGCTCGGTTTCTCGGTCGCCGCCTACGGCTGCACCACCTGCATCGGCAACGCCGGCCCGCTCGCGCCGGCGATCGAGGAAGCGATCGTCAAGAACGACCTGGTGTGCGCCGCGGTGCTCTCCGGCAACCGCAACTTCGAGGCGCGCATCCACCCCAGCATCCGCGCCAACTTCCTCGCCTCGCCGCCGCTGGTGGTCGCCTACGCGATCGCCGGCACGGTGCTCAGGGATTTCCGCACCGAGCCGATCGGCAAGACGAAGGACGGCAAGGACGTCTACATCGGCCATATCTGGCCGAGCGCCGAAGAAGTGAACGCGCTCAGGAAGCTGGCGATGGACCCGCCCACGTTCCGCCGCCTGTATTCGAACCTCGCCGAGGCGAACCCGCTGTGGAAGAAGATTCCGGCGCCGACCGGGCAGGTGTACAGCTGGCCGAAATCCACCTATATCGCCGAGCCGCCGTTCTTCCGCGACTTCGGCATGCAACCCGGCCGCCCGGGCGACATCACCGGCGCCCGCATCCTCGGCATCTTCGGCGATTCGCTCACCACCGACCACATCAGCCCGGCGGGCTCGATCAAGCCCACCTCGCCCGCCGGCATCTACCTGCAGGAACACGACGTCGCGGTCGCCGACTTCAACTCCTACGGCGCGCGCCGCGGCAATCACGAGGTGATGATGCGCGGCACCTTCGCCAACGTGCGCATCAAGAACCTGATGCTGCCGGGCGTCGAAGGCGGGTTCACGCTGTACTTCGGCAGCCGCGGCGGCGCCGGCGAGAAAATGCCGATCTTCGACGCCGCGATGCGCTATCAGGCCGACGGCGTGCCCCTGGTGGTCTTCGGCGGCGAAGAGTACGGCACCGGCAGCTCCCGCGACTGGGCGGCGAAGGGCACGCAGCTGCTCGGGGTCAAGGCGGTGATCGCGCGCAGCTTCGAGCGCATCCACCGCTCCAACCTCGTCGGCATGGGCGTGCTGCCGCTGCAGTTCATGGGCGGCGATTCGGCGCAGTCGCTGGGACTGAAGGGCGACGAGATCATCGACATCCGCGGCCTGGACGACCTTCGCCCGCAGCAGGAGCTCGCGCTCGTCATCCGCCGCGCCGACGGCTCGTCGCAGGAAGTGAAAGTGAAGTCGCGGATCGACACTGCGATCGAG
The DNA here is from genome assembly GCA_040752005.1 of Pseudomonadota bacterium. GTDB lineage: Bacteria > Pseudomonadota > Gammaproteobacteria > Burkholderiales > SG8-39 > RBG-16-66-20. Next base: position 20,148 of record JBFMFX010000021.1, on the reverse strand, counting down.
GTGGAGTACTACCGCCACGGCGGGATCCTGCCGTATGTGCTGCGCGAGCTTCTGACCGCGCCCGGGGCGGCGGCGAAGGCGGCATAGCGGGGCGCCGAGCGCGCGGCCGGCCGGCGCCCGGTCGCGCCCCTTCAGCCCGCGGCGCCGGCTCCGGTCGGGCAGGTGACGCCGGTTCCGCCCAGTCCGCAGTAGCCCGCCGGGTTCTTGGCGAGATACTGCTGGTGGTACTCCTCGGCGTAATAGAACTCCGGAGCCGGGCGGATCTCTGTGGTGATCGGGCCGAACCCTGCGCGCGCAAGCGCCGCCGCGTACGCCTGCTTCGAGGCGAGCGCCGCCCTGAGCTGCTCCTCGCCGTAGCAGTAGATGGCGGAACGGTACTGGGTGCCGACGTCGTTGCCCTGCCGCATACCCTGCGTCGGATCGTGCCCTTCCCAGAAGAGCTTCAGCAGTTGCCCGTAGCTCACCTTCTGCGGATCGAAGACGACGAGCACGACCTCGGCGTGGTTGGTGAGCCCGGTGCAGACCTCCTCGTAAGCGGGATTGGGCGTCTGGCCGCCGGCATAGCCCACGGCGGTGGTGTACACGCCCGGAACCGGCCAGAACAGGCGCTCTGCGCCCCAGAAGCAGCCCATGCCGAACACGGCGCGCTGCATGCCCTCGGGGAAAGGTGGCACGAGCGGATTGCCGCTCACGAAGTGACGTTCGGGCACCGGCATCTTCGCGCTGCGCCCGGGGAGCGTGCTCCCGGCCGGAAGCAGCGTCTTCATCTTCCTCATGAACGAGAACATCGCCACCTCCGAATTCAGCGTCAGACCAAGTTTTCGACGGCGATTCGCCGCATCGGATGGAGAAACGCGTCTGACCCTTAAAATTAGAGCATGAAATTGTGTGTCTTCGGCGCCGGGGCGGTCGGCGGGCTGATCGCCGCGCGCCTTGTGCAAGCCGGGCACGACGTGTCCGTCGTCGCTCGCGGCGCGCACCTCGCGGCGCTGCGGCAACAGGGCCTCGTGTTGCGCGAATCCTCGCGCGAGACGCGAGCGCGCGTGCGCGCCTCCGACGATCCGGCCGACCTCGGCCCCCAGGACTACGTCATCGTCGCCGTCAAGGGCCACAGCCTGCGCGAGGTCGCGGCGCGTATCGCGCCCTTGCTCGGCCGCGACACCTCGATCGTCACCGCGATGAACGGGGTGCCGTGGTGGTTTTTCGACCGCCTGCCATTCGGCGCCGGTGCGCTGCGCCTGGAGTCGCTCGATCCGGACGGCAGCCTCGCGCGCGCGATGCCGACCGATCGCATCGTCGGCTGCGTCGTGCACCTTTCGGCCTCGGTGCCCGAGCCCGGCGTGATTCGCCACAACATGGGCGCGCGCCTGATCCTCGGCGAGCCGGGGGGCCGCAACGGCACGCGCACGGCGCGCATCGCCGAGGCGCTCGGCGCCGCAGGCTTCGAGGCGGTGACGAGCCCATTCATCGAGAAGGACTTCTGGGTCAAGCTCCTCGGCAACGTGAGCTTCAATCCGGTTTCCGCCCTCACGCTTGCCACCGCCGACCGGCTGATCGCCGACGCGCAGGTGAAGGCGTACATGGTCGCGATCATGCGCGAGGTGCTCGCGATCGGCCGTGCGGTGGGCGTGGACGCGGACATTGATCCGGAGGCGCGCATGGACATGGCGCGGCATCTGGGGGTGTTCAAGACCTCGATGCTGCAGGACCTGGAAGCCGGCAAGCCGCTGGAGATCGAGGGGCTGCTCGGCGCCACGCTCGAGATCGCGCGCAAGGCGGCCGTCGCAGCGCCCTTCACCGAGAGCCTGTTCGGCCTCATCCGCCTGCGCGCGCAGAGCACGGGGCAGTACGCATGAAGCGGCTGCTTGGCGCGTTCATGCTGGCTGCGGCGCCGATCGCGACCGCCATTGCGCAGGCGCCCGAAGCGGTGCTCGATTCGTGCCGCGCCTATGCGCAGGCCGAAGCGGAGAAGGCCGGCACGGCGGCCGCGACGGTGCGCCTGGACCGGGAAGGGCTGCACGTCGAGCGCCACGCGCGCCGCGTCGGCAGCCAGCCGGTGAGCGCCCTCGCGTTCGGCACCGGCGCCATCGTCTATCCGCAGGGGGTGCCGATCGAGTTCAGTTTCGTGTGCCTCGCCACGGGCGACGGCCGGGCGCTCTTTTTCCACTGGACGCCGCGGCCAGACGCGCCGCCGCTCGCGCAATGCCGGCGCGCGGCGGCGCCGGCGCAGTGCCTCGACGCGCTGCTCGTCGCCGCCGAGCAAGATCTGGTGCAGCTCTACGCGAAGCAGCTCGTGGATTCGCGCCAGGCCGACGTCGCCGCCGGCAACGAGCTCGCCTCGCGCGCCTTCCGCGCCAGCGCCGACGCCTTCCTCGCCTACCGCGACGCCGAATGCGCGCGCCGCGGCGCCGCCGGCAGCGAGCCGCACAAGGCCTGCCTCGTCGAGCTGACGCGGCGGCGGGCGCAGGACCTGCAGTGACCGCCCGGCACCGCCTCTGCGTCGCGCCGATGATGGACTGGACAGACCGGCACTGCCGGTATTTCCTGCGCCTGGTCTCGCCGCGCGCGTTCCTGTACACCGAGATGATCCCCACCGGGGCGCTCCTGCACGGCGATGCCGAGCGCCATCTCGCCTTCTCGCCGGAGGAGCATCCGGTCGGCGCGCAACTGGGGGGGAGCGAACCCGACGAGCTGGCGCGCTGCGCGCGACTGGTCGAGGCCTGCGGCTACGACGAGGTCAATCTCAACCTCGGCTGCCCGAGCGAGCGCGTGCAGCGCGGCGCCTTCGGTGCCTGCCTGATGGCCGAACCGAGGCGGGTCGCGGACTGCGTGCAGGCGATGCGCGAAGCGGTGCGCATCCCGGTGAGCGTGAAGCATCGTCTCGGCATCGGGACAGTGGAAGACTACGGTTTCGTGCGCGATTTCGTCGGCGCGCTCGCCGAGGCCGGCGTACGCACCTTCGTCGTGCATGCGCGCAACGCCATCCTCGAGGGGCTCACGCCGAAGGAAAACCGCGAGATTCCGCGCCTGCGCTACGAGGAGGTGTACCGCCTCAAGCGCGAATTCCCGCATCTGGAAATCGTGCTGAACGGGGGCGTGGCGAGCCGCGCGGCAATCGAGGCGCACCTCGCGCATGTGGACGGGGTGATGCTCGGCCGCGCCGCGTATCACGACCCCTGGCTGCTCGCGGGCGGGGAGCGCACGCGCGCCGAGGTCGTTCGGGCGATGCACCGCTACGCGGCTCGGATGGTCCGGCGCGGCACGGCGCTGCGGCACATCGCACGCCACATGCTCGGGCTGTATCACGGCCATCCGCGCGCGCGGCGCTGGCGGCGAATCCTCTCCGATTCCGCCCGCCTTTCGCAGAACGATCCGGACCTGCTGCTGCAAGCGCTCCAGGCCGTAGAATGCGCAGACGAGGAGGTTTTCCATGAGCGCCGTGCCGAGCCCGCAGAAATCCGTCCGTGAGCGCGTCAGCCGAGAGGAGTGGCAGATCCGCTGCGATCTCGCCGCCGCCTATCAGCTCGCCGCCCTGTTCCGCTGGACCGATCTGATCTACACGCATTTCTCGGCGCGCCTGCCCGGCAGCGACGAATTCCTCATCAACCCCTACGGGCTGATGTTCGACGAGATCACCGCGTCCAACCTGGTGAAGATTGACCACCGCGGCCGGGTGCTCGACGACCCGCTGGGCCTGGGCTACAACGAGGCGGGGTTCGTCATCCACGGTTGCGTGCACCGGGCGCGGCCGGAAATCCAGTGCGTGATCCACACGCACACCCGTGCCGGGGTCGCGGTGTCGGCGATGAAGTGCGGGCTGCTGCCGATCAGCCAGCATGCGATGCGGGTGCAGCGCGAGATCACCTACCACGACTACGAGGGCATCGCGCTCGCTCTGGACGAGCGCGAGCGCCTTGCGCGCGACCTCGGCCCGACATCGAGGGCGATGATCCTGCGCAACCACGGCCTGCTCACGCTCGGCGCCTCGGTGCGCGAGGCCTTCGAGCTGATGTACTACCTCGACTGCGCCTGCCAGATCCAGGTGGACGCGATGGCCGGCGGCATGGACAACGTGCTCCTGATGTCGGAACAGGCGGCGCGAACGGCCTCCGAGCAGTTCAACCGCCCGGACCGCCCCTCGGAGCACAAGGACTGGCCGGCGCTGCTGCGGCTGCTGGAGCGCCGCGGGATCAACTACCTCGGTTAGCCGGCGCCCGGCGCGGCGCCCGCGGATCGAGCGCCCTCCCGCGGGCGCGCTCAAGCGGGCAGCCGCGCGACGAAGTCCGCGATGGCCGCGAGCGTGCGCTCCGGCTGGTCGCGGTGCGGCGAGTGTCCGCAACCGGCGAGCTTCACGAGTTCGCAGGGTCCGCTCACCTGCCGCCGGATCGCCTCCACCTGCGCCATGGTTCCGTACTCGTCGGCTTCGCCCTGGACGGCGAGGACCGGGCAGCGGATGCCGGGCAGGTACGACTCGATGTTCCAGCGGCGGAATTCCGGGTCGAGCCAGACGTCGTTCCAGAGATGGAAAGTCTTCACCGGGTCGCGGTGGTACCTGCCCAGGCGCTGGCGCAAGTCGGTGGTTTCGAACTGCCGCCGCGCCGCCTCGATCGAGCGCACCGACAGCTCCTCGACGAAGACGTGCGGCGCCAGCGCGACGAGCCCGCGCGCCGCATGCCCGGAGCCGGCGTAGATGAGGGCGATCGAGGCGCCGTCGGAGTGGCCGACCAGAACCGGATCCTCGACCTCCAGCGCGCGCAGAAGCGCCGGCAGCGTCTCCAGCGCCTCGCGGTGCATGAAATCGGTGCCGACGCGCGGTTCGGCAAGCACGTCCGACTGGCCGTAGCCGTAGCGGTCATAGACGAGCGCGCGCCAGCCGGTCGCTCCTGCCACGCGCGCGGGAAAGTCGCGCCACTGGCGGATCGAGCCGAGCCCTTCGTGGAGGAATACGAGCGTGCCGGTGCCCTCGCCGACCCATTCGTAAGCGAGGCGCCGGCCGCCGATGGTGATGTGCGGCATGAGTTCAGATTAGCATGCGGCGATGCGCGCGCTCGCCTGGCTGATCCTGTTCGGGACCCTGATGCTCTGGTCGGGCAACTGGATCGTCGCGCGTGCCGTGCGCGAGGAGATTGCGCCCGGGTTCGCCACCGCCGGGCGGCTGGCGATCGTGGTGACGCTGCTCGCGCCGTTCTGCGCTCGCAGTCTCGCCGCGAAGGCAATGCGCTTCACGCCGGTCGAATGGCGCCCTCTTCTGCTGCTCGGGTTCTTCGGAGGCGGGATTCATCTGGGTCTGCAATGGCTGGGGCTCCACTACACCACGGCGACCAGTGCGACGCTCTACCTTTCCACCGCCCCGATCTTCATCCTCCTCCTTGCGCGGCCGCTGCTCGGCGAGGGAATCGGCGCGGCGCAATGGGCGGGCGTCGCGATTTCCTTCGCCGGCGTCGCGCTGATCGGCACCCAGGGCGACCTGTCGCTCGTCTCCTTCAACGCCGGCGACGCGCTCGCGCTCGCCTCGATGGCGATGTGGGGTGCCTATACCGTGCTCCTGCGCATGCGGCGCGACCCGCTCGATACGCCGGAGTTTCTCACCCTCGTCTGCCTCATGGGCCTTGTCTGGATGGCCCCGTGGGTGGCATGGGAGATCTGGACGGAGAAAAAGGTCGCGCTCTCGCCAGCCGGCGCGGCGGCGGTGGCGTACTCGGCGATCGGCTCGCTCCTTCTCGCCTACGCCGGCTGGAGCTACGTGGTCACGCGCCTGGGAGCGGCGCGCGCCGGCGCCACGATGCACCTGATGCCCGCGATCGCGGTGGCGCTCGCCACGCTCTTTCTCGGTGAATATCCGCGCTGGTTCCATTTCGCGGGGCTTGCGCTCATCCTCGCCGGCGTGGCGCTGTCGGCAGGACGGCCCCCGGCGCGAGCGCTGCGCAAAGGGCCATGAACCTCAGACAGCTGGAATATTTCGTGCGCGTCGCCGAAGCCGGCAGCTTCAGCAAGGCGGCGATGATCCTCGGCATCGCCCAGCCGGCACTCAGCCGCCAGGTCCGGCTGCTGGAGGCTGGCCTGCGGGCGACGCTGCTCCTGCGCACCGGGCGCGGCGTGGTGCTCACCGAGGCCGGCAAGCGGCTGCTCGAGCACGGCGTGCGAATCCTGCAGCGGGTCGCGCAGGCGCGCCACGACATGGATGCCGCCCGCAACGAGCCCGCCGGCCACATCGTCGTCGCGCTGCCGCCGACGGTCGCGCGCACGCTGACGCTGCCGCTCGTCGAGAGGTTTCGCCGCGAGCTGCCGCGCGCGCGTCTGGCCGTCGTCGAGGGTTTTTCCACCCACATCGCCGAATGGGTCGCCACCGGCCGAGTGGACGTCGGCGCGGTGTATGACCCGGGGCAACAGCCGGCGCTGGAAACCTCGCCCGTGCGGGACGAAGCGCTGTGCCTGATCAGCCCGGCTGCGGCGAAGGGTCGGCCGGGCGGCGGGCGCGGTCCGCGCACGATGCCTGCGCCCGTCAGGTTCGCCGACCTGCCGCGCTACCCGTTGATCGTTCCCGAGCGCGCGCACGCGTTCCGCCGGCTATTGGAGGAGCAGGCGTCGCGCTCCGGTCTGAAGCTCGCCGTCGCCTGGGAGATGTCCAGCGTGCACTCCATTCTCGAGCTGGTGCGCGCCGGCCACGGCCACGCGGTGCTCACGGAAAGCGCGCTCGCAGCCTCGGGCCGCGCGCGCGACTACATGGCGCGGCCGCTCGTCGCGCCGCGCCTGGCCGCGACCCTGTGCCTCGCCGTTTCGGCGCACAAGCCGGTGACCCCGTTGCGCCGGCACACGATGCGGCTGCTGCGCGAGCTTCTGCTTGCGCGGGGCCGCGGCGGCGCGGCGCCGGCCCCCGCCGGCTATAATGATTTGCGATAGCTGCTAGCGCAGGCGCGGCGTGGCCTCAAGCGCGGGCGCCGGCGACAATCGCGGCCCGCGATGGCCATGACTGCCGCGCTCACCGGGATTTCTTCGATGGCGACGCGCCGGGTGCTCGCCCGGCTCGCTGCGGCGTACAGCGCCGCCGGCGGCATCGAAGTGCGCTTCGAATCCGTGGGCGGTGTGGACGCCGCCCGCCGCATCCGGGCCGGTGAGCCGTTCGATCTCGCGGTGCTCGCCAGCGACGCGATAGACCGCCTGATCGCCGAAGGCCATCTGGCGGCGGAAACGAGGACGGATTTCGCGCGCTCGCGCCTCGCGGCCGCGGTGCGCGCCGGCGCGGCACAGCCCGACATCGGCTCGGAACAGGCGCTGCGCGCGGCGCTGCTGGCGGCGCGGCGCATCGGCTACTCGACCGGGCCGAGCGGCCAGGCGCTGCTCCGGCTCCTGGAGCGCTGGGCAATCGCCGCCGAGGTGCGCCCGCGCCTGGTACAGGCGCCGCCCGGCGTGCCGGTCGCCAAGCTCGTCGCCGACGGCGAGGCCGACCTGGGTTTTCAGCAGTTGAGCGAACTCCTCGACGAGCCGGGCATCGCCGTGCTCGGCAGGCTGCCGGAGAGCGCGGCGGCGACGACGGTTTTCTCGGCCGCGCGCTGCAGCGCCTCGCGCCAGCCGGAGGCGGTCGCCGGCCTGCTCGCCTTTCTGCGCTCGCCGCAGGCGGCGCAAGCCAAGCGTCTCTGCGGCATGGAACCGGCCTGACCGGACGGAGAACCCGAGATGATCATTGACGTGCACGGCCATTACACGACGGCGCCGAAGGCGCTCGAGGACTGGCGCAACCGGCAGATCGCGGCGCTGAAGGACCCGGCGCTCGCGCCGAAGCCGTCGGACCTGAACATCGGCGACGACGACATCCGCGCCTCGATCGAACGCAACCAGCTGGCGAAGATGCGCGAGCGCGGCATAGACCTGACGATCTTTTCGCCGCGCGCGAGCTTCATGGCGCACCACATCGGCGACTTCCAGACCAGCGCCGCCTGGGCGGCGATCTGCAACGAGCTGGTGCACCGGGTCTGCCGGCTCTTTCCGGACCATTTCATCGGCTGCGCGATGCTGCCGCAGTCCCCCGGCGTGGACCCGCGCACCTGCCTCCCGGAGCTCAAGCGCTGCATCGAGGAGTACGGCTTCGTCGCCCTCAACCTCAACCCGGACCCCTCGGGCGGGCACTGGCGCGAGCCGCCGCTCACCGACCGCTGGTGGTACCCGATCTACGAAAAGATGGTCGAGTACGACGTGCCGGCGATGATCCACGTCAGCACGTCGTGCAATCCGTGCTTTCACACCACCGGCGCGCATTACATCAACGCCGACACCACCGCGGTGATGCAGCTCATCCAGGGCGACCTGTTCAGGGATTTCCCGACGCTGCGCTTCGTCATCCCGCACGGCGGCGGCGCGGCGCCCTACCACTGGGGCCGCTACCGGGGGCTCGCCCAGGAGCTGGGCAAACCGGCGCTCGCCGAGCATCTGCTGAAGAACATCTACTTCGACACCTGCGTCTACCACCAGCCGGGCATTGACCTCCTGGCGCGGGTGATTCCGGTGAACAACATCCTGTTCGCGAGCGAGATGATCGGTGCGGTGCGCGGCATAGATCCGGAAACGGGCCACCATTTCGACGACACGCGCCGCTATGTCGAGGCGGCCGCGCTGGATGCGAAGGCGCGGCGCAAAATCTACGAGGAAAACGCGCGGCGCGTCTATCCGCGCCTCGACGCGGCGCTGAAGGCAAGGGGGAAATGATGAGGTACGAGCGGGGCGTCGTCCGGCGCAACGTCGCCTGCGCCGAGCGCGCGACGGTCGAGAACGCCGCCGGCAGCTCGCGGCGGGCGTGCTCGGACTGGTCCTCTACAGGATGCGCGAGCCGCTTGCCAAGGCGGGTGTGAGGTACGTGGAGTGAGCGCGGCGACGAATCGTCCGGTCAGCGGCGGTTTCACGAAAACGCCCGGCTGGCTCGACTGGTACGAGCGGCCGAGCCGCCCTCGGTTCCGGGTGCCGCCGGGCAGCGTGGACGCGCACTGCCACGTCTTCGGTCCGGGCGCGAAGTTTCCCTACGCACCGGAACGCAAGTACACGCCGTGCGACGCGGCAAAAGAAGACCTGTTCGCTCTGCGCGACCACCTCGGCTTCGCCCGCAACGTGATCGTGCAGGCGACCTGCCACGGTGCCGACAACCGGGCGCTCGTGGATGCCTGTGTCGCTTCCGGCGGGCGCGCGCGCGGCGTCGCCACGGTGCGCCGCGATGTCACCGACGACGAGCTGCGCCGCCTGCACGCCGCCGGCGTGCGCGGCGTGCGGTTCAATTTTCTCAAGCGCCTGGTGGACTTCACGCCGAAGGACGAATTGACGGAGATCGCCGGCCGCGTGGCGCGCCTCGGCTGGCATGTGGTCGTCTACTTCGAGGCGCCGGACCTGCCGGAGCTGCAGGACCTCTTCACCGCGTTGCCGACCATCGTGGTCGTGGACCACATGGGCCGCCCCGACGTCACCAGGCCCGTGGACGGCCCCGAGTTCGGGCTGTTCCTGAAGTTCATGCGCGAGCATCCGAACGTCTGGAGCAAGGTGAGCTGCCCGGAGCGCCTGAGCAGGAGCGGACCGCCGGCGTTGCCCGGACGCTGCGGGCCGGACAACCCCCCTTACGCGGACGTGATCCCGTTCGCGCGGCGCCTGGTCGAGGAGTTTTCCGATCGCGTGCTCTGGGGCACCGACTGGCCGCACCCGAACCTGCAGGACCACATGCCGGACGACGGGCTGCTCGTGGACTTCATTCCGCACATCGCGCCCACCGCCGAACTGCAGCGCAAGCTGCTGGTCCACAATCCGATGCGGCTTTACTGGCCGGAAGAAACGAAGTAGAAGGCCCGGGCATGGCACTGGACAAGCCCTACAGGGACATTCCGGGAACGGTGATCTTCGACGCCGAGCAGGCGCGCAAGGGCTACTGGCTCAACCAGTTTTGCATGAGCCTGATGAAGCCGGAGAACCGCGCGCGCTTTCGCGCCGACGAGCGCGCGTACCTGGACGAGTGGCCGATGACCGAGGAGCAGAAGCAGGCGATCCTCGATCGCGACTTCAACCGCGCCATACAGCTCGGCGGCAACATCTACTTCCTCGCCAAGCTCGGCTTCACCGACGAGCGCAATTTCCAGCAGATGGCGGGCTCGATGACCGGCATGACCGAGCAGGAATACCGCGACATGATGCTCGCGGGCGGGCGCTCGATCGAGGGCAACCGCCGTCTGGGCGAGGACGGCGACGCGCAGCCGCACCGCCAGCCGCAGGGTTCCGGCCGCGGCACCTACTGGCCGGAGGGACATCCGCGCAATCGCCGCCGTTCCGCATAGCGCGACCCCCATGGCCCGAATCACCGCATCGGTCTACACCTCGCACGTGCCGGCGATCGGCGCGGCGATTGACCAGGGCAGGACGCAGGAGCCGTACTGGCGGCCGCTGTTCGCCGGCTACGAGCCGTCGCGCCGCTGGATGGAGGCGAACCGGCCCGACGTGGTCTTACTGGTCTACAACGACCACGCCAGCGCCTTCAGCCTGGAGATCGTGCCCACGTTCGCGATCGGCACCGCCGAGCGCTTCCCGATCGCCGACGAGGGCTGGGGGCCGCGCCCGGTGCCCGAGGTGATCGGCCATCCGGAGCTGGCCAGCCACATCGCGCAATCGGTGATCCAGCAGGATTTCGATCTCACCCTCGTCAACAAGATGGACGTGGACCACGGGCTGACGGTGCCGCTGTCGCTGCTCTTCGGCCAGCCCGCGGCCTGGCCGGTGCGGGTGATTCCGTTCGCGGTCAACGTCGTGCTCTATCCGGTGCCGAGCGGCCGGCGCTGTTTCGCGCTCGGACAGGCGATCCGGCGCGCGATCGAGTCCTGGGACGAGCCGCTGAAGGTCCAGATATGGGGCACCGGCGGCATGAGCCACCAGCTCCAGGGGCCGCGCGCGGGGCTGATCAACCGCGAATGGGATACGCGTTTCATGGACCGGCTGATCGCCGAGCCCGCGAAGCTCGCCGAGGTGCCGCACATCGAATACGTGCGCGAGGCCGGCAGCGAAGGAATCGAACTGGTGATGTGGCTGATTGCACGCGGCGCGATGAGCGACGTCGCCGGCGGGCCGCCGCCGCACGTCGCGCACCGTTTCTATCACGTACCGGCATCCAACACGGCGGTAGGCCACCTGATTCTGGAGAACGCGCAATGACAGGCACCATCCGAGTCGCGCTCGCGGGCGCCGGCGCTTTCGGCGTCAAGCACCTGGAGGCGATGCAGAACATTCCCGGCGTCGAGGTCGTGTCGCTGGTTGGCCGGGAGTACGGCAAGACCAAGGCGGTCGCCGAGCGCTTCCGCGTTGGCCACGTGACCACGAACTTGGACGAGACCCTGGCGCGCCCGGACGTGGACGCGGTGATCCTCGCCACGCCGACGCAGCTGCACGCCGCCCAGGCCCTCGCCTGCCTGCGCGCCGGCAAGCACGTGCAGGTCGAAATCCCGCTCTGCGACCGCCTGGCCGACGGCGAAGCGGTCGTCGAGCTGCAGAAGAAGACCGGGCTCGTGGCGATGTGCGGTCACACGCGCCGCTTCAATCCGAGCCATCAGTGGATTCACCGCCGCATCCGCAAAGGCGAGCTGGCGATCCAGCAGATGAACGTCCAGACCTACTTTTTCCGCCGCACCAACACCAATGCCCTCGGGCAGCCGCGCTCCTGGACCGACCATCTGCTCTGGCACCACGCCGCGCACACGGTGGACCTGTTCGCCTGGCAAACCGGCAGCGAAATCGCGCAGGCGCTGGCGGTCCAGGGGCCGTACCACCCCACCCTCGGCATCGCCATGGACATGGGCATCCTGCTCAAGGCCGCGAGCGGTGCGATCTGCACGCTGTCGCTCTCGTTCAACAACGACGGGCCGCTCGGCACGTTCTTCCGCTACATCTGCGACAACGGCACCTACATCGCCCGCTACGACGATCTTTTCGACGGCAAGGACAACAAGATTGACGTCTCGCAGGTGGACGTCTCGCTCAATGGCATCGAGCTGCAGGACCGCGAGTTCTTCGCCGCCATCCGCGAACGGCGCGAACCGAACGCGGGCGTCGCGCAGGTGCTGCCCTGCTACCGGGTGCTCGACCGGATCGAGAGGCAGTTGTCCGGCGGCTGACATCCGGCACCGGCCGGTGCCGACGCAAGGTCTGCGCGCGCGAGCGCAGGCGCCGCTAAAGCCGCATCGGCCTCCAGTAGCCGGTGAGCTCCAGGTAGCCGCGCCCCGCAGGCCCTGCCTGAGCGCTCGCTCGCACCGCGCCCTCCCAGTAGATGGTGCCGGTGCTCGCGCGCGCATCCAGCTCCTGGTCGTCCATCAGCGGCTCGAGCAGCCACTCGCGCCCGCCGAGCCGCACTCGCATCGCCACCGGATATTCGGTTCCGGTGCGTGGCGAACGCCAGCGCCTGAGGGGCGCCAGCGTGACCTCGGCGGGCGCCAGCGCGCGCGCGCCGCCTTCCGGCGTGACGAGCGTGCCGCCGGCGTAAAGCGTGGCGCCGCCCCTGGCGCGCATGCGAAAGGCCATCAGCGCGCCGCCGTCCTCCAGATTCACGCCCGTCCAGTCCCAGCCCTCGGCCTCCGGGGCCATGTACCGGCTCGACCACTCGTGGTCGTACCACGCCAGTCCGCGCACGTGCTCGCGCGCGCGGCCCCGCTCCAGCGTTCCGGCGACGCGCAGGTGCGGAACGCTGTAGTAATAGCTCGCCTCGCCCGGCCGCTCGCCCTTGCGCGAATAGCCCGCCTCGCCGTTGAGGACCGGCCGGCGCGTCATCGCGAACGAGAGATCGAACGCGAACGTTCGCGCGGCGATCCGCGCTCGCCAGGCCCCGCCTTCGAGCGCCAGGTGCCAGTCGTCCACCCAGACGCGCGTCGTGCCCTCTTCGGCCCCCGCCAGCCCGAGCGCGGCGCGCGCGGCCCGCTCGTCGTGCTCGAGGCGCCCCTGGCGGGGATCGGCGAGCGCGGCGTGCGCGAGCACGATCTGCCGGGGCGTGAACCGGCTCGGGTTGTCCGTGGCGATATCGGGCCGCGCGCGAAAGAACGTCACCTGGAATCCGATGGGTTCGTTCCGCCCGGATTCCAGCCACCCGGTGACGTACCACCATTCCTGGCGAAAGTCGGGGTGCGCGCCGTGGTCGCGCGGAAACTCGATCCTGCGCCCGGGAACGACCTCGGGATACGCGACGCCCTGCGCGCCTGCCACCCAGGGAACCGCGGCGAGCGGCGCGGCAAGAAACTCGCGCCGCCTCACCAGTCCTCCCGCACCGCGCGCACCGGTTCCATTCCGGTCGCCTCGCGTCCGGAGAGCCAGGCGACCAGCGCCGCGAGCACGACGAGTCCCGCCGACAGCGCGCCGAGCAGCGCCCACGGCGGGGCGAGGTCCATGCCCCAGCCGAACGACTGCCGGTTGACGACGAAGACCAGCACCAGGCTCATCGCCGCGCCGATCGCAAGCCCGGCCACCACCCCGAGCGCGGCGAGCAATCCGCCTTCGGCGGCGAGCATCTCTCCGATCTGCGCGCGACTCATGCCGATGTGGCGCAGCATGCCGAATTCGCGGCGGCGCGCGAGCACGATCGCGCCGATGCTGGAGGAAAGACCGAACAGCCCCACCAGCACCGCCACCGCCTCCAGCGCGTACGTCACCGCGAAGGTGCGGTCGAAGATCGAGAGCGACCGCGCGCGGATCTCGCCCGGCCCGGCGATGTCGAGGAGCGACCCGCCGGGCAGCGCACGCAGCGCGCGCTCGGCCGCATCCGGAGTCGCGCCGGGCGCCAGCCACAGCGCCGCATCGTTCGCGCGCCGATCGCCGGTGAGCGCGACATAAATTGCGCGCTCGATCACGATCGCGCCGTGCTGGCGCGCGTAGTCGCGCCAGACGCCGGCGACGACGAACGGGCGCCGCTTCCCGGCAAGCGGCAGCTCGATCCGATCGCCCGGCCGCCAGCGATACGCGTCCCTCACCGCCTCCGAGATCCACGCCGGCGGCGGATCCCCGGAGCGGCGCTCGTAGGTTCGGCCGACGAGCGGATAGCGTGCGCCGGCCGCTCCGTCGCGCGCGAGCAGCGCCACTGCCGGCCGCGAAGGATCGAGAATCACCCGCTGGCTGCGGATGAACTCGGCGCGCGCGACCTCGGCAAGGTCCCGCACCCGGGCCTCGAGATCCGGCTCGATCCAGGCCGACTCGCCCGCGTGGGTGGTGCGAAAGTACAGATCCGCGGGCAGCACCGCTTCCAGCCAGCGGTCCACCGAGTCGCGAAACGACGCCACCATGATTGCCATGGCGCACATCAGCGAGAAACTGGCGACGATCGCCGCAAGACTCACCGTCGCCTGTCCCGGCGCGCCGCGCAATTGCGCCGCCGCCAGCGCCAGCGCCGGCCGGCGCGCGAGCGGCAGCCGCGCGAACACTGTGCGCGCCATCCACGGCATGAGAAGGATGCCGCCAGTGAGCAGGCACGCAATCGAGACGTAGCCCGCGATCGGCAGTCCGCGCACCGCAGGCAGGAAGGCAAGCAGGGTGCCGAGCACGAGCAGCGCGCAACCGGGCAGCACGGTCACTACGTGCTCGTACATGCGCTCGACGTCACCCGCCTTGAGCGCCTGCGCCGGCGGCTCGCGCGAGGCATCCAGCGCCGGAAGCCAGGCGCCGGCGAGCGCGATGGCGACGCCCGCCGCGAGATAGAGCAGACCCACCCCGACAGGAAACGGCAGCTCCGGCTGCACGCCGCGAAACATGCCGGCGCCGAGGTCGGCACCGACCACCCCGACCGCGGCGCGCGCCAGCGCGTAGCCGAGGACGATTCCGAGCGCGCTGCCCGCCGCGCCGACCGCGGCGGCCTGCGCAAGCACCAGGCGCTGGACGCCCCTGCGTTCGAGCCCGAGCACCCTGAGTAGCGCATGCTCGCTGCGCCGGCGCGCGACTTCCAGCGCCTGCGCCGAGAACACCATGAATCCGCCGGTGAACAGCGCCACCAGCGCGAGCACGTTCAGATTCACCCGGTAGGCGCGCGAGAGGTTGGCGCTCGATTCTTCCACCGCGTCCACCGTGCTCACGTGCGCGCCCGGCGGAAGCATCGCGGCGATCCGTTCACGCAGCGCCTCGCGGTCGGCGCCGGGAGCGAGGCGCAGGTCAATGCGGTTCAACTGGCCGATTCGGCCCAGGCGCCACTGCGCGGTGGCGATGTCGGTGAGCGCCGCGACCCCGCGCAGCGCGGAGGCCGCGAGCACGCCCGCGACCTTCAGCTCGACCACCTCCAGTCCGGCGACGATGGCGAGCCGCCCTTCGCGCGCCAGCGGCGCCGCGCCGGCCGAAAGGAGCACCGTATCCGGCCGCATCAGGTCGAGCCTGCGGCCGGGCTCCTCGCCAAAGAGCGCCGGCTGGATCTGTCCCGCCCTGAGCGGATCGAGACCGACCAGGCGCATCGTGCCGCCCTCGGCGAGCCCTGCCTCCAGCTCGAGCACCGGGCTCGCCACCGCGACGCCGGGAAGACGCGCAAGCTCGGCGAACACGCTCTCGGGAAAGCCCTGCCGTCCGCCGTGCACTTCCAGGTCGGCCTCGCCGGCGAGCGCGCGCACGCCGGCCGCAAGCTCGTTGACCGCCGCGCGGTTGACGAGCTGCACCGCGAAGCCGAGCGCGACGCCGAGCGCGATGCCCGCGACCGAGAGCGTCGTGCGCCAGCCCCAGTGCCCGCGTGCGGCCGCGAGGCTAAGCCGGAACATCCCCCGCGAGCGTGATCCGGTGCATGATGCGGCGATAACCGTGGTAGTCGTTGACCGGGTTGTGCTGCGTGCAGCGGTTGTCCCAGAAGGCGATCGAGCCCGGCTGCCAGGAGAAGCGGCAGGTGAATTCAGGCCGCACCTGGTGCTCGAAGAGGTACTCCAGCAGGGGCGCGCTCTCCTCCTCGGTCATGCCGGAGAACCGCACCGTGTGGCCGCGGTTGACGTAGAGCGCCTTGCGCCCGGTTTCCGGGTGGGTGCGCACGACCGGATGCTCGGCGACGATTTCCCGCTGTGCCTGCTCCGTGCCATCGGTCCGCAGGCGGTCCTCGCGCGTGCGCGAGGCGTCGGCCTTCGCCGACGAGTTCACCGCGCGCAGGCCCTCGAGCAGGCGCTTCATGCCGTCCGAGAGCGCGTCGTAGGCCGCGTACATGCTGGCAAAGAGCGTATCGCCGCCGAAGGGCGGCACCTCGCGCGCCAGCAGCAGCGTCCCCATCGGCGGGCGCTCGAGGTACGCGGTGTCCGAATGCCAGATGGCGCCGAAGGCGGTACGCTCGTGCTCCAGCTTCTTCACCTCGATGATCTTCGGCCAGCCCTCGATCCCCCGCACGAAGGGATATTCGACCGGCTCGCCGAAGTATTCGGCCAGGCACATGAATTGCGCGCTCGACAGCTCCTGGCCGCGGAAGAAAAGAACGAGGTGCTCCAGCCACAGCCGGCGCAGCTCGGCGACCTGCTCGGCCGAGAGCGGCCGAGACAGATCCACGCCGGAGATTTCGGCGCCGAGGGCGCCGGCGACTCGCCTGATCTGCATGCGGGCAGTATAGCGGCGGCCGCGGGAAGCGGCAGGCAGCGAAGGTAGAATCGGCGCGAGTCGGACGTTCGTCGCTGATCCCGAGAAAATGGCCAAGCCTGCCCGGACGCACGCCACTGCGCCCTCCAACTTCATCCGCCAGCGCATCGAGGCCGATCTCGCGAGCGGCCGCTGCACGACGGTGCGCACGCGCTTTCCGCCGGAGCCGAACGGGTATCTGCACCTCGGTCACGCCAAGTCCATCCTGCTCAACTGGGGCCTGGCGCGCGACTACGGCGGCACCTGCAACCTGCGCTTCGACGACACCAATCCGGAAAAAGAGGAGCAGGAGTATGTGGACTCGATCATCGAGGCGGTGAAGTGGCTGGTGCCCGAGTTCGACGGGCGCGCGCTGTACGCCTCGGACTACTTCGACTTCATGTACCGCTGCGCCGAGTACCTGGTCGAGGCCGGGCTCGCCTACGTGGATTCGCAGTCGCCGGAGGAGATGCGCGCGCGGCGCGGCACGCTGACGCGCCCCGGCGAGAACAGCCCTTACCGGGACCGCTCGCCAGAGGAGAACCTCAGGCTGCTGCGGGCGATGAAGGCCGGCGAGTACCCCGACGGCGCGCATGTGCTGCGGGCGAGAATTGACATGGCCTCGCCGAACATCAACCTGCGCGATCCGGTGATCTACCGCATCAAGCATGCCACGCACCACCGCACCGGCGAGCGCTGGTGCATCTATCCGATGTACACCTACGCGCATCCGATCGAGGACGCGGTCGAGCGCATCACCCACTCCATCTGCACGCTGGAGTTCGAGGATCAGCGCCCGTTCTACGACTGGCTGCTCGAGCGCCTCGCCGAAGGCGGGCTCGTCGAGCGGCCGCTGCCGCAGCAGATCGAGTTCGCCCGGCTGCAGCTCACGCACGTGGTGCTGTCCAAGAGAAAGCTGATCGAGCTGGTCGAGGGCGGCTTCGTCGAGGGCTGGGACGACCCGCGCATGCCGACGCTTGCCGCGGCGCGCCGGCGCGGCTATACGCCCGAGGGCCTGCGGCGCTTCGCCGAGCGCATCGGCGTGGCGAAGGAAAACTCGGTGATTGACTATGCCGTGCTGGAAGACTGCGTGCGCGAGCACCTGAACGAGATCGCACCCCGGCGCATGGCGGTGCTCGATCCGGTGAAGCTGGTGATCGAGAACTGGCCCGAGGGCCGCGAGGAGACGCTGCAGGTCCCCAACCACCCGCAGAAACCCGAGTGGGGCCGGCGACCGGTGCCGTTTGCGCGCGAGCTGTGGATCGAGCGCGACGACTACCGCGACGAACCGCCGCCCGGCTACTTCCGCCTCGCGCCCGGGGCCGAAGTGCGGCTGCGCTATGCGTATGTCGTGAAATGCCTGGGCTACGACGAGGCGAGCGGCACGGTGCGCTGCACCTACTACGAGGACTCGAAATCGGGCACGCCGGGCGCCGACCGCTACAAGGTGAAGGGCAACATCCACTGGGTGAGCGTGCGCCATGCGCACGCCGCCGACGTGCGGCTCTACGAGCGGCTGTTCGCCCGCGCCGATCCGCAAGGTCTCGCCGACCTCAACCCGGAGTCGCTGCGCATCGTGTCGGCGTGGCTCGAGCCGGCGCTCGCGGCCTGCGGTCCGGAGGAACGCTTTCAGTTCGAGCGCCACGGCTATTTCAAGCCCGATCGCGGCGGGTTCATTCGCACCGTGGCCCTGCGCGATTCGCGCACCGGCTGATCGCCGCGTCGGCGTGCGTTGAACCGCGTGCGCGGCGCACCGCCCCGGGATCCGCTGCCGCTCGCGGTATGCGCGCTCGGCCTCGGCCAGATCACCGCCTGGGGCACTGCCTACTACTGCCTCGGCGTGCTCGCCAATCCGATCGCGGCCGACACCGGCTGGAGCCTGAGCCTGGTGTATTTCGGCTTCACCGTGGCGCTGCTCGCGATGGCGGCGGTCTCTCCGTGGGCCGGCCGCGCGATGGATCGCCACGGCGCGCGTCCGATCATGGTCGCCGGCACGCTGATGGTCTCGGCGGGACTGCTCGCGCTCTCGCGGGTGCAGTCGGAGGCGGCCTGGCTCGCGGTGTGGGCGTTTCTCGGCCTCGGCATGCGCCTGACACTCTACGACGCGGCGTTCGCGGCGCTGGTGCAAGTCGCGCCCTCGCGCGGGCGGCTCGCGATCTCGATCCTCACGCTCTTCGGCGCCTTCGCCTCGACGGTGTTCTGGGTGGTCGGCCACTACCTCAACGAGGCGGGCGGCTGGCGCGCCACGCTCGCCGGGTTCGCCGCGATCCATCTCGCGGTCTGCCTGCCGCTCAACTGGATCGCGCTCGCGCGCAGAGAACCGCGGCGCGCGGCGCAAGCGGACGCCGCCGATCCGCCCTCGGCCGATGGTCCGCCGCTCGAAGGCGCCCGGCGTGCCGTGGCGATGGCGCTTTTCGCGCTCGTCATGTCGCTGAACGGCTTCGTGTTCGGCGTCGTCACCGTGCAGCTCGTGCCGATGCTGGAGGCGGCCGGCCTCGCCACCGCCGCCGCGGTCTGGGTCGCCTCGATGAAGGGTTTCGCGCAGTTCGGCGGCCGCGTGCTGGAGATCGTATTCGGCCGCAGGCTGCACGCGATGACGGTGGCGCGCATCGCCATCGGCGCGCTGCCCGCCTCGTTCGCGCTGCTCGCCGTTTCCGGCGGCAGCTTCGCCCTCATCGTCGCCTTCACGCTGCTCATGGGCGCCTCGCAGGGCGTCATCACCATCGTGCGCGGCGCGGTGCCGCTGGCGCTCTTCGGCGCCACCGGCTACGGCGCGGTGCTCGGTGCGCTCGCCACGCCCTCGATCCTCGTCAACGCCGCCTCGCCAACGCTCTTCGCGCTGATCGTGGAGCGCTGGGACTGGCGCGCCGGACTGGCCGCGCTGATCACGGCCTCGCTCGCGTCCTGGATCGCGATCGAGGTGATGGCGCGCTGGTACGCGCGCAGCCGTCGCCCGGCGCCGACGGCCTGAGGCGGCGCGCAGCGCGCGCCTGTGCCAGAATGCGCGCCGCAGGAAGGAGCACGTTCATGCATATCGCCATCCAGGGCGCGCTGATCGGCCTCGGCATCGCGATCGTCTGGATCGCCGCCGACTATTATCTGGTCCGCCAGGTCGCCGCCCGCCGCGCGCTGGAAAAAAAGCGCCGGATCGAGCTCGATCCGACCGAGCGGCGGCGGATCACGGCGACCGCCCGCTTTGCGCTGGTGTTTCTGCCGATCGCGGGCGCTTTCGTCGGCTGGGCCTTCTTCAGCTAGGGAACGTCTGAAGTAGTGACGACGTGAGGAGGCATTGATGCGAAATTGGGCCCACAGACGTCAGTTGAGTGCGAATCGGAGCGTTTTTGCTTCCGATTTCGCTCGCATTCGAGCGTCTTTGCCGTTTTTGGACGCACTACGCCCCCTGAGCTCTGAACAAGTGGCGCCGGGCGATGAACAGGTTCGCCAGCGCGCAGGTGACGAAGAGCCGATTGGCGTTCTTCGCGATACCGCGGTAGCGCACCTTGGCGAAGCCGAACAGGCGCTTGATCACGCCGATCGAGTGCTCGACGCGGGCGCGGACTCTGGAGCGAGCGCGGTTGATCCAGCGGTCGTACTCGG
>JBFMFX010000020.1:0-77153 GCA_040752005.1 Pseudomonadota bacterium | reverse complement strand
GTAGTACAGCTCCTGCCAGAACAGCCATACGTACACCGCCTGCGCGACGATCAGGCCGACGTAGAGGGGAAGCTGCAGCCAGCGGCTGGCGAAGATGAACGCCGGCAGCGGCCGCAGCGGCCGCGCCTCGCTGAAGGTCGAAGTCGTCCGAGCCATGAAAGGTCCGCGGAAAAAGGGGCGCCAATGTAGCACGGCGCGCCGGCGAGTGGTGTAGTCTTGGCGGACCATGCCCGCGCGCGAGAACTGGGCCTTTCCCGAGAGCCTCCGGCCGCGCCCGGAGGAGGTCGCATTCGACCTCGCCGCGGCCCTGGACGCGGTGGTGCAGCTGCGCGCGCAGATCCCGGAGGAGGCGTTCACCGCCGGCATCCTCGGCACCGAGCGGGTCGGCAACGGCGTCGTGATCCGCGAAGACGGGCTCGTCCTCACCATCGGCTATCTCGTCACCGAGGCGCAGACGATCTGGATCGCCACGAACCGCGGCACGGTGGTCGGAGGGCATGCGCTCGCGTACGACCAGGCGACCGGGTTCGGCCTTGTGCTTGCGCTGGGAGATCTCGGCGTTCGGCCGCTCGCGCGCGGGGGCTCCGGCTCCTGCGGCGTCGGCGAGGAGGTGTACGTGCTCGGTGCCGGCGGGCTCGCGCATGCGTTGAAGGCGCGCGTCTTCGCCCGGCGCGAGTTCGCCGGCTACTGGGAGTACGTCCTCGACGAGGCGATACTCACCGCGCCCGCCCACCCGCAGTGGGGCGGCGCGGCACTCGTTGCGCGCGACGGGCGGCTCGCCGGCATCGGCTCGCTGCTCGTGCAGGAGCTGGACCAGGGAAGGCTCACGCAGGGCAACATGAGCGTGCCGGTGGATCTGCTGGAACCGATCCTCGACGATCTCGTGCGCTACGGGCGGGCAAACCGCCCGCCGCGCGCATGGCTCGGAATGTACGTGCAGGAGTCCGACGGCAAACTCGTCGTCGGCGGTCTGGTGACCGGCGGGCCGGCGGACCGCGCGGGCGTGAAGCTGGGCGACGCGGTGGTGGAGGTGGCGGGCGAGCCGGCCGCCGGCCTTGCGGACCTCTTTCGCAGGATCTGGGCGCTCGGGCCGGCCGGAACCGAAATCCCGCTCACGCTCGCGCGGGGGGCAACGCGCCTCGAAGTGCGCGCGGTCTCGGCCGATCGCAACGATTTCCTGCTCAAGCCGCGCATGCACTGAGCGGCGCCGCAGCGCCGTGCGTCGAGGAGAAGCGTTCTCGCGCCCCGCAGGCGCGCGCCAGCCGTGCGCCGATCGTCGCCGGTACGACCGCCCCGGAGGACAGGGAAAGGGTGCGCCTTGCGCCTCGAGTGCCGGTGCTCGCTTGCCTGGATCGTCGGCGTCAAATGCGGCTTTCGCTATGTAGAATACGCGCCAGTTTCAGCCCTCGGAGGGAAGCAACAAAGTGGTGGAGAGCCTCGCCGGCCTCGACACGTTTCCGAAGCTGCTCGCGCACCACGCGCGCGTGCGCGGCGAGCGCCCGGCGGTGCGCGAGAAGTATCTCGGCATCTGGCAGACGTGGACCTGGAGCCAGTTCGCCGACGAGGTGCGCGCGGTCGCCTGCGGGCTCGCGGCCGCCGGGTTCAGACGCGGCGATCACCTCGCCATCGTCGGCGACAACCGTCCGCGCCTGTACGCCGCGATGTGCGCCGCGCAGTGCCTGGGTGGCATCCCGGTGCCGCTCTACCAGGACGCGGTCGCCGCCGAGATGGCGTTTCCGATCCAGAACGCCGAGATCGCCTGGGCGATGGTCGAGGACCAGGAGCAGGTGGACAAGCTGCTCGAGATCCTGCCGCAATGTCCGACGCTCAGGCGCATCTGGTACGACGACCCGCGCGGCATGCGCCACTACCCGCAGCGCGAGCTTGCGCCCTACGACCGGCTGCTGGAGGAGGGCCGCGCGGCGCACGCGCGCGATCCGCGCTTCATCGAGGTCGAGATCGCCAAGGGCTCGGGCGAGGATACCGCGGCGATGTTCTTCACCTCCGGCACCACCGGCAACCCCAAGGGCGTCGTGCTCACGCACCGCGCGCTCATTGACCGCGCGCGCACGGCGGCCGAGATGGAGGGACTCTCGGACCGGGACGTGGTGCTCGCGTACCTGCCGCCGGCCTGGATCGGGCAGAACATCTTCTCCTACGCCCAGCCGTTCGTTACCGGCTACTGCATCTGCTGCCCGGAGTCGGCCGAGACGGTGATGACCGACATGCGCGAGATCGGCCCGACCTACTACTTTGCGCCGCCGCGGGTGCTGGAGGCGCTGCTCACGCAGGTCTCGATCCGCATGGAGGACGCCGGGCGCCTGAAGCGGGCGATGTACCGCTATTTCATGGAGCTCGCGCGGCGCGTCGGCGGCGCGATCCTCGAAGGAAAGCCGGTCGGGCTCGGCGACCGGCTGCGCTACTGGGTGGGCGACCTGCTCGTCTACGGGCCGCTCAGGAACGTGCTCGGCATGAGCCGGGTGCGGGTCGCCTACACCGCGGGCGAGGCGATCGGTCCCGATCTGTTCAAGTTCTACCGCTCGATCGGCATCAACCTCAAGCAGCTCTACGGCTCGACCGAGACCAGCGTGTTCGTGTGCGTGCAGCCCGACGGCCAGGTCAAGCCCGACACCGTCGGCCCGCCGGTGAAGGGGGTGGAGCTGAAGTTCACGCCCGAGCGCGAGCTGCTGATCCGCTCGCCGGGCCTGTTCAAGGAGTACTACAAGAACCCGCAGGCGACACGGGAGGCGAAGGACGCCGAGGGCTGGTTCCACACCGGCGACGCCGGCTACTTCGACGCCGACGGCCACGTCAAGATCATCGACCGGGTGAAGGACGTCGGCAGGCTGGCCGACGGGACGCTGTTTGCGCCGAAGTACCTCGAGAACAAGCTCAAGTTCTTCCCCTACATCAAGGAGGCGGTATGCTTCGGCCACGGCCGCGACCGGGTGTGCGCCTTCATCAACATTGACATGGACGCGGTCGGCAACTGGGCCGAGAAGAGGAACATGCCCTATTCGGGCTATGTGGATCTCGCCTCGCGCGACGAGGTCTACGAGCTGGTGCGCGAGTGCATCGAGCGGGTGAACGCCGATCTCGCCGCCGAGCCGGAGCTCGCCAACTCGCAGATCCACCGCTTTCTCATCCTGCACAAGGAGCTGGACGCCGACGACGAGGAGCTGACGCGCACGCGCAAGGTGCGCCGGCGCTTCATCGCCGAAAAATACGCGCCGCTCGTCGAGGCGCTCTATGCGGGGCGCGATTCGGTGCACGTCGAGGCGAGAGTGCGCTACGAGGACGGGCGCACCGGCACGATCTCGGCCGATCTCAAGATCCGCGACGCGAAGACCTTCCCGCCCGCGGCGACGAAAAAGGCGGCGTGAGACCGGACGTGGCCCTCGCCGCGCAGCCGCAGGTGCAGGCGCCACCGCCGGCGGCGGAGCCGCCGGCGCAGGCGCGCCCGATCGGCGAGCCGATCCTGGTGGTGGACCACGTGTCGCTTGCCTTCGGCGGCGTGCGCGCGCTTCAGGATGTCTCGTTCGACGTGCGCGAGCGCGAGGTCCGCGCCATCATCGGCCCGAACGGCGCCGGCAAGTCCTCGATGCTGAACGTGCTCAACGGCGTCTATCATCCGCAGAGCGGCACCATCCGGCTGCGCACGGGCGAGCGCTGGCTCGAGTTCCACGACATGAACCCGCACGAGGCCGCGAGCCTCGGCATCGCGCGCACGTTCCAGAACATCGCGCTGTTCAAGGGCATGACGGTGCTCGACAACATCATGACCGGCCGCA
This sequence comes from Pseudomonadota bacterium, assembly GCA_040752005.1. Taxonomy (GTDB): domain Bacteria; phylum Pseudomonadota; class Gammaproteobacteria; order Burkholderiales; family SG8-39; genus RBG-16-66-20. Next base: position 73,362 of record JBFMFX010000020.1, on the reverse strand, counting down.
ACCTCAAGATGCGGGCGAGCTTTCTCGAGCAGGCGCTCTGGCTCGGGCGCGCGAAAAAGGAGGAGCTGGAGCACCGGCGGGCGGTCGAGGAAATCATCGACTTCCTCGAGATCCAGCACATCCGCAAGACGCCGGTCGGGCGCCTGCCCTACGGCCTGCAAAAGCGCGTGGAGCTGGCGCGCGCGCTCGCGGCCGAACCCCGGATCCTGCTCCTCGACGAGCCGATGGCCGGCATGAACCTGGAGGAGAAGCAGGACATGTGCCGCTTCATCCTCGACGTGAACGACCACTTCGGCACCACCATCGTGCTGATCGAGCATGACATGGGCGTGGTGATGGACATCTCCGACCGGGTCGTGGTGCTCGACTACGGACGCAAGATCGGCGACGGCACGCCGCAGGAGATCCGCGCCAACCAGGCGGTGATCGACGCCTACCTGGGAGTCGCGCATTGAACGTCAGCTTTTTCTTCGAGGTGCTGATCGGCGGGCTGCTCGCCGGCGTGATGTACTCGCTGGTGGCGATCGGGTTCGTGCTGATCTACAAGGCCTCCGGGGTGTTCAACTTTGCGCAAGGAGCGATGGTGTTCTTCGCCGCGCTCACATTCGTGTCGCTGCTGGAGGCTGGGGTCAACTTCTGGCTCGCGCTCGTCGTCACGCTCGCGGTCATGGTGGTGCTCGGCATTGCCACCGAGCGCGTGGTGCTGCGACCGCTTGTCAACCAGCCGCCGATCACGCTGTTCATGGCGACCATCGGCCTGACGTTCGTGCTGGAGGGGCTGTCGCAGCTCGTCTGGGGCTCGCAGCCGCACGGGCTGGAGCTGGGCATCCCGGACGTGCCGATGGAATGGCTATCGCGGACCTGGGGCATCAACATCAGCCAGTTCGACCTCTTCGCCGCGGGCGTGGCCGGAGTGCTCGTCGTGGTGCTCGCGCTGTTCTTTCAGTACACGCGCGTCGGCCGCGCGCTGCGCGCGGTGGCCGACGACCACCAGGCGGCGCTCGCCGTCGGCATCCCGCTCAAGCACATCTGGGCGATCGTCTGGGCGGTCGCCGGATTCGTCGCGCTGGTCGCGGGCCTCATGTGGGGCGCGCGAAACGGCGTGCAGTACTCGCTCACCTTCATCGCGCTCAAGGCGCTGCCGGTGCTGATCCTGGGCGGTTTCGAGTCGGTGGCGGGCGCGATCGTCGGCGGCCTCATCGTCGGCGCGAGCGAGAAGCTCGCCGAGGTCTATCTGCCGCAGCTCATCGGTCCGGGACTCGCCGAGCTGCTCGGCGCGCCGGTGAACCTGCAGGGCATCGAGTCGTGGTTCGCCTACGTGGTGGCGCTGCTTTTCCTCCTTGTCAGGCCCGAGGGCCTGTTCGGGGAGAAGATCATTGACCGGGTGTAGCCGTGCTCTACCGCGAGGCCGGGCAGTTCAAGTCGTCCTACGCCGAGGATCAGCGGATCTTCCCCATCCTGCAGGATCGGATCGCGTTCTGGACGGCGCTCGTCGTCGCTTTCGTGGTGGTGCCGATGATCGCCAACCAGTACTGGTTCGCGGCGATCCTCACGCCGTTCCTCATCTTCTCGCTTGCGGCGCTCGGCCTCAACATCCTCACCGGCTACGCCGGGCAACTGTCGCTCGGCACCGCCGCGTTCATGGCGGTGGGCGCGTTCATGGCGTACAACTTCGAGCTGCGCGTGCCCGGCATGCCGATCCTCGTGTCGTTCGCGCTCGCCGGCCTGTGCGCGGCGGCCGTCGGCATCGTGTTCGGCCTGCCCAGCCTGCGCATCAAGGGCTTTTACCTCGCGGTGGCGACGCTCGCCTGCCAGTTCTTCGTGCTCTGGGCGCTGCAGCGCTTCGGCTGGTTCTCCAACTACAGCGCCTCGGGCGTGATCACCGCCGGGAAAATCGAGATCCTCGGCGTCGAGTTCGACACCGCCGCGGAAAAGTATCTGCTGACGCTGGCGATCGTGAGCGTGATGGCCCTGGCGGCCAAGAACCTGATGCGCTCGGAAACCGGCCGCGCGTTCATGGCGGTGCGCGACATGGACGTGGCCGCAAGCGTGATCGGCATCCCGATCATGAAAACCAAGCTTCTTGCCTTCGCGATCAGCTCGTTCTACTGCGGCGTGGCCGGGGCGCTTTACGCTTTTTGCTACCTCGGCACGGTCGAGCCCGAGGCGTTCAACCTCGACCTCTCGTTCCGGGTGCTGTTCATGATCATCATCGGGGGCGTGGGCTCGATCCTCGGCTCGTTCCTCGGCGCCGCCTTCATCACCCTGCTTCCGATCTTCCTCAACCTGCTGTTCGGCGCGGTCTCGCACCTGATCGGGGTCGAGATTCCGCACGCGTGGCTCTCCAACATCGAGCTGATCATCTTCGGCGCGCTGATCGTTTTCTTCCTCGTCGTAGAGCCCCACGGCCTGGCGCGGCTGTGGCAGATCGGCAAGGAAAAGCTCCGGCTCTGGCCTTTCCCCCATTGAGATCGGGGTCTTGGACCGCGGCGGCCGATTGGCTATACTCACATTAGACGTTCCTCGAGGAGGGAGACCCCATGAAACGAAATGCGTTCGCAGTCGCCATCGCGGCCGTCGCGGCGGCCGGGTTCTCGGGCGCCGTGCTCGCGCAGGCGAAAGAGCAGTTCGTGCCGGCCAATTTCTACTGGGTCGGCCCGTACGCGCCGGGCGGCTCGGGCATTGCCGGCGGCATGCTCGACTACTTCAAGTTGATCAACAACCGCGACGGCGGCATCAACGGCGTCAAGCTGACGTGGGAGAAGTGCGAGACGGAATACAACAACGCGCGCGGCGTCGAGTGCTATGAGCGCTCGAAGAACAAGGGCCCGACCGGCGCCACGCTGATCCATCCGCTCTCGACCGGCATCACCTATTCGCTGATCGAAAAGGGCACGCAGGACAAGATCCCGATCGTCTCGATCGGCTACGGCCGCACCGACGCCGCCGACGGGCGCGTGTTTCCCTACGTCTTCCCGATGATCACGACGTACTGGTCGCAGAACACCGCCAAGATCAAGTTCATGGGGATGAAAGCGGGCGGGATGGACAAGCTGAAGGGCAAGAAGATCGTGAACCTCTATCACGATTCGGCCTACGGCAAGGAAACCATCCCGGTGCTCGATGCCCAGGCGAAGATGTACGGCTTCCAGGTCACGCACATTCCGGTGCCGCACCCGGGCAACGAGCAGCAATCGCAGTGGCTGCAGATCCGCCAGATCAACCCCGACTGGGTGATCCTGCGCGGCTGGGGCGTGATGAATCCGACCGCGCTCAAGGCCGCGGCGCGTGCCGGCTATCCGCGCGACAGGATCATCGGCGTGTGGTGGTCGGGCGCGGAGGAAGACGTGATCCCGGCGGGCGACGCCGCCAAGGGCTACATCGCCGCCGGCTTCAATGTTTCCGGTTCCAACTACCCGGTGATCCAGGAAATCATGAAGTACGTGTACGCCAAGGGTCAGGGCGAGATGGAGGACAAGTCGCGCATCGGCTCGATCTACTACAACCGCGGTGTCGTCTTCGGCATCGTCACGGTCGAAGCGGTGAGGAAGGCCCAGGAGCGCTTCGGCAAGGGCAAGCCGATGACCGGCGAGCAGGTGCGCTGGGGGCTGGAGAACCTCAACATTGACGAGAAGCGCCTGAAGGAGCTGGGCGCGACCGGGTTCATGCAGCCGCTCAAGCTGTCCTGCGCGGATCACGAGGGCGGCGGCGCGGTCAAGTTCCAGCAGTGGGACGGCAAGCAGTGGAAGGTGATCACCGACTGGATCCCGGCCGACCACAAGCTGGTCCGGCCGATGATCGAGGAATCGGCCATGAAGTACGCCAAGGAAAAGGGCATCACGCCGCGCGACTGCGCAAAAGAGGCCTCCTGAGCGATTCGGCGTAGGCGCGCCGGAGGCGACGGCGGGCCGCGGCCCGCCGTTTTTTTACGCAGTCCCGCGCCAACCGAACGAGAGTTCCCATGTCCGCAGTGCCGAAACCCCTGTCGCAGGCGCAGCCCATCCTCGAGGTGAACAACATCGAGGTGATCTACGACCACGTCATCCTGGTGCTCAAGGGCGTGAGCCTGCAGGTGAAGGAAGGCCAGATCGTGGCGCTGCTCGGAGCGAACGGCGCCGGCAAGACCACGACGCTGAAGGCGGTCTCCAACCTGCTAGGCGCCGAGCGCGGCGAGGTCACCAAGGGGCAGATCCTTTTCCAGGGCCGGCGGGTGGACCGCCTCACGCCCAACGAGCTGGTGAGGATGGGCGTCGTCCAGGTGATGGAAGGCCGGCACTGCTTCCAGCACCTGACGGTCGAAGAAAACCTCCTCACCGGCGCCTACACTCGGGGCGGGGCCGATCTGCGCGAGGACCTGGAGCGCGTGTACCGGTATTTTCCGCGCCTCAAGGAACGCAGAAAGTCGCTCGCCGGCTACACCTCCGGCGGCGAGCAGCAGATGACCGCGATCGGGCGCGCGCTGATGGCGCGGCCGAAGATGATCCTGCTCGACGAGCCCTCGATGGGTCTCGCGCCGCAACTCGTCGAGGAGATCTTCGAGATCGTCAAGGAGCTCAACCGCAAGGAGGGCGTCAGCATCCTGCTCGCCGAACAGAACACGAACATGGCGCTCAAGTACGCCGACTACGGCTACATCCTGGAGAACGGCCGGGTGGTGATGGACGGCGAGGCGCGCTCGCTTGCCGAGAACGAGGACGTCAAGGAGTTCTACCTCGGCTTTTCCTCCGGCGGGCGCCGGAGCTTTCGCGACGTCAAGAGCTACCGCCGCCGCAAGCGCTGGCTCTGACCGAAAAAGGGTCAGACCACGTTTTCCGATCGGCGCACATGCGTGGCGCGCTCCGGGCGAGCGAAAATCGGGGTCCGTTCCTGTTTCCTGGAGTTGCGATGACCGAGTACTTCGACGCGCTGGAGACACGCGCGCCGGCCGAGCGCGAGGCGGCGCTGATGGCGGCGCTGCCCGATCTCATCGCGCACGCAAAGCGGAATGCGCCCGGCTGGGCGCGGATCCTGGCCGATGTCGAGCCGGCGGAAATCCGCTCGCGCGCCGCGCTCGCAAGACTGCCGGTGACGCGCAAGTCGGACCTCGCGGAACTGCAGGCGCGCGAACGCCCGTTCGGCGGGCTGAATGCCACGCCGGTGGCCAAGCTGGCGAAGATATTCGCCTCGCCCGGGCCGATTTACGAACCCGAGGGGCACGGGCGCGACTGGTGGCGAACCGCCCGTGCGCTCTGGGCGGCGGGCTTTCGCCCCGGGGATCTCGCGGTGAACACGTTCGCCTACCACTTCACGCCGGCAGGCGCCATGGTGGAGGCGGGCGCGGCGGCGATCGGCTGCACGGTGGTGCCGACCGGAGTCGGCCAGACCGAGCTTCAGGTGACGACGATCCGCGACCTTCGCGCGAACGGCTTCATCGGCACGCCCTCCTTTCTCAAGCTGATCGTCGAAAAGGCCGACGAGCTGAAGGCTGACTTCTCCTGCCTGGAGAAAGCGCTGGTCGGGGCAGAGTACCTGCCGCCCGCGCTGCGAGAGGCGATGCGCGCGCGCGGCATCCGCGTGCAGCAGCTCTACGCCACGGCGGACCTGGGGCTGCTCGCCTACGAGAGCGCGCTCGCCGACGGAACGCCCACCGAGGGCATGATCCTCGACGAGGGCCTCATCCTCGAAATCGTGCGACCCGGTACCGGCGATCCGGTTCCCGAGGGCGAAGTGGGCGAGGTCGTGGTGACGAGCTTCAACCGCGACTATCCGCTCATCCGCTTCGGCACCGGCGACCTCTCGGCGATCCTTCCGGGCACCAGCCCTTGTGGGCGCACCAACACGCGCATCCGCGGCTGGATGGGGCGCGCCGACCAGACCACCAAGGTGCGCGGCATGTTCGTGACGCCCAAACAGGTGGCCGAGATCATGCGCCGGTTCCCGGAGATCGCGCGCGCCCGGCTGGTGGTCGAGGGCGAGACCGGCGCCGACCGCATGACGCTTCGCTGCGAGGTGGCGGCGCCCGCGGAGGGCCTTGCCGAGCGGATCGTGACCGCGATCCGCGACGTGACCAAGCTGCGCGGCGAGGTGCAGATCGTCGCCCCCGGGACCCTACCGAACGACGGCAAGGTGATCGAGGACCGGCGCAAGTACTCCTAGCCGGTGCGTCGCGCGGCCGAGATCGGCAGCCGGTCGAGCCGCTCGATCTCCGGGTTCCTCACGAACGTGGGATCGGCGAGGAACGCGGTGAGCCAGCCGATCGAGTCGGCGCCCCAGAAAAGCTCGCCGTCGGCTTCGAAAGTCGGCACGCCGAAGACGCCGCGCGCGGCGGCCTCCGCAGTGTTGCGGCGCAGGGTGTCCTTCACTTCCGGAGCCGCGAGCATCGCCTCGTCCACGCCCAACTCCTTCGCCAGCGCCGCCAGGCGCGCCGCATCGGCCGGATCGTCGCCCGTCGTCCAGAGCGACTCGAAGATTCGGCGCACCGCCTGCGGCGTCGCGCCCGCCGCGATGGCGAGGCGAAGCCAGGGCAGCGGATTGAACGGGTGCCCGGCCGGATAGCGGAACGGCACGCCCCACGCCCTTGCCGTCCAGTGCGTCACACGGTAGGTGTAGCGGCGCTTGGGCGCAAGCTCCGCCGGCCCTTTCATGCCCCAGTGGCCGAGCAGCCCGGCAAAGAGCACCGGGCGGTATTCCAGCGCGACGTCCGCCGGAAGCTCCGCGAGCCGGAAAAGCGCGAGGTACGAGAACGGCGAGACGAAGTCGAACCAGAGGATCACCGGACGCATAGGTTGCTATGCTAGCGCGCCGGGAGGACCGATGCCGCAAAAATTCGCCACGCTCAAGTACGCTGTCACCGGGCGCATCGCCCGCATCACGCTGAACCGCCCGGCGCGCCTGAACGCGATTGACGAGCGCATGCCGCGCGAGATCCGGCGCGCGGTCGAGGCCGCCAACGCCGACGAGCGCGTCCATGTGATCGTGCTCTCGGGCGCGGGCCGCGCCTTTTGCGCCGGCTACGACCTCAAGCGTTTCGCCGAGGGTGACCCGGAGAACCGCTGGACGCAGGCGATGCCGTGGGATCCGATGCGGGACTACCGCTTCATGAAGGCGAACACCGACGACTTCCTGTCGCTGTGGCGCAGCGCGAAGCCGGTGATCTGCAAGGTGCACGGCTACGCGGTGGCGGGGGGCTCGGACATCGCGCTGTGCGCCGACATCGTCGTCATGGCCGAGGACGCGAGGATCGGCTACATGCCGGCGCGCGTCTGGGGCTGCCCCACGACCGCGATGTGGGTCTACCGGCTGGGCGCGGAAAAGGCGAAAAGAATGCTCCTCACCGGCGACACGATTGACGGGCGCACCGCCAAGGCCTGGGGGCTCGTGTACGACGCGGTGCCCGCCGAGGAGCTGGACGCCGCGGTCGAGGCGCTCGCGCGCCGCATGGCGGCGGTGCCGAAAAACCAGCTCATGATGCACAAGCTGATGATCAACCAGGCCTACGAGAACATGGGGCTGGCGAATACGCAGATGATCGCGACGCTGTTTGACGGCATCGCGCGACACTCGCCCGAGGGGTTGTGGTTCAAGACCTACGCGGAAAAACACGGGTTTCGCGCCGCGGTCGAGTGGCGCGACAGCGGCAAGCCGATTCCGGAGGGGCGCGAGCTGCGCTCGCAGGGAGCGAAACGGAGAAAAGGAGGAAGAGGATGGCGAACTACGCGGGCATCATGACGGGCGGGCTTTCGGCGCGAACGCGCGACATTCTCGTGCGCTATCGCAGGATCGCGATGGTCGGGGTGTCGGCCAACCCCACGCGTGCGAGTTACCGCGCGCTCGTTCACATGAAGAGCAAGGGCTACACGATCTACCCGGTGAACCCGGGCACCGAACAGATCCTCGGGCTGCGCTGCTATCGCTCGCTCGCCGAAATCGGCGAGCCGGTGGACATCGTGGACATCTTCCGCCGCGGCGAGACGGTGCTGCCGCTGGTGGCCGAGGCAAAGGCGATCGGCGCGAAGGTATTCTGGATGCAGATCGGCGTCATCAACGAGGAGGCGGCGCGCGCGGCCGCCGCCGCCGCAATGGAGGTGGTGATGGACCGCTGCGTCAAGATCGAGCACTGCCGCTTCTTCGGCAAGAAGGATTACGGGCTGGACGTGGTGGGCCTTTCGACCGGTGTGATCACCGCCCGGCGCTTCGACACCGTGTTCCGCTAAGGAGGGACGATGGCCGACAAGTTCGATTTCGGGTTCGACACGCGCATGCTGCACGCCGGTCAGACGCCGGACCCGACCACCGGCGCGCGCGCGATGCCGATCTACCAGACCACCTCGTTCGTGTTCGAGGACACCGAGCACGCGGCACATCTTTTCGCGCTCAACAAGTTCGGCAACATCTACAGCCGCATTTCCAATCCGACGGTCGCCGCGTTCGAGGAGCGGGTCGCCTCGCTCGAAGGCGGCGTCGGGGCGCTCGCCGCCGCCTCCGGGCAGGCGGCGCAACTGGTCGCGATCGCGACGCTGCTCAAGGCGGGCGACGAGATCGTGTCCTCCAGCACGCTCTACGGCGGCACCTACAACCAGTTCGCGCTCACCTTCCGGCGCTTCGGCATCGGGGTGACGTTCGTGGATGCTTCCGACCCGGAGAACTTTCGCCGCGCGATCACGCCGCGCACGAAGCTCCTCTACGGCGAGACGATCGGCAACCCGAAGGCGGACGTGTTTCCGATCCGCGAGGTCGCCGACATCGCGCACGCGCACAGGATCCCGCTCATGGTGGACAACACCTTCGCCTCGCCGTACCTGTGCCGGCCGTTCGAGCACGGCGCCGACATCGTCGTTCACTCGGCGACCAAGTTCATCGGCGGGCACGGCACCTCGATCGGCGGCGTGATCGTGGACGGCGGCACCTTCCCCTGGGACAACGGGACGTTCCCCGAGATGGTCGAGCCCTCGCCGGGCTACCACGGCATGCGCTACTGGGAGACGTTCGGCAACTTCACCTTCATCATGAAGGCGCGCGTGGAGATGATGCGCGACCTCGGTGCGTGCATGAGCCCGCTCAACGCGTTCCTGTTCCTCCAGGGACTGGAGACGCTGTCGTTGCGCATGGAAAAGCATGTCGCCAACGCGCGCGCGGTCGCCGAGTGGCTGGAAAAGGACCCGCGCGTGAGCTGGGTGAGCTATCCGGGACTCGCGTCGAGCCCGTATCACGGGCGGGCGAAGAAATACCTGCCGCAGGGCGCGGGCTCGATCTTCGCCTTCGGCGTCAAGGGTGGGCGCGAGGCCGGGCGGCGCTTCATCGAGGCGGTGAAGCTGCATTCGCACCTCGCCAACGTCGGCGATGCCAAGAGCCTCGTCATCCACCCGGCGAGCACCACGCACCAGCAGCTCTCCGACGAGGAGCAGGCGAAAGCCGGCATCAGCCCGGACATGATCCGCATTTCGGTGGGACTGGAGAACCTGGAGGACATCCTCTGGGACCTCGACCAGGCGCTTGCCGCTTCGCAACGGAGGGACTGAGCATGGCGGTACGGATAGAAAAGAAGGGCAAGGTCTGGACGGTGATCCATTCGCGCCCGGAGGCGAGGAACGCGATGGATCCCGAGAGCGCGGATGCGCTCACCGCGGCGTTCAGGGCGTTCGACGCCGATCCGGAGGCCGCGGTAGCGGTGCTCTGGGGCGAGGGCGGCGCCTTCTGCGCCGGCTGGGACCTGAAGTACTGCGCCTCGCTCATCAAGGACCCCGACGAGCTGCACGCGATCGACTATCCGCTCGATGACCGCAAGGCGATTCCGCGCGGGCCGCTCGGGCCGACGCGGCTGGAGCTGGACAAACCGGTGATCGCGGCGGTGGCGGGTCCTGCGGTCGCCGGCGGCTTCGAGCTTGCCCTGTGGTGCGACGTGCGGGTGATGGAGCAGTCGGCGTACTTCGGCGTCTACTGCCGGCGCTGGGGCGTGCCGCTGGTGGACGGCGGCACGGTGCGGCTTCCGCGCCTCGTCGGCGTCGGGCGGGCGCTGGAGATCATCCTCACCGGCCGCAAGGTGCCGGCTGAAGAGGCGCTTCGCATCGGCGCCTGCGAGCACGTCGTGCCCGACGGCACGTCGCGTGAGTTCGCCGAAGGCATGGCGTACGAGATCGCGCGCTTTCCGCAGGTGTGCGTGCGCGCCGACCGGCGCTCGGTGTACATGCAGCAGGGGCTCTCGGTGCGCGAGGCGATGCGCAAGGAGTGGTACAACGGCTTTCCCGCCTTCGTCGCCGAAGGCGCGGCGGGCGCGGCGCGCTTTGCTTCCGGCAAGGGCCGGCACGGCGATTTCGCCGACATCTGAGCGGCGAGGAGCGCACCATGCTCGCGGTGCCTCGCCTGCGCGCGCGCCGTGCGCTCGCCTCGATCGCGGTGCTCACCAGCGGCGGCGATGCGCCGGGCATGAACGCGGCGATCCGCGCCGTGGTGCGCTACGCGATCGCCCACGCGATCGAGGTGCACGGCGTGCTGCGGGGCTACAGCGGCCTCGTCGAGGGCAGCATCGAGCCGCTGGGTGCGGCCTCGGTCGCCAACATCATCCAGCACGGCGGCACGATCCTGAAGACCGCGCGCTCGCGCGAATTCCTGCGCCGCGCGGCGCGGCGCGCCGCAGCGCGCAACCTGCGCGAGCGCGGCATCGGAGCGCTGGTGGTGATCGGCGGCGAGGGCTCGTTCGCCGGCGCGCTGCGGCTGCACGAGGAGACCGGGATCGCGGTCGCCGGCGTTCCGGCCACCATTGACAACGACATCGCCGGCACCGAGGAGACGATCGGCTTCGACACCGCCGTCAACACCGCCGTCGAGGCGATTGACCGCATCCGCGACACCGCGAGCGCGCACGAGCGGATCTTCCTCGTCGAGGTGATGGGTCGCACCTCCGGCTTCATCGCCGCGCACGTCGGCATCGCAGGGGGCGCGGAGACCATACTGGTGCCCGAGCGCCGCCAGCCGCTCGCGCAGGTGTGCGCCGCGATCGAGCGCGGTGCGCGCCGCGGCAAGACAAGCAGCATCATCGTGGTGGCCGAGGCCGGACGGCCCGGGCGCTCGGCGCGCCTTGCGCGCGAACTCGCGCGCCGCGGCTATCCGGCGCGCGTGTGCATCCTCGGACACACGCAGCGCGGCGGCATGCCGAGCGCGCGCGACCGGCTGCTTGGCTCGGTTCTCGGCGCCTCGGCGGTCGAAGCGCTGCGCGCCGGGCGCGCGGCGGTGATGGCGGGCGTGCAGCGCGGGCGCGTCGCGCTCGTGCCGCTTGCCCACGTGGTCGGCCGGCGGGCGGCGCTCGCCCCCGATCTGCTCGAACTCGCGAGCGCCTTGGCGACCTGAGGCGCGGCGCTCAGCCGCTGTTGCGCAGCCCGGCGGCGATGCCGTTGATGGTGAGGTGAATCGCGCGGCGGGTGCGCTCGTCGGTATCGCCGGCGCGAAACCGCCGGATCAGCTCCACCTGCAGGTGATTGAGCGGATCGAGGTAGGGGAAGCGGTTGCGGATCGAGCGCGCGAGCGTGGGGTTATCGGCGAGCAGCCGGTCGGTGCCGGTGATCGCCGCCAGCCAATGCCGCGTGCGGCGCCACTCCGCCTCGATGCGCGCGAAGATCCCCTCGCGCAGCGCGCGCTCCGGCACCAGCTCGGCGTAGCGCGACGCGATCGCGAGATCGGTCTTGGCGAGCACCATGTCCATGTTGGAAAGCAGCGTGCGGAAGAACGGCCAGCGCGCGTGCATTGCGCGCAGCCGCGCAAGGCGCGCCGGCTCGCCTGCGGCCCAGCGCTCGAACGCGGTGCCGACGCCGTACCAGCCCGGGAGCATCACGCGGCTCTGGCTCCAGCCGAACACCCACGGGATGGCGCGCAGGTCCTCCAGCCGCCCGGTGTCCTTGCGCACCGCAGGCCGGCTGCCGATGTTGAGGTCGGCGATCTCGGCGATCGGGGTCGCGGCGCGAAAATATTCCATGAAACCGGGCGCGTCCACCAGCTCGCGGTAGGCCGCATAGGCGAAGCCGGCGAGCGCCTGCATCGCTTCCCAATCCTCCGGCGCGAGCGGATCCTCGTGCGCCGCAAGGCTCGCCTCGAGCGTGCCGGCGACCAGTGCCTCGAGGTTGCGCCGCGCGCTCGCCGGATCGGCGTACTTGCTGGCGATCACCTCGCCCTGTTCGGTCAGGCGCAGCGCCCCGTCGACGCTGCCAGCCGGCTGCGCGAGGATCGCTTCATAGGAGGGGCCGCCGCCGCGGCCCACCGTCCCGCCGCGGCCGTGAAAGAGCCGCAGCCGCACGCGATGGGCGTGGCACACGCGTACGAGCGCCACGGTGGCCTTGTACAGCGCCCAGCTCGAGGCGAGATAGCCGCCGTCCTTGTTCGAGTCGGAGTAGCCGAGCATCACCTCCTGCGCGTCGCCGCGCCAGGCGATCCAGCGCCGGTACAGCGGCAGCCGCAGCGCCTCGTCCATGATCGCGCCCGCGCGTTCCAGATCGGCGATCGACTCGAACAGCGGGATGATGTCCACGCGCAGCGCGCCCGGGGCGAGCAGCCCCGCCTCGCGCAGCAGCGCGCCCGCCTCCAGCAGGTCGGACACCGACCGACAGTGCGAGATGATCACGTGCTCGATCGCCCGCGCGCCGAAGCGGCGCTGCGCGCGCGCCGCCGTCTCGAACACGGCGAGTTCGGCTGCGACGCGCGGCGAGTATTCGAGCCAGGGCGAGTGCAGCGGTCGCGGCCCCTCGAGCTCGCGCGCGAGCAGCTTCACGCGCTCGGGCTCGGCGAGGCTGCCGTAGTCGGCTTCGACACCGGCGCGCGCGAGGAGCTCGGCGAGCACCGCCTGGTGCTCGTCGGAGCTTTGCCGCAGGTCGATCGTCGCCAGGTGGAAGCCGAACACGCTCGCCTGGCGCCGCAGGGTGGCCAGCCGCCCGTCGGCGAGCAGGCCGGCGCCCTGCGCGCGCAGCGCGCGGTCGATGGCGTCCAGCTCGGCGAGGAACTCGTCGGCGTCGGCGTACGGCGCGCGCTCGCCGAGCGGCGGCGGATCGAGCTGCGCACCGGCAAGCGCCCGGGCGGTCGCGGCGAGGCGCGCGTAAATGCCAGAGAGCGCGCGCCGGTAGGGCTCGTCGCGCCGGTAAGGCGAGCGGTCGCCCGAAGCCTCGGCGAGCGCGAGGATCTCGGCGGGCGCGGCGCGGATGCGCGTCGACAGCGACAGTTCCCTGCCGAGCTGGTGAACTTGCGCGCCGTAGTGGGCGAGCGCAAGGTGCGCCTGCTCGCGCAGCGCCGTCTCCAGCGTCGCTGCGTTCACGTACGGATTGCCGTCGCGGTCGCCGCCGATCCAGGTGCCGAGGGTGAGAAACGGCGGCAGCCGCGGCGGCTCGGCGAGCCGGCAGCGCGCCGCGAGCGCGGCCTCGAGGTCGGCGTAGAGCCGCGGCACCTCGGCAAGCAGCGTCAGGCGGAAATAGTTGAGCGCGTTGGCGATCTCGTCGGCGACCGCCAGCGGCTCGAGCCGCAACATCGCCGTGAGCCAGAGCTGCAGCACCAGGCGTTGCAAGGTGCGCTCGCGCGCCGCGGGCTCGCTGTCGCTCTCGAGCACGCGCGCGATCTCGCGCTCCAAGTCGAGGATGGACTGGCGCTGGACCTCGGTGGGGTGGGCGGTGAGAACCGGGCTGATGCGCGCACCGGCAAACCATGCCAGGAGCGCCTGCGGCGAGGTGCCGGCCCCGAGCACACGCTCGAGCGCATGGCCGAGGCTGCCGGGGCGGCGCGGCGCGCCGGCGCGGGCGTGCTCGCGCCGGCGCCGGTGCTGGTGCACGTCCTCGGCGATGTTGAGCAGGTGCGAGAAGTAGCTGAACGCGCGCACCACGTGCAGCGTCTGCTCGATCGGCAGCGCATCGAGCAGGCGCTCGAGCTCGGCTCTGGTGTCGGGGTCGCCGGCGCCGGCGTCGGCCTCAGAGCGGCGAAATCGGACTGCGGTCTGACGGATGCGCTCGACGGTGTCGAAGGTGGCTTCGCCCGCCTGCGCGCGGATCACCTCGCCGAGCAGCCGCCCGAGCAGGCGCCGGTCCGCGCGCAGCGCCTCGTCCTTCGCTTCCTCGGGATGCACGGCGGCGGCCATCGCGGCCGCAGATTATAGGAGGCGGCGCCTCTACGCCGTGGCGTGGGCCTGGCGCTGCGGATTTCGCCCGGCGTCGAACGCGCGGGCGTTCGCTTGTGCGAGTCGCGGGTCGCGACCGAACTGCGCGAGGACCTGAGCGCGCAGCAGCTCCGCCGCAAAGGGAAGCCACCCGGCGGCAGCGCCGAGCATCACGCTGTTGGCGAGGCGCGCATCGCCCAGCCGCTCGGCGATGGCGCGGGCGTCCACCTCGATGACGTGTGCGCCGGCGGCGCGCATCTCGGCGAGCGGATCTTCCGGATAGGCGTAAACCCCGGAAGAAACGACCGGCGGCACGGCGCGGAAAGGATCCACCAGCGCCGTGCCATGCGGCGCGAGGTAATGCACCCAGCGCAATCCTTCCGCCGCCTCGAAGGCGAGCAGGAGCGCGGCGTGGCCCGCGCGCACGTCGCTCGCCTCCACGTGCGCGCCGATCACGACCTGCGAGCACACGATGCCGCCGCGCTGCGACATCCCGGTGACCTCGGTCTTGGTGGCCTCGAGCCCGGCGGCGAGCGCCGCGCGCGCAAGCGCCTCGGCCGCGGTCATCACGCCCTGACCCCCGATGCCGGCGACGAGAATGCAGGTGTTCATCGCGCGACGATCGCGCCGCGCGCACAGGCCTTGGCGCACAGCTCGCAGCCGGTGCAGGCGGATGGCTCGATCCGCACCCAGGCGAGATCCACCACCTTGCCGGTTGCTCGCCTCTGGCGCTCGCGGCGCGTCACCGTGATCGCCGGGCAGCCGACATCGAGGCAGCGCGCGCAGCCGTTGCAACGGTCTTGCAGCACGGCAAGCGGCGGGCGGCGCTCGAAGTCCTTGCCGAGCACGCATGGGCGGCTGGCGATGATCACCGAAGGCTCGGGCGCCTTCATCTCCTCGCGCAGGACGCGAAGGACGGTCGGCAGCTCGTAGGGATCCACCCTGCGGATGCGCTCGGCGCGCACCCCGAGCGCGCGGGCGATTTCCGCGAAATCGAGCCGCGGCGCGGGCGAACCGTCCAGCCTGCGTCCGGTGCCGGGGTTGTCCTGTCCGCCGGTCATCGCGGTCGAGCGGTTGTCAAGCAGCAGCACCGTGACGTTCGCGCCCTGATAGGTCAGGTTGGCGAGCGCGGGCATTCCGGTGTGCAGAAAGGTCGAGTCCCCGATCACCGCGAGCACGGGTTTCGCCTTCGGGTCGCCCTCGAACGCCTTCGCCATGCCGTGCGCGACGCCGAGCGAGGCGCCCATGGCGATGATCGAATCCATCGCGTTCCACGGCTCGCTGCATCCGAGCGAATAGCAGCCGATGTCGCCGCACACCACCGCGTCCCTGAGCTGCCCGAGCCAGAAATACACGCCCATGTAGGGGCAACCGGCGCACAGCGTCGGCGGGCGGGGAAAGACGCGCGCCGGGCGCCGGGACTCCGGCGCGTCGGATCGCGGGCCGCCGAGCAGCCGCGCGACCGCGCGCTCGAGCACCGGCGCCGTGATCTCGCCCTGCAGCGGCAGCACCTCCTTGCCGTGCACCGGGACGCCGGCTGCGCGCAGCTCCTGCTCCATGATCGGCTCGACCTCTTCGACGACCAGCACCCGGTCGCAGCCGAGCGCAAACTCCGCGGCGAGCGGCACCGGCAGCGGGTGCGAGAAACCGAGCGTGAGGAGCGGCGCATCCGGAAACGCCTCGCGCACGACATGGCAGGCGACCCCGGAGGCGATGAAGCCCACGCGCCGGTCCCTTCCCGGCCGAACGGCGTTCCAGCGTGACTTGAGCGTTTCCTCGGCGAGCGCCCGGTCGCGCGCGGCGCGGATCTGGAGGCGCCGGCCGACGTGATTTGGGGTGATCACCCAGCGCTCAGCGTCTTTCGAGTAGCCGTGGCGTGCGGGATCCGGCGCCTCGCGGCGGCCGGAGACCTCGACCGCGCGCTTCACATGCGAAACGCGCGTGGTGAGCCGCAGCAGCACCGGCACCTCGAAGCGTTCCGAGAGCGCGAACGCCTCGCGTGCCATCTCGTAGGCTTCGGCGGCATCCGCAGGCTCCAGCACCGGCAGGTGCATGAACCGGCCCCAGAAACGCGAGTCCTGCTCGTTCTGCGAGGAGGCGAAGCCGACGTCATCGGCGACCGCCACAACGAGGCCGCCCTTGACTCCGACCAGCCCCATCGTCATCAGCGAATCGGCGGCGACGTTCAGGCCCACGTGCTTCATTGCGGCGATCGCGCGCCGGCCGACCATCGAGGCCCCGAGCGCGACTTCCAGGGCCACTTTTTCGTTGGTGGACCACTCGGCGTACACGCCGGGGCATGCGGCGAGCGTCTCCAGGATCTCGGTGGACGGAGTGCCGGGGTAGGCGGCGGCCACTTCCACCCCGGCCTCCCAGGCGCCGTACGCGACGGCTTCGTTGCCGGATAGGAACTGGCGCGCAGTCGCTGCGGCCAGCGCGGCTCGGGCGCTCATCTGAGGTCCCCTTTGATTGCGACAGCTTATGCCTCTTTCCGCGCAATATGGTTGCGATGCAGGCGATCAAAGAGCACAATTGAGCAAGAAAATGCCAAAACCAAGGCTCGATCGCACCGATCTCCGCATCCTGGAGGCGCTTCAGGCCGAGGGCCGCCTGACCAACCAGGAGCTTGCCGAGCGGGTCGCGCTCTCGCCCTCACCCTGCCTGCGGCGGGTGCGCGCGCTCGAAAAATCGGGTGTCATCCGGCAGTACGTGGCGCTTCTCGACCCGCTCAAAGTGGGTCTCGGCATGCTCGCCTATGTGACGGTGAAGCTGGAGAAGAAAGGGAAAATGCCGGTCGAGCAGTTCGTGCACGCGGTGCAGTCCTGGCCAGAGGTGATCGCCTGCTACTCGATGACCGGCGACATGGACTACCTGATGCGGGTGCAGGTCGAAGACCTCGACCACTATGCGCGCTTCATCATGGAGAAGCTCCTCAAGCAGCCGGGCGTCACCGACATCCGTTCCAACTTCGTGCTGGAGCGGGTCAAGGACACGACGGCGCTGCCGCTCGGGCACCTGCCCTGACCTGCGGCGCCGCGCCGAGCGAAAGGCGCCTAAGGCTCGCGAGTGTCTGCCGCCGCCGCGCGAGCCTGGCGGCGCGCGGGCAGCTCGGCCATCACCTGCGCGCGCTCCTCGTCGCTCATCTCGCTCCAGCGCGCGATCTCATCGAGCGTGCGCCCGCAGCCGGTGCAGGCGCGGCGGGCGGCGTCGAGCACGCAAACCTTCACGCAGGGCGAAGCGATCATCCCGCTTTCTTCGCCGCGATCGCGCGTCCGGCTCGGGTCATGGGTTCCCGCCCGATCGCGCGGCAGATCCACTGGCCGATCTCGACGAGCCTGGCGAGGTCCACGCCCGTCTCGATGCCGAGGCCGTCGAGCATGTACACGACATCTTCGGTTGCGACGTTGCCGGTCGCGCCCTTCGCATAGGGGCAGCCGCCGAGCCCGGCGACCGACGCGTCGAAGGTCGCCACGCCCATTTGCATCGAGGCGTAGATGTTGACGAGCGCCTGGCCGTAGGTGTCGTGGTAGTGGCCCGCAAGGTGCTCGACCGGGATGCGCTTCGCGCACGCCTCGATCATGCGCTGGATCCTGCCGGGCGTGCCGACGCCGATCGTGTCGCCGAGCGAGATCTCGTAGCAGCCCATGTCGTAGAGCGCGCCGGCGATTTCGGCCACTTTCTCGGGGCGCACCTCGCCTTCGTAGGGACAGCCGGCGACGCAGGAGAGGTAGCCGCGCACGCGGATGCCGTGGCGCGCGGCGGCTTCGAGCACCGGCCGGAAGCGTTCCAGCGACTCGGCGATCGAGCAGTTGATGTTTCGCTGCGAGAACGCTTCGCTCGCGGCGGCGAACACCGCGACCTCGGTCGCGCCGGCCGCGCGCGCGGCCTCGAAGCCCTTCAGGTTCGGCGCGAGCACCGGATACGAGACGCCGGGCTTCCTGCGGATCCGCTCCAGCACCTCGGTGTGGTCGGCCATCTGCGGTACCCATTTCGGCGAGACGAACGCGGTCGCCTCGACCGCCGGCAGCCCGGCCTCGGCCAGGCGCTCGATCAATTCGATCTTGATCGCGGTCGGAACCTCGCCCTTCTCGTTCTGCAGCCCGTCGCGCGGGCCGACCTCGACCAGACGAACCTTGCTCGGCAGCCTCATGTCGCGCTCCTTGCGGAAAATCAGGGTCGGACCCGGGTCCGACCCGGTTTTGGGTTCAGGCGGGGTCAAGGCGCAGCAACTCCGCGCCCTCGGCGACCTGCTCGCCGGCGCGATAGTGGATCGCGGCGACACGCCCGCCGTGCGGCGCCGAGATGGTGTGCTCCATCTTCATCGCCTCCAGGATGAGGAGCGGCGCGCCCTTGTCCACGACCTGGCCCGTTTCGACCAGCACCTGGATCACCCTGCCGGGCATCGGTGCGGCGAGCGTGCCGCCCGCGGTATCCCTGTCCTCGCCCGCATCCGCTCCCCGCAGAGTGAGCACGCGATGCCGTCCCTCGCGGAAGACGTGCCAGTCGGCCCCGTCGCGAAAGACCCCGGCGCGGAAGGTGGCGGCGCCGAGCGTGACGCGAAGCCGCTCGCCTTCGCGCGCACCGGCGAGCGCATATTCGCGCCCGCCTACCGTGAGCCGCAAGCCTTCGCTCGCGAAATGGATCGTGACGCGATGCTCGCGCCCGCCTTCGGCGAGCACGAACTCGTGGTGCGCGCCGAGGTTGAGCCTCCAGCCGTCCACCTCGTGCCACGGGGAGTAGGGGTCGCCCGAGGCGCGCGCCATCTCGCGCGCGGCGTCTTCCTCGGCAAGCAGTTCGGCGAGCGCCGCCGCGGCGAGGTCCTCCTCGGCGGCCCCTTGCTGCACCGGAAACAGCTCCGGCCGCAGCCGGTCTATGAGACCGGTGTCCAGATCGGCGGCGGCGAAGGGGCGACTGTCGCACACCCGGCCGAGAAACTCGACGTTGGAGGCGACGCCGACGATCTCGAATTCGGCGAGCGCGGCGCGCAGTCGCGCCAGCGCCGCCTCGCGCGTCTCGCCCCAGGCGATGAGCTTCGCGATCATCGGATCGTAGTGCGCCGAGATCTCGTCGCCCTCGCGCACGCCCGAGTCCACCCGCAGCGGCCCTGCCCAGGCGGTGAATTCGGCGGCCGGTGGCGTGCGCAGGCGCTTGAGCGGCCCGGTGGAGGGAAGAAAGCCCCGCTCCGGGTTCTCGGCGTAGATGCGCGCCTCGATCGCATGGCCGCGCACGCGCAGGTCCTCCTGCCGCAGCGGCAGCGGCTCGCCGGCGGCCACCGCGAGCTGCCACGTGACGAGGTCCACGCCGGTGATCATCTCGGTCACCGGGTGCTCGACCTGAAGGCGCGTGTTCATCTCCATGAAGTAGAAACGCCCGTCCTCCGCGACGATGAATTCGACGGTGCCGGCGCCGACGTAGCCGATCGCGCGCGCGGCCGCCACCGCCGCCTCGCCCATCTCGCGCCGCCGCTTCTCGGTGAGCCCCGGAGCGGGCGCTTCCTCCAGCACCTTCTGGTGGCGGCGCTGCACCGAGCAGTCGCGCTCGAACAGGTGCACGAGGTTGCCGTGCCGGTCGCCGAAAACCTGCACCTCGATGTGCCGCGGCCGCTGGAGATACTTCTCGATCAGCACCCGGTCGTCGCCGAAAGCCGCTTTCGCCTCGCGCCTCGCACCGTCGAGCGCGGCGGCGAAGTGCTCGGGCCCGTCCACCACCCGCATTCCCTTGCCGCCGCCGCCCGCGGCCGCCTTGATGAGCACCGGATACCCGATCCGCTTCGCCTCCGCGGCGAGAAGCGCGGGATCCTGCCGGTCGCCGTGATAGCCGGGCACGATCGGCACGCCGGCGGCTTCCATTCGCGCCTTCGCCGCAGACTTGTCGCCCATCGCGGCGATCGCCTGCGGCGGCGGCCCGATGAAGACGATCCCGGCCTGCTCGCAGGCGCGCGCGAACTCCTCGTTTTCGGCGAGAAACCCGTAGCCCGGGTGGATCGCCTCGGCACCGGATGCTTTCGCGGCGGCAAGGATCGCCTCGATGTTCAGGTAGCTCTGCCGTGCCGGCGCGGGGCCGATGCGCCGCGCCTCGTCGGCCATCGCGACATGACGCGCGCCGCGGTCGGCGTCGGAATACACCGCCACCGTGCGCACGCCGAGGGAGCGCGCGGCGGCGATCACGCGGCAGGCGATCTCGCCGCGGTTGGCGATCAGGATCCTGCGGAACACGCTAGCCTTTCGGCGCGAGCCATGCCGGCTTCCTCTTTTCGAGGAAGGACGCAATGCCTTCGCGGCCTTCGGGCGAGACGCGGATCTCGGCGATGCGGCGCGCGGTGTCCTCGATGAGGGCATCCGACACCGGCCCGCCGCGCGCGGCCGTCCGGATCAGATCCTTGATCGCGCGATGCGCCTCGGGGCCGCCCGCGACCAGGTGTTCGAGGATCGCTGCGACCTCGGTGTCGAGCCTGTCGGGCGCGCAGACCTCGTGCAGCAGGCCGAGCCGATGCGCTTCTTGCGCGCCGAAACGCTCGCCGGTGTGAAAGTACCGCCGCGCCGCGCGCTCGCCGATCGCGCGGATGACGTACGGACTGATGGTGGCGGGCGAAAGGCCGATTCTCACCTCGGTGAGGGCGAACACCGCCTCGGTCGAGCCGACGGCGATGTCGCAGGCGGCGACCAGCCCCACGCCGCCCGCGAACGCCGGGCCGTGCACGCGCGCCACCGTCGGCTTCGGCAGCCGGTCGAGGCGGGCGAGCATCGCCGCGAGCGCGCGCGCGTCGGCGAGGTTCTCCTCCAGGCCGTAGCCCGCCATGCGCTTCATCCAGTTGAGATCCGCGCCGGCGCAGAACGCCGGTCCGTTGCCGGCGAGGAGCACCGCGCGCACCGAGCCGTCGCGCTCGATCGCGCCGAGCGCCCCGGTGATCGCGGCGATCAGCGCATCGTCGAAGGCGTTACGGATCTCGGGGCGGTTGAGCGTGAGCACCGCCACCGCGCCGCGACGCTCGACGAGAAGGTTCGTGCTCATCGGCCTACATCCTGAAGACGCCGAACTTGGTGTCCTCGACCGGCGCGTTGAGCGCGGCCGAGATGGCGAGCGCAAGAAGCCTTCTCGTGTCGGCCGGGTCCACCACGCCGTCGTCCCACAGCCGAGCGCTGGAGTAATAGGGATGACCCTGGCGCTCGTACTGCTCGAGGATCGGGCGCTTGAACGCTTCTTCCTCCTCGACCGACCACGTCCCGCCCTTTGCCTCGATCGCGTCGCGGCGCACGGTCGCAAGCACGCTCGCCGCCTGCTGCCCGCCCATCACCGAGATGCGCGCGTTCGGCCACATCCACAGAAAGCGCGGCGAGTACGCGCGCCCGCACATGCCGTAGTTGCCGGCGCCGAACGAGCCGCCGAGGATCAGGGTGAACTTCGGCACGCGCGCGGTCGCCACCGCGGTCACCATCTTCGCGCCGTCCTTGGCGATGCCGCCCGCCTCGTACTTCTTTCCCACCATGTAGCCGGTGATGTTCTGCAGGAAAACGAGCGGAATGCCGCGCTGGCAGGCCAGCTCGATGAAGTGCGCGGCCTTGAGCGAGGACTCGGAATAGAGGATGCCGTTGTTGGCGAGGATGCCGACCGGATAGCCGTGGATGTGCGCGAATCCGGTGACGAGCGTCGTGCCGTAGTTCTGCTTGAACTCGTCCAGCTCCGAGCCGTCCACCACGCGCGCGATCACCTCGCGCATGTCGAAGGGCTTGCGCACGTCGGCCGGTATCACGCCGTAGAGTTCTTCGGCCGGGTACAGCGGCTCGCGCGGCTCGCGCACCTCGAGCTCGACCCGCTTGCGCGTGTTAAGCCCCGCGACGATGCGCCGCACGATCGCGAGCGCATGCTCGTCGTTCAGCGCGTAGTGGTCGGCCACCCCGGAGACGCGCGTGTGCACCTCCGCCCCGCCCAGCTCCTCCGGCGTGACGATCTCGCCGGTCGCCGCCTTCACGAGCGGCGGCCCGCCGAGGAAGATCGTGCCCTGGCCGCGCACGATCACCGCCTCGTCCGACATCGCCGGCACGTACGCGCCCCCGGCGGTGCACGATCCCATCACGCAGGCGATCTGCGGGATGCGCGCGGCCGACAGGTTGGCGATGTTGTAGAAGATGCGCCCGAAGTGCTCGCGGTCGGGGAACACCTCGTCCTGATTGGGCAGGTTGGCGCCGCCCGAGTCCACCAAGTAGATCGTCGGCAGGCGGTTCTGCGCGGCGATCTCCTGCGCGCGCAGGTGCTTTTTCACCGTCATCGGAAAATAGGTGCCGCCCTTCACGGTGGCGTCGTTGCAGACGATCATGCACTCGCGGCCGGACACGCGCCCGATGCCGCAGATGATCCCGGCGCCCGGCGCCTGGTCGTCGTACATACCGAAGGCGGCCAGTTGCCCGATCTCGAGAAACGGCGAGCCCGGGTCGAGCAGCCGCTCGACGCGCACCCGCGGCAGGAGCTTGCCGCGCGCGAGGTGCTTGGCGCGCGCCTCCTCGTCGCCGCCCTGCGCGATGCGCGCGATCTTCTCGCGCAGGTCGGCCACCAGCGCGCGCATGCGCTCGGCGTTGGCGCGGAACTCCGCCGAGCGGGGATCGAGCTGCGACTGGATCAGCGGCACGGCGCTCCTCCGGGAGCGCGCAGTATAGCCGCCTCGCCGGCGCGATTCGGCGCCAAGGCCGATGTCGTGTACAATGCGTGCCAGCTTCCTGTTACGCGCACTTCCGGTTGGCGTTTCAGTCCGTTAGTTCGGTCCATCCCGGGCCGTCAATAACAAGCTAAAAGCGCATCAGCCTGAACCGGTCGAAGGCGAGTCCTTCCCAGGCCGGGTGCAGGAGAAAACCATTACCACATCGTTCGAATCGCTCGGGCTCATGCCCGAGCTCGTGCGCGCAGTCGCCGAGCAGGGCTACACGCAGCCCACACCGATCCAGGCCCAGGCCATCCCCGTCGTGCTCGCCGGAAGGGATCTTCTCGGCGCCGCGCAGACCGGCACCGGCAAGACCGCCGGCTTCACGCTGCCGCTGCTGCAAAGGCTCGCCGGGGCGGCGAGCGCCTCGCATTCGCCCGCCCGCCATCCGGTGCAGGCGCTGATCGTCACGCCGACGCGCGAGCTCGCGGCGCAGGTCGAGGAGAGCGTGCGCGCCTACGGGAAATACCTGCCGCTGCGGAGCACGCTCGTCTATGGCGGGGTCGGCATGCAGCCGCAGGTGCAGGCGCTGCGCCGCGGGGCGGACATCCTGGTCGCCACACCCGGACGGCTTCTCGATCACGCCCGGCAGAAGACCGTGGACCTGCGCCAGGTCGGAATCCTCGTGCTCGACGAAGCCGACCGCATGCTCGACATGGGCTTCATCCACGACCTCCGCCGTATTCTCGCGCTGCTTCCAGCGGCGCGCCAGAACCTGCTCTTTTCGGCCACTTTCCCGGAGGAGATCCGCCGCCTCGCGGCTGCCTTCATGAAGGACCCGGCGACCGTGGAAGTCGCGCGGCGGAACACTCCGGCCGAGCTTGTCGCCCAGGTCCGCCACCCGGTGGCGCAGGAGCGCAAGCGCGAACTGCTCGCGCACCTTGTCCGCTCGAACGACTGGAGGCAGGTGCTCGTGTTCGTCAGGACCAAGCACGGCGCGAACCGCCTGGCGCAGCAGCTCTCGCACTCCGGGATCGAGGCTGACGCGATCCACGGCAACAAGGCCCAGAACCAGCGCATGCGCGCGCTCCGGCGCTTCAAGCACGGCGAGCTGCGCGTATTGGTCGCAACGGACATCGCCGCGCGCGGCCTGGACATCGAGGCGCTGCCGCATGTCGTCAACTACGATCTGCCGCACGTGGCCGAGGATTACGTGCACCGCATCGGCCGCACCGGCCGCGCCGGCGCCGAGGGCGAAGCGGTGTCGCTCGTGGCGCACGAAGATCGCCCCCTGATGGCGGCGATCGAGCGCCTCATGAACCGGACGGTCGAGGAGCGTGTCGTCACCGGCTTCGAGCCCGGACACCGGGCTCAGAGCCCGACTCCGGCGCGCCCGCGAGACACGCAGCCGAGTGCGCCGGAATTTCGGCGCCGCGCCCGGTCGCAGCAACGGCGGGAGGGCCGACCCCGGCAGCAACACCCTCACGCGAGCGACCGCCTGACCGCCGAGCAGGAAGCGCAGCTCGCCGAGGCGCGCCGGCGCATGGCGGCCGAGGGCGAGGCGCGACGCAGCGCGCGCGACAAGCCGGGCGCGGCGCTGCTCGGCAGCCGGCGTTAGCGGCTCGCGGCGAGCCCGGCCGCGGCGCGGTGCGCTCGAAGGCGCCGCGCCGGGGCGTTCAGCTTGCGCCCGCGAGCGCGCGCGCGATCACCATGCGCTGGATGTCGCTCGCGCCCTCGTAGATTCTGGTCACGCGTACGTCGCGCCAGATGCGCTCGACCGGGAAATCGGTGACGTAGCCGTAGCCGCCGTGGATCTGGATCGCCTCCGAGCAGATGCGCTCGGCGGTCTCCGAGGCGAAGAGCTTCGCCATCGAGGCCTCCTTGAGGCACGGCTCGCCCGCGTCGCGCAGCGCCGCCGCGTGCAGGTACAACTGGCGCGCGGCCTCGACGCCGGTCGCCATGTCGGCAAGGCGGAACGCGACCGCCTGGTGCTCGGCGAGCGTCTTGCCCATGCTTTTGCGCTGCCGTGCATAGGCGAGCGCGGCCGCGAGCGCGGCGCGCGCCATGCCGGTCGCCTGCGCGGCGACGTTGATGCGGCCCGTCTCCAGGTTCGCGAGGGCGATGCGGTAGCCGATGCCTTCCGCGCCGAGGAGGTTCTCCGCCGGCACGCGGCAGTTCTCCAGCACGATCTGCGCGGTGTCGGAGGCGCGCTGGCCGGCCTTGTCCTCTATTCGCGCCACCTTGTAGCCGGGTGTCGAGGTCGGCACAACAAAAGCGCTGATGCCGCGCTTGCCCGCCGAACGGTCGGTCACGGCGAACACGATCGCGAGACCGGCGGTGGCGCCCGAGGTGATGAACTGCTTGACGCCGTTCAGCACGTACTGGCCGCCGGATCTCTCGGCTCGGGTCGCAATCGCGGCGGCGTCCGACCCCGCGTGCGGCTCAGTGAGGGCGAAAGCGCCCAGCATCTCGCCCCGCGCGATCGGGCGCAGATACTCGGCCTTCTGCGCGTCGCTGCCGTAGCCGAGAAGAATGTGCGCGACGAGGTTCGTCACCATGATGATGGTGCAGGTGGCGCCGTCGCCGGCAGCGATCTCCTCGCAGGCGAGCGCAAGCGCGGTGCAGTCCATTCCCGCGCCACCCCACTTCTCCGGGATCGCGACACCGCAGCACCCGAGCGCGGCGAGCCCGGCCATCTCCTCGCGGGGGAAATGCTTTTCGCGATCCCAGCGCGCGGCGTTCGGCGCCAGGCGCTCCGCAGCGAAGCGCCGTACCGCGTCGCGGATCATCCGGTGGTGCTCGGCGAGCGGCATCAGGTCCCCAGCCGCGCGTAGGTGACGGTGTGGTGGGTGAAGAGCCGGCCCTTGCCGTCGTGGCATTCGGCGACGCCGTAGATGAGGCGCTTGCCGAGCTTGAGGATGCGCGCGGTGCAGTACACCGTCTCGCGTCGCGCGGCGTTGAGAAAGGCGGTGCTCAGCTCGGAGGTCACCGCGTCGTGCTCCATGCCGACGCGGCGCTTGATCACGAGCCACATCGCGCAGTCGGCCGCGGCCATGAACGCCGGCCCGTTCACCGTGCCTCCCGGACGCGCGAGCGACTCGCGGTAGGGAAGCGCGATAGTGCAGGCCTCGTCGGAGACCGCCTTCACCCGGAAGCCCCAGCCGGCGATGAACCGCGAGCGGTCAAGGAGCGCCTGCAGCGCCTGCTTCGAGGGACGACGCACGCTCACGCGAGCTCGATCGCCATGGCGGTCGCTTCGCCCCCGCCGATACAGAGGCTCGCCACGCCGCGCTTCGCGCCCCGCTTTCGCAGTGCGCCGATGAGGGTGACGAGGATGCGCGCGCCGGAGGCCCCGATCGGGTGTCCGAGCGCGCAGGCGCCGCCGTGCACGTTCACCTTCTCGTGCGGCAGGCGGTGCTCCCTCATCGCCGCCATGGTGACCACCGCAAAGGCCTCGTTGATCTCGTACAGGTCCACGCCGGCCGCGTTCCAGCCGGTGCGCTCGAAGAGCTTGCGGATCGCGCCCACCGGGGCGGTGGTGAACAGCGCCGGCTCCTGGGCGTGCGTGGCATGACCGACGACGGTCGCGATCGGCGCAAGGCCGCGGCGCTCGGCCGCCGAGCGACGCATCATCACCAGCGCCGCCGCGCCGTCGGAGATGGACGAGGAGTTGGCCGCGGTCACGGTGCCGTCCTTGCGAAACGCCGGCTTGAGCGAAGGGATCTTCTCGATCGCCGCCTTGAAGGGCTGTTCGTCGTGCTCGACGAACCTTTCCTCTTTTCCGGCCTTGATCGCGATCGGCGTGATCTCCCAGGCGAACCAGCCTTCGCGGTTGGCCTGCTGCGCGCGCCTGAGCGACGCGATCGCGAATTCGTCCTGCTCGGCGCGCGTGAAGCGGTAAGCCGCGGCGCAGTCCTCGGCGAACGTGCCCATCAGGCGCCCCTTGTCGTAGGCGTCCTCCAACCCGTCGTAGAACATGTGGTCGAGCACCTGCGCGTGGCCCATGCGGTAGCCGGCGCGCGCCCTGGGGAGCAGGTACGGCGCGTTGGTCATGGACTCCATGCCGCCGGCGACGATCGCCTCGGCCGAGCCGGCCATCAGCAGATCGTGCGCGAGCATCGCCGCCTTCATGCCCGAGCCGCACATCTTGTTCACCGTCGTGCAGCCGGCGGCGAGCGGCAGTCCCGCCCCGAGCGAAGCCTGACGCGCCGGCGCCTGTCCCAGCCCGGCCGAAAGCACGCAGCCCATGATGACTTCCTGGACTTCTTCGGGTTTGAGCTTCGCGCGCTCGACTGCGGCGCGGATCGCGGCGGCGCCCAGTTCCGGCGCCGCAAAGCCCTTCAGCGCGCCCTGAAACGCGCCCATCGGCGTGCGGGCGCAGGAGACGATGACGACCGGGTCCTTGTCCATGTGGTTCTCCTTGCAGAAGTTCATGTGCTTGCGCCGCTCGCCGTGCAGCCGAGGTCGCGCAGCAGGCCGTCCTCGATGCCGTACACCCAGCCGTGCACCGAAAGCGGCTGGCCGCGGCTCCAGGCATCGCGCACGACGGTGGATTCGCAGACGTGGCGCACTTGCTCGCGCACGTTCAGCTCGACCAGCCGGCGCTCGCGCGCGGCCGCGTCCGCGATCGCCTCGAGCTCTGCGGCGTGCCGCTCGCGCACGTCCTCGACATGGCGCAGCCAGTTGTCGGCAAGGCCGACCGAGCGCCGGTGCAGGGCGGCGGCGACGCCGCTGCAACCGTAGTGGCCGCAGACGATGACGTGGCGGACCTTGAGCAGGTCCACCGCGAACTGGAGCACCGAGAGGCAGTTGAGGTCCGAATGCACCACCACGTTGGCGATGTTGCGATGGACGAACACCTCGCCCGGGGCAAGGCCGGTGATCTGGTTGGCCGGCACCCGGCTGTCCGAGCAGCCGATCCAGAGAAACTGCGGCGCCTGCTGGCGCGCGAGCGAGCGAAAGAAATCCGGGTCGGCGGCGAGCATGCGCCCCGCCCAGGCCCGGTTGCGCGCGAACAGCTCGGCGATGCCGGTCATTTCGTCTCGGCGAAAAGCTCCCGGCCGATCAGCCAGCGCCGGATCTCGGAAGTGCCCGCGCCGATCTCGTAGAGCTTGGCGTCGCGCCACAGGCGCCCGGTGGGCGTCTCGTTGATGTAGCCCATGCCCCCGAGCGCCTGGATCGCCTCGCCCGCCATCCATGTCGCCTTTTCGGCGGCGAAGAGGATGGCGCCGGCGGCGTCCTTGCGCGTCGTCTCGCCGCGATCGAGCGCCTGTCCGACCGCGTACACATAGGCGCGGCAGGCGCAGAAGGTGGTGTACATGTCGGCGAGCTTGCCCTGCATGAGCTGAAACTCGCCGATCGGCTGGCCGAATTGCCTGCGCTCGTGCACGTACGGCAGCACCACGTCGAGGCACGCCGCCATGATGCCGAGGGGCCCTCCGGCGAGCACCGCGCGCTCGTAGTCGAGCCCGCTCATGAGGACGTTGACTCCCCGGCCCTCGCCGGCGAGCACGTTCTCGGCCGGCACCTCGCAGTCGCGGAACACAAGCTCGCAGGTGTTCGAGCCGCGCATGCCGAGCTTGTCGAGCTTCTGCGCGGTGGAAAAGCCTTTCATGCCCTTCTCGACGATGAAGGCGGTGATGCCGCGCGGCCCGGCCTCGGCGTCGGTCTTGGCGTACACCACCAGCACGTCGGCGTCCGGCCCGTTGGTGATCCACATCTTGTTGCCGTTGAGCACGTAGCGGTCTCCGCGCCGCTCGGCGCGAAGGCGCATGCCCACCACGTCGGATCCCGCGCCGGGCTCCGACATCGCCAGCGCCCCGACGTGCTCGCCCGAGATCAGCTTCGGAAGATATTTGCGCTTCTGCGCCTCCGACCCGTTCCTGCGGATCTGGTTGACGCAGAGGTTGGAGTGCGCGCCGTAGGAAAGGCCGACCGAGCCCGAGGCGCGGGAAATTTCCTCCATCGCGATGATGTGGGCGAGATAGCCCATGTTCGTGCCGCCGTACTCCTCCTCGACGGTGATGCCGAGGAGCCCGAGCGAGCCCAGCTTTGGCCACAGGTCCATCGGAAACTCGTTCGAGCGGTCGATCTCCGCCGCGCGCGGGGCGATTTCCTTCGCGGCGAAATCGCGCACCGTCTCGCGCAGCATGGCGATCGCTTCGCCGTGGTCGAATCGCAGGGCGGGCAGTTCCATGTCGTCGCGGGCTCTTGGGGGTGGGCGAGGTCCGTGCGTCGGTCGGTTGCTGGGCTGGTGCGCTGCGGCGATAATGGCGCCGCCGGAGCGATTCTAGCCCGGCCTCACCCGAGCTTCATGCCGGAGCCAACCCCGCTGGAGTTCCCGTTCGACGCCGCGCCCGCGCCGGGCACGGTGCGCGCCGTCGCGCCCGGCATCGCCTGGCTGCGCATGCCGCTGCCCTTCGATCTGGACCACATCAACCTGTGGCTGATGGAGGACGAGCACGAAGGCCGGGCGGCACTGGTCCTCGTGGACACCGGGCTCGGCAACGGCCAGACCCGCGCGCTGCACGAGCAGGTGCTGGCAGCCGAGGGCCGCGGCCGGCCGCTGGCGCGACTCATCGTCACCCACTACCACCCGGACCATGCCGGGTCCGCCGCCTGGCTCGCCGAGCGTCACGGCGCCGAGCTGTGGATGACCCGCAGCGAGTTTCTCACCGTGCACGCCGCGAGAAGCGGTGCCGCCGGCTACTCGACCGGCGAGCAGATCGCGCTTTTTCGCGCCCACGGCGTGAGCGAGCAGGTGGTCGCGGCGCTGCGCGAGCGGGGCAACCTGTACGGGAAACTCGTTCCGGCGTTTCCGGTTTCGCACCGGCGCGTGATCGAGGGCGACGTCCTTCGCATCGGCGGCAGGACGTGGCGGGCGATCGTCGGCTTCGGCCACGCGCCCGAGCACCTGTCGCTTTACTGCGCGGAGCTGAACGTGCTCATCGCCGGCGACATGTTGCTGCCGAGGATCTCGACCAATGTGGCGGTGCGGCCGGTGGACCCGATGTCCAATCCGCTCAAGACCTTTCTCGACTCGATCGGGCGCTACCGGACGCTGCCCGCGGACGTGCTGGTGCTGCCCTCGCACGGGCTGCCGTTTCGCGGCGCGCACGCGCGCATCGCGGCACTCGAGGCGCACCATGCGGCGCGGCTGGAGGCGCTCGCCGCCGCCTGCAAGGCGGCGCCGCGCTCGGCCGCCGATGCCCTGGAGGTGCTCTTCCGGCGGCGCCTGGACGCGAACGCGATCTACTTTGCGATGGGCGAGGCGATCGCCCACCTGCATTACCTATACTTCGCCGGGCGCGTCGAGCGCCGGACCGGCACCGACGGCGTGGTGCGATTTGCCGCCTGAGAAGGGGTGAATGACAATGGACGCGAAGGCCGAAGCGAAGGGCGAAGCGGTAAACCCCGAGGAGGTGGCGCGCATCCTGAAAGAGGTGGCCGAGCGCGCCTCGCGCATTCTCGCCGAGCACGCGCACAAGGGCATCGCCTCCAGCGTCGAGTCGGCGCTCACCGACGAGCTGGGCATCGCGCGCGCGTACATGGACCTGTACGCGCGCCTGCTCGCCAACCCGGCCGCGCTCGCCGCGTTCTCCGCCAACCTGATGATCGACTACGTGCGGCTCTGGCACGCGAGCTGGCTGAAGCTGCTCGGATACAAGGTGCCGCCGGTCGCCGAGCCCGCGAAAGGCGATTCCCGCTTTCGCGACGAGGACTGGAACTCGAACTTCCTCTTCGACTACATCAAGCAGAGCTACCTCATCGCCGCGCGCCATATCCAGAACGCGGTGGCGAACGTCCAGGGCCTGCCGGAGGAGTCGAGGAAGAAGGTCGCGTTCTTCACCCGGCAGTACGTGGACGCGCTCTCGCCTTCGAATTTCGTGCTCACCAACCCGCAGGTGCTGCGCGAAACGCTCGCCACCGGCGGGCAGAACCTGCTGAAAGGTCTGGCGAACCTGCTCGCCGACATCGAGAAGGGCGAGGGACAGCTTCGCATCTCGATGACCGACGAGAGCGCCTTCCAGCTCGGGAAGAACATCGCGAGCACCCCGGGCAAGGTGGTGTTCCAGACCGAACTCGCGCAGCTCATCCAGTACGAGCCGCGCACCACCGAGCAGTACCGCACGCCGCTCGTCATCATTCCGCCGTGGATCAACAAGTACTACATCCTCGACCTGCGGCCCTCGAACAGCTTCATCAAGTGGGCGCTGGAGCAGGGCCACACCGTGTTCGTGCTCTCGTGGGTCAATCCGGACGCGCGGCTCGCCTTGAAGGATTTCGCCGACTACATGCGGGAGGGGCCGCTCGCGGCGCTCGACGCCGTGGAGAAAGCGACCGGCGAGCGTGTGGTGAACTTCATCGGCTATTGCCTGGGCGGCACACTGCTCGGCTGCACGCTTGCGTATCTCGCGGCGCGCGGCGAGGAACGGGTGGGCTGCGCCACCTTCTTCGCCAGCCTGCTCGATTTTTCCGAGCCGGGCGAGCTGGGCGTTTTCATAGACGAGGCGACGGTCGAGAACTTCGAGCGCAGGATGAACGAGCGCGGCTACCTCGAAGGCTCGGAGATGGCCTCGACCTTCAACCTGCTGCGCGCCAACGACCTGGTGTGGTCGTTCGTCGTCAACAACTATCTCCTCGGCAAGGACCCGTTCCCGTTCGATCTTCTGTACTGGAACTCCGATTCCACCCGCCTGCCGGCGAAGATGCACAGTTTCTACCTGCGCAACATGTACCTGAAGAACCTGCTCGCGAAGCCGGGCGGGATCACGCTCGCGGGCGTGCCGATTGACCTCGGCAAGGTGAAGGTGCCGGCGTACTTCGTTTCCACGGTCGAGGATCACATCGCGCCCTGGAAGACGACCTACCGGGGGGCGCGCTGCCTCGGCGGTCCGGTGCGCTTCGTGCTCGGCGGCTCGGGCCACATCGCCGGCATCGTCAATCCGCCCGCAGCGAACAAGTACCACTACTGGACGAACGACGCCCTTCCCGCGACGCCGGAGGAATGGTTCGCCGGCGCGACGCAGCATCCGGGCTCCTGGTGGACCGACTGGCAGGCGTGGGCGGAGCGGCAGAACCGGGGCGAAAAGGTGCCCGCGCGCCGGCCGGGCGAGGGCCTGCCGATCCTGGAGGACGCTCCCGGAAGCTACGTCAGGATGCGCGCCGGCGGCGCGGCTCGCGCCTGATCGAAACGATCCCGCAACGGCTTGTTGGTGCGGCACTCAGTTGCCGGCGAGCAGCGCTCCGATCGCCGCGCCGACGACGAGGTCGTCCTCGGCGCCGAAGCGGTGGCGGCGGAGGTTTCCCTCGCGGTCGATGAGCAGCAGGCTCGGCGTGCCGCGCAGCCCGTAGGCGCGCATCGTGAGCGACACCGGGTCGCCGTCGGCGTGCGCATCCACTGCCACCGGGAAGGCGATACGGTACTCGTACAGAAACGCTTCGAGCGCGACCGGCGTCATCGCCGCATGGTGCTCGAACACGGTGTGCAGGCCGATCACGGCCACGCCCTCGGGCGCAAACAGCGCGTGCAGCCGCGCGGCCTGCGGCAGGCCGCGCTGCACGCAACCTGGACACAGGATCTGGAAGGCGTGCAGCGCGACCACCTTGCCGCGCAGCGCGGCAAGGGTGATCGGCTGCGGGGTGTTGAACCAGCGCTGGACGCGCCACTCGGGCGCCGGGTGCCCGGGGGAGGAGAGCCCGAAGCGCCCGGGCGCCCGCGCGGCGACGCGGTTCACTTGCGGTACGCCGAGAAGACGAAGTCCCTGTCCTTCTGCTGCGTGTGGCAGTTGTAGCAGGCGCTCGCCGCGTTCTTGCCCACGGCGCGCTCGGTGGTCGAGTCGCCCTTGAAGCCCTCGAATCCCCAGCCGCCGGTGTCCTTCCACTTCTCCGCGTCCTTGTGCATCACGCCCACCACCTTGCGCGCGCCTTCGGTGAGCGCGTTGTCGGCACTCCTGGCTTCGAGCAGATCAAAGACGATCACCGCGCCGTCGGGGAACTTGCCCTTGGCGTACCCCTCCATCGCTTTCTTGTTGGCGTAAATGTGGTGGATGCCGCCGAAGGATTCGTACAGGGGGTGACCCCGGTTGATGACCATGCTCTTCACGTGCGTCCAGTCGCGATAGCCCTTGGGATAGGGGACGGCGGCCGGATCGTCGGCAAGGGCCGGCAGACTCGCGGCGGCCAGAAGCAAAGCGATTCTCTTCATCGTGTGCTCCTTTCAGCGAAAATAAGGCGAGCCACGGAAATGTGCCGCGGCTCGCGCGCCGCGAAAAGCAGATACCAAACGGTGCCTTGGGCACTTTTCGGTGTAATTTGATGAGGCGACGTCAGAAAAAAGTTTCGAGCGCGCCCTCGGCCGCGCGCATGGTCGAGGAGATCGTCGGCTGCAAGTGGTCGCTGGCGGTGCTCGGCGCGGTGCGCCGCGGCGTGCGCCGGCCCGGCGCGCTGGAGCATGCAATCGAGGGAGTTTCGAAGAAGGTGCTCAACGAGCGCCTCAGGAAGCTCGTGCGCTTCGGCATCCTGGAAAAGCGCAGTTTCCCGGAGGTGCCGCCGCGCGTCGAGTATCACCTCACGCCGTTCGGGGCGCGCTTCTCCGAGCTGATGGAAGGCGTCGAGCGGCTGCAGAGCGAGCTGGAACAGGCCGCGAG
Organism: Pseudomonadota bacterium; assembly: GCA_040752005.1. Lineage (GTDB taxonomy): Bacteria > Pseudomonadota > Gammaproteobacteria > Burkholderiales > SG8-39 > RBG-16-66-20. The sequence goes on along the minus strand of JBFMFX010000020.1, from coordinate 39,983 downwards.
ATAGTCCGGCCGCAGGGGGGCGGCGCGGCCGGTCAGCGCCGCCGGCGGCGGCGCGGGCGAGGTCCGCTGGCCGGCGCGGCCGCCTTCGCGCGGGCGTCGTTCCAGGCAAGGCGCAGCTCCCGTACCTCGAGCCCCGGCGTGGTGCCGAGCACCCGGGCCAGTTCCTCGATGAGCGGCGCCGCGCGCTCCAGGTGCCGGCGCACGTCCTCGGCGTCGAAAGCGAGATCCACCTGATAGTCGGCGCGCTCGCGCACTGCCTGCAGCTCCGAGAACAGCTTCGCCGAGGCGAGCGACACCGTGCCGGGCTTCACGAAATGAAGCGAGAAGGCCACCTGTACGCCACCATGCCTGCGCGCGGCGACGCCGCGCGATGCGAGCAGCGCCTGCACCATGTGAAACGCCGCGTAGTATAGGTTTGCGAGCGCCTTGCGCGGTATGCCGGCACCGGCGTTGGCGGCGAAGCTCCTCAGCTCGTCGGTCGCCGCCGCGAGCTCCCAGCGCGCGATTTCCGGGAGTGCGCTGTCCATACGCGGATACCTTCCTTTTCGATCGCGGCTACGAGCGGCGTTTGCGGGCGTTCGTCGAACAGCACCAGCGGGCTGATGCGCATCGCGCCCTCGAACGGCGCGGTCCATTCGACCTCGGCGAAGACGGCCGCGATCCTCGCCTCGAGCGCGACATCGCGGTGCCCTCGTACGCGCACGGCGACGTCGAGGTCGGAATCCCACGCCGAATCTCCGCGTGCGCGGCTGCCGAAAAGCTCCAGCGCGCGGATGCGGCGGTCGAGCCGGCCCACGCGCGCGCCGAGCGCCGCGAGCGCCTGGCGCTCGGCCTCGGTGAGATGCGCGGGCAGCGCCTGGCCGCTCGCGCCGGCGCGCGGCGTCGGAAAGACGAGCGTCGCACGCCGGTTGCCGCGCGTGGCTCGTTGCAGGCGCAGCGCCCCGTCGGCGGCAAGCCGGTGCACGGCGTCGAAGACGCGCCGGTACGGCCTGCCGAGCGCCTGCGCCAGGCCGTAGATGGTCAGCCCGGCGCGCCGGCGGCGCACCGTGCGCAGCAGCACCGCGTGCTGCCCGGCTGCGCGTGCCGTGGCCGTCAGATACGACGTTTTGGTGCTCGGGACGCGCTCCCGTCAATCGCGGCGTGCACGGGGCGGGTATCAGAGCGAGCTGGACAGGCCGGCGAGGTAGCGCAACCCGGCGATCGCACGCGGGCCGTACCAGGAGGTCATCTCGCCGTCCACCAGTCGCGCCGGCCGGCCGGTCGCGGCCGTGATCTCGCCGAGGTCCTTGGCGCGGAACGGATACGGCTCGGTGGCGGCGAGAACCCAGTCGGCCGCGGCGACTTCGGGCGAATCGAGCGCGATCTCCGGATAGCGCGGCTCGACGATCCCGGGAACCGTCGTCAGGCCGAACGCGGCGAGCATGCGCGAGATGTAGGTGTCGCGCGAGACCGTCATCCACGGCCTGCGCCAGATGAGGTAGAGCACACGGCGCTCGGGCTTCGCCCGTTCGCGCGTGGCGCGCCACGCAGCCTCGAAGCGCGCCGCGAGCGCCTCGGCTTCGGCCTCTCGGCCGAACGCGGCGCCGATTCGCCGGTAGAGCGCCGGGTTGTCCTCGGGATCGCGCACGTCGGTGACGATCAGGTTCGGCACGAAGCCGGCGAGCGCGTCTGCGGTCTCCTTCGTGTTCTCCTCGACGTTGACGATGACGTGGGTGGGCTCGGCCGCGCGCACCCTGTCCAGATCCACGGACTTCGTCCCGCCCATCTTCGGGATTCGCCGCACGGTCGCGCGCGGATGGATGCAGAAGCCGGTCCGACCGACCAGGGCCTGCGCGAGCCCCAGCTCGCAAACCAGCTCGGTGAGCGAGGGAACGAGCGAGACGATCCGAATCAGGACTTCTTCGCCGCCAGCGAGCGGCGCGTGACGCCGACCAGATAGTCGGCGATCTCGATCATGCGCTCGAAGGTCTGCGCCTGCTCTACCTTGATGGTGTAGCGGCCGTGGACCGCGAGGGTCGGCGTGCCTTCGATACGGTAGGCCGCGGCGAGCTGCGCCGCCCGCCGCACGCGGCTTTGCACGCCGAAGGACTTCGAGGTCTCCTCGAACTTGCGTGTGTCCACGCCCTGGCGCGCGAGCCACTGGCTGAGCGCCGCGCTGTTGTCGGTGCGCAGGCGGTCGCGGTGGATGGCGTCAAAGAGCGGCCGGTGCAGCCGCTCCAGGAGCCCGAGCGCCTCGAAGGTGTAGAAGATCGCCGCATCGAGTGCCCAGCGGTCGTTGAACACCGCCGGGATGCGGCGGAACTGCGTGTCGGGCGCGAGCTTCGGGATCCACTTCTCGATCAGCGGTTCGATTCGGTAGCAGGCCGGGCAGCCGTACCAGAAAAATTCGATCACCTCGATCTTGCCCGGCGTCTCTACCGGAAGCTCCGGGTTGAGCTGTGTGTAGTCGGTGCCGGGGCGGGGCTGCTGGGCATGCGCGACGACCGGGGAAACGAGCGGCGCGGCCGCGAGGGCGAGAGCGAGACGTCGGCGCAGGATCGAGAAGCGTGTCGTCATTGGCCTTCCTTTGCAGGGTCCTTCAGTTTGACCAGGCTCGCCTCGACGCCGTTCTGGGCCAGCATCTGGCGCACGCGGTTCAGTTCGTCAATCTTCGCGTACGGCCCGAGCCGCACGCGGTACCAGGTGCCCTTGTCCGGGAGCGTGACGGGCTCGACGCCCGCCTCCAGTCCGAGCAGCGCGAGCTTGGCCTTCTGATTGTCGGCGTCGGCGGGGTTCTGGAACGAGCCGACCTGAATGAAGTAGATCGCGCGCCCGGCCTCGCCCTTCGCCGCGCGCGCCGCTTCCTTCAGCTCGCGCTCGCTCACGCTTTCCTCGGCGCCGGGCAGGATACGGTAGAAGTCGAACTTCGGCTTCTCCGCCTTCACTTCGGCCTGCGGCATGCCGGCGATCGCCGGCGGCTTCGCCGGTTCCTCCTTCGCCGCCGGCTTCTCCCGCCCGATGAAGGGGATCGGAGTCTTGGTAAGCCAGAGCGCCACCGCGAGCGCGATCGCCAGGCCGGCGAACAGGCCGAGAAACAGCCCGAGCAGGAACCCGCCGCGCAGCCGGGCGGGCGCCGCGGCCGGTCGTGCCGAAGCCGGTTTCATGCTCGCTCGGGCGGTCACATTTTCTCCGGGGCGCTCACGCCGAGCAGGCGCAGCCCGTTGGCGAGCGTCTGGCGCACGGCGGCGGCGAGCGCAAGCCGCGCTTCGCGCAGCCCGCGATCCTCGACCAGAATGCGCTCGGCATTATAGTAGCTGTGGAATTCGCCCGCGAGGTTGCGCAGGTAGAACGCGACCGCGTGTGGCGCGCATTCGGCGGCGGCCTGCGCCAGCACCTCGGGAAAGGCGGCGAGTTGGCGCGCGAGCGCCGCCTCGCGCTCGAGCGCGAGCGGCGCGAGCGCCGCGCGCGCGAGCCGCGCCGGATCCTCGCCCCACTGCGCGAGCACGCTCGATACCCGCGCGTGCGCGTACTGCACGTAGTACACCGGGTTGTCCTCGGTGCGCGCGAGCGCGAGATCCACGTCGAAGACGAAGTCGGTGTCCGGGCGGCGGGAGACGAGGAAGAAGCGCACCGCGTCGCGGCCCGCCCATTCGATCAGGTCGCGCAGCGTGACATAGGAGCCGGCGCGCTTGGAAATCTTCACTTCCTCGCCGCCGCGCACGACGCGCACCATGCTGTGCAGCACGTACTCCGGCCAGCCCGGCGGGATGCCGACCGCGAGCGCCTGCAGTCCCGCGCGCACGCGCACGATGGTGCTGTGGTGGTCCGTTCCTTGCACGTTCACCACCCGCGTGAAGCCGCGGCGCCACTTGCCGACGTGGTAGGCGACGTCGGGCACGAAGTAGGTGTACGTGCCGTCCGCCTTGCGCATCACGCGGTCCTTGTCGTCGCCGTAGTCGGTGGTACGCAGCCACAGCGCGCCGTCCTTTTCGTAGGTCTTGCCGCTCGCGACGAGCGCCCGCACGACCTCCTCGACCTTGCCCTCGGCGTAGAGGGCGGATTCGAGCGTATAGACGTCGAACGAGACGCCGAAGGCGCGGAGGTCCTCGTCCTGTTCGCGGCGCAGGTACGCCACGGCGAACTTGCGCACCGCCTCCAGATCGTCGGGGTCGCCGCCCGAGGCGGTGTACTCGCGCGCGATCTCGAGGATGTATTCGCCCCGGTAGCCGTCCGCGGGCCAGCGCGGGTCCCCCGGGGCGATGCCGCGCGCGCGCGCCTGCACCGACAGGGCGAGGTTGCGGATCTGCGCGCCGGCGTCGTTGTAGTAGAACTCGCGCGTCACCGCGTGGCCCTGCGATTCGATCAGCGCGGCGATCGAGTCCCCGAGCGCCGCCTGCCGGCCGTGGCCGACGTGCAGCGGTCCGGTCGGGTTCGCCGAGACGAACTCGACCATCACCTTCTCCGGCCTTTCGGCGCGCGCGCAGCCGTACCGGGCGCCTTCCTCGAGCACCCGGTGGATGACGGCGAGCTTCGCCGCCGCGCGCAGGCGGAAGTTGATGAAACCGGGCCCGGCGACCTGCGGCGGCTCGACCATGTCGGCGAGCGAGTGCCAGACGGGCGCGGCGCAGAGCTTCTGGGCGAGTTCGCGCGGGTTGCGCCCGGTTCTTCTGGCCGCCTGCAGTGCGACGTTGGAGAACCAGTCGCCGTGCGCGGCGTTCTTCGGCCGCTCCAGGGCGATCGCCATCGCGCCCGCTTCCGGCGCCTCCATCGCGAGCGCCTCGGCGAGCGCCTCCGACAGGGCCGTCCTCGGATCGCGTGGCATGAGGGGGGCGCGAATTATAACGGCGGTTGCGCGGCGGCTAGTCGAACTCGATCGGATCCACGTCGAGGTGCCAGCGCACCGCGCGCGGCGGCGAGGCGAAAAGGCGCTCGCTCCAGCGCGAAAGCAGCTCGTGAAGCGCCGGGCGCGAGCGCGATTGCGCGAGAAGCTGCGCGCGCTCGTAGCCGGCGCGCCGCGCGAGCAGGTGCGGGACCGGATCGTAGACGCGCACCTGCGGCGGCACCGGGACGCTTGCGGCCATCGCGCGCAGAAACTCCAGCGCGGTCTCCATTTTTTTCGCCTCGGCGCGCAGCGCCGCCTCGTGCACGCACGGCGGAAAGCCGGCGGCTTCGCGCTCGGCGAGCTGAGCTTCGGCGAACGCGCCGTAGTCGTGGCTCGCCAGCGACGCGAACAGGGGGTGCTGCGGGTAGCGAGTCTGGATGAGGACCTCGCCCGGCTGCTCGCGCCGGCCGCAACGCCCGGCCACCTGCGCGAGCGTCGCGTACAGCCGCTCGGCGGCGCGATAGTCGGTGGAAAGCAGCGCATGGTCCGCCCCGAGCACGCAAACGAGCGTCAGGGCGGGGAAATCGTGGCCCTTGGCGAGCAGTTGCGTGCCGACGAGGATGTCGGCCTCGCCGCGCATCGCCGCGGCGAGCGCCACCTCCATCGCGCCGCGCCGGCGCACGCTGTCGCGGTCTATGCGCGCAAGGCGCGCGCCGGGAAAAAGCGCCGCGAGCGCCTCCTCGATGCGCTGCGTGCCGCGACCGTGGGCGCGCAGGTCCGGATTGCCGCACACCGGGCAGGCCCGCGGGATCGCGCCTTCGAGCCCGCAGTGATGGCAGCGCAGCCGCCGATCGGCCGCGTGCAGAACCAGACGCGCGGCGCAGCGCGTGCACCCGGCCGCCCAGCCGCATGCCTCGCAGGCGAGCACCGGCGCATAGCCGCGCCGGTTGATGAACACCAGGCTCTGCTCGCCGCGCGCAAGCCGCCCGCGGATCGCCTCGACGAGCGGCCGGGCGAAGCCGTGCTCGGGCGCATGCTCGCGCAGATCCACCGTTCGCACCTCTGGCAGCCGCGCTCCGGGTACGGCGCGCGCGGGCAGCTCCAGGCGCTCGTAGCGCCCGGCGCGTACGTTCTGCCAGGTCTCCAGCGACGGCGTCGCGGTGCCGAGCACCACCGGGCAGCCGGCGAGGCGAGCGCGAAACACCGCGGCGTCACGGCCGGAATAGCGCAGGCCTTCCTGCTGCTTGAACGAGGTGTCGTGCTCCTCGTCCACCACGACGAGCGCCAGTCGCGGCATGGGGGCAAGCACGGCAAGGCGCGTGCCGAGGACGATTCCGGCCGCACCGGTGGCGGCATCGAGCCAGGCGTGCGTGCGGGGGGCTTCGGCGAGCGCGCTGTGCAGCACCGCGACGCGCTCGCCCGGAAACGCGGCGCGAAACCGCGCCTCCAGTTGCGGCGTCAACCCGATCTCGGGCACGAGCACCAGCGCCTGGCCGCCCGAGGCTCGCACGCGCGCGATCAGCCGCAGATAGACCTCGGTCTTGCCGCTGCCGGTCACACCGTGCAGCAGAAAGACGCGGAAGCGGCCGAGGGCGCCCGCGATCGCTTCGATCGCCTGCGCCTGCGCCGCGTTCGGCTGGTGAGCGGACGAAAACGCCGCACCGCTCGCAGCGGTGCGGGCCTCGTCGCGCCGTTTCGGCATCGGGCGCACCGAACGCAACCGCGGCGGCAGAGCGCCCACCACCGTCTCGCCGAGCGGGCGCTGATAGTAAGAGGCGAGAAAGCGCATCAGTTGGAGCCAATCGGCGGGCAGGCGCGGCGCGTCATCGAGCACGCGCATGATGCGCTTGAGACGTGAGGCTTCCACGGCGCTCGCTGTCGCGCATTCGATCACGACACCGACGCGCTCGCGCTTGCCGAACGGAACCACGACGCGGTCACCGGGCCGGGCCTGGACCGCGTCGGCCTGCAGGTAATCGAACAGGATCGGAAGCGGTACTCCCAGCGCGACACGGGCCACTTCGCGCCCGCTGGCAAGCACCGCGTCATCGCGCCCGGTTCCGCTTTCCCGGCTCAAGGTTATCGGCGGTTCCTGATTCCCCGTCTTGCAATTCTCGTGGTTGTCCTTGACGGGCAAGGTTAATTTTTCTTTTCCACAGACCCTGTGAATGAATTTGTGGGTAACTTCTTCGAGAGCCACCGATCCCGTTACGAGCACTGCACACCGCCCCTCCTGGCGCTCCTGCGACAACCCATTTTTCTCCAAATACGACAAGTAGTTACGAACGATTCGCCCCGGCCAGCGTAATCGCCGCCAACTCTTTCTTTCGAAACGGTATTTTGTGCATAACTACCTAGAGTTGCCGCCGGATCTCGCGACTGTGAGTGCGCACTTCTTCGACCACCGCGGCGACGGAATCCGGGTCTGCCAGAGGGCTGATTCCGTGCCCGACGTTGAAGACGTGTCCGGGCGCCGGCCCGAATGCTTCGAGTATGCGCCGCGCCTCGGCCCGCGCGTTCTCCGGCGGCGCGAGCAGCACCGACGGATCCAGGTTGCCCTGCAGCGCGACCCGATGACCGATGCGCCGACGCGCATCGCGCGGATCCACCGTCCAGTCGAGGCTCACCGCGTCGCAGCCGCTTTCGGCCATCGCCTCCAGCCAACTGCCGCCGCCGCGCGTGAACAGGATCGCCGGCACGCGGCGACCATCGGCCTCACGCGCGAGCGCGGCGAAGACCTTGCGGCAATAGGCAAGCGAGAAGACCTCATAGCCCTCGGCGCTCAGATTTCCTCCCCAGGTGTCGAAGAGCATCACGACCTGCGCCCCCGAGGCGATCTGCGCGTTCAGGTACGCGGCGACGGCCGTCGCGTTCACCTCCAGTATCCGGTGCAGCAGGTCGGGGCGTGCATAGAGCATGCGCTTGAGGGTCGGGAACTCGTCGCTTCCGGTACCCTCGACCATGTAGCAGGCGAGCGTGTAAGGGCTGCCGGCGAAGCCGATGAGGGGCACGCGCCCGGAAAGCGCCCGGCGCGTCTCGCGCACCGCGTCCATGACGTAGCCGAGCGCCGAAAGATCGGGCGGCGCAAGGCGCGCCACCGCCCGCTCGTCGCGCACCGGATTCGCGAAGCGCGGCCCCTCGCCCTCGGCGAACGAAAGGCCGAGTCCCATCGCATCGGGGATGGTGAGAATGTCGGAGAACACGATGGCGGCGTCGAGCCGGTAGCGCTCGAGAGGCTGCAGCGCCACTTCGACGCACAGGCTCGGCGAGCGCATGAGCGAGGTGAAGCTGCCGGCGCGGGCGCGCACCGCGTTGTACTCGGGCAGGTAGCGTCCCGCCTGGCGCATGAGCCATACCGGCGTGTACTCGGTCGGCTGGCGCGCAAGCGCCCGCAGCAGCGTGTCGTTGGCGAGCGGGCTCACGCGCGCATGAGCCTCCCGGTGATATAGCGCCACTCGGCGGCGCTCACCGGCGTGATCGAAAGCCGGTTGCCGCGCCTGAGCAGCGGCATCTTCCTCAGCGCCGCGTGGCGGCGCAGCTCCGCCAGGGACACGAAAGGTGCGCGTTTGACCGCGCGCACGTCAACGCAATACCAGCGCGGCTCCGCGCGCGTCGCCTTCGGGTCGTAGTACGGGCTGGCGGCGTCGAACTGCGTCGGATCGGGGTAAGCGGCCGATGCCACTTGCGCGATGCCGGCGATGCCCGGCTCGGGACAGCCGGAGTGGTAAAAGAGCACGCCGTCGCCGGGGCGCATCGCATCGCGCATGAAGTTGCGCGCCTGGTAATTGCGCACGCCGGTCCACGGCGTGGTGCGGCCCGGTGCCGCGAGCACATCCTCGAACGAGCACTCGTCGGGCTCGCTCTTCATCAGCCAGTACCTCACCCGGGGATTGTCGCTCTGGAAAGGGGTGCCCCCCGCCTGTGCCGGTGGGCCCGGATCCCGAACCCTGCAAAACAGGGTGGTCGCCTTCCGGTCACCTCAGGTTCGTCCGGCGCGCCCGAGGGCGAGGGACGATCACAACAGTGACGCTCGAGTCGGCAACCGAGGGATGCTATCGGTTCGGAAAATTTGGGCCCTGTCGAACACCGCAGGGGACAGAGAACCGCTCCCGCGGGCAGCCGCTCTAGAACAGCTTTTCCTGCGGGGCGAGAGCCGCATCCAGCTTCGCCTCGATCGCGCGGATTCTACGCTTGGCTTCGCCGATGTCAAAGTCGCCGAGCTTCATTGACAGCAGCTCGTGCGCGATGTTGAGCGCGGCCATCACCGCGATGCGGTCGGTGCCGGTGACCTTGCCCGACTGCTTGATCTCGCTCATCTTCGCGTCCAGGTACGCGACGGCGCGCATGAGCGCCTCGCGCTCGCCCTCCTTGCAGCTCACGCGGTAGGGCCGGCCGAGGATCGTGACCTCGATCGTCTCGACGGCTTCGGCCATGCGGCGGTCGGCGTCGGCGGTCAATCGGGCAGCCGTTCGAGCAGCCGCTCGAGCTTCGCCCGCGCGCCCTCGATGCGTTCGGCAAGGCGCTTCGCGTCGTTGCGGGCCGCGGCCAGCTGCTGGCGCAGTTCATGGTTCTCGGTGCGCAGCCGCTCGCACAGGCCGACGAACTGCGCGACCTTCTGCTCGAGGGAAACGAGTTCCGCTTCCACGGTGCGCACTATGTTGCAAAACCGCCGATGCGTCAAGAAATAACGGCTGCTTCTGCATCCGCTTTCTCAATTGAATCCGGGGCTTGGAGGGATCGCGGCGCCCGGTATAATCGGCCCGCTTTCGGTTGCAAGGTGTCCGGGGCGCGGCTCTCGCGCCCCGGGTGAAACGGGAAAGAGGTCCAAAGCCTCTGCTGCCCCCGCAACGGTAGGCGAGCGAAAGCGCTCCAGAGCAGCCACTGCGCCAATGAGCGCGGGAAGGCGGAGCGCCCGGGAAATCCCCGCTCGCGAGCCCGGAGACCGGCCTTGCAGTGTTCAACCTGCTTGCGGCGTCGGGGAAGACGCCAGGGAGGATTCCATGACTTCGCCTTGCTTCGTGGCCGCTCTCGCGGCGTCCGTCTTCGGACTGTCCGTCGCCCTCGCGCATCCAGCCCGCGCCGAAGAGGACGCCGTGGTCGTCACCGCCACGCGCACCGAACAGCGGATGCGCGACGCGATTCCGCACACCACGGTGATCACCGGGCGCGAGATCCGCGAATCCGGCGCGGTGGATCTGCTCGCGCTGCTCAGGCGCGAGGCCGGATTCGAGTTCTCGCAAAACGGTGGCATCGGCACCGTCTCGGGCACATTTCTGCGCGGGGCGGCGACCAACCAGGTGCTGGTGCTGGTGGACGGCGTGAGGGTCGCGAGCCTCACCACCGGCGCGACGCAACTGGACCAGCTCATGCTCGACCAGATCGAGCGCGTCGAGATCGTGCGCGGCAACGTCTCCAGCCTCTACGGCTCGGGGGCGATCGGCGGCGTGATCCAGGTCTTCACGCGGCAGGGCCGCGGTGCGCCACACGCAAGCGCCGAGCTCGCCGCGGGGGGCGAGAACACGGCGCGCCTGCGGCTCGGCTTCGCTGGCGAGCACGGCGCGACGCGCTTTTCGGTGAACGCCTCGGGCTTTCGCACCGGCGGGTTCTCGGCGATCCGCACCGACATCGTGCCGAACGCCAATCCCGACCGCGATGGCTACCGCAACGCCTCGCTTTCGGCGAGTCTCGCGCATCGCTTTGCGCCCGGCCACGAAGCGGGGCTGCGCCTTTTCTCCACCGACGGACGCGTCGAGTTCGACAACGCGTTCGGCGCGCCTGCGGACCGGCACCATGGCGCGACCGGCGTCGGCTCGGCGCTCGTCTATTCGAACAACCAGCTTGCCTCGCGCTGGCTCTCGCGCCTGTCGCTGTCGGAGGGGCGCGATCGCTTCGACACGTTCACGAACGACAGTGCGACCAGCCGCACGCGTACCCGCAACACCGAGCTGCGCTGGCAGAACGACCTGCTGGTGGCACCCGAGCACACGGTGACGCTCGGGCTGGAGCATCTGCGCCAGGCGGTGTCGAGCACCACCGCCTACGTGCGCACCGGGCGCGACGTGGACGCGCTCGCTGCAGGCTATGTCGGGCGCATCGGCCGGCACGGCGTGCAGCTCAACCTGCGCGATGAGCGCTACTCGGACTTCGGGCGCGCGCGCACCTACTTCGCCGGCTACGGATTCGACCTCAGCTCCGACTGGAGGGTGATCGCCTCGGCCTCGCGCGCCTTCCGTGCCCCGACGTTCAACGAACTGTTCTTTCCCGGCTTCGGCAATCCGGATCTGAGGCCGGAGCGGTCGCGGAGCGCCGAAATCGGCCTCCAGTACGCGAGCGGCCCGCACGTTGCGCGCGCCGTCGGGTTCCGCTCGAGAATCGTGGATCTGATCAACCCGTTCCCGATTGTCAACGTGAACGAGGCCGAGATCTCGGGCCTGGAGCTGTCCTACCGCGGGGTTCTGTGGGGCGCGGAGGTCAAGGCGAGTCTCACGCTCCAGGATCCGGTGCAGAAGAGCGCCGCAGGCGAGGCGCAACTCATCCGCCGCGCAAAGAGCTTCGGCAGCCTCGCCATCGGCAAGTCCTGGGGCCCGTGGCGCGCATCGGTGGAGCTGCTCGCCAGCGGCCGGCGCTTCGACAATCACATCACCGCGTTCCCGGCGCAGCGTGTCGAGCTCGGCGGGTACGAGATCTTCAACGCGCTCGCCGAGTACCGGTTCTCGAAGAGCGCCTCGCTGTACGTGAGACTCGACAACGCGTTCGACCGCGATTACTCGCTCGCGCACGGCTATCACACGCAGGGGCGCAGGCTGAGCGCCGGTCTGCGCCACGAACTCTGAACCCGACGGAGGCGGCAATGCAAGCAAGGCGTCTTTCCTCGCGTGAGCTGGCGATCGCGCTCGGCCTTGCGTCGCTCATGGCGGCGACGCGCTCTCACCCCTTCGGCTCGCTGCTGCAGCTGCCGGACGCCTCGCTCGCGGTGTTTTTCCTCGGCGGGCTTGCGCTCGGGCGCGCGGCGCTCTTCGGCGCGTTCCTCGCCGAGGCGGCGCTGGTGGACTATCTGGCGATCGCCTACGGCGGCACGAGCGGCTGGTGCGTGACGCCCGCCTACGCGATTCTGGCCCCGGCTTACGGGTGTCTCTGGGCGAGCGGGGTCTGGTGCGCCGGTCGCCCGCGCGAGCGCTGGCGCGAGTGGGTGCGCCTTGCCGCGGCCCTTGCCGCCGGGACGGCGCTGTGGTTCGTGATCTCGAACGCCGGCTTCTACGCCTTCTCCGGCTACTTCGGCGAGCTGTCGGCGGCGGAATACGCGGTGCGCGTGGCGAAGTACTTTCCGCCCTATCTGGCGAGCACGGCGGCGTACGTCGCGGCCGCGCTCGCCGCCGCGACGCTCGCCGACCGCCTCGCGGCGCGAACGGCAAGGCCGGCAGCGCCGTAAAAGCGGGGCCGGACTCGGGTCTGGCCCCGTTTCGGATGACAGAAAACCTGCCCTCGCGCATCGTCTGCCTCACCGAGGAAACGACCGAGACGCTGTACCTGCTCGGCGAGGAGCGGCGCGTGGTCGGCATTTCGGGCTACACGGTGCGCCCGCCGCGCGCGCGGCGTGAAAAACCCCGCGTGGCGGCGTTCCTGCAGGCGCGAACCGATCGGATCCTCGCGCTGAAACCGGACCTGGTGATCGGTTTTTCGGACCTGCAGGCCGACATCGCGCGCGATCTCATCCGGTGCGGGCTCAACGTCCTCGTATTCAATCAGCGCTCGGTCGCCGGGATCCTGGGCATGGTGCGCACGCTCGCCGCGCTGGTCGGTGCGCGCGCGCGCGGCGAAGCCCTCGCCGCCGAACTGGCTGCCGGGCTGGAGGAGATCCGCGGCCGCGCGGCGCGCTTCGTGACGCGGCCCCGCGTGTACTTCGAGGAATGGGACGAACCGATGATCTGCGGCATCGGCTGGGTGTCCGAGCTGATCCAGCTTGCGGGAGGCGAGGATGTGTTCGCCGAGCGCGCGCGGGCGCCGCAGGCCCAGGGGCGCATCATCGAGAATCCCGCGCAGGTGGTTGCCGCGCGTCCGGACATCATTCTCGCGTCATGGTGCGGAAAGAAGTTCCGGCCGGAGCGGATGCGTGCGCGGCCGGGATGGGAAGAAATTCCGGCGGTGCGCGACGGCCTGCTGTTCGAGATCAAGTCCGCCGAGATCCTCGCGCCGGGGCCGGCTGCCCTCACCGACGGCGTGCGCCACATGCACGCGATCTTCGCCGACTGGGTGGCGGCAAGGGCGCGCGCGTCGGCGCCCGGGGCGGGCGGTGCATAAGCGCGTTTACCTTTCGTGGTCGAGCGGCAAGGACAGCGCCTGGGCGCTCGAGGTGCTGCGCGCCGACCCGGGAGTGGAGCTTCTTGGCCTGGTTTGCACCGTGACCGAAGCGTTCGACCGCGTCGCGATGCACGGCGTGCGGCGCGCGCTCCTCGAAGAACAGGCTCGCGCGGCCGGTCTACCGCTTCGCGTCCTGCCGCTTTCGTACCCTTGCTCGAACGAGCACTACGAGGCGGCGATGCGATCGTTTGTCGCCGAGGTGGTACGCGAAGGGGCGACGCACCTAGCGTTCGGCGACCTGTTCCTCGAGGACGTGCGCCGCTACCGCGAGGCGCTGCTCGCCGGTACCGGGCTCGATCCGCTCTTTCCGCTATGGGGCCGCGACACGCGCGCACTGGCCGCGCACATGACCGCAGCGGGCCTGCGCGCCTGGATCGTATGCGTGGATCCGCGGCAGGCGCCGCGCGAGTGGGCGGGGCGGGTCTACGACCCGGCGTTTGTCGCCGCGGTGCCGCCCGAGGTGGACCCTTGCGGCGAGCGCGGCGAGTTCCACACCTTTGCGTTTGCAGGTCCCATGTTTCGCGCCCCGATCGCCGCTCGCGCGGGCGAGGTGGTCGAGCGCGACGGCTTCGTGTTCGCCGATCTCCTTTCTGCCTGAGCGATCGCGCCCGAGGGCGCCTGCCGCCTGATGGTATTCTGCGTTGCGTGGTAAAGGACGCCGTTCCGCTGCGTTCGATCGCGCGTGCGCTCGTCATCAAGCTGCGCCATCACGGCGACGTGCTGCTCGCCGCGCCGGTGCTGTCGGTGCTGAAGGCGTATGCGCCGGCGGCGGAGATTGACGCGCTGGTGTACGACGACACCGCGCCGATGCTCGAAGGGCATCCGGCGCTCGCCGCCCTGCACACCGTCGGCCGGCGCTGGCGCGAGCGAGCGCCGCACGCGCGCGCCGCGGCCGAATGGCGGCTTTATTCGGCGCTCGCGGCACGGCGCTACGACCTCATCGTGCATCTTTCGGGCCACTGGCGCGGGGCGTGGCTCGCGCGGCTTCTCAAGCCGGCCTATTCGGTCGCGCCGATCGTGCCCGCGCGTGGCGCGCTCTGGGTGCGAAGCTTCACGCACCTGTATCCGGTGGTGGGGGGCGGCCGGCGCCATCAGGTCGAGCTCAATCTGGATGCGCTGCGGCGCATCGGCATCCAGCCCGGGCCGGAGGAGCGGCGCGTGCGCTTCGTGCCCGGCGCCGAGGCCGAGCGGCGCATCGAATCGCTGCTTGCAGAGCACGGACTCGCAGCGGGCGGGTTCGTGCATCTGCATCCCACCTCGCGCTGGCGCTTCAAGTGCTGGCCGGCGAGAGAGAACGCCGAGCTGATCCTGCGCCTTGCGGCCGACGGCCATCGCGTGGTGCTCACCGCGGCGCCGGAGAAGTCCGAGACCGATCTTGCGGGCGAGATCGCCGCGCTCGCCGAGGGCGCGGTGGTGAATCTCGCCGGCATGCTCTCGATCAAGGAACTTGGGGCGCTCGCCGCGCGCGCAAGACTGTTCATCGGCATGGACTCGATGCCGATGCACGTGGCCGCCGCGATGGGCACGCCGACGGTGGCGCTCTTCGGCCCGAGCGGCGAGCACGAGTGGGGCCCGTGGATGACCGCGCACCGGGTGGTCGCGAGCGGCCATACCTGCCGGCCCTGCGGCCTGGACGGCTGCGGTGGCGGCAAGGTGAGCGAATGCCTGACGACGCTGCCGGTCGAGGCGGTGCACGCCGCAGCGCGCGCGCTGCTCGGGTAGGCGGGCGGCCGTGCGCCTTGCGCTGGTGCGGCAGCGCTACAACCCCTATGGGGGCGCCGAGCGCATCATCGAGCGCGCGTTGCCCGCGCTCGAGCGCGCCGGCGTCGAGGTGACGCTGATCGCGCGTTCGGCCGCAGGCTGGGGCGGCGGCGCGCGCCGGGTGCTCACGGTGGACCCTTTCTACATCGGAAGCCTCTGGCGCGACGCGTCGTTCGCGCGCGCGGCGCGCAAGGCCTGGAGTGCCGCCGGCTTCGATCTGGTGCAGTCGCACGAGCGCATTCCCGGCTGCACCATTTACCGCGCCGGCGACGGCGTGCACCGCAACTGGCTCGCCATCCGCCGCGAGCTGGCCGGGCCGGCCGGGCGGCTCGGCCTTGCGCTCAATCCGTACCACCGCTACGTCTGCGAGGCCGAGCGCGCGATGTTCACCGATCCGCGCCTTCAGGCCGTGATCTGCAATTCGAACATGGTGCGCGAGGAGATCGCCGCGGCGTTCGGGCTCGCGCAAGAGAAGCTGCACGTGATCTACAACGGCGTGGATCTGGAACACTTCCATCCGCGCAGCCGCGCGCACCTGCGCGAGCCGACGCGCGCGGCGCTCGGCGTGGGCGAGCGCGAGTTTCTCTTTCTCTTCGTCGGCTCGGGGTTCGCGCGCAAGGGGCTGGACGCCGCGCTCGCCGCGCTCGCGCGCACCGCAGGCGAAGACTTCGCGCTCGCGATCGCCGGCCGCGATCGGCATGCGGAGCGCTTCGCGCGGCTGGCAGGCAAGCTGGGCGTGGCGAGGCGCGTGCGGTTTCTCGGCGCTCGCGAGGACGTGCGCCCGCTCTATGCCGCCGCGGATTGCTTTATCCTTCCCACCCGCTACGACCCCTTTCCCAACACGGCGCTCGAGGCGCTCGCCATGGGGCTGCCGGCGATCGTCGGCGCGCGCTCGGGCGCGGCCGAGATCGTCGCGCCCGGGCGAACCGGATGGATCTGCGATCCCGCCGATGCGCAGGGCCTGGCGGCGCTGATGGTGCGGGCGGCGCGCGAGGCCCCCGGCATGCAGGCGGCGGCGCGCGCGAGCGCGGAGAACTACGGATTGGACAGGATGGCATCCGAACTGGTCTCGCTGTACGCGGCGCTCGCCGCGCGGAGTACGCCGTGAGGCGCGTGTTTGCGCTGCTCGCCGCGCTTTGTGCGGGCGCGGCGCTCGCGGCGAGCGAGCAGGAGATCGCCGAGCTCGCCAGGCGCGCCGCCGAAGGAACGCAGCAGGCGCGCGAGCGGCTGGAGCAGCTCTCGCGCGAGGGCGATGCCGCCGCCTCGCACATGCTCGGCATGCTCGCCATCGCCGGCCGCGGCATGCCCCGCAGCGAGAAGCGGGCGATCGAGTACTTCCATCTCGGCGCGCTGCGTGGCCGGGTGGATTCCGCCCACAACCTCGGTGTCGTGTTCCAGCGCGCGCCCGACGGCGTGCGCGACCTGAAGGCCGCGCGCGTGTGGTTCCGGCTCGCCGCCGAGCAAGGCTACGCCGCCTCGCAGGCGAACCTGGGCGAGATGCTGCTGGAGGGAGCCGGTGGCGAGCGCGACGAGCAGGCCGCGCGCGCCTGGATCGAGAAAGCGGCCGCGCAGGCGCAGCCGCGCGCGCTCTATCTGCTCGGGCTGCTGCACCTGGAAGGCCGCGCCGGCGTGGAAAAGAACGCCGAGGCCGCGGCGAAGCTGATCGAGCGCGCCGCCCAAGGCGGGGACCGCGAGGCGCAATACCGGCTCGCGCTCCTTTACGGCAGCGGCACCGGCGTGGACAAGGACGAGCAGCGCGCTCTCAAGTGGCTCGCCGAGGCGGCGGCGCAGAAGCTCGCCGATGCCGAGTACCTCCTTGCCACCGCTTACGACCGCGGCCTGTACGGCGTGCCGAAGGACGAGGCGACCGCGGCGAAGTGGCTGCGCTTCGCGGCGCGCCAGGGCCACGCCGAAGCGAGCTACGCGCTTGGCCTCGCCTACGCCGAGGGCCGCGGCGTCGAAAAGGACGCCGCGCAGGCCTACGGCTGGATGCTGGAGGCCGCGCGCCGCGGGCACGCGCAGGCCAATGCGTTCGTGCGCCGTGTGCTGGAGAAGACGCCTCCGATCGGCTCGGCGCGGTCCGAGCCCGCGCCGCGCGAGGCAGCGCCGGGCGACGAGGCGTCGAAGTGACGCCGCCGGCCGCGCAATCGAGCGCCGCGCTCTATGCGCGGCTGCTTTCGCACGTGCGGCCGTATGCGCGCGCGTTCGCCGCCGCCGTGCTCTTCATGGTAGCGGCCGCGGCGACCGAGCCGCTTTTCCCGGCGCTGATGAAGCCGCTGCTCGACGGCGGCTTCGGCGCCGCCCGCGCGAGCTCGCTTTCCCCCGCGGTATTCGCGCTGGCGCTCGTCGGCATCTTTCTGCTGCGCGGCGCGCTCACTTTCTCGGCATCGTATCTCCTTGCCTGGGTGGAGCACCGCGTGGTGCTCGACCTGCGCCGCGGGATGTTCGCGCGGCTGGTGCACTTGCCGGCGCGGTTTTTCGACGATCACAGCTCGGGCGCGGTGCTCTCCCGGATCGCCTACGACGTGCAGGGCGTCACCACCGCCGCGACCCAGGTTCTCACGGTGGCGGTGAAGGACACGATCGCGGTTGTGGGGCTCATCGCCTGGCTGCTGTGGCTCGACTGGAAGCTCACGCTCGTCGCGCTTGCGGTCGGCCCGCCGATCGTCGTCATGGTGCGGCTGCTCTCGCGCCGCCTGCGGCGCATGACGCGCGAGGCGCTCGCCACGACCGGCGAACTCGTGCACGTGCTCGAGGAGGCGATCGAGGGCCACAAGGTGCTCAAGGTGTTCGGCGGGCAGGACTACGAGATGCGCCGCTTCGAGCGCGCCGCCGGGCGCCTGCGCGGCTTTCAGATGCGCTACACGGTGGCGGCGGCGCTCGCCACGCCCGTCACGCACATGCTCGCCGCCAGCGCCCTTGCGATCATCGTCTATATCGCGCTCGGCGCCGCGGCTTCGAATCGCGTCACGGTGGGCGAGTTCGCTTCCTTCATCACCGCGATGCTGATGCTGCTCGCGCCGCTCAAGCGGCTGACCGAGATCAACGCGCCGCTGCAGCGGGGGCTCGCCTCGGCCGAGAGCGTGTTCGGCCTGATGGACACGCCGGTCGAGGAAGACCGCGGCAGCATCGCCCTCGGGCGCGCGCGCGGCGAGATCCGCTACGAGAACGTGCGCTTCACCTATGCGACGCGCACCCAGCCGGCGCTGGACGGCGTCAGCCTCATCGTGCGCCCGGGCGAGACGGTGGCGCTGGTGGGCGGCTCTGGCGGCGGCAAGACCACGCTCGTCAACCTGCTGCCGCGCTTTTACGTGCCCGATTCCGGCCGGATCCTGCTCGACGGACACGACCTGCAGTCGCTCACGCTCGCGAGCCTGCGCGCCAATCTCGCTCTGGTGTCGCAGGACGTGGTCCTCTTCAACGACACCATCCGCGCCAACATCGCCTATGGGGCGATGCAGGGGGCGTCGGAGGCCGAGGTGCGCGCCGCGGCCGAGGCGGCGCACGCGATGGAGTTCATCCGCGAAATGCCTCGGGGCCTGGACACCCTGATCGGCGAGAACGGCATGCGGCTTTCGGGCGGGCAGCGCCAGCGCCTAGCGATCGCGCGCGCGCTCCTCAAGAACGCGCCGGTGCTGATTCTGGACGAGGCGACCTCGGCGCTCGACTCCGAGTCGGAGCGCCTGATCCAGGAGGCGCTCGAGACGCTCATGCGCGGCCGCACCACGATCGTGATCGCGCATCGCCTGTCCACCGTCGAGCGCGCCGACCGCATCGTGGTGCTCGAACGCGGCCGCGTCGTCGAGGAGGGGACGCACGCGCAACTGCTTTCGCGCGGCGGTGCCTACGCCCGGCTGTACCGCATCCAGTTCCAGGAATCCGCAGTTTGAGTGGCCGGCCATTGCGCATCGTGCACACCGAGTCCTCGCTCGGCTGGGGCGGTCAGGAGATCCGCATCCTCGCCGAATCGCAGGGGCTGATCCGCCGCGGCCACGACGTGCGCCTGCTGTGCGCGCCGGAATCGCGCATCTCTGTCGAGGCCGCCAACTGGGGCGTGCCGTCCGAGGCGCTGCCGATCGCGAAAAAGCGGCTCGCCGGCCTGCGCGCGCTGATCCAGTGGTTTCGCGAGCACCGCTGCGACCTCGTCGTCACCCACAGCTCGACCGATTCGTGGCTGGCGGCGCTCGCGCTGCTCGTGCTCGGCCGCCCGATGCCGCTCGTGCGCACGCGCCACATCTCGGCCGCGGTACCGCGCGATCCGCTCACGCGCTGGCTCTACACGCGCGCCGCCGCGCGCGTGGTCACCACCGGCGAAGCACTGCGGCGGCGCCTCATCGAGGAGAACCGTTTTCCGGCGCACCGTATCGTCTCGGTGCCGACCGGCATGGACGCCGGGCGCTTCCGGCCGGGCGAGCGCGCCGCGGCGCGGGAAAAGCTCGGACTGCCGGCCGATCGCACCCTCGTCGGCATCGTCGCGACGCTGCGGAGCTGGAAGGGCCACAGCGATCTCATCGAGGCGCTTGCGCGGCTGCCGGAGTCCGTGCACCTTGCGATCGTCGGCGACGGGCCGCAGCGCGAGGCGTTGCAGGCGCAGGTCGGGCGATCGGGGCTCGGCGCGCGCGTCCGCTTCGCGGGCGATCAGGCCGACGTGCTGCCGTGGCTGCGCGCGCTCGACATCTTCGCGCTGCCTTCCTACGCCAACGAGGGCGTGCCGCAGGCGCTCGTGCAGGCGATGCTGGTCGAGCTGCCTTGCGTCACCACGCCAGTGGGCGGGATCCCGGAGATCGCCGAGAATGAGCGGACCGCGCTCGTCGTGCCGCCGCGCGACGCCGAGGCGCTCGCCGCGGCGATCGCGCGGCTTGCCGCCGATCCCGCACGCCGCCGCGAGCTGGGCGAGGCGGCCCGCAGGCGCTGCGTCGAGGACTATTCGCTCGAGCGGATGCTCGAGCGCATGGAGGCGCTCTACGGCGAGGTGGCGCATGTCTAGCCGCCTTGCCGCGCGCGCGCGAGTGGTGCCGAGGGCGCTCGTCAGGCGCTTCACCGTGCGTCGCACGCGGCCGAGCGATCCCGCGAGCATCCTCGTCGCGCACAATCTGCTGCTCGGCGACACGCTCATGCTCACGCCGCTGCTCGCGAAGCTCCGCGAGCGCCATCCGGCGGCGCGGATCGTGATGACGGTAAAGCCGCCGATCGCGCCGCTCTACGCCGCACGGCCCTATGGCGTCGAGGCGCTCGCGGTGGATCTGCGCGAGCCGGCGACGCTCGCGCCGCTCGCCGACGGCCCCGGCTTCGACCTCGCGTACGTGCCCGGCGACAACCGCTACAGCTGGCTCGCGGCGGCAGCCGGCGCGCGCTGGATCGTCGCGCACTCGGGCGACCGGCCGGCCTACAAGAGCTGGCCGGTGGACGAGCTGCGATCTTTTCCGGATGCACCCGGCGCGTGGGGCGACCTCGTCGCGGCGCTCGCCGACGGCCCACCGCCGCGGCCGTTTGCGCGTGGCGACTGGCCCGACCCGGTGCACGCGCCGTTCGAGGCGCCGCAGGGGCGCTACGCCCTGCTGCACGTGGGCGCAAGCTCGGCGCTCAAGCTCTGGGAGCCGAAGAAATGGCGCGCACTCGCGAGCGCACTGGGCCGGGCGGGGTTCGCGATCGTCTGGAGCGCCGGCCCCGGCGAGGAGGATCTGGTGGCAGCGGTCGACCCGTGGGGTGAGCATCGTTCGTACGCCGGGCGCCTCGATCTCGCGCAACTGTGGCATCTGGTGAAAGGCGCGGCGCTGCTGGTCGCGCCCGATACTGGCGTGGCGCACCTCGGGCGCGTGGTCGGCACGCCGACCGTCGCGCTCTTCGGTCCGGGCTCGGCGCTGCTTTGCGGCGCGGGGGATTTCTGGAAGAACGCGCCGTACCGTGCGCTGACCGTGGATCCGTTTCCCTGCCGCGACCAGCACATCCTCTTCAAGCGCGAACTCGAATGGGTACGACGCTGCGCCCGGACCCTCGCCGAGTGTTCGGCGCCGCGCTGCATGCACGCGATCGGCGTCGAGGCGGTGCTCCAGGCCGCGAACGCGCTGCTGCGCCGCTAGGGTCTGGGTCCGTGCTCTTGCCTGTCAGCACGCCGCGCTATCCGGTCGAGATCGGCTTGCTGATCGCGCTCGCGCTTTTTCTGCCGCTCGTCGAGGCCCCGAAGAACCTCGCGTGGCTCGGCTACGTCTGCGTGTGGCTGTGGAACCGCGCGCGTGCCCGCGACTTCGGCGGCCCATGGGACCTGTGGGACACGCTGATCGCGCTGTGGATCGTCTCGGGCTATCTGGTCGCCCTGTTCGCGCCGTTCGACCATGCCGAGTGGAAGGGCGCGGACGACCTCGCGCGCTACGCAACCGTGCTCTGGCTCGCCAAGCGCGGCGGCTATTCCGGGCGCGAGGTGCGCTGGGTGCTCGGCGCGCTCGTCGTCTCCGCTCTTGCCGCCACAGCGCTCGGCTGGTGGAAGTACTGGCCGCAGATCCGCGCCGGGCACGGCTCGGCGCTGCAGTTGAAGTCGGTCGGGCACGTCAATCACAGCGCGATCTACCTCGCGATCGTGCTCGGCCTGTGCCTTGCCTGGACCCTGGCGCGCTGGCGCGCCTGGTCCGTGCCGCGGCGCGCGCTCGCGCTGGCGGTGGACGCGTTCCTGCTCGTCTCGCTCGTGGTCACCGCGAGCCGCGGGTGGGCGCCGCCGCGCTGTTCTGCGCCGTGCTTGCCGCGGCGTGGTGGCCGCGCTCGCGCGCGCCGGCCGCGGCCGCTGCCGCCGGCCTTGCGCTCGCCGGCGCCGCGGTCGTCGGCTTGAATGTCGAGCTGTGGCGAAAGCAGACCGAGCTCGTCGCCGCGAACGACACCCTCAACGTGCGCGATCGAATCTGGCGCACCGGGCTCGCCGCATGGCAGCGCTATCCTTGGTTCGGAGTCGGCATGAGCAACTACAGCCTGATCCGGCCCGAGGAGGTCGCCCGCTGGCGTGCCGAAGCCGGCCAGCCCTTCGACGCCTCGCGCCATGTGCAAAGCGCCCACGGGCACAGCCTGTACGTCAACGCGCTCGCCGAGCGCGGGATCGTGGGCGCGGGCGTGCTGTTCACCGTGCTCGGTGCCTGGCTCCTCTGGCTGGTGCGCTTCCGGCCGCGTGCCGGCGCCGCCGACGAGGACTGGCGGCTCTGGGGCGGCGCGGCGAGCGCCTGGTTCGTCACCGTGGTCGCCGGCCTCGGCAACACGACGCTGCACCACGAGCACGGCATCCTCGCCGTGCTGCTCCTCGGGCTATGGCTGAGCAGGCTCGCGCGCCGCGCCTCCTGATCGTCCGGCGCGACAACATCGGCGACCTCGTCTGCACGACGCCGCTCATCGCCGCGCTGCGCGAACGGCTGCCGGAGGCGTGGATCGGTGCGCTCGTCAACTCTTACAACGCCGAGGTGCTCGCGCGCAACCCGGCGCTGGACGAAGTGTTCGTCTATGAGAAGCTCAAGCACCGCACGCGGAGCCTGCCGCGCCTGGCGATCGAACGACTGCGGCTTCTTGCGCGCCTGCGCCGCCTGCGGCTCGACGCGGTGCTCGTGCCCGCGCCTTCGCCGCAGACGAAAAGGCTCGCCGCGCGCCTTGGCGCCGGGCGCCTGATCGAGGGCCGCGCGGATGCCCCGTTCGATCTGCACGAAGTAGAACGCAGCTTCGACCTGGGCCGCGCGTTCGGCGTCGAAGGCACGCCCGGCCCGCTGCGCATCTACCCCGATCCGACCGCAATCGAGCGCGCGCGGCGCGCCGCCGGCGAAGGACCGTTCGCCGCGATTCACATCAGCGCGCGCCGGCCCCGGCAGCGCTGGCCGCTCGATCGCTACGCTGCGCTCGCGCGGGAACTCGCGCGCGAACAACCTGTGCTCCTGCTTTGGGCACCGGGACCGCGGGACGATCCGCGCCATCCCGGAGACGATGCCGCGGCGCGCGAGGTGACGCGCCTGGCGGCGAGCGATCGGCTGGTACCGCTGCCGACGCCGGATCTCGCCGCCCTCATCGCGGCGCTTTCGCTTGCGCGGCTGGTCGTCTGTCCCGACGGCGGCGCGATGCACCTTGCCGCCGCGCTCGGAAAACCGGTGGTCGCGCTCTTCGGCGATTCGCCCCCGGAACGCTGGCGCCCCTGGGGCGTCGCGCATCGCATCGTGCGACCGGGGTCGCGCGATCTCGCCGACCTGCCGCTTGCGCCGGTCCTCGCCGCGGCACGCGAGCTCTCGGCCGAGCACAGTCGGCGCTAGCCGGCGCGCTGCGCCTCGGCGCCCCATGCTCTAACATTCGCGCATGGCGAAGACCGCATTGATCACCGGCATCACCGGGCAGGACGGGGCATACCTCGCCGAGTTCCTGCTCGCGAAAGGCTACGTCGTGCACGGCATGAAGCGGCGCACGTCGCTCTTCAACACCGCGCGCATTGATCACCTGTACGAGGATCCGCACCGGCCCGAGCGGCGGCTGATCCTGCACTACGGCGACATGACCGACTCGCTGTCGGTGCTGCGCGTGGTGGAGGAGGCGCAACCGGACGAGATTTACAACCTCGCCGCGCAGAGCCACGTCGCGGTCTCGTTCGAGGAGCCGGAATACACCGCCAACGCCGACGCGCTGGGAACGCTGCGGGTGCTGGAGGCGATCCGGGTGCTGGGGCTGAAGGACCGCACGCGCTTCTATCAGGCCTCGACCTCGGAACTCTACGGTCTGGTCGCCGAGACGCCGCAGCGCGAGACGACACCCTTTCATCCCCGCTCGCCCTACGGCGTGGCGAAGCTCTACGCGCACTGGATCACGGTGAACTACCGCGAGGCGTACGGCTTTTACGCCTGCAACGGGATCCTGTTCAACCACGAAAGCCCGATCCGCGGCGAGACGTTCGTCTCGCGCAAGATCACGCGGGCGCTGGCGCGCATCAAGCTCGGGCTTCAGGACTGCCTGTACCTCGGCAATCTGGAGGCGCGGCGCGACTGGGGCTACGCGCGCGACTACGTCGAGGCGATGTGGCGCATCCTGCAGCAGCCGGCACCGGACGACTACGTCGTCGCCACGGGCGAGCAGCACAGCGTGCGCGAGTTCGTCGAGGAAACGGCGCGCGTGCTCGGGATGACGATCGAATGGCGCGGCAGCGGGGCGGCGGAGAAGGGCTACGACGAGCGCGGCCGTGCGATCGTCGCGGTGGACCCGCATTATTTCCGCCCCGCCGAGGTGGATTCGCTTCTGGGCGACGCGGCCAGGGCGCGCGCCCGGCTCGGCTGGGAGCCGCGCGTGCGATTCAAGGACCTGGTCGCTGAGATGGCGCGCGAGGATCTCAAGGCGGCAGAACGCGACGCGCTGGTCACGCGCCACGGGTTCAACGCGCCCGGCACCCGCGAGTAGCGCGTGGAGCGCTCGGCCCGCATCTACGTCGCCGGGCATACCGGGCTCGCCGGCTCGGCGATCGTTCGCGCACTGCGCGCGGCGGGGTACGAATACCTTGTTCTGCGCCGGCACGCGGAGCTGGAGCTCTCCGATTCCCGCGCGGTCGCGCAGTTCTTCGAGCGCGAGCGGCCCGGATACGTGTTTCTTGCCGCCGCCAAGGTGGGCGGCATCCTCGCCAACGACCGCTATCCGGCCGACTTCATCACCGAGAACCTGGCGATCGAGCTCAACGTGATCCGCGAGGCGGCGAGAACCGGCGTGCGGCGCCTGCTGCTGCTCGGCTCCTCCTGCATCTATCCGCGCGACTGCCCGCAGCCGATCCGCGAGGAATACCTGCTCACCGGGCCGCTCGAGCCCACCAACCGCGCCTACGCCATCGCCAAGATCGCCGGAATCGAGCTGTGCTGGTCGTACAACCGCCAGCACGGCACGCAATTCCTCGCTGCGATGCCGACCAACCTCTACGGGCCGGGCGACAACTATCACCCCGAGCACTCGCACGTGCTCGCGGCGCTGATTCGCAAGACGCACGAGGCGAAAACGCGCGGCGAGCCGACGGTCACGATCTGGGGAAGCGGCCGGCCGCGGCGCGAGTTCCTGCACGCCGACGACATGGCCGAGGCGTGCGTGTTCCTCATGCGGCTGCCGCAGGAGACATTCGCCCGGCTCGTGGCGCCGCAGACGGCGCCGCTCATCAACGTCGGCGCGGGCAAGGACATTGCGATCGCCGAGCTTGCGGCCCTCATCGCCGGAGTCGTGGGATACGACGGCGGGTTCACCTACGACCCCTCCAAGCCCGACGGCACGCCGCGCAAGCTCCTCGATGTCTCGCGCCTTGCCGCGCTCGGCTGGCGGCCGCGCATCGGCCTGCGCGAAGGAATCGCGGCCGCGTACCGCGACTTTCTCGCGCGCACCGATAAATAGGGTGGTCGCCATGCGGCAGCCGGCGCTTCAAACGGAGAAGCTCCACGAGTCGCGAACGGTATTGCCGGGGCCGCGACCCGGTATTACCATGGCCGAGATGGAGATCGTGTCGTTCAAGGTGCCTTCGGAACTTCGCAGGCGGCTTGCCGCCGAGGCGCGGCGCCGGCGCACATCGCAGGCGGCGATCATCCGGGACACGTTGCGGGCTGCTCTGGGGGAGGCAGCGCAGCGGCGCGGTGAAACGACCTGCGCGGATCTTGCGGCCGATCTGATCGGATGTTTCCGTGGCGGCCCGCGCGACCTCGCCGCAAACAGGCGCCACCTCGAACAGGCAATCCTTGCCGATCAGCGCAGGCGCACCGAGAAACGTCGTCGTTGATTGTGGCCCGCTGGTGGCCTGGCTGCACGCCACCGACGCTTGGCATGCTTGGGCGGTCGCCAAGTTCGGCCGACTGCGTCCGCCGCTGCTGAGCTGCGAGGCGGTACTCGCGGAGGCGGCACACTTGGTGCGCCGCGGGGGCGGCGATCCGCACACAGTCCTGTCGCTGGTGGACAGAGGCGTGGTGCGGATCGGCATTTCCGTTCAGGACCATGTGACCCAGCTCGAGGCGCTGATGCGCAAGTACCGCACAGTGCCGATGTCGCTGGCCGATGCGTGCCTCGTGCGGCTCACCGAGATCCTGAGCGGCACGGCCGTGATGACGCTCGACACCGATTTCCGAATCTACCGGCGGCACGGGCGGCTCCCCATTCCGCTCATCGCGCCGTTTGCAGAGTGAGATTGCCGAGCGCGTGCTGCGCGCCCTCGCGCGTGTCTCCCTGTAAGCCGCGGACCGGCGCTGCGTGCGACCGCGGGCCGCGCATCGGCCTGCGCGAAGGAATCGCGGCCGCGTACCGGGATTTTCTCGCACGACCGGAGGCTTCGCGATGACGCCGAAGGAGCGGTTCCTTTCCCGCGTCGCGGCGCGCAGCGCCGTGGTCGGCGTCTGCGGTCTGGGCTACGTCGGGCTGCCGCTTTCGCTTCGTTTCGCGCAGGTGGGCTTTCGCGTGCTCGGCTTCGACATTGATGCCGAGAAGGTCGCCGCGCTCAACTCCGGACGAAGCTACATCGGGCATATCGGCGCCGAGGCGGTGGCCGAAGCGCGCGCCCGAGGGTTCGAAGCGACCGGGCATTTCGCCCGCGCGGCCGAGGCCGACGCGCTCCTCATCTGCGTGCCGACGCCGCTTGCGCCGAACCGAGAGCCGGACCTGAGCTTCGTCATCGGCACGGTCGAGGCGCTCGTGCCGCATCTGCGCGCCGGGCAGCTCGTCGCGCTGGAGAGCACCACGTATCCGGGCACGACCGAGGAGGAGCTCAAGCCGCGCATCGAGGCGCGCGGCCTGCGGGTGGGCGAGGACGTCTTTCTCGTGTTCTCGCCCGAGCGCGAGGACCCGGGAAACCGCCAGTTCGACACCCGCACGATCCCCAAGGTGGTGGGCGGTGCGACATCCGCGTGCCTGGAGGCGGGCATCGCGCTCTACGGCGCGGCGATCGAAAAAATCGTGCCCGTCAGCTCGACGCGCGCTGCGGAGATGACCAAGCTCCTCGAGAACATCCACCGTGCGGTCAACATCGGGCTCGTCAACGAGATGAAGATCGTCGCCGACGCGATGGGCATTGACATCCACGAGGTGATCCGGGCGGCCGCCACCAAGCCCTTCGGCTTCGTGCCCTACTGGCCGGGGCCGGGCTTCGGCGGGCACTGCATCCCGATAGACCCGTACTACCTCGCGTGGAAAGCGCGCCGGCACGGGGTGGAGGCGCGCTTCGTCGAGCTGGCCGGCGAGGTCAACCGCGCGATGCCGGCGTGGGTGGTGGGAAAGCTCGAGGCGGCGCTTGCCGCGCGCGGGCGCTCGCTCGCCGGAGCGCGCGTGCTCGTGCTCGGCATCGCCTACAAGAAGAACGTGGACGACACGCGCGAATCGCCCGCGGTCGAGATCATGGAGCTCCTTGCCGCGCGCGGGGCGCAGGTGGCGTACTCCGATCCGCACGTGCCGGTCTTTCCGAGAATGCGGGCGCACCGCTTCGAGCTGGCGAGCGTCGCGCTCACGCCCGAGGCGATCGCCGGCTATGACGCCGTCGTTCTCGCCACCGACCACGACGCCTTCGACTACGCGCTCATCCGGCAGCATGCGCGTCTTGTCGTGGATACCCGCGGGGTGTATCTCCATCCGGCGCCGAACGTCATCAAGGCATAGGCGGGCGGCGAGCCGCCGGGCGGCCGGCGAGCTGCGGTGCGCTCCCCGGCGGCGGCCCGTGCGACAATCGCGGCGCAGGAGGTGCCCCATGGGTTATCGCGAGGCTTTCGAACGGATCGTCGCCGCGCTCGTTCCGGCGCTCGAGGCTGCCTACGGCGAGCGGCTGGTCGCGGTTGCACTCTTCGGTTCGGTCGCGCGCGGCACCATGCGCCCGGATTCCGACGTGGACGTGTTTCTGCTCGCCGATCCGCTGCCCGAGGGCGGGTTCGAGCGCATGCGCGAATTCGAGCGCGCTGAGGCGGCGCTCGCGCCTACCCTGGCCGAGGCGCGGGGCTCGGGCGTGCACACGCTCATCGTCCCGGTGATCAAGACTCCGGCGGAGATGCGCCAGGGCAGCTTCCTGCACCTGGACCTCACCGACCAGGCGCGCATCCTGTACGATCCGCGGGGCGTTCTGCGCGGCTACCTGGACGATTTCGCGGCCCGTCTCAAGGCGATGGGCGCGCACCGCGTCTACAAGGGCGGCGGCTATTACTGGGTGCTCAAGCCCGATTACAAGTGGGGAGATCGCATCGAGCTGTGACGGCCGACGAGCTCGCCCGAGGGTATTTCATCCGCGCGCGCAAGCGCTTGGAGGCGCTGCGCACGCTGATGGCGGTCGAGGCCTACCCGGACGTCGTCCGCGAGGCCCAGGAACTGGTCGAACTCGTGCTGAAGGGCATGCTTCGCTGGGTAGGCGTGGATCCGCCCAAGTGGCACGATGTGGGCTCGATCCTGATCGAGGAGCAGGCAAAGTTCTCACCGCAGATCCGCGAGCGTATCCCGGAGCTTGCCGAGATCTCGCTACGCTTGCGCCGCGAGCGCGAGATCGCCTTCTACGGTGATCGGGACCTGATTCCCGAGCGGCTGTACGATCGAGCGGCCGCGGCGCGCGCGCTCGCCGACGCCGAGCGTACGATCGAGGCGATCGGATATTTCATCGGTCCGGGTTGAGCGGCTCCGGACCGCTCGCCGCCTCGCGGCCGAGCCGGCGCGCGGCGGGCTCGCCCGGACGCGCGAGCGGCGTTGCCCTAGAATCTCGCGCCATGCTTCTTGTCACCGGCGGCGCCGGTTTCATCGGCGCGAACTTCGTGCTCTCGACGCTCGAGGCGACCGGCGAGCCGATCGTCAATCTCGACAAGCTCACCTACGCCGGCAACCTCGCCAACCTCGCCTCGATCGCGGGCGACGCGCGCCACGTGTTCGTGCGCGGCGACATCGCCGACCGGGCGCTGGTGCGGCGGCTTCTCGCCGAGCACCGCCCGCGCGCGATCGTGCATTTCGCCGCCGAGAGTCACGTGGACCGCTCGATCCACGGCCCGGCGGAATTCATCCAGACCAACGTCGTCGGCACCTTCGCCCTGCTGGAGGAGGCGCGCGCGTACTGGGAGTCGCTTGCCGGCGCCGAGCGCGACGCGTTTCGCTTTCTGCACGTCTCGACCGACGAGGTGTACGGCTCGCTCGGGCCCGACGATCCGCCTTTTCGCGAGACGACCCCGTACGCGCCCAACAGCCCCTATGCCGCCTCGAAGGCCGCCTCCGATCACCTGGTGCGGGCGTATCACCACACCTACGGGCTGCCGGCGCTCACCACGAACTGCTCGAACAACTACGGGCCGTTCCAGTTTCCGGAAAAGCTGATTCCGCTCGTGATCGCGAACGCGCTCGCGGGCAAGCCCTTGCCGGTGTATGGCGACGGGCAGAACGTGCGCGACTGGCTCTACGTGCTCGATCATTGCAGCGCGGTGCGCACGGTGCTGGAACGCGGCCGGCCGGGCGAGACCTACAATATCGGCGGCGGCGCCGAGCGACGGAACATCGAGGTGGTGCGGACATTGTGCGCGCTGCTCGACGAGGCGCGGCCGCGGCGAGAGGGTTCGTATGCCGGGCTGATCCGGTTCGTGAAGGACCGGCCCGGGCATGACCGGCGCTATGCGATGGACGCGACCAGAATCCGCCGCGAACTGGGCTGGGCGCCGGCGGAGAGCTTCGAGTCGGGCCTCGCGAAGACGGTGCGCTGGTATCTGGACAACCAGGCATGGGTGAGCGAAGTCACAAGCGGAGCCTACCGCGACTGGGTCGAGAAGAACTACGCGCAGCGGGGCGCGGCATGAAGGGCATCATCCTCGCCGGTGGCAGCGATGCGGTCACGTCGCAGGCGCGGCGCACCTCGGCACCGGGCGGGCTGACCCCGCGATCGGGGGCCGGGAGCTTCCCGCGCGCGGTTTTCCGCTTATGATTTCGACATGAGCGAGGTCGTGCGGGGCGTGACGGAAAATCGGCCTGCGCACGAGCTGCGCCGGTGTCTGGCTGAGCTGTGTGCGCGCGATGGTCGCGTACAGCTCGCCTATCTGTTCGGCTCGGGCGCGCGCGACCGCTTGCGGTTCGAAAGCGACCTCGACCTCGGTGTTGCTTCGAGCAGCGGTCCGCTCGCGCCTGCCGCGCTGCTCGAAATTGCGGAGCGGATCGTCGATCGTACCGGGCGGGCCGCCGATGTGATTGATCTCGCGGTCGCGCCGATCCCGCTGCTGCGGACCGCGCTGATCCGGGGGAGGCTACTGCTGTGCACCGACCGCTCGCTCGTGCTCGCCCTGCGGCGGCGGCTGGTGTACGAGAGCGCGGATTTCCTGCCGTATCAGCGCCGGCTGCTTGAAGAAAGGCGCCGCAGGTGGATCGCGACGTAATCGCGCGCAAGATCGAGCGACTGCGCCATCATGTCGCGCGCATCGAGTCGAAGAAACCGTTCGGAGCGGCCGATCTCGCCGCAAGCGACGATCTGCGCGACATCGTCGTCTTCAACCTTTCGCTGTTCGGTGGGGAGGCGGATGGGGCGCAGCTCGCGAACCGGCTCAAGCGCGCAGTCGGATTCCGTAACGCGGCGGTGCATGCCTACGCGAAGCTCGACCTCGATGCGGTGGTGCGCGCGTGCGAGGGCGGGCTGGCGGATCTGAAACGGTTCGCGGCAGCGGTACAGGCAAGATGCCTGGACCGCGACACCTAGGCGGGTGGCGAGGCGGCCGGGGCGCCGCATGAAGGGCATCATCCTCGCCGGTGGCTCCGGTACGCGGCTGTATCCGGTGACGCAGGTGCTCTCGAAGCAGCTGCTGCCGGTGTACGACAAGCCGATGGTGTACTACCCGCTCTCGACGCTCATGCTCGCCGGAATCCGCGACATCCTGGTCATCTCGACGCCGCAGGACACGCCGCGCTTCGAGCAACTGCTCGGCGACGGTACGCGCTGGGGCATCCGGCTTTCCTACGCCGTGCAGCCCTCGCCCGACGGGCTCGCGCAGGCGTTCCTGATCGGGCGCGAGTTCATCGGGCGCGACGCGGTCGCGCTCGTGCTCGGCGACAACCTGTTCTACGGCCACGAGCTGACCCCGATGCTGCGACGCGCCGCCGCGCGCGAGCGGGGCGCGACCGTGTTCGCCTATCCGGTCAAGGATCCCGAGCGCTACGGCGTGGTCGAGTTCGACGCCTCCGGGCGCGCGGTGAGCCTGGAGGAAAAGCCGCGCGCGCCAAAGTCACGCTACGCGGTGGTGGGCCTGTACTTCTACGACAATCGCGTGGTGGACATCGCCGCGCGCCTTGCGCCCTCGGCGCGCGGAGAGCTGGAGATCACCGATGTCAACCGCCGCTATCTCGAATGGGGGGAGCTCGAAGTGATCCCGATGGGGCGGGGATTCGCATGGCTGGACACCGGCACGCACGAGTCGCTGCTCGAAGCCTCGCACTTCATCGAGACGATCGAGCGCCGCCAGGGGCTGAAGATCGCCTGCCCGGAGGAGATCGCCTGGCGACAGGGCTGGATCAGCGCCGAGGAGCTGGAGGCGCTCGCCCGGCCGCTGGAAAAAAGCGGCTACGGCGAGTACCTCCTGCGCCTGCTGCGCGAGCGCGTCTTCTGACCCGAAAATCAGGGTCAGACCCCATTTTCTGGCGATGCGCGCCATCCGCACCGAGATCCCGGATGTCCTGCTGCTCGAGCCGCGGGTGTTCGGCGACGAGCGCGGGTTTTTCTTCGAAAGCTACAACCGCAGAGCGTTCCGCGAGGCGACCGGCGTGGACGTCGAATTCGTGCAGGACAATCATTCGCGCTCGGTGCGAAACGTGCTGCGCGGCCTGCACTACCAGATCCGCCAGCCGCAGGGAAAGCTCGTGCGCTGCATCGCGGGCGAGGTCTTCGACGTCGCGGTGGATCTGCGCCGAAGCTCCCCCACCTTCGGCCGCTGGGTGGGGTTCCGGCTCTCGGCCGAGTCCCGGCGCATGGCGTGGATCCCGCCCGGATTCGCGCACGGTTATCTCGTCACCTCCGAGGCGGCCGAGTTCCTCTACAAGACCACCGACTACTACGCGCCGGAGCACGAGCGCTCGCTCGCCTGGAACGATCCGGCGCTCGCGATCGCCTGGCCGCTCGCCGGCGAGCCGATCCTCGCCGAGAAGGACCGGCGCGGCGTGCCGCTCGCCCAGGCCGACACCTTCCCCTGACGAAAATCAGGGGTCGGACCCGGGTCTGACCCTGATTTTTCGCTAAGATGGACGCGCGGGCACGCAGATGACGAATCGGGCAGCCGACTGGATGGCGCAGGCCGAACGCGACCTCGCGCAAGCGCGCGATTCGCAGGCGGCCGACCGCCACGAATGGGCTTGCTTTGCCGCGCAGCAGGCGGCCGAGAAGGCGGTCAAGGCCCTGCATCTGGCCTCCGGCCAGGACGCCTGGGGCCACGTGATCGCGCAGTTGCTGCGCGAGTTGCCGAGCGCGCCGCCGCCCGAGATGGTCGAGAAGGCAAAGGTGCTCGACAACTTTTACGTTGCGACGCGCTACGCCAACGGCCATCCGGCGGGCGCTCCGTTCGAGCACTACGGGATAATCCAGAGCGAACAGGCGATTCGCTATGCCGGTGAGATCATCGAATACGCGCGTACTCAAATGGCCGGATCGCGCCGAGGTTGAGGCGGCCGCCCGACGGCTCGCGCGCGAGCTCGCGGCGAGGCACCCGGAGCTGTTGCGGCTGGGCTACTTTGGCTCGTACGCGCGCGGCGACTGGGGGGTCGGCAGCGACCTGGACCTCGTCGTGGTGGTCAGCGAGTCGCACCGGCCGTTTGCCGAGCGTGCCCTCGATTTCGACGTCGCGGGCCTTCCCGTTCCGGCCGAACTGCTCGTGTACACCGATACCGAGTGGCGGGAGTTGGAGCAGCGCCACGACCGGTTCGCCGAGCGGTTGCGCGCCGAGACGGTCTGGGTTTATCCATAGCCGCACGTGAGGATCCTGCTCACCGGGGCGGGCGGCCAACTCGGCCGGGAACTCGCGCGGCGGCTGCCGGCGCTGGGCGAGCTCGTCGCCACCGATCGGGCCGCGCTCGATCTGTCGGATCCGGACGCGATCCGGCGCACCGTGCGCGCGGCGAGGCCCCAGGTGATC
Source organism: Pseudomonadota bacterium (assembly GCA_040752005.1). GTDB lineage: Bacteria > Pseudomonadota > Gammaproteobacteria > Burkholderiales > SG8-39 > RBG-16-66-20. Next base: position 7,004 of record JBFMFX010000020.1, on the reverse strand, counting down.
GTCAACGCCGCCGCCTACACCGCGGTGGACCGCGCCGAGGCCGAGCCCGAGGCCGCGCATGCGGTGAACGCGACCGCGCCCGCGGTGCTCGCCGAAGAGGCAAGGCGCCTGGGGGCGCTCCTCGTTCACTACTCGACCGACTACGTGTTCGACGGCGAAAAGCGCGCGCCCTACGTCGAGGACGATCCGCCCAATCCGCTCAACGTGTACGGCCGCACCAAGCTCGCGGGCGAGCAGGCGCTGCGCGCAAGCGGCGCCCGGCACCTCATCCTGCGCACAAGCTGGGTGTACGCACCGCACGGCAGGAACTTTCTGCTCGCGATCGCGCGCCGGGCGCGCGCGGGCGAGCCGCTGCGCGTGGTGGACGATCAGACCGGCGTTCCCACCAGCGCCGCGTTCCTCGCCGAGGCGAGCGTGCGCATCCTCGCCGCGGCAGAGCGCGCCGAAGGCCTGTACCATCTCGCGCCGGCCGGAAGCACCACCTGGTGCGGCTTTGCGCGCGCGATCGTCGCGCGGCTGGGGCTCGAGGTGGCGGTCACACCGATCTCCACCGCCGAATATCCGGCGGCGGCGCGCCGGCCGGCCTACTCGGTGCTCGACTCAAGCCGCGCGCGCGCCGCCTTCGATCTTCCCGCCATGGACTGGCGCGAGGTGTTCGAGCGGGTCGAGGTCGGGCTTATCGAGTTCGCGTGATCGCGCTCGGCCGGCGGCCGCCCGGCAACTTTTCGCCGTTCGGGCCACGAACGAGACGGCCTTTTGCCCCGCGCCCACCGCGACAGGAACATGAGCGTACCGGATGGCACCGCGCCTTCGACGGGCTCCTCATCGAGGACCTGATCCCGCATGTCACTGCCGCTACACCGCGAGCCATCCGGGAACAGGGTAGCCACCGGAGCACGATCGACCCGCGAGCGCCACCGGCGCCGGGTTTGCGCCCGCAAGCTGCGGCCTTTCTGCTGACGAGCAGCCCGCCGCCTCGGCTCGACAGGATAGCGTTGTTGAGACGTCGATCGGGCGAGGAAGGAGGGACGAGCAGCGGCTGGTCGTGATCTTGAAGCGGCCGTCGAGGATCTGGAACGGATGACCCGGTTCGAGAAGGAAACGCTCGCCTCTCTGACTGGCGACTTCGTCGAACTCGCGGCGCTGAAGCACCAGGCGGAGCGCATCGTGAGGCGCGCCATAGATTTCAACGAGCATCGGGTGAGCAAACTCGGCACCGGCGAGGGCTGCTCAAGCGGCCTTGCCTCCCGCGATGGGTTCCTGCTGCGTTCGGCCCCGGGTCTATGCCCCGCAGGACTTCGCCACGCAGATCGCGCGCGGCGCGGAGCTGTGCGACATCTTGGTGTGCAACTATAGCGATGCCGATCGCCGAATCGGGCGCGATTCCATCCGATCGTGTCCAAAGGATTATCTCCGGTACATCGAATATGTTCGGAGTACTCTCGATCATCTGACGGCCGGAGCAGGCGGGAGCCGCCCGCACCAGCCCGGAGACACCGGCTCGCACTTGGTGGCGGCGTGCCTGGGGGCGCTGGTGGTGGAGCCCCCGAAGCGCTGTTAACCGGGTAAGGAGTGGCCATCGCTTTCGGTGGGCAACTTGATTTCTAGGCGACGGCCACGCTGCCGCTGGGTCGCTTTCCAGAACCGATTATTTAGCGGTCAGCGCCACTCGCATCCGAACTCGGCTTCCGCGCGCCGCAAGGCTTCCGGCGTGCCGATGTCGCGGTGGTAGTCGCTGTTATGAAAAGTGAGAATGCGCCCGACGAAGGCCGGGATCACTTCCGTGCTGAGATCAATCACGTCCTTCCCCAGGCTCGCGAGGAACTCGATGACCTCCGGTTCGAAGATATAGACCGCGGCGTTCGCCCGGTCGCCCGGGGGATTGGCGACCTTCTCGTGAAACGCCGTCACCACCCCGCGCGCATCCTCTTGCACGACGCCGCAGCTTTGCGGGCTGTCGGTGCGAAAGGTCATCATCGTGATCGCGACGCCTGCTGGACGCCTTTCATGCCGCCGCATAAAAGCTTGGACGTCGAAGCGCGTGAGGTTGTCGGCATGCGCGACGAGAAACGCGTTACCGTCGAAAAAGGCCCGGTTCGCGAGTACGGTGCCGCCGGTTCCAAGCAGCCGCTCCTCATGGACGAGCGCCACCCGGTTGCGCCACGGCGAGCCTGCTACGAAGTCGCGCACCGCCCCCGCCAAGTGATGGGTGTTGACTAGCACCCGCTCGATGCCGTTGCCGAGCAGAAGATCGAGCCAGTAGCCAAGCAGCGGCCTGCCGCGAATCGGCACGAGGCATTTCGGAATGCGATCGGTGAGCGGGCGCAACCGCGTGCCGAGTCCCGCCGCAAGGAGCAGCGCCCGCACGGCTAAGGCAGCTCGATCTCGGCCACGAGATCGCTGCGCGTAAGCGGCGTATTGCCCACGCGCGCGATCTGGCAGGCTGCCGCGAGTGCCCCGAGGTAGACGCTCTGCCAGATGTCCACGCCGGCGGTGAGCGCCATCGCCGCGCAGGCAAGGAACGAATCGCCCGCTCCGGCTGGATCCCTGGGTGCGGTGTTGAACGCGGGAAGCCGGTCGGTATCCCAATCGCGCCCGTTAGACCCGTGCACGAGCAGCCCCTCCGCACCCAGCGTGATCACGACGTGCTCGGCGCGTGCTTTGCGGCGCAGCGCGTCAGCGAGCACCGCGAGCCCCGAGTTCCAGTCGCGCAGCGCGAGCCGCGCCTCGTGCTCGGTCGGGGTGATGAGCCGCATGCCGGTGAAGCGCGACACGTCTCCGACCTGCGAAGAGGCCTGACTGTCGGCGACCATGGCGAGGCCACGGGAGCGCCCCGACTCGATCAGAGACTCCACCAGCGGCTGCGGCAGGCAGCCGTAGTTGAAATCGGCGAAGATGAGCAAATCGGTCGCGGGCAGGCGCGCCTCGACCGCGGCGCGGATCTCGGCAGCGATCTCGGGGTGCGCGTCGTGCTGCCGGAGATGGCTCACGCGAAGCAGCGTGCGCCCCTCGGCGCGGTAGCGCTGCTTGAGGGTGGTCGGGCGCGTGTCGTCGCCCACGATCGCCGCGCGCACCCCGTAGCGCTCGAGCGTCTCGCGCGCGAACGCCGCAACGCGATCCACGCCGGCGAGCCCGACATAGTCCACCTCCGCCCCGAGCCCGCGCGCGTGCGCGGCGACGATGCCGGCCCCCCCCACGAAGCGGCGGCTCTGGAGCGGTGCGACCACGATAGTAGGATCTTCCCGCGACATGCCGAGCGGCTCGCAGTCCACGTACTCGTCCACGACGAGATCGCCGACGACGAGCACCCGCATTCCGTCGAAACGCGCCAGATGAGCCTTCAGTGCTTCGATCGAAAAACCGTGCCGCCGGGGATACTCTTCGGGCTTACGAATGGCAGAAAGATTCGGCTCGAAATACTCGCGCCGCAGCAGATCGAGCGAGGAGAACCGCACCTCGCCCGAGCCGAAGAGGAGCTTCCCCCCATAGGCGGCCACTGCCGCCTGCTCGGGATTGTCCTGCCCCTCGAACTCCTTGCCCTTCACGACCACCGCGGGCTTCAATCTCGCGATGAAGACTTCGGGCGGCTCGCGCAACAGGAAAGCATAATCAACCAGCGCAACCGCCCGCACCCCTTCCAGCCGCAGCTCGCTCGGAACGGCCAGCTTCTCGGGCTGCTGGTCGTTCACGCCGACGACCAGGAAGTCGCCGCACTCGCGCGCGAACTTGAGCAGCCGGAGGTGGCCGGGATGGACGACGTTGAAGTTGCCGGAGACGAAGACGATTCGCCGGTGCGGGGCCGCCAGCGACCGGATCTCCTCCACGATATCCGGGCGCTCGTCTCTCACCGCCGCAGCTCTCCGGTGCTCATGCCGCCCCTGGGCGCGTCCGGCTCAAATCTGCTTTTTGGCGGCGCCAGCAAGTAATGGGCCATGGGGTGGAATCCCGTGTGTACCACTTCGTCGTTCATCGAGAACATGAACACGTTGTGGAAATAGCGCTGCATCGTGTTTTTGAAGTCCGGCATACTCTTGCAGTTGACGTGACCAGCCCGGCTCGTGGCCGAAGCATGGGCCTGGCTCTCGAGCGAAGGCATGCCGTAGATGGCGACCGCATGCGGCAGGAGTGGCGCGAGGGTGTTCTTCAGAAGAAGTGTCCTCGTCCCGCGGCCGGATATGCTCCAGCACATCGAGCGCGAAGACGCCGTCGTAGCTTCCCGCGATCGGCCCAGCGAGCGGGTCGTGCTGGAACACCGTGAAGTGCCAGCGCGGCACCATCCGCGCCTCGACGTCCTCCAGAAATACCGCGTCGAAGTCGGTAGCGCTGAGGCGCTTCACGTACTGCTGCACGATGCACGTTCCGAAGGCATCGCCGCAGCCGATCTCGAGCACGTGCTCGGCTCCCGCGAGCATTTTCGCGACAAACTTGTAGCGCGCGAGCCGAAACAGCAGGTGCTTCGGCTCCTCGTGCCAGCTCTGGCTCGCCCGCAGCCCCAGCCGCTCGAAGCCGCGGCTCAGGGCAGCCTCGATGCACTCCTGGTACTGAGGCTCGCGACTCTTCAGCTCCCCGCGCTCCGGATCGGGCAGTCCGTTCTTGGACATGGCGGGATTTTCGGAAACCTCGTCTCGGCGCCCGGCAGTCAGCGCTCCCTGCCCCGGCCGACAATGCTAGCATAACGGCAAATGCCGGCACCATGCGCGAACCTGTCTGCGGCGCGCATTGCGCGACAACGCGCGGCATTGGTGCCCCCAGCCGCTCGCAAGGCCGCCTGCGCCCGTCCCTGAAAATCCCGAATCCGTGCGCCCGAAGGTGAAATTCGTAACCGTCGTGTGGGGCGAGACCTACCTCGAGCGCTTCGCCCGACTTTCGCTGCCCTCCTTTCTCGCTCCGGGGAACCTGCCGGCGCTTGCCGCCGCGACCGAGCTGGAGGTCGTCATCGCGACGCTGCGAGGCGATGTGGAAACGCTCCGGCAGCACGCCGCCTGCCGGCGGCTCCATGCTCTCTGCGGCGTACGGTTCATCGCGATAGACGATCTCGTCACCGGCGGTGTCTACGGCGTCACCCTGACCCTCGCCTACGCCCGCGTGGTGATCGGCTGCGGCGCCGACATGGTGAACACGCACTTCGTATTCATGAATGCCGACTTCGTGCTCGCGGAAGGCTCGCTGCGCGCTCTGTCAAAGCACATCCTCGCAGGACGCAGGATCGTTCTGGCGCCGAGCTTTCGCGCGGCCGCCGAGACCCTCGAGCCCGTGCTCCTGGAGGAGGTGGACCGCACCACGCACGTGCTGGCGATGGCTCCGAGGAAAATGGTCGGCCTCGCGCAGCGCCATCCGCATCCGACCACGTTGGCGAAAATCGTGAACCAAGGCGTGTTGCGAACGCGTCACCCAAATCAGCTTTTCTGGCAAGTGGACGAGCACACGCTGCTCGGCCGCTACTTCCTCGCCTTCATGCTCTGCCTCAAACCGGAGCGCGTCGTGACCGCGGTCAATTCCTACTGTGACTACGGCTTCATCCCGGAAATGTGCCCCTCGGGCGACGAAGTCATGATGGGCGACTCGGACGAGTTCTTCCTGCTCGAATTGCAGCGCTGGGACTCGGAAAAATCCCTGCTGCGCTTCGGACCCGTGTCGGAGCGAAAAATCGTGGCCGATCTGTCGCGCTGGACGACCGCCGAGCACCGGCGCGCCGCCCGCTACGATGTCGTTTTTCACGGCCGCGACCTGCCCGAGGAAATCTCGCGCGCCAGAGCGCAGACCGACGCGTTTGTCGAGCGTCTGTTGGCTCAAATGGCGCCACCCAGGCCGCACGCCTTTCACCGCTTCTGGGTCGAAGGCGTCTGGCATTGGGCCAACCGGGCGAGGGGACCGCTTCGCTGGCCGCCGGAGCTCGAGTGGGGTTGGCCGCTGCGCGGCCGCAAGCTCGCTGATCGGCTCCGTTTCGCGCGGTACACAGCGATTGCGTTATGCAAGCTGATCATCAAACGAGCGGTGCTCGCGGTATCGCGGTTCGTCGCTCGGTCCCGACTCGATCCACGGTGGCCGGATTGGCAGCTCTTGCAAGCCGGGCTGAAGACCATCTGCGAGGCTGGAGGAAGGCCCGTTCTCGTGGTAACCAGTGCCCCGGCTACTTTGGAGCCTTTCCTGCGCTCCCGCAGCGATGCGCATGTCCTGACACCGGATCGGCTCTGGCAATTCGAAACGCGCGCCGGTGGTCTCGGGCCGCGGCATGCACTGCTGCATCTCCTCGGCACCGAGCTCGACCAAGCCCCGCTCCTGCTCGAGCGCTGCCGAGCCCTCGTTGCGAAGGAGGGAACATTCCAGCTCTATATCCAGTCCCTCGACTGGGGAAACTATGCCGGCCTGACCGAGGCGCAGAGCCGGTTTCTCGCCAGCATCGCAAGCTGGCAGGCCGAGGGCGCGCAGCTTCTTGCCGCCGGCTCGCGGATCCGCCAGGCCCTCGCTCGTGCCCTGCGAGTGGTGCAAGGCGCAGGCTTCGCAAGCCGACCGCGGGCTGTCATCCAGGCAATCCCGCTTCTGCTCGTTCTACCCTGGCTTGCGGCGCTTTCCTTGCTCAGGCGCAGCCCGATTCGCCGGCGCTTCGGCCCGGGTTGCAGCAGCCTGCTCATCCGGTTCGAGGGCGGGCGGGCGCACGCCTCTCGGATGCCCGTGCAGCATTCAGCGATCGTCCCGAAAGCGAGCGAGCGAACCGGCTGAAAAGGCGCCGCCGTCCCCCCCGTTTGTGCCAATGTAACGTGAGACACCTCTCTTCGTAGAATTACTGTCGAAAAAGAGGCGAACGATGTCCGAGAGGAAAAAGCTGAAGATGGTGGAAGCGATTGAATCAGGGATGGCGGCCGAACGAGCGCGAGCGGGGGGGTGCGAGCGCGAGTTCGGCCGCGCCGCTCGCGGCGCCCGATCCGGAGGTGCGCGCGGTGGCGAAGCGGCGCAATTTCACGGCGGCGTACAAGCTTGCGGTGCTGGCGGAAGCCGACCGCGCA
>JBFMFX010000002.1:0-256974 GCA_040752005.1 Pseudomonadota bacterium | reverse complement strand
CGCGCCGAAGGCGCCGAAGACGAGCGTCAAGCGCGCGCGCAAGGTCGCCAAGGACGAGGCGGGCGCGAAGTCCCCGGACGGCGGCGAGGGCGGCGCGCAGGACAAGAAGGAGTAAGGAGGCGGCATGCTTCAACCGGCACGCACCAAGTACCGCAAGCAGCAGAAAGGGCGCAATACCGGGATCGCCACGCGCGGCAACAAGGTGGCGTTCGGCGAGTTCGGCCTGAAGGCGATCGGGCGCGGGCGGCTCACCGCGCGCCAGCTCGAGGCGGGGCGGCGCGCGCTGTCGCGCCACATCAAGCGCGGCGGTCGGATCTGGATCCGCGTCTTCCCGGACAAGCCGATCTCGAAGAAGCCGGCCGAGGTGCGCATGGGCAACGGCAAGGGCAACCCGGAATACTTCGTGTGCGAGATCCAGCCCGGCAAGATCATCTACGAGATGGACGGGATTGACGCGCCGATCGCGAAGCAGGCGTTCGCGCTCGCCGCGGCGAAGCTGCCGTTCCGCACCACGGTCGTGCAGCGCATGCTGGGCTAGGGGGGGCGATGAAGGCGAGCGAGCTGCGCGCGATGGACCTCGACGCGCTGAAAAAGGAGCTGAACGAGCTGCTGCGGGCCCAGTTCGGGCTGCGCATGCAGCATGCCACGCAGCAGCTGGCCAACACCAGCCAGCTGAAGAAGGTGCGCCGCGACATCGCGCGCGTGCGCACGGTGATGAGGGAGAAGGCGGCGAAATGAACGAGACGACGGCGGCTGCGGCCGCATCCGGAAAAAACCGCAGGACGCTCATCGGGCGCGTGGTCAGCGACCGCATGCAGAAGACGGTGGTGGTGCGCGTGGACCGGCGGGTGCGGCACCCGGTGGTCGGCAAGACCGTCACGCGCTCGAAGAAATACCACGCCCATGTCGAAGGCATGGAAGCGCGCGAAGGCGACCTGGTCGAGATCGCCGAGTGCCGGCCGATCTCGAAGACGAAGTCCTGGACGGTGACGCGGCTGATCGCCAAGGCGCGCGCGGTCTAGAGCGTTGTCGCAGGGGCGGATTTCGGGTTACAATCCGCACCCTTTCCCCCTTTGCGGGGCCCAAGACTGCCGCTCGCGCGGGCGGCAAGTTGGAGAGGATGAAAACAAAGCCATGATTCAGATGCAGACGTTGCTCGACGTCGCCGACAACACCGGCGCGCGCTCGGTCATGTGCATCAAGGTGCTGGGCGGCTCCAAGCGCCGCTACGCCTCGATCGGCGACGTGATCAAGGTGAGCGTCAAGGACGCGGCGCCGCGCGGCCGGGTGAAGAAGGGCGAGGTGTACGACGCCGTGGTGGTGCGCACCGCGCAAGGGGTGCGGCGCCCCGACGGCTCGCGCATCCGCTTCGACTCGAACGCGGTGGTGCTGCTCACGCCGAAGCTCGAGCCGATCGGCACGCGGATCTTCGGGCCGGTGACGCGCGAGCTGCGCACCGAGCGCTTCATGAAGATTGTGTCGCTCGCCCCCGAGGTCCTTTGAGGGCAAGGCCGATGCAGCGCATCCGCAAGGGCGACGAGGTGGTGGTGATCACCGGGCGCGACAAGGGCAAGCGCGGCACGGTGCTGCGCCGGGTGGGTCCGGAGCATGTGGTGGTCGAGGGCGTGAACCGGGTGAAGAAGCACCAGCGCCCCAACCCGATGAAGGGGCAGACCGGCGGGATCGTGGACAAGGACATGCCGATCCACATCTCCAACGTCGCGCTCTGGAACCCGCAGACGAAGAAGGCCGACCGCGTCGGCTTCAAGGTGCTTGCCGACGGGCGCAAGGTGCGCGTGTTCAAGTCCACCGGCGAGCAGGTCGAGGCCTAGGAACGAGCGATGGCGAAGGACCAGGAAAAGCAGGACAAGGACAGGGCGGCGAAGCCGCAGGCGCAGAAGGCGGCGCCGCGCAAGGCGCCGCCGCCGCGCAAGGAAACCCCGGCCGCGCCGGTCGAGACGGGGCCGTCGCAGCCGGCGCCGCCGGCGCGCCTGGCGGTGCACTACCGCGAGAAGGTGGTGCCGGAGCTAATGAAGAAGTTCGGCTACAAGACCGTGATGCAGGTGCCGCGCATCACCAAGATCACGCTCAACATGGGGGTGGGCGAGGCGGTCGGCGACCGCAAGGTGCTCGACGCCGCGGTCGCGGATCTGACGCGCATCGCCGGGCAGAAGCCGGTGGTGACGCGCGCGCGCAAGTCCATCGCCAACTTCAAGGTGCGCGCCGGATTTCCGATCGGCTGCATGGTGACGCTGCGCGGGGCGCGCATGTACGAGTTCCTCGACCGGCTGGTCAATATCGCCATGCCGCGGATCCGCGATTTCCGCGGCGTGTCGGGGCGCGCATTCGACGGCCGCGGCAACTACAGCCTCGGCATCCGGGAGCAGATCATCTTCCCCGAGATCGAGTACGACAAGATCGACGCGATCCGGGGCATGGACATCGCCATCACCACGACGGCGAAGTCGGACGAGGAAGCGAAAGCGCTGCTCGCGGCGTTCCGCTTCCCGTTCCGGAACTGAAGGGGACGAACGCATGGCCAAGCTCGCTGTGAAGCTGCGCGATCAGAAGCGGCGCAAGACGGTGGAGAAGTTCAAGGCGAAGCGCGCTGCGCTGCTGGAAGTGCTCGCTGACCCGCGCGCCACCGACGAGGCGAAGCAGCAGGCGCGCGAGAAGCTGCAGAAGCTGCCGCGCGACGCTTCCCCGGTACGCCTGCGCAACCGCTGCGCGCTCACCGGTCGCCCGCGCGGCGTGTATCGCCGTTTCGGCCTGGGCCGCAACAAGCTGAGGGAACTCGCGCTGCGCGGCGAGGTGCCGGGCGTGATCAAGGCGAGCTGGTAGGAGGGCGCCGATGGCGATGAGTGACCCGATCGCGGACATGCTCACCCGCATCCGCAACGCCCAGATGGTCGGGCATGGGGAGGTGAGCATGCCGTTCTCCAGGCTGAAGCAGGCGATCGCGCAGGTGCTGAAGGACGAGGGCTACATTGAGGATCTCGCCGTGCGCGAGGACGGGGCGCGGCGCGAGCTGCGCATCGCCCTGAAGTACCACGCCGGGCGGCCGGTGATCGAGCGTCTGGAGCGCGTCTCGCGGCCCGGACTGCGCGTGTACAAGCGCCGCGACGAGCTGCCGCGTGTCATGAACGGTCTCGGCGTGGCGATCATCTCGACGCCGCGCGGGGTGATGACCGACCGCAAGGCGCGCGCGACCGGCGTCGGCGGCGAAGTGCTCTGCATCGTCGCCTAGGGAGGCGCCCGTGTCCCGCATCGCGCGCAATCCGGTGGTCCTGCCCAAGGGCGTCGAGGTGACGCTCACCCCGGCGAGCATCACGGTCAAGGGGCCGCTCGGCGTCATCGAGCGGCCGACCGACCCGAACGTGGAGGTGAAGAGGGAAGGCGACACGCTGCAGTTCCGGGCGCTCGGCAACTCGCGCCAGGCGCGCGCGATGTCCGGCACGATGCGCGCGCTGGTGGCCAACATGGTGGCCGGCGTCACCAAGGGTTTCGAGAAGCGGCTGACCCTGGTCGGCGTCGGCTACCGTGCCCAGGCGCAGGGCGACAAGATCAACCTTTCGCTCGGATTCTCGCATCCGGTGGTGAAGGCGATGCCCAAGGGCATCAAGGTGGCGACGCCCACTCAGACCGAGATCGTGGTGAGCGGCATAGACCGCCAGCTCGTCGGCCAGGTGGCGGCGACGATCCGCGACGTCAAGCCCCCCGAGCCGTACAAGGGCAAGGGCGTGCGCTACGTCAACGAGACCGTCGTGCTCAAGGAAACGAAGAAGAAGTAGCGGAGAGCCCATGAAGGACAAGAACTTGGCGCGGCTGCGCCGCGCGCGCCAGACCCGGCTCAAGATCCGCGAGCTGGGCGCGCTGCGGCTGACGGTGCACCGCACGAACTTCCACATTTACGCGCAGATCACGACGCCGCGCGGGGATCGCGTGCTCGCCGCGGCCTGCAGCGCCGAGAAGGAACTGCGCGCGATGCTGCCGAACGGCGGCAACCGCAAGGCGGCGGAGGCGGTCGGCCGGCGCATCGCCGAGAAGGCGAGGGCGGCCGGCATCGAGCGCGTGGCCTTCGACCGCGCGGGCTACCGCTACCACGGGCGCGTGAAGGCGCTCGCCGAGGCGGCGCGGGCCGGCGGCCTCAAGTTCTAGGGGATCGACGATGGCCAAACTCCAGGCCCGCATTCAACCTCAGGAAGAGCGCAGCGACGGTCTGCGCGAGCGCATGGTCGCGGTCAACCGCGTCACCAAGGTGGTCAAGGGCGGACGCGTGCTCGGGTTCGCGGCGCTCACCGTGGTGGGCGACGGCGACGGCGGCATCGGCATGGGCAAGGGCAAGGCGCGCGAGGTGCCGGTGGCGGTGCAGAAGGCGATGGAAGAAGCCCGCCGCAACATGGTCAAGGTGAGTCTCAAGAACGGCACGCTGCACCACGCGGTGATCGGACACCACGGCTCGGCGCGCGTGCTGATGCAGCCGGCCTCGGCCGGCACCGGCATCATCGCCGGCGGCCCGATGCGCGCGGTGTTCGAGGTGATGGGTGTCACCGACGTGCTCGCCAAGTGCTTCGGCTCGACCAACCCCTACAACGTGGTGCGCGCGACCATCAAGGGGCTGCTGTCGATGAGCACGCCGGCCGAGATCGCCGCCAAGCGCGGCAAGAAAGTCGAGGAGATCCTTACCTAGGGGCGCGCATGGCGGACAAGACGATCAAGGTGAAGCTGGTGAAGGGCCTCGCCGGATGCAAGTCCGAGCATCGCGCCACCGTGCGCGGGCTGGGCCTCAAGCGCCGGCATCAGGTGGTCGAGGTGCCGGACACGCCGGCGGTGCGCGGCATGATCAACCGGGTCAACTACCTGGTTCGCGTGGAGGGCTGACGCGGATGCGGCTCAATACGCTGAAACCCGCCCCGGGCGCCAAGCAGGCCCGCCACCGCGTCGGCCGTGGCGTCGGCTCGGGCTGGGGAAAGACCGCCGGGCGCGGCCACAAGGGCCAGCACGCGCGTGCCGGCGGCTACCACAAGGTCGGCTTCGAAGGCGGCCAGATGCCGCTGCACCGGCGGCTGCCCAAGCGCGGCTTCACGTCGCCGAAGCGCGACGCGGTGGCCGAGGTGCGGCTCTCGGAGCTGGAGGCGATGAAGGCCGAGGTGGTGGATCTCGCGGCGCTCAAGGCCGAGGGGGTGGTGCCGCGCCTCGCCGTCGCGGCGAAGGTGATCGCCTCTGGCGAGCTCAAGCGCAAGCTGACGCTCAAGGGCGTCGGCGCCTCGAAAGGCGCGCGCGCGGCGATCGAGGCGGCGGGCGGAACGGTCGAGCTGCCGGAGAAACGGCCGGCGCCGGCGAAGCTGCCGAAGAAGGCGAAAGGCTAGGGTTCCATGGCGAGCGCGCTTCCCAACGTCGGCAGGACCGGGCGCTACGGCGACCTCAAGAAGAGGCTGCTGTTTCTCCTCGGGGCGCTGTTCGTCTTTCGCATTGGCGCCCACATTCCGGTGCCGGGCATTGATCCGAACGTGCTGGCGGAACTGTTCCGCGGCCAGCAGGGCGGCATCCTCGGCATGTTCAACATGTTCTCCGGCGGGGCGCTGTCGCGCTTCACTATCTTCGCCCTGGGGATCATGCCCTACATCTCGGCCTCGATCATCATGCAGCTGATGACGGCGGTGGTGCCCCAGCTCGACCAGCTGAGGAAAGAAGGCGAGGCCGGGCGGCGCAAGATCACCCAGTACACGCGCTACGGCACGGTGTTCCTCGCGCTCTTTCAGGCGACCGGGATCTCGATCGCGCTGGAGTCGCAGCCCAACCTGGTGCTCGAGCCCGGGCTGATGTTCCGCCTCACTGCGGTGACCTCGCTCGTGACCGGCACCATGTTCCTGATGTGGCTGGGCGAGCAGGTGACCGAGCGCGGGCTGGGCAACGGCATCTCGATCATCATCTTCGCCGGCATCGCCGCCGGTCTGCCCAACGCGATCGCCGGGACGCTGGAGCTGGTGCGCACCGGCGCGATGCATCCGCTCACGGCGCTGTTCATCGCCGCCGGGGTGGTGGTGGTGACCGCGTTCGTGTGCTTCGTCGAGCGCGGGCAGAGGAAGATCCTGGTCAACTACGCCAAGCGCCAGGTCGGCAACCGGCTCTACGGCGGGCAGAGCTCGCACCTGCCCTTCAAGCTCAACATGTCCGGGGTGATCCCGCCGATCTTCGCCAGCTCGCTCATCCTGTTTCCGGCGACGCTGCTGTCTTGGTTCGGCGCTTCCGAGGGTATGGTGTGGCTCAAGGACCTCGCCGGCACGCTCTCGCCCGGCCAGCCGATCTACGTGCTGCTGTACGCCGGACTGATCGTCTTCTTCTGCTTTTTCTACACCGCGCTGCAGTACAACCCGAAGGAGACCGCCGACAACCTGAAGAAGTCCGGCGCGTTCGTCCCCGGGATCCGGCCCGGGGACCAGACCGCGCGCTACCTGGAAAAGATTCTCACGCGCCTGACCCTCGCGGGAGCGGTGTACGTCGCGCTGGTGTGCCTGCTGCCGGAGTTCCTGATTCTCAAGTGGAACGTGCCGTTCTACTTCGGCGGCACGTCGCTGCTCATCATCGTCGTGGTGACGATGGACTTCATGGCCCAAGTGCAGGCCTACATCATGACGCATCAGTACGAGAGTCTGCTCAGGAAGGCGAACTTCAAGGGCGGCTTGAGCGCGCGTTAGCGGACCGGGGAGAGCGACATGAAAGTGATGGCATCGGTGAAGCGCATCTGCCGTAACTGCAAGGTCATCCGCCGCAAGGGCGTGGTGCGGGTGATCTGCAAGGATCCGCGCCACAAGCAGCGGCAAGGCTGATTCGGCGCGAAAAGCTTGATAAGGCGTTGATGAGACGAATATAATTATTAGTTTTCCGGACGGCGACCATGGCCCGCATCGCAGGCATCAACATTCCGAACCACCAGCACGCCGGAATCGCGCTTACCGCGATCTACGGTATCGGCCGCTCGCGCGCGCGCGCCATCTGCGCCGCTGCCGGAGTGGATCCGGCGCGCAAGATCAAGGATCTCACCGACGCCGAGATGGAGCGGCTGCGCGAGGGCGTATCGCGCTTCACCGTCGAGGGCGAGCTGCGGCGCGAGGTGCAGATGTCCATCAAGCGGCTGATTGATCTCGGCTGCTACCGCGGTACGCGCCACCGCAAGGGGCTGCCGGTGCGCGGCCAGCGCACGCGCACCAACGCGCGCACGCGCAAGGGCCCGCGGCGCGCGGCGATCAAGCTGAACGTGCCGGCCGGAAAGGCGGCCTGAGGAGCGCGCATGGCGAGCCGCAACATCCCCAGCCAGCAGCAGCTTGCGCAGACCGCTTCGGCGCGCGCGCGCAAGAAGGTCAAGAAGAACGTCTCCGAGGCGATCGCGCACATCCACGCCTCGTTCAACAACACCATCGTCACCATCACCGACCGGCAGGGCAACACGCTCGCCTGGGCAAGCTCGGGCAACGCCGGGTTCAAGGGCTCGCGCAAGTCCACGCCGTTCGCCGCGCAGGTCGCCGCCGAGCGCGCGGGCCGCGCCGCCCAGGAGTTCGGCGTCAAGAACGTCGAGGTGCGCATCAAGGGACCCGGGCCGGGCCGCGAGTCGGCGGTGCGCGCGCTCAACGCCACCGGCCTCAAGATCACCGCGATCGCCGACGTCACGCCGATCCCGCACAACGGCTGCCGGCCGCCGAAGCGGCGCCGGGTGTAGAGGACACGTCCCCAGGGAGCCGTCATGGCAAGACTCATCGACGCCAAGTGCCGCCAGTGCCGCCGGGAAGGCGAGAAGCTCTTCCTCAAGGGCGAGAAGTGCTTCACCGACAAGTGCGCCGTCGAGCGCCGCGGCTACGCGCCCGGCCAGCACGGGCAGAAGTCCGGCGCACGCCTTTCGGACTACGGCAAGCAGCTGCGCGAGAAGCAGAAAATGCGCCGCATCTACGGCGTGCTCGAGCGCCAGTTCCGCCGCACCTACGCCGAAGCCGCGCGCTCGAAGGGCGTCACCGGCGAGCGGCTGCTGCAACTGCTGGAGACGCGGCTGGACAATGTCGCCTGGCGCATGGGCTTCGGCGCCTCGCGCGCGGAAGCGCGGCAGGTGGTGCGCCACAACGGCATTCTCGTCAACGGCAAGCGGGTCAACATTCCGTCCTATCAGGTGCGCCCCGGCGACGTGATCGAGGTGGCGCCGAAGGCGAAAGAGCAGCTGCGCATCAAGGCCGCCGCCGAAGCCGCCGAGTCGCGCGGCATCCCGGAGTGGCTGCAGGTGGACACCAAGGCGCTCAAGGGCACGTTCAAGTCGCTGCCGGCGCGCAGCGATCTCGGGTCGAACGTGAACGAGAGCCTGATCATCGAGCTGTACTCGAAGTAACGCGGAAACGGACCGACCGAACATGGCATTGACCGGACTTCTCAGGCCGAAGATCGTCGACGTGCAGAACCTCTCGCCCACCCACGCCCGGGTGACGATGGAGCCGTTCGAACGCGGCTACGGCCACACCCTCGGCAACGCGCTGCGCAGGGTGCTTCTTTCCTCGATGCCGGGCTATGCGCCCACCGAGGTGCAGATCGCGGGCGTGGTGCACGAGTACTCGACGCTCGATGGCGTGCGCGAGGACGTCGTGGACCTGCTGCTCAACCTCAAGGGCGTGGTCTTTCGCCTGCACAATCGCACCGAGGCCATCCTCAGCCTGAAGAAGAAAGGCGAGGGCCCGGTGACCGCCGGCGACATCGAGCCGGCGCACGACGTCGAGATCGTCAATCCGGAGCACGTCATCGCGCACCTGGCCGCCGGCGGCAAGCTCGAGATGCAGATCAAGGTCGAGGCCGGGCGCGGCTACGTGCCGGGCAACATGCGCTACCTGCCGGAGGAGACCAAGGGCATCGGCCGGATCGTCATGGATGCTTCGTTCAGCCCGGTCAAGCGCGTGTCCTATGCAGTGGACTCGGCGCGCGTCGAGCAGCGCACCGACCTCGACAAGCTGATCCTCGACATCGAGACCAACGGCGCGATCGAGCCGGAGGAGGCGGTGCGCTATGCCGCGCGCATCCTCGTCGAGCAGCTGTCGGTGTTCGCGCAGCTCGAAGGCACCACCCTGCCGGCCGAGGAGAAGAAGCCGGTGGCGGTGGACCCGATCCTGCTGCGGCCGGTGGATGACCTGGAGCTGACGGTGCGCTCGGCCAACTGCCTGAAGGCCGAGAACATCTACTACATCGGCGACCTCATCCAGCGGACCGAAACGGAGCTGCTCAAGACGCCGAACCTCGGGCGCAAGTCGCTCAACGAGATCAAGGAGGTGCTTGCCTCGCGCGGCCTCACCCTCGGCATGAAGCTGGAGAACTGGCCGCCTCCCGGTCTCGAGCACCACCACAGGGCGCAGTAGCCATGCGGCACGGCCACGGACTCAGGAAGCTCAACCGCACCTCCAGCCACCGGCTGGCGATGCTGCGCAACATGGCGGTCGCGCTGCTCACGCACGAGGAGATCACCACCACCGTGCCGAAGGCAAAGGAGCTGCGGCGGGTGGTCGAGCCGATGATCACGCTCGGCAAGAAGCCCTCGCTCGCCAACCGGCGCCTCGCCTGGAACCGGCTGCGCGACGAGGCGGCGGTCGCCAAGCTGTTCAAGGAGCTGGGCCCGCGCTACACGAAGCGAAACGGCGGGTATCTCCGCATCCTCAAGGCGGGGTTCAGAAAGGGTGACAACGCGCCGATGGCGCTCGTCACGCTGATGGACCGCCCGGAGCAAAAGCCCGAGGGCGCGAAGAAAGAAGACAAGGCGGCGGAGGAAAGGAAGGCTGCGTAGTTGCCCGCAGTGCCGCGAGAAAAAGCAGGGTCAGACCCAGGTCTGACCCTGTTTTTTTATGGCGATCGTGCTCTTCACCGACTTCGGCTCCGCTGACATTTATGTCGGGCAGGTGAAGGCGGTGCTGGCGGCCGAGGCACCTGCGGTGCCGGTCTTGGACCTGCTGAACGACGCGCCGGCATTCGATGTCGAGGCGGCGGCGCACTTGCTTGCGGCGCTTGCACCGGAGTTCCCCTGCGGCAGCGTGTTTCTTGCCGTAGTGGACCCCGGCGTGGGCACCGCGCGCGGCGCGATCGTCGTCGAGGCGGACGGCTGGCGCTTCGTCGGGCCGGACAACGGCCTACTCTCCGTGCTGTATCAGCGCGCGCGGCAAAGGCAGTGCCATGCGATCGTGTATAGGCCGCCGCGGCTCAGCGCGTCGTTTCACGGCCGCGATCTGTTCGCGCCGGTCGCGGCACGCCTTGCCGCCGGCACGCTGCCAGAGGGATGGCTCGCGCCGAAGGCGAAGCCGGAGGTGCTGCTCGATCCGGCGCCGCTTTCTCGCGTGATCTACGTGGATCACTACGGCAACTGCGCCACCGGCATTCCGGCCGCTGGCATGGACCGCCGTGCGCGGTTGGCAGTCGCGGGCCGCGAGGTCTCCTACGCGCGCGTCTTCGGCGAGGCCGAGCCCGGCGAGCCGTTCTGGTACGAAAACAGCTCGGGACTCGTCGAAATCGCGATCGCGGGCGAAAGCGCCGCACGCGCGCTCGGCATCGGCGTCGGCACCCCGGTCAGTCCGGCAACACCAGGATCGCCCGGTAGTCGTTGACGTTGGTGCCGGTCGGGCCGGTGACCACGACGTCACCCAGCGCCGAAAAGAACCCGTAGCTGTCGTTCGCAGCGAGCAGCTTGCGCGCATCCGCACCTCGGGCCTGCGCGCGCGCGAGCGTGTCGGGGGCGAGCAGCGCACCCGCGTTGTCCTCGGTGCCGTCGAGGCCGTCGGTGTCGGCGGCGATGGCGTAGACGCCGGAAGGGCCCGCGAGCTCGATCGCGAGCGAAAGCAGGAACTCGCCGCAGCGACCGCCGCGCCCGCCCTTCGCGCGCAGGGTGACGGTGCACTCGCCGCCGGAGATGAGTGCGACCGGCGGCTTGAACGGCTCGGCGCGCATTCGCACCTGCCGCACGAGCGCCGCCATCACCTTTGCCACCTCGCGCGCCTCGCCGGTGACCGAATCGCCGAGGATCACCGGCGCGATGCCCGCCCCGCGGAACACCTGCGCCGCGGCCGCAAGCGAATGCTGCGCGCTCGCGATTACCCGGTTCTTGACACGCTCGAACACCGGATCTCCGGGTTTTGGAGTCTCCTCGCGCTCGCCGCGCACCCCGGCCACCAGGTGCTCGAGCACCGCGCGCGGCGGGCGGATGTCGTAGCGGTTGAGCACGTCCACCGCGTCCTGGAACGTGGTCGGATCGGGCGCGCAGGGGCCGGAGGCGATGTGGGTGGGATCGTCGCCGGTGACATCGGAGATGATGAGCGCGAGCACGTTCGTGCGGCAGGCGGCGGCGAGCCGCCCGCCCTGGATCGCCGAGAGGTGCTTTCGCACCGCGTTAATCTCCTGGATGGTGGCGCCGCAGGCGAGCAGCTCGCGCGTCACCTGCCGCAGGTCTTCCACCGAGATCCCCTCGGCGGGGAGCGCGAGCAGCGCCGAGCCGCCGCCGGAGATGAGCGCGAGCAGGAGATCGGCCGAGCGCAGCGCTGTTGCCGCCGAGAGCATCTCGCGCGAGGCTTGTTCGCCGGCCCGATCGGGCAGCGGGTGCGATGCCTCGTAGTAATGCATGCGTTCGAGCGGCCGCGCGTGGCCGTAGCGCGTGAGCGCGATGCCGTAGAGAGGTTTGCCCGCCGGCCAGTGGCGCTCGACGGCGAGCGCCATGCCGCAGGCCGCCTTGCCGACCGCGAGCACGAGCGTCCTTCCCTCGGGCGGGGCGGGCAGATGCGGCGGGACCACCTTGAGGGGATCGGCCGCGGCGATCGCGGCGCGAAAGCTCGCCTCGAGCAGCTCCCGCGGATTCAGCCGAAAGTCTCCTTGCTCGCCTCGCGCCCGAGCGCGTAGAGCGGGGGATAGTGTTCCTGGAACGCCCGCTGGATCTCGGCCGCAGGCACGTCGGCGAAGGTGCCGCGGTCGCGCACGTACTCCATGTGCCGCCGGTTGTCCTCGTCGAACGGATGGAAGATCGAATCCTCGCGCCCGTCGAATTCCAGGGGCTTGACGCGGAAACGCTCGCACAGCTCCCGGTTGAACGCGGGTGTGGCTTTCACCCACCTGCCTTCGAGGAAGAGCTCGGTGTAACCGTGGTAGATGAACAGATCGGTTCCCATGCGCGCGCGCAGCGCAGGGGTGGTGAGATGGTTCTTCACGTCGGCGAAGCCGACGCGCGCGGCGATGCCGACCGCGCGCGCGCAGGCGGCGAGCAGCGCCGCCTTTCCGACGCAGAACCCCTGCCCGGCGGCAAGGCAGGCGGAAGCCCTGAACACCGCGTCATCCGAAAAATCGAGAAAAGGGTTGTAGCGGATACCGTCGCGCACCGCGTAGTAGAGGGCAACCGCCCGTTCGCCATCGGTCGCGCCGCGTGCATGCTCGCGGGCGAACGCGGCGACCGCGGGGTGCGCGCTGTCAATGTAGCGGCCGGACTGCAGGTATTCCTTCATCGGTCGAGCTTCATCAGCCGCCGCGCGCCCTGAAAGAGCGCGCTCGACTGCACCGCCAGCGCATCTACCACCGAGAAGTGGTTCGCGCCGGGCATCGGGATGTCGCCGGCGAACACGCCGCGCCAGCGCTCGCGCAGCAGCGCGTTCTGCCTCTTGAACTCCGAGCTTTCGGCCCCGCCGACGCAGGTCATGACCGGCGCGCGCGTCGCCGGCGGCAGGAACGCGGGCGACAGTCGCAGCGCCGACTCCTCGGTGAGCTGCAGGTCCGGCTGCAGCCAGTCCACGTGCAGGAGCGGCCGCAGGTCGTACAGCCCGCTCACCGCCAGCCCCCCTTTCCACAGATCCTTCGGCAACTGCGGGTCGAACACCGGCCAGAGCGCGGCCATCATCATCGCCGTGAGGTGGCCGCCGGCGGAATGGCCGCAGACGTAGAGCCGGTCCTGGTCCATGCCGTATTCCTCGGCGTGCAGCCACAGCCAGCGGCTTGCGCGCAGCATCTGGCGCACGATCTCTTCGACCGTCACTTTCGGGCAGAGGTCGTAGTTGACCACCGCGAGCGACACGCCCGCGTCCACCCACGCCGGCGCGAGGAAGGAAAAGTCCGACTTGTCGAGCGCGCGCCAGTAGCCGCCGTGGATGAACATGAGACAGGTACCGTCGCCCTTGCGTGCCGGGAAGAGGTCGAGGGTTTCCCCGGGCGCCTCGCCGTAGCGCCGGTCGAGGTAGCAGATCATGGTCGCGCGCGCGCGCTCGGAGGCCTCGGCCCAGCGGCGGAAGTATTCCGGGTGCTCGGGCACGAGCGCCCGCGCATTGTACTCGCGCGAGTAGAACGCGGGGTCCTTCGGTTCGAATTCGGCCGCCTTGCGGCGGCGGGCGGTGGCGCTCACCGGCGGCTCTCCCGCCACAGGCCGAGCGCGATCTGCGCCGGGCGATCGGAGAAAGAAAAGAGCACGCACTCCGAACGCGCCGAGAAACGCACCGGCTGCCACGAGGGTGCGACGAAGATGTCGCGCGGCTCGAAGGCGAACGTCTCGTCCCCGACGATAGCCGTGCCCTCGCCCTCGAGCGCGAGATACACCGTGGCGTCGCTCGAACGGTACGGCTCGCTGCGAAAGCCCGCGGGCAGGAGCTGCAGGAACGCGCCGATCGTCGGCATCGCCGGGCCGCCGGTCGTCGGATTGATGTACTGCATCTTGAAGCCGTGGCAGGGATCGGGCTCGCCGCGGCGCGCGAGCGTCGCCAGCGCCTCGCGGCTGCGCCCGTACGGGTAGCAGAACACCGGCGAGGTCCTGCCGAAGGGCGACGCTCCTGCGAGCGGGGCGAGATTGCAGCCGTAGCGCGCCCAGGCGTCACCCTCGGGCCGCGTCACCGGCTGGACTTCCTCCGGGTAGTTCTCGGCGAAGGTGGCGTCGAAGAGCTGCGCGATCGGGATGTCGAGCCCGTCCATCCAGACCACCGGCTGCGAGCCGGGATTGCCGTGGTCGTGCCAGGTCCAGGCCGGCGTGATGATGAAGTCCCCCGGATGCATGGTGACCCGCTCGCCATCCACCGCGGTATAGGCGCCCGAGCCCTCGACCACCAGCCGCAGCGCCGTCTGCGTGTGCCGGTGGCTGGGCGCGATCTCGCCGGGCAGGATGAGCTGAAGCCCGCAGTACAGGCTCGTCGTGATGCGCGACTGCCCGCGCATTCCAGGGTTTTCGAGCACGAGGACGCGCCGCACCGCCTCGCGGGCGCTGATGATCCGTCCGGACTCCTCGATGTAGGGGCGGATGGCGCGGTACTTCCAGAGCGCGGCCCGGCAGGAGCTCTGCGGCGCCGGGGGCACCAGCGCATGCAGCACCTCCCACAGCGGCGCGAGGTTGTCCCGGTCCATGCGCCGGTAGAACTCCCGCCGCGCTTCGCTCACGCTGCCGCCGGCACGGTTCTCGATGACGCTCGCCATTCGGATCTCCCGGAAAAGAAAACGAATTCTCGCCCGCCGCGCCTTTGGCCGCAATCGGCGCGCGGGCTGTGTTCCGACCCGTCCGGCGACTATTTCCGGGCGGTTGCGGCACGCCTCGAGGCGGAGCACGAGCGCATGGCGGCGCTGGTGAAGGAAACCGGGTTGACGGCGCAGTACCGCCGTCAGGACCGGACCGGCTTCAGCCAGGTGACCGGACGCCCGAGCGCGCTGCCGAGCGCCTCGCCTTCGGGGTCGGCGAGCGCCGCCTCGCGCGCCCTGCGGATCGCGGCCGCCTGCTCGCCGGGGTCGGCGGTGGGCGGGTTCTCCACCAGCGCGTCGAGGATGGCGAGGAAGTTGGCGCGCCCGCGCCGGTGCGTCTCGCCGTAGCCCTTGATGAGGCGCGCGCACCCGGCGATCTCCAGCGCGAGCTGCGGGCTCTTCTGTGCCGCCTCGCGCACGCGCGCGAGCCAGCGCTCGATCAACTTCTGCTCCTCGCGATAGCGGTACGTGTAAGGACGCCACGGCCGCAGCCGGGCGAGCGCCCGCATCATGAGAAATCCGAGCACGCCGGAAGTCTTGACGTGCATGCCGACGTTGAGGGCGTGAAGTTTGCCGCGCCGCTCGGCCCAAGCGAGGAGCCGGGCCCCGAGCTCCGGCGGCAGGAGCGCGGCGAATTCCTCCACGCCGGGCTTGAGATAGTCAATGACCACGACCGGCTCGCCGTCCTTCGCCCGCACCTCGCGGCGGATGCGGGCAAAGCGCGCGGCGCGGGTCTTGAGGTCGGCCACGCGAATGATGTCCTCGTAGCACATCCACAGGGCAAGCTCGCGCGCGACCTCGGCCGCGAGCGCCGGCTCGGCATCCAGAAACGGCTGCATGCGTTCGCGATAGAGCGCGACGTATCGCTCGCCCTGGTACTCGCGCAGGCGCTCGATCGCGAGGTCCATGATCTCGCGCAGCCCGGTCGCTCGCGCCGGCGGCGCGGGCGGCTGCGGCGCCGGGCGCAGCCCCGCCGCGACCTCGAAGCCGGCGGCGAATCCGCGCAGGCTCGCCTCCGCTCCGCGCCCGGCACGGCGGATCGCTTCCTCGCAGGCCGCGCGCGAAAGCGGCAGCGCGCCGCTGCCGGCCATCGCGCCGAAGAGCACGGCGTTGATGACGGTGCCGCTTTGCTCGGCCAGCCTCCGCATGTCGGCGAGCACCGCGTGCCTGGCGAGCTGCCTTGCGGCCTCGATCACGCGCGCCGAATCGTAGCGGCCATCGGCCATCTGCATCTTCTCCGCCGTCGCGTAGATGCGATGGGTGGAGGCGATGAGCGTCGTGCGCTCCGGGCTCACGAAACCGTTCTGCATCGCGCGCGCCGCCTCCACCAGCTCCGAGGCGACCATCACGTCCACGTTGCCGGGGCTGGGGGTGAGCGAGAGCACCGGCTCGCGCCCGTCCAGTTCCTCGCGCTTCGCCGGGAAGATCTCGAGGTAATACGTGGTCGCGCCGGTGCGCTGCGCGACGCCCGGAATCGAGGTGCTCTGCGCTGGAAAGCCCGCCTGCGTCGCCGCTTCGAACAGCCAGTCGGCCATGACGCCGCCGCCCTCGCCGCCCAGCGCCGCGATGAGGATGGTGATGGGACGTTCGGGAACACTCATCGCAGCAGGCGCCGCACGCGTTCAAGCATACGATCGAACCATCCGGGGTTGTGCACGATCTCGGCCCGATAGAACGACGGGCACAGGACCGCGGCGTGCGCGTTCTCGCCGCACAGGCCGCAGCCGACGCAGCCGTCAATGACCGTCGCCACCGGGTCGCGCCGCAGCGGATCGGGGTTGTCCTTCACCGTCAGCGTCGGACAGCCGGAGAGCCGGATGCAGGAATGATCGCCGGTGCAGGTGTCCTCGTCCACGCCGTAGCGCACGCGCACGTGCCGCTCGCCGCGGGCGAGCTTGTCGGCCACCTGCGGCCGCAGGCGCCGCTGGCGCTCGAGCTGGCACTCGCCGTCGGCGACGATGACTTTCAGCTCCCTGTAATCCGTGCGCATCGCCTCTTCGAGCACTTTCGCCACCTCGCCGACACGGTAATTGTCCACCGTGCGGATCCACTTCACCCCGACGCCTTCGAGGGCGCGCTCGATCGCCATGTCGCCCGCCTTGTGCGGGCTGTGCTGCGGACTGGAGGGCAGCTCCTGGGTTCCGGTCGCCGAGCTGTAGCCGTTCTTCATGATGACGAGGATGCCGTCGTCGCGGTTGAACACCGCGTTCGCCACCCCGGAGGTCAGGCCGTTGTGCCAGAACCCGCCGTCGCCCATGATGGTCACGGTGCGCCGGCCGAACATCGGCTGCACCGCCGAGTTGGAGGCAAGGCCGAGGCCGTAGCCGAGCACCGTGTGGCCGATGTTGAACGGCGGCAGCGTGGCGAAGGTGTGGCAGCCGATGTCGGCCGAGACGTGGTAAGGGCCGGTCCGGCGCTCGACGATCTTCATCGCCGCGAACACCGGCCGCTCGGGGCAGCCGACACAGAAGCCCGGCGGGCGCGCGGGCGCCGGCCCGCCCAGCAGCTCGAGCGCGCGCGCCTTCAGCTTCTGTACCGGCGCCGCCTTTTCCGCGACGCCGAGGAAGCGCGCAAGCCCCGCGAGCATCACCTCGCCGGTGTATTCGCCGGCGAGCGGCAGCACGTCCTTGCCCTGCACCCTGACGCCGGCGACCTCCCGCCGGCGCAGCAGCGCGAGGATCGCTTCCTCGAGGTAGGCGGGCTGGCCTTCTTCCACCACCAGCACCCGGGATTTGCCGGCGCAGAACTCGGCGATTTCCTCCGGCACGAGGGGATAGGTGACGTTGAGGCACAGGATCGGGATGCGCGTGCGGCCGAAGGCGTCGGCCTCGCCCAGAAGCTGGAGCGCGCGCACCGTGGCGTTGTACATGCCGCCCTGACAGACGATGCCGAGGTCGGTGCGATCGCCGGCGAAGACCTCGTTCAGCCGTTTCTCGCGGAGGTACCGGACCGCTGCCGGCCAGCGCACCTCGACCTTCAGCTTTTCCTGCAGATAGGTCGCCGGCGGGAGGCAAATCCGGTTGTAGTCGAAGTCCGGGTTCTCCAGCACGTGCTTGCGCGAGACTTCCGGCGCGCGATTCGCCTTGGCGACGAAGGTGCCGCGCACGTGGCAGGCGCGGATGCGCAGCTCCAGCATCACCGGCGTGCTGGAGACCTCCGACAGCTCGAAGCCGCGCTCGACCATCTCGACGATCTTCGGCAGGTTCGGCCGCGGATCGAGCAGCCACATCTGCGACTTCATCGCGAACGCGTGGGTGCGCTCCTGGATGATCGAGGCGCCTTCGCCGTAGTCCTCGCCGAGCACGATGAGCGCGCCGCCCTTGACGCCCGCGGAGGCGAGGTTGGACAGCGCGTCCGATGCGACGTTGGTGCCGACCGTGGACTTGAAGGTGACCGCACCGCGCAGCGGATAGTTGATCGAAGCGCCGAGCATGGCCGCGGCCCCCGCCTCGGAGGCGTTGGTTTCCACGTGTACCCCCAGCTCGTCCAGGATCTCGCGTGCGTCGTTGAGCACGTCCATCATGTGCGACACCGGCGCGCCCTGGTAGCCGCCGACGTAGGCGACGCCGGACTGAAGCAGCGCCTTGGTGACCGCAAGGATCCCCTCGCCGGCGAAGACTTTGCCGTCGCCGAGCCTGAGCTTCGCCACCTCTTCCTTGAACGAGCGTTCCACGGGCTATCGTCCGATCAGCAGCTTCGGTAACCACGTCGCAAGCGGGGGAAACGCGGCTACCAGCACAAGCATAAGTATGCCCATGATGACGTACGGCGTGACGGCGCGGAAGATCTGGTTCATGCGGATCTCCTTCGGCGCCACGCTCTTCATGGTGAAGAGCAGCATCCCGAAGGGCGGGGTGAGGAGCCCGAGCTGCATGCAGATGAGGAAGA
Source organism: Pseudomonadota bacterium (assembly GCA_040752005.1). Lineage (GTDB taxonomy): Bacteria > Pseudomonadota > Gammaproteobacteria > Burkholderiales > SG8-39 > RBG-16-66-20. The sequence goes on along the minus strand of JBFMFX010000002.1, from coordinate 238,611 downwards.
GCACCCCGAACCAGACCGGGTCGAACCCGTAGGCGGCGGCGAGCGGCATGAAGAACGGCAGGCAGATCAGCATCATGCTCACCTGGTCCACGAAGCAGCCGAGGACGAGCAGGACGAGCATCATGGCGGCGAGCACCGCAGGCGGCGCGAGGCCCGCGTCGCGGATGAGCGCCACCAGCCCGTTGGTCGCGCCGGAAAAAGCGAGGATCTGCGAGAACGTGGTCGCCCCGACGATGATGAACAGGATCACCGCGGAAATTCCGGCGGTGCCCATCAGCGCCTGCATCAGGTTCGACCAGGTGAGCGCACGGTAGGCCCAGGCGACCAGCACCGTCGCCACCGCGCCGATCGCGGCCGACTCGGTCGGCGTCGCCCAGCCGGCCGACATCGCCGCGATCACCACCACGAAGATCGCCACCAGCGGCGCGACGTAGAGCAGCAGCGGCTTCCAGCGCTCCCACGCCGGCAGCGCCTCGTGCTCGAACGTCGGCGCGAGCCCCGGATCGAGCCAGGCGCGCAGCACGATGTGGCCGACGAACATCGCCGACAGGAGCACCCCCGGCACGATGCCGGCGATGAGGAGCTGCGAGATCGAGATCCCGGCGAGGCTTCCGAGCAGCACCGTGAGGGCCGAGGGCGGAATCAGCATGTCCACGCCGCCGATCGCCATGATCGGCCCCATCGCCATGCTGGGGTGGTAGCCGCGGCGCAGCATGTCCGGCAGCAGCAGGCTGCCCAGGAGCGCGGTCGTGGCAATGGTCGAGCCGGAGATCGCCGAAAACACGGTGCCCGCAACCACCGCCACCACCGAGAGCCTTCCGGGCACGCGCCAGATCAGCCGGTCAATGGCGTCGATCGCCTTCATCGCCACGCCGGTATGAAAGAGCACTTCGCCCATCAGCACGAAGAACGGGATCGGCGTGAGCGAGAACGTGGCGATCGAGGCGACGCCGTTGCGCACGAGCTGCACCAGACCCGCGTCGCCTCCGAGCCAGATCCACGCGCCGGCGATGTTGATGCCGTAGAAGGCAAAGGCGGCGGGCAGCGCCGCCGCCATGAGCATCGCGAGCGAGCCGAACAGGACGAGCGCCGAGAGCCACCAGGCCATGGCGGCGCGTCAGGCGTGGGGGCCGGCGCCGACCGACACCTCGCCGGCGGCGAAGCGGCGTGCGAACTCGACCGCGAGCAGCGCGAAGCACACCGGCACCGGCACGAACAGCCACCACTCCGGAAAGACGATACTCTTCATCACCATCGAGCCTTGCCGCGCCGATTCGAGCGCGGTGCGAACGCCGTAGACCACGAATACCGCGCAGACCGCGAAGCCGAGCGCGTCGGTCGCGCGCTCGAGCAGCCGCGCCACGCGCGGCGCGAGCACGCGCAGCAGCACATCCAGGCGCACGTGCTCGTTGCGCGCGAGCAGCCACGGCGCGGCAAGGAAGGTCGCCAGGGGCAGCGCGTACTCGGAGCCTTCCAGAATCCACGGGAACGCGCCGAAACCGACGTTGCGCGAGACGACATCGGCCGTCACCGCGACCGCGGTCGCGCCCAGCAGCAGCGCCGCGGCGGCCGCGAGCGCTTCGAGAAGGCGCCGCCAGGCGCGCTCGAACGCCCGCACCGCCCGTGCCTATCGTGCGAGCAGCTTCTTCAACTGCGGCCCGGTGTCGGGCGCTGCCTTGAGGATGCCCGCCCAGCCCACCTCGTAGGCCTTCTCGACGTACTGTTTCGAGGTGGCGGCGTCGAACGTGATCACCTGGATGCCGGCCTGCGCCTGGCGCTTCGCTTCCTCGGCGTTATGCTGCTTCCAGACCTCGTTCATCGCCTCCAGCGCAAGCGCCTGGCGCTCCAGGTACTGCCGTTGCGCCGGCGTCAGGCGCTTCCAGGCATCCAGATTCATCACCAGCGACACCTCGGCGTTGTAGAAGCCGGGGTCGACGCGGAACTTCGTCTTCTCGTGCCAGTTGAGGTCGAAGACGCCGTGGATCGGCCAGCCGTAGCCGTCCACCACCCCGCGCTCGAGCGCGGTGTACACCTCGGCGGGCGCGGTCTGCATCAGCGTCGCCCCGAGCGCCTGGAAGAAGTCGCGGTACACCGGCGTGATACGCAGCTTCAGGCCGGTCAGGTCGGGCTTGTCGATTTTCTTCGTGAGGTAGAGGTGAAAAGGCGTGTGCTCGACGAAGCGCACCAGGTATTGCATGTTCGCCTTGGCGTTCCACACCTTGTTGATGTACTCGTAGGCGCCGTTCTTGCGCTGCTCGGCGGCGCTCACCTGGGCGAGCTTGAGGGCATCGGCTTCCGGCATCAGGTTGGTGTAGAAAGCGCCGGTGGTGAGGCCGATGTCCACGACGCCGCTCTTCACCGCGTTGCCGACCTCGAAGGAGGTCATCACCTTGGGCGCGCCGCCGATGAAGTTGATCTGCGCGGTGCCCTTGCCTTCGGCGTTGAACTTCTGGATCCAGGGCATGACGTGTTTCACGTAGAGCCCGTTCTCCGGGAAGGCCGAGACCAGCCTGAGCGTTACTTCCTGCGCCGCCGCGACGGAGGGAACGAGCGCGAAGGCGATAGCCAGCGTGCGAATGGCGTTCATGGGTTTCCTCCTGAAAGATGCGCGAGAGTAGGGGGCGGCGACAGCGCTTGTCAACGCGCCGCGACGATCACTTCGGGCGGAACCGGCTCGCTGTGCAGCCGCTCGACGAGAGCGGCGCGGCGCTCGAGCACCGCGCGTTGGTTGATGTAGCCCTTGTCGGTGATCTCGTTGGCGTCGATCGACGGCGGCTCGTCCATCACGAGGAGCCGCACCGGGTGGGTGGAGCTTCCGCCCTCGGCGGCGAGCGCCGCGAGCGCCGCTGTGAGCTTTTCCCGGATCGCCTCCGGCGCCAGATCCTTCGCCGCCGGGCTGAGGAAGACGAGCGCGCCCACCTCGTTGCGGTCGTGCCCGGTGATCACCGCGTCCTGGATCACCGGGTTGGCCGCGGCGATGAGCTTGACGCGCACCGCGCCGGTATGCACCCAGGTGCCGGTGGCGAGCTTGAAGTCCTCGGCGACCCGGCCGTCGAAGGCGAGCCCCTTTTCGGGCGCCTGCGGGTCGGCGAAGCGCAGGGCATCGCCGATCCGGTAGAAGCCCTCCTCGTCGAAGGCGGCGCGCGTCAGGTCCTCGCGTCCGAAGTAGCCCGGCGTGACGTTTGGCCCGCGCACCCGCGCCTCGAACTTGCCGCCTGCCGGAACGAGCTTGATCTCGCAGCCCGCCACCGGCAGCCCGATCACGCCCGCGCGCTCGATCGGGAAGTGCACCTGCGTGGCAAGGGGCGCGGTTTCGGTCGAGCCCCAGGCCGACAGCATGGCGAGTTCGCCGTTCCGTTCCGCGAGCGCGAGCGCCTCCAGCCGTTCCCAGAGGTTCTGCGGCAGCGCCGCGCCGGCGTAGAAGACCAGGTCGAGGTCACGGAAGAAGTTGCGCCGCAGCCCGGCGTCGGACTCCAGATGCGGCAGCAGCAGGTCGAACCCGCGCGGCACGTTGAAATACATGGTCGGCGATACCTCGCGCAGGTTGCGCACCGTGGTCTCGATGAGCCCGGGCATCGGCTTTCCGCCGTCCACGTAGAGCGTGCCGCCGTTTCTCAGCACGAGGTTGAAATTGTGGTTGCCGCCGAACGTGTGGCTCCACGGCAGCCAGTCCACCAGCACCGGCGCGCGCTCCTCGACGAACGGCCAGCCCTGCGCGAGCATCTGCTGGTTGGCGCACAGCATGCGGTGGGTGTTGATCACGCCCTTCGGCACTCCGGTCGAGCCGGAGGTGAAGAGGATCTTCGCGACCGTGTCCGGCCGGATGCGCGAAAACGCCAGCTCCAGCGTCGCGCCCGGGTTGGTTTCCAGAAGCGCGGCGAAGGGCAGCGATGCCAGATCGGGAGGCGGGTTTGCGCTGAACACCAGCTTCGCGTCGCCGCGTGGGACCGCGCGCAGCGCCGGCGCGAAGCGCTCGCCGTCGGCCGCGTACACCAGCCCCGGCCTGAGCAGCTCGAAGATCGCCCGCAGCTTGCCGAAGTCCTTCGACATCAGCGAATAGGCGGGCGAGATCGGCGCGGCCGGGATCCCGGCGTGCATCGCCCCGAGCGCCATGAGCGCATGATCGACGCCGTTGTCCGAGAGGATCGCCACCGGCCGCGAGGCGTCCAGCCCCATGTCGAGCAGCGCCTGGCCGATGCGCCGCACCGCGGCGAGCGCCTCGGCGTAGGTGACGCGCCGCCAGCCTTCGTTTCTGCGCTCGGCAAGAAACACGCGCTCGGGCGCGCGCCGGCGCCAGTCGATCAGCCAGTCACCGACGGCGCGGGCGAAGGGCCGCAGCTTCTGCGGCGAGCGCAGGACGATCGAGCCGTCGGCGCGGCGCTCAACGGCGACTTCAGCCGGTGCCAGCGCCAGCCTCGAATGCAGACGCATGGGAAAGACCTCCTCGCGCAATTGTACCGGGCTAGAATCACCGCATATGTCGGCGGAGAAGCCCCAGGGCCTTGCGCGCGGCCTCACCCACTACGGCGACGCGGGGTTTTCGCTCTACCTGCGCCGCTCTTTCGCCAAAAGCATGGGCTATTCGAGCGCGCTGCTCTCGCGTCCGATCGTCGGCATCGCCGATTCGAGAAGCGGCTTCAACAACTGCCACCGGCATTTCCCGGAGCTCATCGAGGCGGTCAAACGCGGCGTGCTCGCCGCCGGCGGCCTGCCGCTGGAGTTTCCCACCGTCTCGCTCGGCGAGGTGTTCCTGAGCCCCACCTCGATGATGTTCCGCAACCTGATGGCGATGGATGTCGAGGAGATGGTCCGCGCGCAGCCGATGGACGCGGTGGTGCTCGTGGGCGGATGCGACAAGACGGTGCCGGCGCAGTTGATGGGCGCGGCGAGCGCCGACCGGCCGGCGGTGCAGCTCCTCGCCGGGCCGATGACGCCGACCTCGTTCGAAGGCGAGCGGCTCGGTGCCTGCACCGACTGCCGGCGGTTCTGGGCTCTGTACCGCGCCGGTGGCGTGGACGCCGCGGGAATCGAGCGCGTCGAGGGCAATCTCGCCACCACCGCCGGTACCTGCGCGGTGATGGGAACGGCCTCGACTATGGCGGCGATCGCCGAGGCGCTCGGCATGGCGCTTCCGGGCACCGCGGCGATTCCGGCGGTGCACGCCGACCGGCTGCGCGCGGCCGAGGCGAGCGGCCGGCGCGCGGTGGAACTTGCCGCGAAGCCGCTGCGGCCCTCGCGGATCATCACCGAGAAGTCGCTCGAGAACGCGCTGCGGGTGCTGCTCGCGATCGGCGGCTCGACCAACGCGATCGTGCACCTTGCCGCGATCGCCGGGCGCGTGGGCGTGGCGCTCGATCTGCGGCGTCTGAACGAGCTTTCGGATTCGACGCCGGTGCTGGTGGATCTCAAACCCACCGGCCAGCACTACATGTCGGACCTCTACGCCGCCGGCGGGATCGGCGCCGTGCTGAGGGAGCTGAAACCGCTCCTTCACCTCGACTGCCCGACGGTCGCGGGCGAGACGCTCGGCGAGCGCCTCGCGCGCGAGGAAGGCGCGTGGGTGGATCGCGCGATCGTGCGTCCGCTCGCCGAGCCGCTTGCGCGCGAAGGGGGTCTGGTCGCGCTCTTCGGCACGCTCGCACCCAACGGCGCGATCCTCAAGCGCTCGGCGGCCGATTCCCGGCTCTTCGAACGCGAGGGGCGCGCGGTGGTGTTTTCCTCGCTCGACGATCTTGCCGCGCGCGTGGACGATCCGGCGCTGGAGGTCACGCCGGAGGATTTCCTCGTGCTGCAAAACGCCGGCCCGAAGTCCGGCTACGCGATGCCGGAGGCGGGCTATCTTCCGATTCCGCAGAAGCTCGCGCGTGCGGGCGTGAAGGATATGGTGCGAATCTCGGATGCGCGCATGAGCGGCACCGCCTACGGCACGATCGTGCTGCACGTGTCGCCCGAGGCGGCGGTCGGGGGGCCGCTCGCGCTGGTGAGAAACGGCGACCGCATCCGGCTATCGGTGCGGGAGCGCCGCATCGACCTGCTGGTCGGCGAGGAAGAGCTCGCCCGGCGAAGAAGCGCATGGCGGCCGCCGGTCGCGCCGCCTGCGCGTGGGTACGCGAAGCTGTACATGGACCACGTGCTCCAGGCCGAGCACGGCTGCGACTTCGACTTCCTGCGCCGCGCGTAGCGCGCTTGCGGGACCGGCGCCGCGCGCCGCCCGCGGCCCTACTTCGGATAGTCGTACTTCAGATCGTAGGCGCCGTCTCTGGTGATCAGCAGCCGCGCCTCGCGCCAGTGGCGCTTGTCCGGCGGCAGCAGCTCGTTCAGCCCCAGCACCCGGTCGGCCACCTCGCGCGCGTTGCACGGCACCAGCGGCTCTCCGCGCTCGTCGCCGGGCTTGTCGGAGTAGAAGAATTTCGCGTCCAGTCCGCGACCGGGGCCCGCTTCCGACAGCACGATCCAGGCCTTTTTCCACTCGTTCGGCAGGCCGGGCGAAAGGCACGCGAAGATCGCCTCGATTAGCCGCGGGTCGGGCTTGCCGGCGGCGCCGGGCACTCCGGGCGGCAGACTCGGCGCAGCGGCAGCGACGACCGCAGCCGGTTTCGACGCTCCGCCACCCGGTTTCGGCAGTGCGACGATCGGTTGCGACTTTCGCTCTTCTTCCGCTGCCGGCGGTTTTGCCATCGGGGCTGATGCGGTCGAAGGCTTCTCGGTGGCGCTTGGGGCGGAAGCCGGAACGCTCGGCGCGACCGGAGTCGGCTCCGGTTTCGGCGCAGCGACAGGGGCGGGCTTTGGCGACGCGACGGGCTCGGACCTCGCTGCAGCCGGCGCGGGCAGGGGCGTCGCGATCACTGGCGTCGGCGGTGGCGCGATCGGCACTATGGCGACCGCGGGTTTTTCCGGAGCTGCCGCTGGCGCGCTCTGCGCGGCCGGATCCACCGCCCCGGGTGCAGGCTTGGAGAGGGTGACGGGCGGCGGTGCCTGAGGTTCAGGCTTCGGCTCGGCGACCGGCTGTGGCTTCGATGCTGCAACCGGAGCCGGCTGCGCCTTCTCGGGCTCCGGCTTCGGAGCGGCGACCGGAGCAGGCTTCGGCGTTTCAGGCTCCGGCTTGGGCGCGGCGACTGGCGCTTCGGCCTTCGCCGGTGGCGAAACCGTGACCGCGGGCGCCGGCTGTCCCTCGACCGTGATGTGGGGCTTGCGCGGATCGGGTTCCGCATCCTCCGGCATGCGTACGGTCGCCGGCGGTTCGTCCGGGATCCGGTTCCGGGTGCGCACCGAGGGCGTGCGGAACGCATAGGCCGCCTCGGCGAGGGCGAGCAGCAGCACGAGGACGAGCGTGGCACGCTTCATATCCACCGCGGATTGTCTCAGAGCGCGGCCGCAGCGGCCAGCGGCCTGCTGCATCGGGCCCTATTTCTGCGCCAGCACCCACTCGACCAGCTTCGCCAGATCCGCGTCCGAGATTGCGGTCGCCGGCGGCATCGGCACCGAGCCCCAAGCGCCCTGGCCCCCCTTTCGGATCTTCTGAGCCAGGCGCACGGCGGCGCCCGGATCGCCTGCGTAGCGCTGCGCCACTTCGCGGAACGACGGTCCGACCACGCGCCGGTCGGCCGCATGGCATGCGCTGCAGGCGTGCGCCTGCAGCAGCCCGGCGATGGCGTCGCCGCGCGCACCCGCAGCGAGGGTATCGGGCGCCGGTGGCGGCGCCGGATCGCGGCTGTAGTACGCCGCGAGATAGTTGAGGATGATCTCGAACTCCTCGTCGTTGATCGGCGCGCCGCGCTCGCGCATGTTGCGCAGGTTGTCGGCCCATTCGCCGCGCGAAAGGCGCGAGCGCGTCACATGCCCGATCTCGTGGCAGATCTGGCATTTGGCCTGCGTGAGTCCGGCGCCGGGGCCAGAGACGAGCGCGCCGCCGGCATCCTGCGCCAGAGCGTCGGCAAAAACAAAAGCGGCCGCCGCAGCGGCCGCCAGGGCGACGAACGCGGTCTCAGGCTTCAACGATCACACCCACGCGGTGTATTCCGTTCCAGAAGTACCCGAGCGGGTTCCAGTACGGAGTGATCGGCTGCGCGTTGCCGCGGTCGTCCCACGCGCGGGCAAGGAACGTGAGGTAGCCGAAGCGCTCGGGCTGGTAGTGGAAGGTGAACGTGCGCCAGGCGTATTTGTCGCCGCGCGGGCCGAGCCGCGCGCGCTGCCAGGTGACGCCTTCGTCCACCGAGATCTCGACACGGTCAACCGAGCCTTCTCCCACCCATGCCCGGCCGCGCACGGTAATGGGCGAGGTGCCCTTGAAGCGCGCGTTCGGGGCCGGATACGTGATCATGGATTTCACCGGCCAGGCCTCCGTGGACACCGTGTCCGGCGGCATCTTAGAGCCCGGCTCGACCGGCCATTTCGGAATGATGTAGCTGCCCGTCATGTACGTGCCCTTGAAAGGCGCATCGAGCACGGTGAGCGTATGCAGCCACTTGGTCGAGGCCGAACCGACCCAGCCGGGCACCACCAGCCTGAGCGGATAGCCGTGGATGTTCGGCAGTGGCGCGCCGTTCATGTCCCAGGCGATGAGCGTGTGTTCCTCCATCGCCTTCGCCATCGGGATGGAGCGGATCACCGGCGGCGCGGTCGCCACCATGCCCGGATCCCCGCCTTGCCCCGCCACATGCGCGGCGTTCGCCTTCAGGCCGGCGGCGCGCAGCACGTCCGCGAGCCGCACCCCGGTCCAGCGCGGGCAGCCCATTCCGCCGGTGGGCAGCCATGGCGTGCCGCTTGCGCGCGGCACATAAGCGGAGCGGCCGGAGCCGGCGCATTCGAGCATCCCCTGCATCGTGACCACCGGAAACGCCTTCTTCAGCTCCTCAACCGAGAAGGAAAGCTCCCGCTCGACCAGGCCCTTGACCGTGAGCCGGTGCCGCGCGGCATCAATGTCCGGCGTGAGCAGATTGTTGCGGATGAACATCCGGTCGGTCGGCGTCACGTCGAAGTCGTGCTCATGTGCCGGCACCGAGCCGGTGAGCGGCCGCTCCGAGTGGTATTGCATCGCCGGCACCTTCCCTTTCTTGACGACCTCGTTCGGGATCGTCCCCGGCGGCGGCGCCGCTTCCGGCTTGTCCTGTGCGAGCAATTCGCCCGCGACCGCGATCGCGCCCAGTCCGGCGGCGCCCTCGAGAAACTTGCGTCGGCTGTGGTCCATGTCCTCCTCCTCCGCGCGCGATTTTATGCGCGTGCGGGGCACGCGCGCAGATCGCGGCCGCTATGGGGTCATACGGCGGCTTCATGCCGCGCTGCAGCGAGGCGCTTGACCGCCACCGCCGATTTGCTTTAAGTTTGAAGTAAATTCCGCCCGCCCCGCGACGATGCTCGACGCCGATTCTTCCGCCAGCACAGACCGCGAAACCATCGCGCGCTCCGACGACCACCGCGCGCTCAGGCTCTGGCTGCGTCTTCTCACCTGTACCCAGCTCGTCGAGCGGCGCGTGCGCTCGCGGCTCAGGGAGCGCTTCGGCACCACGTTGCCGCGCTTCGACCTGATGGCGCAACTGGAGCGCCACCCGGAAGGGCTCAAGATGAACGCGCTCTCGCGCCTGCTGATGGTCACCGGGGGCAACGTCACTGCGATCGTGGACCAGCTCGCGAAGGAGGGGCTGGTCGAGCGGCTGCCCGAGCCCGCCGACCGGCGTGCGGCGCGCGTGCGCCTGACGCCCGCCGGCGCGCGCGCGTTCGCCGAGATGGCGCGCGAGCACGAGCGCTGGATCGTGGAGCTGTTTGCGGGGCTCACACGCCGCGAGCACGAGACGCTGTACGCGCTGCTCGCCAAACTCAAGCAATACATGCTGACACGGCATTCGCCGGAGGGGACCCGATGATCGAGCCCAAGCACTTCCTGTGGCGCACCGAAGGCAGGGTGGGCGTCGTGACACTCAACCGCCCGGAGAAGAAAAACCCGCTCACCTTCGAGTCCTATGCCGAGCTGCGCGACCTGTTCCGGCAGCTCGAGCGCGAGCGGGAGGTGAGGGCGGTGGTGATCACCGGCGCCGGCGGCAACTTCTGCTCCGGCGGCGACGTGCACGAGATCATTGGGCCGCTCACGAAGATGACCGCGCCGCAGCTTCTTGACTTCACCCGCATGACCGGGGACCTGGTGAAGGCGATGCTCGCCTGCCCGCAGCCGGTGGTCGCGGCGGTCGAAGGCGTCTGCGCCGGCGCCGGCGCCATGATTGCGCTCTTTTCCGACCTGCGGATCGGGGCGCCCGACGCAAAAGTTTCCTTCCTTTTCAACCGCGTGGGGCTCGCCGGCTGCGACATGGGCGCCTGCGCGATGCTGCCGCGCGTGATCGGCCAGGGGCGCGCGGCGGAGCTGCTCTACACCGGCCGCACGATGTCGGCCGAAGAAGGGCTCGCCTGGGGCTTCTTCAACCGGCTCGCCGCGCCGGCGCCTGCGGCGGCGCTGGAGACCGCGCAGGCGCTCGCCGCCGGCCCGACCTTCGCCAATGCGATGACGAAGAAGATGCTCTTTCAGGAGTGGAACGTCGGCCTTGACGAAGCGATCGAAATGGAGGCGCAGGCGCAGGCGATCTGCATGCAGACGAAAGACTTTCGCCGCGCCTACGAGGCGTTCGCGGCCAGGCGCAAGCCGGTCTTCGAAGGCGACTGAATGGACCGGTTCGCCCACTACGACTGGCCCTTCTTCGAGCCGCGCCACGGCGAGCTGGCGCGCGACATCGAGGCGTGGGCGAGTGCCAACCTGGGCGACGCGCACGGCGGGGATGCCGACGCCATTTGCCGGCGGCTGGTGAAGGCGCTCGGCGCGGCCGGTTTCCTGCGCTGGTGCGTGCCGGGCGGCACCGACTTCGACGTGCGCTCGATCGCGCTCGTGCGCGAGGTGCTGGCGTATCACGCCGGACTGGCCGATTTCGCGTTCGTCATGCAGGGGCTGGGCGCCGGCCCGATCGCGCTCGCCGGAAGCGAGGCGCAGAAGGCGCGATGGCTGCCGCGCGCCGCGCGCGGCGAGGCGATCGCCGCGTTCGCGCTCTCGGAGCCCGAGGCCGGTTCGGATGCCGCCGCGCTCTCGACTCGCGCCCGGCCCGACGGCTCCGACTGGCGGCTCGACGGCGTCAAGACCTGGATCTCGAACGGCGGCATCGCCGACTTTTACGTCGTTTTTGCGCGCGCCGACGAAGGCATCTCCGCCTTCGTCGTCGAGGCGGGCGAGGTGGACGCTTCCGAGCGCATCGAGATCACCGCTCCGCATCCGATGGCGACGGTGAGGCTCGCCGGTGCGCGCGCCGAACTGCTCGGGCGCACGGGCGAGGGCTTTCGCCTCGCGATGCGCACGCTCGATGTCTTTCGCACCACGGTCGCGGCCGCCGCGGTGGGCTTTGCGCGTCGGGCGCTCGACGAGGCGCTCGCGCGCGCGCGCGGCCGGCGCATGTTCGGCGCTCGCCTTGCCGACCTGCAGATGACGCAGGCGAGGCTGGCGGACATGGCCGCCGGGATCGAGGCGGCGGCGCTGCTCGCCTACCGCGCCGGCTGGCTGCGCGACGTGAAAAAGCAGCGCGTCACGCGCGAGGCGGCGGCGGCGAAGCTCGTCGCAACCGAGACCGCCCAGCAGGTGGTGGACGCCGCGGTGCAGTTGTTGGGCGGGCTGGGCGTCAAGCGCGATCACCCGGTCGAGCGCCTGTACCGCGAGGTGCGCGCGCTTCGCATCTACGAGGGCGCGAGCGAGGTGCAAAAGGTGATCATCGCGAGGGAACTGCTCAAGGAGGCGATGCCATGAGCGCAAGGACGGCGCATGTGGATACCTTCGTGCGCGACAACCTCCCGCCGAAGGCGTGGTGGCCCGAGTTCCGCTTCGATCTTCCGGAGCTGCAATACCCCGAGCGCATGAACTGCGCCGGGGTGCTGCTCGATGAGCGCGTGCGCGCCGGCGACGGCGCGAGGATCGCCATCCGCGCACCCGACGGCGAATGCACCTACCTGCAGCTTCTGGCGCAGGCGAACCGCATCGCGCGGGTGCTCACCGAGGACATGGGGCTCGTTCCCGGCAACCGCGTGCTCATCCGCGGGCCCAACAACCCGATGATGGCCGCCTGCTGGCTGGCGGTGTTCAAGGCGGGCGGGGTGTGCGTCGGCACGATGCCGCTCTTGCGCGCCCGCGAACTCACCGAAATCATCAACAAGGCGCAGATTACCCACGCGCTCTGCGACCGGCGCCTCGAGGAGGAACTGAAGCTCGCGGCTCCGGCCTGCCCGACCCTGCGCGAGGTGCGCTACTGGTACGACGACGCGCCGGACTCGCTCGACGCCCTGTGCCGGGGAAAGCCGGACGAGTTTGCGACCGTGGACACCGCGGCCGACGACCCGGCGCTGATCGCCTTCACCTCCGGCACCACCGGCAAGCCGAAGGGCACGATCCACTTTCACCGCGACGTGATCGCGATGTGCGACGTGTTCCCGCGACACTGCCTGAAGCCGTCGCGCGACGACGTCTTCATCGGCACGCCGCCGCTTGCCTTCACCTTCGGTCTGGGGGGTCTGCTTGCGTTTCCGCTTCGTTTCGGTGCGAGCGTCGCGCTGGTCGAGAAGCTCACGCCGCAGACGCTCATCGAGTCCATCCAGCGCTTCCGGGCGACGACGCTTTTCACCGCGCCGACGATGTACCGGCAGCTCGCCGGCCTGTGGCGGCGCGGGGAGATCCCGACGCTCGCCAAGTGCGTCTCGGCGGGCGAGGCGCTGCCGGATGCCACGCGCCAGCTCTTCAAGGAGGCGAGCGGCATCGAGATCATCGACGGCATCGGCTCGACCGAGATGATCCACATCTTCATCTCGCACACCCCGGAGCGCGTCCGGCGCGGCGCGACCGGCTACGCGCTGCCCGGCTACGTCGCCACGGTGCTCGACGACGAGGGCCGCCCGTGCAAGCCGGGCACCATCGGGCGCCTGGCGGTCAAGGGCCCGACCGGCTGCCGCTACCTCGCCGACGAGCGCCAGAAGACCTACGTGCAGCACGGCTGGAACGTCACCGGCGACGCGTACGTCATGGACGCCGACGGCTACTTCTTCTACCAGGCGCGCACCGACGACATGATCATCTCGGCGGGCTACAACATCGCAGGTCCCGAGGTGGAGGGGGCGCTGCTTTCGCACCCGGCGGTCGCCGAATGCGGCGTGGTCGGCGTGCCCGACGAGGACCGCGGCATGATCGTGAAGGCGTTCGTCGTGCTCAAGCCGGGGGCGCAGCCGGGCGAGGCGATGGCGAAGGAGCTGCAGGAGCATGTCAAGCGCACGATCGCGCCCTACAAGTACCCGCGCAAGGTGGAATTCGTGGCGTCGTTGCCGCGCACCGAGACCGGCAAGCTGCAGCGCTTCAAGCTGAGGATGCAGGGATGATGACCATACTTCAGCCTCCCGGCTGGGCGAGGCCGCGGGGTTTTGCGAACGGCGTCGCCGTCAAGGGCGGCACCACCGTCTATATCGCCGGGCAGGTGGGCTGGACGGGCGAGGGGCGCTGGCAGGCGCGCGACTTCGCCGGGCAGTTCCGCCAGGCGCTCGCCAACATCCTCGAAGTGCTGGCGCAGGCGGGGGGGCGACCCGAGCACCTGGTGCGCATGACCTGGTACGTGCTCGATCGCGCCGAATACCTCGCTTCGCTCAAGGACGTCGGCGCCGCGTACCGCGAGCTGATGGGGCGCCACTATCCCGCGATGTCGGTGGTCGAGGTTTCGGGGCTCGTCGAGCCCGAGGCGCGCCTGGAGATCGAGGCCACCGCCGTGATTCCGGAGGTCGCATGAAAGTCACCGTCATCGGCGGCGGGCCGGGAGGGCTGTATTTCGCCGTGCTCGCGAAGAAGGCCTGGCCGCGCTGGGACGTCACGGTGTACGAGCGCAACCGGCCGGACGACACCTTCGGCTTCGGCGTGGTGTTCTCCGATCAGACGCTGGACACCTTCAAGGCCTACGACGTGCCGTCCTACGAGATGATCCGGCGCCGCTTCGCCTACTGGGACGACGTGGACGTGGTCTACAAGGGCCGCACGCTGCGCGTCGCCGGCAACGGCTTCTGCGGCTGCTCGCGCATGGCGCTGCTCAACATCCTGCACGACCGCGCGAGCGAGCTGGGCGCCAAGCTCGTCTTTCAGCACGAGGTGAACTCGCTCGCCGAGTTTCCCGACTCCGACCTGATCGTGGTCGCCGACGGCATCCACTCCAGAATCCGCGAGCAGCACAAGGACCATTTCCAGCCGAGCGTGGACCTGCGGCCGAACAAGTTCGTGTGGCTGGGCTCGACGCGGCCGCTCGACGCATTCAAGTATTTCTTCCGCGAGACGCCCGAGGGGATCATCCTCGCGCACTGCTACCAGTACGAGGCCGGTCGCTCGACCTGGGTGATCGAGACCGACGAGGCCACCTGGCGCAACTTCGGGTTCGATCGCAAGGACGAGCGTGAAATGCTCGCGACGCTGGAGCGCGTGTTCGCCGAGGAACTGGCCGGCCACAAGCTGATCGCCAATCGCTCGATCTGGCGCAACTTCCCCACCATCGTCAACCGCACCTGGGTGATGGGCAACGCGGTGCTCGTGGGCGATGCGAAGGCGACGGCGCATTTCTCGATCGGCTCGGGCACCAAGCTGGCGATGGAGGACGCGATCGCGCTCTACGAGTGCTTCCGGGCCGAAGGCACCGTCGAGCGGGCGTTGGCGCGCTACGACACCGCGCGGCGCGAGGAAGTCGAGAAGACGCAGCACGCGGCGAACGTCTCGCTCGCCTGGTTCGAGAACATGAAGCGCTACTGGGGCATGGATCCCGAGCAGTTCGCCTTCGGCGTGATGTCGCGCTCCAAGCAGATCACCTGGGAGAACCTGGAGCTGCGCGACCCGGGGTTCGTCAAGGAGGTGCAGCGCTGGTACGCCGCCGGCGTGCGGGCGCGCGGCTTTCCCGTGGACCTGGAAAACCCGCCGGTGCCGATGTTCACGCCGTTTCGCCTGCGCGGGATGGTGCTGGAGAACCGGGTGGTGGTGTCGCCGATGGATCAGTACTCGGCGGTCGAGGGCGTGCCGACCGACTGGCATTTCGTGCATCTCGGCTCGCGCGCGATCGGCGGCGCGGGGCTGGTCGTCGTCGAGATGACCTGCGTGTCGCCCGAAGGGCGCATCTCGCCCGGCTGCACCGGACTGTGGAACGAAACCCAGCGCGACGCCTTCCGGCGCATCGTGGACTTCTGCCACGCGAACTCGAAGGCGAAGCTGTGCCTGCAGATCGGCCACTCCGGGCGCAAGGGCTCGACGCAGCTCGGCTGGGAGAAAATGGACCATCCGCTCGCTTCCGGCAACTGGCCGCTCATCGCCCCCTCGCCGATTCCGTACCTGGAGGGGATCTCGCAGGTGCCGCGCGAGATGACGCGCGCCGACATGGACAAGGTGCTCGCCGACTTCGTGCGCTCGGCGAGGCTCGCCGACGAGGCGGGCTTCGACATGCTGGAGATCCACATGGCGCACGGCTATCTGCTCGCCAGCTTCATCTCGCCGCTCACCAACCGGCGCAGCGACGAATACGGCGGGCCGATCCAGAACCGCATGCGCTTCCCGCTGGAGGTGTTTCGCGCTGCCCGAGCGGTGTGGCCGCAGGACAAGCCGATGTCGGTGCGCATCTCGGCGACCGACTGGGCGCCGGGCGGACTCTCGGGCGAGGACCTGATGGCGCTCACGCGGATGCTGAAGGAGGCGGGCTGCGATCTGATCGACTGCTCCACCGGGCAGACGGTGCCCTGGCAGAAGCCGGTGTACGGGCGCATGTACCAGGCGCCGTTTTCCGACTGGGTGAGAAACGAGGTGAAGATCGCGACGATGACCGTGGGCGCGATCACCACCGCCGATCAGGTGAACACGCTCCTCGCCGCGGGCAAGGCGGACCTCGTCGCGCTCGCCCGGCCGCATCTCGTCAATCCCTATTTCACGCTGCAGGCCTCGGCCTGGTACCAGCACGCCGCCCAGTACTGGCCGCCGCAATACCTTTCCGGCAAGGACCAGGCGTTCCGGCTCGCCGGCCGCGAGCGCGAGGAATTGAAAGAGCTGCGCATCCGCGCGCGGCCGGCGAGCCACGAACCGAGGCCGGACGAGGCGTTCGAAGAGGCGGCCGCGCGCGTGCGGCACGTGCTGCGCGTGGGGGGCGGAACGGCCTAGCGCGGCGCGGGCCCGAGGGTATAGCCCTTCGCGCGCATGCAGGCGTCCACCTGACGTTCTTCTTCCAGCCGGCGCTCGGCGGGCCGATAGGGATCGGTCGCCCCGAAGCGCGGATCGAGCTGCACCTGCGGGCCGGCCGCGGGCGCGGCGCGCGCCATGCGCTCGTGCGCCGCGGCACGGCAAGCGGCGAAGTCCTCGCGCGCCTCGTCGGCCGAAGCGCCCGGCCGCTGCCAGTCCGGCGCGGCGCAGGCGGCCACGAGAAGCGCCGGCAGGAAAAAGCGGGCGGGGCTCTGCGGCACGGTGTGTCTCCTCAGACCGACCCATTCTAACCCCGGGGCGGCCGGTGGCTGGGGTAGCATTTGCCGCGGATGCTGCATCACATCGGCAAGTACGAGATCGGGCGGGCGATCCCGTTTTTCGCGACATGGGGTCCGACCCTGATGGTGCTGGGGTGGGTGGCGGGCGCGGCGGCGTTCGACGCCGGCGGCGTCGCGCTCGGCGCTGCCGAGGCTGACATCAAGCGCGCCTACCCGAGCGCGCACTGCAAGCCGCTGGAGTGGAAATCGGACGCCGCCGACCGGCGCTGCGACGATGCGCGGATCTCCTTCGGCGGCGCGAAGGCACGCATCACCTTCTATCTCAAGGCGGGCGCGGTGCAGGCTTTCAGCGTGCGCTTCGACTCGAAGGACCTCGAGCTCGTGAAGAAGCACCTGCGCTCGGGCTGGGGCGCGGCGGCGGCCGAAGCGACCGAGGTGATCGCGCGCTCGGGGGGCGAGGACCGGCGCATCTTCAAGATGCGGTGGGACAAGGGTGCCGCGCACGCGGTGCTCACCGCGCCGGAAAAAAGCAAGCGCGCCACGCTGGATGCCTGGCGCGGCAACTTCGACACCGAGATCTACCGCGTCAGGTAGCCGGCCCGGCAAAGTAGACCCAGGGCCGCCGCGCGCGGTCGCGGGCCTCGAATGCCGCGATGCGCTCCTCCAGCGTCAGGGTCAGGCCGATCGGGTCCAGTCCCTCCAGCAGCGCGCGGCGCTCCAGCGGTGCCACCTCGAACGCGATCTCCTCGCCGCTCGCGGTGCGGATCGTCGAGCGCCCGAGATCCACCGTCATCGTCGCGGTCGCCGGATCGGCCGCGAGGGCATGCAGTCGTGCCACCGTCGCGCGATCGAGCCGCACCGCGAGCACACCGTTCTGGAAGCAGTTGTTGCTGAAGATGTCGCCGAAAGAGGGGGCGATGAGGCAGCGGATGCCCATTGCCGCGATCGCCCACACGGCCATCTCGCGGGAACTGCCGCAGCCGAAGTTCTCGCCGCAGACGAGGATCCGCGCGCGGCGCCATGGCTCGCGGTTGAGGACAAAATCGGGATTCTCGCTTCCGTCGGCGCGGTAGCGCAGCGCCTCGAACGCCCAGCGGCCCAGCTCCGCGCGCGGCACGCGCGCGCAGCGCTCGACGCGGATGATGACGTCGGTGTCCACGTTCGGCTGCGCGATCGAGGCCGCGACTGCCTCGAGGCGGGTGAACTTCTCCATGCTCAGAGCACCCCGCGCACGTCGGCGATCTCGCCCGCGAGCGCGCTCGCGGCGGCGGTCGCCGGGCTTGCGAGGTGCGTGCGCGCGCGCGGACCCTGGCGACCGACGAAGTTGCGGTTGGACGTGGAGACGCAGCGCGCCTCGGGCTCGACCCACTCGCCGTTCGCTCCCACGCACATCGAGCAGCCCGGCTCGCGCCACTCGAAGCCTGCGGCGAGAAAGATCTCGTGCAGTCCCTCGGCCTCGGCCGCGCGCTTGACGCGCATCGAGCCGGGCACGACCCATGCCGCGACGTGCCTTGCCACGCGCCCGCGTCTGGCCACCTCGGCGGCGATGCGCAGATCGGAGAGCCGCGAATTGGTGCACGAACCGATGAAGACGCGATCCACCTTCGTGCCGGCGATGCGCGTGCCTGCCCGCAGGCCCATGTATTCGAGCGCGGCGCGCTTTGCCTCGTCCCTCGGCTGCGGGACCGTGCCGTCCACGCCGATCACGTCCTCGGGACTGGTGCCCCAGGTGATCTGCGGGCACAGCTCGGAGCAGTCGAGGGCCACTTCGCGATCGAAGCGCGCATCGGCGTCGCCGGCAAGCGTGCGCCACTGCGCGAGCGCCTGCTCGAACAGCGAGCCCTGCGGCGCGAAGGGGCGGCCCTCGAGCCAGGCGAAGGTGGTCTCGTCCGGCGCGATCATGCCGATTCTCGCCCCCAGCTCGATCGAGAGGTTGCACAGCGTCATGCGCGCTTCCATGTCGAGCGCGCGCACCGCCGGGCCGGCGTATTCGACCGCGAAGCCGCTCGCGCCCGCCGCCCCGATCCGACCGATGAGCGCGAGGATCATGTCTTTTGCGTACACCCCGCGTGCCGGCGCCCCCTGGAAGGTGACGCGCAGGGTCTTCGGCCGTTTCTGCACGATGCACTGAGTCGCGAGGACGTGCACGATCTCGCTCGCGCCGATGCCGAAGCCGATCGCCCCGAGCGCGCCGTGGGTGCAGGTGTGGCTGTCGCCGCAGACGACAAGCGTGCCCGGAAGCGCGAGGCCCAGCTCGGGCGCGATCACATGCACGATGCCCTGCGAACCGGAGTCCAGGTCGAAAAGGCGCACGCCCGCGCGCGCGGTCTCGGCGCGAAGCGCATCCACCAGCTTCACCGCCCAATCGCGCGTCTCGCGGGTGCGCGGCGCGGTTCCGACGACGTGATCGGGCGTCGCGAAGGTGAGCCCGGGATTGCGCACCTTCAAATCCCGTGCGCGCAGCTCGGCGAGCGCCTGTGAACCGCCCAGATCGTGCAGCAGGTGCCGGTCCACGTGAAGCAGCGCCATGCCGCCGCCCAGGTCGGCGACGACGTGCTCGTCCCAGACTTTCTCGAAGAGCGTGCGGCCCATCTACGGGATTTCCGAAAAGCGCCGCTCGAAGCCCCAGACCTCCGGGTGCCCGACCCGCTCGTGCAGGCGCGGCATGTCGTAGGCCGGCACGGGCGAGCCGATCGTGCTGCCCTGTTCCGCGAGGTGGCGGTACGCAGCCTCCAGCGCGGCGCACGCGCTCGCCATGCCGGCGCTCGGGTAGATCGCGATCGAGAAGCCGAAGGTGTCGGAGTTTCCGCCCGGGTCGTGCGGCATGATCAGCTTGACGGGGTGCGTCGGAAAGCCCTGCGCCGCGGCGACGCAGGCGAGGCGAGCCATCGCGATGGCCGAGAGCGTTCTTGCGATCGTCAAGGTCTCCTCAGCGTGGGTACGAACCGTTGTTGACGTCGAGCGTGACGCCGTTCACGTATTCGGGACAGGTCGCCCCTAGCCACAGGATCGCGGCGGCGACTTCTTCCGGGCGGCAGATGCGGCCGGAATAGACCGAGCGCATGACGCCCTCTTTTCGTGACGCGGGAAGCTGCTCGTACATCGCCGTCAGCGTCGGGCCGGGTGCGACGGCATTGACGAGCACGCCGTGCGGCCCGAGTTCGCGTGCCCAGGATTTCGTCAGGTTGAGCAGACCCGCCTTGGTGATGCCGTACCACAGGTCGGGATGCCCGGTGAAGGCGGCGACCGAGGCGACGTTGACGATGCGCCCGGCGACGCCGCTCGCGGGGTCCCTGCCTCGTGCCCTCATCTGCGGCGCGAGCGCCGCGATCAGCGCCGCCGGCGCCTCCAGGTTCACCGCGAGGATCTCGCGCCGGTGCTCCTCCGGGATCGCGTCGTAGGGCTCGCAGTAGAGCACCGCGGCGTTGTTGACCAGCGTGTCAATCGGCCCGATCCGGGCGACGAGCGAGGCGATCTCGCCGGTGCGCCGCAGGTCGAAGTCCACGCGCTCGCCGGCGATCTCGGCACCAAAGGCCTTGTCGAGCGCAAGAACGCGCCAGCCGGCGGTGAGGAAGGCTCGCGCCGTGGCACGACCGATGCCCCGCCCGGCGCCGGTGATGAGCGCGGTCGGCAAGCGCCTACAGGCCGGGCATGGAGAAGCCCGCCGCCTTGAGTTCGGTGATGATCTGGCGCTCCTCGTGCGCGGTCAGCTCGACCAGCGGCGGGCGCACGCGGCGCCACTCGGCGTCGTTCGCGAAATGCGCGGTCACGGCCTTCAGGGCCGGGATCATCGGCACTTTCTGCACGATTGCGCGCGTCGCGGTGATCTGCGCCTGGAGCTTTTCTGCCTCGGGCGACCGCCAGTTGCGCCAGACGCGGTCAATCGCCCCGGCGTTGATGTTGGCCGTGGCCGAGATGCAACCCTTCGCGCCCGCGCGCATGCCCGCGAGCAGGAAAACCTCGCTTCCCGGGAACACGTCGAAGCCGCGCTCGGCGAAGCGCTCGAGCCAGGTGCGCGTGTTCTCCCAGTCGCCGGAGGAGTCCTTGGCGCCGGCGACGATGCCGGGATAGCGATCGAGCAGCCGCTCGATGAGTGCCGTCGTGATCGGCACGTTCGACACCGGCGGGATGTGGTAGAGGTAAAGACGCAGCCGTTCGTCGCCGACGCGCTCGATCACCTCCGAAAAGAAGCGGGCGAGCCCCTCGTCGGACACGCCCTTGTAGTAGAACGGCGGCAGCATCAGCACGCCGGCGCATCCCATCCTCACCGCCTCGCGCGTCATCGTCACCGCATCGGTGAGCGCGCAATGGCCGGTGCCGGGCATGAGCACCGCCGCCGGTACGCCGCCCTTCACCAGCGCCTCCAGCAGCTCCAGCTTTTCCTCCACCGACGTGGAGTTCGCCTCGCTGTTGGTGCCGAAGACGGCCAGTCCTGAGCAGCCGCTTCGCATCAGCCATTTGCAGTGGCGAACGAACCGGTCGGGGTCCGGCGAAAGATCGCGGCGAAAGGGAGTGATGACGGGCGCGAGCACGCCCTCGATGCGGGTGCGGGTCGTTGCGGGTTTCATGCGGGCCTCCAGCGAGTGCCGCATTATGCGCGTGCAGCGGCCGGGGCGGGGCGCCGTTTCGCCGCTTGGCTACAATGGGCGCCGGTTTTTTCGACCAGAGGAGGACAGCACCATGCCCGCAAAAAAGGTGGCGAAAAAGCGCCCGGCGCGGCCGGCGCGCCCGAAATTCCGGCTCACCAGCCCCGACTTCCGGCCCAACGGCACGCTCGCGATGGAGCAGGTGTACAACGGCTTCGGCTGCAAGGGCGAGAACATCTCGCCGGCGCTGGAGTGGTCGGGAGCGCCCGAGGGCACGAAGAGCTTTGCGTTGCTCTGCCACGACCCGGACGCGCCCACCGGCGGGGCCGGCTGGTGGCACTGGGTGGTGGTGAACATCCCCGCCTCGGTGACGCGCCTGGAAAAGGACGCGGGCCGGGCGGACGGCTCGAAGCTGCCGGCCGGCGCGGTGCAGGTGACGACCGACTTCGGCTCGCCCGGTTGGGGCGGCCCCTGTCCGCCGGCCGGAGACAAGCCGCACCGCTACATCTTCACGCTGTACGCGCTCAAGACCGAACGGCTGGACGTCGCCGGCGCGAGCGCCTCGCTCGCCGGATTCATGGTCAACGCGAACGCGATCGCAAAGGCGGTCTTGATCGGAAAATACGGCCGCAAGGAGTAGGCGCTCACCCCCCGGGGGCGGGGCGGAAGTTGCACACGTACTCGGGTGCGGTGAACAGCCACTCCAGCGCATCGTAGTAGCGCTCGGCCGGCCGGCCGCGGTAGATGTCGTTTCTCACCAGCCGCTCGATGCCGTCGGCGGCGTGAAAGACGAGGCCCATCAGCCGGGCCGAGATCTGGACGCGCGAGGCGCGCACCAAGCGCCGCTCGCGGTACAGCGAGAAGGCGCGCTCGAAGTCTCCGCCGGCCTCGTCGGCACAGCCGGCGAGGCACACGGCGTCCTCCAGCGCCATCGCCGCTCCTTGCGCCAGGTACTGCAGCATCAGGTGCGCGGCATCGCCCAGCAGCGCGACGCGCCCCTCGGTCCAGCGCCCGACCGGCTCGCGGAAGCGCAGCATCCAGCGCCGGAACGAGCGCGGCGCGCGCAGGATGCTCATCGGCTTTTCGCAGTTGTGGGCGAACAGCGGCAGGACCTCCTCGGGCGATGCCTCCTCGTTGTGGCCGGCGCCCGCCTGCGGGCGCACCACGGTCGCCACGAGGTTGAAGAGCTTCCAGCCGCGCAGGGGATAGTGCACGATGTGGGTGTTGTGGCCCGCCCAGAGGGTGGCCGCCGCCCAGCGCAGGTCGGCCGGCATCTCCTCCGCTTTCAGCACCGCGCGGTAGCACATGTGCCCGGAAGGCGGCGGCTCGCCGTCGCCGACGATTTGCTCGCGCACCGCCGAGCGCCCGCCGTCGGCCCCTACCAGCGCAGCGCCGCGCAGGCGCTCGCCCGCTGCGGTGATCACCGTCACGCCGCGGCCGTCCTGCTCGAAGCCTGAGACGCGGGTGCGCGGGCTCAGCTCGACGAGCGGGCTCGCGCGGCAGGCATCGAGCAGCGCGCCGTGGATATCGGCGCGGTGCGTCACCGCGTACGGATTGCCGAAGCGGCGCACGAACCGCTCATCGAGCGGAATGTCTATCACCGTCTCGCCGGTTA
Organism: Pseudomonadota bacterium; assembly: GCA_040752005.1. Classification (GTDB taxonomy): domain Bacteria; phylum Pseudomonadota; class Gammaproteobacteria; order Burkholderiales; family SG8-39; genus RBG-16-66-20. The sequence goes on along the minus strand of JBFMFX010000002.1, from coordinate 215,922 downwards.
CGCCGTCCATCAGGAGCAATCGCTCGATGAACACCGCGTCGCGCTTGACCAGTTCGCCCACCCGGAGCGCGTCAATCGCGTGCCAGGCGTTGGGCGCGAGCTGTATGCCCGCTCCGATCTCGCCGAACTCCTGCGCCTGCTCCAGCACCAGAACCCGGAAGCCCTTGAGCGCGAGCGCGCGCGCCGCCGCCAGCCCGCCGATGCCGCCGCCTGCGACGATGACCGGATCCGTATTGCGTGCCGCCATCGCCGGGGATTGTAGTCTGCGCGCCGCGCCGCGCTGGGCTACCATCGGCGTTCGCGGCCGGCGCGCGCTCAAGCGCCCGGGCGGCAGGTTCGGGGAGGGCCGATGCTGGGATTTATCGGCGTGGGCGTGATGGGCGAGCCGATGTGCCGCAACATGGCGCGAAAGTCGGGCGAGCGCATTTGCGCGTTCGACCTCGACGACGCGCCGCTGGAGCGCCTGGGCGAGGACGGGGTCATCGCGGCCGAGTCGGTGGCCGACGTCGGGCGCCGCGCCGAAATCGTGTTCCTCGCGCTCCCGGGCCGCACCGCGGTGCAGCGCGTCTGCGTCGGTGCCGGGGGGTTGCTCGGCACCATGCGGCCCGGAGGCTGCGTGGTGGACCTTTCCACCAGCTCGGTACCGCTCGCGCGCGATCTCGCCGAACGGTTCGGAGCGCGCGGCATAGATTTCTGCGATGCGCCGGTCGCGCGCACGCGCGAGGCGGCCGAGAAAGGCACGCTCCTTGCGATGGTCGGGGCGAGCGAAAAGGCGTTCCACCGCATCCGGCCGCTTCTGGCGCACGTCGCGAGCGACATCGTTCACTGCGGGCCGCCCGGCGCCGGTCAGGCGATGAAGATCGTCAACAACATGATCCTGTTTCAGAACGTCGTCGCGATCGCCGAAGGCCTCGCGCTCGTGCGCCACTGCGGCATCCGGCCGGAGCTTGCGTTCGAGGTTCTCGCCAAGGGTTCGGCCGACAGCTTCGCGCTGCGCCATCACGGCATGAAGTCGATCCTGCCCGGCAAGTATCCCCGGCGCGCCTACCCGACGCTGTACGCCCTCAAGGACATCCGCTACGCGCTGCAGCTTGCGCGCGAAGCGGGGCTGGAGCTCACCGGCGCGGCGAATGCGCGCGCGCTGCTCAAGCGCGCCGCCGCCGCCGGCTACGGCGAGGAGTACTTCACTGCGCTCGCGAAGGTGATCGGGAAGAAGGGCGGCTGAAGACGAGCGGGGCGCGCGCCGCGCGCCGCTCCAGGGCGAGCGCGACGCCCTCGTTGAGGGCGAGCGCCGCGAGCACGATCACGCCGCCGCCGAGCGCTGTCGGCCCAGGGTGCTCTCCCCAGGCGAGCCAGACCCACAGCGGCCCGAGCACCACTTCCAGCAGCGACAGCAGCCCGATCTCCGCCGCCGAGAGCCGCGGCATGACCACGCTCACGAGCAGCACGCAGGGGACGGCGAGCTGGAAGAGCGCAAGCGCGCCGAAGAGCGCGAGGTCGCGCCCGCCGGCGGTGAACGGCGCGGCAAAGGGCGCGGCAAGGGCCACCGAGATCGCGCCGCCGAGGAAAAGCGCCGGCACCAGGTCCACGCGCCCGCGCCCGAGCTTCACCACGACGGTATTCACCGCGGCCGCGACCGGAATCGCGAGCGCGACGAGGCTTCCGGCGAAGGTGCCGCTCGCGAAACCGTCGTGGAACATGGCCGCGACACCCGCCGCGGCCGCCGCCATCGCGATCCACGTGCGCGCGGCAATCCTCTCGCCGAGGACGATGCGCCCCGCGAGCGCCGCGAAGAACGGCAGCAGCGCCATCATTACCAGCGTGTTGGCCACGGTGGTAAGCGCGAGCGCCAGCATGAACGCGGTGAACATCGTCGCCCAGCACAGGCCGGATACCGCGCCGTGCCATCCCATCGCGCGCATGCGTTCGAGCGCCGCGCCGCGGTACTGAAAGGCGACGAGCAGGCCGATGACGGCGCAGAGAAACAGCGAGCGCCAGAACGTCGCCTCCCAGCCGTTTTTCACCGAGGCGGTGCGCATGACGAGCCCCGCCGTGCTCCAGAGAAAGGCGCACAGCACCATCGCCGCGATGCCGAGCTTGTGCTGGGGAAGGGTCAAGGGGTGGGGCGGCGCGAAAGCGCGAAGTCTACGCGATCGGCCCGCGGCGGGTCGCGCCGCGGCGCGGTCAGTCCGCGAGCGCGTCCTCGATCGCCTCGGGAGGAACGCGCACCGCGACGCCGGCGCGCTCTTCCTGCAGCGTCATCGCGACGCGGGCATCGCGCTCGCCCCAGCCGCGCGCGAGCGCCTCCGACAGTTCCGCAAACGCGTGCTCGCCGGCATGCATCGGCACGCCGACCGAGCGCGCCAGCTCCAGCGCGAGGCTCATGTCCTTGTGCGCGAGGCGCAGGGCGAACGCCGGCGGGTCGTATCGGCCGGGGAGGAACTGCTCGACGAGGCGGTCGAAGGTGCGCGCGCGCCCGGTGGCGCCCTGGCGCAGCGCGCGAAAGAGCGCCAGCGGCTCCACGCCCGCCTTCACGCCCAGCGTCATCGCCTCGGCGAGCGCGGTCTGCACCATGAAGCTGGCGGCGTTGTGCGCGAGCTTGGCCACCGTGCCCGCGCCCGCCGGGCCGACGTAGAAAGGGCGGTCGGCGATTGCGCCGAGCACCGGCAGCGCGCGCTCGTAGGCCGATCGTTCGCCGCCCACCCAGAGCGCAAGCCGGCCGCTTGCCGCGCCGCGCGGTCCGCCGCTCACCGGCGCGTCCAGAAAGTGGATGCCGCGCGCGGCCGCTTCGGCATGGAGTCTTCGCACCGCCTGCGGCGAATTGGTGCTGAGGTCGAACCACGCCGAACCGGGCGCCAGCGCGCCGAATATCCGGGGTGCCCACGCTTCGACCTCCGGCGGGCCGGGCAGCGACGTGAGCGCCATCTCCGCCCCGCGAGCGGGGTCGTCGGACCACTGCGCGCCGAGGGCGATGAGCGCGTCGGCGGCCTCCCGCCGCAGATCGCAGACCCGAAGCGCGTGACCGGCGCGAAGCAGATTCGCCGCCATCGGCGCACCCATCAACCCCAACCCTATGAACGCGATTCTCATCCGCCTCGCTCCGGTGCCGTTCCGTCCGGCGAAACGATAACAGGTCGCCCAGGGCGCGCGCGAGCCGGCACCGCGCCGCCGCGCCCGTTTCGGCGTGCCGATCGCGGCGCGGGTGCACGGGTATGATCGCGAACCGGTATGGAATGCGACGTGCTCGTGGCCGGTTCGGGTGCAGGCGGCCTCGCCGCCGCGGTCACCGCGCGCAAGCATGGTCTGCAAGTGATCGTGGCCGAGAAGGAGCCGCTCTTCGGCGGTACCACCGCGCGCTCGGGCGGCTGGCTGTGGATCCCGAACCACCCGATGCAGGCCGCGATCGGCGTGCGCGACAGCATCGAGGAGGCGGCCACGTACCTCCTTCACGAGACCGGCGAGAAGTTCGACCCGGAGCGGGTGAACGCCTTCCTTCGCGCCGGCCCGAGGATGGTCGAGTGGTTCCAGCGCGAAACGGCGGTGCGTTTCGAACCTTCGGCGACCTTTTCCGACTACCACCCGGATGCGCCCGGCGGCAGACCCGGTGGACGCTCGATCGTCGCCACCGCGTTCGACGGGCGAGAACTGGGGCCGATGCTCGCGAAGCTCCGACCGCCGCTTCCCGAGCTGACCGTCTTCGGCGTGATGATCGGCTCCGGCGCGGAGCTGGTGCACTTCATGCGCTGGTCGAAATCCCTCGCCTCCGCGGCGTTTGTCGCGCGCAGGCTCCTCGGCCACGAGCTGGCACGCCTCGCCTACGGGCGCGGGGTGCGGCTCACCAACGGCAACGCGCTCGCAGCGCGGCTGCTCAAGTCGGCGCTCGACGCGGGCGTCGAGCTGTGGGATGGCACGCCAGTCGCGCGGCTCATCGTCAAGTCGGGCGCAGTGCGCGGCGCGCTCGTGCGGCGAAACGGCGAGGAGGTCGCGGTTCGCGCCCGGCGCGGCGTGGTGCTCGCCTGTGGCGGCTTTCCGCTCGACGGCGAACGCCGGCGGCGCCTGTTCGCGCACGAGGAGCATTTTTCGCCGGCCGCGCCCGGCAACACCGGCGACGGCCTGCGCCTTGCCGAGTCGGCGGGTGCGACGATAGACGAGTCGCTGCCCAACGCCGCCGCATGGGTGCCGGTGTCCAAGGTGCCGCGCGGCGACGGCTCCTTCGGGCTTTTTCCGCACTTCATTGACCGGGCGAAACCCGGCGTGATCGCGGTGACGCGCGCGGGCAAGCGGTTCGTGAACGAGGCGAATTCGTACCACGATTTCATTCAGGCGCTGTTTCGGGTCTGCGCCGGCGAGCGCGCAGTGACCGCGTGGCTCGTCACCGATCACCGCGCGATCCGTGCCTACGGCCTGGGCTATGTCAAGCCGCGGCCGCTGCCGCTCTTGCCGCACCTTGCCTCGGGCTACCTCAGGCGGGGGCGTACGGTGACGGAGCTTGCGGCGGCGTGCGGGATTGACGCCGCGGGCCTGGAGCGCACCCTCGCCGAATACAACCGCCACGCAAAAACAGGGTCAGACCCTGTTTTTGGCAAGGGCGGGACGGCGTACAACCGCTTCTACGGCGATCCGGACATCCGGCCCAACCCCTGTGTCGCGCCGATCGAGACGGCGCCGTTCTACGCGGTGCAGGTGCACGTGGGCGACCTTGGCACCTACGCGGGCATCGTCACGAACGCGAACGCGCAGGCACTCGATCGCCACAGGCGCCCGATTCCGGGGCTCTACGCGGCGGGCAACGACGCGCTCTCGATCATGGGCGGAAACTACCCCGGACCCGGCATCACGCTCGGGCCGGCGATGACCTTCGGCTGGATCGCCGGCCGGCATCTCGCGGGAGCGGCGTAGGCCTGCTTTCAGCGCCCGCGTGCCTGCTCGTAGAGCGGCAGCACGCGCGGGAGATTGGCCTCGATCTCCTTCAGGCGCATCTCGTGCGACGGGTGCGTGGACAGAAACTGCGGCGGCTGGCCGCGTCCGCGCACGCGAAGAAAGCGGCGAAGGCGATCGTTCTCACAGCGATTCGAAATGCCGCGCCATCTGTACGCGCAGCGCCTCGTCGGGAAACGGCGCCAGCCCGGCAGCGAGGTTGTCGACGGCGTGCTCCGGCCGGCCAGTACCGGGAATGACGCAGGTGACCGCCGGATGGCCGAGGATCCACTTGAGGAAAAACTGCGCCCAGCTCGCGATGCCGAAATCGGCCGCCCAGCCGGGAAGCGGCTTGCCGCGCACGCGGCGAAAGAGCGCGCCTTCGGCGAACGGGCGGTTGGCGATCACCGCGACGCCGCGCTCACGCGCAAGCGCGAGCAGCCGCCGCTCGGCCTCGCGCTCGGCAAGCGAATAATTGATCTGCAGGAAATCCCAGCGAGCGGCCTTGAGCCACTTCTCGACCTCGTCGTAGGCCGAGGCGGTGTAGTGGGTGATGCCGATATAGCGCACGCGCCCGGCGGCCTTCCATTCGGCGAGCGTCGCCGCATGGGTCGCGACGTCCACGAGGTTGTGCACCTGCATGAGATCCATCGTGCGTACGCGCAAGCGGCGGAACGATGTTTCCATCTGGCGGATACCTTCCGCACGCCCGCTCGTCCACACCTTGGTCGCGATGAAAAGCTGCCCGCAGATCGCGAGCTCCGAGCACAGGTCGCCGACCACGGATTCGGCCGAGCCGTACATCGGCGAGGAGTCCACCAGCCGGCCGCCGCCGGCATGAAAGAGCTTCAGTACCTCGCGCAGCGGCGCCCTCGCCGCGGCATCGGCGCCGGCGTCGAACACCTGCCAGGTGCCCAGACCGATCACCGGCAGCGGCTCGCCGCTCGCCGGGATCGGGCGCGAGAGCATCGAACCGGTCCGGGATCGCGAGGAACGCGCCATGGCGGATGCCGCGAACGCCGCCAGCGCCTGCAGCGTCGCCCGGCGCCAGGGATTCATGCGCGCGATTCTATCCGCGCGGCGCCGCCTGCCTGCGCCCGAGCCAGAAGCTCAGCGCGACCCAGGCCGCGGCCACCGGCAGCATCGCGAACGCGAGGCCCGAGGCCCCGAGGCCGAGCGCGCGCAGCGCCTGCGCCAGCCAGCCGGAGAGCACGTCGCCGCCGCGGTACACCACGGTGTCAATGAAGTTTTTCGCCTTGTAGCGCTCCTCGCGCCCGACCACCGTGTACAGCGCCTCGCGCACCGGCTTGGAGATCGCGAATTCGCCCACGCGCCGGGCGATGCCGAAGGCGACGAGCACCGCGAGCGTCGGCACCGCGCCGAGCAGCGCGAACCCGGCGAGCGAGGCGAGCGGCATCAGCGCGAGCATCCAGCCGGTGCCGAGCCGCAGCGACAGGCGCGCGGTGAGGGAAAGCTGCACGAGCAGCGTGAGCGAATTCACCGCGAGGTCCACGGTGGCGAACAGCCGCGTGCGCTCGGCGGGATCGGCGATCGCCGCACCGACGATCTCGACCTGCTGGAAATAGAGCGAGGTCGAAAGCACCGTATAGCACAGGAGCCATGCGCTGATGCCGAGCAGATACGGCGAGGTGAGCGCGGCGCGCGCGCCGGCGAGGATCGAGCCGCCGACCGGCTCCTCGGCCGGCGGCTCGCCCTGGCGCGGATGTCGCCTCGCCCAGGCGGTCAGGGTGCGGATGCACACCATGATCGCCGCGAGCACGAATGCCGACACGAGCAGCAGGTTCGCAGGTCCCAGCATCGGCGCGAGGTGCGCGGTGAGCGTCGGTCCGGCGATCGCACCACAGCTCCCGCCGGCCGCGATCGCCGGGAAAAGCCGCGCCGCCTGCGAGCGGTCGAAGATGTCGGCCATGAAGCTCCAGAACACCGACACCGCGAACAGGTTGAACACGCTCACCCAGACGAAGAACGCGCCGGCGGCGAGCGGCGAGGCGCCGGTGCGCAGCACGAGCCAGAAGAGGGCGAGGTTGAGCGCGAAGAAGGCGTAGGTCGCCGAGAGCAGCCGGGCGCGCGCGAGGCGCGCGCACAGCCAGCCCCAGGCAGGCACCAGGGCGAGCATGGTCGCGAACGTGGCGGTGAAGATGAGCGGCAGGCGCGCGGCACCGGCCTGCACGGCGAGCTCGTCCCGCACCGGTCGCAGCACGTAATACGCGGCGAGCAGCAGGAAGAAGTAGAGGAACGATCCGCCGAGGGCGGCCAGTTCGTGCGGCTGGGCGCGCAGAAAGCGGCAGAGCCAGTCGCGCATGCGCTATAGTAGCCGAGGCACGGCGTCTTTCGAGGGAGGGGATGATGGGCATCTGGATTTTTCTCGGCGTCCTTGCCGCGATCTTCTTCTTCGCCATCTCCATCTACAACCGGCTGGTGGCGCTGCGCCAGCGGTTCAAGAACGCGTTCGCGCAGATTGACGTGCAGCTCAAGCGCCGCTACGACCTGATCCCCAACCTGGTCGAGGCGGCGAAGGGCTATCTCGCGCACGAGCGTCAGACGCTCGAGGCGGTGGTCGCGGCGCGCAGCGCCGCAGTGAGCGCGGCACAGAAGGCGGCCGCCGCGCCGGGCGAGGCGGCGGCGATGCAGGGCCTGGCGCAGGCCGAAGGCGCGCTCGGGGGCGCGCTCGGGCGGCTGATTGCGCTCTTCGAGGCCTACCCCGACCTCAAGGCGAACCAGAACATCCTGCAGGTGCAGGAAGAGCTCACCTCGACGGAGAACAAGATCGCGTTCGCGCGCCAGGCCTACAACGACGCGGTGATGGAATACAACACGCGGCGCGAATCGTTCCCCGACTCGATCATCGCCGGCATGTTCCACTTCACCGAGGCGGCGCTGCTGGAGGCGACGGAATCGGCCGACGAGCGCAAGGCGCCGAAGGTTTCGTTTCAGTAACGAGGACAGGCCCACGCGCGCGCCGGGCGCGTCATGGCGACGTTCTTCGAGCAGCAGGACGCCGCGCGCCGCAACACGAAGGTCCTGGTGCTGCTGTTCGCGCTGGCGGTCGCCGGCGTGATCGTCGCGGTGGACTTCGTGCTCGCGACCGCGTACCTCTGGTCGGGATACGCCAGGCTGCCGTGGCCGGGTGCAACGGTGAGCCTGAGCGCGCTGTACGGCCACGTGCCGGCGGCGCTGTACGGCTGGGGCGCGGCCGGCACCGCGCTCGTCGTTCTCGGCGCCAGCGTCCGGAAGGTGGCGCAGCTGGCGCAGGGCGGGCGCAAGGTCGCCGAGATGGTCGGCGCGCGGCGGGTGCGGCCGGACACCTCCGATTTTCTCGAGCGCCGCTATCTCAACGTGGTCGAGGAAATGGCGATCGCCGCCGGCATGCGCGTGCCGGCGGCGTACGTGATGGACGGCGAGCCCGGCATCAACGCCTTTGCCGCCGGCTACGAGCCGTACGATGCCGTGGTCGTGGTCACGCGCGGGGCGCTGGACAAGCTCGACCGCGACGAGCTGCAGGGACTGATCGGACACGAGTTCAGCCACATCCTGAACGGCGACATGCGGCTCAACGTGCGCATGCTGGGCGTGCTCGCCGGCATCGTCTTCATCGGCTCGGCCGGCGAGTTCCTGATCCGCTCGCAGCGCGGGCGCTCGCGCGCCTCGGGCCAGCTGCTCGCGCTCGGCCTGGCGCTCGCCGCCATCGGGTACGTCGGCCTTTTCTTTGCCCGGCTGATCAAGGCGGCGGCGGCGCGCCAGCGCGAGTTTCTCGCCGATGCCTCGAGCGTGCAGTTCACGCGCAATCCCGAGGGCATCGCCGGTGCGCTCGACCGCATCCGCGCCGAGCCCGCGGGCGCGCTGGTGCAGAACCGCTACGCCGAGGACCTCTCGCACATGTTCTTCGCCGAGAGCGTATCCCTGTGGTTCGAACGGCTGTTCGCGACGCATCCGCCGATCGAAGAGCGTATCCGCCGCGTGCATCCGGGTTTTCAGCCGGCGATCTACCGCAGCAGGCGCGCGCGCGAAGCGCCGGCGGGCGAGCAGGCGGATGCGGCCGGCGCAGCGCGCCGCGAGGCGGTCGCTGCGGCGGTGCTCGGCGAGGCCGCGGCGCTCGCGGGTTCGGGTCGGCGCGCGGGCGACCTCGGCACGCAGTGGGGCCGCCAGGCGGGCGAGAGCGCCGCGCTCGTCGGCACGCTCGACGCAGCGAAGGTGGATTACACGCGCCGGCTGCTTGCGGCGCTGCCGGTCGAGCTGCGCGAGCGGCTGCGCACGCGCGAGGGCGCGTGCGCGGCGCTGGTCGCGCTGCTGCTCGCGCCGGACGAAGCGGTCAGGCGCGCGCAGCTCGCTGCTCTGGCCGGGCAAGGGCTTGCGGGGTTCGCCGAACGAGCGGGCGCGGTGGCGCCGCTCGCCGCGCGGCTCGGACCGGCGTTTCATCTGCCGGTGATAGACCTCGCGCTGCCGGCGGCGAAGGCCGCACCGCTCGAGTTGCGCAGGGACACGCTGCGCGCCCTGGAGGTCGTGATCCGGGCCGACCGGCGCGTGTCGCTGCACGAATTCGTCGTGCTGACGCTGGCGCGCGATCAGCTCCTGCCTGCGGCGCCGCCCTCCGGCTGGCCGAAGCGGATCGCCGATCTGCGCAAGGAAGCCGCCCTCGTGCTCGCGCTGGTGGCGCAGGCGGGGGCGCGAGCGGATGCGCCGCAGGGGCGCGACGCGGCAGTGCATGCGGCGGTGGAGGCGGGCGCGGCCGAGATGGGTCTCGACGTTCAGGCTGCCGCGGGCGCGCAGGTCACGCTGGAGAATGCCGCGGCGGCGCTCGAAGCGTTGAGACATCTCGCGCCGCTGCAGAAGGCGATCCTCGTGAAGGGCCTGTTCGCGGCGGCGACGCACGACGGCACGATCCGGCTTGCGGAAGCCGAGCTGCTGCGCCTTGTCGCCGCGGTGCTCGACTGCCCGCTGCCGCCGCTGCTCGGAACCCTGGACCCGGCTACACTCGCGGCGTGAGCCAGGCCGAGCTGGAGATTGCGCTGCGCGGCGCGGTGCAGGGAGAAGTGCGCTTCGACTCCGGAGCGCGCGCGGCCTATGCCTCGGACGCCTCCAACTACCGGCAGGTGCCGATCGGGGTGGTGTTGCCCAAGAGCGTGGAGGACATCGTCGCCGCGCTCGCGGTCTGCCGCGCGCGCGGCGCGCCGGTGCTCGCGCGCGGCGGCGGCACCTCCCTCTGCGGCCAGTCGGTCAACGTCGCGGTGGTGATGGATGCCTCGAAGTACCTGCACCGGGTACTGGAAATAGACCCGGTCGCGCGGCTTGCTCGCGTCGAGCCGGGCGTGGTGTGCGATGCGCTGCGCGCGGCGGCCGAGCGCCACGGACTCACCTTCGCTCCGGACCCGGCGACGCATTCGCGCTGCACTCTGGGCGGCATGATCGGCAACAACTCCTGCGGCCCGCACTCGGTGATGGCGGGAAAGACGGTCGAGAACGTCGAGGCGCTGGAGGTGCTCACCTACGACGGCGCACGGTTCTGGTGCGGCGCGACCTCCGAGGAGGAGCTGGAGGCGATCATTCGCGGCGGCGGGCGGCGGGGCGAGATCTATGGCGCGCTGCGCGCGCTGCGCGACCGCTACGCCGAGCACATCCGCCGCGGCTTTCCGCGCATCAGGCGGCGCGTGTCCGGCTACAACCTCGACCAGTTGCTGCCGGAGAACGGCTTTCACGTCGCGCGCGCGCTGGTGGGCTCGGAAGGCACCTGCGCGCTGACGCTCCAGGCACTCGTTCGGCTGGTGAAAAGCCCGCGCGAGCGGGTGCTGCTCGTCATCGGCTTTTCCGACATTTACACAGCGGGCGATGCGGTGCCGCAGGTGCTCGCGGCGGGTCCCATCGCCTGCGAGGGACTGGACACCGGGATCATCGGCGGGTTGCGCGAACGCGGCCTGCGCCTTGCGGACATCGCGCTCCTGCCGGAGGGAGGCGCCTGGCTGATGGTCGAGTTCGGCGCCGATACGCGGTCGGAGGCGATCGAGCGCGCCCGCGCGCTTCAGGCGCGACTGGGCGGCAAGCTCATCGAGGACAGGGCCCTTGCCAACCGCATCTGGACGATCCGGGAAACCGGCGCTTCGGCCACTGCGCTCAATCTCAAGGGCACACCCGGGCCCGACCCGGTGGTCGGTTGGGAGGACGCCGCGGTGGATCCCCTGCGCCTCGGTGACTACTTGCGCGAGTTCCAGGCGCTCGTGGATCGCTACGGCTATCGCACGTCGCTCTACGGGCATTTCGGCGACGGCTGCGTGCACGCGCGCATCACCTTCGACCTGCGCACCCCGGCGGGCCTTGCGCACTGGCGCAAGTTCCTCTTCGATGCGGCGGCGCTCGTCGTGAAATACGGCGGCTCGCTTTCGGGCGAGCACGGCGACGGCCAGGCGAAGGCGGAGCTGCTTCCGGTCATGTACGGCCCGGAGTTGATGCAGGCGTTCCTGGAGTTCAAGCGCATCTGGGATCCGCAGGGCCGCATGAACCCGGGAAAGCTCGTGGACGCGCAGGGCACGGTGTACCGCGTGGACGAGCACCTGCGGCTCGGGCCGGCCTACCGGCCCGTGAAAGTGGCGACGCGCCTAGATTTTTCGAGCGAAGTGGGCGAGAGCTTCGTGCGGGAGCTGGAGCGCTGCGTCGGCATGGGAAAGTGCCGCTCGCTCGAAGGCGGCACGATGTGCCCGAGCTATCGCGCAACGCGCGAAGAGCGCTACTCGACGCGCGGGCGCGCAAGGCTGCTCGCCGAGATGCTGCGCGGCGAGGTCGTCACCGAGGGCTGGGAAAGCGACGCGGTTCGCGAGGCGCTCGACTGGTGCCTTGGCTGCAAGGGCTGCAAGAGCGACTGCCCGACGCACACCGACATGGCGGCCTGGAAGGCAGAATTTCTCTCGCACCATTACGAGACGCGGCCGCGGCCGTTCGCGGCGCGCCTGTTCGGGCGCGTGGGCGAATGGGCGCCGCTTGCGGCGAGACTGCCGCGCCTCGCCAATTGGCTCGGCGCCGCGCCGGGTGCGGGCACGCTCGCACGGCGCGTCCTGGGGATCGCGCCCGAGCGACCCCTGCCGAGGTTCGCCGTTCGAACACTGCGCCAGCGTTTCGCGGCCCGTCGCTTGCGCCCGGCCTCGGCAACTCCCGGTTCGGGCGAGCTGGTCGTCCTCTTTCCCGACACCTTCACCAATCACTTCCGCCCCGAGGCGGGCGTCGCGGCGGCGGAAGTCCTGGAAGCCGCGGGTTTTCGCGTGGAACTCGCCCCCGACGGGCTTTGCTGCGGCCGGCCGTATTACGACGCCGGCATGCTCGACGACGCGCGGGCCGCAATGGCAAAGCTGCTGGAGGCGCTCGCACCGCGCATCCGCACCGGGGTGCCGGTGGTGGTGCCGGAGCCGGGCTGCCTGTCGGTCTTTCGCGACGAGCTGCTGCGCCTGTTTCCGGCCGATGCGGATGCGAGGCGGCTTGCGCGCCTCGCGGTATCGCTCGGCGAGCTGCTTGTCGAGCGCGGATGGAAGCCGGCTGCGATCGGCGGGCAGGCGCTCGTTCACGGCCACTGCCACCGCAAGGCGCTCGGCGGGATCCGGGCCGACGTGGCGCTGCTCGAAGCCGCCGGCATCGAGGTGCGCGCTCCGGATACCGGATGCTGCGGAATGGCGGGCGCATTTGGATTCCGGCGTGAGACTTACGACGCGTCGGTGCGCATCGCGGATCTGGCGCTGCTGCCCGCGGTGCGGGCGGCGGCACCGGCCACCCTGATCGTCGCCGACGGCTTTTCCTGCCGCGAGCAGATCGAGACCTTGAGCGGGCGAGCGACGCTGCATCTCGCCGAAGTGCTCGCGCGCGCGTTGCCTTCGGCTACAAGGCGCCTGCCAGCTTTCGCGTGAGTTGCGCAGCCGGCAGCTCGCGGCAGCCGGTCGCGTTCTGCCCGGCCCAAAGCGGCGAGAAATCCCCGCTTTCGCGTCCTTCGGCCGCCGCTCGCAGCGGCGCCACGGCCGCCGCCGCGAGCGGAAAGGCCGGGGCCGCTGGATTGAACGGGCCGATCTCGCGCATCAGCCGGTTGACGATCCCGCGTGCCGGCCGCCCGGTGAAGAGGTTGGTGAGCGCCGTGTGACCGGCGGCGGCACTTTTCAGCGCGGCGCGGTGCACGGGGCTGGTCGCCGCCTCCGGGCAGAGCAGGTACGCGGTGCCGACCTGCACGCCGGCGGCACCCAGGGCGAGCGCGGCGGCAACGCCCTGCGCGTCGGCGATGCCGCCTGCGGCGATGACCGGGACCCGGACCGCGCGCACGATCCGGCGCACAAGTGCGATCGTGCCTGTCTGCGTCGTGAGATCGTCGCCGAGGAACATGCCGCGGTGCCCTCCGGCCTCCAGGCCCTGCGCGATGATCGCGTCCACCCCGCGCGCCTCGAGCCATAGCGCTTCTTCGACGGTCGTCGCCGACGAGAGCACCTTCGCCCCGAGCTGCTTGACACGCGCGAGCAGGTCAGGCTCGGGAAGCCCGAAGTGAAAGCTCACCACCGGTGGCCGAAACTCCTCCAGCATCCGCGCCGCCTCGGGGCCGAACGGCAGGCGCCCCGCGCCCGCCGGCACGCGCTCCGGGTCGAGGCCGAACTCGCGGTAATAGGGCGCAAGCAGCTCCCGCCAGCGCGCTTCGCGCGGCGGATCCGGCGCCGGCTGCGCATGGCAGAAGAAGTTGACGTTGAAGGGCCTTCCGGTCTGCGCTCGGATGGCGGCGAGTTCCGCGCGCATCTGCTCCGGCGAGAGCATCGCGCAGGGCAGCGAACCCAGCCCTCCGGCGTTCGACACCGCCACGGCGAGCGCGGCGCCGTTCGAGCCCGCCATCGGGGCCTGGATGATCGGAAGCTCGGTGCCGAGCAGCGCGCGGAGCGCGCCCGCCGCGCTCATGCCGGTCGCCCCGGACGGTACCGCCGCGGCGAGACAGGCCGCCCGAGGCGAATCCCGGCAAGCAGCACCGGCGCGGTGAACGCCGGGACCGGGGCGTCCACTTCAGGCGACTTTCTTCAGCACGCCGACTGCGCGTGTGGCGTCCTCGGCGCTGTCGAGCGCCACGAAGCCGACGAACTTGCGCCCGATCGCGGTGGCGGTGAAGCCGCGGAACGAAATGCCGGCCTCCGCGAGCGCCCGCGCGGCGCGCGCCGCGATGCCCGGCTTGTCCGAGCCTTCGATGCGCACCGAATGGATCGAGGGAGACTTCGCAAACCCGGCCTCCTGCGCGGCCCGGATGGCTTTTGCCCCCTTGATGGGGTAGACGAACAGGATGCCCTTGCCCGGGTTTTCCGGCGTGCGCCGGGCGAGCGCGAACTCCAAATTGACCCCGGCCTTCGCCAGCGGCTCGAGCTTTTCCGCCGCGCCACCGGCGCGATCCTCGATGGTGGCGGTCCAGGTGTCTGCGCGTGTGACTTTGAGTGCCATGGCGTCCTCCTCTTGTGGAACCCGGGCGTCAATCCTACGCCTACTACAATGCCTGCATGAAGTGGCTGTTTGCCGCGCTCCTTTGTGCCCTCGCCGCGGCGGCGCGGGCCGAGACGCCGGAGGCGCGCCTTTTTGCCGCGATCGAGCAGGACAAGCCGCTGGTGGCCGAGGGCATCGTCGAGCGCGGCGGCGCGGACCTGAATGCGCGCAACGAGGCCGGCGAAACGCCCTTGCACCGGGCGATAGACAAGGGCTATCGAGAGCTGGCCGCGCTGCTGGTCAAAAAGGGCGCCAGAGTCGCCGCACGCGCCCGCAACGGCGAAACCCCCCTGCATTACGCCGCCCTGCACGACGACCCCTGGTTCGCGGCCCTGCTGCTCGCGGCCGGGGCCGATCCCCGGCTGCGCAACGACGATGGCGAAGCGCCGATCTACTGGGCGGTGCTCACCGGCAACGCCGAAACTGCCCGGCTGCTCGCCGAGCGCGGCGCCGACCTGCGGGTCAAGGACCTGCGCGGCAACACCCTGCTGCATGCGGCCGCCGATGGCGGCTTCGCCGGGCTGGTCGAGTGGCTTCTCGCCCTGGGGCTCGATCCCCGCGAGCCCAATCGGGAGGGCAGGCGGCCTGTGGATTACGCGCGTGAGCGCCGGCATGCGCAGGTGGTGAAGCTGCTGGAGCGTTTCGAGCGTTGAGCACGGGCAAGGACGGCCGGCCCGGGCCCCGCCGCAGCCGCGCCCTGCGCCGCCCGCCATTCCCGGTTATATTTCGGCCCGGTCAGGGCAAGTCCTCGGGAAAGGCGTATGCACGCGACGCAGATCCGGCAGAAGGACGGGGTGTTCTACTTCGTCAGCTACAAGGCGAAGGATCTCCTTGCGAAGGTGCGTTTCATCAGCCGGTTCTATGGCGAGCAGGGCGAGATCGGGCCCTCGCGCATCGCCGAGGACGACGACATCGCCCAGTTCATCGCCCGCATCGAAAAGAGCGACCACGCGTTCCAGAGGGCGCTGTCGCGCACCAAGGTGCGCCAGCTCACCAACTTCTACGAGACGGCGGTTTCGCAGCCGGCGATCCCGGGCACGGTGCTGCTTTTCACGCACGAGAAGCTCCAGTTCCGCGCCGAGAACGCTGACGGCTTCGGCATGCTGTCGGAGCCCTCGTCGAAGTTCCTGATCATCGACGGCCAGCATCGTCTTGCCGCGCTGCACTTCTACATGCAGGAGCGGCCGGCCGACGCGGCGACGATCCACGTGCCCTGCATCATCTTCGACGGCAGAAGCGAGGACTTCGCCGCGGAGATGTTCGTCATCATCAACTCGACGCCGACGCGCATCAACAAGAGCCACCTGATCGACCTGTACGAGCGCGTCTCGTGGGCGGCGCCGGATCGCAAGTTCGCCGCGCGCCTGGTCGAGAAGCTCTACGGCGAGGGCGACAGCCCGCTGCGCTACCGCATCAATCGCCTCGGCGGGCGCAGCCTGCGCGACAAGTGGGTGCTGCAGGCGGAGCTGTTCAACGAGCTGCACCGCTGGGTGCGCGGGCGCTGGCGCTCGATCCAGCTCGCCGGCGGCACGCCGAAGGAGCTGCCGCGCTACTACGCCATCGTGCGCGACTTCCTCAAGGCGGCGAAGACGGCGTTCGGCGACAAGGTCTGGGGCAACGACGCGTACATGGTCACCAAGCCCGTGACCATCAAGGCGATGATCCGGGTGTGCGCGGACCTCGCGCGTGAGGACGCCGATCCGGAGGAAGGGCGCCTCGCGCGCTGGGAAAAGCGCCTGGAGCCTTGGGGCGAGATGGCGAAGCTCTTCCGCGAGGAAGGCTTCTACGAGCGCTTCCCGGCGAAGGGCGAGGTCGAGCGCGTCGCGCGCGTGCACAGGGACCTCGCGCGCGCCGCGGGCATCGAGCCGAGCCGCAAGCCCTAGAAGGCGATCGCGCGCTCGGCGCCGAGCGCCTCGATCGCTTCCTCGGCGTAGCCCAGTTCCGCAAGGATCGCGCGCGTGTGCGCACCCAGCGCCGGCACCGCGTCCATGCGCGCCTCGAACCGGTCCAAGTTGAACGGCGGCTTGAGCGCCTCGATCGCGCCGGCGGGCGTGGCGATCGTCACGCGCCGGCCGCGCGCTTCGACCTGCGGGTGCTGCCAGAACCCGTGCATGTCGCGCAACTCGGCGTTGGCGATGTCGGCCGCCTCCAGCCGCCGCAGCACCTCCGCGCAGGAGAGCCCGGCGAACACGCGCTCGATTCTGGCGTGCATCGCCGCCCGGTTCGCCTGCCGCGCCGGGCCGCTCGCAAAACGGGGGTCGGCCGCGAGCGCGGCGTCGCCGAGCACGATCTCGCAAAAGCGCGCGAACTCGCGCTCGTTCTGCACCGAGAGGAAAACCGTGCGGCCGTCGCCGGCGCGAAACGGGCCGTACGGCACGATCGTGGCGTGGTAGGCACCCGAGCGCGGCGGCGGCTCGCCGCCGTAGGCGGTGTAGTAGGCGGGAAACCCCATCCATTCGCCGAGCGATTCGAACATCGTGATGTCGAGCGTCGCGCCGACGCCTTCGCGCTCTCGGCGGATGAGCGCCGCGAGGATCGAGGAGAATGCGTACATCCCGGCGGCGATGTCGGCGACCGGGATCCCGGCTTTCGCCGGCGCTTCCAGCGACCCGGTGACCGAAAGGAGCCCGGTTTCGCACTGCACGAGCAGGTCGTAGGCCTTTTTCGCGGCGTAGGGACCGGCCGGGCCGTAACCGGAGATTCCGCACCAGATGAGCTTCGGGTACCTCGCCCGCAGGCGCTCGGCGCCCAGGCCGAGGCGCTCGGCCGCGCCGGGGGCGAGGTTCTGCACGAACACATCGGCGCGCGCAAGCAGCCGGTCGAGAATCCCGGCCGCGCGCGGGTGCTTGACGTCGAGCGCGAGGCTTTCCTTGGAGCGGTTCACCCAGACGAAGTGCGAGGAAAGCCCCCTGACGGTGCGGTCGTAGCCGCGCGCGGCATCGCCTTCGCCGGGCCGTTCGATCTTGATCACGCGCGCGCCCAGATCGGCGAGCTGGCGCGTGCAGAACGGCCCGGCGATCACCTGCTCCAGGCCGACGACGGTGATGCCTTCGAGCGGCCGGCTCACGCGAAGACGATCTCCAGCCCGGGCAGCGCGAGACCTTCGAACGAGGTCGTCCAGCGCTCACCGGCAGCGACCGGATGCGCATCGGTGAGCGTGCCGGTGCTCACCCATTCGCCTGCGCGGAGCGCGGGCGCATCGGCGTCGCGCGCGAGCGCCTCGACGAGCCAGGCGAGCGCGGCGAGCGGGCTGCCGAGCACGTTCGCGCCCGCGCCGCGCTCGATGAGTGCGCCATTACGGCTGAGGGCGACGGTCGTGGCAGGAAGCCGCGCGGCAAGGCCGCCCAGCGCTTGCGCCGGCACCGGCGTGCCGAGCACGAGCCTGCCGTGCAGGCCGTTGTCGGCGATCGAATCGGCGAGCGCGAGCTTCCAGCCCGGATGGTGGCACTGCACGATCTCGACCGCGTGCGCGACCCATTCGATCGAGGCCAGGAGCGACTCCGTGTCCGCAGCCGCAGGCACGGCCTTCAGCCCGAAGGCGATCTCGGGCTCGATCCTCGGCTGCGCCAGGCCGGCGAGCGGCACGACGGCGCGCCCGTTCGCGGCCTTGATCAGCGTGCGATCGTAGACGAAGCCCCAGATGGGCTCGAAGACACCGTAGCGCGGCCAGATCGTGCGGTTGGTGAAACCGATCTTGCGCCCGAGCGGCCGGCAGCCGCGCGCCATGCGCCGCCGGTGCAGCTCCCTTGCCGCCTCCGCAGCCGCCGCCGGCGACAGATCCGGGTCGCGACTGGTGAACGGCGGCGCAAGCCCGGCGCTTTCGTGCAGCGCCGCGAGTTCCGCGGCAATCGCGGTTGCGTCCATGGGCCAGGGATTCTAAATTAGCCGCATGAGCGACCTCGATCCGGCGCTTGCGTGGGTGATCCTGGGCCTGACGCTCGCCGTGATCGAGCTGGTGAGTGGCACCTTTTATCTGCTCGTGCTCGGGCTTGCCGCCTTCGGCGCCGCGGCCGTGGCGTGGGTCGGGCAGGATTTTGCGGTGCAGGCGCTTGTTGCCGGTGTGATCGCCGGCGCGGGTTGCTATGCGGTGCATGCTTATCGGGTGCGACAGGCTGCGCAGCGGATGCCGCCGCTCGACGCCGGCCAGCCGGCGACCTTCGAATCCTGGATAGACGAGCGCTCGCGCCTTGCGCGCGTGCGCTACCGCGACGCGACCTGGGAGGCGGTGGTGGAGGAAGGAGCGTCGCCCGCGAGCGGCACGGTCCTGTACGTCACCGCGGCGAGCGGCAACACGCTCAGGGTGAGCGCGCGGCGCCCGGGCTGAGGCAAAAAGGGAGGAGGGCCAACCATGCTCATCAAGCTGCTCGTTGCGCTTGCCGTGTCCGTCGCGGCGGCGTTCGTGCCGGCGACCGAGAAGTACGCGGTGTGGATCTTCTTTCTCGCCGTGGTGGTCGCGTTCGTGATCGAGGGCGTGCGCATCGTGCCGCAGCAGCACGCCTATGTGGTCGAGCGCCTCGGGCGCTTTCACGCGATCCTGGAGCCCGGGCTCAACCTCATCATCCCCTTCCTCGACCGCGTCGCGTACCAGCATTCGCTCAAGGAAGTGCCGCTCGACGTGCCCGAGCAGGTGTGCATCACCAAGGACAACACCCAGCTCGCGGTGGACGGCATCCTTTACTACCAGGTGACCGACCCGCGCCTTGCGTCCTACGGTTCGGCGAACTACGTGGTGGCGATCACCCAGCTCGCACAGACGACGTTGCGGAGCGAGATCGGCAAGATGGAGCTGGACAAGACGTTCGAGTCGCGCGACGAGATCAACCGCCAGATCGTGAGCGTGCTCGACGAGGCCGGGCGCAACTGGGGCATCAAGGTGCTGCGCTACGAGCTGAAGAGCCTCACGCCGCCGGAGTCCATCCTGCGCGCGATGCAGCAGCAGATCACCGCCGAGCGCGAAAAGCGCGCGGTGATCGCCAAGTCCGAGGGCCAGCGCCAGGAGGAGATCAACATCGCCGAGGGCGAGCGCCAGGCCGCGATCCTCAGGTCCGAGGGCGAGAAGCAGGCGGCGATCAACAAGGCGCAGGGCGAGGCGACCGCGATCCGGCTGATCGCGGAGGCGACCGCGGCCGGGGTGCGCGCGGTCGCGGAGGCGATCTCCGATCGCGGCGGTCTGGAGGCGGCGAACCTGAAGGTCGCGCAGCAGTACGTCGAGGCGTTCGCCAATCTCGCCAGGACCACCAACACCATGATCGTTCCGGCGAGCGCGAGCGATGTCGCCGGCTTCATCGCCACCGCGATGAGCGTGCTCGAGCGCACGCGCCAGGCGCAGGCCGGTGCAGCGAAGGCATAGGGGCACGCCATGGCCGCACTCGGCATGAACCACTTCACCATCCTCACCGACGATCTGCCGGCGACGCTCGCCTTCTACGAGGAGCATCTGGGCCTGAAGCCCGGTCCGCGCCCGCCTTTCGCCTTTCCCGGGGCCTGGCTGTACCCGGAGGGCGGCAGCGAAGCGATCCTGCACGTCGTCGCCGGGCGTTCGCGCGGCGAGCTGGTGCCCGGCGTGATCGACCACATGGCGTTCACCGGCCGCGGGCTCGGTGAGGCGGTGGCGCGGCTCCGGGCGCGGGGCGTTGCCTACGAGCTGCGCAAGCTGCCGGCGTACGGAACCTGGCAGCTCTTCTTTCACGATCCGAACGGCGCCAAGATCGAGCTGGACTTCGACGCCTCCGAGCCGGCGCCGGCCTGAGGGAGCGCGCATGAGCGAGGCGGGCCCGCACGCGAGCGCGACGCCGCAGCAAGGGCGCGCCGAGCGGCTGCTGGCCGAAAGCGAAGCACGCTTTCGCGATTTCGCGCGCGCCTCGGGCGACTGGTTCTGGGAGACCGACTCGGAGAACCGCTTCGTGTGGGTGTCCGAATCGGTCGAGGCCGGGACCGGAATCGCGGCGAAGGAGCTGTACGGCCGGCGTCGCGACGAGCTCGTGCCCGCCGAAGATCTTCGTACCGAAGAGTGGCGCTCGCACCGGGCGGCGCTCGCGCGGCGGGAGCCGTTCCGGAACTTCCGCTACCGGATCGTGGCGCCGGGCGCCGAGCGCTGGTTTTCCACGAGCGGCGTGCCGGTATTCGACGAGGGCGGCGCGTTTCGCGGCTACCGCGGCGTGGGCAGCGACATCACACACCAGGTCGCACTGGAGCGGCAGGCCGCAAGGGCCGACGAGAGGCTGCGCGAGGCGATCGAGCATCTGGACGAGCCGATCTGCCTCACCGACGCCGAGGACCGGATCGTCGTCGCCAACCGCCGCTTTCGCGACCTGAACGCGGCGGTCGCGGAATATGTGCAGCCCGGCCGGCGTTACGAGGAACATCTGCGCGCCGGAATCCGTCTCGGACTCTTCCCCGACGCCGAGGGACGCGAGGAGGCATGGCTCGCCGAGCGCATGGAACGCCGGCGGCGGGGGTCGCCGATGCGCGAGACGCGCCGCCAGGGCGGGATCTGGCTGCTGATCGGCGACCAGCGGCTCTCGGACGGCGGCACGATGTCGTACGGCCTGGACATCACCGCGCGCAAGGCCGCGGAGGCCGCGCTGCGTGAACTCAACCGCGACCTGGAGCGGCGAGTCGCCGAGCGCACCGCGCAACTGGAGGAGGCGCTGAGGGAACTGGAGGCATTCTCCTATTCGGTGTCGCACGACCTGCGCGCGCCGCTGCGCGCGATCGGCGCGTTCGCCCGGATGGTCGTCGAGGACGAAGGCGAGAAGCTTTCGGCCGAGGGTCGCCGCAAGCTCGACGTGGTCGAGGCGAATGCGCGCCGCATGGGCCAGCTGGTGGACGACCTGCTGGAGCTTGCGCGCGTCAACCGCAGGCCGCTTCAGCGCGAGCGGGTCGATCTGGGCGCGCTCGCGGCCACGCTCGCAGCCGAGCTCGGTGCCGCCTACCCGCGCGTGCGCACCGGGATCGGACCGGTGCCGCACGCGCACTGCGATCCGGTGCTCGTGCGCCAGATGCTCGTGAACCTGCTCGACAACGCGCTCAAGTACTCCAGCACGATGCCCGAGCCGCGGGTCGAATTCGGCTGGGACGCGGCGCGCGCGGCCTGGGTCGTGCGCGACAACGGCGTCGGCTTCGACATGCAGTATGCGGGCAAGCTCTTCCGCCCCTTCGAGCGCCTGCACAGCGAGCAGGAGTTTCCCGGCACCGGCATCGGCCTGGCGATCGTGCGGCGCGTGGTCGAACGCCACGGCGGGCGCGTCTGGGCCGAGGCGGTCCCGGGCGCGGGCCCGGCGTTCTATTTCACGCTCGGCTGAACGGCGCCGCGGCGCTGCGCGGCAAGCTGCACCGCAACGACGACGGCGAGCAAAGCGAACCCGATGGCGTCGGTGATCAGTCCCGGCTTGATCAGGCACAGCGCGGCGACGAAGAGCAGCACGCGCTGCCACATCGCGGCGAGTGTGAAGAGCCACCCGAACAGGCTTGCGGCCAGGCACACCACGCCGAGCGAAGCGGAGATCGCCGACCATGCGACCCACGCCCACTCGGTGCTCCAGTCCCTGACGATGAGCAGCAGCGCCGGTTCGTACACGAACATGAACGGCACGATGTAGGCGGGCGCCGCCGCGCGCATCGCGGCGAAACCCGCGGTCCACATGTTCGCCTTGGCGAGGCTCGCGGCAGCGAATACGGCGAGCGCGACCGGCGGCGTGATCGCGGACAGGATCGCGAAGTAGAGCGCGAACATGTGCGCCGCCGGCGTCACCGCCGCCTTGCACTCGGGCGTGACCGGCGCCGGGCAGCCGGCGACGCCCAGCTTGATCACCGCCGGCACCAGCAGCGCCACCATCATGATGTAAGCCGGCGTGGTCGGCATGCCCATGCCGAGCACGATGCCGGCGGCCGCGGTGAGGATGAGCGCGAGAATCAGCGTGTCCTGCGAGAGCGCGACCACCATTTGCGTGAACACGATGCCCAGACCGGTGATGGTGACGCAGGCGATGACGATCCCGGCCGCGGCGCAGGCCATCGCGACCGACAGCGTGTTCTTCGCGCCGTCTTCAAGCGCCTCGATCACGCTGCGCCAGGTGATGCCCTGGCGCGTCGCCCGGCGCAGGAGCGCGAGCGGCAGGCACGCAAGCGCCCCCGCGAGCGCGCACAGCGGCGCCGAATAACCGAGGATCAGGCCCACAAGCACGATCAGGATCGGAACGAACAGGTGCCCGCGCGCGAGCATCACGTCGGAGAAACGCGGCAGCTCCGCCTGCGGCAGTCCGGCGAGGTTGTAGCGCTTCGCCTCGAAATGCACGGCGAAGAAGACGGCGAGGTAATACAGGAACGAGGGCAGGATCGCCCACACCGTGATCTGCGCGTACGGCACGGCGAGGAACTCGGCCATGACGAAGGCCGCCGCGCCCATGATCGGCGGCATGAGCTGCCCGCCGGTGGAGGCGACCGACTCGACCGCGGCGGCAAACGGCGGCCGGAACCCCGTGCGCTTCATGAGCGGAATCGTGATCGGACCGTCCACCATGACGTTGGCGACCGCGCTGCCCGAGACCGTGCCGAACAGGCTCGAGCTCACCACGGCCACCTTGCCCGGGCCGCCGGCGTAGCGGCCGGTGATCGCCATCGAGAAGTCCATGAAGAGCTGTCCGGTGCCGCTTCGCTCCATGAACGCGCCGAAGAGCACGAACAGCATCACGTAGGAAGCCGAGACGCCCAGCGTCGAGCCGAAGATGCCCTCGGTCGAGAGGTAGATCTGCTCGAGCAGCACCGGCAGCTTGACGTGCGTGGTGAGCGCGTAGGCGAGAAACGCGGCCGCTGTGAGCGGCAGCGCCCAGCCGAGCACGCGCCGCGTCGCCTCCAGGACGATCGCGATCGCGACCACGGCCCAGAACTTGTCCGCCGCCGTCAGCTCGTCGATGTAGATGATGCGGTTGGTGTAGTACTCGTAGTTCCAGAAGATGTGCAGCACCAGACCCCAGCCGGCGAGCATCAGGACGGCGTCGAGCGCGCGCCAGCCGAGGCCGCCAGCGGCGCGCGAGGGGTAGAGAAGGAACACCAGGGTGAGGGCGAACAGAAGATGGGTGCCGCGGAAGATCATCGCTTCCGGCGGCCCGAACGCCGCGACGTACATGTGGTAGAGCGACATCGCGATCGCGACGACGCTCACGACCGCCTTCAGCGCCGCGGCGCGCGGCGCGACTGGCTGCTTTTCCTCGCTCACCCGCCCCCCTCGAACGAAAAAAGGGCGGCCGCAGCCGCCCCCTTGGCCGCAGCGCGCGCTAGAGCGCCCCGGCTTCCTTGTAGAACTTGAGCGCCCCCTTGTGCAGCGGCACGCCGATGTCCTGCGCCATGTCCTTCGGCTTGATGCCGTCGATCGCCTTCACCACTGCGGCCATCGCGTCCACGTTGGCGGCCATCGTCTTCGCCATCTGGTACACGGTGTCCTCCGGCAGGTCGCATGCGACCACGAGGTGCGTCGAATAGCCGATCACCGGCACGTCCTTGTCCTGCTTCGGGTAGGTGCCCGCCTTGATGACGAGCTTGTTGTGCCCGGGGTTCGCCTTCTTGACGAATTCGAAGGTCTTGTCGTCCACCGGCACGAGCCGGACGTCGCGCGCGCTGGCGAGGTCCATCACCGCGGATGCGGGCGCCGTGGTGCCGAGCGTGAACACCTGCACATGGCCGTCCTTCATCATCGAAACCGCATCGGTGTACGCGGCCTGGAAGTTGACCTTGGAAAGCGACTGGTAGGTGAGCCCGTTCGCCTTCAGGATCATGTCGGTGAGCAGTTCGGCGGTGTTGCCCTTCGGCTGGGTCACCAGCGCCTTGCCCTTCAGGTCGGCGTACGTGTTGATCTTCGCGTCGGCGAGCGCCACCACCTGGAAGTACTGGGGATAGAGGTTGGCGAGCTGGCAGACCCGGGTGACCCTCTTCGGATACGGCGGCCGGCCTTCCAGCCCGTCCACCGTCGTGTTCGAGTTGGCGAGGCCGATATGCGCCTTGCCCTCGTCAATGCCGCGCACGTTGGCGATGCCGGCACCGGGGGTCTGCGTGATCTGCAGGCCCGGGATTGCCTTTTCCCACATTCCCTTCAATGCGCCGCCGAGCGGGATCCAGGAGCCGCCCTGCGGGCCGGTCATGAACGTCACTTGCTGCGCCACGGCAGGCGCGCCGGCGAGCGCTCCCGCGACGAGCGCGATGGCCTTGAGTTTCATCGGACCTCCTCCGGAGAAAAACGGTGAACGAACGGAACCGGCGCCTATCATAGCGCAGGCCCGGGCGGACTCGCCTTCAGGCGACCGGCGTCTTCACCGGCTTGCCGGCGAAGTGCAGCCGCAGGTTCTCGATCTGCAGCATCCCCATCGCGGTGCGCGTCTCGACGGTGGCGCTGCCCACGTGCGGCAGGATGACCGCGTTCTCCAGCGCGAACCACTCGGGGTTGACGTTCGGCTCGTTGTCGAACACATCCAGGCCCGCCCCGGCGATTCTGCCGGCCTTCAGGTAGGCGAGCAGCACCGGCTCGTCCACGACCGAGCCGCGCGAGATGTTGACGAGGTATCCCGTTGGCCCGAGCGCGTCGAGCACTTGCGCGTTCACCAGCC
This sequence comes from Pseudomonadota bacterium, assembly GCA_040752005.1. Lineage (GTDB taxonomy): Bacteria > Pseudomonadota > Gammaproteobacteria > Burkholderiales > SG8-39 > RBG-16-66-20. The sequence continues at coordinate 190,918 of JBFMFX010000002.1, read as the reverse complement.
GGCTCGTCTGCGGACCGCCGGGGGTCGCGACCATCAGGACGTCGGAATTTTTCGCCAGCGTCACCGGGTCCGGGTCGTAGGGGTAGTCCACGTTCTTGCGCGAGCGGTTGTGGTAGCGGATCTTCATGCCGAGGGCGGTCGCGCGCCGGGCGATCGCCTCGCCGATACGGCCCAGTCCGAGGATGCCCATCGTCTTTCCCCAGACCGCCGTCGTCAGGGGGTACGCCCCGCGGCTCGCCCAGTAGCCCGAGCGCATGTAGTTTTCCGCCTGCGGGAAGCGCCGCAGAGTGTTCAGCACCAGGGCGATGGCGGTGTCGGCGACGCAGTCGTTCAGCACGTCCGGAGTGTTGGTGACGATGATGCCGCGCTTTTTCGCCGCCGCCACGTCGATCGCGTCCACGCCGACGCCGAAGTTGGAGATGATCTCCAGTTTCGGCAGCGCATCCATCAGCGCGCGATCCGCGCCCCAGGGCCCGAATGTGGCGAGGCCGCGCACCCGCGGCGCGAGCGCCTTCAGGAACTGGGCGCGGTCGGGCGCTTCGTAAAGACGGTGACAGACGAACTCGCGCTCCAGGATTTCCTGCGTCTTCGGGTAGATCGGGCCCGTGATGATGATCTCCGGCTTCATGGCTCCTCAGGTGTGGTCGAATCTGGCTCGCAGCGCCTCGGCGCCGCGCGCAAGGAGCGCCACGTCCGAGCCGACCGCGACGAACTGGGCGCCGGCGGCGAGCATGCGCCTTGCGTCCGCCTCGACCGGCGACAGGTATCCGGGCGCCTTGCCGCACGCCCGGATGCGGCGCATCGCCTGCTCGATCACCGGCAGCACCGCCGGGTTGGCGGTCTCGCCCGGGTAGCCGAGCGAGGCGTGCAGGTCCGCCGGGCCGATGAACACGCCGTCCACGCCCTCGACCGCGCAGATCGCCTCCAGCTGATCGAGCGCGGCTTTTGTTTCGACCTGCACCAGGACGCAGATCTCCTCGTGCGCGCGCTGCGCGTAGTCCTTGATGCGGCCGAAGCGCGTGGCGCGCGTCGTGCCGGCCACCCCGCGCACGCCGGCCGGCGGGTAGCGCGTCGCGGCGACCGCGGCGCGCGCCTCCTCGGCCGAGCACACATACGGCACGAGCAGCGACTGCGCACCGACATCCAGCACGCGCTTGATCGTGACCATGTCGTTCCACGGCACGCGCACGACCGCTTCGGTCGGGTACGGCGCCGCGGCCTGAAGCTGCGCGAGCAGCGACTCCAGGTCGTTCGGCGAGTGCTCCATGTCGAGCAGGATCCAGTCGAAGCCGGCGCCCGCGATCACCTCGACGGTGTAGTTCGACGCCAGGCTCGACCACAGGCCGATCTGCGTGCGGCCGGCGGCGAGCGCGCGTTTGAACGCGTTTTCGGGAAGTGGCATGGGGTGGCATTGTAAACTCGCGCTTTCCATGACCGAGACCCGAATCCTCAAGGCCGGGCCGCTCGCGCGTGCGATCGAGGCGGTCGTCGCCGCCGGCGGCAGCGAGCCGCGCGAAGCGCGCCTGGTCGCCGAGAGCCTGGTCAGCGCCAACCTCAGCGGCCACGATTCGCACGGCGTCGGCATGATCCCGCGCTACGTGGACGCGCTGCTCGAAGGCGGGCTGAAAGTCAATCAGCACCCGGACATCACCTTCGACGGCGGTGCGATGCTCGCGCTCGACGGCCGCATGGGCTACGGGCAGGTGGTCGGATTCGAGGCGATGGAGATCGCGATCGCGCGCGCGCACGAGCACGGCCTGTGCGTCATGGCGCTCGCGCGCGCGCACCACCTGTGCCGTATCGGGCAGTGGGCCGAGCAGGCGGTGGCGGCGGGCCTCGTCTCGATCCACTTCGTCAACGTGATCTCGCGCGCGATCGTCGCGCCCTATGGCGGGGCGGATGCACGCTTCGGAACGAACCCCTTCACGATCGGCATCCCGTTGCCGGGAGAGCCGCCGTTCATCCTCGACATGGCGACCAGCGCCGTCGCCCAGGGCAAGATCCGCGTCGCGTACAACAAGGGCGAGCGCGTCAACCCCGAGTGGCTCCTCGACGACCAGGGCAATCCGACCTCCGATCCGCGCTACGGCGTGATCGAGCCGTTCGGCGCGCTGCGCACCTTCGGCCTGCACAAGGGCTATGGCCTGGCGGTGGCGTGCGAGCTCCTCGGCGGCGCGCTCACCGGCGGGGGCACCTGGCATTCGGACGACAAGTCGAAGCGCCGGGTCTGGAACGGGATGCTGTCCATCGTCATTGACCCGAAGCGGCTCGGCACGGCGCAGGCGTTCGCCGCCGAGGCGCGGGCGTTTCTGGATTCGCTGCGCCGCTCCCCGGTCGCACCGGGGTTCGACAAGGTGAGAATCGCCGGAGAACCCGAGCGCGAGGCGCGCGAGCGGCGCAGCCGCGAAGGCATTCCGGTGGATGCGACCACCTGGGAGGAGATCGTCACCGCGGCCGGCAAGCTCGGCCTGGAGCGCGCAGCGCTCGAGCGCCTGGCCGAGGGCGGGTAGGCGGCAGGCCCTTGCGCTGCGCCGCCCGCGTCCCCATGTAGGCGCCTGCCAGGCACAACGAGGATCCCTCCATGCGCAAACTGCTTGTCGCCCTTGCGGCGTTGGCGAGCCTCTCCGGCTGCGGCTACAACGAGTTTCAGCGCCTGGACGAAGCGGTCAACGCCGCCTGGTCGGAGGTGCTGAACAACTACCAGCGCCGCGCCGACCTGATTCCCAATCTGGTCGCCACCGTGCAGGGCGCGGCCGACTTCGAGAAGCAGGTGCTCACGGAGGTGACTCAGGCGCGCGCCTCGGTCGCGGCGATCCGGGCCACCCCGGAACTGGTCAACGATCCCGAGGCGTTCGCGAAATTCCAGGCCGCGCAGGCGCAACTTTCGAGCGCGCTCGCGCGCCTGCTCGCGGTGGCGGAAAACTACCCGCAGCTTACCGCGACCAAGGAGTTCGGCGAGCTGCGCGCCGAGCTCGCCGGCAGCGAGAACCGCATCGCGGTGGCGCGCGGCCGCTACATCAAGGCGGTGCAGGAGTACAACACGCTCGTGCGCCAGTTTCCGACCAACCTCACCGCGATGCTCTTCGGCTACCGGACCAAGGCGAACTTCACGGTCGAGAACGAAAAGGCGATCGCCGTCCCGCCGAAAGTCGAGTTCGGCAAGCCCGCGGCAAAGTAGCCGCGCCGCGATGCGCCGCCTGGCCGCCGCTTTGCTCGCCGGCGCGGCGCTTGCCGCCGCGCAGGCGGCGGCCGAAGTGCCGGTGCCGCCGCTGCGCGCGCGCGTCACCGATCTCACCGGCACGCTCGCGGAGGCCGAGCGCCGGGATCTGGAATCGCGGCTCGCCGCGTTCGAGGAGCGCCGCGGCACCCAGATCGCGGTGCTCGTCGTGCCGACGACGAAGCCCGAGGAGATCGAGCAGTACTCGATCCGGGTCGCCGAGGCATGGAAGATCGGTCGCAAGGGCGTGGACGACGGCCTGATCGTCGTCGTCGCCAAGGAGGACCGGCGCGTGCGCATCGAGGTGGGCTACGGCCTCGAAGGCGCGATCCCCGACTCGGTCGCAAGGCGGGTGATAGACGAGCACATCGTGCCGCGCTTTCGCGCGGGCGACTTTTACGGCGGTCTGCGCGACGGGGTGGAGGCGCTGATGCGCCTTGCCGAGGGCGAGAAGCTGCCGCCGCCGGCGCCGCGCCGGCAGGAGAAGCGGTCTCCGTCGCTGTTCGAGTTCCTGCCTTTTGCGCTTGCTTTTGCGGTTATCGCCGGTTCCGTCCTGAGGCTGCTGCTCGGCCGCCTCGGCGGCTCGCTTGCCGCGGCGGCGGCTGCGGGGGTGATCGCATGGGCGTTGTTCGGCATCGCGGCGGCGCTCGTCGCCGCGCTGCTCGCGTTTGTGATCGCGTACGCCAACACCGGCACCGGGCGCGGCGGGCGCTGGACCCACGGCGCGGGGTCCGGCGGCTTCGACCGCGGCTGGGGCGGAGGTGGCGGCTGGGGCGGAGGTGGCGGCTGGAGCGGAGGTGGCGGCTGGAGCGGAGGCGGTGGCTGGAGCGGAGGCGGCGGCGGCTTCGGCGGCGGCGGAGCCTCGGGGCGCTGGTAGCGATGCGCTGGATCCGCCACCTGTTCCTCGATGCGGTTCTCATGCGGCGCGCGTTTCCGCCGCCCGCGCTCGCCGAGATCGAGCGCGCCGTCTCCCGGCATGAGAAGCGCCACCGCGGCGAGCTGCGCGTGGCGATCGAGGGCGGGCTTCCGCTCGGTGCGCTCCTTGCGCGGCAAAGTGCGCGCAGCCGCGCGCTGGAACTGTTCGCACGGCTGCGCGTCTGGGACACCGAGGACAACGCGGGCGTGCTGATCTACGTGCTCCTTGCCGACCGCGACGTCGAGATCGTCGCCGATCGGGGCATTCACGCGCGCGTCGGGCAGGCGGCGTGGGAGGAGATCTGCGCGACGATGGAGCGCGAGTTCTCCGCTGGCAGGTATCTGCAGGCCGTGCTCGCCGGCCTCGCCGCGGTGAGCGATCTGCTCGAGCGGCACTTCCCGGCCGGCTCGAGCAGCAATCCGGACGAGCTGCCGAACGCCCCCGCCGTACTGTGAGCGCTATGGCGCGCGCACCGCGCCGAAGAACTCCCAGACGAGCCGCGTCGCATCCGGGCCGCGGGGGTCGAAGTAATCCATTCCTGCGGCGCCGCCGCTCCAGGCGTGTCCGAGCCCTTCGATTTCGATCAGGCGCACCGCGAGCCGGCCGGCGATGTGCCAGTCGCGCAGCTCGGCACCGAGCGACCCGGGCTGCGGGAGCAGTTGGCGCCGCGCCGGCTGCGGCAGCGACTGCGCGGCAAGCTCCTGTGCGGGCATGCCGTTGAAGAGCAGGAACTGTCTCACGAGGCGCTCGGCGTTCACCGGCGCGACCGCCGGGTCGGCGCCGCCGTGGAGAATGAGCGCGGGGAGCACGGCGGGCCGATGCCCACGCGCACGCGCGGCGAGCGCCACCGCGTCGGTGTCGGTTTCGGGGCCGGCGCGCATCGCGCGGCGCGCGCCGACGGCGCTTCGCGCCGCGCCGCAGGGCATGCCGGAATGGATCGCAACGGCGGCGATGAGGTGCGGTGCGCGCAGCGCAAGGGTCGCGGCCAGCGCACCGCCCGAGGAAAGCCCGGCGGCGTAGATGCGCGCGCGGTCCACGCGGTACTCGCGGGCGACTTGCTCGATCTGCGCGGTGACGATCGCGGCCTCGCCCGCACCCGCCGCCGTCATCGGATCGAACCAGTTCCAGCAGCGCTCGGCATTGGCCGCTGGCGACTGGCCCGGCAGCAGCACGAGCAGCCGCTCTTCGTCGGCAAGTCGCAGCACGCCGGTGCCCGCGGCGAATTCCTGCGGCGTCTGGCGGCAGCCGTGCAGCCAGACAAGCAGCGGCGATGCTGCCGCGTCCTCGTAGCCCGCGGGAACGTAAAGAGAATAGTCGCGCGCCGGCGCCACCGGCGCGGGCAGGGCGAGAAAACCGCGCGCGCTCCACTTTCTGCCCGGGAGCATGCGACCGGGCGCCGGCGCCTTGCGCCGCCGGGCGAACCAGCCGTGCAGGCGCGCACCGAGCGCGGCAAGCCGGCGCGACCAGGTCTGTTTCAGCGCGGCTCCGACTCTCGGTGGCCCGGCTGCGGCGCTACTCCAGCCGGATATTCAGCTCGCGGATCAGGCGCCCGTACTTTTCGTAGTCGGCCCGGTACTGGCGCTGGATGTCGGCCGGCGTGCCGCCGACGGGCTCAAGACCCACTTGCGCGTAGCGCTCGCGAATTGCGGGCTCGGCGAGCACCTTCGTCACCTCGGCGGCCAGTCGCTGGATCACCGGCTGCGGCGTTCCCGCGGCGACAAAAAGCGCGAGCCACTGCTCGAGCACCAGACCGCGCATGCCCGCTTCCTCGTAGGTCGGAACATCCGGCAGCGAAGGCGAACGGCGGGCGGTCGTCTGCGCGAGGATGCGGATCTTCCCGGCGCGATGGTGCGGCAGCAGCGGCGTGTTGCCGAGCGAGCCGATCGGCACCTGCCCGCCGACGAGGTCGTTGACCGCCTGCCCGCCGCCCTTGTAGGGAACGTGCGTGAGGCGGATTCCCGCCAGCTGCGCGAACCACTCGCCCGCCATGTGCTGGATGGAGCCCGCGCCCGAGGTAGCGTAGCCGAGCCCCGGTTTCGATCGCGCGAGCGCGACCAGCTCCGCGAGGCTCGTCACTCCGAGCGAGGGATGCACAGCGAGCACCACCGGCTGGCGCGTGAGCTGCACCACCGGCACGAGATCCTTCGCCGGGTCGAACGGCAGGTTGCGGAACAGATGCGGGTTCGAGGCGAGCGAATCGGCCGAGGCGAGCACGACATGGCCGTCGGCGGGTTGCTTGGCGACGTACTCGGCGGCGATATTGCCGGCCGCGCCGGGCCGGTTTTCGACCACCACCGGCTGGCCGAGCGATTGCGCGAGGCGGTCGCTGATCGCGCGCACCGCGACGTCGGTGGATCCGCCCGCGGCGAAGGCGACGATCACGCGCACCGGCCGCTCGGGCCAGGCTTGCGCATGGGCTTGCGCGGGCCCGAGCGCGAGCAGCGCGGCAAGGGCGAGAAATCGGGTCATCGTCGCCTCCCGTCGGTCAATGGATCTCGGGCTCGGGCGTGGGGGCCGTGCCCTCGAGAACATCGAAGTCGCAGCCCTCGTTCGCCTGCGTGACGTGGCGCGAGAAGATGGCGCCGTAGCCACGCGCATAGCGTGCCGGCGGCGCTCGCCACTCGGCGCGTCGGCGCGCGAGCTCGGCCTGCGGCACGAGCAGGTTGAGCGCGCGCTTTTCGACGTCGAGCTCGATGAGATCGCCGCTTCTCACCAGCGCAAGCGGCCCGCCGACGTATGCCTCCGGCGCGACATGCAGCACGCAGGTGCCGTAGCTCGTTCCGCTCATGCGGCCATCGGACACGCGCACCATGTCCTTGACGCCCTGGCGCAGGAGCTTCTTCGGGATCGGCAGCATTCCCCATTCCGGGAATCCGGGACCGCCCAGCGGTCCGGCGTTCTTCAACACCAGCACCGAGGAGGCTTGCACTTCGAGGTCGTCGCGGTCAATGCGCGCCGCCATGTCGTTGTAGTCCTCGAACACCACCGCGCGCCCGGTGTGCCTGAGGAGCACCGGGCTCGCGGCGCTCGCCTTGATCACCGCCCCGTCGGGGGCGAGCGAGCCGCGCAGGATGACGATTCCGCCCGAGGGCTTGAGCGGACGCGCGCGCGGCAGGATCACCTCCGGGTTCCACACCTGCGCGCCCTCGATGTTCTCGCCCAGGGTGCGGCCGTTCACGGTGCGGGCGGACAGGTCGAGCAGGTCCTTCAGCTCGGCGAGCAGAGCGCGCAGGCCGCCGGCGTAAAAGAAATCCTCCATCAGGTATTTCTCGCCGGAAGGCCGGATGTTGGCGAGCACCGGCGTGCGCGCGGCGATCTCGTTGTAGCGCTCCAGGTCGAAGGCAAGTCCCGCGCGGCGCGCCATCGCGGTGAGATGCACGACCGCGTTGGTCGAGCCGCCGAGCGCCATCAGCGCCGTGATGGCGTTGTCGAACGAGCCGCGCGAGAGGAAGTCGCGCGGCTTGAGGTCCTCCCACACCATCTCGACGATCCTGCGACCGGTGAGCGCGGCCATGCGGGCGTGGTTGGAGTCGGCGGCCGGAATCGAGGAGTAGCCGGGCAGCGTCCAGCCGAGCACCTCGGCAAGGGCCATCATGGTCGCCGCCGTGCCCATCGTCATGCAGGTGCCGGCCGAGCGCGCGATCGAGGACTCGATCTCCGCCCATTCGGCCTCGCCGATACGGCCGGCGCGCAGCTCGTCCCAGTATTTCCACACGTCCGAGCCCGAGCCGAGCGTCGCGCCGCGCCAGCGCGCCGAAAGCATCGGCCCGGCCGGAAGGTAGATCGCCGGAATGTTCATGCTGGTCGCGCCCATGAGCAGGCCGGGTGTCGTTTTGTCGCAGCCGCCCATCAGCACCGCGCCGTCCACCGGATAGGAGCGCAGCAGCTCCTCGGTCTCCATCGCGAGGAAGTTGCGGTAGAGCATCGTCGAGGGCTTCTGCATCACCTCGGCGAGCGCCATCGCCGGCATCTCCAGCGGAAAGCCGCCGGCCTGCCAGACGCCGCGCTTCACCTCCTCGGCGCGGTCGCGGAAGTGCGAGTGGCAATGGTTGATGTCGGACCAGGTGTTGACGATCGCGATTACCGGCTTGCCGGCGAACTCGGCGCGGTCGAAGCCCAGTTGCGCTGCGCGCGAGCGGTGGCCGAAGGCGCGCAGGTCGGCGGCGCCGAACCAGCGGTGGCTGCGCAATTCTTCCGGTTTCTTCCGAGGCCGTTGCATGCGTCGCGAACGGGGATTGTAAACTCGGGTCATGGCTGCGGGCGGCGGCTTGCCGAAACGGTACGCGGATGGAAGGCGAATGCTCGCCTTCGCCGGCGCCGCGCTTGTGGCCGCGGTGTCCCCGTCCAGCTATGGCGCGCATGCGCGCTCGGTCGTGGTGCGGCAGATCTGGTTCACCGCCGGCGAGATCCTGCCCGGGTTCGTGCTCTTTTCCGCGCTCGCCGCGGCGGTGACCACGGCGATCGCGATCGAGGCGGCGCGCGACTACGGACTGTCGCAATACGCGCTCGAGCTGGTGATGCGGGCGCTGGTGCTGGAGCTCGCGCCGCTGCTCACGGCGCTGTTTGTCGCTCTGCGCTCGGGCGCCGCGATCGCGACCGAGATCGCGCTGATGAAGGTGGCGGGCGATCTGGAGCGCATGCAGGCCGAAGGGCGCGATCCCCTCGCGTACGAATTCGCGCCGCGGGTGGCCGCGGCGGCGCTGTCGGTCGTTTCGCTCACGGTGATCGCGTGCGCGCTCACGCTCGCCGCCGCCTACCTCGCCGTGTACGGCCTCTCGCCCTGGGGGTTCGAACCGTACACGCGCGCCGTCGGCCGCGTGTTCGGCGCCCCCACCCTCGCCGGCTTCGCGCTCAAGTGCGCCCTTTTCGGCGCGGCGGTCGCGGCGATCCCGATCGGCGCGGCGCTCGCCGCCGACCGGCGCCGGCGCACCGCGCCGATCGCGGTGCGCTCGGGGATGGTGCGCCTGTTCGTCGTGCTCGGCCTGATCGAGGTGGCGGCGCTCGCTGCGCGCTACGTCGGCTGAAGGAGCCGCGCGCCGATGAGCGAACCGAGCTACGAACGCGAACCTCCGGTCACGCGGGTTCCGCGCAATCTTGGCGTGCGTACCGGGATGCTCCTCGGCGCGAGCGCGCTGATCGCGGCCGCATTTGTGTTGTACGTGCTCTACGCGCGCGGCGTGTTCGAGGCGACGCAGCGTCTGACGCTGGTGACCGACAACGCCGAGGGCGTGAGCGTCGGCATGGATCTCACCTTCGCGGGCTTTCCGATCGGCCGCGTGCGCCGCATCGCGCTCGCCGAGGACGGCAAGGCGCGCATCGAGATAGATGTGCCGCGGCGCGATGCGCACTGGCTGAGGCGCTCCAGCGTCTTCACGCTGGAGGTGTCGCTCTTCGGCGCCGCGCACATCCGCGCCTACACCGGCAACCTGGAGGACGCGCCGCTGGAGGACGGCGCGGTGCGGCCGGTGCTGCGCGGCGACACCAGCGAGGAGATCCCGCGCATGATCGCGACGGCGCGCGCGGTCCTGGAGAACGTGGATCGCATCACCGCGGCAGACTCCAATCTGCAGCGCAGCCTCGCGAACCTTCGCACCGTGACCGAGCGCATGGCGGGCAGCCACGGGGTGCTCGGCGCGGTGCTCGGCGCGGACGAGCACGCGAAGAAGGTGATCGCCGCGCTCGACCGCGCCAACGCGCTGCTTGCCGCGCTCGGCGGGGTGTCGCAGAAACTGGACGGCGTGCTGGCGAAGACCGATCAACGCCTGTACGGTCCGGACGGGATCGCCGAGGAAGCCCGCAAGGCGGCAGCCGAGGCGCGCGCGCTTCTTGGCGAAGCGCGCGAGCGCCTCAGGACCGTGGACGCGATCCTCGCCGACGCGCAGGCGACGGCGGCGAGCGCGAAGACCGCCGCGGCGAACGTCGCAGCGGCGAGCACCGATCTGGCGGCGCTACGCGCCGAGGTCGAGGCGAGCCTGAGGAAAATCGGCGCGCTCATTGAGGAGATCAACCGCAAATGGCCGTTCGAGCGCGACACCCGCATCCGGCTGCCGTGAGATCGGTGCTCGCCGCGGTGCCGATGCTGCTCTCCGCCTGCGCCGGCGGACCGCCGCCGCCGGACTGGCAACTGCAGGCGCGCGCTGCGCTCGCGGCGTTCGAGCGGCACTACCTCGAAGGCAACACGCGCCTTGCCGAGACCGAATTCGCGCGCCTGCGCGCGCAGATCGCCAAGACCGGCAGGCTCGACCTGCTGGCGCGCGCCGAGCTCGCCCGGTGCGCCGCGCGCACCGCGAGCCTCGAATTCGACGGCTGCCCGGGTTTCGAGGCCCTGCGCGCCGACGCGGGCGCCGAGGAGCTTGCGTACGGCGAATACCTCGCCGGCAGGCGCACGCGCCCCGCGGGCGAGGAGCCGCTGTCGCGGCTGGTGCACGCGGGGGTTGCGCTGCGCGCGGGCGCGATCACGCCCGCCGAAATCGCCGCCGCGGTCGAGATCGCCTCGGCGCAGGGCTGGCGCCGGCCGCTCGTCGCCTGGCTGGAGGTCGCGGCGCGCAAGGCGGAGGCGGCCGGAGAGCGCGAAGCGGCGGCGCGGCTGCGCCGGCGCCTCGCCGCCGCGCTCGGCGAGTAGCCTAGGCCGCGGCGCGGAACCTGAGCGGCACGCCGGTCAGGCGCTGCAGCTCCTCGAAGGAAAGCCCCTCGGCGAGGATCTCGACGAGCTGCAGCCCGTCCGGGCGAACGGCGATCACCGCGAGATCGGTGTAGATCCGCGTCACGCAGCCGACGCCGGTGAGCGGATAGGTGCAGCGCGGCACGATCTTGCTCTCGCCCTTCTTGGTGAGGTGCTCCATCATCACGAACACCTGCTTCGCGCCGCAGACGAGGTCCATCGCGCCGCCCACCGCCGGGATCGCATCCGGCTCGCCGGTGTGCCAGTTGGCGAGGTCGCCCGTCTGCGAGACCTGGAACGCGCCGAGCACGCAGATGTCAATGTGCCCGCCGCGGATCATGGCGAAGGAGTCGGCGTGATGAAAGAACGCGCCGCCCGCAAGCAGCGTCACCGAGTTCTTGCCGGCGTCAATGAGATCGGGGTCTTCCTCGCCGGGAGCGGGCCGCGGCCCGATGCCGAGCACGCCGTTCTCGCTGTGCAGGATCACCTCGCGGTCCTTCGGGATGTGGTTTGCGACCAGCGTCGGCAGGCCGATACCGAGATTGACGTACGCGCCTTCGGGAATGTCGCGCGCCACGCGCGCCGCCATCTGATTGCGGTCCAGTCGCTTCAAGCCGCTTTCCTCAGCCTGTCCACGCGCACGACACGCTGCACGAAGATTCCCGGCGTCACCACGTGCTCGGGATCAATCGCGCCGAGCTCGACCACCTCGCGCACCTGGGCCACCGTGACGCGCGCCGCCATCGCCATGATCGGGCCGAAGTTGCGCGCGGTCTTGCGGTAGGCGAGGTTGCCCCAGCGATCGGCGCGCTCGGCGCAGATGAGCGCGTAATCGCCGCGGATCGGGTATTCGAGCACGTAATCGCGCTCGCCGATGCGGCGTGTTTCCTTGCCCTCGGCGAGCCGCGTGCCGATCGCGGTCGGCGTATAGAACGCGCCGATGCCGGCGCCGGCGGCGCGGATGCGCTCGGCGAGCGTGCCCTGCGGCACGAGCTCCAGCTCGATCTCTCCGGCGCGCCAGGCGCGGTCGAAATGCCAGGAATCCACCTGGCGCGGGAACGAGCAGAGGATCTTGCGCACGCGCTTTGCGGCGATCAGCGCGGCAAGACCGGCATCGCCGTTGCCGGCGTTGTTGCTAACGACCGTGAGTTCTCGGGCGCCCTGGGCGATCAGCGCGTCGATCAGCTCGGCGGGCATGCCGGCGTTGCCGAAGCCTCCGATGAGGATGGTCGCGCCGTCGGGCACGTCGGCGAGCGCCGCGGCGGGCGAAGCAGCGATCTTGTTGATCATGGGCGGATCTTAGCGGCGGCCGGCTTGCGGCCGATTCCTGTCGCCTCGCGACGTCGTCGAAGCTGGGCGGCGGCGGCGTTCGATGGTCCCAATCCTAACGATCTTCATTCAATGGTCGCCATAAGGCTTTGATTATTGGCCATGTTCCTCACCTCAGTAGCTGTCTTCGCAAGGTTTCCTAAGTAGTTGTCCCGCTTGAGAAAAATGAAGATTTTTCTTGACCTTCCGGGCGCGGTTCAAATAAAGTGGAAAAACGTAGAAAAAAGTGGTTTTACGGGAGGGATAAACGCTCGCCCATCCCGTAACCGCACAAACCGTGGGAGTCGGAGGGATGGGCGGTTCGTTTCACGGCGCGGTGCTGGTGACGCTGGACGCCAAGGGACGCTTTGCGATTCCGACGCGCCACCGCGAAGCGCTGTTCGAAGGCGGCCGCACCTTGATCCTCACCGCGCATCCGGATGGTTGCGTGCTGCTTTATCCGGAAGCGGCGTGGGAGCGCGTGCGCACGCAAGTCGAGAGGTTTCCGAGCTTTCATGTGCAGGCGAGCTGGTGGAAGCGGCTGCTGCTCGGCTTTGAAGAGCGCGTCGCGCCGGACAACGCCGCGCGCGTGCTCGTCTCGGCGGGCTTGCGCCTGCACGCGAAGCTGGAGCGCGAGGCGATGCTCGTCGGCCAGGGCCATTACCTGGAGCTGTGGGATCCGGGCGTGTGGAGCACGAAGCTCGCCGCGGCGAACCTCACCGGCACGGGCGCGCCGCCTCCGGGCATGGAGGATTTCTCGCTGTGAGCGCAGGCGGAGCGGATGCCGAGCAGCGCCAGCGAGCACCGGCCAGTCCTCGCCGAGGAAGTCATCGAGGCGCTGGCGATCGAGCCGGCGGGGGTCTACCTGGACCTCACCTTCGGCCGCGGCGGGCACAGCCGCGCGATCCTCGCGCGTCTCGGCCCGGCGGGGAGGCTGATTGCGCTCGATCGCGACCCGGCGGCGGTGGCGGCCGGACGGGGAGTCGAGGATCCGCGTTTCTCCATTCACCACGCGCCGTTCAGCGCGCTGGAGCGCGTGCTCGACGAGCAGGGCATTGCGCGGGTGCAGGGCGTGCTCGCGGACCTCGGCGTGTCCTCGCCGCAGCTGGAAGACGCGGCGCGCGGGTTCTCGTTCCGCGCCGACGGCCCGCTCGACATGCGCATGGATCCGACGCAGGGGCCGACGGCGGCCGAGTGGCTGGCGCACGCATCAGAACAACAGATCCGGGAGGCGATCGCTCGCTATGGGGAAGAACGGTTTGCTAAACAGATTGCAAAGGCGATTGTTGCTGCTCGCGCACGAGCGCCGATTGTCCGCACCCGGGAACTTGCCGCTGTCGTGGCTGCGGCGGTCCGCACACGGGAGGCCGGCCAGGATCCGGCGACGCGCACCTTTCAGGCTCTACGGATTCTCGTCAATCGGGAGCTTGAGGAGATCGCGCTGATGCTGCCGGCGGCGCTGGCGCGGCTCGCCCCGGGGGGGCGGCTGGCGGTGGTCACCTTCCATTCGCTGGAGGACCGGCTGGTCAAGCGCGTGCTCGCGGCCGCGGCCGCCCCGGCGCTGCCCCGGGATCTGCCGCTCACTGCCCGCGAAATGCCACAACCGGCGGTGAAAATCCTCGGCCGCGCGCGCCGGCCTTCGGCGGCGGAAATCGCCGCCAACCCGCGTGCGCGCAGCGCCCGCCTGCGCGTGGCGCAACGCACCGGCGCGCCGCTCGATCGCGCGCGGCTTTCTCGAATCGGGCCCGACGTGTGGCGAAGCTGAACCTCCTCCTCCTCCTGGTTCTCGTCGTCTGCGCGCTCGGGCTCGTCACCTCGCAGCACAAGGCGCGCAAGCTCTTCTCCGACCTCGAGCGCGAGCAGGAGCGCTCGCGCGCGCTGGAGGTCGAGTACGGGCGGCTGCAGCTGGAGGCGAGCACCTGGGGCCAGCACGCGCGCATCGAGCGCGTGGCCGGCGCGATGCTCGGCCTGCGCGCTCCGGATGCGCGCCGGGTGCGCCCGGTCGCGGCCGTGCCGGCGGATGCAGGGGCGCAGGAGGCGCCATGACCAGCGCGGCCGGAGCGATTCTGCCGGTGCGGTTTCCGGCCTGGCGCGCGCACGTCGTGCTCGCGCTGCTCATCGCCGCGTTCGCGGTGCTCGCGGCGCGCTCGGTCTGGCTGCAGTCGGTCGAGAGCGAGTTCCTGCGCCGCAAGGGCGAGGCGCGGCACGCGCGCGTGCTGGAGATCCCGGCCACGCGCGGCCGCATCCTGGACCGCAACGGCGAAGTGCTGGCGGTTTCCACGCCGGTGCAATCGGTCTGGGCGATACCGGAGGACGTGCGGGCGAGCGCGGTGCAGCGCGCGTCGCTCGCGTCCCTGCTCGGCCTGGAGCCGCGCGAGCTGGAGCGGCGCCTCGCCGACACGAGCCGCGATTTCGTCTATCTCAAGCGCCAGATTCCGCCGGAGCTCGCCGAGCAGGTGGCCGCGCTCGGCATTCCGGGCGTATACCAGCACCGCGAATACCGGCGCTACTACCCGGCGGGCGAGACCACGGCGCACGTGATCGGCTTCACCGGCGTGGACGACATCGGGCAGGAAGGGATCGAGCTGGCGCACGAGGCGCTGCTCGCGGGCACGCCCGGCAGCCGGCGCGTGATCCGCGACCGCCTCGGACGCATCGTCGAGGACATCGAGTCCATCCGCGCCGCGCGCGACGGCCGCGACCTCGCGCTCGCGCTCGATGCCAAGATCCAGAGCCTGGCATTCACTGCGCTCAAGAGCGCGGTGGAGGCGCACCGCGCCAAGGCCGGCGCGATCATCGCGCTCGATGCACGCACCGGCGAGGTGCTCGCGCTCGCGAATCTGCCCGCCTACAACCCGAACAACCGGGCGCGGCTCTCGGGCGCGCAGCTCCGCAACCGAGTCGTCACCGACACCTTCGAGCCGGGCTCGACGCTCAAGCCCTTCACCGTCGCGCTCGCGCTGGAGCTGGGCCGGGTCAGCCCGCGCACGCAGATCGCGACCGCTCCCGGGACGCTCACGCTCGGCAAGTTCACCATCCACGACGTGCACCCGGCGGCCGCGCTCAGCGTCGCCGACGTGATCCGCAAGTCGTCCAACGTCGGCGCGGCCAAAATCGCGCTCGGTCTGCCGCGCGAGGAAATGCACGCCTTCTTCAGCCGGCTCGGTTTCGGCGCGCCGCCGAAGCTGGGTTTTCCGGGCGAGGTGGCCGGACGCCTGCGTCCGGCGGCGAGCTGGCGCTCGGTCGAGCAGGCGACCATGGCCTACGGCCACGGCATCGCGGTGACCCTGGCGCAGCTTGCGCGCGCCTACACCGTGTTCGCGCGCGACGGCGAGCTGGTGCCGCTCACCCTTCTCAGGACCGGCATGCCCGCGGCCGGGCGCCAGGTGCTCTCGCCCGAGGTTGCGCGCGAGGTGCGCGCGATGCTCGAGGCGGCGGTGCAGCCGGGCGGCACCGCGCCGCGCGCGCGTATCACGGGCTGGCGGGTCGCCGGCAAGACCGGCACCTCGCGCAAGCAGGAAAACGGCGGCTACGCCGCCAACCGCTACATCGCCTCGTTCGTCGGCCTGGCGCCGGTGTCGGAACCGCGCCTCGTCGTCGCGGTCATGCTCGATGAGCCCTCGGCGGGACAGTACTACGGCGGCCAGGTCGCGGCGCCGGTATTCGCCCAGGTGATGGAAGGGGCGCTGCGGCTGCTCGGCGTGCCCTACGACGCGCCGCTCGCGCCGATCGCGCTGCCCGGCGAGGGCGAGGAAGCGAAGGAAACGACCTGATGGCAAGCGCATCGGGCTTCCGAGCGGAGGAACCGTGTCCGAACAACTGTTCGCGCTGCTGGCGTGCCAGGGGGCGATGATCGAGCGACTTGTCGCCGACAGCCGCCGCGCCGGACCCGGGGCGGCGTTCTTCGCCTGGCCCGGGGCGCGCGCCGACGGCCGCCGCCATATTCCGGAGGCGATCCGGCGCGGCTGCGCGGCGGTGGTCTGGGAGGCCGAAGGATTCGCCTGGGATCCGCAATGGCGCACGCCGAACGCGGCGGTGCGCGGTTTGCGCGAGCGCGCCGGCTTTCTCGCGCACGAGTTCTACGGCCGGCCCTCGGAAGCGCTGTGGGTCTGCGGGGTGACCGGCACCAACGGCAAGACGACCTGCACGCAGTGGCTTGCCGCCGCGCTCGAAGCCGCGGGCAGGCGCGCCGGGGTCATCGGCACGCTGGGCGCGGGGTTCCCGGGAGCCTTGTCGCCGCTCGAGCACACCACGCCCGACGCGCTCGAAGTCCATGCGCTGCTTGCGCAAATGAGGCGCGCAGGCGCCGAAGCGGTGGCGATGGAGGCCTCGTCGCACGCGCTCGACCAGGGGCGCGTCAACGGCGTCGCCTTCGCCTGCGCGCTGTTCACGAACCTTTCGCACGACCATCTCGACTACCACGGCAGCATGCAGGCCTACGCCGGCGCCAAGGCGCGGCTGTTCGACGCGCCCGGTCTGGGCTGCGCGGTGCTCAATCTCGACGACGCGCTCGGCGTGCAACTCGCCGCCCGACTGGCGGCGCGCGGCGCGCGCACCATCGGCTACAGCCTGGACCGCGGCGCGCTCGCTCCCGGCTCGGTGCGCGAATGGATCCTCGGTTCGGCGGTCGGCACGGATGCGATCGGCATCGAATCGAGCTGGGGAGCGGCGCAGGTGCCGTTCCGCCACCTCGGGCGGCACAACCTCGCCAACGCGCTCGGGGTGCTGGGCTGCCTGCTTGCGCGCGGCGTGCCGTTCGCCGACGCGGCGCGGCTGCTGGGGCACCTGCCGCCGGTGCCGGGCCGCATGCAGCGGCTCGGCGCGGGCGAGGGACCGGTCGTCATCGTGGACTACGCGCATACGCCGGATGCGCTCGACAAGGTGCTCGCGGCGCTCAGGCCGCTTGCGGAGGCGCGCGGCGGGCGTCTGGTCGTCGTGTTCGGCGCCGGCGGCGAGCGCGACGCGACGAAGCGCCCGGCGATGGGGGCGGTGGCCGCGCGCCGCGCCGACCGCATCGTCCTCACTTCCGACAACCCGCGCAGCGAGGACCCCCTCGCGATCATCGCCGCGATCGCGAAGGGAATCGGGCGCGCGCACGAGGTCGAGCCCGACCGCGCGCGCGCCATCGCCCGGGCGATCGGCGAGGCGTCCGCGGCCGACGTGGTGCTGATCGCTGGCAAGGGACACGAGCGCACGCAGGAGATCGCGGGCCGCAGCCTGCCTTTTTCCGATGCCGCCGAGGCCGAGGCCGCGCTCGCGGCGCGGAGCGGGCGATGATGAGTCTTGCCGAAGCCGCCCGGGCGATCGGCGCGCGCGCCGAGGGCGAGGCGCGCTTCGTCGGCGTTTGCACCGACAGCCGCACCGTGCGGGCCGGCGAGCTTTTCGTCGCCATCCGCGGCGAGCGCCACGACGGGCATGCGTTTGTCGCCGCCGCCGCGGCGCGCGGGGCCGCCGCGGCGATGGTGGACGAGCGCTCGCGCGCCGAGGGCGGTGCGGCGCCGCTGCCGCTCCTGGTGGTCGAGGACACGCGCAGCGCGCTGGGCCGGCTCGGCGCGCACTGGCGCCGGCGCTTCGCACCGACGCTGGTCGCAATCGCCGGCTCCAACGGCAAGACCACGACGAAGGAGATGCTCGCCGCGATCCTGCGCGCGCACGCGGGCGAAGCGGGCGTGCTCGCCACCGAGGGCAATCTCAACACCGACATCGGCGTGCCGCTCACGCTGCTCAGGCTGCGCCGCGAGCATCGCTACTGCGCGGTCGAGATCGGGATGAACCACCCGGGCGAGGTGGCGCCGCTCGCCGCGATGGCCGCGCCGGCGATCGCCGTGGTCACCAACGCCCAGCGCGAGCACATGGAGTTCATGAGATCGGTCGCGGCGTGCGCGCGCGAAAACGCCGCGGTCTTCGAGGCGCTCGCGCCCGACGGGGTGGCGGTGATCAATGCCGACGACGCGCATGCGGAGATCTTTCTTCGCGCCGCCGGTCGCCGGCGCACGGTGCGCTTCGGTCTGGAGGCGCCGGCGGAGATCAGGGGCGGCTACGCGCTCAGACCCCTGTCGAGCGAGATCGTGCTGCGCACGCCGGCCGGCGAGGCGAGCGCAACGCTCGCCATCCCGGGACTGCACAACGTGAGAAACGCGCTCGCGGCCGCCGCATGCGGCTTCGCCGCAGGCGTCGGTCCGCAGGCGATCGCGCGCGGGCTTGCCGCCTTCCGTCCCTCGCCTGGCCGGCTTGTCACAAGGCGCCTCGCCTCCGGCGCGATCCTGGTGGACGACACCTACAACGCCAACCCGGATTCGGTGCGCGCGGCGATAGACGTGCTCGCGGGGCTGCCGGCGCCGACGCTCCTCGTCCTCGGCGACATGGGCGAGGTCGGCGAATTCGCACCCGAATTCCATCGCGAGGTCGGCGAGTACGCCCAGCGCCGCGGGATCAGCCGGCTCGTCGCGATCGGCTCCGCCTCGCGCGCGGCGGTCGAGGCGTTCGGCGCCGGCGCCGCCCATTTCGACGACATCGAGGCGCTCGCGCGCGCAGCCGAGGGCGCCGCCTCGGTGCTCGTCAAAGGCTCGCGCTTCATGAGGATGGAACGCGTGGTCGCGCTCCTTGCCGGCGAGCCGCCGGCGCGGGCAGGGGCGCACTGATGCTGCTGGAGCTCGCCCAGTGGCTGGCGAAGGACGTACGCGCCTTCAACGTCTTCCAGTACATCACGCTGCGGGCGGTGCTCGCCTGTCTCACCGCGCTTGCGATCTCGCTCATTCTCGGCCCGTTCGTCATCCGCAAGCTCACCGCCTACAAGATCGGCCAGACGGTGCGCGACGACGGCCCGGCCACGCATCTCGGCAAGGCGGGCACCCCGACGATGGGCGGGGCGCTCATCCTGGTGGCGATCACGATCACGGTGCTCGCCTGGGGCGACCTCGCCAACCGCTTCGTGTGGGTGGTGCTGCTGGTGACCGTCGCCTTCGGCGCGATCGGCTGGGTGGACGACTACCGCAAGGTGGTGCGCAGGAACCCGAAGGGGCTGTCGGCGAAAGCGAAGTTCTTCTGGCAGTCGGTGGCGGGCCTTGCCGCCGCCGGTTATCTCGCCTGGCTCGCCCAGGGGATTCCGGCGCTCAACGAACTGATCGTGCCGTTTTTCAAGTTCATCGCCTATCCGCTCGGCACGGCCGGCTTCATCCTGCTCACCTATTTCGTCATCGTCGGCACCTCGAACGCCGTCAATCTCACCGACGGGCTGGACGGCCTGGCCATCATGCCCACGGTGATGGTGGCAGGCGCCCTCGGCATCTTCGCCTACGTCGCCGGACACGCGGTGTTCTCCAAGTATCTCGGCCTGCCCTACATCGCGGGCGCGGGCGAACTGGCGGTCGTCTGCGGCGCGATGGTCGGCGCGGGGCTGGGCTTTCTCTGGTTCAACACCTATCCGGCGGAGGTGTTCATGGGCGACGTCGGCGCGCTCGCGCTCGGCGCCGCGCTCGGCACCATCGCGGTGGTGGTACGCCAGGAGATCGTGCTCTTCATCATGGGCGGGGTGTTCGTCGCCGAGACGCTGTCGGTGATGATCCAGGTGATCTATTTCAAGCTCAGCGGCGGCAAGCGCATCTTCCGCATGGCGCCGCTGCATCACCACTACGAGCTGGAGGGATGGAAGGAATCCCAGGTGGTCGTGCGGTTCTGGATCATCACCATGATGCTCGTTCTGTTCGGACTTTCGACTCTGAAGCTGCGATGAGCGAGACACGGACGAACCGCGCGACCGATGGGATGGGCGAGGCTCGCGTTTGCGCCGCAGGCGCCAACGCGACGACGAGACCAGTCCCATCGGTGCGGTTCTGGATCATCACCATGAGGCTCGTTCCGTTCGGACTTTCGACGCTCAAGCTGCGGTGATCATGAAGATGCGCGAACCCCTTTTTGCCACTCTGCCCCGGCCGCAGCCGATGCCGCTCGCCGGCCGGCGCGTGCTGGTGCTGGGGCTCGGCGACACGGGACTCTCGGTGGCGAACTGGGCGGCAGCGCAAGGCGCGCGGGTGCGCGTCGCCGACACGCGCCCGGAACCTCCCCGCGCGGGCGAGTTCGCCGGCGGCGAGGTGATCGCCGGCAGGATGGACGCCTCGCTCCTTGCGGACGTGGATCTCGTCTGCAAGAGTCCCGGGCTCGCGCTCGACGAGCCGGTGGTGCTGGAAGCGCTGTCGCGCGGCATCCCGGTGGTGGGCGACATCGAGCTTTTCGCCTGGGCGGTGCGCGCCGAGGCCGGCGCGAAAGTGCTGGCGGTGACCGGGACCAACGGCAAGAGCACGGTGACGGCGCTCACCGGGCATCTGCTTCGCGCCGCGGGCGTGGACTGCGAGGTCGCGGGCAACATCGGCCCGGCGGCGCTGGAGGCGCTGATGCGCCGGCGCCACCGCCCGCCGCTCGTCTGGGTGCTGGAGCTCTCCAGCTACCAGCTCGAAACCATGTGGTCGCTCGCCCCGGACGCGGCGGCGATGCTCAACCTTTCCGAGGACCACCTTGACCGCTACGGCGGGCTCGCCGAATACGCCGCGGCCAAGGCGCGCATCTTTCTCGGCTGCAGCCTGCAGGTGCTCAACCGCTGCGATTCCGCCTCGATGGCGATGCTGCGCGCGCAGTGCGCCCAGGTCACCTTCGGCCTGGACGCTCCGCCGATGCCGGAGGACTTCGGCGTGGCGGCCGAGGCCGGGCGCGAGTGGCTGGCGCGCGGCGCGGAGCGATTCTGTCCTGCCGACGCGTTGCCGCTCGCCGGCCGCCACAATGTGGCGAACGCCCTTGCCGCCAGCGCGCTCGCGCACGCGGCCGGCGCGCCGCTGGGCGCTCTTGCGGCCGGCCTTGCCTCGTTCCGCGGTCTTGCGCACCGCGTCGAGCGCGTCGCCGAGCGCGCGGGCGTGCTGTGGGTTGACGACTCCAAGGGCACCAACGTCGGCGCGGCGGTCGCCGCCCTGAAGGGGATGGGCCGGCCGACGGTGCTGATCGCGGGCGGCGAGGGCAAGGGCCAGGATTTCGCGCCGCTTGCCGATGCGGCGAGGCGGTACGCGCGCGCGGTGCTCCTCATCGGGCGGGACGCGCCGCGCATCGAGGCGGCGCTCGGCGCCGCCGGCGTCGCCGCCGAGCGCTGCGCGACGCTGGAAGAGGCGGTCGCGCGCGCCGCCGCCATCGCGCGGCCGGGCGACGCCGTGCTGCTCTCGCCCGCGTGCGCGAGCTTCGACATGTTCCGCGACTACGCCCACCGCGGGCGCGCGTTCGCCGACGCGGTGCGCAGGCTCGGCCATGAGTGAAGTCACTGCCCTGCCGGCGGACCTGCGCCGCGGCCGCGACGCGCCCGGCGCCGAATACGACCGCTCGCTCGCGTGGGCGGCGCTCCTGCTCGCCGCGCTCGGCCTCGTGATGGTGTACTCGGCCTCGATCGCCATCGCGGAGGCGGGCCGTCATACCGGGGGCAACTCCGCCTGGTACCTCGTGCGCCACGCGGCGTACCTTGCCGCCGCCCTCGTCGCGGCGGTCGCGGTGTTCCTCGTGCCTTCGCGCCACTGGCAGCAGGCGGCACCGTGGCTGTTCGTCGCCGGCATCGTGCTCCTTGCGCTGGTGCTCGTGCCCGGGATCGGGCGCGAGGTGAACGGCGCGCGCCGCTGGCTCAACATCGGCATCGGCTCGGTGCAGCCCTCGGAGCTGATGAAGCTCGCGGTGGTGCTCTACGGCGCCGACTACACGGTGCGCAAGCACGCGGTGCTGAGAAACTTCCGCCGCGGGCTGCTGCCGATGCTCGCGGTGATGCTCGCCGTCGCCTGGCTGCTGCTGCGCGAGCCGGATTTCGGCGCGCTGGTGGTGATCGCCGCGGTGGCGTTCGGCATCCTGTTCCTCGGCGGCATGAGCATGCGCCATTTCGCGGCGCTCGCCGGCATGCTCGCGGTCGGCTTTGCGGCGCTGGTGTTCACCTCGCCCTACCGCATGCAGCGCATCTTCGGCTTCATGGATCCCTGGTCCGATCCGTGGGGCCGGGGCTACCAGCTCTCGCACGCGCTGATCGCCTTCGGCCGCGGCGAATGGTTCGGCGTCGGCCTGGGCGCGAGCGTCGAGAAGCTGCACTACCTCCCGGAGGCGCACACCGATTTCCTGCTCGCGGTGATCGCCGAGGAGCTGGGGCTCGCCGGGGTCGCGCTGGTGATCGCGCTGCTCGCCTGGATCGTGCTGCGCGCCTTCGTCATCGGGCGCCGTGCGGCCGCGTACGGCCGGCACTTCGCCGCGCTCGTCGCGCAGGGCGTCGGCATCCTCATCGGCTTTCAGGCGCTCATCAACATGGGCGTCAACATGGGCCTGCTGCCGACCAAGGGGCTGACGCTTCCGCTCATGAGCTTCGGCGGCACGGGCCTGGTCGTGAACGGCGTCGCGATCGCGATCCTCCTGCGCATCGACTGGGAGGTCCGGCAGTTGCAGAGGGGCCTGCCCGCATGAGCCTGACGCTTCTCATCATGGCCGGCGGCACGGGCGGTCATGTGTTTCCAGGGCTGGCGGTGGCCGACGAGATGCGCGCGCGCGGCTGGAACGTGGTCTGGATGGGTTCGCGCACCGGCATGGAGGCGCGCCTGGTGCCCGCGCGCGGCTATCCGATGGCGTGGGTGCACGCCGCGGCGGCGCGCGGCCGCGGCCTCGCCGCGGCGCTGTTCCTGCCGCTTCATCTGCTCGTCGGCTTCTGGCAGAGCGCGCGGGCGATCCGGCGCATTCGCCCCGACGTCGTGCTCGGCATGGGCGGCTACGTCGCGTTTCCCGGCGGCATGATGGCCTCGCTCCTTGCGCGGCCGCTCGCGATTCACGAGCAGAACGCCGTCGCCGGGCTCGCCAACCGGGTGCTCGCGCGGCTCGCCGACCGCGTGATGGTCGCCTTCCCGGGTGCGCTGCCGGACGCCGAGTGGACCGGCAATCCGGTGCGTGCAGAGATCGCGCGGCTCGCGCCTCCCGAGGCGCGCTACGGCGCGCGCAGCGGCGCCCCCACGCTGCTGGTGGTCGGCGGCAGCCAGGGCGCGCAGGCGTTGAACGAGGTCCTGCCGCAGGCGCTCGCGAGTCTCGCGCGCGAAGCGCGGCCCAGGGTCGTGCATCAGACGGGCGAGCGGCATCTGGAGGCGACGCGGGCGGCGTACGTCGCCGCCGGGGTCGAGGCGGAGCTGGTCGCGTTCATTGACGACATGGCGGCGCGCTACGCCGCCGCCGACCTCGTCATCTGCCGCGCCGGCGCGATGACGATCGCCGAGATTTCGGCCGCAGGGCTGGCGAGCGTGCTGGTGCCCTTTCCGCACGCGGTGGACGATCATCAGACGGCGAACGCGCGCTGGCTCGCGGACCGCGGCGCCGCGATCCTCCTGCCGCAGCGCGAGCTGTCGCCGACGCGGCTCGCCTCGCTGCTCGCCTCGCTCGACCGCCCGCGGCTGCTGGAAATGGCCCGGCGCGCCCGGGCGCTCGGGCGGCCGGATGCGGCGCGCGCGGTGGCCGACTGCTGCGCCGCGCTCGTGCGCGGAGGCACGCGATGAAGCACAAGGTCCGCCGCATCCATTTCGTCGGCATCGGGGGTGCCGGGATGAGCGGCATCGCCGAGGTCCTCGCCACGCTCGGCTACGAGGTCAGCGGCTCCGACCTCGCCGAGAACGCGGCGACGCGGCGCCTGGCCGCGCTCGGGGCGCGGGTGCGCATCGGCCACGACGCCGCGCAGGTCGCCGACGCCGACGTGGTGGTGGTGTCCAGCGCCGTGCGGCCGGACAACCCGGAGGTGAGCGCCGCGCGCGCGCGCCGCATTCCGGTGGTGCCGCGGGCGCAGATGCTCGCGGAACTCCTGCGCCTGAAGCAGGGGGTGGCCGTCGCCGGCACGCACGGCAAGACCACGACGACGAGCCTGGTGGCGAGCGTGCTCGCCGAAGGGGGGCTCGATCCGACCTTCGTCATCGGCGGGCGGCTCAACGCCGCGGGCAGCAATGCGCGGCTCGGCGCCGGCGAGTTCATCGTCGTCGAGGCCGACGAGTCCGATGCCTCGTTCCTGCACCTGCAGCCGGTGATCGCGGTGGTGACCAACATTGACGCCGATCACATGGACACCTACGGGCACGACTTTCCGAGCTTGCAGCAGGCATTCATCCGCTTCCTGCAGCAGCTTCCCTTCTACGGCAGCGCGGTGCTGTGCACCGACGATCCCCACGTGCGCGAGATCGTGCCGTTCGTCTCGCGTCCGCTGGTGACTTACGGCACGCGCGAGGACGCGATGGTGCGCGCGGTGGACATCGCGCTCGCCGCGCAGTCGCGCTTCACGGTATTGCGCCGTGGCCGCCCGCCGCTCGAGCTCGCGCTCGCCCTACCCGGGCGGCACAACGTGCTCAACGCCCTTGCCGCCGTCGCGGTGGCGGGCGAGCTGCGCATCCCCGACGAGGCGGTGGTGCGTGCGCTCGCCGGGTTCACCGGCGTCGGGCGGCGCTTCCAGCGCTACGGCGAGGTGCCGCTCGTCCCCGGTCGGCCCGACGCCGGAACCTTCACGCTGGTGGACGACTACGGGCACCACCCGGCGGAAATCGAGGCGACACTGGCGGCCGCGCGCGCGGCGTATCCGGGTCGGCGCATCGTGCTCGCCTTCCAGCCGCACCGCTACACGCGCACGCGCGACCTGTTCGAGGGGTTCGTGCGCGTGCTGGCGCAGGCCGATGCGCTGCTGCTCGCCGAGGTGTATCCGGCGGGCGAAGCGCCGATCGCGGGAGCCGACGGCCGCTCGCTCGCCGAGGCGCTCTCGGCCGCGGGCGCCGCGCCGGTTTTCGTCGAGCGCATCGGCGACATGGCCGAGGCGATCCGGCGCGTCGCGCGCGCAGGCGACGTCGTCATCACCATGGGCGCCGGCTCGATCGGCGCGGTCGCGGGGAGCCTCGCATGAACGCGCTGCGGGCAGCCGATCTCGCCGGCCTGCGCGGCGAGCTGCGCGAAAACGAGCCGATGGGCCGCTACTGCACCTGGCGCGCCGGCGGCCGCGCCGATCGCCTCTACGTTCCGGCCGATCTAGAGGACCTCGCCCAGTTCCTTTCGCGCGTGCCGCCGGAGGAACCGCTGCTGTTCGTCGGGCTCGGCTCCAACCTTCTCGTGCGCCAGGGCGGCTGGCGCGGCACCGTGGTGCTGATGCACGCCGCGAAGAAGGCACCGAAGCTCACCTACGGCCGGATCTACGCGGAGGCGGGGGTGGCGAGCCCGAAGGTGGCGCGCTTTGCCGCGATGAACAACCTCTCGGGCGCGGAGTTCCTCGCCGGAATTCCCGGCACCGTCGGCGGCGCGCTCGCGATGAACGCCGGCTGCTACGGCGGCGACACCTGGGAGATTGTCGAGGAGGCGCAGACGATAGACCGCTACGGCACGCTGCGCTGGCGCCACAAGAGCGAGTTCGAAACCGGCTACCGCCACTGCCAGCTCAAATCCGGCGGCAGAATCGGCGCCGACCACTGGTTCGCGGCGGCGAAGTTCAAGCTGGCACCGGGCGACCGCGAGGACTCGCGCGAGGCGATGCGCAATCTGCTCGAGCGGCGCTTGAAGTCGCAGCCGCTTTCGCTGCCGAACGCCGGCAGCGTGTTCCGCAACCCTCCGGGGGCGCATGCCGCGAAGCTGATCGAGGCCTGCGGCCTGAAGGGCCTTGCGTGCGGCGCCGCGCGCGTCTCCGAGATGCACGCCAACTTCATCGTCAACCCGAAAGGCGCGGCGAGCGCCGCCGACATCGAGTGGCTGATCCTCGAGGTGCAGCGCGTGGTGAAGGAAAGGCAGGGCGTCGAGCTGGTGCCCGAGGTTCGGCTCGTCGGGGAGCCGGCATGAGCGCGGATTTCGGCAAGGTGGCGGTGCTGATGGGCGGGCGCTCGGCCGAGCGCGAGATTTCGCTCATGAGCGGCCGCGGCGTGCTCGCGGCGCTGCGCGCGAAAGGCGTGGACGCGCATGCCTTCGATCCCGCCGAGCGCGACGTGACCGACCTCAGGCGCGAGGGCTTCGCGCGCTGCTTCATCGCGCTGCACGGCCGCGGCGGCGAGGACGGCACCATGCAGGGCGCGCTCGAGGTGCTCGGCATCCCGTACACCGGCAGCGGCGTGCTCGGCTCGGCGATCGCCATGGACAAGTGGCGCACCAAGCTCGTGTGGCTCGCCGCGGGACTTCCCACGCCGCGCTTCCGGATCCTCGCCGAGAACGACGACTGGGAGGCGGTCGCGCGCGAGCTGGGCCTGCCGCTCATCGTCAAGCCGGCCAACGAGGGCTCGACGCTCGGTCTGACCCGGGTGCGTTCGGTCGCGGAGCTGCCGGCGGCGTACGCGCTCGCGGCGAAGACCTACCGCGACGTCGCGCTCGCCGAGGCGTTCGTGGACGGCCCGGAATACACCGCCTCGATCCTCGGCGAGCAGGCGCTGCCGCTCATCCGCATCGAGGCGCCGCAGGGCCACTACGACTACCAGCACAAGTACTTCTCCGACGAGACGAAGTACCACTGTCCCTGCGGCCTTCCGGCGGACAAGGAGGCGGAGCTGCGCGCGCTCGCCCTCAAGGCCTTTCGCGTCATCGGCGGCTCGGGCTGGGGACGGGTGGACCTGATGCTCGATTCGCGCGGCGAACCCTGGCTGCTCGAAGCGAACACCGCGCCGGGCATGACCGGGCACAGCCTGGTGCCGATGGCGGCGCGCGCCGCCGGGCTTTCCTACGAGGATCTGTGCCTGCGCATCCTGGAGCTCGCCCATGTGGGATAACCCGCGGCTGCTGAACCTCGCCGCCGCGCTCGCCGCGGCGCTCGCTGCGGCGATCCTCGGCTACGCGGCGCTGCATGCGCTGGCGCGCTCGCCTCTCTTTCCGCTGCGCGAGCTTCGCGTCACCGGGAACCTCGCGCACACCACGCGCGCCGAGATCGAGCGCGCGGCGGCCGGGTTCGGCGGCAACTTCTTCGCCGCCGACCTCGCCGAGCTGCGCGCGCGGCTGGAGCGACTGCCGTGGGTGCGGCGCGTCGAGGTGCGCCGCGCCTGGCCCGACCGCGTCGAGGCGCGGCTGGAGGAACACGTGGCGCTCGCGCGCTGGGGCGAACAGGGGCTCATCAGCGCGCGGGGCGAGCTTTTCCCAGGGCGCCTGGGCGCCGAGCAGGCGGCGCAGTTGCCGCTGCTCGCCGGCCCCCCCGGAACCGAGGCCGAGGTGGTGCGTCGCTACCTGCGCTTCGCGGCAATCCTGCGGCCGCTCGGGGAGGCGCCCGAGCGCGTGATCCTCACGCAGCGCCATGCCTGGCAGGTGCGCACCGACGGCGGTCTGCAGCTGGAGCTGGGGCGCGACCGCGGCGAGCCGGTCGAGCGGCGCCTGGAGCGCTTCGTCGCCGCGTATCCGGCGACGCTCGGGCGGCTGGCGCAGGCGCAGCCGCGCGAACCGAGAGTCGTGGATCTAAGGTACCCGAACGGCTTCGCGCTGCGGGTACCGGAGTGGAGGAGCTAGGCCGTGCCGAAGGAAAACCGCAACCTCGTCGTTGGACTGGACATCGGCACCTCGAAGGTGGCGGCCCTGGTGGCCGAGCTGGGCGCCGACGGCGCCCTCGGCGTGCTCGGAATGGGCAGCCACGAATCGCGGGGCCTGAAAAAGGGAGTGGTGGTGAACATCGAGGCCACCGTCGCCGCGATCCAGAAGGCGCTCGAGGAAGCCGAGCTGATGGCCGACTGCAAGATCGCCTCGGCCTGGACCGGAATCTGCGGCAGCCACATCCGCAGCTTCAACTCGACCGGAATGGTCGCGGTGAAGGACCGTGAGGTGAGCGCCCTCGATGTCGAGCGCGCGGTGGACACCGCGCGCGCGGTCAACATCCCGAACGACCAGCAGATCCTGCACGTGCTGCGCCAGGAATTCATCATTGACGGGCAGGAGGACGTGCGCGAGCCCGTCGGCATGTCCGGCGTGCGGCTGGAGGTGAGGGCGCACATCGTCACCGGCGCGGTCTCGGCGGCGCAGAACATCGTCAAGTGCGTGCGCCGCTGCGGGCTGGAAGTCGAGGATCTGATCCTGCAGCCGCTCGCCGCGGCGCGCGCGGTGCTGTCGGAGGACGAGATGGAGCTCGGCGTCGCGCTGGTGGACATCGGCGGCGGCACCACCGACCTCGCCGTCTTCACCC
This sequence comes from Pseudomonadota bacterium, assembly GCA_040752005.1. Taxonomy (GTDB): domain Bacteria; phylum Pseudomonadota; class Gammaproteobacteria; order Burkholderiales; family SG8-39; genus RBG-16-66-20. The sequence continues at coordinate 162,675 of JBFMFX010000002.1, read as the reverse complement.
GCGGCGCGATCCGCCACACCGCGGTGATTCCGATCGCCGGCGACCAGATCACCAACGACATCGCGATGGCGCTCAGGACGCCGACGGCGGAGGCCGAGGCGATCAAGGTGCGCCACGGCGTCGCGCTGCGCTCGCTCGCCGAGGCCGACGAGATGATCGAGGTGCCGGGCATCGGCGAGCGCGAGCCGCGCATGATGTCGCGCCAGACGCTCGCCGAGGTGATCGAGCCGCGCGTCGAGGAGCTGTATTCGCTAGTGCAGCAGAAGCTGCGCGAGTCCGGCCACGAGGAGCTGCTTTCCTCCGGCGTCGTGCTCACCGGCGGCAGCGCCCTCATGCGCGGCATGGTCGAGCTGGGCGAGGAGATCTTCCACATGCCGGTGCGGGTGGGCGTGCCGCGCTACAGCGGCGCGCTCGCCGAGGTGGTGCGCACGCCGCGCTACGCCACCGCCATGGGCCTGGTGATGGAGGGCGCCGCGCGCCTGCGCCAGGGGCGCCTGGCGCGCCAGGCGGGGTCGGTGCGCGCCGCGCTCGGACGCATGCGCGAATGGTTCCAGAGGAATTTCTGATGTCGCTTGTTTTCCACCACGCAGTCAACAACCAAGGCAAGGAGGCGTATGACCATGTTCGAACTGCACAATGACACTCCCGCGGGCCCGGTGATCCGCGTCATCGGCGTCGGCGGCGCCGGCGGCAACGCGGTGGACCACATGATCGAGAAAGGCATCGGCCAGGTGGAGTTCATCGCCATCAACACCGACGCGCAGGTGCTCTCGCGCAACAAGGCGAAACACCAGATCCAGCTCGGTACCAGCGGCCTCGGGGCGGGCGCGCGGCCCGAGGAGGCGCGCGCGGTCGCGCTCGCCGAGCGCGAGCGGCTGGAGGAGGCGCTGCAGGGCGCGCACATGGTGTTCATCACCGCCGGCATGGGCGGCGGCACCGGCACCGGAGCGGCGCCGGTGATCGCCGAGATCGCGCGCTCGCTCGGCGTGCTCACGGTCGCCGTGGTGACCAAACCCTTCGCCTGGGAGGGCTCCAAGCGCATGAAGATCGCCGAGGCCGGCATCGAGGAAATCGCCCCGCATGTGGACTCGCTCATCGTCATCCTGAACGACAAGCTGGAGGAGGTGCTCGGCGAGGACGTGACGCAGGCGCAGGCGTTCGAGGCCGCCGACGACGTGCTGTGCAACGCCGTGAGCGGCATCGTGGACATCATCCACCGCGACGGCGTGGTCAATGTGGACTTCCAGGACGTGCGCACCGTGATGTCGGAGCAGGGCATGGCGATGATGGGTTCGGCGGCGGCATCGGGAATCGACCGCGCCCGCATCGCGGCCGAGGCCGCGATCGCCTGTCCGCTGCTCGACGGGGTCAATCTCTCCGGCGCGCGCGGCGTGCTCGTCAACATCACCGCCTCGCGTGCGAGCCTGAAGCTGCGCGAGACGAGGGAGGTGATGAACGCGATCCGGGCGTTCGCCGCCGAGGACGCGACCATCATCCACGGCGGGGTGTACGACGACTCGCTCGGCGACGAGCTGCGCGTCACCGTGATCGCCACCGGCCTCGGCAAGCCGGGGCTCGCCCGCGCCACGAAGCCCCAGCTGGTGGTGTCGCACAAGACCGGCACCGACAACCAGCCGGTGGCGAATCCGGCTGCGCCGGACTACGGAGCGCTCGCCGAGATCCCGGCCGTGATCCGGCGGCGCGACCGCGCCGCGCAGGTGGAGGCGCTCGCGGCGAGCGGGCTGGACAAGTACGACATTCCGGCGTTCCTGAGAAAGCAGGCCGATTGAGGCCGCCGCGCCCGGCGCCGGCCGCGCGCGCATTCAGGCGGGCGCCCCCGACCTTGCCCGGGGGCGCTTGCTAGAATCGCTGTCGCATGCTCAGGCAACGGACGCTCAAGTCCCTCGCGCGCGCCACCGGCGTCGGGCTTCACACCGGAAAGAAAGTGACGATGGTGCTGCGGCCGGCGCAGCCCGGCACCGGCATCGTCTTTCGCCGCGTGGATCTCGCCGCGCCGGTCGCGATCCGCGCCCGCGCCGAGGCAGTCGGCGAGACGCGGCTGTGCTCCTGCCTGGTCGAGGGCGAAGCGCGCGTCTACACCGTCGAGCACCTGATGTCGGCGCTCGCCGGATCGGGCGTGGACAACGCCTACGTGGACCTGGACGGCCCCGAGGTGCCGATCATGGACGGCAGCGCCGCGCCCTTCGCCCTGCTCATCCAGCAGGCCGGACTGGAGGAGCAGAACGCCCCCAAGCGCTTCCTGAGGGTGAAGAAGCGCGTCGAAGTGCGCGACGGCGACCGCTGGGCGGCGCTGGCGCCCTACGAAGGCTTTCGCCTCACGTTCTCGATCGCCTACGCGCACCCGGTGATCGCGCGCTCGGGCACTTCGCTCACCGTGGATTTTGCCGAAACGTCGTATCTGCGCGAGGTGGCGCGCGCGCGCACCTACGGCTTCATGCAGGACGTCGAGGACCTGCGCGAATCGGGCCTGGCGCTCGGGGGCGGGCTGGAGAACGCGGTGGTGCTGGACGAATACCGGGTGCTGAACGCCGACGGCCTTCGCTTCGCCGACGAGTTCATCCGCCACAAGGTGCTGGACGCGATCGGCGATTTGTACCTGCTCGGCGGGCCGCTGCTCGGGGCCTTCAGCGCCTACAAGTCCGGGCACACGCTCAACAACCGGCTGCTGCTCGCGCTGCTGGCCGAGCGCGATGCGCTGGAGCCGGTCACTTTCGAGCGCGCCGAGGAGGCGCCGGCCGGCGCGATCGGGCTGCTGCGCCAGGCGCCCGCCTAAGCTGATGATCGAGAAGGTTTTTGAGAGCTTGTCGGGCGGGTGACTCAGCCATTGTCTCGTACAGGCGACCGAGCGCCGCGAGCGCACGCGCCGTAAGCCAGCGCGGGGCGGCCGGCGGGGGCTTGGCCGCGAGCGCCTCGGGTTGCACCCTCACGGAAAGTCCTTTAACCTTCAGGCCCTCGTTTGACAGGAATTTGCAAAGGCCCTCGGACAGGAGCCTGAGCTTGGCCGCCGCCGCGGGAGTGGCGGCGAGAATCACAAGCTGACCGTCCTTCAGGTTCGCCGCCCGGACCCTGCGGGCGAGATCGGACGGCAAGAAAGAAGAACAGAGTCGGGCCGCAGCGCCGATTTCGAGCGCCTTGGCCACTACCGGTTGCAAGCCGGGTTCGGATTCCAGCAGCCGGCCGATTCTGTAAGGGTGCACGCAGATAACGTGAGGAGGCTACGTGCAGATTATCTTGATCTCGAACCGGCTCGCCAAGGCGCGGACTCTGACGCTCTCGGCCCGCCATGTGCTCGCCTCGGTCAGCGCCGCTCTGCTCGTGCTCGCGGCGCTGACGGCCGCCCTGTACTGGCTGACGCTGCGCCTCGCCATGGAGGTCCGCATCCCGCTGGTGCACCAGCTGATGCTTGCCGCGGTGCGCGGCGAAACCGAGCGCTCGCGCGAGTTCGTGCAGCAGAACCTGAACGCGATGGCGGTCAGGATCGGCGAGATGCAGGCGCAGCTGGCGCGCCTGGACGCGCTCGGCGAGCGGATCTCGGCCCTGGCCGGGATCCGGCCGCAGGAGTTCCGCTTCGCCGAGTCGCCCGGCATGGGCGGGGCGCAGTCCACCGTCATTCCGCCGCAGGACCTCACGCTCGGGCAGCTGAGCGACAAGGTGGCGCTGCTCGCGCGCCAGGTGGAGAGCAAGTCCGACATGCTCGGGCTGCTGGAGGCGCAGCTCTTCGAGCAGACGGTGAAGAAAAAGGCGCTGCCGACCATGCTGCCGGTGAATGCCCCGTTCAACGCCTCGGGTTTCGGCTGGCGCATTGACCCGTTCACCGGCCAGCAGGCGATGCACGAGGGCATTGACTTCATTACCGACGTCGGCACTCCCGTGGTTGCCGCCGCCGGCGGCGTGGTGCAGTTCGCCGGCTTTCACCCGCAGTACGGTCTGATGGTGGACATCGACCACGGCAACGAACTCGTCACGCGCTACGCGCACCTGTCGCGGGTCGCGGTCAAGGAGGGCGACATCGTGCAGCGCGGCCGGCGCATCGCCGACAGCGGCAACACCGGGCGCTCGACAGGCCCGCACCTGCACTTCGAGGTGCGTTTCCGCGGCACGCCGCAGAACCCGGCGCGCTTCCTCATGGCGCAGAACCCGCCCGCGCTCGCCGCCAACCGCAGGTAGCCGGCCGCGCCGCGCGGCGGGGCGGCGCGCCCCGCCGTGCTAACATGGCGCGTTTTCACCCGGGGCGTTCACGCCTTCGGCCCCCGATTTCCGCCGCCGGTTGATGCTCAACGTCCTCACCAAGATCTTCGGCAGCCGCAACGAGCGGCTGCTCAAGCAGTATTCCCGAACCGTCGCGCGCATCAACGCGCTCGAGCCCGAGATCGCGCGGCTCGACGACGAGGCGCTACGCGCCAAGACCGCGGAGTTCAAGGCACGCATCGCGCTCAAGGTGGCCGCGGCGCCGGAGGAGGATCGGCTCGAGGTCGAGCGCGCGGCGCTGGAGGAGCTGCTGCCCGAGGCCTTCGCCGTCGTGCGCGAGGCGGGCAAGCGGACGCTGCGCATGCGGCATTTCGACGTGCAGCTCCTGGGCGGCATGGTGCTGCACTACGGCAAGATCGCCGAGATGAAGACCGGCGAGGGCAAGACGCTGGTCGCGACGCTCGCCGCCTACCTCAACGCACTCACCGGGCGCGGCGTGCACATCGTGACGGTGAACGACTACCTCGCCAAGCGCGACGCCGAGTGGATGGGCAAGCTCTATCGCTTCCTCGGGCTGACGGTGGGCGTCAACGTCCCCGACATGGACCCGGCGGAGAAGCGCGCCGCCTACGCCGCCGACATCACCTACGGCACCAACAACGAGTTCGGCTTCGACTACCTGCGCGACAACATGGCGATGCACGTCGAGGACCGCTACCAGAGGGGCCTCAACTACGCCATCGTGGACGAGGTGGACTCGATCCTGATCGACGAGGCGCGCACGCCCCTCATCATCTCCGGCCAGGCGGAGGACCGGACCGAGATTTACTATCGCATGAACGAGGTGGCGCCGCTGCTCGTGCGGCAGAAGGAGGAGAAAAAGCCCGACGGACCCGAGCCGCCCGGCGATTTCTGGGTGGACGAGAAGAACCACCAGATCATCCTGTCCGAGGCCGGGCATCAGAAGGTCGAGGAGATCCTCACGCGCATCGGCCTGCTGCCCGAGGGCGCGAGCCTGTACGAGCCGGCGTACATCAACCTGGTGCACCATCTGTACGCGGCGCTGCGCGCGCACCATCTGTTTCACCGCGACCAGCACTACGTCGTGCAGGACGGCGAGGTGATCATCGTGGACGAGTTCACCGGGCGCCTGATGCACGGCCGGCGCTGGTCCGACGGCCTGCACCAGGCGGTCGAGGCGAAAGAAAACGTTCCGATCCAGCCCGAGAACCAGACGCTCGCCTCGATCACGTTCCAGAACTACTTCCGCCTGTACCGCAAGCTCGCCGGCATGACCGGCACCGCCGACACCGAGGCCTACGAGTTCCAGGAGATCTACGGCCTGGAGACGGTGGTGATCCCGACGCACAAGCCGATGATCCGTGAGGACCGGCTCGACCTCGTCTACCGCACCGCGAAGGAGAAGTACAAGGCGATCATCGAGGAGATCCGCGATTGCCACCGGCGCGAGCAGCCGGTGCTGGTGGGCACCACCTCGATCGAGAACTCGGAGCTTTTGTCGGGGATGCTGCAGAAGGAGGGCCTGCCGCACCAGGTGCTCAACGCCAAGCACCACGCCCGCGAGGCCGAGATCGTCGCCCAGGCAGGCCGGCCCGGGATGATCACCATCGCCACCAACATGGCCGGCCGCGGCACCGACATCGTGCTCGGCGGCAACGTCGAGAAGCAGTGCGATCTGATCGAGGCGGCCGAGAATCTTTCGCCGGAGGAAAAGCGCGCGCGCATCGAGCGCCTGCGCGCCGAGTGGCGCGAGCTGAACCGGCGCGTGATCACCGCCGGCGGGCTGCACATCGTTGGCACCGAGCGGCACGAATCGCGCCGCATCGACAACCAGCTGCGCGGCCGCGCCGGCCGCCAGGGCGATCCGGGAAGCTCGCGCTTTTTCCTCTCGCTCGAGGACCCGCTGCTGCGGATCTTCGCCGGCGAGCGCATCAACCGCATCATGGTGATGCTCAAGCTGCCCGAGGGCGAGGCGATCGAGCACCGCATGGTGACGCGCGCGATCGAGAGCGCGCAGAGGAAGGTCGAGGCGCGCAACTTCGACATCCGCAAGCAGTTGCTCGAATACGACGACGTCGCCAACGAGCAGAGAAAGACGATCTACGCGCTCAGGAACGAGCTGCTGGAGTCGAAGGACGTCTCCGACCGCATCGCCGACCTGCGCGCGGGGGTGGTGACGGATCTCTTCCGCCAGTTCATTCCGGAGGGCAGCGTCGAGGAACAGTGGGACGCCGCCGGGCTGGAGATGGCGCTCAAGTCGGAGCTCGGGCTCGCGGTGCCGGTCGCCCAGTGGCTCGCGGCCGAGCCCGACCTCGGCGAGGAGCAGCTCCTGGAACGCATCATCGCCGCGGCGCACGAGGCCTACCGCGCCAAGATCCCGGCCGGAGCCGAGGAGCAGCTGCGCCAGTACGAGCGCTACGTCGTGCTGCAGATTCTGGACGCGCACTGGCGCGAGCACCTGGCCGCGCTCGACCACCTGCGCCAGGGCATTCACCTGCGCGGCTACGCGCAGAAGAACCCGAAGCAGGAATACAAGCGCGAGGCGTTCGAGCTGTTCGGCAACATGCTGCAGGCGGTCAAGCTCGAAGTCACGCGCACGCTCATGCTGATGCAGATCCGCGAAAGCACCGCGGTGCCCCCGGTGGACGACCGGCCGCATGTCGAGAACGTGCGCGCGCAGCACGCCGATTTTCGCGAGATCGTCAAGGACGCGGCCGAGCCCGCGCTTGCCGGCGGCGTCGAGGAGCTGCTCGTTCCGACCCCGGCGGCGGCGGAAAAACCCCGGCCGATGGTGCGATCGTCGGCCAAGGTGGGCCGCAACGCTCCCTGCCCCTGCGGCTCCGGGAAAAAATACAAGCACTGCCACGGCAGGTTGACCTGATGGCGGTGAATCTCGCGCCGCCGGACCCGGCGGCGCTCTTGCCGGTCGCGGGCGTGGAGCTGGGCACCGCCAGGGCGGGGGTGAGAAAGCCCGGGCGGCGCGACCTGCTCGTGATGCGCCTCGCGCCCGGCGCCACGGTCGCCGGGGTGTTCACGCGCAACCGCTTCTGCGCGGCGCCGGTCGTGCTGGCGAAGCGCAACCTGCGCAACGCCGTGCGCGCGCTGGTGGTGAATACGGGAAACGCCAACGCGGGCACCGGCGCCGACGGCATCCGGCGCGCGCAGGCGGTGTGCGCCGCGGTTGCGCGTCTCATCGGCTGCAGCGCCGGTGAGGTGCTGCCGTTTTCCACCGGCGTCATCATGGAGCCGCTGCCGGTCGAGCGCATCGTCGCCGGACTGCCGGCCGCGGTCGCTGACCTGAAGGCCGACCACTGGGCGGCGGCCGCCGAGGCGATCATGACCACCGACACCGTGCCGAAGGCCGCATCGTGCAGGGTGCGGCTCGCCGGTGAAGAAGCGACCGTGACCGGGATCGCGAAGGGCGCCGGAATGATCCGCCCGGACATGGCCACCATGCTCGCGTTCATCGCGACCGACGCGGGCGTCGGGCGCGGCGAGCTGCAGCGCATCACGCGCGCCGCCGCCGCCCGCTCGTTCAACGCCATCACGGTGGACGGCGACACCTCGACCAACGACGCCTTCCTGTGTCTGGCCACCGGACGCGGGCCGCGGGTGCGCTCGACGACAGACCGTGCGGCGCTCCAGGGTGCGATCGACGGGATCGCCGAGCGGCTCGCGCAGGCGATCGTGCGCGACGCCGAGGGCGCGACCAAGTTCGTTACCGTGCGCGTGGAAAAGGGCCGCAGCGAAGCCGAATGCAGGCAGGTCGCGTACGCGATCGCGCATTCGCCGCTGGTGAAGACGGCGTTCTTCGCCTCCGATCCGAACCTCGGCCGGATCCTCGCCGCGGTGGGGCGCGCCGGAGTGCCGGGGCTGGACGCCGCGCGCGTGGACCTGTATCTGGACGACGTGCCGGTCGCGAAGGGCGGCGCGCGCCACCCCGCCTACCGCGAGGAGCAGGGTGTCGCCGCCATGCGCAAGCCGGAATTCGCGGTGCGCGTGGTTCTGAACCGCGGTCGCGCGCAGGCGACCGTGTGGACCTGCGACCTGTCCTGCGACTACGTCAAGATCAACGCCGAGTATCGAACATGAGCCGGGAGCTGGAAAAAATCCTTGCACGCCTCGATCAGGTGCTGCCGCCACCGCCGCCCGAAACCGACTGGAACGCGAGCATCGCGTTTCGCTGGCGCCGGGCCGCGGGGCCGGCGGGGCGCGGGTGGCTGCAGCCGGTGAAGCACGTGCACCGCATCCGGCTCGCCGACCTGCAGGGCATCGGCGCGCAGATCGCGCGCGTGGAGCAGAACACGCGCCAGTTCCTCGAAGGCCGGCCGGCAAACAACGTGCTCCTGACCGGTGCGCGCGGCACCGGCAAGTCCTCGATCGTGAAGGGTCTGCTCAACAAGTACCACCGGCAGGGGCTGCGCCTGGTCGAGGTGGAGAAGAACGACCTCGTGGACCTGCCGGAGATCACCGACGTGCTTGCCGGACGGCCCGAGCGCTTCATCGTCTTCTGCGACGACCTCACGTTTCACGGCGACGAGGAGGGCTATATTGCGCTGAAGGTGGCGCTCGACGGCTCGATCGCCACCACCTCGGAGAACATGCTGATCTACGCCACCTCCAACCGCCGCCACCTGATGCCGGAGTACATGGCGGAGAACCTGGAGACGAAGTACGTCGGCGAGGAGATCCACCCGGGCGAGACGGTCGAGGAGAAGATCTCGCTCTCGGAGCGCTTCGGTCTGTGGGTGTCGTTCTATCCCTTCGACCAGGACGAGTACCTCGCCATCGTCGCGCACTGGCTGAAGGTGCTCGGCTGCTCGGCGCACGAGGCCGCAGCCGCGCGCGAGGAGGCGCTGCAATGGTCGCTTGCACGCGGCTCCCGAAGCGGCCGCGTCGCTTATCAGTTCGCCCGCGACTGGGCGGGGCGCCGCATGAACGGCGACGGCGCGGGCCGGCGCGCCAAGCAGAAACGGTAGTGCCCGTCGAAGTCGCCGCGGCGGTCATCGAGCGCGCCGACGGCAGTTTCCTTCTCGCGCGGCGTCCCGCCGGCAAGGTGTACGCCGGCTGGTGGGAGTTTCCGGGCGGCAAAATCCACACGGGCGAGTCGGCGCGCGAAGCGATCGCGCGCGAGCTGGCCGAGGAACTCGGGATCGAGGTGCGCTGCGCCTACCCGTGGATCACGCGCGAGCATGTGTACGAACACGCGCACGTGCGCATCAACTTCTTCCGCGTCACCGAGTGGTCGGGCGAGCCGCATCCGCACGAAAATCAGGCCTTCGCCTGGCAGCGGCTCGACGCGCCGATGGCCGAGCCGATGCTGCCGGCGAACGCGCCGGTGCTCGCGGCGCTTGCGCTTCCGCTCGAATACGCGATCACGGATGCCGCCCGCATGGGCGTGCAGGCGAGCCTGGAAGCGCTCGAACGCAGGCTGCGGGAAGGACTGCGGCTGGTGCAGGTACGCGACCGGGAGCTTGCCGATCGCGAGGCTTTCGCGCGCCGCGTCGTCGAGACCGCGCACCGGCACGGCGCGAGAGTGCTCGTGGGCGGCGGTCCCGCGATCGGCGACGGCATGCACTACTCGGCTGCCGAGCTGATGCGGGCGGCGGCGCGGCCGCAAGGCGGCCTTGCCGGCGCGTCCTGCCACACGCGCGAGGAACTGGAGCGCGCGATGGCGCTGGGAATGGATTTCGCGGTGCTCGGGCCGGTGAAGGAAACCGCGACCCACCCGGGCGCGACGCCGCTCGGCTGGGAGCGCTTCGCCGCGATCGCGCGCGGCGCCTCGATCCCGGTCTACGCGATCGGCGGTCTCCGGTGCGCCGACCTGCACGAAGCGCGCATGGCGGGCGCGCACGGCATCGCGATGATCCGCGGGGCGTGGGAGCGGTAGCGGGGCCCGCGCCAAGCGGTGCGCGGCGCGGCACCGGGAAAAGGCGCCGGCGCCGGGCGGCGCAAAACGCTACTCGCGCGGCTCCTCGCTCGCGTCCGTCTCTTCCTCGGCGGGTACGCGGTATTCGTCGGCCGCCCACTTGCCGAGGTCAATCGCCTTGCAGCGTTCGCTGCAGAAGGGGCGCCAGGGATTTTCCGGCGCGAACGGCGCGGGCTTGCCGCAGCGCGGGCAGGGCACGAGCCTCACAGGTTGCAGAAGGTGAGCTCGAAGTGGACGTCCCAGTCGGCGGTCTTGGCGCGCGCCTCTTCGCCGTTCTGGGCAAGAAAGCGGATGTTGAGCACGTACTTGTTGGCGCTGATCTCCGGCACGCAGGCGAGGCCGTCCTCCAGCCGCACGCGCAGCATCTGCGCGATGCGCCCGCCCAGCATCTGCTGGAAGGTGCCGAGCGGCGCGACGAGCATCTGGGGTTTGCCCGACTCGCGCAGGATGCGCAGGATGATCGCCGTGCCGTCGCGCAGCGGATAGAGCGGGCTCGTCCATGCGGCGAGCTGGCCGATCCGCTCCTCGGCCGGGCGATGCAGCCAGTAGTGGTAGGAGGGCAGGTCGAATTCGCAGGTGCCGCCGGGAATGCCGGTGCGCTGCTTGATGGACATCAGCCACTCGTTCTCGCGCAGGTACTGGCCGATGCGCCCGGTCATGGAAAACAGCGCCGCCGACGCCTGCTCGATGTCGCGCAGCACGCCGTTGAGCGCCTCCTCGGAGATCTCCGGGTTGTTACGGAACGTGAGCAGGACCTGCTTCTGGCGCTCCAGTTCCTGCAGCAGGTCGGACTTGAGGTCGGCGCGGCTGGCGACTTCCAGGATCTCGAAGAGCGTGAGCAGCGCGACGTGATGATCGAGCGGATCGGTGCGCGCGATGTAGTGGCGCGAGCGCTCGAACAGATCCTCCAGGCGCAGCAATGTCCGGATGCGCTCGTTGAGCGGGTACTCGTAGGTGACCACGGCGGCGGTTCGCGAGCTCCTCGGACGCCCTTCCGGCGCGGGAAGGTGGCCGGATTCTGAGCGATTTGCCGGGGTAAGACAAATCAACGGCTCACGCGCGGGCGAGCGCAAGGTAGAGCTCATGGAGCTTCTCGACCTGCTTGTGCAGCGCAGCAAGATCTCCCGAGTTGTCAATCACATCGTCGGCGGCGGCAAGCCTCGCCTGGCGCGATGCCTGGCTGCGGAGGATCGCCTCGACTTCGGCCGGCGTAAGGCCGCTGCGCGCGACGACACGCTCGATCTGAAGCGCCTCGGGGCAGTCCACCACCAGCACGCGCTGCACGCGCGCGCGGTAGTCGCCCGATTCGACCAGCAGCGGCACGACGAGCACCACATAGGGCGTCCGAGCCGCGGCTATGCGCCGCTCGGCCTCGGCGCGGATCATCGGGTGGAGCAGCGCTTCCAGCCGCCGCTTCGCCTGCGGGTCGGCGAAGACGAGCGCGCGCATCTTCGCGCGGTCCATCGCGCCGTCCGGGGCGATCACCGCGTCGCCGAACTGCGCGCGTATGGCGCCGATCGCCGCGCCGCCCGCGCGGGTGAGTTCGTGGGCGATCACGTCGGTGTCCACCACCGCGACGCCGAGGCGCGCGAAGTGCTCGGCGGCCGCGCTCTTGCCGCTGCCGATTCCGCCGGTGAGGCCGACGACGAAGGTCACGCGCGCCCGAGGTACCAGGCGAGGATCGGCTCGCCCCAGAACATCGCCACGACGCCGGCGACGGCGATGTAAGGACCGAAGTGGAAGCGGAAGTTGGCGTCCCATCCGCCGCGCGCGGCGAGCATCTGCGCGATGCCGGCGACAAGGCCGACAAGCGCCGATACCAGGATGACGAGCGGCAGCATCTTCCAGCCGAGAAAGGCGCCCACCGCCGCGTTCATCTTGAAGTCGCCGTAGCCCATGCCTTCCTTGCCGGTCGCGAGCTTGAATCCCTGGTACACCACCCACAGAAAGAGATAGCCGGCGGCGGCGCCGAGCACCGCGTCCGGAAGCGGCACGAACGTGCCCGGGACGTTGAGGAGCAACCCCGCCCACGCGAGCGGCAGCGTGATGTCGTCGGGCAGGTACCCCGTCGCCTGGTCAATGAAGGCGAGCGCGATCGCCGCCCAGATGAAGAGCGCGGCCCCCGCCGCCGCCAGGCCGAAGCCGAAGTGCCACGCCGCCCAGCCGGCACCGAGGCCGGCGAGCAGCTCCACCGCCGGGTAGCGCAGCGAGATGCGCGCGCCGCAGCCGGCGCAGCGCCCGCGCAGCAGCACCCAGCTCAGAAGCGGGATGTTTTCCCAAGCCGCGATCGCGCGGCCGCACGACGGGCAGCGCGAGCGCGGCGAAGCGAGACCGAGCCGCTCGGCGAGCACCGCCGAGGCCGCCTGCCGGACCTCGCTCGCCAGGCGCCGCGCCGTTTCACGGTCGGCGAGTTCGCGCGTCTCCTGGAGGATTTCCGGGATGTTTGCCAGCCACTCGCGCTCCATCATGCGCGGCAGGCGGTGGATCACGACGTTGAGGAACGAGCCGACGCACAGGCCAAGCCCGAGCGCGACCCAGGGAAAGACGGCGGGCTGGGTGAGCCAGCCCAGTACGCTCATGCGCTTATACGGCGCCGCCGAGCTTGAAGATCGGCAGGTACATCGCCACCACCATGCCGCCGATGAGCGTGCCGAGAACCACCATGATGATCGGTTCCATTAGCGAGGACAGCGCCTCGACCGCGTCGTCCACCTCCGCCTCGTAGAAGTCGGCGACCTTGCCGAGCATCGCGTCGAGCGCGCCGGTTTCCTCGCCGATCGCGCACATCTGCACCACCATCGGAGGAAACACGCCCGAGTTCTGCATCGCCACGGTGAGCCCGATGCCGGTCGAGACCTCGCCCTTGATCTTGATCGTCGCCTCCTGGTACACGTAGTTGCCCGCCGCGCCGCCCACCGAGTCGAGCGCCTCGACCAGCGGTACGCCGGCCGAGAACATCGTCGCCAGCGTCCGTGTCCAGCGCGCGATGGAGGACTTCTTCACCAGGTCGCCGAACACCGGCATGCGCAGCATCAGGCGGTCCATGAAAATCTGCATCGCGAGCGAGCGCTTCCAGAATTCCAGGAACCCCCACACGGCGCCACCGAGCGCCGGAAAGATGATGTACCAGTTGGCGACGAACCAGTCCGAGATCGCCATCACCACCAGCGTCGGGGCCGGCAGGTCGGCGCCGAAGCTCGTGAACACGCTCTTGAACGCCGGGATGACGAAGATCATGATCACCGCGGTGATGATGAACGCGACGACGATGATCGCCACCGGGTAAAAGAGCGCGCTCTTGATCTTCGCCTTGATGGCGAGGATCTTCTCCTTGTAGGTGGCCAGGCGATCGAGCAGGTTCTCGAGGATCCCGGCCGCTTCGCCGGCGGCGACCAGGTTGCAGAACAGCGCGTCGAAGTAAAGCGGATACTTGCGGAACGCCTGCGCGAGCGAGGAGCCGGTTTCGACATCGGTCTTGATGTCGATGAGCAGCCTCGCCACCGCCGGGTTGGAGGCGCCCTTGCCGACGATGTCGAAGGCCTGCAGCAGCGGCACGCCCGCCTTCATCATCGTCGCCATCTGGCGCGTGAAGAGCGCGACGTCCTTCTCGGTGATCTTGCCGCCGCTCGTACGCTGCTTGCGGATCTTGGAGACCGTGATGCCCTGGCGGCGCAGCGTCGCCTGCACGATGTTTTCGCCGGCCGCGCGCAGCTCGCCGCGCACCGTCTTGCCGGACCGGTCCTTGCCCTCCCAGGAGAAGGTGAATTCCTTCGCTTTCGGCGCCGCCGCTGCCGCTGTCGCCATGTGTCAGGCCTCCTGCGTGAATTCTATCCGGCCGCGCGGCATGATGCCTCCGCCTTGACCTTTTGTAAACCCTGAGGTTTGCCGGACAAGTCCATGAGCGCCTTCACTTTTACGCCTGCCCCGCCGGTCGCTCGGAAGCGGCAGGCCGGGGCCGGAACAGCCGCACGGTTTTTACCGCGCGGCCCTGCGTGTGCACGATCTCCATCGGCACTCCGGCGATCTTCACCGACACGTCGGCCTCCGGGATGTCCTGCAGGTGCTCCAGGATGAGTCCGTTGAGCGTCTTCGGCCCGCCGGTGGGCAGCTCCAACCCCAGAGCCCGGTTCACCTCGCGCACCGGCGTCGCCCCGTCCACGGTGGCGACGCCGTCGGCATCCCAGGCGATCGCCGGCGCGCCCGGCAGGGTGGTCGTGAACTTGCCGATGATCTCTTCGACGATATCCTCCAGCGTCACCAGGCCCATCAGCTCGCCGTACTCGTCCACCACCAGCGCCATACGGCTGCGGCGCTCTTGGAAGTACTGCAGTTGCGTGACGACCGGCGTCGCCGCCGGCACGAAATAGGGCTCGTCGAGCAGCGCCTCCAGCGCGGCGGCGTCCAGCGCCCCCGAGGCGAGCAGCCCGACCACCTTGCGCACGTGCAGGATCCCGGCGATCTCGTCGCCGCCGCCGCCGCGGTAGACCGGGATCTCGCGGTGGTAGGCGGTCGCGATCTGGCGCCGGATCGTGTCGAGGTCGTCGTCGAGCCGGATCGCCTCGATGCGCGCGCGCGGCACCATCACGTCCTGCACCGTGACCGCCTGGATGTCGAAGAGATTGACGAGCATCGAGACGTGCTTTTTCGGCATGAAGCGCGAGGACTCGAGCACCAGGGCGCGGATTTCCTCGGGCGTGAGCGCTTCGGCCTCGTCGCCGCGCCCGCGCACGCGCAGCAGCACGAACAGCGGCGCGAGGATCGCGTTGGTCGAGGCGGCGAGCAGCTTCACGAACGGCGCGGAGGTGGCCGCGAGCACGCGCATCGGCCAGGCGGCGAGGCGCGCCACCGCCTCGGCGTTCACCTGGCCGAGGCGCTTGGGTACCAGCTCGCCGATCACGATCGAGATGTAAGTGACCGCGACCACCACCAGCACGGTCGCGACGATGCCGCTCGCGCGCGCCTCCATTCCGAACGCGTGCAGCCACGCCGCCAGCGGTGGCGCGAGCACCGCTTCGCCGAAGATGCCATTCAGCAGGCCGATGGCTGTGATCCCGATCTGGATCGTGGAGAGAAAGTGCGTCGGGTCGGCAGCCAGGCGCGCGGCGGCGGCGGCGAGCGCGTCGCCCTTCGCGGCGCGTGCGGCGAGGCGGGTGCGCCGCGCGGTGAGCAGCGCGACCTCCGACATGGCGAACAGGCCGTTCAGCAGGATCAGGCTGGCGAGGATCGCGATTTCCATGGGACTCCTCTCGTTGCCGGCTGCGCCCGGGGAAACGCGGCGCGCTACTGGCCGCGGCCGAGGATGACCTCGAGCACGAACCGGCTGCCGACGTAGGCGAGCAGCAGCAGGGTGAAGCCCGAAAGCGTCCAGCGCAGCGCGGTGCGACCGCGCCAGCCGCGCAGGCGTCGGCCGGCGAGAAGAGCCGCAAAGGTCGCCCACGACAGCAGCGCGAACAGCGTCTTGTGATCGAGGCGCAGCGGCCGCCCGAACAGCGACTCGGAATACAGGATGCCGGTGGCGAGCGTGAGCGTGAGCAGCACGAACGCCGTCCCGATCAGGCGAAACAGCAGCCGCTCCAGCGTGAGCAGCGGCGGCAGGTTGAACGCCAGTCTCTGCTTGCGGTGCAGGCGGCGCTCGGCGAGCGCCATCAGCACGGCATGCAGCATCGCTAGCGTGAACACGCTGTAGGCGGCCATCGCCAGCACGACATGGAAGCGGAACTCGAAGGAAGCGGGTGCGCCGCGGCTGGCGAGCCCCGGAAACAGCGCCGGCAGCAAGGCGGCGAGCGCGGCGAGTGGCAGAATGAGCGGCTCCATGCCGTCCAGGCGCAGAAACAGGCTCTCGACCCAGTAGATGGCGACGCCGACGGCGAGGGTCACCGACAGTGCCTGCGCGAAGCCGAACCGCAGCTCCGGCGCGAGAAAGAGATCGGCGTAGAGCAGCCAGGCGTGCAGCGCGAGCGGCACCAGCAAGGCGAGGCGCTCGACGAGCGTGAGGCCGGAGGGCGTCGCGCCGGCGCGCCAGCGCGTTCGCCAGAACCAGGCCGCGAGCGCGGCGTACCCCGCGGCCGCGGCCGCGTAGAGGGCGGGGCCGTGCATTAGAATGGCGGACACCTCGCGTTCGAGTTTAGCACCCCGTGCTTGACCACCTGACCGCGCGCCTGGCGCGGGTCGTGAAGACGATCCGCGGCGAAGCGCGACTGACCGAAGCCAACATCCAGGACGCGCTGCGCGAAGTGCGCGTGGCGCTGCTGGAGGCCGACGTCGCGTTGCCGGTGGTGAAGGACTTCATCGCCGCGGTGCGCGAGAAGGCGCTCGGCCAGGAGGTCGTCGGCAGCCTTTCGCCCGGCCAGGCGCTGGTCGGCGTCGTGCACCGCGAGCTCACCCGGCTGATGGGCGAGGCGAACGTGCCGCTCGATCTCGCCGTCGAGCCGCCCGCCGTGATCCTGCTCGCGGGCCTGCAGGGCTCGGGCAAGACCACCACCGCCGGCAAGCTCGCGCTGCACCTGCGCGGGCAGAAAAAGAAGGTGCTCGCCGTTTCCTGCGACGTCTACCGGCCGGCGGCGATCGAGCAGTTGCAGGCGGTGGCGGCGCAGGCGGGAGTGGATTTTCATCCTTCCGCCGCGGGCGACAAGCCGCAGGAGATCGCGCGCGCGGCGCGCGAGCAGGCGCGGCTTCGCTTCTACGACGTGCTGATCGTCGACAGCGCCGGACGCCTGGCGATCGACGAGGCCATGATGCGCGAGATCGCCGAGCTGCATCGGATCCTCGCGCCGGCGGAAACGCTGCTCGTCGTGGACGCGATGCAGGGACAGGACGCGGTGCGCACCGCGAAGGCGTTCGCCGACACCCTGCCGCTGACCGGAGTGATCCTCACCAAACTCGACGGCGACGCGCGCGGCGGCGCGGCGCTCTCGGTGCGCCACGTCACCGGCAAGCCGATCAAGTTCGCCGGCACCGGCGAGAAGCTCTCGGGCCTGGAGCCGTTCCACCCCGAGCGCATGGCCTCGCGCATCCTCGGCATGGGCGACATCGTGACGCTGGTCGAGGAAGCGCACCGGCAGGTGGACCTGGAGCAGGCGAAGAAGGTCGCCGAGAAGATCCGCAAAGGCAGGGGCTTCGACCTGGAGGACTTCAAGGGCCAGATCGAGCAGATGCGCAAGATGGGGGGGCTTGCGGCGCTCGCCGACAAGCTGCCGGCGCAGTTGCTCGCGCAGGTGAACCCGGCGCAGCTTCAGGACGAGCGCCAGTTCCGCAGGCTCGAAGGCATCATCAACGCGATGACGCCGGCCGAGCGCGCGAATCCCGACATCATCAAGGCGTCGCGCAAGCGCCGCATCGCCGCCGGCGCGGGCGTGCCGGTGCAGGAGGTGAACCGCCTGCTCAAGCAGTTCGAGCAGATGCAGCAGATGATGAAGATGATGAAGGGCGGCAACCTCCAGCGCCTGATGCGCGGCATGAAGGGGATGCTGCCGGGGATGCGCTAGGCGCGCGCCGCGCGGCTTTCCAAACCCCTGATTCTTCCCGTATAATTCGCGCCCTTTCGGCACGGGATCCCGGCAATGGTCGTCATTCGTCTTGCGCGCGGCGGCGCCAACAAGCGCCCGTTCTTTCATCTGGTCGTGGCCGACTCGCGCCGCGCGGCCTCGGGCAAGTTCCTCGAGCGCGTGGGCTTTTACGATCCGAAGGCGCCGGAAGGCCGCGAATCGCTGCGCGTGGATCTAGAGCGCGTGCGCGCGTGGACGGCAAAGGGCGCCAAGCTCTCGCCGACCGTCGAGCGCCTGGTCAAGCGGTTTGGAAAGTCGGCAAAGGCCGCCTGAGCGACTGATCGAGATGGGCCGCATTGCCGGCCCCTACGGCGTGCGCGGCTGGGTGAGGGTGGCGGCACCGGCCGACGGACTCGCCGCATGTAGGACCTGGTGGATCGGTGCGAAGGCCTGGCGCGTCGAGGAAACCCGGCCGCATTCCGGGTCGCTGCTCGCGCGGCTGGAAGGGCTGCATAGCCGCGAGGAGGCGCGCGCGCTCAAGGGAAGCACGGTCGCGGTCGAACGCGCCGAGCTGCCCGAGCCGGAGGAAGGCATTTTCTACCACGCCGATCTGCTCGGCGCGGAGGTGGTGAACGCCGAGGGGGTGTGGCTCGGCACGGTGAAGGCGATCGCCTCCAACGGGGCGCACGAAGTGGTCGAGCTCGCGGGGGAGCGCGCGCGGCTCCTGCCGTGGGTGCCGGCGGTGGTGAAAAGAGTGGATCTCGAGCGGCGGCGCATCGAGGTGGAGTGGGGAGCGGACTGGTGATCCGGTTCGACGTGGTCACGCTCTTTCCGGAGATGTTCGCCGCGGTCGCGCGCTGCGGCGTGACGGGCCGGGCGCTGGAGGCCGGATTGTGGCGGCTGGCGACGTGGAATCCGCGTGATTTCACGACCGACAACTACCGCACCGTGGATGACCGGCCCTACGGCGGCGGGCCGGGGATGGTGATGATGGCCGAGCCGCTGGAGCGCGCGCTGGATGCGGCGCAGGCGGCGGGCGCGGGCCCGGTGGTGTACCTCTCGCCTCAGGGCGCGAGGCTCGATCACCGCAAGGTGATGGAGCTTGCGGCGCGGCCGGCGGTGCTGTTGCTGTGCGGACGCTACGAGGGCGTGGACGAGCGCCTCATCCGGCGCCGGGTGCACGAGGAGCTCTCGCTCGGCGACTTCGTGCTCTCGGGCGGGGAGATCGCGGCGATGGCGGTGATCGACGCGGTGGTGCGGCAGTTGCCCGGGGCGCTCGGCGACGCGACCTCCGCGCTCGAGGAGTCGTTCGCCGGCGGGCTGCTCGACTGCCCGCAGTACACGCGCCCGGAGGTGTACCGGGGCGAGCGGGTGCCGGAGGTGCTCCTGTCCGGGCACCACGAGAACATCCGGCGCTGGCGGCTCAAGCAGGCGCTGGGGCGCACGTGGCTGCGCCGGCCCGATCTGCTCGCCGCGCGCGCCTTGAGCGAGGAAGAGGCACAATTGCTGGAGGAATTCCGGCGGGAGAACGCACGATGAACCTGATCGAGACACTGGAACAAGAGGAACTCAAGCGCATCGGCCGCAAGGTGCCGGATTTTTCGCCCGGCGACACGGTGGTGGTGCGCGTCAACGTCGTCGAGGGCGACAAGAAGCGCGAGCAGGCGTTCGAGGGCGTGGTGATCGCCAAGCGCAACCGCGGCCTGCGCTCTTCCTTCACCGTGCGCAAGATCTCCTCGGGCGAGGGCGTGGAGCGCACCTTCCAGACGTATTCGCCCCTGATCGCCTCGATCGAGGTCAAGCGCAAGGGTGACGTTCGCCGCGCCAAGCTCTACTATTTGCGCGCGCGCTCGGGCAAGGGCGCGCGCATCCGCGAGCGGGTCGGCGGCGGGGAAGCCGAGCGCGGCGCTGGCGAATAGCGCCGCCCGGGCGCGGGCCGCTGCGGCGGGGGCGAGCGGCCCGGACCTATAATTCCGCCATGAAGCGCGAAACAGCCGCCGTCAGCCCCATCACGGAGATCATCGCCGAAATCCGCGCCGGCAACATCGTGATCCTCGTGGACGACGAGGACCGCGAAAACGAAGGCGATCTGGTCTTCGCCGCCGACTTCGTCACGCCGGACAAGATCAATTTCCTCGCGCGCTATGGCCGCGGCCTGATCTGCATGCCGATCACCGCCGAGCACGCCGAGCGGCTCGGCCTCAAGCCCATGGTCGCCGAGAACCGCTCGCGCCACGGCACCAACTTCACCGTCTCGATCGAGGCCGCCGAGGGCATCTCCACCGGGATCTCGGCGTACGACCGGGCGCTGACGATCAAGGTCGCCGCGTCGCGCGACGCGAAACCCTCCGACATCGTGCAGCCGGGCCACGTGTTTCCGCTGGTCGCCGAGCCGGGCGGGGTGCTGGTGCGCGCTGGGCACACCGAAGCCTGCTGCGATCTGGCGCGCCTTGCCGGCCTCACTCCGGCCGCGGTCCTGTGCGAGATCCTCAAGGACGACGGCACGATGGCGCGCTTGCCGGATCTGCTCGAATTCGCCGCCGCGCACGGGCTGAAGATCGGCACGATCGCCGACCTGATCCATTACCGCAGTGCGACCGAGTCCATCGTGCGCCGCATCGCCGACCGTCCGATGGACACCGCCTGGGGCCGATTCCGGCTGGTGGCCTACCGGGACACGGCGACCGGCTCGGTCCATCTGGCGCTGGTGCTGGGCGAGCCGCGCCCGGAGAAGGAGACGCTGGTGCGCGTGCACGAGCCGCTCTCGGTGGTGGACCTGCTCGATGCCGGCCCGGGCACGCACACCTGGGGCGTGGGCGAGGCGCTCGCCGCGATCCGCGCCGAGGGCGCCGGCGTCATGCTGATGCTCAACTGCAGCGAGAGCAGGGCGGCGCTGGAGGCGCGCCTTGCCGAGGCGCGGCCTGCGCGCCCCGGGCGCAGCATGGAGCTGCGCGACTACGGCATCGGGGCGCAGATCCTGCGCGACCTCGGGGTCGGGCGCATGCGCCTGATGGCGGCGCCGCGCAAGATGCCGAGCATGGCGGGCTTCGGGCTGGAGGTCACGCGCTACGTCGAGCGGGACCGGCGCTGACATGCGCGCCGGGGGCGCCGTGCGGCTCGGCATCGTTCATTCCCGCTTCAACGAGGGGGCGAGCAGCGCGCTCGTCGAGTCGGCCCGGGCCGAGGTCACGCGCCTCGGCGTCGAGGCCGAGTTCGTCGCGGTCGCCGGCGCGCTGGAGATCCCGCTCGCGCTGCAGTGGCTGGCGCAGTCGGAGCGCTTCGACGCGCTGGTCGCGCTCGGCGCAGTGATCCGGGGCGAAACCTACCACTTCGAGGTGGTGGCGAACGAGTCGGCGCGCGGCGTCATGGACGTGATGCTCGATTTCGGTCTGCCGGTGGCGAACGGGATCCTGACGACCGACGACGAGGCGCAGGCGCTTGCGCGCCGCGACAAGGGCGCCGAAGCCGTGCGCGTCGCGGTCGAAATGGCGCGGCTGCGCCGCAGCCTCGCCGAGAAGTGGCGCCAGTCGTGAGCGCAAGACCCTCGCGCCGGCGCGCCGCGCGCGAAGTCGCGCTGCAGGCGCTCTATGCCTGGCAGCTCGCCGGCGGCGACGCGGCGGCGCACGCCGAGGCGCTCGAGGGCTGGGCGCGCTGCGACCAGGCGTTCGCCGCGGAGCTGGTGCGCGGCGTCGCCGCCGCGCGCGAGGCGCTCGAGGCGCGGATCGCGCCGCACCTCGACCGGCCGATCGGCGCGCTCTCGCCGATCGAGCGGGTGCTGCTCCTGATGGGCGCCTGGGAGCTCGCCGAGCGGCCCGACACGCCCTTTCGCGTGGTGCTCAACGAGGCCGTGGAGCTCGGCAAGCTCTACGGCGGCACCGACGGCTACAAGTTCGTGAACGGGGTGCTGGAAAAGCTCGCCGCCGAGGTGCGCCCGGCCGAAGTGGCGCGACTGCGCACCACCGCCTGATTGCTGCGCGCGTGCCCTCCGAGTTCGAACTGATCCGGCGCTACTTCAGCCGCCCGGCGAAGCGCGCGCTACTCGGCGTGGGCGACGATGCGGCACTTCTGCGGCCCGCGCCCGGCATGGCGCTCGCTTTCGCTACCGACCTGTTGCTCGAAGGCCGGCACTTCCGGCCGGGCGAGGATCCGCGCTCGCTCGGGCACAAGGCGCTCGCGGTCAACCTCTCGGACATGGCGGCGATGGGGGCGACGCCGCGCTGGGCGGTGCTTGCGCTCGCCGTCCCGGCCGCGGACGAAGCGTGGCTCGCGGCGTTTGCCGAGGGCCTGTACGCGCTCGCCGCCCGCTTCGGCGTCGATCTCGTGGGCGGCGACACCACTCGCGGGCCGCTCACGCTGTGCGTCGCGATCCTGGGCGAAGTGCCCGAGGGGCAGGCGCACACGCGCGCCGGGGCGCAGCCGGGCGACGACATCTGGGTATCGGGCGAACTGGGCGGCGCGGCGCTCGCGCTGCAGCACCCGGGCGATGCGGACGCGGCGAAGCGGTTGGCGGAGCCGGAGCCGCGCGTCGCGCTCGGCGAGCGGCTGCGCGGCCTGGCGACGAGCGCGATTGACGTCTCCGATGGCTTCGCCCAGGACCTCGGCCACATCCTCGCATCCTCGCGTGTGCGCGCACGCGTGAAATACGAGGACCTGCCGCGGCATCCGGGCCTCGAGCGGCCCGGCGTCGGCGAGGATCTCCGGCGCCGCTGCGTGCTGGCGGGGGGCGACGATTACGAGCTGGTTTTCACCGCCGCGCCGGCGTGCCGCGCGGCGATCGAGACCATCGGTCGCGAGCTGGCCCTGCGCCTTACCCGCGTCGGCACGATCGAGCGCGGCGAGCCGGCCCTCGCCGTCGTGGACGCCGCGGGAAACCCGATCGAGGCCGCCGCGGGTTTCGATCACTTTGCAGGGTGACGCGCCCCTGAGCGGCATCATCTTCCGTCCCGACGCCCGGTTCGCGTTCGGCCATCCGGCGCATTTCATCGCGCTCGGCTTCGGCGCCGGCCTGGCGCCCTTTGCGCCCGGCACCGTCGGCACGCTCGTCGCCGTGCCGATCTGGTATCTGATCGGCGGAGCGTACGAGCCGGCGGTACTGCTGGCGCTGATCGCGCTTTTCTTCGCTGTCGGCGTGTGGGCGTGCGACCTCACCGGGCGGCACCTCGGCGTCGCCGACCACGGCGCGATGTGCTGGGACGAGATCGTCGCGTTCCTGCTGGTGCTCGCGGTGGCGCCGGCCGATTTCCGCTGGCAGGCGGCGGCGTTCGTGCTCTTTCGCGCCTTCGACGTGGTGAAGCCGCCGCCGATCCGGGCGCTGGAGCGCCGCTTCAAGGGCGGCTTCGGCGTGATGCTGGACGATCTGGCCGCGGCGGGCTATACGCTCGTGGTGCTCGCGCTCGCGAAAAGACTGCTGTTCTGATGGACGAGATCGCGCTCGCCCGGCGCCTCGGCGAAGCGCTCAAGGCCGCCGGACTCAGGCTCGCCACCGCCGAATCGTGCACCGGCGGCTGGGTGGCGCGCGCGCTCACCGCGGTGCCGGGCTGCTCCGACTGGTTCGAGCGCGGCTACGTGGCCTACTCGAACGCCGCCAAGCGCGAGGACCTCGGCGTGCCGGCGGAAACGATCGAGCGCCACGGTGCGGTGAGCGAGGAGACGGCGCGGGCGATGGCGGCCGGCGCGCTCGCGCGAAGCTGCGCCGACCTCGCGCTCGCGGTCACCGGCATCGCAGGCCCCTCCGGAGGCAGCCTCGCCAAGCCGGTGGGTACCGTCTGTTTCGCCTGGGCGCGCGGGAGTAAGATCAGAAGCGAGACCCGGCGTTTCGACGGCGACCGCGAGAGCGTGCGGCACCAGTCCGTGATCCGGGCGCTGCAAGGACTTCTGGAATCGCTGTGACCATCCTGCCGAACGCGGCACACGCGCGGGTGAGGCCCGCGGCGGTGGCGGGCATGTTCTATCCGGGCGAGCCGGCCGTGCTGGCCGCCGAGGTCGAGGAACTGCTGGGCGGCGTCGAGCGCCTGGGGCCGCGCCTTGCGCCGCCCAAGGCGATCGTGGTGCCGCACGCCGGTTACCTCTATTCCGGCCCGGTCGCCGCCGCGGCGTACGACGAGGTGGCGCCGGCGCGCAGCCTGATCACGCGCGTGGTGCTGCTCGGCCCGGTTCACCGCGTGCCGGTTCGGGGACTCGCGCTGCCGGCCGCCGAGGCGTTCGACACCCCGCTCGGGCGCGTGCCGCTCGACCGCGCCGCGGTGCGCGCGCTGCAAGGCCTGCCGCAGGTCGTCGTGAACGGCGCGGCGCACGCGCCGGAACATTCGCTCGAAGTGCAGCTTCCGTTCCTGCAAAAGGTGCTCGGCTCGTTCGCGCTGGTTCCGCTCGCCGTGGGCGATGCCACCGTCGAGGAGGTCGCCGAGGTGATCGAGCGGCTCTGGGGCGGGCCCGAGACGCTGATCGTCGTCTCGACCGACCTTTCGCACTACCACGATTACGAAACGGCGAAGCGCGTGGACGGCGCGACGCTTGCGCGCATCGCGGCGTGCGCGACCGACATCCGGCACGAGGAAGCCTGCGGTGCGACGCCGTTGAACGGGCTGCTCGCGGTGGCGCGGCGCCGCGGCCTTTCGGTGCGGCTGCTCGCGGCGTGCAACTCGGGCGACACCGCCGGCGGGCGCGGCCGGGTGGTGGGCTACTCGGCGTTCGCGCTCGACGAAGGCGAGGCGCCGGACCGGTCGGTGGCGGGCCGCACGCTGCTTGCGATCGCGCGCGGCGCGATCGAGGGCGCGCTCGGGCTCGGCGGGCGCGCACCGGAGGAGAATCCGGCGCCGTGGCTGCGGCTGCTCGGCGCGACGTTCGTCACGCTCACGCGCGAGGGAAAGCTGCGCGGCTGCGTGGGAAGCCTCTCGCCTGAGCGGCCGCTGCACGAGGACGTGGCGCAGAACGCGCTCGCGGCGGCGTTTCGCGACCACCGCTTCCCGAAGCTCGCGCGCGCCGAGTGGCCGGATTGCGCGCTGGAGGTGTCGCTGCTTTCGGCGGCGAAGCCCCTCGCCTTCGCCGACGAGGCCCATCTTCTGTCGCTGATCCGGCCGGGCGAGGACGGAATCATCCTGGAGCACGAGGGCCGGCGCGCGACCTTCCTGCCGCAGGTCTGGGAAAGCATCCCCGAACCGCGGCAGTTTCTCGCCGAGCTGGCGCGCAAGGCGGGCATCCCCGAGGGCACGCGCCTGGCGCGCTGCCGCCTCTGGCGCTACCGCGTGGTGAAATGGACGGAGGCGGAGTTCCGGTGAGCGTTCCCGAGTCCTCGTATCCCGCGCGCTGGTGGCACCGGCTGCCCGATGGGCGCATTCAGTGCGACCTGTGCCCGCGCGATTGCCGCCTGCACGAGGGCCAGAGGGGCCTTTGCTTCGTGCGCAAGAGGCAAGGCGACCGGATGGTGCTCACCACCTACGGGCGTTCCTCCGGCTTTTGCGTGGACCCGGTGGAGAAAAAGCCGCTCAACCATTTCTATCCGGGCACCGCGATCCTTTCCTTCGGCACCGCCGGCTGCAACCTCGCCTGCAAGTTCTGCCAGAACTGGGACATCTCCAAGTCGCGCGAGATGGACCGGCTGATGGACGCGGCCACTCCCGAGACGATCGCGCGCGCGGCGCTCGAACTGGGCTGCAAGTCGGTCGCGTTCACCTACAACGACCCGGTGATCTTCGCCGAGTACGCGATGGACATCGCCGATGCCTGCCACGCCGCGGGCGTGAAGACCGTCGCCGTCACCGCCGGCTACATGCACGCCGAGCCGCGCGCCGAGTTCTACAGCAAGATGGACGCGGCGAACGTGGACCTGAAGGCGTTCACCGACGATTTCTACTTCCGCGTCTGCGGCGGGCACCTGCAACCGGTGCTCGATACGCTCGAATACCTGGTGAAGCGGACGCAGGTCTGGACCGAGATCACGACGCTGCTCATTCCGGGCAAGAACGATTCCGACGCCGAGATCGAGGCCGAGTGCAAGTGGATCGCCGCGCACCTCGGCCGCGACGTGCCGCTTCACTTCACCGCATTTCATCCCGACTGGAAGATGACCGATGTGCCGCCGACGCCGCCGGCGACGCTGCGGCGCGCGCGCACAATCGCGCTGGCGCAGGGGTTGCGCTACGTCTACACCGGCAACGTGCACGACGCCGAGGGCGGCACGACGTACTGCCCAGGCTGCGGCGAGGCGCTCATCGTGCGCGACTGGTACGACATCCGCGAGTACCGCGTGACCGAGTCGGGCGAGTGCCCGTCGTGCGGCACGCGGATCGCCGGGCGCTGGGGAAGGTTCGGCAAGCCGTTCGGATCTCGCCGGATCCCTGTTCGCCTCTCGGCGCGCGCGACCGTGTGAGCCCGCCGCCGGGCTCCGCGGCGTGGCTCGCCGGACTGTGCGCGAGCCGCGCGCTCGCCGCGAGCTGGTTCGTCGCCTACTCGGCGGTGCTGCCGCTCACGCGCGCCGCGTGGGACCTCTCGGCCAAGGAGGCCGGGCTGGTGCAATCGGCTTTTCACCTCGGCTACCTCGTTTCGCTCTTCCTCGTCGGCTTTTTCGCCGATCACCGCGGCGCCAAGCGCGCGCATCTCGCCACCGGCGTCGCCGGCTGGGTGAGCCCGTTTCTGTTCGTCGCGTTCGCCGACGGTTTCTGGTCGGCGTTCTGGCTGCACGCGCTCACCGGGCTCACGCAGGGCGGGGCCTACACGCCAGTGATCGCGCTCATCAACGACCACGTCGGGCGCGAGCGGCGCGGCCGCGCGATCGGCTGGTTCATCGCCAGTTCCAGCGCCGGCTATGCGGCGTGCCTCGGCCTCGCCGGGCTCGCGCTTTCGTTCGCCGGCTGGCGCGAGGCGCTGGCGGCGGTCGCCGTGATGCCGCTCGCGGCCTGGCTGCTCGCCCTGGTCGTGCTGCGCGGCACGCCGAACCGGGTGCATCCGCGCCCGGCGGGAGAATCGGTGCTCGCGGCGGTTCCGGCGGTGTGGCGCAATCGCCGCGGCATGCTTTCCATCTGGGGCTATTCGTTCCACAACTGGGAGCTGCTCGGACTGTGGGCGTGGCTGCCGGCATTCCTCACCGCGGCGCTCGCCGCGCACGGGGCGGGCGCGGCCGAGGCGGCGGCGCTTGCGCTCGCGCTCTCGGCGCTCACCTACGTCGCCAACATCGCCGGCTCCGTGGTCGGCGGCACCATGGCCGACCGCTGGGGCCGCACGCAGGCGATCCTGCTGTGGTCCTCGGTGAGCCTCGCGCTGTCGTTTTCGATCGGCTGGATGATGGCGCTGCCGCTGGCGATCCTCATCGCGGCGGCGTGCCTGCACAACTTCGCGGCGATCGCCGATTCGGCCACGCACTCGACGCTGCTCGCCGAGTCGGTGCCGCCCCACTATCTCGGCGTCGCCTACGCGCTGCGCTCGGTGATCGGCTTTGGCGCCGGAGTCGTCAGTCCCTTCGTCTTCGGCTGGGCGCTGGATCTCGCCGGCGGCGGCAGGGATTCGGCCGACCCGCTCGCGTGGCGCATCGCGTGGACGACGCTCGCGCTCGGCGCGCTCGGCGGCCCGGTGGCGACCTGGAAGCTGCAGCGCCTTGCGCGCGCGGAGATCAGCAAAGATCCGGCGTGATCGCCGCGCGCAGCAGCGGCCGTTCGCCTTGGCGCGATTCCAGCCAGACGAGGGCGCCTTTTTCCAGGCTCCAGGGCTCGATGCGGCCGCTGAGCGCGAGCGCCGTCGCCTCGCCGAGCGTCGGCTGGTGGCCGACGACGACCACGGTGCGTTCGGCCGGGTCCGGCCAGCCGGCTGCCGCGAGCACCCCCGGCGCGCTCGCCGCGAGGCCGACCGCCTCCGAGGTTTCGAACCGGCGCGTGAGCTCGCGGGCGGTCCGCTGCGCGCGCACCGCGGGGCTCACCAGCACGCGCGCGTTCTCGGGCAGCCGCCGGCGCAGCCACTTGGCCACCCGCCGCGCCTGGCGTTTGCCACGCGCGGTGAGCCGGCGCGCGGCGTCCGGTCCGACGCTCTCGGCCTCGGCATGGCGCCACAGGATGAGCTGCATTCAGTCCTTGGCGAGCAGGTGCATCAGGCTGCAGGTATCCCAGCGCCGGCCGCCGCGCGCCTGCACCTGGCCGTAGAACTGGTCCACCAGCGCCGTCACCGGCAGCCGCGCGCCGTTGCGCCGCGCCTCGTCGAGGCAGATGGCGAGGTCCTTCCTCATCCAGTCCACCGCGAAGCCGAAGCCGTCGAATTTCATCTCGTTCATCGCCTTCCAGCGGTTATCCATCTGCCAGGACTGCGCCGCGCCCTTGGAGATGACCCCGATCACCTTTTCGACGTCCAGTCCGGCGCGCTTGGCGAAGGCGATCCCCTCGGCAAGCCCCTGCACCAGGCCCGCGATGCAGATCTGGTTCACCATCTTGGTCAGCTGCCCGGCGCCGGGACCCCCGATCAGCGCGCAGGTCTTCGCATAGGCGTCGAGCACCGGCTTCGCCCGCTCGAAGTCGGCCGGCTCGCCGCCGCACATGATCGAGAGCTGACCGTTTTGCGCTCCCGCCTGCCCGCCGGAGACCGGCGCGTCCACGAAGCCGATGCCCTTTTCCTTGCACTTGGCGTGCAGTTCGCGGGCGAGAAGCGCGGAGGCGGTGGTGTGGTCCACCAGAATCGCGCCTTTCTTCATGCCGGCCAGCGCCCCGTCGGCGCCGTACACGACCGAGCGCACGTCGTCGTCGTTGCCGACGCACATCATGACGAAGTCCGCGCCGGCTGCCGCCTCGCGCGGGGTGGGCGCCGAGCGCCCGCCGTATTCCTTCGCCCACTGCGCCGCCTTGGCGGCGGTGCGGTTGTACACCGTGACCTCGTGGCCCCCCTTCCTCGCCAGATGTCCGGCCATGGGGTAGCCCATCACGCCCAGTCCGAGAAACGCCAGCTTTGCCATCGTCCGTCTCCCAAGGGATTGTTCTGATTCAGGAAAGCGGAATGTACCACCACAGGCGTTGACAGGGGACGGTCAACGGCCGACAATGGCTGGACGTTTATACAGTATCCGGTGCCGGCCCGGGCCCCGAAGACCCGCCGCAGATGCCGGCAAGAAGAAGAGGTACACGATGGACGACAACAGGCAAAAAGCGCTCGCCGCGGCGCTGGCGCAGATCGAGAAGCAGTACGGCAAGGGCTCCATCATGCGCATGGACGCCGAGGCGGTGAAGGACGTGGAGGTGGTGTCCACGGGCTCCCTCGGCCTCGACCTCGCGCTAGGCGTCGGGGGGCTGCCGCGCGGGCGGGTGGTCGAGATCTACGGGCCGGAGTCCTCCGGCAAGACGACGCTCACGCTGCAGGTGATCGCCGAGGTGCAGAAAGCGGGCGGTACCGCCGCGTTCATAGATGCGGAGAACGCGCTCGACATCGGCTACGCCGCCAAGCTCGGAGTGAAGACCGAGGACCTGCTCATCTCGCAGCCCGACACCGGCGAGCAGGCGCTCGAGATCGCCGACATGCTGGTGCGCTCGGGCGCGGTGGACGTGATCGTGATCGATTCGGTCGCCGCGCTCACGCCCAAGGCCGAGATCGAGGGCGAGATGGGCGAGCCGCAGATGGGCCTGCAGGCGCGCCTGATGAGCCAGGCGCTGCGCAAGCTCACCGCCAACATCAAGCGCACCAACACGCTGGTGATCTTCATCAACCAGATCCGGATGAAGATTGGCGTCATGTTCGGCAACCCGGAGACCACCACCGGCGGCAACGCGCTCAAGTTCTACGCCTCGGTGCGCATGGACATCCGCCGCATCGGCTCGATCAAGAAGGGCGAGGAAGTGATCGGCGCGGAAACCCGGGTCAAGATCGTCAAGAACAAGGTCGCGCCGCCCTTCCGCCAGGCCGAGTTCGACATCCTGTACGGCGAAGGCATCTCGCGCGAGGGCGAGGTGCTGGAGCTCGGGGTGCAGTACGGCGTGCTGGAAAAATCGGGCGCCTGGTACCTCTACAACGGCGAGCGCCTCGGCCAGGGCAAGGACAACGCGCGCGACTTCCTGAAGGAGAACCCGGCGCTCGCGCGCGAGATCGAGGCGAAGATCCGCGAAAAGGCAGGGGTTGCGGCGCTGGCCGCGCCGGCCGATGCGCCGGCGGAGAAGAAGGTTGAGCACCTCTCCGCGCGCAAGCGGGGCGGAGCTTAGAAAGCGCGCGCTCGCGCTGCTCGCCCGGCGCGAGCATTCGCGCGCCGAGCTGGCTGCCAAGCTCGCGCCGCGCGCCGAATCGGAGGCCGCACTGGCGGCCCTGCTCGATGAGCTCGAGCGCGGCGGCCAGCTCTCGGACGAGCGCTACGCGGAGTCGCGTGCGCGGAGCCTCGCGCGCAAGTACGGTGCGGCGCGCATCCGGCACGAGCTGCGCGCGAAAGGCGTCACCGAGTCTCTGATCGAGCGCGTCGCCGCGGGCGACGAGCTGGAGCGCGCGCGCGCGATTCTCGGGCGCAGGTTCCGCGCACCGGCGCGCACGCTCGAGGAGCGCGCGCGGCGGGCGCGCTTCCTGCAGAGCCGCGGTTTCTCCCATGACACGATCCGCCGCGCGCTTTCGCTGTCATCCGCGGACGCGGACTGAGCGTTCATCCCGGTGCCGCACGCTGCGGCGGAAAGGAGGTGACGCCATGGAACACGCACAGGCATTGCAGATCGTGCGCTCGCTCGCAAACGGCGTGGATCCGGTCTCCGGCGAGGTGTTTCCGCCCGGGAGCCCGTACCAGCGCGCCGACACGGTGCGCGCGCTCGTCGCGGCCGCGCAGGCGCTGGAGCGCTCGGCGCGCTTCAATCGGCACAAGGACGGGCTGCCGGCGAAGGCCGGCCAGCCATGGACCGAGGAAGAGGACCGCAGGCTGCTGGCCGCGTTCGACGCTGGCCGCTCGATCGTGGAGCTGGCGGCGGTGCACGAACGCACGCAGACCGGCATCCGCGCGCGGCTCGAAAAGTACGGGCGCGTCGGCGCGTAGCGCGGCGGTTTTTCCGGGGCGGCCGGCCGGCGCTCCGGGTTTTTCCGCGCGCCTGCGAGGTAGAATCGTCGTGATGCGATCGAGCGAGATTCGTTCGAGTTTTCTGGAGTATTTCAGGTCGCGAGGGCACACGGTGGTGCCCTCCAGCCCCCTTGTGCCGGCGAACGACCCGACGTTGCTGTTCACCAACTCGGGAATGGTCCAGTTCAAGGACGTGTTCCTCGGCCGCGAGACGCGCCCGTACGTGCGCGCGGCGAGCGCGCAGCGCTGCCTGCGCGCCGGCGGCAAGCACAACGACCTGGAGAACGTCGGCTACACCGCGCGCCACCACACGTTCTTCGAGATGCTCGGCAACTTCTCGTTCGGGGACTACTTCAAGCGCGAAGCGATCCGCTACGCCTGGGAGCTGCTTACCGTCGTTTTCCGCATTCCGCCCGAGCGGCTGTGGACCACGGTGTACGAAACCGACGACGAGGCGTACGAGGTCTGGACGAAGGACATCGGCGTGCCGCCCGGGCGCTGCGTGCGGATCGGCGACAAGCCCGGCGGGGCGAAATACCAGTCGGACAACTTCTGGCAGATGGCCGACACCGGGCCCTGCGGCCCGTGCTCGGAGATCTTCTATGACCACGGCCCGGGCATCGAGGGCGGGCCGCCGGGCTCGGCGGACGCCGACGGCGACCGCTACGTTGAGATCTGGAACCTGGTGTTCATGCAGTACGACCGCGACGAGAAGGGCGTGCTCACGCCGCTCCCCAAGCCGTGCGTGGACACCGGCATGGGCCTGGAGCGGATCGCGGCGGTGCTGCAGGGCGTGTCCTCGAACTACGAGATTGATCTTTTTCGGGACCTGATCCGCGCCGCGGCGCGCGAGACCAAGCAAAAGTCGCTGAAGAACCCTTCACTCAACGTCATCGCCGACCACATCCGCGCGTGCGCGTTCCTCATCGTGGACGGCGTCATTCCCGGCAATGAGGGCAGGGGCTACGTGCTGCGCAGGATCATCCGGCGCGCCGTGCGGCACGGCTACAAGCTCGGGCAGAAGGAGCCGTTCTTCCATCGCCTGGTCCCCGACCTCGACGGCGCGATGGGCGAAGCCTACCCGGAGCTGCGCCGCGACACCGCGCGGGTGGCCGAGGTGCTGGAGCAGGAGGAGCTGCGCTTCGCCGAGACCCTGGAGAACGGCATGGCGCTGCTGGAAGGCGCGCTCGCCTCCGGCGAGAAGCTGCTCGACGGCGAGACGGTGTTCCGCCTGTACGACACCTACGGCTTTCCGGTGGACCTCACCGCCGACATCTGCCGCGAGCGCGGCGTCGCGATTGATCTCGCCGGCTTCGAGGCGGCGATGCACGCCCAGCGCGAGCGCGCCCGCGCCGCCAGCCGCTTCGCCGCCGCCGCCGAACTCGCCTACTCCGGCGCGCGGACGGAATTCTGCGGCTACGACACGCTGGCGCTGACCGCGCGGGTGGTCGCCCTTTACCGCGAAGGCGCGCAGGTCGAGGAGCTCAGGGCGGGCGACTCGGGCACCGTTGTGCTCGACCGCACCCCCTTCTACGCCGAATCCGGCGGACAGGTGGGTGACCGCGGCGAGATTGTCGGCGCGACGGGCACGTTCGTGGTCGCCGACACGCAGAGGATCCGCCCGGAGGTGTTCGGCCACCACGGCCGGCTCGCCACCGGCACCCTTCGCGTCGGCGACGAGGTGAGCGCGCGCGTGGACATGACGCTGCGCAGCCGCACCATGCGCAACCACTCGGCGACGCACCTGCTGCACGCGGCGCTGCGCCAGGTGCTGGGTCCGCATGTGCAGCAGAAGGGCTCGCGGGTGGACGAGAACCGCACGCGCTTCGATTTTTCGCACAACAAGCCGCTTACCCGCGAGGAGATCCGGCGCGTCGAGGCGCTGGTCAACGCCGAGATCCGCGCCAACGACGAGGTCGCCGCACGCATCATGAAGTTCGACGAGGCGATCCGCGCCGGCGCCCTCGCCTTCTTCGGCGACAAGTACGGCGACGAGGTGCGCGTGGTGGCGATGGGCGATTTTTCCACCGAGCTGTGCGGCGGCACGCATGTCCGGCGCACCGGCGACATCGGCTTCTTCAAGATCGTCTCCGAGTCCGGCGTCGCCGCGGGCGTGCGCCGCGTCGAGGCGGTGACCGGCGAAGGCGCGCTCGCCTGGGCGCAGGCGGTGGAGGAGGAAAAAGCCTTCTTCGAGGAGTTCTTCCAGGCCTCGGGCGAAGCGCTGCGCGAGAAGCTGCGCGCCGAGCGCGAGGAGAGGCGCGCGCTGGAGAAGGAGATCCAGCGGCTGCGTTCCAAGCTCGCCACCGGCGGAGCCGGCGACCTGGCGGCGCAGGCGGTGGACGTCAAGGGCACGAAAGTCCTTGCCGCCGCCGTGGACGGCGCGGACGCCCGGGCGCTGCGCGAGGCAATTGACCGCATGAAGGAGCGGCTGAAGAGCGCCGCGATCGTGCTGGGCAGTGTCGCCGACGGCAAGGTCACGCTGGTCGCGGGCGTGACGAAGGATCTCACCGCGAAAGTGCGTGCGGGCGAGCTGGTCAACTACGTGGCGCAGCAGGTCGGCGGCAGGGGCGGCGGCCGCCCCGATCTGGCGCAGGCGGGCGGCAACGATCCCGCGAAGCTCGAGGCGGCGCTCGCCTCGGTGCGCGCCTGGGTCGAGGAGCGGGTGTGAGCGGCGCCTCGCGCACCGCAGGGTCCTCGCGCGCGCCGCGTGCCGCAGCGGCGCGCGAGCGCCGACCGGACTAGAAGCCGATCCGCTGGCGCCGCGCGCCGCGCGGCTCCTGCACGTCGTCGGGCTGCACTTCGTCGCGCCCGGCGAGCTTGGCATTGCCGAAAGCGGTGAGGATCGCGCGTCGCATCTCGCGTGGCGTGAGCTTCGCCAGCTTCTCCAGCACCGAGGCCGAAGGCGTTTCCGGAAAGCGCTTGCCCCATTCGTGATCGGCGCGGATCTCGCGGTAGATCGCGCGCGCGATGCGTACCGAGCCGTCGAAGTCCGGCGGCTCGATCTCGTACACGTTCATGCGGTTGAGGATCGGCTCCGGAATGCGCGCGGCGTCGTTGGCGGTCGCGAACCACACCGCGCCGGAGGCATCAATCGGTACCTCGGCGAACTCGTCCACGAAGTGCGCCGCGGTCTTCGCCTCCAGCAGCTCGTAGAGCGCGCCCAAGGGGTCGTACTGGCCCTCGGCGGCCGCCTTGTCAATCTCGTCCACGACGATCACCGGGTTGGCGTACTCGCCGTTCAGGAACGTCTCGAACACCTTGCCCGGTTTTGCGTTCTTCCACTGCGAGGACGCCCCCGACAGGATCCAGCCGGCGGTGAGCGAGCTCATCGGCACGAAGCCGCAACCGGTGCCGATCAGCTCGGCCACGCGTTGCGCGAAGTGCGTCTTGCCGATGCCGGGTTCGCCGAGCAGCAGGATCGGCGGCAGCTCGACCGGGTCGCTCGAGTCAATGCACAGCGCGAGCTGGCGCCGGATCTCCTCCAGCACCTCGGAGAAGTTCGGCAGGTCCTCGAACAGGCTGTCCATCTCGGGCAGCGCCGAGGGCTTGACGGTGAACCGTTGCCCGCCCAGGCGCAGCATCTTCTCGTAGAGCGCGCGCAGCGCCTCGTTCGCGCTCTGCGGCAGCTCGGCAAGCGCCTTCTCCACGGCGGCGACGTCGTAGACGTCCTTGAAGCCCGCCACAGGGATGGCGGGGGTGCGCGCGGGTACGAGCGTACCGGCCGGCATGTCGAACTCCTTTACCTCTACTATCGTCCGAGGACGCAAAAAAATTAGCACGCCGCCTCCACCCCCGCAAATTCCGCGCGACGCGTGCGCTGCCGGCCGCGGCGCCTCGGGGTGCGCGAGGCCGCGGCGACGTCCGGCGGCGGGGCGGCTGCCCGTCCCGGCGCCCCTGGGGGGGGCGGCCGAAGTGGACAGGCCGGCGTTTCCGTGCTTGAATCGCGGCCATGACGCGCTGGTTCTACGGCTTCTTCTTCTACTTCCACCGCCTGCTGGCGGAGGGGAGCGGATAGCCGCACGCCGAACCGGACCCCGCAGAACCGCCAGCGCAGAGATGCCTGGCGGTTTTTGTTTTTCAGGAGACCGCAATGACCACTGCCGCCGACAGCTTCCTCGGGCCGATTCCCGCAGATCGGACCTCGCTCACCGACGACGAGCGCATCGAGAACATCGTTCCGCTGCCGTCGCCGGAGCACCTGATCCGCTTTTTTCCGATCCAGGGCACCGCGGTCGAACGCCTGGTCGGCGACACCCGGCGCCGCATCCGCGAGATCGTGCACGGGGCTTCCGACCGGCTGCTGGTGGTGATCGGTCCGTGCTCGATCCACGAGCCGCAGGCGGCGCTCGCCTACGCCGAGCGCCTCGCCGTCGAGCGCGCGCGCCATGCCGGGGAACTGGAGGTGGTGATGCGGGTGTACTTCGAGAAGCCGCGGACCACCGTAGGATGGAAGGGGCTCATCAACGACCCGTATCTGAACGGCAGCTTCCGCATCAACGAGGGGCTGCGGATCGCGCGCGACCTGCTGCTGCGCATCAACCAGATGGGGGTGCCCGCCGGCTGCGAGTTCCTCGACGTCATCTCGCCGCAGTACATCGGCGATCTCGTCGCCTGGGGGGCGATCGGCGCCCGCACCACCGAGAGCCAGGTGCACCGCGAGCTTGCCTCGGGGCTCTCGGCGCCCGTCGGGTTCAAGAACGGCACCGAAGGAAACGTCCGCATCGCAGTGGACGCGATCCTCGCCGCGCGCCAGAAGCACCATTTTCTCTCGGTGCACAAGAGCGGGCAGGTGGCGATCGTCGAGACGCGCGGCAACGAGGACTGCCACATCATCCTGCGCGGCGGACGAACGCCCAACTACGACGCCGCGAGCGTCAGGGCCGCCTGCGAGGAGCTGGCGAAGTCGCGGCTTCCCTGTCGCCTGATGATCGACTGCTCGCACGCCAACTCGGCCAAGCAGTTTCGGCGCCAGATTGACGTTGCGCGCGAGGTGGCGGCGCAGATCGCCTCCGGCGAGCACTGCATCATCGGCGCAATGATCGAGTCCAACCTCGTCGAGGGCCGTCAGGATCTGGAGCCGGGCCGGCCGCTGGTGTTCGGTCAGAGCATCACCGATGCGTGCCTGGGCTGGGAGGACTCGGTCGCGGTGCTGCAAGTGCTGGCCGATGCCGTACGTGCGCGCCGGGAGGTAAAGACGGGCATGGGCCGCGCGCACCCGGAGGTCGGAAAGGGCGCCAGCAGCGCGCGCCAGGAGACCGGGAAGGGCGCAAGCAGCGCGCGCCAGGAGGCTGGGAAGGGCGCAAGTCGCGCGCGCCGGAGAGCGCGCAAGGACGAAGGGCGCGGGCGGCCGGCGGCGCGAGGCTCGCGCCCGGCGAAGGCGCTGCGGCGCGCGAGCACCGCTTGAGCGGCGCGGCGCTCGCGCCGCGGCACTGGTTCTGGGTCGCGGCGGCCGCAACGCTCGTCTTCCGGTTGTGGCTGTCGGCGGCAGCGCCGATCACCGCCGACGAGGCCTATTTCGCGCTCTGGGGCCGGCACGCGGCGGCGGGCTACTACGACCATCCGCCGATGATCGGCTGGCTGCTCGCGCCGCTGTTGTCGGTGTCGGACGCGCAGTGGGTCCTGAGGCTACCGGCGACGCTTGCGCCGCTCGCCGCGGCGCTCATCGTGCGGGCGGCGCTCGCACGCGAGCTGTGTCGCGACGCGGACACCGCAAGCCTCGCCGCACTGTGCGTGCTGCTTGCGCCGATGAACGTCTGGAACGTGCTCGTCACCACCGATTCGCCCCTGATGGTGTTCGCGGCCGCCTCGGCGACGGCATTCGCCCTCGGCGCAGCGCGAGCGGAGGACGAAGGGCGGGGTGCCGGTTTTCTCTTCTTCGCCGCCGGCGTGCTGCTCGGGCTCGCGTTCCTCTCCAAATACCTCGCGGTGCTGCTCGGGCTCGCGTACCTCGCCTGGGCGGTGAGCGCGCGCCGCTGGGGCGCGCTCGGGCTGGTGCTCACGGGCGCGGCGCCGGCGGTGCTCGCCAATCTGTGGTGGAACGCGAACGCCTGCTGGGCGAACGTGATGTTCAACGCGATCAACCGCCATCAGGACGACGGCGGCTGGTCGCTCGCGACGCCGGCGCTGTACGCGGCCGCGCTCGCCTACCTCGCGGCGCCGCTCCTGTGGTTCGCCTGGCGCGGCCGCGGGCGGCTTGCGGCGGCGTGGGCACAGCCGGCCGGCCGCGCGCTGTTTCTGGCGTGGCTCGTTCCTCTGGCCGTTTTTGCTGCGCTCTCGCCGGTCAAGCGCATCGGCCTGCACTGGCTGCTCGGCTTTCTGCCCGCGCTCGCGGCAAGCCTTGCGCTCGCGCTGGAGCCGGCGGCGCTCGCGCGCGCGGCGCGCTTCTTCGCCGCATTCGCCGCGCTGCACGTCGCGGCGGCGGCGGCGCTCGCCGCGCTGCCGCTCGAAACCTGGAGCGGTACGCGCCTGTACCGAGGGCTGGTGCTCCTCTCCGAGGCGGGAACACTCGCCGCGCGGGCGGCGCCGGCCGGCAGCGTGCTTGCCGCCGACAGCTACTCGACCGCCGCGCTGCTCGCCTGGCACACCGGAGGCGACGTGCCGGTATTCGGCACCGGCTCCTCGCACGCGCGGCACGACGATATCCTTACCGACTGGCGGCGCTATGACGGCCGCGATCTGGCGGTGCTGCGGCGCGAACCGCCCACGGAACAGGACTACCGGCCCTATTTCCGGTCGCTCGAGGTGCGGCCGATCGAGCTGCGCGGAGTGCGCTTCTACGCGGTGCTGGGGCGCGGCTTCGACTACGCCGCCTATCGCGGTGGCGTGCTCGAAGAGGTGCGTCGGCGCTACTACCGCATTCCCGCCTGGCTTCCGGTGCGGGGCTGTTACTTCTTCGAGCGCTACTTCGCGCGATGACGCGGCTGCTCGCGTACCTCGAGCTGCTGCGGCCGCGCCAGTGGCCGAAAAACGCCTTCGTGCTGACGGGCCTTGTCTTCGGTCACGCCTGGGGCGATGCGCAGCTCGTCGCGTCGGCGGTCGCGGCGACCGCGTCGTTCTGCCTCGGCGCGGGCGCGGTCTATGCGTTCAACGACTGCCGCGACGCACCGCGCGACCGCCTGCATCCCGACAAGCGCCGCCGACCGGTCGCCCGCGGCGCGGTGCCGGTCGGCGCCGCCTACGCGCTCGCCGCGGCGAGCGCCGCAGCCGGCCTCGCCGCCGCCGCCGCGTGGGCGGGCGCGGGTGCGGCCGCGATGCTCGCCGCGTACCTTGCGCTCAACGTCGCCTACTCGCTCGGGCTGAAGGAGATTCCGGTGCTCGACGTGTTCGCGATCGCCGCCGGCTTCATGCTGCGGCTGCTCGCCGGCACCGCCGGCATCGGCATCGAGCCGTCGAAGTGGCTGCTCGCGTGCGGCTTCCTGCTGACGCTCTTTCTCGGCTTCGCGAAGCGCCGCGCCGAGATCGCGCAGCTCGCCCAGGACGCGGGCGAACACCGCGCGGTCCTGGCGGCCTACAGCACGGCGTTTCTCGACCGTGCCGCCTTCGCATGCGCCGCGGCGACCGTGGCGACTTACGCTCTGTACACGCTCGACGAGGAGACCGCGGCGCTGCACGGCACCGGCGACCTGATCCTCACGCTGCCGTGGGTGCTGCTCGGCACCTTTCGCTATCTTTACCGGCTGCACTTCCGCGGCGGGGGCGGCGATCCGGCCGAAGAGCTGCTCTCCGACGCGGTTCTCATGATCGCGGTGGCCGGCTGGCTCGGGACCGTGCTCTGGCTGATCGGCTAGAATCGCCGCCGGAGACAGCCCGCAATGAGCGAACGGCCCCGGCAGCTTGCGCATCTGGAGTATCTCGGCGACGCGACCCGGTTTGCCTCGCAGATCCACGCGCTCATCCCGAAATGCAGCCTGCTGGAGAATTTTTCGCCCGCCGAGGTGCGGCTGCTCGCCCATTTCATGAACGTCTATCGCGCGCCGCCGGGCGTCGAGATCATCCGCGAGGGCGACGACGGCGATTTCATGCTGATGCTGGTCGAGGGGCGGGTCGAGGTGAGGAAGCGCGACCGCTGGGACACGCCGCAGTTGATCGCGGTGGTCGAGGCCGGCAAGACGCTCGGCGAGATGTCCATGATCGACGGCGAGCCGCGCTTCGCCACCTGCATCGCCGCCGAGCCGACGCTGCTGGCGGTGCTCGACCGCGAGAATCTCGCGCGCATCATCGTCGAGCAGCCGATGCTCGGGGCGAAAATCCTGATGGAGCTGGTGCTGATGCTGTCGCAGCGGCTGCGCGCGACGAGCAGCCGCCTGCTCACGCTGATGGACGAGCAGTCCTACCGCGCGGCCAACCTGCTGTAAGCCGCGGTCAGCGGTGCGCGACCCGGACGCCGGCCGCCCATGACCCGGTCCCGTCTTGCCGTGCTCGCGGTTCTCGCCACGCTCGCCGGCGCGTTCTTCGCCTTCGGCGGGCATGAGGCGCTCACGCTCGCAAACCTGAAGGCGCAGGCCGACGCCGCGCGCGCCTTTTACGAATCGCATCGGCTGGCGACGGTCGGCGGCTATTTCCTGCTCTACGTGCTGGTGACCGGTCTGTCCCTGCCGGGCGCGGTGCCGATGACGCTCGCCGGCGGGGCGATCTTCGGGCTCGCCTGGGGCACGGTGATCGTCTCGTTCGCCTCGTCGGTCGGCGCGACGCTCGCCTTTCTCGCCAGCCGGTTCGTGCTGCGCGACTGGGTGCAGGAGCGGTTCGGCCGGCACCTGCGCGCGGTGAACGACGGCATCGCGCGCGACGGCGCCTTCTACCTCTTCACGCTGCGGCTGATCCCGGCGATCCCGTTCTTCGCCATCAACCTGGTCATGGGCCTGACGCCGATGCGCGCCTGGACGTTCTACTGGGTCAGCCAGCTCGGCATGCTCGCCGGCACCGTGGTGTACGTGAACGCCGGGACACAGCTCGCGGCGATTGACTCGCCCGCCGCAATCCTCTCGCCCGGGCTGCTCGGCTCGTTCGTGCTGCTCGGCGTCTTTCCGCTGCTTGCGAGGAAAGCGGTCGGCGCGGCGAAGGCGCATCGGGTGTACGCGCGCTGGGCGCATCTGCGACCGCGGCGCTTCGAGCGCAACCTGGTGGTCATCGGCGCGGGCTCGGCGGGCCTGGTCGCCGCCTATATCGCGGCCGCGGTGAAGGCGAAGGTGACGCTTGTCGAGCGCGACCGCATGGGCGGGGACTGCCTGAACACCGGCTGCGTGCCCTCCAAGGCGCTCGTGCGCTCGGCGCGGCTGGTGGCGCAGATCCGGCGCCATCGCGATTTCGGCCTGCGCGCGGCGAGCGCCGAGCTGGATTTCGGCGAGATCATGGAGCGCGTCGCGCGCGTGGTACGCACGGTGGCGCCGCACGACTCGCGCGAGCGCTACAGCGCCCTCGGCGTCGAGTGCGTCACCGGCGAGGCGCGCATCGCCACGCCCTGGGAAGTCGAGGTGAGGAAGCCCGACGGTTCGAGCGTGCGGCTCACCACGAAGGCGATCGTGATCGCGGCGGGCGCGCGGCCGCTCGTGCCGCCGATCCCGGGGATCGAGGCGACCGGCTACGTCACCTCCGACACGATCTGGGATCTGCGCGCGCTGCCCCGGCGCGTTCTGGTGCTGGGCGGCGGGCCGATCGGCTGCGAGCTGGCGCAGTGCCTCGCGCGCCTGGGCGCCGAGGTGACGCAGGTGGAGATGCGCGAGCGGATCCTTCCGCACGAGGACCCGGAGGTTTCGGTCCTGGTGGCCGAGCGCTTCGGCGCCGAAGGCATCCGCGTGCTCGCCGGCCACCGGGCGCAGGAGTTCCGCGTCGAGGCGGGGGAGAAGCGGCTCGTCGCCGAGCACTCCGGCGGCGTGGCGCACGTGCCTTTCGATCTGCTCGTGTGCGCGCTCGGGCGAGTCGCGAACACCGCCGGCTACGGGCTGGAGGAGCTGGGCATTGCGCTCACGCCGGCGCGCACGATCGAAACCGACGAGTACCTGCGCACGAACTATCCCAACATCTACGCCTGCGGCGACGTCACCGGCCCCTGGCAGTTCACCCACACCGCCTCGCACCAGGCGTGGTACGCGACGGTGAACGCGCTCTTCGGGCGCTTTCGCAGGTTCCGCGCCGATTACTCGGTGATCCCGTGGGCCATCTTCACCGATCCGGAGGTGGCGCGCGTCGGCCTGAACGAAACCGAGGCGGCCGCAAAGGGCGTTGCGTACGAGGTGGCGCGCTACAGCCTGGAGGAGCTCGATCGCGCGATCGCGGACGGTGAGGCGCACGGCTTCGTCAAGGTGCTGACCGCACCGGGCACCGATCGCATTCTCGGCGCGACGATCGTCGGCGCGCATGCGGGCGACCTGATGGCCGAGTTCGTTCTCGCCATGCGCCACGGCATCGGCTTGGAAGGGATCCTGCGCACGATCCACGTCTATCCGACGTTCGCCGAGGCGAACAAGTACGCCGCCGGCGCGTGGCGGCGCGCGCGCGTGACGCGCGGCCAGCAGGCGCTCCTTGCCGCGTTTCATGACTGGTCGCGCGGCGAGGGCTCGCTCGCGGCGGTGCTCGCGCGCCTTGCCGCCGCATCCGCCGACCGCCGGCCGGCGTATGGTCCGGAACAGCGCTGAGCCGGGGATCGCGATGAGGCTCTCGATCGTCATTCCGGCGCTCGATGAGGCCAGGGCGCTGCCGGCGACGCTCGCCGCGCTCGCGCCGCTGCGTGCGCGTGGCCACGAGGTGATCGTCGTGGACGGCGGATCGAAGGACGGCACGCCCGCGCTTGCCGCGCCGCTCGCCGACCGCGTGATCGCCGCCCCGCGCGGGCGCGCGCGGCAGATGAACGCCGGGGCGGCGATCGCCCGCGGCGAGGGGCTGATCTTTCTGCATGCCGACACCCGGCTGCCGGAGGATGCCGATTGCCGGGTCGCTGAGGCGCTCGCCGCGCGCGCCTGGGGCCGCTTCGACGTCGCGATCGAGGGCCGTTCGCCGCTGCTTCGCGTCGTCGCGGCTTTCATGAACTGGCGCTCGCGCCTCACCGGCATCGCGACCGGCGACCAGGCGATCTTCGTGCGGCGCGAGGCGTTCGAGCGCGCCGGCGGCTACCCGGATCTCGCGCTCATGGAGGACATCGTCTTCAGCCGCCGGATGAAGGCGCTCTCGCGTCCGGCCTGCATCGGCGCGCGCGCGATCACCTCCGGACGGCGCTGGGAGCGCCACGGCGTGCTGCGCACGATCGTGCTCATGTGGCGGCTGCGGCTCGCGTTCTCCTTCGGCGTGCCGGCCGAGGAGCTGGCGCGCCGCTACGCCCGCGGGTGAGAGGGATCCTGATCGTGTTCGCCAAGGCGCCGCGCCCGGGGCGCGTCAAGACGCGCCTTGCGCGCGCGCTGGGTGCGGCAGCAGCGGCGCGCCTTCAGGTCCGGCTGCTCGAACGCGCACTCGCCAGCGCTCGCCGGGCGCGCTGCGCCGAGGTCGAGCTGCACTGCGCGCCCGCATGCGCGCACCCGCTGCTTCGGCGCCTCGCGCGCCGCTACCGCGCGCGCCTGCGCGCGCAAGGCGCAGGGGACCTCGGTCAGCGCATGCACACGGCGCTCGCCGAGGCGCTCGGGCGGCGCGCGGCGGCGGTACTTGTCGGCTCGGACTGTCCGGCGCTCGGGCCGCGCGAACTGCGCGCAGCATTTGCGGCGCTCGCCGGCGGCATGGACGCGGTGATCGCTCCGGCCGCCGACGGCGGTTACGCGCTCATCGGCCTGCGCCGGTCGGCGCCGCTCCTGTTCGAAGGCATCGCCTGGGGCGGGCCGCGGGTGCTGGAGCAGACGCGCGCCCGCCTGCGCGCGCTTGGCCTGCGCTGGCGCGAGCTGCCCCAAGTGCGCGACGTGGACCGTGCGTTGGATCTCGCGCGGCTGCGGCGCGCGCCGCGCGCGCTGCGCCTGCCGTGATCGGCCGCCGCGCCTTCCTCGCTGCTGGCGTGGCCGCATGCGTGCCCCTCGCCGGGCGTGCGCAGCCGGAGGAAGTCGAGGCACTGGCCTTTTCGCGGTTGCCCGCGGGTG
Organism: Pseudomonadota bacterium; assembly: GCA_040752005.1. Taxonomy (GTDB): domain Bacteria; phylum Pseudomonadota; class Gammaproteobacteria; order Burkholderiales; family SG8-39; genus RBG-16-66-20. Next base: position 119,997 of record JBFMFX010000002.1, on the reverse strand, counting down.
CGCCCCTTCCGGCGTGGCTGGAGCCGGTCACCTTCCGCGGCGCGCCTGCCGCCGAATTCGCGCTCGTCGAGGACGAGGGCGGCACCGTCTTGCGCGTGCGCGCGCGCGCCGCGGCCTCCGGCCTTGCACGCACGCTGCGCGTGGACCCCGCGGCGTACCCGGTGCTCGCCTGGCGGTGGAAAGTGACGCGCCTGGTGGAAAAGGGCGATCTCGCGAAAAAGGAAGGCGACGACTACGCCGCGCGCCTGTACGTCACCTTCGATCTCGATGCGGCGGCGCTCGATCTCGGCGAGCGGCTGCGGATCGCGCTGGCGCGAGCGCTCTGGGGCGAGCGCCTGCCGCTCGCGGCGCTGTGCTACGTCTGGGACGCGCGCGCCGCGGTGGGCACGATCGTGCCCAACGTCTATACCGACCGCGTGCGCATGGTGGTCGCCGACAGCGGCCCGGCGCTCCTCGGGCGCTGGGTGGCGCGCAGGCGCGACCTCGCCGACGATTTCCGGCGTGCGTTCGGCCTGCCGGCGCCGGCGGTGACCGGCGTGATCGTCTCGGCCGACACCGACAACACCGGCGAATCGGTCGAGTCCTACTTCGGCGACGTGCGGTTTCTCCGGCGCTGACGCTCAGAGCGCACCGGATTCGCGCAGTAGCGCGGCGACGCGCTCGGCGATGAGGCGGTAGCCCTTCGCGTTGGGGTGCACCGGGTCGGACTTCAGGCCCGGGTCGCGCAGCACCGTGCCGATCACCGAGCCATCGTAGGGGATCGAGAACTCTCTTGCGATGCCGGCGTAGAAGTCCGGCGGCGTGACGGTGAGCCCCGGCTCGGGCGTGCCGATCAGGACCACTTCGACGCCGCGCCCGCGCGCGAGGCGAACCATCTCGCGCACGTTCGCCGCCGTGCGCTCTTTCGGCAGCCGTTGCAAAAAGTCGTTGCCGCCGTGAAGGAGCAGGAGCAGCTGCGGCTGGTGTTCCTCCAGCGCCTGCGCAAGGCGCGCAAGGCCGGCGGCGCTCGTCTCGCCGGGCACGCCGGCACGCGCGACGGTGCGCCCGACGATCGCGGCGAGCTGCGCGGGATAACTCTCGGCCTGCGCCGCTCCGGTGCCGTAGGTGAGGCTGTCGCCGAAGGCGAGGATCACCGCGTTCGCTGACAAGCGTGAAAGCTTCGGCTTTTCTGCGCAGGCGGCGGCGAAAAGCAGCGCGAGCGCGGCGGCTGTGATCGCAATTTGCGCCCGGCGCAGGCGGCTCAGCATCGCCGCGCCGTTTCGCCCTCGGGCCGGCATGGAGCGCATGCTACACTTGCCCGCCTTCCGGGGAGACACGCTTGCAAGAGGGAGGAAGCGGGTGCGCATCAACAGCGAGAAGGATTTCTGGGCCGGCCTGATGTTCATGGGCTTCGGCCTCGCGTTCATGCTGATCGCGATCGGCCCGCCGGCGTTTCTGGTCGAGCTGGGCAGCCGGGCCGGCTGGAAGATCGAGTACGGCTATCAGATGGGCACCGCGGTGCGCATGGGGCCGGCGTACTTCCCGACGCTGCTCGGCGGCCTGCTCGCTGTCCTCGGTTTCGTCGTCTTCCTGCGCGGCTTCATGTCGAAGCTGCCGAAGGCGGCGACCGAGGTCCGCATGTCGTTCAACGTCGTGGATCTCGCGATCGGGATCGCGGTTTATGCGGTGCTTGGCTGGGCGTCGAAGCGAGCCCTCGGCAACGCCGACTGGGGCATGATGGGCGCCTCGGTGGTGCTCGCGGTGCTCGCGTTCGCCTTTCGGCCGAAGGCGAAGCCGCTCATCCTCATCATCGCCTCCTGCATGGTGTTCGCCTACCTGCTCAAGCCGCTCGGGCTGGTGCTGAGCTCCATTCTGCTCGTCTTCGTCGCCGCGCTCGGCGGCCATGAGTACCGCACGAAGGAAGTCGCCATCCTCGCCGTGGTGCTCGCGGTCTTTTCGGTGCTGGTGTTCGTCAAAGGGCTGACGCTGCCCTTCCCGATCTGGCCGGAGTTCCTGCAGTAGGGGCGGGGCAATGGAGATTTTCAACAACCTGCTGCTCGGCTTCTCGGTCGCGCTTTCGCCCTTCAACATCCTGATGTGCCTGATCGGCGTGCTGCTCGGCACGCTGATCGGCGTGCTACCGGGCGTCGGACCGGTGGCGACCATCGCGATGCTGCTGCCGATCACCTTCAACCTGAACCCGATCGGCGCGCTCATCATGCTCGCCGGGATCTATTACGGCGCGCAGTACGGCGGCTCGACCACCGCGATCCTGGTGAACCTGCCGGGCGAGTCCTCCTCGGTGGTGACGTGCATCGACGGCTACCAGATGGCGCGGCGGGGCCGCGCCGGTCCCGCGCTCGCCACTGCGGCGCTGGTATCTTTCTTTGCCGGCTGCGTGGCCACGCTGATCGTGGCGATGTTCGCCCCGCCCCTTGCCGAGGTGGCGCTCAAGTTCGGCCCGGCGGAGTATTTCTCGCTGATGGTGCTGGGACTGGTCGCGGCGGTGGTGCTGGCGCACGGCTCGCTCATCAAGGCGATCGCGATGGTGGTGCTCGGCCTGCTGCTCGGCCTGATCGGCACCGACGTCAATTCCGGCGTGCTTCGCTTCGCCTTCGGCATCTCGGAACTCGCCGACGGCATCGGCTTCGTCGTGGTGGCAATGGGCATGTTCGGCATCGCCGAGATCGTGACAAACCTGGAGCAGACCGGGCAGCGCGAGGTGTTCACGAAGAAGGTGACCCATCTCTGGCCGACCAAGGAGGACTTTCGCCGCCTGATTCCGGCGGCGTTGCGCGGCACTTTCCTCGGCGCGGCGCTCGGCATCCTCCCCGGAGGCGGAGCGCTGCTCGCCTCCTTCGGCGCCTACACGCTGGAGAAGAAGGTGTCGAAGTACGCGCACGAGTTCGGCCAGGGCGCGATCGAGGGCGTCGCCGCGCCCGAATCGGCCAACAACGCCGGCGCGCAGACCTCGTTCATCCCGCTGCTCACCCTCGGCATTCCCTCCAACGCGGTGATGGCGCTGATGATCGGGGCGATGATGATCCAGGGCATCGCGCCCGGACCCCAGGTCATGAACGAGCGCCCGCAGCTGTTCTGGGGGATGATCGCCTCGATGTGGGTCGGCAACCTGATGCTCGTGATCTTGAACCTGCCCCTGATCGGCATGTGGATCAAGCTGCTCACGGTGCCCTACCGGCTGCTCTATCCCTCGATCCTGCTGTTCATGGGGATCGGCGTCTTCAGCCTGTCGAACAATCCCTTCGACGTGCTGATCATGGCCTTCTTCGGTCTGCTCGGCTACATCTGCGTGAAGCTGGAGTGCGAGCCGGCGCCAATGATCCTCGGCTTCATCCTCGGCCCCCTGATGGAGGAGAACCTCAGGCGCGCGATGCTGCTTTCGCGCGGCGATCCGCTCGTTTTCTTCCAGAAGCCGATCAGCGCTTCGTTCCTGGTGGCGGCGATCGTCCTGCTCGCGATCATCGCCGCGCCCAACATCCGCAAGAAGCGCTCCGAGGTCTTCGTCGAGGAGACGTGAGGCGGGCGATCGCCGTCGTCGCGCTCGCCGCGACGGCGGGCGCGGCGCTGGCGCAGGGCTGGCCTTCGCGCCCGGTGCGCCTGATCGCGCCCTACGCCGCCGGCGGCCCGATCGACATCTCGGCGCGCCTGCTCGCCGGCAAGCTCCAGGCATCGCTCGGCCAGCCAGTGGTGGTCGAGAACCGCCCCGGGGCCGGAGGCAACCTCGGGGTCGAGATGGTGGCAAAGAGCGCGCCCGACGGGCACACGCTCGTCATCGGCGCGATCGCCACCCATGCGATCAACCCGACGCTGATGGGCGGTGTGCCCTACGACCCGGTGCGCGATTTCCGCCACGTCGCGCTGATGGTGCAGGTGCCGAACGTGCTGGTCGTGAACCTCGATCTGCCGGCGAAAAGCGTCGCCGAGCTGATCGCGCTCGCGCGCCAGCGCCCCGGTCGCCTCGACTTCGCTTCCGGCTCGACCGGCTCGACCGGGCATCTGGCGGGGGAACTCTTCAAGCAGATGACGGGCACGTACATGGTGCACATCCCCTACAAGGGCGCGGCGCCCGCGGTGCTCGATCTCGTCGCGGGGCGCGTGCACCTGATGTTCGACAACCTGGCGAGCGCGCTGCCCAACATCCGCGCCGACAAAGTGCGCGCGCTGGCGGTGACGACAAAAAAGCGCTCGAGCTTCCTGCCCGAGCTTCCGACGCTCGACGAATCCGGCCTCAAGGGCTTCGACATGACGACCTGGTGGGGCGTGATGGCGCCGGCGAGGACGCCGGACGAGGTGGTCGCGCGGCTCAACAGCGAGATCCTCAGGGCGCTGGAAGCGCCGGAGGTTCGCGAGCGCCTTCGCGCGATGGGCTCGGAGACGCCCGCGATCCGCACTTCCGAGGAGTTCACCGCCTTCGTCGCCGCCGAGGGCCGGATCTACGCCGAGCTCGTGCGCCGCTCGGGCGCGAAGCCGGACTGACCGGCGCGGCCGGGCGCCGGGCCACCGAACGCCAGGCGCCCTGCGCTACAGGACCGCGATCGTCTGCACCTCGACGAGGAACGGCTCCTGCACCAGCCTGTCCACGACGAGCAGCGTGTTCGGCGGATAGCGCCCGTAGGGAAAGAAGCGCGGGAACTCGCGCAGGCGCCAGGCCATGAACTTGGGGATGTCTTGGGAATGCACCAGATAGGTGGTGAACTGCACCACATTCTTCCAGCCCGCGCCGGCGTGCGCCAGTGCCGCCTCGATGTTGGCAAAGCAGCCGGAGAGCTGCGCCTCGATGGTCTCCCCCGGCGCGAGCATGCCGGCGATATAGAGGGTCTCGGCGGCGTTGCGCACGCGTGCCATGTGCGAGTACTGGCCGAGCGGCGCGCCGAGCGCAGCTACGTTCTCGATGCGGATGTCTGCCATGTTCAGCGTCTCCTCGCGGGTCTGCGGCTTCGCGCTTCGATCTGCTCGCGCACGGTCGCGGCGAGCACGCCGCGCTCGACCGGCTTGACCAGGTAGGCGTTCGCGCCCCCGGCGAGGCAGCGATTCTTCGTGTCCGGGTCGGCGAGCACCGAGACGATGATGATCGGCGTCGCGACGTTGGCCGAGGAGTCGCGGATCTCGTCGAGCACCTGGATCCCGCCCATGCCGGGCATGAGCAGGTCGAGCAGGATCGCGTCGTAGGCGTAGGTTCCGGCGAGCTTGAGCGCTTCTTCGGCGGTGCCGGCGAGCCTGACCTCGACCTGCAGTTCGCGGGTGAGGATGCGCGCAAGCAGCAGCCGCGTGGACTCGTCGTCGTCCACGATCAGCACGCGGTGGCGGCTCGGCGTCTCCAGCGGCGAGGCGGCAGGGTTCATGCGTGCCTTGGCGATGCGCCGCTCAGGCTTTCCTCGCCCGCTCGTGGCGCCAGAGCACGTCGCCGCGGCCGGCACCGCGGTTGAGGCTGCGCCCGAGCACGAACAGCAGGTCCGAGAGGCGGTTGAGGTAGCGGCGCGCCTGCTCGCCGACGGGCTCGGCGCGAGCGAGCGCGACCAAGGTGCGCTCGGCGCGCCGGCATACGGCGCGCGCAAGGTGCGCGAGCGCGGCGGCGCGGGTTCCGCCGGGCAGGATGAATTCCCTGAGCGGCGGCAGTTTCGCGTTGTACGCCTCGATCAGCGCCTCCAGCCGGGCGACGTGCGCTGCGGTCATCATGGTGTGACCGGGAATGCAGATTTCGCCGCCGAGATCGAACAGATCGTGCTGGATCCGCTGCAGCGCCTGGCGTGCGGCCTTCGGCAGGCGCTCGGCAAGCAGCACGCCGAGCGCGGAATTGAGCTCGTCAATATCGCCCATCGCGTGCACGCGCGCGGCGTCCTTCGGCACGCGCGTGCCGTCGCCGAGACCGGTTTCGCCCCGGTCGCCGGTGCGCGTGGTGATTCTGGAGAGCCGGTGACCCATGCGGCGGCCGTCCTCTGTCGGCGCGAGCGCGCCATTATAGGCGGCTAGCCGCGGCGCTTCGCTTCGCTCTCGACCCAGCCGCGCGCAAGCGTGGTGATCAGGCGCTCGCCCTCGGCGACGGCGGCGGAGTCGCGCAGCACGCGGCCGTCGGCCGCGCGCGTGATCGAGTAGCCGCGCGCGAGCACCGCCGTCGGGTCGAGGCTCGCCAGGCGCGCACCGAGCACCTCCAGCCGCGCGCCGGCCTGGTGCAGCCGGCGCGCAAGCGCGGCGGCGAGCCGGGGCGGATGCTCGCGCAGGCGGTAGCGCTCGCGCTCGAGGCGCCGCGCGGCGGCGGCGGCGAGCCGCGCGGCGAGCTGGGCGAGCAGCCGGCGCCAGTTGCGCAGCCGCTCGGCAGGGTGAACGAGGCGCCGCGTGGCGCCATCGAGCGCCTGCGCCGCGTACTCCAGGCGCCGGCGCATCTCGCGTGCGGCACGCGCGGCGAGCAGCGCGAGCCTTGCCGCCAGCTCGGCGCGCGGCGGGCTCACCAGCTCGGCGGCCGCGGTCGGCGTCGGCGCGCGCCGGTCGGCCGCGAGATCGGCGATCGTGACGTCGGTTTCGTGCCCGACGCCGACCACCACCGGGATGCGCGAGGCGCGGATCGCGCGCGCCACGACCTCCTCGTTGAACTGCCACAGGTCCTCGATCGAACCGCCGCCGCGCACCAGCAGCAGCACGTCGCACTCGGCGCGCCGGCTCGCCGCCGCGAGCGCCGCCGCGAGCGCGGCGGCGGCGCCTTCGCCCTGCACCGGCGCCGGGTACACGACCACCGGGATCGAGGGGTTGCGCCGCGCCAGCGTGGTGAGCACGTCCCGGAGCGCGGCCGCCGCAAGCGAAGTGACGATTCCGATTCGGCGCGGGTACGCCGGAATTTCTCGCCGGCCGGCCGGATCGAACAGGCCCTCCTTCTCCAGTTTCTCCTTCAGGCGCAGGAAGCGCTCGTAGAGCGGACCGGGTCCGGCGCGGCGCATCGCCTCGACGTTGAGCTGAAAGCGCCCGCGCGGCTCGTACAGGGTCACGAGCGCTCGCACCTCCACCCGCAGCCCTTCGCGCGGCTCCCAGTCAAGGAGTGCCGCCCGGCCGCGGAACATGACGCAGTCGGCTTGCGCGCGGTCGTCCTTGAGCACGAAGTACAGGTGCCCCGACGGGGCGAGCTTCAGCCCGGAGATCTCGCCCGAGACCCATTGCAGCGCGAAGCGCGTCTCCAGCGCATCGCGCACGCTGCGCAGAAGCTCCGAGACGCTGACAACGGTCGAATTGCCCGAGAAAAGGCCCGCTTCCATGTGTCGCGCCCGACGATACACTATGCACAGCGCGATCGCGGCACCCGTGCCCTTTGCCGGGATGCCTCACGGAAGCCGATTCTTATCCGTAACCGCTTGAGTCGACGCGAAAAATCGCTGCTGAAAATTTAATCGCCGCCGACTTTTCGTTGTTCTTCACTCTAAAAATTTCGGCTTTCAAATGCCTATCCACAAAGTTGCCCACAAGTTTTGTGGATATCGCATTGCAAAGCATGTCCGTTCTGCCAGTGAAGCCTGCAGACAACGTCTCGATCCGGCAGGCAGTCCAAGGTGAACCGGCTTGCCGCAGCGCAGCGCATTGGTTAGAGTGCGCGCACCCAAAATAATCGGGAAATCAACTTGTTCGCCATCATCCAGGCTGCGGGCTGGCCGATCTGGCCTCTGCTTCTCGCCTCGGTCATCGCGGTCGCCCTGATCATCGAGCGCTCCATCACGCTGCGGGCGGCGAAGATCGTGCCCCCGACCCTGCTCGATCAGGTGGTCGAGGTGTACCGGCGCCAGGGCGTCAGCCCGGAGATCATCGAGCGGCTGGCGAAGGACTCGCCCTTGGGCGAAGTGCTCGCCGCCGGGCTTCGCAACCATGCCAGCCCGCGGCAAGTGATGAAGGAGGCGATTGACGAAACCGGCCGCGCGGTGGCGCGCGACCTGGAGCGGTTCCTCACCACGCTCGGCACCATCGCCACCGCGGCGCCGCTGCTCGGCCTGTTCGGCACGGTGGTCGGCATGATCGAGATATTCGGCTCGCAGTCCCCGACCGGCACCAACCCGCAGCAGCTCGCGCACGGCATCTCGATCGCGCTCTACAACACCGCCTTCGGCATCGCGATCGCGATTCCGGCGCTCATCTTCTACCGCCACTTCAGGAACAAGGTGGACAACTTCGTGGTGGACATGGAGCAGGCGGCGGCGAAGCTGGTGGACATCATCCACGGCGAGCGCGGCGACTACGGCACGGGCGCGGCGGGATGAACTTCCAGCGCGGCCGGTACCGGGAAGAGCCCGAGATCAACCTGGTGCCGATGATCGACGTGATGCTGGTGATCCTGATCTTCCTCATGATCACCACCACCTACTCGAAATACACCGAGCTGCAGATCAACCTGCCGACGGCGGATGCCGAGAAGCAGCTCGAGCGGCCGGGCGAGGTGACGGTGCTCGTGAACGCCCAGGGGCAGTACGTCGTCAACAAGGTGCCGGTGGCGTTTTCTTCGGTCGAGGGCTTCGCCGGCGAGCTGCGCAAGGCCGCCGCCGGATTGCGCGAGCCGATCGTGGTGATCAGCGCCGACGCCAGCGCCACGCACCAGTCGGTGGTGCGGGTGATGGAGGCATCGCGTCTGGCGGGCCTCACCCACATCACCTTCACCACCCAGGCGAGCCGCTAGGCCCCTGCGCACCCGCCCCTCGCACTGGTCGGCCCGCGGTCCGCTCGCCTGGCTGCTCCTGCCGGCGAGCTTCGCCTTCGGCGCGGCGGTGTTCGCGCGGCGTCTGGCGTACGCGGTGCGGCTCGCGCCCCGCCACGGCGTGGCGGTGCCGGTGATCGTCGTCGGCAACCTGACCGTCGGCGGAGCGGGCAAGACCCCGCTCGTTGCTTGGATCGCCCAGTTTCTCGCCGCGCGCGGCCGCCGGCCCGGCATCGTCTCGCGCGGCTGGGGCGGTAGCGCCGGGACCCCGCGCGAGGCGACGATCGCCTCCGATCCGGGCGAGGTGGGCGATGAGCCGGTGCTGCTTGCGCGCCTTGCCGGCTGCCCCGTCTGGGTGGCGGCGAGCCGCGTCGCCGCATGCCGCAGCCTGCTCGCGCGCCATCCGGAGTGCGACGTGATCGTTTCCGACGACGGCCTGCAGCACTACGCGCTCGCGCGCGACATCGAGATCTGCGTGCTGGATGCGCGCGGCCTCGGCAACGGATTCCTGCTCCCGGCCGGGCCGCTGCGCGAGCCGCTGTCGCGCCTGCGCTCGGTGGACGCGCTGATCGAGCACGGCGAGGTCCCGGCGGCCGTGCGCGTACTGGCGCCGCGGCGCTTCGCGATGCGCCTGGAGGGAAGCGAGCTGGTCCGGCTCACCGACGCGCGCGACGTGCGTCCCGCGGCCGCCCTGCGCGGCAAGCGCGTGCACGCAGTCGCCGGCATCGGCGATCCACAGCGGTTTTTCGAACAACTCGCCGGCTTCGGGCTCGAGGTGGTGCCGCATCCGTTTCCCGACCATCACCGCTTCTCGCCCGCCGACCTCGAGTTCGGCGACGATGCGCCGGTCGTGATGACCGAAAAGGACGCGGTAAAATGCCGGCGCTTCGCAAAGCCGCAGCACTGGGCGTTCCCGGTGCGCGCGGCACCCGATGCGGCGTTCGGCGCGTGGCTCCTGGAGAAGCTCGGTGGATCCAAGGCTGCTTGAAATCCTCGTCTGCCCGATCTGCAAGGGGCCGCTCGTGTGGCGGCGCGAAGCCGCCGAGCTCGTCTGCAAGGCCGACCGCCTCGCCTATCCGGTGAAGGACGGCATCCCGGTGATGCTGGAGGAAGAGGCGAGAAAGCTCGCGCCGCAGGAGGAAGTCGCCTGAGCGGCGCCCCGCCGCCCTTTCACGTCGTCGTCCCGGCGCGCTACGGCTCGAGCCGCTTTCCCGGCAAGCCGCTCGCCGACCTGGGCGGCCGGCCGATGGTGGTGCGTGTCGCCGAGCGCGCGGTGGCGAGCGGCGCGGCGAGCGTGACGGTCGCCACCGACGACGAGCGCATCGTGCGCGCTTGCGAGGCGCACGGCGTGCGTGCGGTGATGACCGGGGCAGAGCACGCCTCCGGCACCGACCGGGTCGCCGAGGCGGCGCGCGCGCTCGAACTGGCGCCCGAAGCGATCGTCGTCAACCTTCAGGGCGACGAGCCGCTCGTGCCGCCGGTGCTGGTGCGAGAGGTCGCCGAGCGGCTTGCGGCGAGCCCCGAGGCGAGCATGGCGACCGCCTGCCATCCGCTCACCGACCAGGCCGAGCTGGCGAACCCGAACGTGGTGAAGGTGGTGCTGGATGCCCGCGGCTTCGCGCTTTACTTTTCCCGCGCGCGCATCCCCTATCCGCGCGCATCCGGTGGCGCCTGGTACCGGCATGCCGGCATCTACGCGATGCGCGCGGCGTTTCTCGCCGAGTTCACGCGGCTTGCGCCGAGCCCACTGGAGCGCACCGAGTCGCTGGAGCAGTTGCGCGCGCTCTGGCACGGCCGGCGCATCGCGGTCGCGGTCTGGCCCGGCGAGATCCCGCCGGGCGTGGACACCCCTGAAGACCTCGACACGGTGCGTAGAATGCCGGCATGAGGCTGATCCTTCTGGGCCCGCCGGGGGCCGGCAAAGGCACGCAGGCGGCGTTCCTCTGCGCGCACTACGGCATCCCGCAGATCTCCACCGGCGACATGCTGCGCGCGGCCGTAAAGGCGGGCACGCCGCTCGGCCTGGCGGCGAAAAAGGTGATGGACGCCGGCCAGCTCGTGTCCGACGAGATCGTGGTGGGCCTGGTGAAGGAACGGCTCGGGCAGCCCGACTGCGAGCGCGGTTATCTGCTCGACGGCTTTCCGCGTACGCTCGCGCAGGCCGAGGCGCTGCGCGCCGAGCGCATCGCCGTGGACTACGTGCTCGAAATCGACGTGCCGGCCGAGGAAATCGTCGTGCGCATGAGCGGGCGGCGCGTGCATCCGGCCTCGGGCCGCACTTACCACGTGCGCTTCAATCCGCCGAAGGTCGAGGGGCGCGACGACCTCACCGGCGAGCCGCTGGTGCAGCGCGACGACGATCGCGAGGAAACGGTCCGCCGGCGCCTGGAGGTCTATCAGGCGCAGACGCGGCCGGTGGTCGAGTTCTACCAGCGCTGGGCGGCCACCGGAGACCCGGCGGCGCCGCGATATCGCCGCATCTCCGGTCTGGGCAGCGTCGAGGAGGTGCGCAACCGGGCGATCGCGGCGCTGGAGGGCCGCTAGCCGCCCCGCCCTGTTAAAATCCGCCCCTTTCCCAGGGGAGAGCACAAGAATGTCTGGTGGACTCGTCTTTGCGCTCGTCTGCGCCGCGCTCGCGCTCGTCTACGGGGCGGTCTCGATCAGCTGGATCCTCGCGCAGCCCGAAGGCAATCCGCGCATGCGCGAAATCGCCGCCGCGGTGCGCGAAGGAGCGGTCGCTTACCTCAGGCGCCAGTACACGACCATCGCGATCGTCGGCGCGATCCTCTTTCTCGTCATCGGCTTCACCCCGCCGCTGGGCTGGGCGACGGCATGGGGCTTCGCGCTCGGTGCGGTGCTCTCGGGCGCCTGCGGCATCATCGGCATGAACATCTCCGTGCGCGCCAACGTCAGGACGGCGGAAGCCGCGCGCACGGGCCTGAACGAGGCGCTCAACGTCGCTTTCCGCGGCGGCGCGATCACCGGGCTGCTGGTGGTCGGCCTGGGGCTTCTGGGCGTGGCCGGCTATTTTGCGCTGCTCTACGCCAACGCCGTGGACAAGACGAGCCTCGATCATGTCATCAAGCCGCTGGTGGGGCTCGGATTCGGCGGGTCGCTGATCTCGATCTTCGCGCGGCTGGGCGGCGGAATCTTCACCAAGGGCGCGGACGTCGGTGCGGACCTCGTCGGCAAGGTCGAGGCCGGCATCCCGGAGGACGACCCGCGCAATCCGGCGGTGATCGCCGACAACGTCGGCGACAACGTCGGCGATTGCGCCGGCATGGCGGCGGACCTGTTCGAGACCTACGCGGTGACGATCATCGCCACCATGCTGCTCGGCGCGCTGATGGTGAAAACGACCAGCGCGAACGCGGTGATTTATCCGCTCGCGATCGGCGGCTTCGCCATCGTCGCCTCGATCATCGGCACCTGGTTCGTGCGCGCCCGGCCCACCGACCGCAACGTGATGCCGGCGCTGTACAAAGGCCTCATCGTCTCCGGCGTGATCGCGCTCATCGCCTTCTGGCCGATCACCGAATGGCTGATGGGCGACATCGTGAAGAACGTGCCCTTCGACGTCGGCGGCGAGAAGAAACTGATCACCGTCTGGCACCTGTACGGCGCCGCGGTGATCGGCATGGCGCTCACCGGGTTCATGGTCTGGATCACCGAGTACTACACCGGCACCCAGTTCAAGCCGGTGCGGCATGTGGCCGAGGCCTCCACCACCGGGCACGCCACCAACATCATCGCCGGACTCGGCGTCTCGATGAAGTCCACTGCCTGGCCGGTGCTCGCGGTGTGCGCCGCGATCCTCGTCTCCTACTCTCTCGCCGGCCTGTACGGGATCGCGATCGCCGCCACCTCGATGCTCTCGATGGCCGGAATCATCGTCGCGCTGGACGCCTACGGGCCGATCACCGACAACGCCGGCGGCATCGCCGAGATGGCCGATCTGCCGGATTCGGTGCGCGACATCACCGATCCGCTGGACGCGGTCGGCAACACCACCAAGGCGGTGACCAAGGGCTACGCCATCGGCTCGGCGGGCCTTGCGGCGCTGGTGCTCTTCGCCGACTACACGCATGCGTTGGAAGCCGCCGGCCGCTCGATCTCGTTCGACCTGTCGGACCACATGGTGATCATCGGCCTGTTCATCGGCGGGCTGGTGCCCTACCTCTTCGGCGCGATGGCGATGGAGGCGGTCGGGCGCGCCGCGGGCTCGGTGGTGCTGGAAGTGCGCCGGCAGTTCCGGGAGATCGCCGGGATCATGGAAGGCAAGGCCAAGCCGGAGTACGGCACCGCGGTGGACATGCTCACGCGCGCGGCGATCCGCGAGATGATGATCCCGTCTCTGCTGCCGGTGCTGGTGCCGATCCTCGTCGGCCTCATCCTCGGGCCGAAGGCGCTCGGCGGCGTGCTGATGGGCACGATCGTCACCGGGCTCTTCGTCGCGATCTCGATGTGCACCGGCGGCGGCGCCTGGGACAACGCGAAGAAGTACATCGAGGACGGCCACTATGGCGGCAAGGGCTCGGAGGCGCACAAGGCGGCGGTGACCGGCGACACGGTGGGCGACCCCTACAAGGACACCGCCGGCCCGGCGGTCAACCCGCTCATCAAGATCATCAACATCGTCGCGCTGCTCGTCGTGCCGCTGATGGCGTGAGGCGGATGTTCGCCGCTTGCTGGAAAAGGGCAGCTCCGGCTGCCCTTTTTGTTCTGGCGGCCGGGCTCGCCGCCGCGCAGGCGCGGCCCGGAGGCCCGGGCGGTATGCAGCCGCGCGAGCCGGCGTTTGCGCGCCGAGCGATGGTGGCGGCGGCGCATCCGCTCGCGGTCGAGGCGGGGCTGGAAATCCTGCGCGCCGGCGGCAGCGCGCTCGATGCCGCGGTCGCGGTGCAGATGGTGCTGGGGCTCGCCGAGCCGCAATCCTCGGGAATCGGCGGCGGCGCGTTCCTGTTGCACTGGTCGCGCGCCGAGCGGCGACTGCGGGCCTACGACGGGCGCGAGACCGCTCCGGCGGCTGCGCGCGCCGATCGCTTTCTCGACTCCTCCGGCAGGCCGCTTGCCTTTGCCGAAGCCGCGGCAAGCGGCGCGGCGGTCGGCGTGCCCGGCGTGCTGCGGATGCTCGAACTCGCGCACCGACGCCACGGGCGCCTGCCGTGGGCGAGGCTCTTCGCCTCCGCGATCCGGCTCGCCGAACAGGGCTTTGCGATGACCCCGAGGCTCTACGGGCTCCTCGAGCGCGAAAGCGCGCTGCGCAACGACCGCGCCGCGCGTGCGCTCTTTTACGGCGCCGACGACCGGCCGCGGCCGGTCGGCGAGCGCATCGCGAACCCGGAGTACGCTGCGACGCTGCGGCGTATCGCGAGCGGCGGCGCCGGCGCGTTCTACCGCGGCGAAATCGCCGCCGACATCGTGCGCGCGGTGCGGGACCACAGACGGCCGGGAGACATGACGCTGGAGGACCTCGCGCGCTATCGGGCGCTCGAGCGCGAGCCGGTCTGCCTTGCCTATCGCGCGCACCGCGTCTGCAGCATGGGCCCGCCGGGCGGAGGCGTCACCGTGCTCCAGATCCTCGGCATTCTCGCGCGCACCGACTTTGCCGTAGCGGCGCCCAACTCGGCCGAGGCGGTCCATCTCTTTGCCGAGGCCGGCCGCCTGGCGTATGCCGATCGCGCGCGCCATCTCGCCGATCCGGACTTCGTTCCCGTTCCGGTCGCCGGGCTGCTGGATGCCGCGTATCTCGCCGGGCGCGCAAGACTCATCGGCGAGCGCTCGATGGGTCGCGCCGCGCCGGGCGCGCCGCCTGGCGCGCAGGCGCACGCCGACTCGCCCGAGGCGGCGCTTTCCGGTACGAGCCACATCTCGATCGTGGACGCGCGCGGCGACGCGGTCGCGATGACGACGACGATCGAGAGTGCGTTCGGCGCGCGCATCATGGTGCGCGGCTTTCTGCTCAACAACCAGCTCACCGATTTCGCCTTCGTGCCGGAATCCGCCGGCCGCCCGGTCGCCAACCGCGTCGAGCCCGGAAAGCGCCCGAGGAGCGCGATGTCGCCGACGCTCGTGTTCAGCGCCGAAGGCCGGCTGCGCGCGGTGCTCGGCTCGCCGGGCGGCCCGGCGATCGTCAACTACGTCGCGCAGGCGCTCGTAGCGATGCTCGACTGGGGGCTCGATGCCCAGAGCGCCGCGGCGCTGCCGCACGCCGGCAGCCGCAACGGCCCGACCGAGCTTGAGCGCGGCACGGCGTATGAGCTGCTCGGTCCGCCGCTCGCCGCCCGAGGTCACGAAGTGCGCCTCGCCGATCTCACAAGCGGCCTGTACATCGTCGAGCGCGCACCGGGAGGCTGGCGCGGCGGCGCCGATCCGCGGCGCGAGGGGGTCGCGCGGGGTCTTTAGGGCGCTGGCCGAGAACGCCGCGCGCGTAACTGCTTGCGTGTACGCGCGTATGCCCATGCGTGCAATGGGGTCAAAACCGCGCCTTTCGGGCCGGCATTGTCTGCAGCTTTCTCCGGAGTAAGAATTCCGTCGCCTCGGGGAGGTCTTGCTCCGGGTCCGGACAAGAAGGAGAAGCCATGGAACCGACGACGTCCGAATCGCGTCCGTCCGTGTCCTTCCGCTCGCTGCGGAACGTGCGCGTCGTCGCGGCCGGCGCTCCGCCGACTGCGCAGGTGCGAACGGTGCCGCCGCCGGACCGCACCTCGCAGGCGGGCGGGCACTACCGCGCGTACCGGCCGCGACCCTTCACGCGCGAGGAGCGCGACAAGGTCACGGTGCTCTTCGGCGGCCTGCACTGGCGCGCCGAGCGCGTGATCCAGGGCGCGATGGAGAACCTCGGCTACCGCGTGCGGGTGCTGCCGGTCGCCACGCGCGAGGACCTCCTCACCGGGCGCGAGGTGGCCGACATCGGGCAGTGCTGCCCGACGAGCTTCACCACCGGCAATCTCGCCAATTTCCTGCGCGCCGAGGCGAAGCGCTCGAGTCCCGAGGAGGTGGCGAAGAATTTCATCTACGTCACCGCCGGCGCCTGCGGTGCTTGCCGCTTCGGCCAGTATCACCAGAGCTACGAGCTGGCGCTGAAGAACACCGGACTGGAATCGTTCCGCATGTTCCTGCTCGATCAGGCGAACCTCGACCAGGGCGCGCGCGAAGGCGGTGGGCTCGAGCTCAACCTGCCGTTCATCCTCGGCGCGATTTGGGCGATCGTGCTCACCGACGTCGTGCAGGACATGGAATACCGCACGCGGCCCTTCGAAGTGAAGGCGGGGGAAACGGAGCGCGCCACGCGCGCGGCGGTGGAACTGCTGTACGAAGCGTTCCGCCGCCGGCCGGTGCGCCGCGGCAAGTGGAGTGCGGCGCTCTGGCATCTCGCCACCGGCTACTTCGTGCGCGCGATGCGCGAAGTGAGGGCGCTCTACGATCGGGTCGAAGTGGATCGCACGCGTGTCAAGCCGGTCGTGAAGATCACCGGCGAGTTCTATCTGCAGACGGTGGAAGGCGAACCCAACTACAACATCCACCGCTGGCTGGAGGCCGAGGGGGCGGAAGTGTACCCGGCGGCGATCACGATCTGGCTCGACTACCTGCTGCGCTTCGCCGGGCAGGACTTCGAGGACCACATCGGCATTGACCGCCAGGCGCGTGCGAAGCTCGCCGCGGTACGCCTCGGCCAGCGGCTGCTGCGCTGGACCTACGACCGCATGCGCCGGGCTTTGGGCGAGGTTCCGCGCGAGCTGCCCGAGCAGGACGCGCTGCGGCGCCTGGCTGCGCCCTTCTATCACAGCCGCCTGAACGGCGGCGAGGGCGACATGCTGATCGGCAAGGCGCTCTGGGCCTACCACGGCAGGAAGGCGCACATGACCTGCGAGCTCTCGCCCTACTCGTGCATGCCGAACACGATGAGCATCGGCGCGATGGCCGCGGTGCTTGGCAAGTACCCGGACCTGCTGTACGCGCCGCTCGAGATCAAGGGCGACGCCGAGGTGCACGCGCTCTCGCGCTGCCAGATGATTCTCACGGAGGCGAAGCGGCGCGCGCAGCGCGAGTTCGAGGAGGTGCTCGAACGGACCGGCCTCACGCCCGAAGATCTGCGGGCCGCGATCGCCGAGCGGCCGGAGCTGCGGCGCGCGACCTGGCGGCTGCCGCACTACGGAGTGGCGGGCACCGCGGCGAACCTCGCGCTGCACGTCGCGGCGGGGCGGCGCCGATGAGGATCGTCGGGCTCGACGTCGGCTCGACCACCGTCAAAGCGCTTTTCGCCGACGGGGACACCGTCCTGTGGCGCGACTACCGGCGCCACGACACGCGGCAGGCGGAGGTGGTGCTCGATTTCCTCGCCCGTCTCGAAGCCGAGTGCGGGCTGCGGGCCGGTCGCGACCGCATCCTCCTCACCGGCTCGGGCGCCGGGCTGCTCGCGCCGCTCGTCGGCGGCAAGTTCGTGCAGGAGGTGGTCGCGGTGTCCGCCGCGGTCGAAAAGCTCCACCCGGAAGTGAGCTTCGTCTCGGAGATCGGCGGCGAGGACATGAAGACGCTGTTCTTCACCGCGGGCGGTGCCGGGAAGGCGAAGCAGGTGTTCATGCAGTCGGCCTGCAGCGGGGGCACCGGCACGTTCATCGAGAAGACCGCGCGCAAGCTGCAGATCCCCCCCGAGCGGCTCGCGCGCATGCCGTACTCGGGCCTGACTCTGCACAAGGTGAGCTCCAAGTGCGGCATCTTCGCCGAGGCCGACGCCAACACGCTGGTGAAATCGGGCGTGCCGGTCGAGGAGATCATCGCCAGCCTGTACGAGGCGGTCGTCTGTCAGAATCTGGCCACGCTCACCAAGGGCAACACGCCGCGGCCGCACGTGCTGCTGCTGGGCGGGCCGAACCTGTTTTATCGCGGCCTGCAGCAAGCGTGGCGCCACCACCTGCGCAAGCTGTGGGTCGAGCGCAACGTTGCGCTGCCGCCCGGCGCCGACCCGGACGCGCTCATCGAGGTACCGGAGGACGCGCTCTACTATGCCTGCCTCGGGTGCGTCGAGATCGGCCGCGGCGAGCCCGCGGGCGTCGGCGTGTACGCCGGCACCGCGAAGCTGCGCTGGTGGATAGAGGAAGGGCAGCACGAGCACAAGGCACGCGAGGGCGCGCAGGGCCTGGTGAAGGACCCGAAGGAGCTCGAGCACTTCATCCGCTGCTACGGTGGGCCGCGCGTCGCGGCGGCGAACCCGCGCACCGGGGCGCGCGATCAACCGGCGCTCGTCGGCTGCGATTTCGGCAGCACCACGGCGAAGGCGGTGGTGCTCTCGCCCGAGCGCGAGCTGCTGGCGAGCTGCTATGTGCCCTCGAACGGCAATCCGATCGAGGACGCGAAGGCCATTCTGCGCGAGATCCGCGGCGCCGGCTTCGAGAGGATCGGCGCGCTCGGCATCACCGGCTACGGCAAGGACCTGCTCAAGGACATCGTCGGTGCGGACGTCGCGATCGTCGAGACGGTGGCGCACGCCACCGCCGCGCTGCACTACTTTCCGGACGCCGAGGTGATCTGCGACGTCGGCGGCTGCGACGTCAAGATCATGATCCTGCGCCAGGGCACGGTGGCGGACTTCCGCCTGAACTCGCAGTGCTCCTCCGGCAACGGCGCGTTCCTGCAGGGGGTGGCCGAGCGCTACGGCGTGCCGCTCGAGCAGTACGCCGAGCTTGCGTTCCGGGCGCGCGCGATCCCGGCGCTCGCCATGGGCTGCGGCGTGTTCCTGCAGTCCGACATCGTCAACCAGCAGAGAAAAGGCTGGTCGCGCGAGGAGATCATGGCCTCGCTCGCGGCGGTGCTGCCGCTCAACGTCTGGGTGTACGCCGGGCAGCTGCAGAACCTCGCCGCCGCCGGCCGCAAGTTCGTGCTGCAGGGCGGCACGCACCGCAATCTCGCGGTGGTCAAGGCGCAGGTGGACTTCATCCGCTCGAAGGTTCCGGATGCCGAGATCGTGGTCCACCCGTATTCGGGCGAAGCCGGCGCGATCGGCGCGGCGCTGTGCGCGCTCGAGTGGGCGCAGAAGGGCGAGCGCAGCCGCTTCCGCGGCTACGAGCTGATCGAGTCGCTCGAATACACCAGCACGACGAACGAGCACACGACCTGCCAATGGTGCGCGGTCAACTGCAAGCGCACGTTCATCGACGTGCGCATGCCCGGAGGCAGGGGACGCCCCTGGAGCAAGGTGCCGCTCGCCGAGGGCTGGGAACGGGTGATCAGCGGCAACTCCTGCCCCAAGGGTCTGCTCGAAGACGTGAACGAGATGAAGGCGGTGAAGCAGAAGCTGGAGGAAGCGAAACGTGCCTGTCCCAACGTTGCTGAGCTGGTTCGCGAAGGCGCCTTTCGGCGTTCCCGGGCTGCGGTTTGACCGCGACGGCTCGGGCGAGGCGCCCGCGCGCGCGAGCGGCCCGGGCACGAAGGCGCGCGCGCAGCTGCGCGTCGGCATCCCGCGCGTGCTCAACCTCTGGTCCACGCACCAGTTCTGGATCGCTTTCCTGGAAGCGCTCGGCATCGAGGCGCGGCGCATCGAATTCTCCTCCGACACCTCGGAGGAGCAGGCGCGCCGCTTCGCCAGGGGCCGCGGCACCGTGGACTGCTGCTACCCGGTGAAATGCATCTCCGGCCATTACGGCGAGCTGCTCGCCAACCGCAAGCGGAAAATCGACATCCTGCTCTCGCCGATGATCGCGACGCTGCCCTCGTGCCTTGCCGGCCATGTCGTCGCCTCGATCGCCTGCCCGCGCGTGATGGCGGCGCCGGAGAACATCAAGGCGGGGTTTCTGAAGGAGCGCGACACCTTCGCGGAACTGGGCGTGCGCTACTGCGCGCCGCTCGTTTCGCTCGACGACCCGCCGCTCGCCGCCCGGCAGCTTTACGAGGGCCTGCGCGAGGCCATTCCGGGACTGACGGCCGAGGAGACCCAACGAGCGGTCGAGGAGGGCTACCGGGCGCTGGCCGCCTACGGCGCGAGCCTGCGCCGCAAGGCGCGCGAGATTCTCCAGTGGTGCGCGCGCGAGGAGCGGCCTTGCCTGCTGGTGCTCGCGCGTCCTTACCACATGGACCCGGGCATCGGGCACGAGATCGAAGGGGATCTGCAGGCCTGCGGCTACCCGGTGCTCTGGGCGCAGTACCTGCCGACCGACGACGATCTGCTTGCCTGGATGTTCGGCCCGGACCTCGAGGCGGGCTGGATCAAGTCGCCGTTCGACATCTCCGACGTGTGGCCTTCGTCTTACAGCGCGAACACCAATGAGATCCTGTGGGGAGCGAAGTTCGCCGCGCGCATGCCGTGGATCGCCTGCGTGGTGCGGCTGTCCAGCTACGAATGCGGCATGGACCAGCCGACCTACTCGCCGGTGCAGAAAATCGTCGAATCGTCGGGCACGCTCTTTTTCTCCTTCCAGGACCTCGATTCCACCAAGCCCGCCGGGTCGGTGAAGATCCGCGTCGAGACGATCGCGCACTATCTGGAGAAGTATTCGGCCCGAATCCTCGCAAAGAAAAAAACGGCGAGCCCCGCCGGCTGCCCGCTCCTTGCGTAGGCGCGGGGGCGCCGCGGCGGCGGGGCGCGTTCTATAATCGCCGCGACCATCTCCAAAAAGGGGGGGAGTATGCGAAAGGGGTTCGTTCTCGCGGTGGCGATCGCTCTCGCGGTGGTCGCGATTCGTGCGGCGGCGCAGTATCCGGCGAAACCGATACGGATCGTCGTGCCGTTTCCCGCGGGTTCGGCGACCGACACCATCACGCGCATCCTCGGCGCCTCGGTATCGGCCGCCGTCGGCCAGCCGGTCGTCGTGGACAACAAGGCGGGCGCCGACGGCGCGATCGCCGCAGCCGAGGTCGCGAAGGCCGCGCCCGACGGCTACACGCTGCTCATGGCGACCAACAGTCCAATGGCGGCGGTGCCGGCGATGAAGAAGAATCCACCCTACGATCCGGTGGCCGACTTCACTCCAATCACCGACATCGGCCGCTACACGTTCTTCCTCTACGTCAACGCCGGCGTGCCGATCGGGACGTTCAAGGAGCTGGTCGCGTACGCCAAGGCGAACCCCGGCAAGCTCAACTACGCGACCGGCAACACCACCGGTATCGTCTCGTTCGCGCAGATGAACTCGCTCGCCGGCATCGAGATGACGCACGTGCCTTACAAGGGCGAGCCGCAGGGCATCACCGACCTCGTCGCCGGGCGCGTGCAGGTGATGTGGGCGACGCCGACCACCGGGCTGCCGCACCTCAAGGACGGCAAGCTGCGTGCGCTGGCGACCAATCTGAAGACGCGGTCCAGCCTCCTTCCGGACGTGCCGACGATGGCCGAGGTGGGCCTGCCGCAGTACTCGGTCGTGTCGTGGGCGGGGCTGTTCGGGCCGGCGAAGCTGCCCAGGGAGATCGTCGCGCGCCTGAACAAGGAGTTCCACGATGCGATGAAGCGGCCCGACGTCGTCGCCGCGATGGACAAGCAAGCGTTCCACATGACCCCTTCCACGCCGGAAGAGCTCGCCTCGTTCACCAGGGCGCAGATGGGAGCGTATCGCTCGATCCTGCGCGCTGCCGGCGTGCAACCGGAGTAGCGCCATGAAACGGCTCTTCGCGGCGATCGCGGCGCTGGTCGCCTGCACGGCGGCGCAGGCGCAGTATCCGAACAAACCCGTGCGGCTCATCGTCCCGTTCCCGCCAGGCGGGGCGGCCGAGCTCGGCGCGCGCATCTTCGCCCAACCGCTCGGCGAGCGGCTCGGCCAGCCGATCATCATCGAGACGCGGCCCGGCGCCGAGGGCATCATCGCCTCCGAGGCGGTGCGCCGCGCCCCGCCCGACGGCTACACGCTGTACTACGGCACGGCGACCGGCATGTCCTTCGCGCCGGCGGCGAAGAAGGTGCCGCCGTACGACCCGGTCAACGACTTCACGCCGATTTCGCTCGTCGGCATCTTCGGCTTTTTCGTGTTCTCGCACGCCGACCTGCCGGTGCGCACGATCCAGGACCTCGTCGGCTATGCGCGTGCCAACCCGGGACGCATCAATTACGGCACCGGGAACGCGACCAGCATCCTCGCCACCGCGCTCTTCGCCGCAGCGAACAAGCTCGACATGGTGCATGTGCCCTACAAGGGCGACGCGCCGCTGTCGGTGGATCTGCTCGCCGGCCGCGTGCACTTCGCCTTCGCCACGCCCGGCACGCTCGCCCCTCAGGTGAAGGAGGGCAAGATCCGCGTGCTCGCGACGATGCTCCCGAGCCGCAGTCCGCTGCTGCCGGATGCGCCGACGCTACCGGAAGCGGGGCTCGCCCCGGTGCCGATCGTGCCCTGGGGAGGATTGTTCGGGCCGGCGAAGCTGCCGCGCGAGGTCGTCGAGCGCGTCGGGCGCGAACTCGCGGTGGTGCTCGCGCGCGCCGACGTCAAGGAGGCGTTCGGCAGGATCGCCTTCGAGCCGCGCGCTTCCAGCCCCGAGGCGCTGCGCGCCTTCGTGATCGAGCAGCTCGAGGCGTACGGGCGCGCGGCGCGCGCCGTCGGTCTCACGCTCGACTGAGCGCGCGCCGCAGCTCGTCGGCCGGCGCGAGATCCTTCATCGCGCGCAGCCAGGTGAGCTGGCGCTTGGCGAGCTGGCGCGTCGCCGCGATCGCCTGCTCGCGCAGCTCCTCGGCGCTGATTTCCCCTTCGAGGTAGCGCCACGCCTGGCGGTAGCCGACCGCGCGCATGCTCGGCAGCGAAGGATCGAGCGCGTAGCGGCGCCGCAGCTCGCGCAACTCCTCGACCAATCCGGCGGCGAGCATCGCGTCGAAGCGCGCGGCGATCCTGCGGTGCAGCTCGGCGCGGTCGGCCGGAATCAGGGCGAAGCCGCGCAGCTCGAACGGCAGCCGGGGCGCCGCGCCCCGCTGCAGGCCGGAGAGGGGCGCGCCGGTGGCGCGGATCACTTCCAGCGCGCGCTGGATGCGCTGCGCGTCGCGCGGCGCGATGCGTGCCGCCGCCTGCGGGTCGGCACGGGCGAGCTCGGCGTGCAGCGCCGGCCAGCCGCGGCGGCGCGCCTCGGCCTCGATCCCGGCCCGGATCGCCGGGTCGGCGGCGGGCAGCTCGTCCAGCCCGACCGCGAGCGCGCGGTAATAGAGCATCGTGCCGCCGACGAGCAGGGGGATGCGGCCGCGCGCGACGATCTCCTCGACCGCCGCGATCGCATCGGCGCGGAAACGCCCGGCCGAATAGCGCTCGGTCGGCTCGGCGACGTCAATCAGATGATGCGGTACCCGCGAGCGCTCGGCCGCCGAGGGCTTGCCGGTGCCCACATCCATGCCGCGGTACACCTGCGCCGAGTCCACGCTGACGATCTCGACCGGAAACTCGGCGGCGAGCGCGAGCGCGAACCCGGATTTTCCGCTCGCCGTGGGGCCGAGCAGGGCAAAGGCGACCGGCAGCTTGCTCAACGTCCGCGCAGGAACAGGCGATCGAGGTCGGCGAGCGTGAGCTGATACCACGTCGGGCGGCCGTGGTTGCAGCTTCCGGAGCGCTCGGTTTCTTCCATGCGCCGCAGCAGCGCGTTCATCTCGGCGATCGTGAGGGCGCGGTGGGCGCGCACCGCGGCGTGGCAGGCCATGCCGGCGAGCAGCTCGTCGCGGCGCGCCGCAGCCGCCGTCGCGGCGCCGAATTCGGCGATCTGGGCGAGCACGGTGCGCGCGAGCGCGGCGACGTCGGCTCCCGCGAGCGGAGCGGGCGCCGCGCGCACCGCCAGCTCCTCCGGGCCGGCGGCGGCGATCTCGAAGCCGAGCTGCTCCAGCGCCTCGCGCTGTTCCTCCGCGGTCGCGATCTCCAGCGCCGTGGCGCGGAACAGCGCCGGCACGAGCAGCCGCTGGCGCTCGATGCGGCCGGCCTCCAGGCTCGCGCGCAGGTCCTCGAATACGATGCGCTCGTGCGCGGCGTGCATGTCCACGAGCACGAGCCCGGCCTCGTTCTGCGCAAGGATGTACACGCCGTGCAGTTGCGCGAGCGCGTAGCCGAGCGGGGCGGCCGATCGCGCTTCGGTGAGCGGCGCGCGTTCGCTCGCCGGCGCCAGGAACGCCTGATACGCCGCCACCGGTTGCGCGAGCGCGAGCTGCGCCTGCGCGGCGGCCGCGGCGCGCGGAGCCGGCCGTGGCGCGAGCGCGGCGGACGCGGCCGGCGTCTCGCCGGCGCTCGCCCCGAGCGCGCGCCGCAGGGCGTGCAGCACGAACTGGTGCACCGCGCGTGCGTCGCGAAACCGCACCTCGGTCTTCGCCGGATGAACGTTCACGTCCACCAGGCGCGGATCGAGCTCGAGAAACAGCAGGTAGGCGGGCTGGCGCTCGCCGTGCAGCAGCTCCGCCCAGGCCGCGCGCGCGGCGTGCGCAAGCAGCCGGTCGCGCACGAAGCGGCCGTTGACGAAGAAGTACTGCGCGTCGGCGCGCGCGCGCGCCGACGGCGGCAGGCCGGCGAGGCCGTGCAGCCGCAGCCCGCCGGCCGCGGCCTCGACCGGCGTGCTCTCGGCCGTGAACTCGGGTCCGAGCAGGGCCTGCGCGCGCGCCTGCAGGTTCTGGCGCGGCAGGCTGCGCAGCACGCGCCCGTTGTGCCGCAGCGTGAAGGCGATCTGCGGATGCGCGAGCGCGATGCGGCGGAAAGCCTCCTCCGCGTGGGCGAACTCGGTCGCTTCGCTGCGCAGGAACTTGCGCCGCGCCGGCGTGTTGAAGTAGAGGTCGGCGACTGCGACGGTCGTGCCCGGCGCGCGCGCCGCGGGCTCGACCGCGCCGGGGGTGCCGCCTTCGGCGCGGATGCGCGCGGCGTGGGGCGCGTCCGCCGTGCGGCTGATGATCTCCAGGCGCGACACCGCGGCGATCGAGGCGAGCGCCTCGCCGCGAAAGCCGAGGGTGCCGACCGCTTCCAGTTCCGCGAGCGTCGCGATCTTGCTGGTGGCGTGGCGCGCGAGGGCGAGCGGCAGCTCGGCGGCGGCGATCCCGGCGCCGTCGTCCTCGACCTGCACGCGCCGCGCGCCGCCTTCCTCGAGCGCGACCGCGATGTTCTGCGCCCCGGCGTCGAGCGCGTTCTCCAGCAGTTCCTTGAGCACCGAGGCCGGGCGCTCGACCACCTCGCCGGCGGCGATCTGGCTGACGAGCAGCTCAGGCAGGACGCGGATCGGCGCGCGCGCGGGCATCGAACGATTATATCGGCGCACCCGGCTACAATCGGCCGATGGAATGGATCGCGGCGCTGTGGGACTTCGCCGTGCACCTCGACCGCAATCTCGCCGCCTTCGTCGCCGAGCACGGCCGCTGGGTGTACGCGCTGCTGTTCGCGATCGTGTTCTGCGAGACGGGTCTCGTGGTGACCCCGTTCCTGCCGGGGGATTCGCTGCTCTTCGTCGCCGGCACGCTCGCCGCCGCCGGCGGCATGGACATCGGCGCGGTGATGGCGACGCTGGCGATCGCCGCGCTCTGCGGCGACAACGTCAACTACTTCGTCGGCCGCTGGGCCGGCCCGAAGGTGTTTCACTACGAGCGCTCGCGCTGGTTCAACCCCCGGCACCTGGCGCGCGCGCACGACTTCTACGAGCGCCACGGCGGCAAGACGATCCTCCTCGCGCGCTTCGTGCCGATCGTGCGCACTTATGTGCCGTTCGTCGCCGGCGTGGCGACGATGCCGTACGCGCGCTACCTCGCGTTCTGCGTCGCCGGCGCGCTGCTGTGGGTGGTGTCGCTGTGCTCCGCCGGCTACTTCTTCGGCAACATCCCGGCGGTGAAGGACAATCTCACCGTGGTGCTGATCGGAATCGTGCTCGCGTCGGCGAGCCCCGGGTTCTGGGCCTGGGCGCGGGCGCGCTCAGTTCAGCGCCACGGCTGAGGGCGGCGTCGCGGTCATCGGGCCGGGCCGCGGCGGATGCCGCGCGAGATAGCGCTTGATGCCGGCGAGAATGGCGCGCGCGATGCGCTCGCGGTAGGCCTCGTCGTTCAGGCGCTTTTCTTCCTCCGGGTTCGAGATGAACGCGGTCTCGACCAGGATCGAGGGCACGTCGGGGGCCTTGAGCACCGCGAAGCTCGCCTGCTCGACGCGCGCCTTGTGCAGAGAGTTCACCTGTCCGAGCTCGGCGAGCACCGCGTGGCCGAGCTTCAGACTGTGGTCGATCGTCGCCGTCTGCGACAGATCGAGCAGCGTCTGCGCGAGATACCGGTCCTTGACGTCGAGATTGACGCCGCCGACCAGGTCGGCGTCGTTCTCGCGCCGCGCGAGCCATTTCGCCGCCTCCGAGGTCGCACGCCGCTCCGAGAGCGCGTACACCGACGAGCCACGCGCGTGCGGGCGCAAAAACGCGTCGGCGTGAATCGAGACGAGCAAGTCGGCGCGCAGCCGGCGCGCCTTGTCCACGCGCACGTGCAGCGGCAGATAGTAGTCGCCGTCGCGCGTGAGCACCGCGCGCAGGTCGGGTTCCTCGTCCACCAGGGCCTTCAGCCGCCGCGCGATCATCAGCGTGATGTCCTTTTCCTGCGAGCCGTGGCGGCCGATCGCGCCCGGGTCCTCGCCGCCGTGGCCCGGATCAATCACGATGGTCGCAAGCCGCGCGACGCCCGCCTTCGCCGGCGGCGGCGGTGCCTCGGCCGGGGCGGCGGGCCTCGCCTCCTCGCGCGGCGCCTGCGGCGCGAGCTTGCCGCCGGATTCGATCAGCAGCGCCAGCGGATCCGGCGGCACCGCCGGGTAGAGGTCAAGCACCAACCGGTGCCCGTAATCGGCAACCGGCTTGAGCGTGAAGACCTGCGGCTTCACCTCCGTCTTCAGGTCGAGCACGATGCGGATGACGCTGGGGCGGTTGCGCCCGACGCGCAGCTTCTCGATGTAGGGATCCCCGGGCACGACCTTGTCCTGAAGCTCCGCCAGCGCCGGGGTCATCACCGCGCCCTCGACATCCACCACCAGCCGCTCCGGATCCTTGACGGTGAAGACGCTGAAGCGCAGCTCGACGGGCGACTCCAGGGTGACGCGGGTGTAATCGCGCGCCGGCCAAATCCGCGCCGAGGTGATTTGCGCCTGCGCGAACGCCTCGGCGGCGCCTAGGACGAGCGCCAGCGCGACAAGGCCGCGGCGAGCCAGGCTTCGCCCGCAGGCGAGTGCGTGGAAAGCCGGGCGAGCCGGCCGCCGTTTGCATGCTCCAGCCGGATCAACACATCCGGCGGCGGAAGCGCGCTCCCGGCCCGCTCCGGCCACTCGACAACGCAGAGCGCCTCCGGGCCGAAATGCTCCTGAAACCCCGAGCTCAGCCATTCCGCCTCGCCTTTGATTCGATAGAAATCAAAGTGATAGAAGTGTAACCTCGAAAAGATGTAAGGTTCAACCAAGGTGTAGGTCGGGCTTCGCACCCGGCCGCGGTGGCCGAGAGATTCGAGCAGCCCGCGCACCAGGGTGGTTTTGCCGGTGCCGAGCTCTCCGGAAAGGTGCAGCACCAGCCCGCCGCGCGCGCCCTCGGCGAGCGCGGCGCCCAGCCGCAGCGTGGCGGCTTCGTCCGGCAGGCTAAGCTCGGCATTCATGGATTACGCGGCGCTTGCGGAGCGGATCAGGCGTTGGGGCGCCGAACTCGGCTTCCAGGCGATCGGCATCGCGGACGCCGACCTGTCGGCGGCCGAAGGCCGGCTCGCCGAATGGCTCGCCCTGGGTTGGCACGGGGAGATGGATTATATGGCCCGCCACGGCGCGCTCCGCGCCCGTCCGGCCGAGCTTGCTCCCGGGACGCTGCGGGTGATCGCCTGCCGGATGGACTACGCGCCGACACTGGAGGACGAGTGGCCGGCGCTCGCCGACGGCGCGCGCGCCTACATCGCGCGCTATGCGCGCGGGCGCGACTACCACAAGGTGATCCGCGCGCGGCTGCGCAAGCTCTGCGCGCGCATCGAGTCCGAGGTCGGGCCGTTCGGGCATCGCGTGCTTTGCGACTCCGCGCCGGTGCTGGAGGTGGAGCTGGCGGTGAAGGCTGGAATCGGCTGGCGCGGCAAGCACACGCTCGCGCTTTCGCGCGACGCGGGTTCCTGGTTTTTCCTCGGCGAGATCTATACCAGCCTGCCGCTGCCGGCCGATTCGCCGGCAAGCGAGCACTGCGGCACCTGCGAGAGGTGCATCGAGATCTGCCCGACGCGGGCGATCCGCGGCCCGTACCGGCTCGATGCGCGCCGCTGCATCTCGTACCTCACCATCGAGCACAGGAGCGCGATTCCGGAGGAGCTGCGGCCGCTCATCGGCAACCGCGTGTACGGCTGCGACGACTGCCAGCTGGTGTGCCCGTGGAACCGCTTCGCGCGCCTCACGGCCGAGCCCGATTTCCTGCCGCGCAACCGGCTGGACCGCGCGACGCTCGTCGAGCTGTTCGGCTGGACCGAGGAAGAGTTCGACCGGCGCCTGCGCGGCTCGCCGATCCGGCGCATCGGCTATGAGCGGTGGCTGCGCAACCTTGCGGTGGGCCTGGGCAACGCGCCCACCTCGCCCGAGGTGCTCGCCGCGCTGCGGGCGCGCGAGAACCACCCTTCGGCGCTGGTGCGCGAGCATGTGCGCTGGGCGCTTGCACGGCATGAGCGCGTGGCGGCCTGACACGGAGCTGGCCGGCTTCGAGGCGCTGGAGATCGCGCAGCCGCCGGATTACGACGGGCCGGTCGTGGCGACGCTGGTGCGGCTGCCGCCCGCCCAGGCCGCGCGCGCGGTGCTGTATGTGCACGGTTTTATAGATTATTTCTTCCAGCGCCACATGGCCGAGCGCTTCGCCGCGGAAGGGTGGGCGTTTTACGCGCTCGACCTGAGAAAGCACGGACGGTCGCTGCGGCCGCACCAGCATCCGTGCTTCTGCAAGGACCTCGCCGAGTACTTCGCCGACCTCACGCGGGCGCTGGAGGCGATCGGCCGGCCAGTGCTGCTCGCCGGCCACTCGACCGGGGGTCTCGTCTGCGCGCTCTACGCGGCGCAGGGCGTACGGCGCGACCTCGTGCGCGCGCTGTGGCTGAACAGCCCGTTCTTCGACTGGCGCTCGCGCGGGCTGCGCCGGGCGAAGCTGCGTCTGGCGGCGGCGCTCGGCGCGCGCTTTCCGTTCCTGAACGACCCGAAGGCGGTCTCTCCCGCCTATGTGAAGAGCCTGCACCGCAACTGGGGCGGCGAATGGGACTTCAATCTGGCGCTCAAGCCGCTGCACGGATTTCCGGCGTACGCGGGATGGGTGAGGGCGATATTCGCCGCGCACGCCCGGGTGCACGCCGGCCTGGGCCTGGCGATCCCGGTGCTCTCGATGCACTCGGACGAAGCCGACATCATCCTCGACTGGCGCGACTGCGCGCGCTGGTCGCACGCGCTCGGGGGCGACGTGCGCGTGCTCGCCTTCCCCGGCGCGCCGCACGATCTCGTGCTTTCGCGGCGCAGAATCCGGGAGGAAGTCTTCAGCCAGCTCTTCGCCTGGGCGGCAAAAGCCGCAGGGTGACGAGCGTTGCCGCCGCCCATGCGACGTAGATCGTCGTGAACACCCACTCGGGGGCGTCGTAGTAGAGCAGCCGGTACACCCAGCGGCCGACGAAGGACTCCGGCCGCACGCCGCCGCGCAGCAGATCTTCCCAGACGGTGAGCGGACACGCGTAGCCGAGCAGCGCCTCCGCGGCGACGAACACGATCGCGCCGAGGTGAGAATAGCGGAACCACGGATTGCGCACCCATCGCCATCGCGCCGCCGCGCCGATCCAGGTGAGCGGAAGTCCCGCGGCGATGAAGGCCGCGATCGCAAAGTGAACGACCAGAAGCGCGTCGGCGGCCAAAGGGGGTTACTCCCCCCGCGCGATCGCCCGCCGGGGGTCCGCGATCCATTCGCTCCACGACCCCGGGTAGAGCTTCGCGCCCGAGAGCCCCGCGATCTCCATCGCCAGCAGGTTGTGGCAGGCGGAAACTCCGGAGCCGCAGTAATTCACCACTTCCTGCGGCGCGCGTCCGGCGAGCGCCTTTTCGAACGCGCGTCGCAGCGTCGCGGGGTCCTTGAACGTGCCCTCGGGGGTGAGGTTGTCGTTGTTGAAGCGGTTGACCGCACCGGGGATGTGCCCGGCCACCGGGTCAATCGGCTCGGCTTCGCCCCGAAAGCGCGCCGGCGCGCGCGCGTCCACGAGCAGCGCGCGGCCGAGGTTCGCCTCCATCCAGGCGACGTCCACCGCCATGTCCTTTCGCTCGCGTCCCGGGTAGACGGTCGGCGCGAACGCCGGCACCTGCGCGGTCACCGGCCGGCCTTCGCGCAGCCACTTCGCGAACCCTCCGTCGAGCACCGCGACGTTCTCGTGTCCCGCCCAGCGCAGCATCCACCAGAGCCGCGCCGCCATCGCCCCGGAGCCGGCGTCGTAGCACACGACGGTGTCCTCGGGCCTGAGTCCCTGCCGGCCGAGCCACGCGACGAAGGTGTCGAAAGCGGGCAGCGGGTGGCGTCCGTTCGTTCCGGTCCTCGGCGCCGAGAGGTCGCGGTCGAGGTGGGCGAACAGCGCGCCGGCAATGTGCGCCTGCCGGTATTGCCGTTCGCCCGCGTCCGGGTCGGCGAGATCGTGGCGGCAGTCGAAGACTCGCCAGTCCGGGTGCGCGGCGAGCGCCTCGGTGGAAACGAGCGGCCCTACTCGCCCAGTTCGCGTCGCACCCATTCGTGGAAGTGCACCATCGCGTCTTCCATCGGCGACTGGTAAGGACCGGCGTCGTCGCGGCCCTCGCGCCAGAGCGCCGCGCGGCCGCGGTCCATGCGCCGGCATAGCTCGTCGTCCTCGGCGGCGGTCTCGCGGTAGGCCGCCTGCTGCGCCTCGACGAACTCGCGCTCGAAGAGCACGATCTCCTCGGGGTAATAGAACTCGACCACGTTGGTGGTGAGGTCCGGCGCGCGCGGAATCAGCTTCGAGATCACCCGCACGTCCGGGTACCACTCCAGCATGAGGCCGGGGTAGTACGCCGCCCACAGCGCGCCGTACTTCGGCGCCTTGCCTTGCAGGCGCGCGAGGCACTGCTCGTGCCAGCGGCGATAGACCGGGCTGCCCGGCGCCGCGAGACCGTTCTTCGCGCCCACGATCTGCACCGAGGTGCGCTCGGTGTACTCGACGCGGAAGTCGGCGGCGTCGGCGAAGTTGCTCAGTCCCGGATGGAAGGGCTCGACGTGGTAGACCTCCAGATACACTTCCATGAAGGTCTTCCAGTTGCAGCGGTAGTCGGTGATCTCGACGCGGTCGAGCGCGTAGCCGGAAAAATCGAAGTCCGCCGCGCAGGCGATTCTGGCGAGGTCGGCGCGCGCGTCGCGCGAGCCGGTGAAGAGCAGACCGTGCCAGTGGACGAGCGGCGTGGACTCGAGCCGCACGCAGGGACTCTCGGCGAAGTGCGGCGCGCCGAGCAGCTCGCCGCGCAGGTCGTAGGTCCAGCGGTGCGCCGGGCAGACGATGTTGCGCAGATTGCCGCGGCCTTGCAGCATCAGCGCTTGGCGGTGGCGGCAGACGTTGGAGAGCAGCGCCACGCCGCAGTCGTTTCTCACCAGGACCCTGGCGTGGTCCATCCACTCGAGCGTGTGATAGTCGCCCAGCTCGGGCACCATGCGCTCGTGACCGATGTACTCGGCGCCGGCGTCGAAGAGCAGCCGTTTCTCCCGCTCGAACACCGCGGGGTCGAAATACCACGCCACCGGCAGCTGGCACCGGGCGGGCTGGATGCGCGAGAAGCTGGCGAGGTCTGACATGTGCCGGAGGATGCCCAAAAGGGCGCGGATTGTACAATACGCACGAGGTCAGGCGCGCCGCGCCCCGGCCGCCGGCTTGCGTCCCCTATGAGCAAATCCTCGTCCAAGAATTCCGCAACCGGCGAGCAGTCCGCGGCCGGTCCCAGCTTCGAACAGGCGCTCGCGGAGCTGGAGCGCATCGTGGCGCAGATGGAGTCGGGCAACCTGACGCTCGAGCAGTCGCTCGCCGCGCACAAGCGCGGGCTGGAGCTGGCGAAGTACTGCCGCGAGAAGCTCGAGGCCGCGCAGCAGCAGGTGCAGGTACTGGAAGGCGAGGTGCTCAAGCCGCTCGCCGCCGCGCTGGAAACCCCGCGCGAGGATCGTGAAGACGCCTGAGTCGGATTTCGCTCCCTGGATGGGTGCCGTCCAGGCGAGGATAGAGGAGACGCTCGCGAGGCTGCTGCCGGCGGTGCAGCACGCGCCGTCGCGGCTGCACGAGGCGATGCGCTACGCGACCCTCGAAGGCGGAAAGCGGGTGCGGCCGCTGCTCGTCTTCGCCGCCGGCGAACTCGCCGGCGCGGAGGCGAAGCGCCTCGAGATCGCCGCCGCCGCGGTCGAGCTGATCCATGCCTACTCGCTGGTGCACGACGACCTGCCGTGCATGGACGACGACGTGCTGCGGCGGGGCAAACCGACGGCGCATGTCCAGTTTGGCGAGGCGACGGCGCTCCTTGCGGGCGACGCGCTGCAGTCGCTCGCCTTCCAGGTGCTCGCCGAGCACCGGCTCACCGACGATCCGGCCGTGCAGCTCGAGATGGTGCGCACGCTCGCGCTCGCCGCCGGCTCGCGCGGCATGGCGGGCGGGCAGGCCGTGGACCTCGAATCCACCGGCAGGCGCCTGGAACTGCCCGAGCTGGAATTCATGCATATCCGCAAGACCGGGGCGCTGATCCGGGCCGCGGTCGTGCTCGGCGCCGCGTGCGGCGCGCCGCTCGCCGAAGCCGAGCGTTCGCGCCTGGACCGCTACGCCAAGTGCATCGGCCTTGCGTTCCAGGTGGTGGACGACGTGCTCGATGCCGCTGCCAGCACGGCGACGCTGGGCAAGACCGCCGGCAAGGACTCGAAACAGGGAAAACCCACTTACGTGCAGGCGATGGGTGTGGCGCGTGCGCGCGCCTTCGCCGAGGAGCTGCGGTGCGAGGCGCAGGCGGCGCTCGGAGGCTTCGGCGAGCGCGCCCGCCGGCTCGTGCAGCTCGCCGACTTCATCGTGCTGAGGCAGTTCTGATGGCGTCCGCGCTCGCCAGCGACGGCGCCGCGGACGGCCTGGCGCCCGGCGCCGCCGCGGGCGCTGGGGACTACAATCCGGCCATGTACGAGCTGCTCAGGACGGTGAACGATCCGGCGGACCTACGGCGCCTCGATCGCCGGCAGTTGCGCCAGCTTGCCGACGAGCTGCGCGCCTTCGTGCTCGAATCGGTGTCGAAGACCGGCGGGCACCTGTCGTCCAATCTCGGCACGGTCGAACTCACCATCGCGCTGCACTACGTGTTCGACACGCCCGAGGACCGCATCGTCTGGGACGTCGGCCACCAGACCTACCCGCACAAGATCCTCACCGGACGGCGCGAAAAGATGGCGACCCTGCGGCAGCTGGGCGGCATCTCCGGGTTTCCGAGGCGGAGCGAGTCGCCCTACGACGCGTTCGGCACCGCGCACTCCTCGACCTCGATCTCGGCGGCGCTCGGCATGGCGGTGGCGGCGAAGAAAAAGGGCGAGAAGCGCCGCTGCATCGCCGTGATCGGCGACGGGGCGATGAGCGCCGGCATGGCCTACGAGGCGATGAACAACGCCGGCGCGATGGACGTGGACCTGCTCGTCATCCTCAACGACAACGAGATGTCCATCTCGCCGCCGGTGGGCGCGCTCACCAACTACCTCGCGCGGCTGCTCTCGGGGCGCATGTACACGAGCGCCAAGCGCGCGAGCGAGCACCTGCTCAAGCGCGTGCCGGGGATGCTGGAGCTTGCGCGCCGCGCCGAGGAGCACGTCAAGGGGATGGTCACGCCGGGCACGCTGTTCGAGGAGCTGGGCTTCAATTACATCGGCCCGATCGACGGCCACGATCTGGACACGCTGATTCCGACGCTCGCCAACATCCGCAAGCTCTCCGGACCGCAGTTCCTGCACGTGGTGACGCGCAAGGGGCACGGCTACAAGCTCGCCGAGGACGATCCGATCGCCTACCACGGGCCGGGCAAGTTCGATCCGTCGGTCGGTATCCGGCAGGCGGCGAGCGGCAAGCCGACCTACAGCCAGGTGTTCGGCGACTGGCTGTGCGACATGGCGCGCGCGGATCCCCGTCTGATCGGCATCACGCCGGCGATGCGCGAAGGCTCGGGCATGGTGCGCTTCTCGGAAGAGTTCCCGGACCGCTACTTCGACGTCGCGATCGCCGAGCAGCACGCGGTCACCTTCGCCGCCGGGCTCGCCTGCGAGGGCTTCAAGCCGGTGGTCGCGATCTACTCGACGTTCCTGCAGCGTGGCTACGACCAGCTCATCCACGACGTCGCGATCCAGAACCTGCCGGTGCTGTTCGCGCTCGACCGCGCGGGGCTCGTCGGCGGCGACGGCCAGACGCACAACGGCGCGTTCGACTATGCGTACCTGCGCACGGTGCCGAATCTGGTGGTAATGGCGCCCGCGGACGAGAACGAATGCCGGCGTATGCTCACCACGGGGTTCCTGCTCGACGGGCCGGCGGCGGTGCGCTATCCGCGCGGCACCGGCCCGGGCGTGACGATCGAGAAGGAATTGCGCGCGCTGCCGGTCGGCAAAGGCGAGATCCGGCGCCGCGGCTCGCGCGTCGCGATCCTCGCCTTCGGCTCGATGCTCAGGCCCGCGCTGGAGGCGGCCGAGGCGCTCGGCGCGACGGTGGCGAACATGCGGTTCGTGAAGCCGCTCGACACCGCGCTGGTCGAGGAACTCGCGCGCACGCACGAGCTGCTGGTGACGGTCGAGGAGCACCAGGTGATGGGGGGGGCGGGCAGCGCCGTGTGCGAGGCGCTCGCCGCGCTCGGGCTAGAGCGGCGCGTGCTGCTGCTCGGGCTCCCGGACCGCTTCATCGAGCACGGCGATCCGGCGAAGCTGCTCGCCTCGGTGGGGCTGGACGCGCCGGGCATCGCGAGCGCGATCCGAGCCGCGCTGCCGGAGCGCAAGCTGCGCAGAATATAATGGCCGCATGAAGGCGAAAGACCTGCACAGCATCCCGGACGTTCAGTCGAGCCGCGACTCGCGCCGCATCGCCATTGACCAGGTCGGCATCAAGGCCATCCGCCACCCGATCCGCGTCATGGAGCGCGCCGGCGGCGTGCAGCACACCGTCGCCACGTTCAACATGTACGTCGGGCTGCCGCACCACTTCAAGGGCACGCACATGTCGCGCTTCGTCGAAATCCTGGCGGCGCAGGAGCGCGAGCTGACGGTGGCGAGCTTCAAGGCGATGCTCGTGCAGATGGTCGAGCGGCTGGAGGCCGAGGAAGGGCACATCGAGATGGCGTTCCCGTACTTCATCGAGAAGTCGGCGCCGGTCTCCGGGGTGAAGAGCCTGATGGACTACGAGGTCACCTTCATCGGCGAGATCCGGCGCGGCCGGCAGAGCTTCGCGATGAAGGTGCTGGTGCCGGTGACGAGCCTGTGCCCGTGCTCCAAGCGCATTTCCGATCGCGGCGCGCACAACCAGCGCTCGCACGTCACGGTCACCGCCCGCACGAGCGACTTCGTCTGGATCGAGGAGATCGTGGATCTGGTGGAAAAGCAGGCCTCCAGCGAACTCTACGGCCTGCTCAAGCGCCCGGACGAGAAGTACGTCACCGAGCGCGCCTACGACAATCCGAAGTTCGTCGAAGACATGGTGCGCGACGTGGCGGCGCTGCTCAACCTCGACGAGCGCATCACCGCGTACGTGGTCGAGTCGGAGAACTTCGAATCGATCCACAACCACTCCGCCTACGCGCGCGTCGAACGCGACAAGAGCGCTCGCTAGCCTTCTCGCCGCCTGCCTGTGCATCGGCGGCGCCGAGGCCCAGGACTGGCGCGCGCTGCGCGAGAGGATGCTCGCCGACATTGACGCGACCTACGCCGAGACGCGCGCCGAAACCGGGCTTGCCGCGATGTCGCCGCGGGTGCGCGCGGCGATGGCGAAGGTCGAGCGCCACCGCTTCGTCGGGCCCGCCGAGCGGCCGCTCGCCTACCGCAACCATCCGCTGCCGATCGGCCACGGGCAGACCATCTCGCAGCCCTTCATCGTTGCGCTCTCGACCGATCTTGTCGCACCGGAGCCGCATCACGTGGTGCTGGAAGTCGGCACCGGCTCGGGCTACCAGGCGGCGGTGCTCGCCGAGATCGTCAAGCAGGTGTACACGATCGAGCTGCTGGAGCCGCTGGCGAAGCAGGCGGCGGCGCGTCTTGCGGAACTGGGCTATCGCAACGTCGAGGTGCGCGCGGGCGACGGTTATGCCGGCTGGCCGGAAAAAGCGCCCTTCGACGCGATCGTCGTCACCGCCGCCGCTCCCTCCATTCCGCAGGCGCTGGTGGACCAGTTGAAGCCCGGCGGACGCATGGTGATCCCGGTGGGCGGCGCGGGCGACATCCAGCGTCTCGTTCTCGTCACCAAGGCCGCCGACGGCACCCTCACCCGGCGCAACGTCCTGCCGGTGCGCTTCGTGCCGCTCGTGCCGGGCAAGTAGCGCGGAGCGCAGAAAAACCGGGTCAGACCCGGGTCTGACCCTGATTTCAGAAGCGGCGGGTGAGGGTCAGCGTCTGGCCTTCGCGCTTCATCTCGACGCGGTTGAGGAAGGTCATGCCGAGGAGCGCGACCGAAAGGCCCTGCTCGATGACGATGCCGTCCACTTGGTGCAGCTCGATTCCGCCGACGCGCACGCTGTCGAGCCTCACCAGGTACGCGGGCGCGGTGCCGGAGGCGGTCTGGGTCATGCCGCGCTGGCCCTTGCGGTAGTCGATCCCGAGCCGCCGCGCATCGGCTGCCGGCAGCGCGACGGCGCTTGCGCCGGTGTCCACGAGAAAGCGCACCGTGCCGCCGTTGACCTGCCCTTCGACGATGAAGTGCCCGCCCGGGCCCGCGGCGAGCACCGCGGTCTGCCGGCCGGCCGTACCGGCCCACGTACTCCAGGTCTGCCCGCGCACCAGCACCCGGCGCTTGCCGTCAATTTCCACCGTCGCGCGGTCGCGCTCGACCGAGACGAGGGTCGCGGTGCCGATCCGCTGCCCGACTCTTACCGTGCGCGGCTCCCCATTGTCGAGGACGAGGATCGCCGCCTTGTCGCCGAAGGTGCCGACGAGCGTGAGCTCGAGCGCCGCCGCCGGCGCGGCGGCGAGCGCCGCGGCGAGCAAGGCGATGCGCCGAAGCACACTACAATGCGCTGCCATGAAACCGGTCGCGATATTCCGCCACGTGCGCTCGGAGGGTCCGGGCTATTTTGCCACCGCGCTGGAGGCGAGGGGGATCCCCTGGACGCTGGTTGCGCTCGACGAGGGCGCAAAGGTGCCGAAGGACGCGCGCGCGCACTCGGGGCTCGTCTTCATGGGCGGGCCGATGAGCGTCAACGACGACCTGCCGTGGATCGCGCCGGCGCTCGAACTCATCCGTGACGCGGTGTGCAAGGACGTGCCGGTCCTCGGGCACTGCCTCGGCGGCCAGTTGATGGCCAAGGCGCTGGGCGGCGAGGTGACGCGCAACAAGGTGAAGGAGATCGGCTGGGGCGAGGTCGAGGTCTGCGACAACGCGGTGGCGCGCGAGTGGTTCGGCGATCTCGAGCGGTTCGAGGCGTTTCACTGGCACGGCGAGACCTTCAGCATTCCTTTCGGGGCGACGCGGGTGCTCACGAACGCGCACTGCGTCAATCAGGCGTTCGCGCTCGGCAAGCACTTCGGGATGCAGTGCCATGTCGAGATGACCGAGGAGCTGATCCGGACCTGGGTGCGCGGCGGCGCGGCCGAGATCAGGAAGAGCGCCACGAGCCCCGGGGTGCAGGAACCGCGCGAGATCGAGCGGCGCCTCGCACAGCGGGTCGAGGCGCTGCACAGGGTGGCCGACCGCATCTACGGCCGCTGGCTCGAGGGGCTCGCAAAGTAGCGCTCAGCGGTTCAGGCGCCGCAGGTCCTCGACCCAGCGCGCGGTGGCGCCGGTGATCCACTCGAGGTCCTCGGGACCTTCGAACCGCGTGAACACGGTGAGCTGCAGCGGCTTGCCGCGCATGAGCAGAAACGTCAGGGTTTCCAGCACGTAGTAGGTCCTGTCCGGCGCGAGGAAGCCGCGGCCCTCGACCACGACGCGCGTTCCCTGCAGCGCGGTGACGAGGTTCGGCTCGCGCTTGAGCTCGGCCAGCAGCAGCGGCCGGCGCTCGGGCTGCGCATCCAGCCTGGCGCGTAAATCGCCCAGACCTGCCGGCGGGCCGAGTGCTTGCAGCGCCTCGGCGACGAAGGCGCCGAACTGCACCTCGCTCAGGCGCTCGCGCTCCAGCGCCCGCGGCGTGACCGCGAGCACGTGGCGGCGCAGCTCCATCGCATCACCCGCCATGAAGCGGCGCACGTCGCCGTCCGGGATCGCGTACAGCAGCACGCGATTCGAGGCCGAGGTCGAGGACTCGGCCAGCTCCTGCAGCTTCGGCGAGCCGAGAAAGCCGGTGTCGGAAAAGCCCGGCGGCGCATCGAGCACCAGCCGCTCGCCGCCGAGCTGCGCCGCGAAGGGCGCCGCCGCCGCCTCGAGCGACAGGGCGAGGACCGGCGCGGCGAGCAGGGCGACGACAGGGCGCACGCGTGCCATTTTAGCCTTCGCAATCCCGTATCATCGCGGCTTACGGAGCGCAGGACATTGGCGACCATTCTCAGCACACTGCCCAGGGGCGAGCGGATCGGCATCGCGTTCTCCGGCGGCCTGGACACCAGCGCCGCGGTGCACTGGATGCGCGCGAACGGCGCGATCCCGTACGCCTACACCGCGAACCTCGGCCAGCCCGACGAACCCGACTGCGCCGAGATTCCACGCAAGGCGCTCGCCTGCGGCGCGGAGAAGGCGCGCCTCGTGGAGTGCCGGCCGCAGCTCGTCGCCGAGGGTATCGCCGCGATCCAATGCGGCGCGTTCCACATCTCGACCGGCGGGGCGACGTACTTCAACACCACGCCCCTCGGGCGTGCGGTGACCGGCACGATGCTGGTGGCCGCGATGCGCGAGGACGGCGTCGGCATCTGGTCCGACGGCAGCACCTACAAGGGCAACGACATCGAGCGCTTCTACCGCTACGGGCTGCTCGCCAACCCCGCTTTGCGCATCTACAAGCCGTGGCTCGACCGGCGCTTCATTGACGAGCTGGGCGGCCGGCGCGAGATGTCGGAATACCTTGCGCGCGCCGGAATCGAGTACCGCATGAGCGCCGAGAAGGCGTACTCGACCGACGCCAACATGCTCGGCGCGACGCACGAGGCAAAGGACCTGGAGTTCCTCGACCGCGGCATGTGGATTGTGCAGCCGATCATGGGCGTCGCGTTCTGGCGCGAGGACGTGGCGGTGGCGCCCGAGCGCGTGTCGGTGCGGTTCGAGCAGGGCGTGCCGGTCGCGCTCAACGGCCGGGAGTTTCCTGACGCCGTGGCCCTCATGGCGGAGGCGAACGCGATCGGCGGGCGCCACGGCCTGGGCATGTCCGACCAGATCGAGAACCGGATCATCGAGGCGAAGAGCCGCGGCATCTACGAGGCGCCCGGCATGGCGCTGCTGCACATCGCCTACGAGCGGCTGGTCACCGCGATCCACAACGAGGACACGATCGAGCAGTACCGGGCGAACGGCCGCCGGCTCGGGCGGCTGCTGTACGAAGGGCGCTGGTTCGATCCCCAGGCGCTGATGCTGCGTGAGGCGGCGCAGCGCTGGGTGGCGAAGGCGGTGACCGGCGAGGTGACGCTCGAGCTTCGCCGCGGCAACGACTGGACGATCCTCGACACCACCGGCCCGCACCTCACCTACCACCCCGAGCGCCTGACGATGGAGAAAGGCGCGGAGTTCTTCACGCCCGCGGACCGCGTCGGGCAGCTGGCGATGCTCAAGCTCGACATCGCCGACAGCCGCGAGAAGCTGCGCCTGTACGCGGAGGCGGGGCTGCTCGGCGAGGCGACCGGCGGGACCCTGCCGCTGCCTGCGCCGGGCGAGGGCGCGAAGGCCGGCGACTAGGGCCGGCTAACGCTTCCCCGGCCTGCGGATCCTGCCCAGGAGCAGG
Organism: Pseudomonadota bacterium; assembly: GCA_040752005.1. Classification (GTDB taxonomy): domain Bacteria; phylum Pseudomonadota; class Gammaproteobacteria; order Burkholderiales; family SG8-39; genus RBG-16-66-20. Next base: position 80,370 of record JBFMFX010000002.1, on the reverse strand, counting down.
AACTCCATCAGCGCCTTCTGGGTGTGCAAGCGGTTCTCGGCCTCGTCCCACACCACGCTCTGCGGCCCGTCAATCACCTCGGCGGCAACCTCCTCGCCGCGGTGCGCCGGCAGGCAGTGCATGAACAGCGCGTCCTTGCGCGCCGCGCGCATGAGCTCCGCGTCCACCTGCCAGTCCTCGAACGCCTTGCGGCGCGCCTCGTTCTCCGCTTCGAACCCCATCGAGGTCCAGACGTCGGTGGTGACCAGATGCGCGCCCTTCGCCGCCGCGAGCGGATCGGCGAACTGCTCGAAGTGGGTACCGGCCACCCCGGCGCGCTCGGGCTCGACCTCGTAGCCCGGCGGCGTCGAGACGTGCACCTTGAAGTCGAGCACCTCGGCGGCCTGCAGCCAGGTGTTGCACACGTTGTTCGAGTCGCCGATCCAGGCCACGGTCTTGCCGCGGATCGGGCCGCGGTGCTCGAGGAAGGTGTAGATGTCGGCGAGGATCTGGCAGGGGTGATACTCGTTGGTGAGGCCGTTGATCACCGGCACGCGCGAGCGCGCGGCGAAGCGCTCGACGATCTCCTGCTCGAAGGTGCGGATCATGACGAGGTCGCACATGCGCGAGATCACCTGCGCGGCGTCCTCCACCGGCTCGCCGCGGCCGAGCTGCGAGTCGCGCGTGTAGAGGTAGATCGCGGCGCCGCCGAGCTGGTGCATGCCGGCCTCGAACGACAGGCGTGTGCGCGTGGAGGGCTTCTCGAAGATCATCGCCAGCGTCCGGTCCTGGAGCGGCCAGTAGCGTTTGTAGCTCTTGAAGCGCGCCTTGATCCAGCGCGTGCGCGCGAACAGGTACTCGTACTCGGCGCGCGAGAAATCCTTGAACTGCAGGTAATGCCGGAGCTTGACCCGGGGCGCGGCCATCGCGGGACTAGCGCGCCGCGGCGGCGCGCGGCTCGGCGGCGCCGAGGAACGCGCGCACCAGCGGCGCGAGGCGCTCGACCACCTCGCGGCCTTCGGCCTCGGTCATGATGAGCGGCGGCAGAAGCCGGATCACGCGCTCGGCGGTGACGTTGATCACGAGCCCGGCATCGAGCGCCATCTTCACCAGGTCGCCGCAGGGCCGGTCGAGTTCCACGCCGATCATCATGCCCATGCCGCGCACCTCCACCACGCCCGGCACGCCAGCGAGCGCCGCCGCGAGCCCTGCGCGGATCGCTTCGCCCACGCGCACCGCGTTCTCGAGCAGCCCCTCCTCGCGGATCACGTCGAGCGTGGTGATCACGCCGGTCATCGCGAGCGGGTTGCCGCCGAAGGTCGAGCCGTGGTTGCCCGGCTTGAACAGGCCCTTCGCCCGGCCGCCGGCGACGCAGGCGCCCACCGGCACGCCGCCGGCAAGGCCCTTGGCGATCGGCACCACGTCGGGCAGAAAACCGGCGTGCTGATAGACGAACCATTTGCCGGTGCGCCCGAGGCCGCACTGCACCTCGTCGGACATGAACAGCCACTCGTTCGCCTCGCAGATCTCCTTCAGGCCTCGCAGGTACTCCATGCGCGCAAGGTGGATCCCGCCCTCGCCCTGGATCGGCTCGACGAACACGGCGACCACGTTGCGGTTGTGCTGGGCGACCTGGCGCACGGCGTCCAGGTCGTTGAGCGGCACGCGCACGAAGCCCTGCACCAGCGGCTCGAAGCCCGCCTGCACCTTGCGGCTGCCGCCGGCCGAGAGCGTGGCGAGCGAGCGGCCGTGGAACGCCTTTTCCATCACGACGATCGCCGGCTCGGCGATGCCGCGCTCGTGGCCGTACTTGCGCGCGAGCTTGATCGCGCACTCGTTCGCTTCCAGCCCCGAGTTGCAGAAAAACACCTCGTCGAGCCCGGTGATCTCCGCAATGCGGTCGGCGGCGGCTTCCTGCAGCGGCGACTCGAACAGGTTCGAGGTGTGGATGATGCGGCCGATCTGCTCGGTGAGCGCGCGCACGAGCCGCGGGTGCGCGTGCCCGAGCGTGTTCACCGCGATCCCGGCGAGCGCATCGAGGTACTCGCGCCCGGCGGCGTCGTAGAGCCGGCAGCCGCGGCCGCGCACGAACGCGACCGGCTGGCGGGCGTAGGTGTTCATCAGATGGGACATGAGTCGCTCTCAAATGCAAAACGGCGGTCGCAGAACCGCCGTTTGCATAATGCTATCAGGCCTTCGCCTGCTTGTGTAGGGCCCGGCCGGCGCCCGAAATCGGCTAGCGGATCCGCCGCAGGCCTCTTTCCTCGGCGGGCCGCAGCACCCGCACGCACGCGGCATAGCCCTCGTAGGCGATGCCGTGCACCTCGATCCTCTTTTGCGAGCGCAGCACGCCGCCCAGGTATTCGGCGATCTCGTGCGTGATCACCTGTCCGGGCACGAGCACCGGGATGCCGGGCGGATACGGCACGATGCCGTCGGCACACACGCGCCCGGCGAGGGCGCGGTTGACGCGCTCGCGCTCGTCGAACACCGGCACGAGCTCCCCGCCGCAGTAGTAGGCGTCGCGCGGCAGATGGCGCAGCCGCGTGAACGCCGGGATCTCCGGCGTGCGCACCAGTCGCCGCGGCGCGCGCCGCTCGCGCGCGATGCGCATGAGCGCGTCGTACAGGCGCGAGACCTTCGAGCGCGTGGTGCCGATGGTGAGCAGCAGGGTGAGGGTGTTGAAAGTGCTCTTCTCGATCTGGATGTTGTAGCGGCGAAAAAGCTCGGCCTGCAGCTCGTCCACGGTGTAGCCGCAGCCGGAGATGTCCACCGTGACCTTGGTCGGGTCGAGCCGGATGCCGTCGCCGCGCACTTCCTCGGGCAGCAGATCGGCCAGCTCCAGGCAGCGGAACGCGCCGGTGGAGTTGATCTGCGCGCGCAGCTCGCGCGCCAAGGCGAGCGTGCGCGCAAGGAGCTTGTAGCCCTCCATCACCGCCTGCTTGCGCGCGACGTCCAGGCTCGCGATCAGCCCGTACTGCGGGCTGGTCGAAGTGTGCATGTTGAAGTTCTCGCGGAACAGGTGCGCGTTGAACGTGGGGTCGTTGACGTGGATCATCGAGGCCTGCGAGAAGGCCGAGAGCACCTTGTGCGTGGACTGCGTGACGTAGTCGGCGCCGGCTTCCAGCGCCGTCGGGCGGAACTCGGGGTGAAAGCGCGCAAAGCCGTACCAGGCCTCGTCCACGATCACCTTGATGCCGGTGGCGTGCGCGGCCTCGACGATCGGCGCGAGGTCGTAGCGCAGGCCGTCGTAAGTGCACGAGGTGAGCACCAGCGCCTGCGCGTCCGGGTGGCGCCGGATCGCCTGGAGGATCGTCTTCTTCGGCACCGGGCCGTACAGACCGTAGCGGTGGTTGAGCGAGGCGTCCAGGTACACCGGGTGCGCGCCCGAGAGCACCACGCCGTGGTGCACGCTCTTGTGGCAGTTGCGATCGAGCAGCAGCTTCTCGCCCGGGGCGATCAGCGTCTGGAAGATCACCTTGTTCGCGGTCGAGGTGCCGTTGGTGGCGAAGAACGTGCGCCGCGCGCCGAACGCCTTCGCCGCCATGTTCTGCGCCTCGGCGATGACGCCGGTCGGGTTCATGAGCGAATCGAGCATCGGCACCGACACCGAGAGGTCGGCGTCGAACACGTGCTCGCCCATGAACTCGTAGAAGTCGTTCACCCACGGGCTGCCGCGCAGCGACTCGCCGGAGGAGTGGCCCGGCGTGTGCCACTGGTCCTTTGCCATCCAGACGTAGCTTTTCAGCTGGTCGTAGAAGGGCGTGCGCGCCTTTTCCTGGATCTGCGCGTTGAGGATGCGGTAGATGCCGCGGTAGTCGCGCTCCTCGCGGTAAAAATAGCCGTCCACCGCCTCGGTAAAGAGCGCGTCCACGACCTCGTCCTCGGACTCCTTGGCGATCAGGATGTAGACGTCCAGTTCCGGGCGCAGGCGCGCGATCCGCTGCACCAGCTCCAGCGCCGACATCTGCAGCTTCTTTCCCCGGCCGGGGCCGTTCGCGCGCCGGGCGGCGCCCGCCTGCAGCGTATAGAGCTTGTCGTCCACCACGACCGCCTGCAGGTCGCCGTCGGCCTCGATCGCGGCGAGCGCCTCGCGCGCGGTGGCGACGCCGGCGAAGGTGAGGCCGAGCGGATTGTCGAGCGTGCGCGCCGCTGCGTTCAGGCCCTTGACGAACTCGCGCAGCACCAGCGGCTCGTCGTCCACCACCAGCACGCGGCTTACCGGTTTCGGCATCGGCTATGATTTCGCATGCTTGCGAAGCTCGCGGACGGCGGCCCGGTCGAGTTCGTGATCCGGGGCATGACCCTGGACGGCAGGCCGTTCCGTCCCAGCGACTGGGCCGAGCGCCTGTGCGGCGTGATGGCCGCCTTCGGCGGCGACCATCGCATGCAGTACTCGCCCTACGTGCACCCGGTGACCTCGGCCGGAGTGCGCTGCGTGGTCGTGGACGTGCGGCTCAGGGAGATCGAGCCGATGGCGTTCCGGTTTCTGCTCAATTTCGCAAGAGACAACGAACTGCAGACGCGCGAGGGCCGCGTCGCGGAGCGTACCGAGCTCGCGAAGCTGCAGCGAGCCGGCGATACGGGCTAGGCAAGCGCCTTGATCGCGTGCGCGAGGCGGCTCTTGTGGCGCGCGGCGGCGTTGCGGTGCAGGACGCCCTTGGCGGCGACGCGGTCAATGACTGCCTGCGACGCTTGCAGCGCGGCGAGCGCCGCCGCCTTGTCGCCCGCCGCAATCGCCTTCTTCACCCGCTTGATGGCGGTGCGCACCGCCGTGCGCAGGCTCATGTTGCGGCGGCGCCGCTCGACGGACTGGCGCGCGCGCTTCTGCGCGGACTTGATGTTGGCCATGCTGAACCCGGTCCCGAAAAAGGGGGCGGATTTTAACACGCACCGGGCGTCGGGAGGGGGGCGCTGAACCTGCTGCGTTCGCTCGCCGCGGTTTCGAGCCTGACGCTCGTCTCGCGGGTGCTCGGCTACGTGCGCGACTTCTGCATTGCGCGCGTGTTCGGCGCGGGGCTGGCGACCGACGCCTTCTTCGTCGCGTTCCGCATCCCGAACCTGCTGCGGCGCCTATTCGGCGAGGGCGCGTTCTCGCAGGCGTTCGTGCCGGTGCTCGCCGAGGCGCGCGCCAGGCAATCGGACGAGGAGGTGCGCGCGCTCGTCGAGTGCGTGGCGACGGTGCTGCTTGTTGCGCTCGTGGCGACCGCGGCGCTCGGGGTCGCCGCCGCCCCGGCGATCGTCTGGATCTCGGCGCCGGGGTTTGCCGCCGAGCCGGAGAAGTTCGCCCTCACGGTGACGATGCTGCGCATCACCTTTCCGTATGTGGTGTTCATCTCGCTGGTCGCGCTCGCCGCCGGCATCCTGAATACCTGGAGCCGCTTCGCGGTGCCGGCGGTGACCCCGGCGCTGCTCAACGTCTCGTTCATCGTCGGCGCGCTCGTCTTCGCCGAGCGGTTCGATCCGCCGGTGCTCGCGCTCGCCTGGGCGGTGTTCGCCGGTGGCGTGCTGCAGCTCGCGGCACAGATACCGGCGCTCGCGCGCATCCGGATGCTGCCGCGCTGGCGGCTGGACCTCGCCCACGCCGGGATGCGCCGCGTGCTCGCGCTGATGGCACCGGCGGTGTTCGGCGTGTCGGTGAGCCAGGTGTCGCTGCTCATCAATACAATCTTTGCCTCGTTCCTCGTCACCGGGAGCGTGTCGTGGCTGTACTACGCCGACCGGCTGATGGAGTTCCCGGCGGCGCTGCTCGGGGTCGCGCTCGGCACCATCCTGCTGCCGAGCCTCGCGCGCTACCACGCCGGCGCCGCGCACGCCGAATACAGCCGGCTGCTCGACTGGGGGTTGCGGCTGGCGCTGCTGCTCGCGCTGCCGGCGGCGGCGGCGCTCGCGGTGCTGGCGCTGCCGCTGGTCGCGACGCTGTTCCACTACGGGCGCTTCTCGGAGGCCGACGCCTGGGCGACGCGCGAGGCGGTGATCGCCTACAGCGTGGGGCTCGTCGGCATGATCCTCGTCAAGATCCTCGCCCCCGGCTTCTACGCGCGCCAGAACGTGGCGACGCCGGTGCGAATCGGCCTGGTGACGCTCGCGGCGACGCAGGCGATGAATGCCGCCTTCATCGTCCCGCTCAGGCACGCCGGGCTTGCGCTCGCCATCGGGCTCGGGGCCTGCCTGAACGCGGCGCTGCTTTTTCGCGGCCTGCGCCGCGCCGGGGTGTACGCGCCGCAGCCGGGCTGGGGGCCGTTCACGCTCAAGACGGCGCTCGCCGCCGGGGCGATGTCGGCGGCGCTCTGGCTCGGGGCGGGCGAGGGCGCATGGTGGCTCGGCGCGTCGGCGCAGGCGCGGGTGGCGCGCCTGGCCGGGCTGGTCGCCCTCGGCGTCGGGGTCTATGGCGCCTGCCTGGCCGCGTTCGGGTTTCGGTTGCGCGACTTCTCGCGCCGCGCCGCGGAGTAAGCTCGCGCCATGGCCGATCTGGCGGCGTTCGAGCGGTTGCTGGCGCAGGACGAGGCGGCGATTGACCTCGCGCGCGCCTGCCTGCTCGTCGCCGAGGACGCGTATCCGGGGCTCGACGTCGAGGGCTACCTCGGCGAGATCGAGCGCCTGGCGGGCCGGCTGCGCTCGCGGCTGGAAGCGGACCTTGCGCCGGAGGAGCGCGTGGTGGCGCTCAACGAGTTCCTGTTCGACGAGCTCGGCTTTGCCGGCAACACCGAGAACTATTACGACCCGAGGAATTCGTATCTCAACGAGGTCCTCGACCGGCGTACCGGAATCCCGATCACGCTCTCGGTGCTGTACATGGAGATCGGGCGGCGCGTCGGGCTCGCGCTCGAAGGGGTGTCGTTCCCGGGGCATTTCCTGGTGCGCATGTCGCTGCGCGGCGGCACGCTCGTGCTCGATCCTTTCTCGGGCGGCGAGCCGCAGTCGGCCGATGACCTGCGCGAACGCCTGAAGCGCGTGATCCCGCCGGGCGCCTCCGGCGGGCTTGCGCCCGCGGAGCTGCCGCTCGAGCCGTTTCTGGAGCCGGCCGGCAAGCGCCAGATCCTCGCCCGGTTGCTGAGGAACCTCAAGGGGATCTACCTCGAACGCAGCCGCCCGGAGCGGCTGCTGGAGGTGCTCAACCGCATGCTGATCGTCTCGCCCGACGCCGTCGCCGAGCTGCGCGATCGAGGGCTCGTCTACCAGCAGCTCGAATGCTGGGGTGCGGCTCTGAAGGATCTCGCGGAGTACCTCAGGCGCGCACCGGATGCCGCCGACGCCGACGACATCCGCGCGCGCATGCTCGAGCTCGCCCGCCGCTCCGCGCGCGTGAGCTAAATCGGGGTCAGACCGGGGTCCGACCCTGATTTCTGTCTTTTCAGGTCGCGGGCGCGCTCCCGCACCGCGCGGTGAAGGTCGGGTTTGTAGCCGAGCGCGAAGAAAACCTCGGCCATGAGGAAGATCGGCGCGACGAAGATCTGAAAGAGGTTGTCCACCAGCGCCGGGCGGCGTCCCTCCCAGACGTGGCCAAGAAGCTGCAGGATCCAGCCGCCGACGAAGAGGACGAGGAACCAGGCAACGCCGGTCGCGTAAGGCGCCTGGGCGAGCGGCTCGGTCGCCCCCAATAGCAGCGCGAACGCCGCGCACATCGCAAGGCCGAGCGGCACGTCCAGGACGAGGTAGTACGCGAGCAGGATCGCCGATACCGCGAGCGCGGCGCTGACGCTCGCACCGCCCAGCTCCCAGCGCAGCCAGCCGAGAGGAATCATCAGCGAGGCGATGATCACCGGCACGCCGACGAAGTGGGTCGCCTTGTTGCGCCGGTCCTGGTGATAGGCGGCGTAGAACGCCATCTGCTCTTCGAGCGTCTTCACGGTCGCTCCTTTGCGCTTTCACACTATAATTCAGCATTTTAGTGCGCAGATGATCGTCACGCACGGAACCCCGCCGCGATGCGCCGCGCGCCTGGCGATCACCGTCGGCAATTTCGACGGCGTGCACCTGGGCCACCGGGCGATGCTCGAGCGCGTGGTCGCCGAGGCGCGCAGGCGGGGGCTGGGCTCCTGCGCGGTGACCTTCGAGCCGCATCCGCGCGAGTTCTTCGCGCCCGGGTCGGCGCCGGCGCGGCTGACGCGCCTGCGCGAGAAGCTGGAGCTGATCGCCGAGACGGGCATCGAGCGCGTGCATGTGCTGCGCTTTGACGCCCGGCTTGCGGCGCTCGCACCCGAGCGCTTCGTGCACGAACTGCTGGTCGAGCGCCTGGGCATGCGCTGGCTGCTCGTCGGACGCGACTTTCGCTACGGCGCGAAGCGCGCCGGCGATTTCGCGCAGCTCGAGGCGCTCGCCCCGCGGCTCGGATTCGAGGTGGCGGCGATGCCGGACGTGTGCGACGAGGCCGCCCCGGGCAGTCCGCGCGTATCGAGTTCCGCGGTACGCGAGGCGCTCGCCGCCGGGGAGCTCGAGCGCGCGGCGCGGCTGCTCGGACGCCGTTACGCGATGAGCGGGCGCGTCGCGCACGGCGAGAAGCTCGGCCGGGCGATCGGGTTTCCGACCGCCAACATCGTGCTGCGCAGGAAGCCTCCGCTTGCCGGGATCTACGTGGTCGAGGCTGAGCTGGAAGAGACACATCAGGTGCTGCGCGGAGTGGCGAGCGTCGGCCGGCGCCCGACGGTGAAGGCGGACGCGGCGCCGCTGCTGGAAGTGCACCTGTTCGATTTCGCCGGGGCGATCTACGGCCGGCACCTGCGGGTGACGTTCCTCGCCAAGCTGCGCGACGAGGAGAAGTTCGCCGGGCTCGCGGCGCTGCGCGCGGCGATCGCGCAGGACGCCGCACGAGCAAGGGAGTGGTTCGCAAGACATGGCTGACTACAAGAAGACGCTGAATCTTCCGGAAACGCCCTTCCCGATGCGCGGCGACCTCGCCAGGCGCGAGCCCGACTGGGTGAGGCAATGGCAGGAAAAGGGCGTGTACCGGCGTATCCGCGCGGCGGCGAAGGGGCGGCCGCGGTTCGTGCTGCACGATGGCCCGCCGTACGCCAACGGCGACATCCACATCGGCACCGCCGTCAACAAGATCCTCAAGGACATCGTTGTCAAGTCGAAGACGCTCGCGGGCTACGACGCGCCGTACGTGCCCGGCTGGGACTGCCACGGCATGCCGATCGAGGTGCAGATCGAGAAGAAGTACGGCAAGAACCTCACGCCGGAGGAGACGCAGCGCCTGTGCCGGGCGTTCGCCGCCGAGCAGGTCGAGCGGCAGAAGAAGGACTTCATGCGCCTGGGCGTGCTCGGCGACTGGGACAACCCGTATCTGACGATGGCCTTCCGCAACGAGGCCGACGAGATCCGCGTGCTGGGCAAGCTCCTCGCGAAGGGCTACCTCTACCGCGGCTTGAAGCCGGTCAACTGGTGCTTCGACTGCGGCTCGGCGCTCGCCGAGGCGGAGGTGGAGTACGAGGACCGCACAGACCCGGCGATTGACGTCGCGTTTCCCGCCCACCCGGAGGACGCACCGCGCATCCTCGCCGCGTTCGGCGCGCAAGGCGCGGCCGGGCGGCCGCTCTACGCGGTGATCTGGACGACGACACCGTGGACGATTCCGGCCAATCAGGCGCTCAACGTCCACCCGGCGTTCACCTACCAGCTCGTGGAAACGGAGAAGGGGCTGCTCGTGCTCGCCGCCGAGCTGCGCCAGGCGTGCCTTGCGCGCTACCGGCTCGCCGGCACGGTGCTCGGCTCGTGCAAGGGCGCGGCGCTGGAGCGGTTGCGCTTCCGGCACCCGCTTTATGAGCGCGCCTCGCCGGTGTTTCTCGGCGAGTATGTGACGCTCGATACCGGCACCGGCGTGGTGCACTCGGCGCCGGCCTACGGCGTGGAGGACTTCGAATCGTGCCGCCGCTACGGCATGAAGGACGGGGAGATCCTCAACCCGGTGCAGGCCGACGGCCGTTTCGCGCCGACGCTCGCGCTCTTCGGCGGGCAGTCCATCTGGGAGGCGAACCCGCGCATCGTGGAGGAGCTGGCGCGCCGCGGGCTGCTGCTCGCCGAGGAGAGGTTCACGCACAGCTACATGCACTGCTGGCGCCACAAGACGCCGGTGATCCTGCGCGCCACGACGCAGTGGTTCGCGGCGATGGACGAGCCGCCCGGCTTTCGCGGCGCAAAGCCCGCCGAGACGCTGCGCGCGACCGCGCTGCGCGGCGTGGAGGCGACGCAGTTCTTCCCGCACTGGGGCAAGCCGCGGCTCAGAGGAATGATCGAGAACCGCCCAGACTGGACGCTTTCGCGCCAGCGCCAGTGGGGCGTGCCGATCCCGTTCTTCCTTCACCGCGAAACCGGCGAGCTGCACCCGAGGACGCTGGAGCTCGTCGAGGAGGTGGCGAAGCGCGTCGAGGAGGGCGGCATCGAGGCGTGGCAGGCGCTGCGCGCCGAGGAGCTGCTCGGGGCGGAAGCCGCGCACTACGAGAAGAGCCGCGACACGCTCGATGTCTGGTTCGACTCCGGCGCGACCCATTACACGGTGCTGCGCGGCTCGCACGCGGCCCAAACCGGCTTTCCGGCGGATCTGTACCTCGAGGGTTCGGACCAGCATCGCGGCTGGTTCCATTCGTCGCTGCTGGTGTCCTCGATGCTGGACGGCGTGCCGCCCTACCGGGCGCTGCTCACCCACGGCTTCGTCGTGGACGGCGAGGGCCGCAAGATGTCGAAGTCGAAAGGCAACGTCATCGCGCCGCAGGAGGTGGCCGGCTCGCTCGGGGCCGAGATCCTGCGCCTGTGGGTGGCGGCGACCGACTACTCGGGCGAGCTGTCCATCTCGAAGGAGATCCTCGACCGCGTGGTCGAGTCCTACCGCCGCATCCGCAACACGCTGCGGTTCCTGCTCGCCAATACCTCGGACTTCGATGCGGCGCGCGATGCGGTGCCGGTCGAGCGGATGGTGGAACTGGACCGCTACGCGCTCGCGCTCGCCGAGCGCATGCAGGGCGAGTGCGTGCGCGACTACGAGCGCTACGCCTTTCATCTGGTCGCGCAGCGGCTGCAGGGTTTCTGCGCCGAGGAGCTGGGCGCGTTCTACCTCGACATCCTCAAGGACCGGCTCTATACCTGCGCCACGGCCTCGCACGCGCGGCGCTCGGCGCAGACGGCGCTGTGGCACATCACGCAGAGTCTGCTCAGGCTGATGGCGCCGATCCTCAGCTTCACCGCCGAGGAGGCGTGGCAGGTGCTCACGCGCCAGTCGGCGTCGAGCATCTTCGAGGAGCTGTGGCACCGGCTGCCCGGGCACGGGCTGGACCAGAAGGTCCTCGCGGCGTGGGAGACGGTGCGGCGTGTTCGCGAGTCGGTCGCCAAGGCGCTGGAGGAAAAGCGCGTCGCCAAGGTGATCGGCTCCTCGCTTGCCGCGGAACTGGACATCCGCGCCGGGGGCGATACCTACGAGGCCCTCGCGCGCCTGGGCGAGGACCTGCGCTTCGTGATGCTCACCTCGCGCGCCAGCGTGCACCGCGCCGACGGAGCGGCCGCCTCGGTCGAGGTGAGGCCGAGCCCGCACGCCAAATGCCCGCGCTGCTGGCACTATCGCCCCGACGTCGGCGCCGGGGGCGTGTGCGGGCGCTGCGACACGAACATCCGCGGGCCGGGCGAGACGCGGCGCTATGCCTGAAGGCGTGGCGCGGCACCGGCCGGCGGCGGCGGCGAAATGGTTCGCGCTCGCCGCGCTCGTTGTCGCGCTCGATCGTGCGACCAAGATCGCGGTGCTCGCCACCCTGGCTCCGGGCGAGAGTGTCGCCGTGACCGGCTTCTTCAACCTGGTGCTGGTGTTCAACAAGGGCGCGGCGTTCAGCCTGCTCGCCGCCGCTTCCGGCTGGCAGACCTGGGTCTTCGCCGCGATCGCCGCCGTGGCGGCGGCGGTGATCTCGGTGCTGCTCGTTCGCCACGCCGGCAAGCGCCTCTTCAGCGCTGCGCTCGCGCTCGTCCTCGGCGGCGCGCTCGGCAACCTCTGGGACCGGCTCGCCTGGGGCCACGTGGTGGATTTCCTCGATTTTCACGCCGGCGGCTGGCACTGGCCGGCGTTCAATGTCGCCGATTCGGCGATCACGGCGGGCGCTGCGGCGCTGATCGTCGAGAGCTTCCTGCCGCGCGCGCACGGCGCGCGCGAGCGGCGCACCTGAACGGGGGATAATGGCGTCCATGGAAGTGCTGCTCGCCAACCCGCGCGGATTCTGCGCCGGCGTCGAGCGCGCGATCGAGATCGTCGAGCGCGCGCTCGCGCTCTTCGGCCGGCCGATCTATGTGCGCCACGAGATCGTGCACAACCGCGCGGTCGTCGAGCGCCTGCGCGCCAAAGGCGCGGTGTTCGTCGAGGAGCTGGACGAGGTGCCCCGCGGGGCGACCGTGGTGTTTTCGGCGCACGGCGTGTCCAGGGCGGTGCGCGCCGAGGCCGAGCGCCGCGGCCTGAAGGTGTTCGACGCCACCTGCCCGCTGGTGACCAAGGTGCACGTCGAGGTGGCGAAGATGCTCGCCGCCGGCTACGAGATCGTGATGATCGGGCACCGCGGCCATCCGGAGGCCGAAGGCACGGTCGGGCAGGCCGAGAGCGGCATCACGCTGATCGAGACCGAGGAGGAAGTCGCGCGCCTCGCGCCGCGCGACCCGGAAAAGCTCGCCTACGTCACGCAGACCACGCTGTCGGTGGACGACGCCGCGCGCATCGTCGCCGCGCTCAAGCGCCGTTTTCCCGCGATCCGCGGCCCCAAGCGCGACGACATCTGCTACGCGACCCAGAACCGCCAGGACGCGGTGAAGGCGATGGCCCCGCGCTGCGACGTGGTGATCGTGGTCGGTTCGCCCAACAGCTCGAACTCCAACCGCCTGCGCGAGGTCGCCGAGCAAAGCGGTGCGCGCGCGTACATGGTGGATGGTGCCTCCGACCTGCGCGCCGAATGGCTCGCCGGGGCACGCCGGGTCGGTGTCACCGCCGGGGCATCGGCGCCCGAGGTGCTGGTCGAGGAGCTGGTCGCGCGGCTCAAGTCGCTCGGCGCGAGCGAGGTGCGTTCGCTCAAGGGCATCACCGAGGGCGTGGTGTTCACGCTGCCGCGCGAGCTGGCGCGCCCGGCGGTCTGACGCTCGGGTGTTATGATTTCGCGCATGAAGCCGGCCGGCCGGATCGCGTTCGCCGCCGCCGTGTTTGCGGCCGGCGCTGCGTTCGCGCAGCAGTATCGCTGGGTGGACGAAAAGGGGCGCGTGCAGTACGGCGATGCGCCTCCTCCCGGGGCGAGGGACGTGCGCAAAAGAGAGCTTCGGGTAGCGAAGCCGGAGCCGGCGCCGCTGCCCTACGAGCTTGCGCGCCTGCAGAAGGATTTTCCGGTGACGCTTTACACCTCGCCCGGCTGCAAGGAGCCGTGCGAGCTGGCGCGCGCGGCGCTCAACCGCCGGGGCATCCCGTTCAGGGAGGTGCAGGTCTGGGATCCGGACACGAACGAGGAGCTGAAACGCGTGTCCGGGGCGACCGAAGTGCCGACGCTCGTCGTCGGGCGTTCGGTGCAGCGCGGCTTCGAGCAGGGACTGTTCGATGCCCTGCTCGACAGCGCCGGCTATCCGCGCGAAGGTATCCTTCCGCCGCGCGCGCAGAAGGCACCCGTGCCGCCGCAGGGCTATGTGCCGCCTGCGGCGGGCGAGGCACAGAAGCCGGTGGCGAAGCCCGTTGCCGCAGAGACGCCCTCGGCCGCCGGGCGCTACGCGACGCCGGAGCCGGGCGAGCCGTCGCGCAGGCGCGGCGCCTATTCGGTGCCAGGGGAAAACGCGGCGCCGGAGGCGTCCGGATCCGGGCGCTGAGTCGCCGCGGCGGGACCGCGCCGTTCATCGGGCGGGCGGCGCAAGGCGGAATGCGCGACGGGGAGCCCGACGCGGCCAAGATTACCGGCCGGGATCCGCGACCGGCGGCGCGGGCGCGGGAGGGTTCTCGAAGCTCACCTCCAGCGTCATCTGGACGCGTACCGCACGCCCGTCCTTGATGCCCGGAGTGAAGCGCGCGGCGCTGAAGGCGCGCTGTGCGGAGTCCTCGAAGTAGCCGGGCGGATCGGCGGCAAGGATCTCGATGCGCTCCACGGCGCCGGTTTCCTCGATGTAGAGCCGAAGCACCACCTTGCCCGAGAGGAACCTGCGCGCGGCCGCTTCCGGGTACTCGGGTTCGACGCGGGTCATGATGCCTGGCCGCACGTCGAGCTCGCGCGTAAGGTAATAGTGCGGCTGCGGCAGCAGCGCCCGCTGCGGATCCGCCGCAGGCGGTTCGCCCGCGGGCGCTGGCGCCGGAGAAGGCGCGGGTGGCGAAGGGGCCGCTGGCGCGGGCTGCTGTGCGGCGAGAAGCGATTCCGGCGCGCCCTGCGCGGGCATGGGCCGCAGCGCCGCGCGCAGCGGCGCGCTCGCTCTGAACCAGTCGAGACTCCCCCAGCGGGCGCCGAACGGCGCAGGCACGCTCCCTACAAGGAGGGCGTGAAGGAACAGCGACGCGATGAGCGCGCCGGCGAGCCGCGGGCCGATGCCCGCGGCGCCGAGGCTACCTCTCGAAGAAAATCTCACGCCAGGACACGCGCCGTCCGGCGAACGAGGTCGGCGCGACCGGAGTGTCGCGGGTGAGCTGCTGGTTGTCGGCAGTGGTGACGATGGTCTTCACCGTGCCGCCCGGAAGCTGGATCACATTGATGCCGACCACGAGCGAGGCGGAGATCTTGGTGCTCGCCATGTTGGCGGTCGCGCCGGGGATGTATGCGCCCGTCTTGTAGTCGAGGAAGTTGACCCAGCCGAAACCGCCGGCGGTGCAGGTGTCGGTGCTCGGCACGTTCGAGGCGACTACCAGGGTGCCAAGCTGCAGGATCGGGTCCACGTTGACGCGCTCGGTGCCGTTGCCGCCGGTGCCGCCGTCGGGCAGGTCTATGAACCAGCCGAGCACGGTCGGGTTGGCGAAGTCCACGGTGTTGGTCGTCGTAACTCTTTCGGTGGCCGGGTTGGTCGGGCTCGCCGTGAGGTCTTGGCGCACGAAGCCCGTGATCGAGGAGGTGGGAAACGCGCCGCTGCGCACAATCGGCACTACCGGCGAGCCAATGCTGTTCATTTCGTCCTTTATCGCGTAGATCGTCTGGCGCTGGGTGTCGGCCTTGTCGGACAGGCCGAGGAACTTGCCGGTGCCGACGAGCACCACGCGCTTTCCGCTCACCTCGCCCAGCTCGGGCTTGGTGGTGATCGGTTGCGCCACGCTGCTCGGGTCGACCAGCGTCGCGAGCCGCGTCACTGAATGCTGCGGAACGGCTGCGACCGAATCGTCGAGCTGGATGCGCCACAGATTGCCGAGGACGTCGCCCGCGTACACCGTGCGCGCGGTATTGTCGAAGGCCGCGTTGTCCGCCCAGGCGTTGATCTTGTTCAGTCCGCTCGGTGTGGTGCTGCTTCCGGTGCCGGTCGAGTAGCGCTTGAGGATCTTGCCGGTCTGGGCGTCCACGATGTAGAGGTAGCCGACGCCGTCGCCGGGCGAGACGTTGTTCAGGCCGGAGGTGAAGATCACCACCCACTTGCCCTTGGGCGCGGCCGCGTTCAGCGTCGCCGGAAGTTTCACGATCAGCGGGTTGCCGAAGGTGAAGCCGATGTTGCAGTCCTCGGAGTATGTGCCGCTGTCGGCCTGCGCGGCGGTGAGGCAGGCGGTTCCGGTCCCGCCCTTCACCTCCCACAGTCCCTTCGGATTGTCCGGGTCGGTGACGTCGAGCGCGTAGTAGCCGCGGCCGCCGGCGTTGACTCCGGCGACGAGGATCGTGCGCCAGTTGGCCTGCGAGGCGCAGGGGGTCGCGTCGGAGTGCCCGAAGCACACGTCGCCCACCACCGGAGAGCCGTCGGTGTAGAACCGGTGCACGTACGGCGAATCCGCGAGCCGCTTCATGTCCTTCATCACGAAGGAAGGAACGTAGGCCCAGCGCTCGGCGCCTTCGCCCGCGGTCGGGCTGGTGTCGAGCGTGCCGGTGAACGTATCGTCGGTGGTGATCGTGGTGCCGATGCCGGCGGTCTGGAAGTACGGATTGTTGTCCGGATCGGTCTCGAACGCATGCAGGAAACCGTCGTTCGCCGCCGCGAACACCGTGCCCTTGCGGGTGCCGGTCGCGCCGTTCGTGGTGCTGCGAAACTCCTGATAGAAAGGATCCCGGCCGGCGAAATTGCCGGTGTTGTAGCTGAAGGGCGAGGCCTTCACGTACGCCGGCTGCGCGTTGATGATGTCGCCGAGGATGCTGGTTCGGTTACGGAACAGATCGGTGAGCGTGCTCCCGGTGCCGATCTCGTAGGAAGTATCGCCGCGCAGGAAGTCGAGCAGCCGCTCCTTGGTCGCCTCAGCAGCCGCGCCGTTGGCGGTGATCGCCGCGGCCTGAACGAGCGCCGGCTGGTTCGAAGGCGCGGCCGAGGTGATCATCGGCTCGAAGTAGTCCATCTCCGCCGCGGTCAGTCCCGCCCCGTCGGTGCAGGTGGGGTAGGCCGCGTTGCCGATCGCCCCGGGCCAGCAGAACGACCTCAGCTTGTTCAGGTTGTCGCCACCGGGCGCGACGTCGGCCGGATCGAAGGTGTAGATGCGGCGGGTGGTGTGGCCGCGGGCGTCGAGCAGCGGCGCGGCTGCCCACAGCTCGCGAAACGCGACCGTTCCCGTGGAAAGGTCAATTGTGCGCGCCTTGAGGTCGCCGATCCACGACACCGTCTCGAACTGCGCGGTGAACGCGAAGTTGTCGCCTGCGACCGGCTGCAGGTTCGAGGTCGCAGCGGCCGCGCCCGCCCCGATCCTCGCGTTCAGGGTGCTCAACGTCTCGAAGATCGCGTCGGCGAGTTCCGCAGGATCCTTCGCGCTGAAGAAGGTGCCGCGGCCGTTCACCGCCGCATGCCAGAGGTCGTCGAGCGCGGTTTCGCTGTTCGCTGCAGGAACCGGCCAGTCGAGGCCGCCGGAGGCAGGCGGGATCTTCAGCCGCTCGAAGTCCGCGCTCGCACCCGACGGGTAATTCTTGTCGTAAGTGAGCTGGCCGGCGAGGCCCATACCCACGGTGAACAGCGTCAGGTGCTGGTGCGGCGCAGGGTCCGCGGTCGAAATCGGCACCTGATCGGCCAGATCGGTGCGCAGATCTGTCTTGTAGTAGTAAAGCGCCACGTCGGCGAGGGTGTCGGTCGAGCCGGCGAGCCCGCCGTCGTAGCGCGCCTCGGAGCGCTTGGAATAGCCGGCATCCACGTTGTCCTGGTTGCCGATCGCCGATCCGTCGAGCTTCACGCCCGCGTTGCCGTTCCAGTAGCCATCGGTGGTGAGAATGGCGAAGTTCGGCTGGCAGGCGAGCTGGATCGGACTTCCCGGCATGCCGCTGTTGATGCCGCTGGTGACACCGGCGAAATAGCGCCCGACGCGCGCGAGCGCCTCGCGAAGCGGCGTGGCACCGTGCGAGGACTGCTTGTAGAGCCACTGGTACCACAGGTCCTTCGCGCCGCCGGCGCCGGCTGCAAAGTCCGCCACGTCGCGAAAGCGGTTCGTGAGGTCGCCGCTCGGGTTGATGGTGATGAAGCCGACCCGGAAGCTGTCGGTGATGCCGACGAAGGCGCGCCCGATCGCCGACTTCGCCATCGCCATTCGGGTGCGGTAATACGCATACCAGTTGGCGAAGTTGGTCATCTCTTCTTCGTAGGTGCAGGCGGTTCCGGCGCAGTCGGTACGCGCCGGGTACTTCGGGAACGGCGCCGCGGCCGGCGTGATGGTGACGCGCGAGAAGCTTCCCACGCCGGTGCGCGACGCGACCGACGCCCCGGTAGGGTCCCCGCCGCCGCCGAAGGTCGTCGTCGTCGTCATGTCCACGTCGCCCGCGGTGACCCCGCCGCTGAAGGCGGTTTTCGAGATCGTGATGCCCGGGGCGACGTGCACCGGGACGACCCCGTTGACGCTCGACCCGGCCGCCGCAGGCGCCGTGATGGTGACGACATTGCCGGAACTGATCGCGCTGAATCCGTGCGTGCCGGTGAGCGAATTGATCGCCGCGGCGAGCTGGCTCGCCATGTAGTTGTTGCGCGCGGTGGCGCTCGCGCCGCAGCTCGAGCAGGTGATGCTGGAAGGAATCAGCGGCGTGCCGCTTACCGAGAACGCGGTGATCGCCTCGCCGTTGCCCACGCCGCTGATGGTCGCGGTCGAGGTCGCGGCAGTGGTCCCGGTGACGTTGAACTCGACGGTCAGCGAGCTGCCGTTGGGCGCCGCCCCCACCGTTCCGGTTGTGGCGGTGCTGGGGCTGCCCGATCCGGCGGGGGCGGGCGAGCCGGTCACTGCCGGGCCGAAGCGCACGGTCACCGTCGTGCCGGTGCAGTTGTTGGTCCTGCCCTGTGTGGTGCCGTCCACGCAGGTGGCATGATGGTTGGATGCGCCGGTGTTCGCGTTGATCGCGTTGCGGATCGCGGTCGCGGCCTGCGTCGGCGTGAAGCCGGAGGCGAGGTTGATGTTGCCGGCGAGGATGTTGACCCCGTTCACCCGGATCGCGGTGATCGTCGCGGCGGCGCTGTCGTTCTGCGTCGCGATCGAGAGGTTGGCGATCGAGACCTGACCGGGCGAGCCGGTGGTGCCTGGGTTCACCTTGCCGAGGAACTTCGGATAGAAAAATCCGGTACGGTATTTCGCCTGGCACGAGGTGAGGCCCGGCAGCGGGCTGGTGGGGTTGGTGGTGCTGTCGGAGCAGTAGCGCACCGGCGCCGGCACCGGGTGGGTCGCCGTCGGCGTCGCCGAGGCGACGCAGTCAGAGAGCGTCTGGTCGGTGCAGTGTTCGGTGGCTGCGAGCCGGTAATAGTAGGGCGCGCCGGTCACGTACTTGATCGCGCCGCCGGAAGTCTTTCCGAAGGAGAACTTCGCGTCCGGATAGCTGTAGGCGCTGTTGGTCCGGCACTTCGGCTGGCCGATGTCTGCGGCGGTAAGCCGCGTCGGGTCGGCCGCAACGTCCGCCGCCGTGAACACGCTGCCCACGGTGTCGCTCTGCGAATAGCACCACAGGCGATCCGGATAGTCGGTAACCAGATTGACCGTCGCGACGGTGGTGCCGCTGCTGTTCTCGACCATGTTGTAGGTGTCGCGCCGGTAGCTGTTCACGCCGGCCGGGCTCACCCCGTCGGTGGGCACCGCGGTCCAGTTCCCGGTGTTGGTCGCAGTCATGGAGGGCATGGACGTGCCGTCGAAGTTCACGGCCGGGAAGTAGCGGATCTCCGGGTTGTAGTACTGGGTGTTGATCTCTGGGGTCATCAGGGGGACGTCGGCCGCCTCGCAGTTGTCCAGACCCCCGGTGATGGTGCCGATTCCGGCGCCGTCGAAGTCGTCGCCGGAATCGAAGCACAGGCGGTTGGAACCGCCGAAACGGCGCCCGAGGTAGTCCGGCGTGTACTGCTGCTCCATCGAACCGGAGTCGTCGAGGATCAACATGATGTTGGGCTTGACACTCGCGGCCGGCTGCGCGAGCGGCTCGTTGTAAATGTCGGTGAGCGCGGCAGCGAGCGGCCCCGGAAATACGATCGCGACGCTCAGCACGCACGCCAGCGCCTGCCTAAAGGGGGTGGCGTTCGGATTCTTTCTCATCGCTTGCTCCCGGCATCCGCTAGAACACGACTGCCTGAACGAAACTGGTCGAGTTGCGCGGCCCGACAACGCGCACCGTGATGCGGTAGAGCGCGCTGGTCGGAACCTGGATCGCCATCTGGCCGAAGGCCGCGGGGCCCTTGGTGCCGCCGCCGGAGGCGCTCGCGGCGCCGGTCTGCTTGACGCAGGTGATCGCCGCCGGATCGCCGGAGGATTCGCACAGGCGGTGAATCACATAGCTGACGCTGTAGCCCACGGGAGGGGCCGGCGAGACGACCGGCACCGCGGTGCTCCAGTCGAACGCGACCTGCGAGCCGCTCGGCGTGCCCACCAGCACCACGTTCTGCGCCCAGCCGGCGTAATACGCCGATGCCGGAATGTCGTTGTACAGGGATGCCGAGGACTGCGTTTGCAGCCAGCTGCGCGCGGCCTCGATGCCGATGTCGCCGACGTGCATCGCGCCCTGCCGGAACGCGAGGTTGCCGGCGACGATCGTCCCGGTGTCCACATTGCGGATCAGCGCGATTCCGGCGAGCGACATCGCCACCAGCACGATGAGCGCGATGAAGAGCACCACGCCCCGCTGTCTGTTACACCCGGCGGCTCGCATCACGGCCTCCAGATCATGTTGCGTAGCGGCACGGTGGTCTCGAACACGCGGTAGCGATAGCACCGATCGGAGCTTCCGGCGGCGACGCTGATCGCCTGAAAGGGGTTGGCGGTCGCGATCTGGCCGCCGGCCACCGAACCCGACCATGTCGGCACGGTCGTGGTGGCATCGCAGTCGCCCGCGCCCGGTGAAGGTTTCTCGTACACCCCGATGCGGGCGAGCACGGCGACTTTCACCGCCTGCACCTGCAGCCACTGTGCGCCGGTGGCCGGGGTGTTGAAATCCCAGGTGTCCACCGCGTTGTCGTTGTTGGTGTCCTTGCCGTAGAGGGCGCGCAGGTCCACGATGCCGTCTACCAGTTCCACCTGCGTGAGCGAGCCGGTCGAAAAGAGCGACTCGATCGTCTGCAGCTTGCCGTTAGCGACCAGGTATGTGCGCAACGTCGGATTGCCGAGGTTGAGCACCGAGTCACCCTGCCCGTACAGCACCGGGAAACCCCACGCCGGCGGGTTGTGCGGCCCGGACGCTCCCGGGTTGAGCTGCAGGAACTGCGACACGTCCTGGACCAGCGTCACGTCGCCCAGCACGCATCCCGAGGTGCTCACGATCAGCACCAGATCGGTCTGCGACGGGCAGCTCGGATTCGGGCAGAATCCATCGGTTCCGTCCACGAACACCGTCGAGGCGTTGCCCTTGGAGGGGTTCTTCGTGACGCTGGTTGGCATCATGCGCTCGGCCGCGCTGGAGTAGAGAAACGTGATCCGGTCGGGATTGGAGGGAGTGACCGAGTCGTGCTCGATCACGATCGGTGCAAAGCGGATGTTCGGCAGCGTACCGCCGGCGTTGCCCGAGTAATTGCCGTTCAGGTACCAGTAGATGTCGCCGCAGCCGAGCGCCGCCTGGTTGTTGAACCCGTAGCCGGCGTTGCGCGCGTCGCGCTCGACGAGATACAGGGCCACCAGCCCGTTCGTCTGTGCACCGCCCTCGCCCAGCGTCGAGCGGTTGAAGTTCTCCCCGGTAAGATACGCCTGGGTGATGATCAGGATGCCGATCATTCCGATCGCCACGGCGACCAGAATCTCGACAAGCGACAAACCCGCCTCGCGCCTGCGCATGTCGGCCCTCACGAATTGTTGATCGTGGCCACGACCGAGTGGGTGCTGCGGTCGGGCTCGCCCGGCCTGCGCCAGTAGATCGTCACAGTGACCTGTTGTCCGGAGACGACGATGGTCGGAGCGTCCGCTCCGCTCGCGTTCGGCAGCATCGCCTGCACGCGCGCGAGCCAGGCGTTGCAGACCGGGTTGGCGGCGCAGTTGGCCGGCGTGGAATAGTTGGCGAGGTTGTTCCGGTCTACCCACATCTGGCCGATGATCTCGTTGGCGAGGAACGAGGCTTCCGAGCGGTATTTCGAATCCACCGTGGCGCGCATGGCAGTCGCCTGCATGCCGAGGAGCGCGAGGATTCCGATCGAAAAGATGAGCAGGCCGATCAGCGCCTCGATCAGCATCACGCCGCTCTGGCGATGCGCGCGCGCAATCCTCATGGCAGCGTGCAGGCGCGTGTGTCGGTGGCCGCGACCTTCGGATCGCAGATCTTGGCGGCGCCGCCGGTCGAGACCTCGATGCGCAGGCAGCGCATCGTCCCGTTCGTCGGATCCTCGTGCTCGCAGGTGCCGCCGGTCGGGTTGCGCAGATCGATCTTCACGCCGCCGGCAACGTTGGTGACGCGGCCGAGCGCGTTGAAGATGAGCACGGCGTTGCCGCCCGCGTCCACAGTGACGTTGCGCGAGCCTTCGGCCGCGGCCTTCGACTGGATGATCCCCGGCGGATCCACGCCCGGTGCGGTCGCGCACAGACCGGTTGCGTCGCCGGTGCTCACCACCCAGTTGAGGGCGGTGGCGCTCGGCGCGCAGGCGTTCGTGAGATCCGACATGAGCTGGAACCGGACCGAGGCGTTACGCCGCACCGCTTCGTTGCGCGCCAGCGTCAGGCCGGAGAGCGTCGTCTCCGCCGCGTTCTTGATCTGCGTGTTGTGCAGGAAGACGCTGAAGTTGGGCAGCGCGAGGGTGACCAGGATCGCGAGAATGGCAAGTCCGATCGCCAGCTCGATCAGGGTCACGCCGCGCGCACCGGCCCGCTTCAGCACGTCTCGCCCTTCTTCGTCACCCAGCAGGTGGTGGAGTTGTTCCAGCCCGAGAGCCCGGTGAACGTCGAGCTGCGCTGGTTGTCCTGGTTCACGGCGTACTGGAATCCGCCCATGCCGGCGCTCGCGCGCCCGGTCGCGGTGCACGTGAACGCCGTCGCGGTAAGCGTCGGGCAGGCGAAGTCGAAATAGCGCGCGCCGGCGATCGTGGTGTTGGCGAAACCGGCGTAGGTGCGGTTGTCGGCGAAGTACTTTTCCAGCCGCAGGCGCAGTTCCGACAGCCCCGAGGTCGCCTCGGTGATCTTGCTGCGCTGAACGTAGTCGGTATACATCGGTACGGCGACGGCGGCGAGGATGGCGACGATCGCCACGACGATCATGAGTTCGATCAGGGTGAAGCCGCTCTGGCGTGGCATGGATTCCCTTTCGTATGTGCATGCTAGGAAGGCCGGCCGCGCACCGCAAAGCCCGCCGATGAGCGGCGTGATCCGGGGCGCGAACGGACGGTCGCGGGCGAGTATACGAGAACTGGTTCACACTCCGGCGCCCGGCGGCGTGCCGCGTATAATGCCGGCGCGTTGGCTGGTGTAGCTCAGCCGGTAGAGCAACTGATTCGTAATCAGTAGGTCGCCCGTTCGAGTCGGGCCACCAGCACCAAAATTCGATAGCCGGCGGGCGAGCCGATGGCGGCGAGAATCCTGGTGGTGGACGACGATGAAAGCATGCGGGAACTGATCCGCATTCACCTCGCCGCGGCCGGCTACGAGGTCCAGACCGCGGCGGACGCTATCAGCGCCGGCTACCTCGTGCTCGCCTCGCCGCCCGATTTGATCCTGACCGATGTCAGCATGCCGCACATGGACGGGTTCGAGTTTGTCGCGGCGCTGCGCGCCGACCCGGGCGTACCGCCGATTCCGGTGATCTTCCTGACTTCCGCGGAAGAGGGCATGGAGCGGGCGAGGGAGCTGGGCGCTGCGGGGTACCTGACAAAGCCGGTGCGCGCCGACGAGCTGCTCGCCGTGGTCGCGCGCCATACGGGTGGCGGGGCGGAGCGGGTCGCGTGAGGCACGGTGCCGGCGCGCGGGGCGCGGAGGGCAGGCCGAGGAAGGTGCAATGGCAAAGGCGCTGATTCTGGTCGCGTTGCTCTCGATCAGCCCGTTTTGCGCGGCGCAGAAATGGGTGGACGACAAGGGCAGGGTCTATTACGGGGAGCCGCCGAAGGGGATCAAAGTGAAGCCGGCGGCGATCAAGGGCGGCGGCTCCGGCGTCGCGATCACGGATGATCTCGAGGCGCGCTCGCGCGCAGGGGCGACGAGCCCGGGACAGCCGACGGGTTCGCGCCGGGCGGGCGCAATCGTCGAGTACGTGCCAGACCGCCAGCGCGAGCCGCGGGACCCGTCTCAGCGATAGCAAAATCGGGGTCAGGCCGCGATTTCCGCGACGGAAGCGCGGTCTGGCCCGGTTTACTGACAGTCGCGCAGTTCGGTGCCGGGAAAGGCGGCGGCGAGTTCCTTCAGCTTCGCAAGTTGCGCCGCCTCCGCCTCGCGCACCTGATACCAGACCTTCTGCACCGGCGTCTCGCGCGCGCCGACCTGGGCTGAGCGCACGCCGCGACCCTTGAGCGCTTCCAGACGCGAGCGCGCCGCCTCCTCGCTGCTGAATACGCCGAGCGACAGCGCCCAGCGCAACGGTCCTTCTTCCTGCACGATGAAATAGTCCTCGATGCCGAGGGCCTTCAGCTCGGCGGCCTTCTTCTGCGCCGCCTGCCGATTTGCCTGTGGCGGGATGAATACCCACCAGCTCGCCGTTTCGGCCGATCGTCGCTCCGTGAGGCGCGCGCCAAGCCCGAGCGGCGCGAGCGCCTCGGCCGCCCGCGCCGCCTCGGAGGGCGCAAATCCGCCCCATTCCAGGCAGGCGGGGGCCGGCGGTGCCGGGGCGCGCGCCTGCGCCTTGGGCGGCTCCTCGCCCGCCGCGGGCACGATCGGCAGGCGCTGCGGCTCGATCTGGCGCGCAAGCGGCCGCGGGTCGCGGCCCGCCTCCGGCGGCGCGAGATAGGTCGTCCACGCGAAGAAAGCGAGGTTCGCCGCGACGAGAAAGAGAAACAGCGCCCTCACGCCCGGTGCGCGTCCTCGATCGCGATCCGCGCCAGACCTTCCAGCACCAGGTTCTCCACGTAGCGGCAGGGGATCGCCAAGCGCTCGATCAGCGCCGGCCCACCGCCGCCGGAGACGATGCACAGGCTTTCCTCCGGCATCAGCCGGAACATGCGCTCGACCGCGCCGGCCTGCGCATGCCGGCAACCGGTTTCGATCGCGTCCACCGTGTTGCGGGGCGTATCCACGTAGCGGCCCTCCTGCAGCGGCAGCCTGCCGGTATGCTCGTGCAGGACGTAGCGCATCAGGTCCACCCCCGGCAGGATCAGGCCGCCGAGGAACTCGCCCGACGCCGACAGGCAGTCCACCGTGGTCGCCGTGCCGGCGTTGACGACGAGGCACGAGCGCCCTGGCGCCAGCGCCCGCGCCGCGATCAGCGACGCCCAGCGGTCGGGCCCGAGCTGCTCGGGCTGATCGTAGAGGCTTTGCACGCCGCAGCGCTCGCGCTCGCCGTGCACCCACTGCGGTTCGGCCTCGAAGATGCTCGTCCAGTTCACGATCAGCTGGCGCGCGCCCTCGCCGGCGACGTTCGAGATGACGATGCGGCTCGGGTTCTCGTGCGTGACCGAGAACGGATTGACGTGATGCGCCGCCGCCGCGAACTCGACCAGCGACACCGTGGCGATCGCTGCCCAGCCGCGGCCCGCCTCGTACCAGCCCCATTTCACGCGCGAGTTTCCGGCGTCAATGGCGAGGATCATGGCGAACGCACTTCGACCAGCCGGCCGGAGACGATCTCGTGCTCGCCGCGCGCGGTGGCGAGGCGAAGCGCGCCGTTTGCCGCGATGCCGCGCGCAAGGCCGCTTACCGTACGTCCGCCGGCAAGGCGCACCCTGAGCCGCGCGCCCTCGAAGGCGTGCAGCCGCCGCCACTCGGCCCTGAACGGCGCAAGTCCCTCGCGCTCGAAGGTCTCCAGCGCGGCGAGCACTTCGCGCGCAACCGCCGCGATCACGGCATTGCGCCCGGGCGAGGGCGCGACGAGCGCGTCCAGGGCGAGCACCGGCCGGCGAAGGCGTCGGGCGAGTTTCGGGTCGCTCTTGCAGTTGATGCCGATGCCGACGACGACCACGGTCTCACCGCCCGCCTGCCGCGACTCGACGAGGATGCCGCCCAGCTTTGCGCCGGCGTGCCTGCCGGCGGCGACGAGGTCGTTCGGCCATTTGAGCGCCACCTCGGCCGCGCCGAGCGCGCGCAGGGCACGCGCGGCGGCGACGCCGACCGCGAGCGTCAGCCCGGCAAGCGCCGATGGCGCGCAACGCATGCGCCTGAGAATCGAGAAGGTGGCGCCCGCGCCCGGCTCCGAGCGCCAGCGCCGCCCGTGCCGCCCGCGGCCGGCGGTCTGGATCTCGGCGGCGAGCAGCACCGGGCCGGGCGCGCCGTCCGCGAGCAGCAGCGTGTTGGTCGAGCCGCAGCGCGCGAGCACGCGTACCTCGAGCCCTTCGATTCCGGCCATGTTCCGGATTGCGTCGGCGTCGAGCGCGTCCATGGCGCACCAGTTTACGCGGCGCCGAAGCGAAAGTGCCGTCCCGGCGCCGCCTCGAAGAGCGCCCGGGTGTATGCGTGCCGCGGGCGGCGGAACACCTCCTCGGCCGGGCCGTACTCGACCACGCGTCCCTGCGACATCACCGCCACCTCGTCGCAGACCTGCGCCGCGACTCGCAGATCGTGGGTGATGAACAGCATGGCGAGGTTGAGGCGCGTGCGGATCTCCTCCAGCAGCGCGAGCACCTGCGCCTGCACCGAGACGTCGAGCGCCGACACCGGCTCGTCGGCGATGAGCAGCTCCGGCTCCATGGCGAGCGCGCGCGCGATCGAGATGCGCTGGCGCTGCCCGCCGGAGAACTGGTGCGGGTAGCGGTCGAGCGAGCCCGGATCCATGCGCACCAGCTCCATCAGGCGCCGAGCGCGCTCCAGCGCCTCGGCGCGCGGCACGCCGTAGTTGAGCGGACCCTCGATGATCGCCTCGCCGACGGTGCGCCGCGGATTGAGCGAACGGTAGGGGTCCTGGAACACGATCTGCACCCGGCGCCGCAGGGGCCGCAGCGCCCGGTGGCTCGCGCGCGCAATCTCCTCGCCGTGCACCCGGATCTCGCCACCGGTCGGATCCACCAGGCGCACGATGCAGCGCGCCACGGTGGACTTGCCCGAGCCCGACTCGCCGACGATGCCGAGCGTCTGGCCGCGCCGCACGCTGAGCGTCACGTCCTCGACGGCGCGCACCTCGCGCCGCTTCACGAACCAACCGCCGCCGGCGTACACCTTGGTAAGCCCTTTCGTCTCCAGTACGATCGGCGCCGCCGGGTCGGCCCTGCGGCCGTGCGGCTCCAGCGTCGGTACCGAGGCGATCAGCATCTTCGTGTAGTCGTGGCGCGGGCGCTGCAGGACTTCTTCCTTTGGTGCGAGCTCCACGAGTTCGCCCAGCCGCAGCACCGCGACGCGGTGCGCGATATCGGCCACCACCCCAAAGTCGTGGGTGATGAAAAGGACCCCGGTGCCGTGGCGCGCCTGCAGCTCCTGGATCAGCCTGAGGATCTGCGCCTGAGTGGTGACGTCGAGCGCCGTGGTCGGCTCGTCGGCGATGAGCAGCGCCGGCTCCAGCACCAGCGCCATCGCGATCATGATCCGCTGGCGCTGGCCGCCGGAGAGCTGGTGCGGGTAGGAGGCGAGGATGCGCTCCGGATCCGGCAGCGCCACCTCGCGCAGGATGCCGAGCAGCCGGTTGCGGCGCTCGGGCGGGGCGAGCGCGGTGTGCTCGCGCAGCACCTCGTCGAGCTGCTCGCCGCAGGTCATCACCGGGTTGAGCGCCGTCATCGGCTCCTGAAACACCATGCTCATGCGCGCGCCGCGCAGCGCACGCAGCCGCTCGGGCGTCGCGCGCAGGGTATCCTCGCCCTCGAGGCGCGCCTCGCCCGCGGTCACGCGCAGGCCGCGCGGCAGCAGGCCCATGATCGCCTGCGCGATCACTGACTTGCCGGAGCCCGACTCGCCCACCAAGCACAGGATCTCGCCGCGCGCGACCGAGAACGACACGCGCGAGACCGCCTCCGGGCGGTCGGCCCCCGGCGGCAGCGCGACGGTGAGCCCGCGGACCTCCAGCACCGGGCCGCCCGCGACCGGTGCCGCCTGCGGCGTCGGATCCGGCAAACTCACAGCCGCCTCGCCATCCGGGGATCGAGCGTGTCGCGCAGGCCGTCGCCGAGCATGTTGATCGCGAGCACCGTCACGGTGAGGAACAGCCCGGGGAAGAACACGTTGTGCGGGTACTCGACGAACTGCACGCGTCCCTCGGCCATGATGTTGCCCCAGGTGGGGATGTCGGGCGGAAGCCCCACGCCGAGGAACGACAGGATCGCCTCGACGAGGATCGCCGAGGCGCAGATGAAGGTGCCCTGCACGATCAGCGGCGCGATCGTGTTCGGCAGGATGTGCGCGAACATGATCTTCCATGTCGGCGTGCCGAGCGCGATCGCCGCCTCGACGTAGGGCTCCTCGCGGATGGTGAGCACGAGCGAGCGCACCAGCCGCGCCACGCGCGGAATCTCCGGGATCGCGATCGCCACGATCACCGTGGCGAGGCTCGCACGCCACATCGCCACCAGCGCGATCGCGATGAGGATCGCCGGGATCGCCATGACGCCGTCCATGACGCGCATCAGGGGCCCGTCGAGCCAGCGCAGGTAGCCGGAGGCGAGCCCGAGCACCACGCCGAAGGCGATCGCGATCAGCGCCGAGACGATGCCGACCAAGAGCGAGATGCGCGTGCCGTAGATGACGCGGCTGTAGACGTCGCGGCCGAAGGAGTCCGAGCCCATGAGGAACGTGTGGCGCACGAGTTCGCCTTCCAGCGTCGTGATCTCGCCGGACATGCCGGGGCGCAGGTCGCGGCTGGCGGCGTCGAAGAGCGCGGGATCCACCGTGCCCAGCCACGGCGCGGCGAGCGCAATGACAACGAGAGCCCCGAGCACGGCGCCGCCGATGCGCACCGACACGTTGCGCCGCGCACGCTGCCAGGCGCTTTCCTGGCGGATGACGGCAGCGGACTCGACCGACAGGCTTTCCAGCTTCATCAGTAGCGGATGCGCGGGTCGAGGAACACGTATGAGACGTCCACCAGCAGGTTGATGAACACGTACGCGACCGAAAAGAACAGGATCACCCCCTGGATGGTCGGGAAGTCGCGCGCGAGCACCGCGTCCACCGTGAGTCGCCCGAGGCCAGGAATTGCGTACACCGATTCGGTGACCACGACGCCGCCGATGAGCAGCGCGACGCCGATTCCGATCACGGTGACGATCGGCACCGCGGCGTTGGCGAGCGCATGGCGCACCAGCACCCGCAGCTCGGCGAGGCCCTTGGCGCGCGCGGTGCGGATGTAGTCCTCGCCGAGCGCCTCCAGCACCGAGGCGCGCGTCACGCGCGCGATCAGCGCGATGTAGATGATCGAGAGCGTCAGCGCCGGCAGCAGCAGGTGCCGCAGCCACGGCCAGGCGCCGTCGGCGAGGCGCTGGTAGCCCTGTACCGGAAGCAGCCCCAGCTTGAGCGACACCAGCCAGATCAGCACATAGGCGAGCACGAACACCGGCAGCGAAAATCCGAGCACCGAGAAGCCCATCAGCGCGCGGTCGAACCAGCCGCCGAAGCGCCAGGCGGCCGCGGCGCCGAGCGGCACCGCCACCGTCACCGCGATCAGCATGGTGAGCGCGGCGAGCGACAGCGTCGGCTCCAGGCGCTGGCCGATCAGCGTCGAGACCTTCGTCTTGTAGAAGAACGACTCGCCGAGGTCGCCGGAGAGGACCTGGCCGAGCCAGATCCCGAACTGCACATGGATCGGCCGGTCGAGGCCGAGGCTGGCGCGGATGCGTGTGATCTGCTCGGCGCTCGCGGCATCGCCGGCGAGGATCGCCGCCGGGTCCCCGGGCGTGATGCGCAGCATGAGGAACACCAGCACCGCGACCACGGCGAGCACCGGGATCGTGGCGAGAAGCCTGCGGGCGAGGAACGCGGCCATGGCGCGAAAAAAAGCCCCGGGAGTTTACCCCGGGGCCGCCGCGGCGAACCGCGGCGTCAGTTCTTCTTCACGTTCCAGTAGATGTCGCCCGGCCCGATCACCCAGCCGGTGACGTTCTTGCGCGCGGCAAGCGGGTTGACGTACTCGCCGAGCGGGGCGTGCGTGACGATCTCGAAGGCGCGGACCTGAATCGCTTCGGCGAGCGCTTTCTTCTTCGCCTCGTCGGTCGCGCGCGCGAACTCGTCGCGCAGCTTCTCGATCGTCTCGTCGCTCGGCCAGCCGAACCAGGACTTCTCGCCCTGCGCGCCGATCGCCGCGTTGGTGAGCGGGTTCCAGATGTCGGGGGCGACCCACGCGGTGAGGAAGATGTTCCAGCCTCCCTGCGCCGGAGGCTCTTTCTTCGCGCGCCGCGACACCACGGTGTTCCAGTCCATCGCCTGCAGGTCCACCTTGAATCCGGCCTGGCGCAGCAACTGCGCCGCGACGTCGGGCAGCTTCTGGATCGCGGCGAGATCGGTGGGCTTGAGAATCACCACCGGCGTGCCGTCGTAGCCGGAGGCTTTCAGCAGTTCCTGCGCCTTCTTCATGTTCGACTTCGACTGGATCTCACTGCCCTTGGCGCTGCCGTAGGGGGTGCCGCAGGTGAACATCGAGGGGCAGGTACGGTAGAACTCCTTCACCCCGACTTGCGCGCGCAGGAACGGCTCCTGCGCCATCGCCGCGAGCGCCGCCTGGCGCACCTTCGGATTGTTGAACGGCGGATGCAGGTGGTTGAAGCGCGCCATGTACTGAAAGCCCAGGGGATCTTTCGTGACCAGCACGACGTCGGGAATCTTCTTCAGCTGCTCGTAGCTCTCGAAAGCCGGGCGTTCCAGCACGTCCACTTCGCCCTTGGCGAGCGCGTTCACCTGCGCCTGCGCATCGCGCAGCGCCAGGTTCCACTCGACGCGGTCGACGTACACGTGCTTGCCGCCGGCGGTGCCCGAGGGCGGCTCCTTGCGCGGAACGTACTTCGGATTCTTCACGTACACCGCCCGGTCGCCCGGCTTGAATTCGTCGCGCTTGAAGATGTAGGGCCCGGAGCCGATGTGCTCCTCGATCTGCTTGTCCGCCGGCGTGTCGGCGACGCGCTTGGGCATGATGAACGGCACGTTGGAAGAGGGCTTGCCGAGCGCCTCCAGCACGAAACCGCACGGCTCGCGCAGGAACAGGCGGAAGGTCTTCGGATCGGGCGAGTCCATGCGCTCGACGAAGGTCATCAGCTTCTGGCCCATCGCGTCGCGCTTGCCCCAGCGCACGAGCGACGCGATCACGTCCTCGCCGGTGACCGGCTTGCCGTCGTGGAATTCCAGCCCCTCGCGCAGGCGGAAGGTCCAGAGGCGCCGGTCGGGCGAGACGGTCCAGGTGTCCACCATCTGCGGCTTGACCTGGCTCTTCTCGTCGGTGCCGAACAGCGTGTCGTAGATCATGTACCCGTGGTTGCGCGCCATGTACTGCGTCGTCCAGATCGGGTCGAGGATCGACAGGTTCGAATGCGGCACCACGCGCAGCACCTTTTCCTGGGCGGCGGCGGCGCCGGCGAGGGCGGCGAGGAGGGCGGCGGCGACGATCTTGCGGCTCATACGGGTATCCTTTGCGGTCCGAGAAGGCGCAGGAAGGGTAGCAGGGCATGGCACGCATCGCAATCGGCGGGTTCCAGCACGAGACCAACACCTTCGCGCCCGCGCGCGCCGACTACGCCCAGTTCGAGGCGGGCGGGGGCTGGCCGGGGGTCGCCTACGGCGAGCGGATCTTTGCCGCGCTTGCCGGCGCCAACATCCCGGCGCAAGGGGCGATCGAGGCGCTCGCCGGCGCCGGGCACCGGCTGGTCGGCACCGCGTGGGCGGCGGCGAGCCCTTCGGCGCATGTGACGCGCGATGCGTTCGAGCGCATCGTCGGCGAACTCATCGCGCGCTTGCGGGCCGCGCTGCCGGTGGACGGCGTCTATCTCGACCTGCACGGCGCGATGGTGACCGAGCACTGCGACGACGGCGAGGGCGAGATCCTGCGCCGCGTGCGCGAGGTGATCGGCGAGCGGGTGCCGCTGGTGGCGAGCCTGGATCTGCACGGCAACGTCACGCGCGCGATGGTGGCGCGCGCCGATGCTCTGGTCGGCTACCGGACCTACCCGCACGTGGACATGGCGGCGACCGGGGCGCGCGCCGCGCGGCTGCTCGCGGCGATACTCGCGGACGGCGTGCGCCCCGCGAAGGCCTACGCCACGCTCGACTTCCTCACCGGGATTTCCTCGCAGTGCACGTTCGTCGAGCCGTGCCGGAGGCTGTTCGCCGAACTGGAGGCGCTGGAGCGCGCAAGCGGCGCGACGCTGTCGTTCATGCCGGGATTTCCGATGGCCGATTTCGAGGAATGCGGCATGACGGTATTCGGCTATGGGCCGGACCGCGCCGGCGTCGAGGCTGCGGTGGCGAAGCTGCGCGCCGCGGTGGCCGAGGCCGAGCCCGAGTTCGCGATGCAGCTTTATTCGCCCGAGGAGGCGGTCGCGCGCGCGATCGCGCGCGGCGAGCCGGGGCGCCCGGTGGTGATCGCCGACACCCAGGACAACCCGGGCGCAGGCGGCAACGGCGACACCACCGGCATGCTCGCGGCGCTGGTGCGCGCGCGCGCAAACGGTGCGGTGCTCGGGCTGCTGATTGACGCCGAGGCGGCAAGGCGGGCGCATGAGGCGGGCGAAGGGGCGACGCTTGCGCTCGCGCTCGGCGGGCGCTCGCGCGTGCCGGGCGATTCGCCGTTCGCGGGCGAGTTCACCGTCGAGCGCCTCGCCGACGGGCGCTTCACCTGCACCGGCCCGATGTTCAAGGGCTTTCGCATGCAGCTCGGGCCGATGGCGCTGCTGCGCTGCCGCGCTGCCCCGGGGGTACGCGTGGTGCTCGCCTCGCGCAAGGTGCAGGCGGCCGATCAGGAAATGTTCCGCCATGTCGGCGTCGAGCCTGTGCGCGAGCGGATCCTCGTGCTCAAGAGCTCGGTGCACTTTCGCGCCGACTTCGAACCGATCGCAAAAGAAGTGCTGGTGGCGACGGCGCCGGGACCGGCGCTCGCCGATCCGGCGCAATTTCCGTGGAGGCGATTGCGCAAGGGCCTGCGGCTGCGGCCGCTGGGGCCGGCGTTCGCGGGCTGAGGGCGCGCGAGCGCCGCGGGCACAAGCGCGCTCGCCCGGCCGCTACCGGACTTCGGGCCACGGCGGCTGCGCCGGCCTCGCCTTTTCCAGCCAGTACGCAAGCCGCAGCACGCCGAAATCGTCGAAGCGCCGGCCGATCACCTGCACGCCGATCGGCAGGCCGTCGGTGCTGAACGTCCAGTTGAGCGACGCCGCCGGCTGCTCCGACATGTTCCAGGGCAGGGTGAATGCGATGTGCGGCAGCGCGTCGCGCGGATCGTTGTTGGGCGAGGGGAGTTCCGCGGCGTAGGGCAGGATCGGCGAGACCGGTGAGACGACGAAATCGTACGGCAGCGTCGCCCGGATCGCCGCCTCGCGCAGCGCGACGTAGCAGCCGTAGGCGGCCATCACGTCGCGGCCCGTGAAGCCGCGCGCGCGCCAGCTGCACCACTCGACGATGAACGGCAACACCTTCCTCTGCTTTTCGGGCGCCATCCGCGTGAGGTCGTGGTAGGAGCGCGCCTCGAAGAACCGGCACATGCCGTCGAAGATCTCGGGCGTGAGGAACGAGGCGATTTCCTCTACCTGCGCGCCGGCCGTCTGCAGCGCGCGCGCGGCGGCGGCGGCCGCGGCGCGCACTTCCGGGTGCGGTGCGAGCCCGACTTTCATCTCGGGCAGAAACGCGATGCGCAACCCCTTCGGCTCGATGCCTTCCAGCCGCGTATAGTCGGCGTCCTCGTGCGGCAGGCTCATGAAGTCGCGCGCATCAGGCTTCGTGAGCAGGTTCATGAGCGCCGCCGAATCGGCGACGGCGCGCGTCATCGGCCCGGCAACGCGGCCGATGTAGGGGGGATAGATCGGCACGCGCCCGAGGCTCGGTTTGAGCGCGAAGATGCCGCAGTGCGTGGCGGGCAGGCGCACCGAACCGCCGATGTCGGTGCCGAGGTGCAGCGGCGCGTAACCCGCGGCGGCGGCAGCGCCGGCCCCGGAACTGGATCCGGAGGTGTTGCGATCGAGCCGCCACGGATTGCGCGTGATGCCGTGCAGGCTCGAGACGCCTGCCGACAGCATGCCGAAGTCCGGCATCGTGGTCTTGCCGAGGATGACACAGCCCGCCTCGCGCAGCCGCGCCGCGGGCGGCGCATCCTCGGGCTGGGGCGGTGCGTCCTCGTTCGCGCGCGTGCCGATCGGCGACGGATCGCCCCGCGTGTGAATATTCTCCTTGATCGTCGCCGGCACGCCGTCGAGCGGCGACAGCGGCCGCCCGGCGCGCCAGCGGGCCTCCGATTCGCGCGCCGCGGCAAGCGCCTGCTCGCGGTGCACCCGGTACATCGCGTTCAGCTTCGGCTCGCACGCCTCGATGCGCGCAAGGCACGCCTGCGTGAATTCGACCGGGGAGAGCGCGCCGCGCGCAAACTGCGCCGCCACCTCGACCGCGGTGAGATCGTGCGCGTGAGCCATCTCCCGCATCATACAATGCACCTCGATGCGTGAAATCGCCGTTTCGCTGCTGCTCGCGGCCGCCGCCTGCGCCGCGCAGGCGCAGACCGAGATCCGGCTCTGGCACTCGATGAGCGGCGCGCTCGGCGACGTTCTTGAGAGCCTGGTGCAGCGCTTCAACGACTCGCAAAACACGTACTGGGTCGTCGCCGAGCACAAGGGCGGCTACGAGCGCACGCTGATCGCGGCGATGGAGGCGCAGCGCGCCGGCAACGGGCCGCACTTGGTGCAGGTGTACGAGCTGGGCACCGCGCAGCTGATGGCGGCGCGAGGCGCCTGGCGGCCGCTGTGGCAGGCGGCGCAGGAGGCGGGCGAGCGCATCGAGGCGCGCGAGTTCCTGCCCGCGGTGGCGAGCTATTTCTCCGACGAGGCCGGGCGGCTCCTCGCGCTGCCCTTCAACATTTCCACGCCGGTCCTGTTCTACAACAAGAGCGCGTTCCGCAAGGCGAAGCTCGACCCCGAGAGGCCGCCGCGCACGTGGTACCAGATGCCGAAGGCGATGGGCGAGCTGCTGGAAGCGGGTTACCGGTGCGCCTACACCACGACCTGGCCGGCGTGGGTGCACGTGGAGAACATGAGCACCTGGCACAAGCAGGATTTCGCCACGCGCGACAACGGCCTTGCCGGCATGGACGCGAAGCTGGTGTTCAACACGCATCTCATGGTGCGGCACGTCTCGATGCTCTCGTCCTGGGTGCGCTCGGGCTACTTCACCTACAGCGGCCGGCGGCTGGAGGGCGAGCGGCTGTTCGCGCGCGGCGAATGTGCGATGCTGACGGCTTCCTCGGCGAGCTACGCCGAGCTGAAGCGCGAGGCGCAGTTCGAGTTCGGCGTGGCGGAGCTGCCGCACTACGACGACGTGCGCGGCGCGCCGCATCATTCGCTGATCGGCGGCGCCGGGCTCTGGCTGCTCGCCGGCCGTCCGGCGGCCGAGGTCCGCGGGGCGGTCAGGTTCTTCGCGTTTCTGGCGCGGCCGGAGATCCAGGCTGAGTGGCATCAGCGCACCGGCTTCGTCCCGGTGACGCGCGCCGCCTACGAGCGCACGCGCGGCCAGGGCTTCTACGACGTGCATCCGGGGCACGAAGTGGCGATCCGGCAGCTCCTGCTGCATCAGCCCACGCGCGAGTCGCGCGGCATCCGCCTGGGAGAGTTTCCCGCCATCCGCGCGATTCTCGAGGAGGAGCTGGAGGCGGTGTGGCGGGGAGAGAAGCCGCCCAAGCTCGCGCTCGACGATGCCGCGAGCCGCGGCAATGAGCTGCTGCGGAAATTCGAGGCGGCGCATCGCGCCGGAATCAAGTCGGGCGTTCTCGGACGCGCGCCGCGCAAACCCCTGCCGAAGTAGCCTTCGCCAACCCGTCACGGGCTTTGGCTATACTCGCGCAGCGGTCCGGCGTGGGGCCCGGGCGGCAAACAATGGGAGGACGTTCCATGCGACTCAAGCTCTTGGCGGCGGCGCTCGCGGGCGCGGGCCTATTCGGTGGCCCGGCATACGCCCAGGTCGAGATCCAGTGGTGGCATTCGATGGGCGGCGCGCTCGGCGAGGCGCTGAACGGGCTCGCCGGCAAATTCAACGATAGCCAGAAGGAATACAAGGTCGTCGCCACGTACAAGGGCTCGTATCCCGAGTCCATGACCGCGGCGATCGCGGCGTTCCGCGCCGGCAACCCGCCGCACCTGGTGCAGGTGTTCGAGGTGGGCACGGCGACCATGATGGCCGCCAAGGGAGCGATCAAGCCGGTGTACCAGCTGATGAAGGAATCGGGCGTGCCGTTCGATCCGAAGGCCTACCTGCCGACGGTGACCGGCTACTACACCGACCTGCAGGGCAACATGCTCTCGTTTCCCTTCAACAGCTCGACGGTGATGTTCTACATCAACAAGGATGCGTTCAAGAAAGCCGGGCTCGATCCGAACAAGGCGCCGCGCACCTGGAAGGAGGTGCTCGCCGCCGCGGAGAAGCTCAAGGCCGCCGGACAGCAGTGCGTCTACACCACCAGCTGGCCGTCGTGGAAGCACATCGAGAACTTCAGCGCCTGGCACAACGTGCCGATCGGTACCAAGCAAAACGGCATGGGCGGCTTCGATACCCAGTTCACCTTCAACTCGCCGCTGCACGTGAAACACATCGCGATGCTCGGCGACATGGCGAAGCGGGGCCTGTTCACGTATGTCGGCCGCACCAACCAGGGCGACGGCAGGTTCTCGAGCGGCGAATGCGCGATGGCGACGCTCTCGGCCGGCGCACAGGCGACCATCCGCAAGGTCGCCAAGTTCGACTGGTCCATCAACTTCATTCCTTACCACGACGACGTGCCCGGCGCGCCGCAGAACTCGATCATCGGTGGCGCGTCGCTCTGGGTGATGAGCGGGCGCAAGCCCGAGGAATACAAGGGCGTCGCGACCTTCCTCGCTTACCTGTCGCGGCCGGAGGTGCAGATGGAGTGGCACACCAAGACCGGCTACGTGCCGATCACCCGGGCGGCCTACGAGCTCACCAAGAAGTCGGGCTTCTATGACAAGGATCCCGGCGCCGAGCTGCCGGTGAAGCAGCTCACCTACAAGGCGCCGACCGAGAACTCGAAGGGGCTGCGCTTCGGCAACTTCGTGCAGGGGCGCGAGGTGATCGAGGAGGAGCTGGAGGCGGTGTTCGCGGGCAAGAAGGACGCGAAGACCGCGCTCGATGACGCCGTACGGCGCGGCAACGAGATCCTGCGCAAGTTCGAGGCCGCCATCCGGTAGGGACGCCGCCGCAAGGGGAGCGCCGCCGCCGGCGCCCCCGTGCCCGCGATGCAAAAGCGAGTCGTCTTCCGCTCGGCCTGGCTGCCCTACGCCCTGGTCGCGCCGCAGCTCGCGATCACGCTGGTGTTCTTCTTCTGGCCGGCGGCGCAGGCGGTCTGGTACTCGTTCCAGCTGCAGGACGCTTTCGGCCTGAACACGCGGTTCGTCGGCCTGCAGAACTTCGTCGCGCTGTTCGGCGACGAGCACTACCTGAAGTCGTTCCGCATCACCGCGGTGTTCAGCGTTCTGGTGGCGTTCTCCGGTATCGCGATTTCGCTGTTGCTCGCCGTCATGGCCGATCGCGTGATCCGCGGGGCGCTGGCGTACAAGACACTCCTCATCTGGCCCTACGCGGTGGCGCCGGCGGTCGCCGGCGTGCTCTGGTCGTTTCTGTTCGCGCCCTCGATCGGAATCGTCACCTACGCGCTCAAGGGCTTCGGGGTGGACTGGAACTGGATCCTGAAGGACGATCAGGCGATGCTGCTCGTGGTGATCGCTTCGGTGTGGAAGCAGATCTCGTACAACTTCCTCTTTTTCCTCGCCGGCCTGCAGTCCATCCCGCGCTCGCTCATCGAGGCGGCGGCGATTGACGGCGCCGGCCCCGGGCGGCGCTTCTGGACCATCGTCTTTCCGCTGCTGTCGCCCACCACCTTCTTCCTGCTGGTGGTGAACGTGGTGTACGCGTTTTTCGACACCTTCGGGGTCATTGACGCCACCACCCAGGGCGGGCCGGCGGGCGCGACGCAGATCCTCGTCTACAAGGTGTATTACGACGGGGTCAAGGCGGCCGACCTCGGCGGATCGTCGGCGCAGTCGGTGATCCTGATGGCGATCGTGATCGCGCTCACGGTGGTGCAGTTCCGCTTCATCGAGCGCAAGGTGCAGTACTGATGGTCGAGAAGCGCCCGTGGCTCGACCTGTTCGCGCACCTGGTGCTTGCCGCCGGCGTGCTGCTGGTCGCGTTCCCGATCTATGTCACCTTCGTCGCCTCGACCCACACGCTGGAGGCGATCATGCAGGTGCCGATGCCGCTTCTGCCCGGCGACCGGCTGTGGGAGAACTATTCCCAGGTGCTCGCGGCCGGCTCGACCAAGGGCTCGAAGGCGCCGGTGGCGACCATGCTCGTCAACAGCCTCGTGATGGCGCTCGCGATCCCGCTGGGCAAGATCGCGATCTCGATCCTGTCGGCCTTCGCAATCGTGTATTTCCGCTTTCGGCTGCGGATGTTCTTCTTCTGGATGATCTTCGTGACCCTGATGCTGCCGGTCGAGGTGCGCATCATTCCCACGTTCAAGGTGATCTCGGACCTCGGCATGCTCAACACCTACGCCGGTCTGACGGTGCCGCTGATCGCCTCGGCGACCGCGACCTTCCTGTTTCGCCAATTCTTCATGACGATTCCGGACGAACTGGCCGAAGCCGCACGCGTGGACGGCGCGGGCCCGATGCGCTTTTTCTGGGACGTGGTGGTGCCGCTTTCCGGGACCACGATGGCAGCGCTCTTTGTCATCCAGTTCATTTACGGCTGGAACCAGTACCTGTGGCCGCTGCTCGTCACCACCGACGAGTCCATGTACACCACGGTGATCGGCATCAAGCGCATGATCGTCGGAGCCGACGCCGCGAACGAGTGGAACCTCATCATGGCGACCGCGATGCTCGCGATGCTGCCGCCCGCGGTGGTGGTAATCCTGATGCAGAAGTGGTTCGTCAAGGGCCTGGTGGAGACCGAAAAATAATGGCGGGCGTCTCGCTCAGGAATGTGCGCAAGTCCTACGGGGCGCTGGAAGTGATCCACGGCGTCTCGATGGACATCGCCGACGGCGAGTTCGTCGTGATCCTCGGGCCCTCGGGCTGCGGCAAGTCGACGCTCCTCAGAATGGTCGCGGGGCTGGAGACGATCACTGCCGGAGAGATCGCGATCGGGGAGCGCGTGGTGAACGATCTGGAACCGAAAGACCGCGACATCGCGATGGTGTTCCAGAACTACGCGCTCTATCCGCACATGAGCGTGTACGACAACATGTCCTACGGGCTGCGCATCAAGGGGCTGCCGAAGGCCGAGATCGAGGCACGGGTGAGGAGGGCCGCCGAAATCCTCGAGCTGACGGGGCTGCTTCAGCGCAAGCCGCGCGAACTTTCGGGCGGCCAGCGCCAGCGCGTGGCGATGGGCCGCGCCATCGTGCGCGAGCCGCAGGTGTTCCTGTTCGACGAGCCGCTGTCGAATCTGGATGCCAAGCTGCGCGTGCAGATGCGCGGCGAGCTGCAGGCGCTGCACCGCAGGCTGGGCACCACCAGCCTGTTCGTCACCCACGACCAGGTCGAAGCGATGACGCTCGCGCACCGCATGGTGGTGATGAACGCCGGCCGCGTCGAGCAGATCGGCGCGCCGCTGGAAGTGTATGCCCGACCGGCGACCACCTTCGTCGCCGGCTTCATCGGCTCACCGCCGATGAACCTGATCCCGCGCGACGGCCGGCTGCTCGGTGTGCGGCCCGAGCACCTGGAGCCGTGCGCCGAGTCCGAGGCGATGCTGACGGTGGAAGTGGACCTGATCGAGCCGCTCGGCTCGGATACGCTGGTCTACGGCCACATCGGCGATGCCGGCGGCACGCGCGTGGCGGCGCGGCTGCATGCGTCGCTAGCGGCGAAGACGGGCCGGCTGCCGCTGCGCTACGATCCGGCCAATGTCCACTGGTTCGACCCGGCAAGCGGCCGGCGAATCGCACCGTGAAATCCGCACGCACGCCATGACGCGATCGCAGATCCGCAAGTTCGTAGAGGAGGCGAGCGTCGAGCGCATCCGCCAGGTGCTCGACGGCCTGCAGGCGCTCAGAATGCACCGCCCGATCGCCGACGAGCGCGAACGGGCGTTCCTTCTCGACCTGCGCGACCACGAGGCGTTCTTCCGCTCCCTCGCCGACCAGAAGCTGCAGGGCGGCTAGGCGCGGGCTGCCGCGCTACACGCAGCGCGCCCCGTCCACCTCGATGCACACGCCGCTCACGAACGCCGCCTCGTCGGAGGCGAGGTAGAGGCACGCGTTCGCGACGTCGAGCGGCGTCGAGAAACGCCCGAGCGGAATCGTGGCGAGAAAACGCTTTTTCGCCTCGTCGGTGACCGCACCGCCGGCGAACTCCGCCGAAAGCCCGGTATCCGGGCTGAAAACCGGGTTGACGCAGTTGACGCGCACGTTGTCCGGGCCGAACTCGGCGGCCATGGACTTCGACATCAGGATCACCGCGCCCTTGGAGCTGTTGTACACGGTGAGGCCCGGACGCGGGCGGACGCCGGCGGTGGAGGCGATGTTGACGAAGCAGCCACCGCCCTGGCGGCGGAACACCGGCAGCGCGTGCCGCGCCGACAGGTACACGCTCTTCACGTTGATGGCATAGACCCGGTCGAACTCCTCCTCGGTGACTTCGAGGAACGGCTTGTTGCGGTGGGTCCAGCCGGCGTTGTTCACCACGATGTCCAGTCGCCCGAACGCAGACTCCGTGGCGCCGACCAGCTTCGCCCAGTCGGTGCCGCGCGTCACGTCGGCGTGCACGAAAATGGCCCTGCCGCCCGCGGTCGCGATCTCGCCCGCCACGCGCTGGCCGCCGGCGGAATTCACATCCGCCACCGCCACACCTGCGCCTTCCTCGGCGAAGCGCTTGGCGATGCCCTCGCCGAAGCCGCTCGCCGCCCCCGTCACGATCGCCACCTTGCCTTTGAGTCTCATCGTTTCCTCCGTGATCGGCGGATTATAGGACCCCCGATCGGTCATTTCTCCGAGCGCGGCAAGGATCCGGCGACCGGACAGCGGGTGAAAGCGCCCGGCTGCGCAAGGCCGGCGGCCGCGCGGCGTGAGATCGCGCGAGCGATCGGCTTTACGCGGGCGCGGAAGAAGCCGGTGTTTTGAAGGGCGAGAACTCCGCCAGCTCGTCCACGTAGCGCGCGATCCCGAGGCGCTCGCGCGCGAGGAATTCGCCGACCGCGCGCGCAAGCCGCGGGTTCGCGATCCAGTGCGCCGAGACCGTCTCGACCGGAAGCAGTCCGCGGTGCAGCTTGTGCTCGCCCTGCGCGCCGCCCTCGAAGCGCGCCAGCCGCCGCTCGATCGCGTGTTCGATCCCCTGGTAGTAGCAGCACTCGAAATGAAGCAGCGGCACGTGCTCAAGGGCACCCCAGTAGCGGCCGTAGAGGGCCTCGCGCGACTCCACGAGCAGCGCCGCGGCGATCGGCTGCCCGCGCCGCTCGGCGAGCACGAGGGCCATCTGCGCGCGCATCGTCTCGCCGATGCGCAGGAAAAACTCCAGGCTGAGGTAAGGGCGCATGCCGCGTTCGGCGTAGGTGTGCCGGTAGCAGCGCTCGAAGAACTCCCAGTGCGCGCGGCCGATCGCCTCGCCGCGCAGCCGGCGCAGCGCGACGCCCGCCTCGCGCACGCGCCGGCGCTCCTGGCGGATCACCTTGCGCCGGTGGGCCGTGAGCTGCGCGAGGAACTCGTCGAAGTCGGCGTAGCCGGCATTCGCCCAGTGAAACTGCACCGAGCGGCGCAGCATCAGCCCGGCGCGTTCGAGAAACGCGGCTTCCTCCGCGGGCGGGAAGAGCACATGCAGCGACGAGGCGCCCTTCGCCAGGTCGAGCGCGGCGGCAAGGAGCTTCGCGCGATCGGCCTCGTCACGCGCCAGCAGCCGCGGCCCGGTGACCGGGGTGAAAGGCACCGCGCAGACGAGCTTCGGGTAATAGGCGAGCCCGTGGCGCGCGAAGGCCTCGGCCCAGGCCCAGTCGAATACGTACTCGCCCCAGGAGTGCGACTTGAGAAAGAGCGGCATCGCCGCGGCGAGCGCGCCGTCGCGCTCAAGGAGCACAAACTTCGGCCGCCAGCCGGTGCGTGCCGCCGCGCAGCCGGTGTCGATGAGCGCCGAGAGGAACGCGTGGCTCGCGAACGGATTGCCGCCGGCGAGCGCGTCCCACTCGGACGGCGCCACGCTTGCGAGCGATTCAACGATCCGCAGCCGTTCCAACCGTGGCCTGCGCCTCCGAGCGCGCGAGCGCCGCGCGCGCCCGCGCGAGGTCCGGATCGAGCGCGAGCGCGCGCCGGAAGCGCTCGATCGCTTCGGCGTGGCGGCCCAGCCGCTGCAGGACGAACCCGATGTTGAACTCGGTGGGCGCGTGATCCGGCGCTAGGGCGCTCGCCCGCTCGAAGGCCGCGAGCGCCTGGGCCAGTTCCCGGCGCTCGGCGTGCAGGAATGCGATCGCGTTCCAGGCCTCGGGCTCGGACGGATCGCGCCGCGACGCCGCGCGCAAGCAGGCGAGCGCGAGGCGCCTGAACCCGAGCGCCGTGAGCGCGCGACCGGAGCGCACGAGGAGGCTCCGGCGCGGGGCCGTCGGCGCGGTCGTCGCCATGCCGGAATTATAGGTTGTACAATAGTCGCGGCGGAGGAGCCGGCTCATGAAGAAGATCGAAGCGATCGTCAAACCTTTCAAGCTCGACGAGGTGCGCGAGGCGCTCTCGGAAGTCGGAGTCACCGGCCTCACGGTCACCGAGGTCAAGGGCTTCGGGCGCCAGAAGGGCCACACGGAGCTGTACCGCGGGGCCGAGTACGTCGTGGACTTTCTGCCCAAGGTGAAGATCGAGGTGGTCGTGACCGAAAACCAGGTCGAGCCGGCGATCGAGGCGATCGTGAAATCCGCGCGCACCGGAAAGATCGGCGACGGCAAGATCTTCGTCACCTCGGTCGAGCACGTGGTGCGCATCCGTACCGGCGAAACCAACGAGGCCGCGGTCTAGCCCAAAACAGGGTCAGACCCGGGTCTGACCCGGTTTTTCTGCTTGCACCAGTGACGCTGAACGATCTGGAGCGCGCGATGCGCGCGGGGGAACTCGGGCGCGCCGCGCAGACCGCG
The DNA here is from genome assembly GCA_040752005.1 of Pseudomonadota bacterium. Lineage (GTDB taxonomy): Bacteria > Pseudomonadota > Gammaproteobacteria > Burkholderiales > SG8-39 > RBG-16-66-20. Next base: position 37,580 of record JBFMFX010000002.1, on the reverse strand, counting down.
ATCGAGCACCAGATCCGCGTCGGCGAGTTCTTCGGCGCGGCGGACTTCGTCGAGGTGACGCAGGCGCACGTCATGGCCGACACCGAGAGCCTCGGGCACGCGGGCGTCGAATGGCTGGAAGCGCTGGCGCGCGAGGAAGGCGCCCGCGTGCGGGTGCCGACGATCACCGATCCGCGCGGCACCGACTTCGCCAAGGCCGGCGTGCTCGGGCAGGCCGGGTGGATGCTCGATCTGGAGCGGCGGGCGATCGCGGCGTTCCGCTCCCTTGGCGTGTCGCTCACCGACACCTGCATCCACTACCAGACGATCCAGGCGCCGGTGCGAGGCGAATCGGTCGCCTTCGGCGACACCGGCGTGGTGATCTACTGCAACTCGGTCTGCGGCGCGCGTTCGAACTTCGAGGGCGGGCCCTCGGCGCTCGCCGCGGGACTGACCGGGCGCACGCCACGCTACGGCTTTCATCTGGAGGCGCAGCGGCGCGCGACGCTGCGCATCCGCGTGCACTGGACGCCGCGCACCCTCAACGACTGGGGGGCGCTGGGTGGCGTCATCGGGCGGCTGGCCGGCAATTACTGGCAGGTGCCGGTGCTCGAAGGGCTCGACTCGGTGCCGGGATCGGACGCGCTGAAGCACTTCGGCGCGGCGATGGCGAGCTTCGGCTCGGTGGCCATGTTTCACCTGGTCGGCATCACGCCGGAGGCGGCGCGGCTGCAAGATTGCGGCGGCGACCGCCTGCCGGTGGCGCACCGCGTCGGCGAAGCCGAGGTCAGGGCGCTGCAGGACGCCTATCGCGGCGAGCGCGACGTGGACGTGGTCGTCTTTTCGGCGCCGCAGCTCTCGCTCTACGAGCTGCGCCAGCTCGCCTCGCTTTGCGACGGCCGGCGCTTCGTGCGGCCGCTGCTCGCGGTGACGAGCCCGCAGGTCAAGCCCGACGCCGACCGCATGGGCTACACCGGGCGCATCGAGGCCGCGGGCGGCCACGTTCTCTCCGGGATGTGCTTCTACCAGTCGTACGCGCGCGAGATCGCCGAGGCGAACGGCTGGAAGCGCCTTGCCACCAACAGCGCGAAACTGGTCAACATCCTCGGCGGCTACGGCTACGTGCCGCTGCTTGCCTCGATGGAGAGTTGCGTCGAGGCGGCCGCGACGGGACGCCTGCCGTGATCGAGCTGAAGGCACGCCATGCGACCGGCAAGCGGGTCGCCGGAACGGCGCTGGTGGCGAAGGACGGGTTTTCCGCGCGCTACGACCTCGACCGGATCGGCGGCACCTTCTCGCGGCTGGCGCACAAGCTCGCCGGCCGCTCGTACGTCGGCAGGATTCTCGTGCTCGACACCGCGAAAGGCGGCGTCGCCTCGGCCTGGATGCTGCGCGAGATGGCCTCGCGCGGCGTCGTTCCGCTCGCGCTCGTCTTCAACACCGTCAACCCGATCCTCGCGCAGGGAGCGGTGTTCGCCGACCTGACGCTGCTCGCCGGGTTCGAGGGCGACGTGACCGCGCAGGTTCCGGACGGCGCGACGGTCGAGATCGACCCGGCGCGCAAGGTCCTGAGGATCGTTTAGCCCGTCCGGCCGCGCGCTTGGCTCAAGGCCGTGCCTTCGCCTTGAGCAGCACAAGCAGCGCGCCCGACCCGCCCTGCGCCGCCGGCGCCTGGCAGCAGGCGAGCACCTCGTCGCGGCGCGGCAGCCATTTTCTCAGCATCGCCTTGAGCACCGGTTCGCGGTTGGGCGAGCCGCGGCCCTTGCCGTGCACGATCCTCACGCACCGGCGGCCCGCCGCGGTCGCCTCGGCGAGGAACGCGGCGACCGAGTCGGCCGCCTCGGCTCGCGTCTGGCCGTGCAGGTCGAGGTGCGCCTCGACCACCCAGTGCCCGCGCCGCAGCTTTCTCAGTACGTGGCGCGGCAGGCCCGCGCGCGCGTAGGCCAGCTCTTCGCCGGTGTCGAGCGCGTCCTCGACCGAGAGCGGGCCGGCGAGGCTTTCGGCGAGCGCGGCCCGTTCGTCGCGCCGGCGCTGCGCCGGCACCGGCGGAGGCGGCGGCGGGCGCGGCGCGATCCGGCGCGCCGGCGCGAGCGGCTCGACGTCGGCCACGGCGTCGCGGAATTCGTCATTCCTGGGCGTCAAGGTATTTCTCCGCGTCGAGCGCCGCCATGCAGCCGCTCGCCGCGCTGGTCACCGCCTGGCGGTAGATGCGGTCCTGCACGTCGCCGGCGGCGAACACGCCCGGAACGCTCGTCTCGGTCGCGCCGCCGTGGCGCCCGCCGCGCGTCACGATGTAGCCGTCCTCCATCTCCAGCTGGCCCTCGAAGATCTGCGTGTTCGGAGTGTGGCCGATGGCGACGAACAGGCCCTTCACCGCCAGCGTCTTCGGCGCGCCGGTCCTCACGTTGCGCACGCGGATCCCGGTGACGCCGCGCTCGTCGCCAAGCACCTCGTCGAGCACCGCGTCGAGCTCCAGCGCGACACGGCCCTCGGCGACGCGCTTCATCAGCTTGTCCACCATGATCTTTTCGGCGCGGAAGCGGTCGCGCCGGTGAACGAGCGTCACGTGGCGGGCGATGTTGGCGAGATACAGCGCTTCCTCCACCGCGGTGTTGCCGCCGCCCACCACGGCGACGTCCTCGCCCCTGTAGAAGAAGCCGTCGCAGGTGGCACAGGCGGAGACTCCCTTGCCGAGGTATTTCTGCTCGGAGGGCAGGCCGAGGTATTTCGCCGAGGCGCCGGTGGCGATGATCAGCGCGTCGCAGGTATAGGTGCCGGCGTCGCCCTCCAGCACGAACGGCCGTTCCCCGAGCCGCGCGGTATGGATGTGGTCATAGATGATCTCGGTCGCGAAGCGTTCGGCGTGGCGCTGAAAGCGCGCCATCAGCTCCGGCCCCTGCACCCCGTCGGCGTCCGCCGGCCAGTTGTCCACGTCGGTGGTGGTCATCAGCTGCCCGCCGGGGGCGATGCCCGCGATCAGCACCGGCTTGAGGTTGGCGCGCGCGGCGTACACCGCCGCCGTGTAGCCGGCCGGGCCCGAGCCGAGGATCAGGAGTCGTGCGTGTCGTACGGCCACGGCCGAAGTATAAGGGAGCGGTTCTGGTAACATGGCGCGGTCGGCACACGCCGGAAGCGCGCCCGATGCCCATGCCTGCGACAGCGACGCCGGTTTCCACCGCGCTGCTCAAGACGGTTCCCTTGTTCGCGAGCCTGCCCGACGAGCAGCTGCACGCGCTCGTGCCCGTGGTCACGCGCCGCAGCGCGCCGCGCGGCTCGCTCATCATGGCCGCGGGCGATCCGACCGACTCGCTCTACATCGTCATCTCCGGGCGGCTCAAGGTGATGATGAGCGATTCCGACGGCAAGGAGGTCATCCTCAGCATCCTCGGTCCGGGCGAGTTCTTCGGCGAGATGGGCCTGATCGACGACCACCCGCGCTCGGCGAGCGTGGTGGCGATGGAGCCGTGCGAGCTGCTCGCGCTCACGCGCCGCGACTTCAGGAAATGCCTCGCCGAGAACTTCGACATGGCGATGGCGGTGATGAGGGGCCTGGTGAAGCGCCTGCGCGAGGCCGACCGCAAGATCGGCAGCCTCGCGCTGCTCGACGTCTATGGGCGCGTCGCGCGGCTGCTGCTCGACATGGCAGAGGATGTGGACGGGCAGAAGATCGTCACCCGGCGCCTGCCCAAGCAGGACATCGCCAAGATGGTCGGCGCCTCGCGCGAGATGGTCAGTCGCGTGATGAAGGACCTGCAGATGGGCGGCTACATCGAGATGCGAGGCTCGACCATCGTGCTGCGCGACACGATCGCTCTGCCGGAGTAGTCGCGCCCGCTCACCCCGTGGCCCCGGCCCAGAAGAGCCCCGCGGCACCGCTTCCGGCGAAGCTGAAGGGGCTGCTGCGCGAGGCGCGCTGGCTGCTGCTCGCGGCGCTGGCCGCCTACCTCGCGCTCGTTCTCGCCACCTTCCACCGCGACGATCCGGGCTGGTCGGCGAGCGCCACCGGCGCAGTGGTACACAACGCCGGCGGCGCCTTCGGCGCGCTCGTCGCCGACCGGTTGCTTTCGGCGTTCGGGTTCTCGGCCTGGTGGTGGGCGGCGCTGTGCGTGTACTTCGTCGTGCGCGGCTACCGGCGGCTGGAGCAGGCGCCGGCGGAACGCCGGCCGCTCGCGGCCGGGCTCGCGGGCTTCCTGCTCCTTCTGGTGGCGAGCGCCGCGCTGGAGTCGCTGCGTCTGCACAGTTACGGCGCCGGACTGCCTCAGGTGCCGGGCGGAATCGTGGGCGACGTCGTAGGGGGGCTCGCGGCGACCGCGCTCGGATTCACCGGCGCGACCCTGCTGCTCCTTGCCGCGGCGGCGGCTGGCTTCAGCCTCTTCATCGGCGTGTCCTGGCTCTCGATCGCGGAGGCGCTCGGCGCGCTCCTCGAAACCGCGGCGCTCGGCGCGCGCGCGGCCTGGGAGCGGCGCCGCGACCGCCGCGTCGGCGAACGGGCGCTGAAGGAACGCGAGACGCTGGTCGAGGCGGAGAAAAAGCGCGAGGAGGAGCATCCGCCGCTCGTCATCGCGCCTCCGCCGCCGGAGGTGAAGAAGTCCGAGCGCGCGCAGCGCGAAAAGCAGAAGCGCCTGTTCGAAGACCTGCCGGATACGCCGCTGCCGCCGTTGAAGCTGCTGGACGAGGACTCCTCGGCGGGCGCGATGGTCGGCGCCGAGACGCTCGAATTCACCTCGCGCCTGATCGAGAAGAAGCTGTCGGACTTCGGCGTCTCGGTGAAGGTGCTCGCCGCCTACCCTGGCCCGGTGATCACGCGCTACGAAGTGGAGCCGGCGGTGGGCGTCAAGGGCAGCCAGATCGTCAACCTCGTCAAGGACCTCGCGCGCGCGCTGTCGGTGGTCTCGATCCGCGTCGTCGAGACGATCCCCGGCAAGTCCTGCATGGGGCTGGAAATCCCCAATCCCCACCGGCAGATCGTGCGCCTTGCCGAGATCCTCGGCTCGGAAACCTATGCCGCGGCGCACTCGCCGCTCGCGCTCGCGCTCGGCAAGGACATCGCCGGCGGCCCGGTGGTGGCCGACCTCGCGAAGATGCCGCACCTGCTGGTGGCCGGCACCACCGGTTCGGGCAAGTCGGTGGCGATCAACGCGATGATCCTGTCGCTGCTGTACAAGGCCGAGCCGCGCCATGTGCGCCTGATCCTCGTGGACCCGAAGATGCTGGAGCTGTCGGTCTACCAGGACATCCCGCATCTGCTCTGCCCGGTGGTCACCGACATGAAACAGGCGGCGAACGCGCTCGGCTGGTGCGTCGCCGAGATGGACCGCCGCTACCGGGTGATGAGCTGGCATGGCTGCCGCAACCTCTCGGGGCTCAACCACAAGATCGCGGAAGCGGAGAAGCACGGCCGGCATCTCGACGATCCGCTCACCCTCGGCTCGGGCAGCCCGCAGCCGCTCGCGCTGCTGCCCTACATCGTCATCGTGATCGACGAGCTTGCCGATCTCATGATGACCACCGGCAAGCGGGTCGAGGAGCTGATCGCGCGCCTCGCCCAGAAGGCGCGCGCCGCGGGCATCCACATGATCCTCGCCACGCAGCGCCCGTCGGTGGACGTGATCACCGGCCTCATCAAGGCGAACATCCCGGCGCGCATCGCCTTTCAGGTCGCCTCGAAGGTGGATTCGCGCACCATTCTCGACCAGTCGGGGGCCGAGTCGCTCCTCGGCGCGGGCGACATGCTCTACCTCCCTGCCGGATCCGGCCTGCCGCAGCGAGTGCACGGCGCCTTTGTCGCCGACCACGAAGTGCACAGGGTGGTCGAGCACCTGAAGAGCCTCGCCAGGCCGGAATACCTGCACGACGTGCTGGAGCCGCCGGCGGGCGAGGCGGCGGGCGACGCCGAGGGCGGGGCGCCCTCCGGCGAGAAGGACCCGCTCTACGATCAGGCCGTGGAGATCGTGGTGCGCACGCGCCGGCCCTCGATCTCGCTCGTGCAGCGGCACCTGAGGATCGGCTACAACCGTGCCGCGCGCCTGATCGAGGACATGGAAAAGGCCGGCCTCGTGTCGGCGATGCAGCCGAACGGCAACCGCGAGGTGCTCGTTCCGGCGAAGGTCGAATAAATGAGCGCCTCGCGAAGCAAGGGCGGCTTGTTGCGGCGCGATCGAGCGGGCGCGTTGCGCCGCTCATCGCGCGCGGTGACTGCGGCAGCGTTTCTCCTCGCCGCGGCGGCGGCGCAGGCCTCCGGAATCGAGCGCTTCCAGGCGTTTCTGCGCACCACGCAGGCTGCAAGCGCGGAGTTCGAGCAGAAGGTGTTCGACCGCGACCGCAAGCTGGTGCAGGAATCGAGCGGCCGCTTCGTGTTCCTGCGCCCCGGGCGCTTTCGCTGGACGTATTCGAAGCCGTACGCGCAGGTGATCGTCGCCGACGGCGAGCGCATGTGGATCCACGACCGCGATCTCAACCAGGTGACCGTGCGGCGCATCACCAAGGCGCTCGGGGCGACGCCGGCGGCGCTGCTCGCCGGCGCCTCCGACGTGAGCGAGGCGTTCGAGCTCGCCGACGCCGGCACCGCCGACGGGCTTGCGTGGGTGGAGGCGCGACCGCGCAGCCGCGAGGCCGGCTTCGAGCGCGTGCGCATCGGCATGGATGTGTCCGGCATCGGCGCGATGGAACTGACCGACCATTTCGGCCAGACCACGGTGCTGCGCTTTTCTCGGGTCGTGCGCAACCCTCAGGTGGACCCGGAGACGTTCCGCTTCACCCCGCCCCGGGGTGCCGATGTCCTCGGCGAAAAGTGACCTGATCGGCGCGCGGGAGGCTGCCGCGCCGCTCGCCGAGCGGCTGCGCCCGAGGACGCTCGACGAGGTCGTCGGCCAGCGGCACCTGCTCGGGCCGGGAAAGCCGCTGCGGATCGCGTTCGAGTCGGGAAAGCCCCACTCGATGATCCTGTGGGGCCCGCCGGGGTCCGGCAAAACCACGATCGCGCGCCTCATGGCCGAAGCCTTCGACGCCGAGTTCATCGCGATCTCGGCGGTGCTCTCGGGCGTGAAGGACATCCGCGAGGCGGTGCAGGCGGCGGAGCTCGCGGCCGCGCGCGGGCGGCGCACGATCGTGTTCGTGGACGAGGTGCACCGCTTCAACAAGGCGCAGCAGGACGCCTTCCTTCCTTACGTCGAGCGGGGGCTGTTCACCTTCATCGGCGCGACCACCGAAAACCCGTCGTTCGAGGTGGTGAGCGCGCTCCTGTCGCGCGCCGCCGTGTACGTGCTCGAGCCGCTTTCGGCGGAGGACCTGCGCGTGCTCATTGACCGCACCGGGGTCGCGCTCGACGCGGCCGCCCGCGAGCGCCTGATCGGCTTCGCCGACGGCGACGCGCGGCGGCTGCTCAACGCGATCGAGCTGCTCGAGACGGCGAAGCCTTCGGGCGTGATTGACGGCGAGTTCGTCGAAAAGACGCTCGCGAGAAGCCTGCGCCGCTTCGACAAGGGCGGCGAGCAGTTCTACGACCAGATCTCGGCGCTGCACAAGTCGGTGCGCGGCTCGGATCCCGACGCCTCGCTCTACTGGCTGGTGAGGATGCTCGACGGCGGCGCCGACCCCCTGTATCTCGGCCGGCGCATCGTGCGCATGGCGGTCGAGGACGTGGGCCTTGCCGATCCGCGCGCGCTGCGGCTCGCGCTCGATGCCTGCGAAACCTACGAGCGCCTCGGCTCGCCCGAGGGCGAGCTGGCGCTCGCGGAAGCGGTGCTCTATCTCGCCTGCTGCGCCAAGTCGAACGCGGTGTACGCCGCCTATAATGCCGCGCGCGACTTCGTCGCCGGCGACGGCACGCGGCCGGTGCCGCTGCGCCTGCGCAACGCACCGACGCGGCTGATGAAGGCGCTGGGCTACGGGGCGGGCTATCGCTACGCGCACGACGAACCCGACGCCTTCGCCGCCGGCGAGAGCTACTTTCCGGACGGCATGCCCCCGGTCGAATGGTATCGGCCGACCGAGCGCGGATTGGAAGCGCGCATCCGGGAAAAACTCGCCGAGCTGCGCCGGCGCAACGAGGAAGCGAAGAAGAAATGATCGACATCCATCTGCTGAGGACTTCGCTCGACGCGGTCGCCGCGCGCCTGGCGACGCGCGGCTTCGTGCTCGACAGGGCGGCGTTTCTCGCGCTGGAGGCGAAGCGCAAGGAGATCCAGATCGCGACCGAGCGGCTGCAGGCCGAGAGGAACGCGCTCGCGAAGAAAGTCGGCCAGGCGAAGGCGGCGCAGGACGAGGCTCGGGCGCGCGCGCTGATGACGCAGGGCGCGGAGGTGGCCGAAAAGCTCAAGGCGATGGAGCACGAGAACGCGCGCGTGCAGGCGCAGTTGCACGAGTTCGTCGCGCTGGTTCCGAACATCCCGCACGAGAGCGTGCCGGTCGGCGAATCGCCCGAGCAGAACAGGGAGGAGCGCCGCTGGGGCGAGCCGCGCGCCTTCGGCTTCGCGCCGAAGGACCACGTGGACCTGGGCGCCGCGCTGGGCGGCGTGGACTTCGACACCGCGGCGAAGATCGCCGGCTCGCGCTTCGTGGTGCTCAAGGGCCAGGTGGCGCGGCTGCACCGGGCGCTCGCGCAGTTCATGCTCGACGTGCACACGCGCGAGCACGGCTACACCGAGGTGTACGCCCCGTACCTGGTCACCGGCGCGTGCGCCGACGGCGTCTCCAGCCTCGCCAAGTTCAAGGGCGATCTGTTCAAGGTCGAGGAGCGCGACCTCTACCTCATCCCGACGGCCGAATACCCGGTGACCAACTTCGTGCGCGGCGAGATCCTGCCGCTGGAGGCGCTGCCGCTGCGGTTCGTCTGCCATTCGCCGTGCTTCCGCTCGGAAGCGGGCGCCGCCGGCAAGGACACGCGCGGCATGATCCGCAACCACCAGTTCGACAAGGTGGAGCTCGTCTGGATCGAGCACCCGGCGAAATCGTACGAGGCGCACGAGCAGCTCACCGCGCACGCCGAGGCGATCCTCAGGAAGCTCGAGCTCCCGTACCGCGTGGTGACGCTGTGCACCGGCGACATGGGTTTCGCGGCAGCCAAGACCTACGACCTGGAAGTGTGGTTGCCCGGACAGAACGCGTACCGTGAAATTTCCTCCTGCTCGAACTTCGAGGCGTTTCAGGCGCGGCGCATGCAGGCGCGCTTCAGGAACGAAAAGGGCAAGCCAGAGCCGGTGCACACGCTGAACGGCTCCGGGCTGGCGGTGGGGCGAACGTTGATCGCGGTTCTCGAGAACTACCAGAACGCCGACGGCTCGGTGACCGTGCCCGAGCCGCTGCGGCCCTACATGGGCGGTACGGAGAGGATCGCAGCGACCTGACCCGGCGGCTGCACCGCATGCAGCGGCGTGGTCCCGCCTACAGCAGGATCACTCCGACGTACTGGATGACGAGCCAGGAGGCGATCAGACCGATCGCGATCGTCAGCAGCCGCCGCTGCTTCTGATACGCACGCTGACCGTCGGGGCTCAGCCACTGGTCCGCGAAGCGCGGCGAGCGCCACAGGTAAAGAAATATCAGCAGTGCACCCACTGTGGTGGCGAACAGCCCCACGGTGTTCAGGATCCATGTGATCGGCACGCCTCCCCCCTCGCTGGGCGCCGGCGACCTGCGGCGCTTGACGTAAGTGTACCGGCAGACTGGCGTTTCCGTCCCGAGCGACTGATAAAATCCGCCCTTCGTTTCGGCCGCGGAGAGATGGCAGAGTGGTCGAATGCGGCAGACTCGAAATCTGTTGTACCCGCAAGGGTACCGGGGGTTCGAATCCCTCTCTCTCCGCCACCCTGACTCCGCGCCCCTCGACGGGGCGTTTTTCTGGCCATGAGCACACCGCCCGTACCGGAAACGCAGTTCGACCCTTCGATCGCCCGCTTCGGCGCCTCGCGAACGCAGAAACGCATCGAGGACGACCGGCTGCTCTGCGGCCGGGGCCTGTACAGCGACGATCGCAACCTGCCGGGCGAGGCGTGGATGGTGCTCGTGCGCTCGCCGCACGCGCACGCGCGCATTGTCTCGATTGACGCCAGCGAGGCGCGCCGTGCCGCGGGCGTGCTCGCCGTGTTCACCATCGCAGACCTGAAAGCGGACGGCGTCGGGGCGCTGCCGATACCGCCGCTTTTTGCGCGCGCCGACGGCTCACCGGCCGCCGCGCCGCCGCGCACGCTGCTTGCCGACGGCACGGCGTACTACGTCGGCCACCCGGTCGCGGCGGTTGTCGCCGAGACGCGCGCGCAGGCGCAGGATGCGGCCGATCTGGTCGCGGTCGAGTACGAAGCGCTTCGGTGCGTGGTGACACCGGAGCAGGCGCTCGCGCCCGGTGCGCCGGTACTCTGGCCCGCGGCGCCGGACAACGTCGCGGCCGAGGCGCGATACGGCGATCGGGCCGCGGTCGAGCGCTCGTTCGCGCGCGCGGCGCACGTGGTCGAGGTCTCGATCGCGAACCAGCGGCTCGCGGCGGTGCCGCTCGAGCCGCGCGCGGCGCTCGCCGAGTTCCGCGACAGACGCTTCACGCTCTACACGCAGACGCAGCAGCCGACCGCGGCGCGCGAATCGCTCGCCGCCGCGTTCGGCACGAAACCGGACGAGTTCCGCGTCGTGGTCGGCGACCTCGGCGGAGGGTTCGGGATGAAAACGGGCGTGTATGTCGAGGACGGGCTCGTGTGCTATGCGGCACGCAAGCTCGCGCGCCCGGTCAAATGGCGCGCCGACCGGGCCGAAGAGTTCCTCGCCGCGCACATGGGGCGCGACCAGTATTTCCGCGCGCGCCTTGCGCTCGACGCCGAGGGCCGCATCCTCGCCCTGCAGGTGGACGTGCTCGCCAACCTCGGCGCGGTGCCGGTCGGCTCGACGATGATCGTGCCGCTCGGCCTCGGGCCGAAGGTGGTGACCTCGGTCTACCGCGTTCCGGCGGTGGACTACCGCGTGCGCGGCGTGCTCACGAACACGATGGCGACGGGCGCGTATCGCGGCGCCGGTCGTCCGGAGGCGAACTTCCTCATGGAGCGCCTCATGGACAAGGCGGCGAGGAAGCTTGGACTGGACCGTGCCGAGATCCGCCGGCGCAACTTCATCCCGGCCGACGCTTTTCCATGGCGCACGTGGATGGGCGACGTGTACGACTCCGGCAGGTTCGCGGCGATGCTGGAGCGGGCGCTCAAGGCCGCCGATCGGGACGGGTTCGCCGCGCGCAGCGAGCAATCGCGCCGGCGTGGACGTCTGCGCGGGCTGGGCATCGCCTCGTATCTCGAATGGACCGGGGCGCTGCCGACCGAGACGGTGGACATCGAGGTCGCGGCCGACGGCAGCGTGACGGTGTTCTCGGGCACGATGGCGATGGGCCAGGGCCTCGAGACGAGCTACACGCAGCTCGTCACCGAGATCCTCGGGATCGCGCCGGACAGGATACGGATCGTGCAGGGCGACACCGACCGCGCGAACGGTGTGGGCAGCGTGGGCTCCCGCTCGGCTTTCGTCGGCGGCTCGGCGGTTGCCGCCGCTGGCCGGGAGGTGATCGTCCGCGGCAAGCAGCTTGCCGCCGAGGCGCTGGAGGCGGCGGCGCCCGACATCGAGTACCGCGGCGGGCGCTTCTTCATCGCAGGCACCGACCGTTCGATCGGGCTTGCGGATCTCGCCGGCCGGCAGCCGCAGCAGCGCATCCGCGTTTCGGCGACGCAGACCCCCTCGGCGCCCTCGTGGCCGAACGGGGCTCAGGTTGCCGAGGTCGAGATTGACCCGGAGACGGGCGAGGTGACGCTCGCGGCGATCGCGAGCTGCGACGACATCGGCCGCATCATCAACCGCACGATCGTCGAGGGCCAGATCCACGGCGGCATCGCGCAGGGAGCCGGCCAGGCGCTGTGGGAAGAAGTGCGCTACGACCCCGAAAGCGGACAGCTTCTCACAGGGTCTCTCATGGACTACTGCCTTCCGCGCGCCGATCAGTTTCCCTCGATGCGCCCGGAATTCGACGAGAGCGTGCCGTGCCGCACCAACCTGCTCGGCGTGAAGGGCGTGGGCGAGCTCGGGACCATCGGCGCCACCCCCGCGATCGTGAGCGCGGTGCTCGACGCGCTCGCCGAGCGCGGCATCGAGGATCTGGACATGCCGCTCACGCCCGAGAAAATCTGGCGCGCGCTCTCCGGCGTATAGTCGCCCCCGCGGAGGCGGCATGGCGGCTCTGGCAGGCTGGAGGGTTCGCGCGCGCGCGACCGATTCGCGCGTGCTCGCGGCCGCGCTCGCAGCCTCCGTGATGCTGCACCTTGCGTTCGTGCTCGGGTTTCCGCAGTGGGTGGCGAGGGAGCACATGGTCATTCTGCCGGGCCCGCTGCGCGCCCGAATCGAGCCGCTGGCGCCTCCGCCGCCCGCGGCGCCGCGAAAGGAGGAGCTGCGCGCGCCCGTCGCGCGCGAGCCGGCTGCCGCCGCGCCGCGCGAGTCGGCGCCTGCGGCGCGCGAGCCCGTTCCTCGCGTGCCCGCGACGCCCGCGCAGGGTGAAACCCGCTCGCCCGCTCCTTCCGGCACAGCGCCCGCCAAACCCGCGCCGCCGGAACCCACAGGCGCGGCGCCGATGGCGGCTCCGGCAGAGCGAGAGCCGCAGAGTGCGGCCCAGGCGGCAACGAGGCCGAGCGCCGCGCGCGCGGCGCCGGCGCCGCGCGAAGCGGTTGGCGCTGCGGCGCCGACGCCCTCGGACGACGAGGCGAGCACCGTCGCGCAATACCGGATCGCGCTGATGGAGGCGGCGCGCGCCTTCCGAAGCTATCCGCGCCTTGCGCGCGAGAACAACTGGGAGGGGCGAGTCACGGTGCGCGTCGCGGTCGCGCCCGGCGGCGTCCCCGCCGCGTTCGCGGTCGCCTCCAGCAGCGGCCATCCGGTGCTCGATCAGCAGGCGCTCGAGATGATCCACAGGGCGCAGGTGAAGACGCCGGTTCCCGCGGCGCTGCGCGCGCGCGAGTTCAGCGTCGAGATCCCGGTGATCTTCGACCTGAGGGACGAGTAGCGCCGTCCGCTACCTGGACGGCGCGAAGGCCACCACGTGGTCGACGTCCAGGCGGATGCCGATCCGCTCGCCGATGGCGTGGTTGTGGTGAGAGGGAACGAGCGCGAGCACCTGCCGGCCGCTCGCCAGCCGCAGCGTGTACAGGATCTCGGCGCCGCGAAACGCCTTGTGCACCACCTCGGCCTTCGTCGGTGCGGCGTCGTCGTGCACCACGTCGTCGGGCCGCAGCAGCACCTCGGCGCGGCAGCCCCGGCCGCAGGCGTCGCAGCCCGCCGCGCACTCGTGCGGCACGTCGCCTTCGAGCACGCCCAGCTCGATCTCGACGCGGTGGGAATTGAGCACGCGCGCCGGCAAGAACACGCCCTGCCCGACGAAGTCGGCGACGAATCGGCTGGCGGGCTGATGGTAGAGGTTGTAGGCGCTGTCCCACTGCTCGATCCGGCCCTCGCGCATCACGCCGATCTCGTCGGCGAGCGCGAACGCCTCGTGCTGGTCGTGCGTGACGAGGATCGCGGTGGCGCCCGAGGCCTTGATGATGTCGCGCACCTCCAGGGACAGCTTTTCGCGTAGGTCGGTGTCGAGGCTGGAGAACGGCTCATCGAGAAGGAGCAGCTCCGGCCGCGGCGCGAGCGCGCGCGCGATCGCGACGCGCTGCTGCTGCCCGCCGGACAGCTCGTGCGGGTACTTGTCGAGCAGTCCCTCGAGTCCGGTGAGCTCGGCGAGTTCCTTCACGCGCGCCCGCGCTTCGCCGCGCGCCAGGCCGAAGGCGATGTTGCCCGCCGCCGTGAGGTGCGGAAAGAGCGCGTGCTCCTGAAATACCATTCCGATGCGGCGCCTCTCGGGAGGCACATGCCGCGCGGGCGAGGAGACCTCCGTCCCGGCGAGCAGTATGCGGCCCGCGCGCGGCGTCTCGAAGCCGGCGATGCAGCGAAGCACGGTGGTCTTGCCGCAGCCGCTGGGACCCAGTAGGCAGCCGATCGCGCCGCGCGCGAGCGAGAACGACAGGTCGCGCACGACCTCATGCCCGTTGTAGGCGTGGCTGAGATGCTCGACGACGAGCAGGGGCGCGTCAGGCGTCGTCATGTGGCACATTGTATCAAGAATCATTCTTGTTAGAATCGAGAGTGCTTGATTTTCAAAGGATTGGATTCCTCGGCGCGGTCTCCTTCGTTTCCGCCGCGCTGATTCTGCTGCCGATCCTCGCGGTGCTCGCGAGCCTCGCCGGGCCAGCCGGCGAAACATGGGCGCACTTGGCGAGCACGGTGCTCGGCGCCTATCTGGCGAACACCGCGCTGCTTGCCGCCGGCGTCGCCGCAGGCGTGGTGGCGGTCGGCGTGCTTACCGCGTGGCTCGTCACCGCGTACGAATTTCCCGGCCGCCGGCTGCTCGAATGGATGCTGGTGCTGCCGCTGGCGATGCCCGCCTACGTGATGGCGTATGCCTACACCGACTGGCTGCAGTTCACCGGTCCCGTCCAATCGGCGCTGCGCTCGCTCACCGGCTGGCAGGCGCGCGAGTACTGGTTCCCGGAGATCCGCTCGCTGCCGGGGGCGATCGTGGTACTCACGCTCGCGTTCTATCCGTACGTCTACCTGCTCGCGCGTACCGCGTTCGCGGATACCTCGCGCAGCGCCCTGGAGGCGGGGCGCCTCGCCGGATACGGGGCATGGGCGAGTTTCCTGCGCGTCGCGCTGCCGATGGCGCGCCCGGCGATCGCCGCCGGCACCGCGCTCGCGCTGATGGAGACGCTCGCGGATTTCGGCACGGTTTCGTACTTCGCGCTGGAGGTCTTTACCACCGGCATTTTCAAGGCGTGGATGGCGATGGGCGACCTGCGGGCGGCGAGCCAGCTCTCGGCCTGCCTGCTCGGGTTCGTCGCCGTGGTGCTCGCGCTGGAGCGGGCAAGCCGCGGGCGCGCATCGTACGCGCCGCAGGCGCGCCGGCCTTCGCCGGTGCAGCGGCTGCGCGGGATGCGAGCGCTCGCCGCCGCCGCCGCCTGCGCCGCGCCGGTCGCGCTCGGATTCGTGCTGCCGGCGGCGCTGCTTCTGAATCTCGCGTTCTCCGATCCGGCGGCCCGGCCAGGCGCCCGGCTCGTGGCGCTCATCGGCAACAGCTTCTTGCTTGCGGGCACCGCTGCGGCGATCGGTGTCGCGCTTGCCACCGCGATGGCCTACGGCGCGCGCCTTGCGCGCGGACGCGCCGCGGCGGCGATCGCCCTTGCTAACCGCGCCGCGGCCCTCGGCTACGCGGTGCCGGGGGCGGTGATCGCGGTCGGCATCCTCTCGCCGCTCGGGCGCGTCGACAACTGGCTCGCTGGACTCATCGAGACCGCGACCGGCGCGGCGCCCGGGCTGCTGCTTACCGGAACGGTGGTCGCGCTGCTGTACGCCTACCTGGTGCGGTTTCTCGCGGTGGCGCTGCAGACGGTGGAGGCGGGCCTCGCCAAGGTGACGCCGCGCATGGACGATGCGGCGAGAAGCCTCGGCGCCTCGGCCGCGCAGGTGTTCGCGCGGGTGCACGCGCCGCTGCTCAGGTCGAGTCTTGCCGCGGCGGCGCTGCTTCTTTTCGTGGACGTGATGAAGGAGCTGCCGGCGACCTTCGCGCTGCGGCCGTTCAATTTCGACACGCTCGCCATCGAGGCCTACAACCTCGCCAAGGACGAGCGGCTGGCGGAGGCGGCGGTGCCTTCGCTCGTGATCGTGGCGATCGGGCTGGTGCCACTGCTCGTGGTGACGCGGCGCTGGCTGCGCGCGCCGCGCTCGTGAGGCCGCGCCGCTACTTCCAGCCGACGCGATCGAAAATTCTCTGCGCCTCCGCCTGGTTGCGCCCGAGCACCGCGACGTTGAGCGCGTCGCGCCTGAAATCGCCGAAGGCGGCGAGCGCCGGATTGTCCGTCTTCACGCCCGGGACCGCCGGCCACTCGTTGTTGCCGTCGGCGAAATGGCGCTGCGCCTCGTCGCTCGCAAGGTATTCGAGAAAGCGGATCGCGTTTTCCCGGTGCGGCGCATGCCTGAGCACGCCGGCCCCGGACACGTTGACGTGCGTGCCCCAGCTCACCTGATTCGGGAAGACGATGCCCACCTTCTCGGCGATCGCCCGGTCCTCGGCCTTTTCCGAGCGCGCGAGGCGCACGTAATAGTAGTGGTTCGAGATCGCGACGGCGCACTCGCCCGCGGCGACGCCCTTCAACTGATCGGTATCGCCGCCCCTGGGCTCGCGCGCGAGATTGGCCTTCACTGCCCGCGCCCACTCCTCGGCTTTCGGGGCGCCGAGATGATGGATGAGCGCGCCCATGAGCGAAAGGTTGTAGATGTTGCCGGAGGAGCGTACGCAGATCCGCCCATTCCACTTCGGATCCGCGAGGGATTCATAGGTGGGGACTTCTTCCGGCTTGACTTTCGCCCTGTTGTAGGCGATGACGCGGGCGCGGAGCGAAAACCCATACCAAAGTCCGTTCGGTTCGCGGTAGGCGGGCGGAATCCGGCTCTCCAGCACTGCCGACTTCACCGGCTGGAAGAGCCCGAGCTGCTCGGCGCGCCAGAGCCTGCCGGCATCCACCGTGATCAGCACGTCCGCCGGGCTGCGTGTGCCTTCGCTGCGTACTCGCTCGATCAGCGCGTCTTCATTCGCCTCGATGCGGTTGACGCGGATTCCGGTCGCCTTGGTGAAGCCGGCGTACAGCGCCTCATCCGTGTGGTAATGGCGGGAGGAGTAGACGTTGACAACCTTGTCTTGGGCGGGAGCGGGGCCTGCTAGCAGCACCGCGACGATCGCTCCCGCAATTTGTGCAATTGCAGCAATCACTTGGCCTCCAAGCCTAGCGCTACGTTGATGCAAACAATTCTCATTTAATCATCAAATGAGAATTGTTGTCAACCATCCGACCTATGTTCCGGGCTCGATCCGTCTCGCCCCATTGAACCGCGAGCGCCAATAACCGCTGTTCATCGGTTCGATCCGAACCTTGGCGCCGGATTTCGGAGCATGCAGAAACCTGCCATCGCCGAGGTAAATGCCGACATGCGAGTACGGGCTGCCGAGCGTGTCGTAGAACACCAGGTCGCCAGCGCGCAGCTCGGATACGCTCACCGCAACGCCGGCTTCGCTCTGTCCCCGGGCGGTGCGCGGCAGCTCGATGCCATAGGCTTGGCGAAACACATGCGCGACCAGTCCGCTGCAGTCGAAGCCGAGTTCATGAGAGCTGCCGCCGTAACGGTAGTCAATGCCGAGTGCGAGCAGCGCCTGTAGCAGTGCCTCGGCCTGGGCGGTTGTCGGAGTAGCCTCGGCCACAGGAGCCTGCGCAGGTGCGCGCATTTGCGGTGCAACGCTGGCGCATCCTCCAAGCACGCCCGCAAAGGCTAATAAATACAGGATGCTGGAGCGCATTCTTGAGGTAACTTATACGCTGGCCGGCGGAAAAGCAACTACTCACCCTGCTGGTGCGTTGGAGGATCGCATGCGAAAGCTCGCGCCGCTCGTGCTCTTTCTGGTTCTGATCGGTGCACGCGCGCAATCGGACCTCGAAGTACTCGCGCTGCGCCACCGCACCGCCGAAGAACTGATTCCGGTCCTGCGGCCGCTGCTCGAGCCCGGTGGCGTGATGACCGGGCAGGGCTATCGGCTCATCGTGCGCGCGAGCGGGCGCAACCTCTCCGCGATCCGCAGCGCGCTCGCGTCCCTCGACCGCCCGCTTCGCCGCCTTCTGATCTCGGTGCGCCATGGCGCGAGCGCGGAGGAGATCAGGCGCGAGCAGGGTGCGCGCGCAAGAATCGGTGGCGGCGATTCGCGCGTCTCGGTGCACGTCGCCGAAGCGCGCGGCGGCGCGCGCGAGCGCGTCGAGCAGCGCGTGCAGGTCCTTGAAGGCGGCCGCGCACGGATCGCCGCCTCCCAATCGCGGCCGCTCGTCGAGCGGAGCATCGTGTCCGCGACCGGTGGCCGGGTGATCCGCGAGACGACGACGCTGCAGCACGCGAGCACCGGCTTCGAGGTCGTGCCGAGATTGGCGGGCGACATCGTGCATCTCGAAATCGCCCCGCAGCGCGAAGCGCTCGGAGTGGGCGGCCTCGCGCGCGGCGAGCGCATCGCGACCACGGTGAGCGCTCGCCTCGGAGAGTGGGTCGAGATCGGCGGCGCCGCCACCGCGGCGGACGAGCGCGGCGTGCTCTCGACGCGCGAAATCGGCTCCGGTAGCAGCGGTTCGGTCTGGATCAAGGTCGAAGAGGTCCCGAACTGACGCCGCTGGAGCGCCTGTTCGCCGCCGGCGGCCCGCTCGCCGCGCGCGTGCCCGGCTACCGCCCGCGGGCGCAGCAGCTCGAGATGGCGCAGGCCATCCTGTCGGCGATCCGCGCGCGCGGCATTCTCGCGGTCGAGGCGGGTACCGGTACCGGCAAGACCTTCGCGTATCTGGCGCCGGCTCTGCTCGCCGGCGGCAAGGTGATCGTCTCCACCGGCACGAAGACGCTGCAGGACCAGCTCTGTGATCGCGACCTTCCGGCCGTGCGCGAGGCGCTCGGTTCCGGCGCGACCGTCGCGCGCCTGAAAGGCCGCGCGAACTACGTGTGCCTGCATCGGCTGGAGCGCGCGCTCGCGGACGCGGCGCGCCTGCGCTCGCACGAGGACGCCGCGGCGCTGCGCCGCATCGCGAGCTTCGCCCGCACCAGCGCCACCGGCGACCGCGCCGAGCTTGCCGACATCGCGGAGGATTCCGCCGTCTGGGCGCTCGCCACCTCGACGCGGGAGAACTGCCTCGGGCAGGAGTGCACGCGCTACAGGGAGTGCTTTCTCATGCGCGCGCGGCGCGAGGCGCAGGCGGCCGACGTGGTGGTCATCAACCATCATCTTTTCTTCGCCGACGTCATGCTGCGCGACGAAGGCGTCGCGGAGCTTCTTCCGGCCTCCAACACGGTGATCCTCGACGAGGCGCACCAGCTCGCCGACACCGCGCGCCAGTTTTTCGGCGAAACCGTTTCCAGCGGCCAGTTGCTGGAGCTGGCGCGCGACGCGCGCGTCGAGCTGCGCGCGGCAGGCGGCGCGGGCCCCGGCACGGAGGCGCCCGCCGCGAGGCTGGAGAAGGCTGCGCGCGACCTGAGGCTTGCGTTCGGAGAGGAGCCGGCGCGCCTGGCGTGGAAGCAGGCGCTCGCGCGCAGCGCGTTCGCCTCCGCGCTGGAGGCGCTCGGCGAGGCGCTGGCGCGGCTCGGCGAGCAGCTCGCGGGGCAGGCCGAGCGTTCCGAGGGCCTCGCCGCCTGCGCGCGCCGCGCCGCGGCAGCGGCGGCGGCGCTGGAGCGCGTCGCCGCGGGCGATGCGCCCGGCAGGGTGCGCTGGGTCGAAGTGTTCGCGCAGACGGTACAGCTGCATGCGACGCCGCTCTCGCCCGCCGAGCCCTTCCGGCGCGGCATGGCTGACCATCCGCGCGCCTGGATCTTCACGTCGGCAACGCTCGCGGTGGGGGAGGATTTTTCGCATTTCAAGCGCGAGCTCGGCATCGAACAGGCCGAGTCGCGCAGCTGGCCGAGCCCGTTCGACTATGCCCGTCAGGCGCTGCTCTATGTCCCGCAGGGCCTTCCGCCGGACCCGAACGACCCGGCGTTCACTTCCGCGGTGGTGAATGCCGCGCTGCCGGTGCTTGCCGCAAGCGGCGGCCGCGCGTTCCTGCTCTTCACCACGTTGCGCGCGCTGCGTCGGGCGCACGAACTGCTCGAGGGCCGGATCGAGTATCCGCTGCTGGTGCAGGGCACCGGCTCGCGCAGCGAGCTGCTCGCGCGCTTCCGGCGCCTGGGCAACGCGGTGCTGCTCGGTGCCGCCTCGTTCTGGGAGGGCGTGGACGTTCCCGGCGACGCGCTCTCGGTCGTGCTGATAGACAAGCTGCCTTTCGCGCCGCCCGACGACCCGGTGCTCGCCGCGCGCATCGAGGCGATGCGCGCCGAAGGCGCCAACCCGTTTCTGGACGTGCAGCTTCCGCGCGCGGTGCTCGCGCTCAAGCAAGGCGCCGGGCGTCTGATCCGCGGCGAGAACGATCGGGGCGTACTGGTGCTGTGCGACCCGCGGCTCATTCACCGGCCCTACGGCCGCGGCATTCTCGCGAGCCTGCCGCCGATGCGGCTGACGCGCGAACTGGCCGACGTCGAGCGCTTCTTTCGCGGCTAACATTGGGGCTGGTCAACAGAGCGAAGGAAGGCGAAGAATGAGGGTCGTTGTCACCGGAGGCGGAGGATTCATCGGACAGAAGCTCACCCGGGCGCTGCTCGCGCGTCGCGAAATATCGCGTCTGGTGCTGTTCGACACCGCGTTTCCGCCGCAGCTGCCGCAGGATGCGCGCCTCGAAGTGGTTCAGGGCGACATCGCCGATCCGGCGACGGTGGCGCGCGTCGTGACGCCGGACACGGCCTCGCTCTTTCACCTGGCGGCGGTGGTGAGCGGCGCGGCGGAAGCCGACTTCGACCTCGGCTACCGGGTCAACCTCGACGGCATGCGCCTGGTGCTGGAGCACCTGCGCCGCTGTGCGCGAGCGCCGCGGGTGGTGTACACCAGCTCGGTGGCGGCGTTCGGCGGCGATCTGCCACCGGTGCTCGATGACTCGACGGTCGCCAATCCGCAGACCTCCTACGGCGCGCAGAAGGTGATCGGCGAGTACCTGCTCGCCGACTACACGCGCAAGGGCTTCATGGACGGACGGTCGCTGCGGCTTCCCACCATCGTCGTGCGGCCGGGAAAGCCCAATGCCGCCGCTTCATCCTTCGCGAGCGCGATCGTGCGCGAGCCGTTGAACGGCGTGGAGTACGACTGCCCGGTCGGGCCGGAGACGGCCGTGTGGCTGCTCTCGCCACGGCGGGTGGTCGAGGCGCTGCTGCACGCGCACGACACCCCGGCCGAGGCCTGGGGCGTCAATCGCGTGTTGAACCTTCCCGGCATCACCGCGACGGTGGCGGAGATGATCGCGGCGCTCGGGCGGGTGGCGGGGGCGAAGGCGGCCGCGCGCGTTCGCTTCGTGCCCGACGCGCGCATCCAGGCGATCGTGCGCACATGGCCCACGCGCTTTCGCACGCCGCGCGCGCTCGCGATGGGCTTCGGCGCCGACCCGGACGTGGACACCCTCATCCGCGACTACATCGCGGACGAAGGCATCACGCCGGCGTGAAAACCAGGGTCGGACCGCCGTTTCGCGAGAAACGGGGTCCGATCCGTTTTACCAGTCGGGGTCCCAGAGCTTCCACCAGGGCACGTCGCGTTGCGCGCGGCCGGTGAGGTACTTGCTCTCGGGGAAGTTCTTGCGCATGACGCGGTCGGCGGCATCGCGCAGGTCCGTCATGCCGAGCGCATCGTATGCCTTCACCATGATGAACACCGCTTCCTCGATCGCCGGCGCCTGCGGGTAGTGCTGCACCGCGTACTGCGCGCGGTTGGCCGCGGCGACGTACGCGCCGCGCTTCATGTAGTAGCGCGCGACGTGCACCTCGTGCTGCGCGAGGGCGTTGACCAGCCAGCGCATGCGCGCGGCCGAGTCGTCGCGGTACTTGGATTCGGGAAAGCGCGTCACCACCTCCTTGAACGCCTCGAACGCTTCGCGCGCGCCCTTGGGGTCGCGCTCGGACATGTCCGGCGTGTCGAGGATGCCGAGCAGGCCGGTGTTGTCGTTGAAGTTGATGAGGCCCTTCAGGTAGTACGCGTAGTCCACGTTGGGATGATTCGGATAGAGCTTGATGAAGCGGTCGGCAGCCGCCAGGGCCGACGCCCGCTCGCCGCTCTTCCAGTACGCGTAGGCGACCTCCAGTTGCGCCTGCTGCGCGAAGCGCCCGTACGGATAGCGGGCCTCGAGCTTTTCCAGCATCTTGATCGCCCGCTCCCAGTTCTTCTCGCTCATCGCGTCCTTCGCCTCGCCGTACAGGCGCTGCGCCGACCAGCCGGCGGTTTCGTCGTCCTTCGGCAGCCAGGCGCACGAGGCGAGCGCGAGCGCCGCAAGCGCGGCCAGGGGCGCGAGTACACTGCGATTCATGGCAAAAAATTATACGCCGCCGGATGACGACGCCGACTGGGAGGAGGCGTTCGTCGCGCCGCTCGAGGCCGAGGTGCCGCGCGCGCTCGCCGGCATGCGGCTCGATCAAGCCCTCGCGCGCATCTTTCCGCAGTATTCGCGCAACCGGCTGCAGGCATGGCTGCGTTCGGGCCATGTACGCGTGGACGGCGCCGCCGCGCGGCCGAGCGAGCCGGTGGCCGGCGGCGAGCGCATCGCGCTCGCCCCGCCTCCGGCTGCGGACGTTGCCGCCCCGCGCGCGCAGAAGATGCGCCTCGACATCGTGTACGAGGACGACGATGTCATCGTCATCAACAAGCCGGCGGGGCTCATCGTGCATCCGGGCGCGGGAAATCCGCAAGGCACACTTCTGAACGCACTGCTCGCGCATGCGCCGGCGCTGCGCGCGGTGCCGCGCGCCGGCATCGTGCATCGCCTGGACAAGGACACGAGCGGCCTGCTGGTCGTGGCGAAGAACGTGAGCGCGCAGGCGCGGCTCGCGGCGCAGCTCGCCGCGCGCACGGTGAAGCGGCGCTATCTCGCGCTGGTCGAGGGCGATCCTCCGGCCGCGGGCGCGATCGAGGCGCCGATCGGGCGCGACCGGCGCGTGCGCACGCGCATGGCGGTGGTGCGCGACGGCAGGCCGGCGCGCACGCGCTACCGGGTGCTGGAGCGCTTCGGGCACGCAGCGCTCGTCGAGTGCGTGCTGGAGACCGGGCGCACTCACCAGATCCGCGTGCATTTCCAGCACATCCGCCATCCGCTGGTCGGCGATCCCGTCTACCGGCGCGGCACGCGCCACCGGATCGCTTTTGCGCGGCAGGCGCTGCACGCCGAGGCGCTCGAATTCGAGC
Organism: Pseudomonadota bacterium; assembly: GCA_040752005.1. Classification (GTDB taxonomy): domain Bacteria; phylum Pseudomonadota; class Gammaproteobacteria; order Burkholderiales; family SG8-39; genus RBG-16-66-20. The sequence goes on along the minus strand of JBFMFX010000002.1, from coordinate 14,725 downwards.
ACCCGGCGAGCGGCCGGCGCATGGCGTTTCGCGCGCCGCTGCCGGCCGACATGAAGAAGCTGCTCGCGCAACTGCGCCGTGACACCTGAGGAAGTGATCGTTCCCGAGTGGCCGGCGCCGGCGCGCGTGAAGGCGCTCGTCACCACGCGCGCGCTCGGCGATATGCGCGAGGCCGCGGCGCGCGCGCGCCTGCGCGTGCGGCTTCCCTCGGAGCCGGTGTGGCTGCGGCAGGTGCACGGGGCGACGGTCGTCGAAGCGACGCCGCAGGCCGCGGGCGCCGAGGCGGACGCGAGCTTCACGAGAACCCGAGGCACGGTGTGCGCCGTGAAGATCGCCGACTGCCTTCCGGTGCTTCTTGCCGCCGAGGACGCGAGCGTGGTCGGCATCGCGCACGCTGGCTGGCGCGGCCTTGCCGCAGGCGTGATAGAGGCGCTGGTGTCGGCGATGGCGGTGCCGGCCGCAGAGCTGCTCGCCTGGCTCGGGCCGGCGATCGGACCGGGCGCCTACGAGGTGGGCGAAGAGGTGCGCGCGACGTTCCTTGCGCGCGATCGCGCCCTTGCCGCCGCGTTCGCGCCGGCGCGCCCGGGCCACTGGATGCTCGACCTGTATGCCGCGGCGCGCCGGCGCCTCGCCAGCGCCGGAGTCGAGCGCGTGTCCGGCGGCGGCTTTTGCACGCATTCGGAAGCGACGCGCTTCTTCTCATGGCGCCGCGAGCGAACGAACGCGCGCATGGCGGCGGCGGTCTGGCTCGCGTAGATCGCGGCGAGCCGGCGCTGCGCCTGGCGTAGAATCACCGCCCCCCCATGACCCTCGGCTTCATCGTCGCGGCGAGCGTGGCCGGCGGCACGCTCTCGGCCGGCGCGGCGGCGCTCGCGCTCACGCTGCGCGCTTCCTGGGTGCCGATGGCGGTGTCGTTCGCGATCGGCGCACTGCTCGGCGCCGCGTTCCTCGAGGTCATCCCGCACGCGTTCGAGCGGGGCGACGTGCGCACCACCGCGGCGGCGATCCTTGGCGGAATTTTCGGCTTCTTCGTGCTGGAGAAGCTGCTGCTGTGGCGCCACTGCCATACCGAGGACTGCGAGGCGCACGACCGGCACGCGCAACCGGCCGACCGCGGCCGCGCCGCGACGCTGATCGTGGTGGGCGACACCGCGCACAACTTCGTCGACGGCGTGCTGATCGCGGCTGCGTTCCTGCAGGGCACTGAGCTCGGCGTGGTCACCGCGCTCGCCATCGTGGCGCACGAGATCCCGCAGGAAGTGGGCGACTTCCTGATCCTGCTGCATTCGGGCTGGTCGCGCGCAAAGGCGCTTGCGGTGAACATCGCCTCGTCGCTTGCGACGCTCCTCGGCGGTGTCCTCGGCTATTTTGCGCTTCCGGTGCTGCAGGGCTGGGAACCGGTGATGCTCGGCATCGTCGCCTCCAGCATGATCTACGTCGCTGTCGCCGACCTGATACCGGGTCTGCACCGGCGCCCGGAGCTGCACGCGACCTTCGCCCAGGTGGCGCTCATGGCGCTCGGGATCGGCAGCGTGGTCCTCGCCGGTGCTCTGGTCGGCCAAACGCACTAGCTCGCGGGACGGCACCCTGCTGCAAGGCATTGATTGGGCTCGGCCCGCGCCGGCGGGAGGCGATTGACGCGCGGGCTTTGTGCGGCGCAAAATCCGCCGTTCGACGCCAAACCGGACTCCGCAACTGCAAAGCGCCATCCCGCAATCGGGCAGTCCCGCCGACGCGATGCTGCAGGTCATCGCCGGCGCCCGCAATCACGTCACGCACGGCTGGATGCCGCTGGCGGAGATGGCGGCCGCGTGCGGCGCGCATGGCGACGTCGCCCGGTGGATCCAGACCTTCGTGCGCCAATCCGGCAAGCTCGCGGCGCTGCAACTGCGCTACGCGGAGGAACAAACGCGCTTGTGGAACGCGATGCTCGCCGGGCAATCGCCGTCCGAGCCGCGCCCCGAGGGCGCCGATCGGCGCTTCGCCGCGCGCGAGTGGCGCGACAACCCCTACTACGACTACCTGTGGCGTTCCTACCTGCTTGCCGCGCGCTTCGCTGCGGAGGCGGTGGAGGCTGCGGAACTCGAAGGCAAGGCGAAGGAACGGCTGCGCTTCGCCGTGCGGCAGTGGGTGGACGCCATGAGCCCGGCGAACTTCGCCGCCACCAATCCGGAGGCGCTGCGCGCGGCGATCGCCTCCCAGGGGGAATCGCTCGCGCGCGGGCTCGCGAACCTGATCGCGGACGCGCGCAAGGGACGCATCACGCAGACCGACGAATCGGCGTTCGAGGTCGGACGCAACCTCGCCGTCACCCCCGGCGACGTGGTCTACCAGAACGATCTGATGCAGCTCATTCAGTACGCGGCGGCGACGCCGGAGGTGTCGGCGCGGCCGCTGGTGATCGTGCCGCCGTGCATCAACAAGTACTACATCCTCGACCTGCAGCCCGAGAACTCGTTCGTGCGCTACGCGCTCGCCCAGGGCCACACGGTGTTCATGGTGTCCTGGCGCAACGTCGGCCCGGAGCAGGGCCACTATGGCTGGGACGACTATCTGCGCCTGGGGATCTTCGATGCGTTCCGCGTCGCGCGCGAGATCACCGGCGCCGAGCGCGTGAACGCGCTCGGCTTCTGCGTCGGCGGGACGCTTCTCGGCGCAGCGCTCGCGGTGATGGCGGCGCGCGGCGAGGACGCGGTCGAGGCGGTGACGTGGCTGACGGCGATGCTCGACTTCGAGGAGCCGGGCCTGCTCGGCCTGTTTGTTGACGAGCAGAGCGTGCGCCTGCGCGAGGCGACGATCGGGCGAGGCGGCATCCTGCCGGGATCCGACCTCGCGTTCGTCTTCTCGGCGTTGCGCGCGAACGATCTGATCTGGCCGTACGTGGTGAACAACTACCTGAAGGGCGGCGAGCCGCCCGCGTTCGATCTGCTTTACTGGAACTCGGACAGCACCAACCTGCCCGGGCCGATGTACTGCACCTACGTTCGCACTACGTACCTCGAAAACCGCCTGCGCGAGCCGGGCGCAGTGGTGAACTGCGGCGTGCCGGTGGATCTGCGGCGGGTAGACCGTCCGGGCTTCATCGTCGCCACGCGCGAGGACCACATCGTGCCCTGGCGCGCGGCGTACCGCTCGGTGCATCTGCTCGGCGGGGAAAAGAAGTTTGTGCTCGGCGCGAGCGGCCACATCGCAGGCGTCGTCAACCCGGCGGCGAAGAACCGCCGCAGCTACTGGGTGGGCGCGACGGCCGAATACCCGCGCGACCCGGAGGCGTGGCTGGCGACGGCCGAGGAGCGGCCGGGCAGCTGGTGGAGGGAGTGGGCGGCGTGGCTCGAGGCGTTTCGCGGCGGCACGCGGCCGGCGCCCGGGCGCACCGGCTCGGCGCGATATCCGGCGATCGAGCCCGCGCCCGGTCGCTACGTGAAGGAAAAGGCAGGACCACAAGGAGGCTGACATGGAAGAAGTCGTCATCGTCGGCGCGGCGCGCACCGCGATCGGCAAGTTTGGCGGCACCCTCGCGAAGGTGCCGGCGGCGGAACTCGGCGCCACCGTGATCCGCGAGGTGCTCCGGCGCGCGGGCATCGAGCCCGAACAGGTGTCGGAGGTCATCATGGGCCAGGTGCTCACCGCGGGCGTCGGCCAGAACCCGGCGCGGCAGGCTTCGATCAAGGCCGGCCTGCCGGACATGGTTCCGGCGATGACGATCAACAAGGTGTGCGGCTCGGGGCTGAAGGCGGTGATGCTCGGAGCGCAAGCGATCGCGCAGGGCGATTCGGACATCGTCGTCGCCGGCGGTCAGGAGAACATGAGCGCCGCGCCGCACGTGCTGCCGGGCTCGCGCGACGGCTTTCGCATGGGCGACGGCAAGCTCGTGGATTCGATGATCGTGGACGGGCTCTGGGACGTGTTCAACCAGTACCACATGGGCATCACGGCCGAGAACGTCGCCAAAGAGTACGCGGTGACGCGCGAGGAGCAGGACGAATTCGCGCTCGCCAGCCAGCAAAAGGCGGAGGCCGCCCTCAAGTCCGGGCGCTTTCGCGACGAAATCGTGGTGGTCGAGGTGCCCGGCAGGAAGGGCACGGTGAGCTTCGCCGAGGACGAATATCCGCGCCCGGGCACGACGCTGGAGGCGCTGCGCGCGTTGAAGCCCGCGTTCGACAAGGCCGGTACGGTGACCGCCGGCAACGCCTCCGGGATCAACGATGGCGCCGCCGCGGTCGTGCTCACGAGCGCCCGCAGGGCGAAGGAGCTGGGCCTTGCGCCGCTCGCGCGCATCAGGGCGTACGCCTCGGCGGGGGTGGACCCGAAGTATATGGGCATGGGGCCGGTACCGGCCTCCAAGCGCTGCCTGGCACGGGCCGGCTGGGCGCCGAACGACCTCGACCTCATGGAGATCAACGAAGCCTTCGCCGCGCAGGCGATCGCGGTCAACCGGCAGATGGGCTGGGACACGAGCAAGGTGAATGTGAACGGCGGCGCGATTGCGCTCGGGCATCCGATCGGCGCCTCGGGCTGCCGCATCCTGGTGACGCTGCTGCACGAGATGCAGAAGCGCGACGCGAAGCGGGGGCTCGCGTCGCTGTGCATCGGCGGCGGCATGGGCGTCGCGCTCGCGGTGGAACGCTGACCACAAGGGGAAGGAGGAGCTGGAAATGACGACTCAGGTCATGGAGTGCACCGACGAACACGTTCGCCCGGAGCGGACCGCTCGCGCGCAGGTTACGCAGCGCGTCGCGTTCGTCTCCGGCGGCATGGGCGGCATCGGCACGGCGATCTGCCGGCGCCTGGCGGCGCAGGGCCACGTGGTGGTGGCCGGCTGCCTGCCGGGCTACGAAAAAAAGGACGAGTGGCTCGCGCGCATGCGCGGCGAGGGCCTGCGGGTGTACGCCGCCGAGGGCGACGTCTCGCGCTTCGAGTCCTGTGCCGAAATGTTCTACCAGGTGCGCTCGGTCGTCGGCCCGGTGGACATCCTGGTCAACAACGCCGGCATCACGCGCGACACGCTGTTCCGGCGCATGACCGAGCAGGACTGGACCGCGGTGATCAACACCAACTTGAACAGCGTGTTCAACGTCACGCGCCAGGTGGTGGACGGCATGATGGAGCGCGGCTGGGGGCGGATCATCAACATCTCGTCGGTGAACGCCATCAAGGGCCAGTTCGGCCAGACCAACTACTCGGCGGCGAAGGCGGGCATGCTCGGATTCGCCAAGGCGCTCGCGCAGGAGGTGGTGAAGAAGGGCGTCACGGTGAACACCGTCTCGCCCGGCTACGTCGAAACCGACATGGTGATGGCGATCCGCCCGGACATCCGCGAGAAAATCATCGCCTCGATCCCGATGGGGCGCCTGGCGCGCCCCGACGAGGTGGCGGCGGTGGTCGCGTTCCTCGCCTCCGAGGACGCCGGCTACATCACCGGGGCGAACATCTCGGTGAACGGCGGCATGCACATGATGTAGACTGGCCGAGGCGGATCGGGAGAAGGTGATGGCGCAGCAAAGATTGGCGATCGTGACCGGCGGCATGGGCGGACTGGGCGAGACCATCTCGACCAAGATGGTCGACGCGGGCTACCAGGTGGTGGTGACCTACTCGCCCTCGAACACCAAGTGGAAGGAGTGGCTCGACGGCATGAAGGCCCGCGGCTATCACTTCGCCGCCTACCCGGTGGACGTCACCTCGTACGAGGACTGCGCCGCCAAGTGCGAGCGCATCCGGCGCGAGATCGGCCCGGTGGACATCCTGGTCAACAACGCCGGCATCACGCGCGACATGACGTTCAAGAAGATGACCAAGGCCGACTGGGACGTGGTGATGCGCACCAACCTCGACTCGGTCTTCAACATGACCAAGCAGGTGATGGACGGCATGGTCGAGCGCGGCTGGGGGCGGGTGATCAACATCTCGTCGGTGAACGGCCAGAAGGGCGCGTTCGGCCAGACCAACTACTCGGCGGCGAAGGCCGGCATGCACGGCTTCACCAAGGCGCTCGCGCTGGAGGTGGCGAAGAAGGGGGTGACGGTGAACACCATCTCGCCGGGCTACATCGGCACCAAGATGGTGACCGCGATCCCGAAGGACATCCTGGAATCCAAGATCCTGCCGCAGATTCCCGTCGGCCGGCTGGGCAGGCCGGAGGAAGTGGCGGGCCTGATCATCTATCTGTGTTCGGAAGAGGCGGCGTTCGTGACCGGCGCCAACATCTCGATCAACGGCGGCCAGCACATGTACTAGGAGGCTCCTGTGGCGGCGATACCCGGCGAAAAGACGGAGACCCAGACGCGCCTGATCAAGAAGTATCCGAATCGGCGGCTCTACGACACCAAGACGTCGAGCTACATCACGCTCGCCGACGTCAAGCAGATGGTGCTCCGGCAGGAAGAGTTCCAGGTGGTGGACGCGAGGACCGGCGAGGACCTGACGCGCCAGATCCTGCTGCAGATCATCCTGGAGGAGGAGCAGGCCGGCAAACCGCTTTTCTCTTCCGACCTGCTGTCGCAGCTCATCCGTTTCTACGGCGACGCCATGCAGGGCTTCCTCGGCACCTACCTGGAAAGAAACATCCGCGCGTTCCAGGACATCCAGAAGTCGCTCCAGGAGCAGTCGCAGCGGATGATGGGCGGCGGCGACAGCTCGCGCGCGGCGCAGGAGCTGTGGTCGCAGTTCATGAATCTGCAGGGCCCGGCGATGCAGAGCCTGATGCAGGCCTACATCGAGCAGAGCCAGAAGATGTTCGCGCAGTTCCAGGAGCAGATGCAGAACCAGGCGCGCAGCATGTTCTCCGGTTTCACCTTCCCCGGCTTTGCGCCGCCCCAGCAGAACAAGACCGACGGCAACAGCAAGTAGGGCGGGCTTGAAGCGCGAGGCTGCGGCGAATCCGCCGAGGGTCGGGTTCGTCTCGCTCGGCTGCCCGAAGGCGCTCGCGGACTCCGAGCGCATCCTGACGCAGCTCCGGACCGAGGGCTACCGGATCGCGTCCGACTATGCCGGGGCGGATCTCGTCATCGTCAACACCTGCGGCTTCATCACGGCGGCGGTCGAGGAGTCGCTCGAGGCGATCGGCGAGGCGCTCGCGGAGAACGGCCGCGTCATCGTCACTGGCTGCCTCGGCGCAAGAGACGGCGTCGTCGAGGCCGCGCACCCGCGGGTGCTGGCGGTCACCGGCCCGCACGACGTCGCGGGCGTGATGCGGGCGGTGCATGCGCATGCGCCGAAGCCGCACGATCCGTTCAGCGACCTCGTGCCGCCGCAGGGCGTGCGCCTGACCCCGCGCCACTACGCGTACCTCAAGATCTCCGAGGGGTGCAACCACCGCTGCACGTTCTGCATCATCCCCTCGATGCGCGGCCCGCTCGTCTCGCGCCCGATCGGCGAGGTGTTGCGCGAGGCCGAGACCCTCGTTCGCGCCGGCGTGAAGGAGCTACTCGTCATCGCACAGGACACGAGCGCCTACGGCGTGGACGTGAAGTACCGCACCGGCTTCTGGAACGGCCGGCCGGTGAGGACCCGGATGAAGGAGCTGTGCGAGGCGCTCGGATCGCTCGGCGCGTGGGTGCGGCTGCACTACGTCTATCCTTACCCGCATGCGGACGAGGTGATCCCGCTCATGGCCGAAGGGCGGATCCTTCCGTACCTCGACGTGCCGTTTCAGCATGCGAGCTCCCGCATCCTTCGCCTCATGAAGCGGCCGGCGAGCGCCGAGCACAACCTCGATCGCATTCGCGCCTGGCGCAGGATGTGCCCGGAGATCGCGATCCGCAGCACTTTCATCGTCGGCTTCCCGGGCGAGACCGAGGCGGAGTTCGAGGACCTTCTCGATTTCCTGCGCGAGGCGCAACTGGACCGCGTCGGCTGCTTCGCGTATTCGCCGGTGGAGGGCGCTGCGGCCAACGCGCTGCCCGATCCGGTGCCGGAGGAGGTGAAGGAGGAGCGCCGCCGGCGCTTCATGGAAGTGCAGGCGGAGATCAGCCGCGCGAAACTGCGGCGTAAAATCGGCCGCACGATCCGCGTGATCGTGGACGAGCCGGGCACCGGGCGCTCGGCGGCGGACGCGCCGGAAATTGACGGCGTGGTGCGCTTCGACGGCGGACATCCGGGCGAGTTCGCCGACGTCCTCGTCGAGCGCTCGGACGATCACGATCTTTACGGGAGACTCGCATGAACGCAGCGGAAGTGGTGGTGGTGTCGGGTGCGCGCACGGCGATCGGCGATTACGGCGGCTCGCTCAAGGACGTGCCGCCGACCCGGCTCGGCGCGATCGCCATCCGCGAGGCGGTGGCGCGCGCGCGAATAGATCCGGCGCGCGTCGGCCATGTCGTGATGGGAAGCGTCATTCACGGCGAGGCGCGCGACATGTACCTGTCGCGCGTCGCCGCGATCGAGGCGGGCCTTCCGGTCGGCACACCATGCCTGACGGTGAACCGCCTGTGCGGCTCGGGCCTTCAGGCGATCGTCTCGGCGGCCCAGCACATCCAGCTCGGCGACGTCGAGGTCGCGGTGGGCGGTGGCGCCGAGAGCATGAGCCGCGCGGCGTACTTCCTGCCCTCGGGCCGCTGGGGCCAGAGAATGGGCGACGCGGCGGTGGTGGATGCGATGACCGCGGCGCTGCACGATCCGTTCGGGCACGGCCACATGGGGGTCACCGCCGAGAACATCGCCGCAAAGTACGGCATCACGCGCGAGGAGCAGGACGCATTCGCGCTGGAATCGCACCGGCGCGCGGCGGCGGCGCTGGCGAAGGGCTATTTTCGCGACCAGATCGTCCCGGTCGAGGTGAAGACCAGGAACGGCATCGAGCTGTTCGCGCTGGACGAGCACGTGAGGAAGGACGCCAGACTCGAGGACATGGCGAAGCTCAGGCCCGTCTTCAAGAAGGACGGCACCGTGACCGCCGGCAACGCCTCCGGGATCAACGACGCCGGGGCGGCGGTGGTGCTGATGGAGGCGAAAGCGGCCGAGCGCGCGGGCGTGAAGCCGATGGCGCGGCTGGTCGCCTACGCGCACGCCGGGGTCGAGCCGCATGTGATGGGGCTGGGGCCGATTCCGGCGGTGAAGCGCGTGTTCGAGAAAGCGGGCCTGAAGCCCGCCGACATGGACGTGATCGAATCCAACGAGGCGTTCGCGGTGCAGGCGATGGCGGTGACCCGGGATCTGGGGCTCGATCCGGCCAAGGTGAACCCGAACGGCGGCGCCGTGGCGCTCGGCCATCCGATCGGCGCGACCGGCGCCATCCTCACCGTGAAAGCGCTCTACGAGCTGCAGCGCACGCAGAAGCGCTACGCGCTCGTCACCATGTGCATCGGCGGCGGGCAGGGGATCGCCGCGATCTTCGAGCGCCTCCCCTGAAAAAACAGGGTCAGACCCGGGTCTGACCCCGATTTCGAGGCAAACCAGAGCGAGGAGGAAGCGGGCATGACGATGGGAATCGCGGTGCGGAACATCCACCGCGCGGACGCGGAGGCGATCGCGGCGCTGGAGCGCCTCGGCGTCGCGACGGTGCACGAGGCACAGGGCCGCACCGGCCTGATGGCGCCGTATCTGCGGCCGCTGTGGCGCGGCGCGCGCATCGCCGGCAGCGCCGTCACCGCGCTCTGCCATCCCGGCGACAACTGGATGATCCACGTCGCGGTCGAGCTGCTTCAGGCGGGCGATGTGCTCGTCGTCGCCTGCACGAGCGAGAGCACCGACGGGGCCTTCGGCGAGTTGCTCGCCACCGCGCTCGCCGCGCGCGGCGCGAAGGGCGTGGTGCTCGATGTGGGCTGCCGTGACGCCGCCGAGATCACCGACATGCGCTTTCCCGTCTGGTCGCGGGCGGTCTCGGCGAAGGGAACGGTAAAGGCCACGCTCGGCTCGGTCAACGTGCCGGTGGTCTGCGCCGGCGTTTACGTGCGGCCGGGCGACGTCGTCGTTGCCGACGACGACGGCGTCGTGATCGTGCCGCGCGCCGAGGCGGCGAAAGTGGCCGCTGCGGGCGCCGAACGCGAGGCAAAGGAGGCCGGCGTGCGCGAGCGGCTGAAGAAGGGCGAGGTGAGCCTCGACATCTACGGCATGCGCGCGGCGCTGGCACAGAAGGGCCTCAAGTACGTGGACGGCCCGCTCGAGGAGTGAAGGCGCTCCTCGGCGACCCTCCGGTCGCGCGGCGCGTCAGGGAGAAGGCGCCGCTCGAATGCGCCGATGTGGCCCTGCCGCACGCCGCGCGCAAGCGCGCGGTGCGCGGCCGCCCGAGTTCGCCGCGCGCATGCAGCACCCCGATCCGGTCATTTTGACACGCGATGGTAGGTGGATGCATCCCTCGGTCTGAACATCGCGATAGGCCTGCGCACGATGGGCATCGCCAACGAGATCGTCAACCTCGCCTTCGGGCTCACCTTCGGCGCGGTGTCGGTCGCGGTGGCGCTGTCCTTCGGGCTCGGCGGGCGCGAGGCGGCGGGGCGGCAGATGGAGCACTGGTTCTCGAAGCCGCGCGAGTAAGCGTTGAATCCGGACGCTTTGCGCCGGTTTAACTCCGACCGTTCGAGCGGGCGACCTCATCGCCGCGCAACGCTCTGCTGTATCGGACCCGGTATTGCGCCATGGCCTGCCGCGCGGCCGGAAGACCCGATCCCACGGAATCGAGCGGGCTCGTCACGCGGTCCTTCTTGCCCTTGCCGTCCCGAACGAGGATCTGGCGATAGACGAGGTCCAAGTCCTTTACGCGCAGGCGAAGACACTCGGTGACGCGCAACCCCGCGCCGTAGAGCAGGCTCGCCAGGGGCCAGCGCGTTCCATCGAGCTGGGCGAGCAGGCGCACTGCTTCCGCCCGGGTCAGAACCGTCGGCAACCGGGGCGGACGCGTCGCCCGCTGCAGACCGTCCAGCCATCCGAGTTCCTGACCGAGAACCTCCTTGTAGAGGAAAAGCAGTGCCGAGAGAGCCTGATTCTGCGTCGAGGCTGCCACCCGGCGTTCGGCGGCGAGATGATTGAGAAACGCCGTGACTTCCGGCTCGCCCACGGAGAGCGGGTGGCGCTTGCCGGTGAAGTAGATGAAGCGCTTGATCCAGTGGACGTAGGCTTCCTCCGTACGACGGCTGAAGTAGCGGCGGCGACTCGCGATATGAACCTGCTCGAGCAAGCGGGGAGGGGAACCCGTCGCAATCGTTCCTGGTATCGAGCTCCTTGATTCTTCCGGCATGTTTCGCTCCGAGTCCGGCTATCCTGGATATTTCTGACTGCGCTCCGCCTATCCTGGCCCAGGCGAAGGTTCATTCGAATCCAAACGCATGATTCAAGGGGCCGGATGACATCGCCCCGAGCACGGGTGTTTAATACACCCCGTATCGGAAGTTCATTTACGTTAGCTAGCGCGATTGACCTCCGGGCATAGCCAAAGCCTCAAATGGGAAGCCGTATGAATATCGGAGATGTTGACTTCGGCGAGTTGGACGCAGAGTCGGAGAAGAACCTTTCCGGCTACTTCGTGGACACAGGCGTTCTGGGGAAACTTGCCTCCGGACAGAAGCAGTTTGTAATCGGTCGCAAGGGATCTGGAAAAACGGCGTTATTCCGACTAGCGACTCCAGCAACGCTGAAAACAGTGCAGGTTGTAGAGGTCGAGTTCGACCAATATCCATGGGAATTTCATCGCCAGCTGAAGCAAGCTGGAATGATGGCTGAGTCAGCGTACGAAGCGTCTTGGCGGTTCTTGCTGCTGCTCATGATGGTGAGAGAATGGGCGGAGTCAGGGGACGCTTCGGTGAAATCGAAAGCCGCCGATCTTCTTAAAAAGATACTCCCCGATCCAAATCGCGGCTTTTGGTCCAGCCTTTTGTCCCGCCTACGAAATCCAACGAAAATTGGGCTTCCCGGCGGCGGCGTCGCCGGGTACGCAAATGTATCGCTCGGGGCAATCGACTTGGGCAAAGAAGACGCCTCATACGCTGTAAGTGTCATGTCGATGCATCTTGGGGCACTTGCAGCGATAGCGAGCGCGACATACGCAAGTCACCCGGTTGTAATCAAGGTAGATCGTCTAGACGACGGCTGGGACGCCACGCCGGATTCTCAGAGTCTGATTATTGGCGAGCTTAAGGCAGCGCGCGCCATAGGGCAGCAATTGCACTCGCCGGGGAAACCGGCCCCTGTGATCACTTTCTTGCGGTCGGACATTTACGATACGGTCAGATTCAATGACAAGAACAAGATGGCGACCGCTATTGAGCGGCTTGAATGGCCAAACTCGCGGTTGATGGACGTTCTAAACCGTCGTATTGCAACGTCCCTCAAGATTAGCCCGGATGAGGCATGGGCTGCTGTGTTCTCAGTGGAGGAAATGCGTCAGCGCGCGAAGCCCCAATCTTATTTCCTTCGACGCACAATGGGCCGACCGCGAGACGTGATTGCATTCGCCATACACTGCCGCGATGTGGCTGTTGAGCGGAACCACCCGAGAGTCGAGACCACGGATATATACGACGCAGAGGATAGATTCTCCCAGCACCTACTCGCCGAGCTTAGTGATGAACTCCATAAGCAGCGACCAGACTTAGAGCACATTCTCGATACCCTTCGCGAGCTAGGCCGAATGACTTTCACGCTTGGCGAATGGACGGAGGTCGCACGCCGGCGCTCACCGACGCTCAGCGAAAGCATTGCCAAGGAACAGCTTGGGTTCCTATACGACGCGTCAGTGATTGGCGTTGCCCGTATAGGTGGTAGCAAGGGCGGATCGCAGCAAGTGTTTAACTACAGCTCAGCCAATGTCAAACCAGACTTTTCCGGACGCATGCATGTGCATCCCGGCCTAAAGAAGGGGCTTCAACTTAAGGAGGGGGCAGCGGGTGAAGCTGAAGACGAGGAACCGGGAACTGACAGCGCCAGCTAACAACGCATTGCATCGCACGCGCGCAAGAGCGGCGCGCGCCGATGAATGCGGACGTTATGCGGCAAGCAAGGCAGCCAAGGAGAGACACAATGAGTATTCGTTATGAGAGCCTTGACACAAGAGTGCGTGCTGCTATGGTCCGCGAGCTTGAGCGGGACCAGGCGAACGGTACTTTGTACATCAGCCCGCGGCTAACCGACGATGGAGCCCGTGCCTGGGGAGAGATTCTGCGCGAGGCATTCCTGCACCACGACGACGTGTGGATTGCCACGACGCTCCGCTCACGTGGCCTGATGCGCCCCGTGGAGCAGAGGCGCAAGCCTAAAGGAGGGTTCACCACAGTGCAGGTTCCCCGTACAGCTCCTGATACTTTGGCTGAGGGCGAGTTCAACCGATTCTACGCTCGCGGTCTCTGCGCCGATGTCATCGCCTCAGGTGGAACGGCGGTGCAAGTGTATCGTGGCAAGGACGTTCAGAACCCGCGCCCTGAATCCGAGGCGATGATTGGGCGGCGGCTACCCGCCCAGGCTCTCCTGGATGATCTTCGCGCAGCGCAGGGAGTCGAGCCGGCACTGGGCCTGCCGCCAGGGCCGAATTCTGGCCTCACAGTGCGCCGTGTATAGCCGGCGCAACCGGCCGCATAACAACGGCATGCAGCGGACGGCACTTCTCGCCGCCGCTGATGCCGAGCGTTCGGTGGCAAGTCGTCGACCCCCGGGCAATCGGAGGTGTACATGAGCGCAACAAGCAGAGCCCTCTTCGTGACCGCGGTCCTTACCATTTCTTCGCCCGCCCGGGCGCAGGAGACCTTGGTCGACCTAAAGTTTCCCGGCAATGACGGAGAACAGGTCACTGTGGAGGCAGCGATCACGCTGCCGGCGAAGTCCACGGTACAGAAACGACCGGCCATCGTGATTCTCCATCATGCCGGCGGCTGGGGAGCCGGGACAACCGCTCAATATGCAAGCTTCCTCGCCTCGCAGGGTTTCGTGGCGCTCGAGCCGCGCATGTTCAACACCGATGGCGAAAGAGAAGATACCTACCGGCACATGCCGACCGTCTTCGGGAGCCTGGCCTACCTGGCCAAGCGTCCCGATGTGGACGAGAAGAAGATTGCCCTAATGGGCCTGTCCTACGGCGCGCTGCTAACGCTTTACGCGGGCACGACCTGGGCGCGGGCGAAGTACCCGCTAGGCGAGCTTCGGTATGCGGCGCTTGCGGCGTTCTATCCGCTCTGCTGGGTCGGCAAGGCCTATGTATCGAGGACCATCGGAAAATGGAAGAACAGGGCGTACCCGGAGTCCTTCATGGATCAGTGGGCGGGAATCCCACTTGCGATCTTTGCCGGCGGAGCCGATGACTACGAGTCGAAGGACCCTAGGTCCTGCACGGACTTCGTCGCGTCGATTCCCGACGAAAAGCAAAGGTCGCTCACGCAAGTCCATCTCTATCCCGCGGCCACGCACGGCTGGGATCACGGAAGAACCTATTCGTTCTTTGCGCGAACGGCGTGCAAAGGTTCGGGCTGCAACAACACCAACGAGTCGAGTCCGGAGATCACGCAGACCGCCAAGGCCGATCTCCTGAAGTTCCTGCAACAGAAGCTCGGGCTGTAGATGAAACCGAGACGGCAGCATGGACGGCGGGCATGTCACTTGCACGGTGCGCGGTCGCGCATGCCACCGAACAACGGCTCGCAGGGCGACGCGCCGCAAACGGCACGCGCCTGAAGCCGGACGTTGATATGGCTTCGACCTGTCAAGGGGCGACGAGCCTCCCTGCTTTTTCGCTGCCAAGCATGTTTTGAATCGAACCCGATAGGGGACGCGGCGGACTCATCTGAGACGACGGTCGATCAAGCTG
>JBFMFX010000019.1:0-80742 GCA_040752005.1 Pseudomonadota bacterium | reverse complement strand
GGCGCGCTCGCGGCGCTCGAGCGTCTGGCGTACGCTCGCCTCGGCGGCAAGCCGCCGCTCGGCGGCCTCGCGCAGCCGCTCTTCGGCCTGCGCGCGCGCATCGCTCGCGATCGCGGCGCGCGCCTCGACCTGCGCGCGCGAGAACGCGAGCTTGAGGTTGGCGAAACGCTCCCTTTCGCCTTCGGCTTCGCGCGGGAGAGAGTTCTCGGCGCTGCGCATCATCGGGCCTCGGCCGTGCTTGCGGATGCCGGCATTATTCGGGCGGCGCATGCGGCGCATCCGCCGAACAGACGGTGAAATCCGGCGCTTTTCCGGCGGCGCTCGCCGATATACTGTCGCGCCCCATGGCCCGAGCCGCACGCTTTCCGCGCCGCCCCGCGATCACCGTGAGCGAATCGCGCGGCGTGCGCGAGCTGCATATCGGCGGCGAGGCGATCCAGAGCGCGATGCGGCTGGACGATCCGTACGCGCTCGCGCTCGAGTACACCCGCTGCATGATGGCGTTCCTGCTCTTTCATCCGCAGCCGCGGCGCGCGCTGATGATCGGGCTGGGCGGAGGTTCGCTCGCCAAGTTCTTTCACCGGCACTTCCCGCGCCTTGCGCTGCGCGTGCGCGAGCTGGACGATCGCGTGATCGCGGCGGCGCGGGCGTTCTTCCATGTTCCGCCGGACGATGCGCGCCTTGCGATCGAGCACGGCGACGGGCTGGAGGCGCTCGCGCCCGAATGTTGCGACCTGCTGGTGGTGGACGGCTTCGAGGACGAGACCACGCCGGCGGCGCTGGTGTCGCAGGCGTTTTTCGACGCCGCATGGCTCGCGCTGGAGGAGCCGGGCGCCCTGGTGATGAATTTCATGGACGACGATCGCCATCTCGACCGCAACCTGCAGCGCATCGAGCGCGCCTTCGACGGCGCGGTGCTGTGCCTGCCCGCGCTCAGCGACCCGAACATCATCGTGCTCGCGCTGAAGGGCGCGCCGCGGGCGGTCGAATGGCGCGAGCTGCGCGAGCGGGCGGTGCGCCTGCAGGCGCGCTACGGGCTGGCGTTTCCGCGCTACGTCGAGCGGCTGCGGCGGATGAACCGCTGGAACGCGCGCGCGCTGCTCGTGCGAGCGGGGCCGGGCGCGTGACGCCGGAGTACGGTGAGATCGCCGCGCTCGCCGCGCTCGCCTTCGCCGGCTCGATCGTCTTCGGCGTCACCGGCTTCGGCGCGGCCCTGATCACGATTCCGGTCGCGACGCACTTCGTGCCGCTCGCCTTCGCGCTCGCGCTCTATGTGCTGATGGACCTCGCCAACGCGCTGCGCATCGGATTCGAGAATCCGAAGCACGCGGTGCGCGCCGAATGGACTCGCATGGTGCCGGCGATCGTCGTCGGCACCGTCGCAGGCGCGACGCTGCTCGTCAGCCTGCCGCGGCAGGCGGCCACCCTCGCGCTCGGCCTGTTCGTCGCCGCCTTCGCGCTCTACAGCCTCGCCGCGGGCGGTGCGGCGCGCGCCGTGCTCGGGCCGCGCTGGGCGTACGTGGCGGGGCTCGCGGGCGGGGTGACGAGCACCCTCTTCGGGGCGGGCGGGCCGCCCTACGCCATGTATCTCTCGCACCGCGGGCTCACCAAGGAACAGTTCCGCGCCACGCTCGGCCTGGCGACGCTCGCCAGCATCTCGCTTCGCACCGCCGCGTTCTTCGTCACCGGGTTCCTGCTCGATCCGAAGGTCTGGCTGTATGCCGCGGCGGTGGTTCCGGCAGGGCTTGCGGGGCTCTGGGCGGCCGGCCACGTATTCCGCCGCATCTCGCGCGAGACACTGCTGCGCGCGGTATCTCTGGTCTTGCTCGCAAGCGGCGTGTCGCTCGTCGCCCGCGCGGTGGCATGATCGGGCCGGTGCGCGCATGCTGACCTACGACGCCAGGGCGATCGCCGGACTGGAGAGGCTCTACGCCAGCCCGCAGATCGTCGAGCAGCGCCGCCGCCTGCGCGAGGCGATCGGCGCGCGTCCCGGCGAGTCGGGCCTCGACGTCGGGTGCGGCGTCGCCTATCTCGCCTGCGAGCTGGCGCGCGAGGTGTCTCCCGGCGGGCGAATCGCGGCGCTCGATTCCAGCCGCGACGCGGTCGAGGCCTCGAGGGCGCGCATCGCGCGCGAGGGGCTGGAGCAGGCGATCGAGGTGCGCGAGGGCGACGCCGCCCGGCTGCCGTACGCCGACGCGAGCTTCGACTTCGTGGTCGCGGCGCAGGTCTACAGCTACGTGCCGGATGTCGCCGGCGCGGTCCGCGAGGCGGCGCGCGTGCTAAAGCGCGGCGGGCGCCTCGTCGTGCTCGAATCCGACTGGGATCTGTGCACGTGGGCCTCGGCCGATCCGGCGCTCACGCGCCGGGTGCTGCAGGCGCGCGGCGCGGCGCAGTTCGCGCACGCGCACCTGCCGCGCGAGCTGCACGCGCACTTTCTTGCCGCCGGGATGCGCCTTGCCGACGTGCGCTGCTACACCATGATCGAGACGCGCTACGACCCGGAGTCGTTCGGCGCCGGCCTGATCGCCTCGGCGCGCGCCGCCGCGATCCGGCACGGCGTCGCGCGCGAGGAGGCCGACCGCTGGGCGAACGAGCTGCGCTCGCGCTCGGGCGAAGGCGAGTGGTTCTTCTGCCTGAACCGGTTCATCTTCACCGCGGTGCGGTAGCGCGCCGCGCGGGACAGTCCCGACGCCTGCGGCGGCACTTCCCCTATACTGGCGGCATGGATCTGGAGGCTTCGATCGCCGCGGTGAAGGAGGCGCTGCTTGCCGACGAGCGCGTCGGCGCCGCGCTTCTTTTTGGATCGGCGGCGAGAGGCGTCGCCCGTCCCACCAGCGACCTGGACGTGGCGCTGCTGGCGCGGTCGGCGCAGGCGGCCGATTCGCTCGATGCGGATTACCTCGAGCTGCTCGGTCAGCTCGTGCGCGTGGCCGAACGCGACGTGCACCTGGTGCTGCTCGAGCGCGCCGATCCGGTGCTCGCGCGCCAGGCGTTCGCGGGTGCGCGCGTGCTGTTCGACCGGGATCCGTCTCGCACGGCGAAAGCGCTGGAGCGCGTACTGCTGCAGTACTTCGACGGGGAATACCACCGCCGCATGCGCGCCGAGGCGCTCGACCGTAGTTGGCGGACGCGCCATGGTTGACCGCGACGTCGCGCTGCGCAGGCGCGCCGGACTCGCGCCGACGGCTTCGCGCCCGGTCTAGGGCGATCCGGACCCGGCGACCGTAACCGGCGCGCGCCGCCCGGTGCGGCGCTCGATCAGGCGGTGCGCGTCGCCGGCGCGGCCGGCCTTCAGGTAAGCCGCGATCAGCGTGTGCTCGACGAGATCGCGCTGCGCGCGGCTGCCGCCGATGCGAACGGTTTCCGGCAGCGCCTGCTCGAACAGGCGGATCGCGTGGTCCCAGTCTTCCTTCGCGTAGGCGGCGAAGCCTTCGACGAGGCCCGGCACGACGGCGCCGGCGGCAAGGCGCCCGGCGTCGAGCCGCTCGCGCAGCTCGCCGAGCAGGCGCTCCAGTTCCGCGGAATCGCCGCAGGCAACGCAGGCGAGCGCGGTGTGCACGTCGGCGAACACGAGCCCGGCGGCGGGAAACGATTTCAGCGCGAACGCGCGCACGTCGCGCCACAACTGGAGCCGGCGCGGCTCGCCGGCAAGCTCCGCGCGCCACAGGAACGACGCCGCGTCGGACGCGACGTTGATCGGCGGCCCCCACGAGGCGCCCGGGTGCACGGCGGCGAGGTACGCGCGCCAGGCGCGCTCGGGCTCGCCCAGCGCGAGCGCGGTGAGCGCGACATGCCAGGAGAGGTGGCAGTGCAGGAGCCCGCGCCGGTCGTAGCCGGGCATCCATGCATCGAGGTAGTCGCGCACGCGGGCCAGCTCGCCGGCTTCGTGCCACACGTGCACGCGGATGTGCGCGCCGTGCGCGTTGCGCGGGTTGGCGGCGAGGCTCCGCTCGACCCGATCGGCGGCCTCGCCGAGCCGTCCGGTCTCGCAGGCGGCGAACGCGAACACGCTCGCGAACCACCAGTCCTCGCCGTAATGCGGCGCGAGGTCCGCCAGCAGCGCGTACAGCTCCTGCTCGCGCTCCTGCCGGCCGGAGAAGCCGATCAGGCCGAACACGCCGGTGGCCGGCGCGAGCACCATCGCATCGCGCGGCCAGCGGGCGAGGTGCGCGCGGGTTGCGGCGAGCGCATCGGCCGGTCTGCCCTCGAACGAGAGCGCGAGCGCGTGCACATGGCTGCGCTCGCGCTCGCTCGATGCGCCGGCCGCCGCACGGGCGCGCGCCGCCGCCTCGCGCGCCGGCTTCGTTTCGGCATCGAGAAAGAGCCCGCGCGCGAGCGCGATGTGCGCGAGCGCGAACCCGGGATCGGCCTCGATCGCGCGCCCGAGATGCTCGCGCCAGCCGGCGTTGGCCGCCAGGATGCAGTCGGTTCCGGCGACGTAGGCATGCAACGCCTCCGGCGAGCGCGTGGACACCGGCAATCCGTAGCGGTCCGAGAGCATGTTCTCCGTCTGCCAGTCTGCACGTTACCATCGCGCATGCGCACCGATCCCGGAGCGCAAAACCGTTCTGCCGCCCGTGACCCTTTACCTGGACGATGCCGAAGTGCGCCGCCTGCTGCGGCTGGATGCGCTGCTGGAGGGCATGCGGCGCGCGCTCGTCGAGTTCTCCGCCGGACAGGTGGTGCAGCCGCTGCGCATGGCCATGGAGATGCCGCGGGTGCAGGGTCTGCTGCTGCTCAAGCCGGCGCTGACGCGCGATGCGCTCGCGACCAAGCTCGTCACGCTGGTGCCGGGCAACCCGGCGCGCGGGCTGCCGACGATTCTCGCCACCGTCGTGCTGATGGATCCGGAAACCGGGCGCACGCTTGCGGTGATGGACGGCACCTGGATCACGGCGCTGCGCACCGCGGCGGTGTCGGCGGTGGCGGCCGACGCGCTTGCGCCGCGCGAGGCGGCGGTGGTGGCGATGCTCGGAAGCGGCGCGCTCGCGCGCACGCACGCCCTGGCGCTGCGCGCGGTGCGCCCGGTGCGCGAGATCCGCATCTGGAGCCGAAACCCGGAAAACGTCGCCCGCTGCGCGCGCGAGACGGGCGGCATCGCCTCGCCGAGCGCGGAGCAGGCGGTGCGCGGCGCCGACATCGTGTGCACGGTGACGAATGCCACCGAGCCGGTGCTGCGAGGGGCGTGGCTCGAGCCCGGCGCGTTCGTCGCCGCGGTGGGCGCACCGCGCCCTTCCTGGCGGGAGCTGGATGACGAGGCGATGGCGAACATCGTGGTCGCCGACAGCCGCGAGTCGGCGCTGAAAGAGTCGGGCGACGTGATCGGCTCGGGCGCGACCGTGTACGCCGAGCTGGGCGAAATCCTCGGCGGCACGCGGCCGCCGCCTCCGCGCGGGCGGACGGTGATCTTCAAGTCGCTGGGACTGGCGGTGGAGGACGCGGTCGCCGCGCGGCTCGTCTTCGAGGCGGCGCTCGCCGAGCGCGCGGCGCGGACGGCGCAGGACGGCGCGCAGGGCGGTCGCCGGCACGACTGACGGGGCCGAGGCGCTCTGCGCGGCACGCCCGCCTTCCTGCTACGCAGACTTCTCGCGCATGGTGACGAATTCTTCCGCTACGGTCGGATGGATGCCGATCGTGGCGTCGAACTGCGCCTTGGTCGCGCCCAGCTTCACCGCGATCGCGATGCCCTGGATGATCTCGGCCGCCTCCGGTCCGATCATGTGCGCCCCGAGCACGCGCCCGCTCGCGGCGTCCACGACGAGCTTCATGAAGATCCTTTCCTCCGAGGCGCCCAGCGTGTGCTTGAGCGCGCGAAACGAGGTCTTGTAGATATCCACCGCGCCGTAGCGCTCGCGCGCTTTTTCTTCCGACAGGCCGACGCAGGCGAGGTTCGGATTGGCGAACACCGCCGTCGGCACGTTGTCGTGGTCCACCGGGGTCGGCTCGCCGCGAAAGAGCGTGCGCGCGAGCCACATGCCTTCGGCGGTGGCGACCGGCGTCAGGTTGACGCGGTTGGTGACATCGCCGATCGCGTGGATCGAGTCCACTGTGCTTTTCGAGTAGCGGTCCACGATGACCGCGCCGTCGGCCCCGAGCGCGACGCCGGCGCCTTCGAGCCCGAGGCCGGCCGTGTTCGGCTTTCTGCCGGTCGCGAACAGCACGAGGTCGAAGCGCTCGCGCGCGCCGTGCTCGAACGTGACCTCGATCCCGGGCTCGAGCCGCGCCGGGCTCGCCCGCAGGCGGATGTCCACACCCTTTTTCGCCATCTCCTCGCCGATGCGTGCGCCCAGCTCGGCGTCGAAGCCGCGCAGCAGCCGCGCGCCGCGGTACGCGAGCGTGGTCCGTACGCCCAGGCCGTTCAGAATCGAGGCGAACTCGAGCGCCACGTAGCCGCCGCCGACCACCAGCGCGCGCTCCGGCAGCCGGTCCAGGAAGAACGCCTCGTCGGAGGTGATGCCGAGCTCGGCGCCGGGAATCGCGGGCCTGGCCGGTCGCGAGCCGGTGGCGACGAGGATGTGCCGCGCGCGGAACCGCTCGCCGTTCACCTCGACGGTGTGCGCATCGAGCACGCGCGCGCGCCCGCGGTGAATCTCCACGCCCGCGCTGGCGAGCAGCCGCTCGTAGACCCCGTTCAGGCGCGCGATCTCGCGGTCCTTGTTGGCCCGCAGCGTCGGCCAGTCGAAGGCGACCTCGCCGATCCTCCAGCCGAAGTCGGCCGCGTCGCGCAAGTCGTCGCGGAAATGCGCCGCGTAGGCGAAGAGCTTCTTCGGAATGCAGCCGACGTTGACGCAGGTACCGCCGAAGCGGCCCATCTCGGCGATCGCCACCCGCGCGCCGTAGCCGGCGGCGACGCGGCTCGCGCGCACGCCGCCCGAGCCGCCGCCGATCGTGAAGAGGTCGTACTCTCGAGTCAGCCGGCGCTACTTCAGGTTCTTGAGGTTCATTTCCACGAGATCGAGCAGCGCCGCGATGTCGCCGTGCTCCGCCTTGCCCGCGAGCCACTTCTGCGCGTTGTGCACGCGGGCCTCGATCTGCGCCTTGGGCATTCCCTCGACCGCGAAGAAAAGCTGGGCCAGGTCGGCCAGGCCCTTCGCCTTCGCCGCGCGGTGCAGCTCGCCCAGCTTCGCCTCGATCGCCGGCCGGTCGAGGTTGGTGACCATCCTCATCGTCTTGTCGTCGCTCATGCGGCTCTCCTGGTGCGAACGCCGATCTTAGCCCTGCGCGCCGGCCGCCGCCAGCGTGTAGCGGCCCTCGCGCACCCGCACCGCTCCGTCGGCCACCAGCTTGTCGAGGTGCGCGGCGAGCGAGCGCGCGGCCACCGGGTGGATGCGCGGATGCACGTCGTCGTAGACGAGCGGCAGCAGCTCCTCGGCGCTCGGCGCGCCCAGGCGCGCGATCGCGTCCGTGACTTTCTTCTCGCGCGCGAGGCGGTGCGCGATCAGGCGCCGGATCTCCTTTGCCGGGTTGCCGATGAGGTAGCCGTGGCCCGGGGCGAGGATGGCGGCGTTCTCCTTCGCGAGCGCCTCGAGCGCCGCGAGATAGGCGCGCATGTCGCCGTCGGGCGGGTTGATCACGACGGTGGAGCCCTGCATGACGTGATCGCCCGTGAAGAGCATGCGCGTTTCCTCCAGCATGTAGCAGAGGTGGTTCGACGCGTGGCCCGGCGTGTGGATCGCGCGCAGCGTCGCGCCGGGAATCGCCAGCCGCTCGCCGTGCTCGAGCACCCGGTCCGGGACGAAATCCGGGTCCTGGTGGCCGTGCGCCGGCCGCGGGCGGCCGAGCACCTGCGCGCCGGTCGCGTCCTTGAGCTGCTTCGCGGCGGGCGAGTGATCCACGTGCGTGTGCGTGACGAGGATCCAGCGGATGCGTCCGGCGCCGAGCTCGACGATGCGGCGCACGTGCTCCTCGATCGGCGGTCCGGGATCAATCACCGCGAGTTCTTCGGTGCCGACGAGGTAGGTGTTGGTGCCCGGGCCGGTCATCACGCCCGGATTCGGCGCGGTGAGGCGCGTGACGAGCGCATCCAGGCGCTTGGCCACGCCGGGCTGGATGACGAAGCAGGTCTTTCCGGTTTCCTCCGGATCGCTCCAGTGGATCTCGTGATACGGCGGGTCGGTGCGCCGGAAAAGGCGCGCCGAGCCCTCGTGGTCGAGCGCCCAGACGGCGGCGTCCACCTCGATGTCGCCGAGCGAGCGCGCATAGTCGAGCGCCGCGCCCGCCGAGGGAAAGCGGGCGAGGTCGCCGAGCGAACTCCGCGTCGGAAAGATGATCTCGATCTCGTCGCGCTCGTGCCGCGCGAGCGCCTCGCGCGGCGAGATCCAGAAGCTGTGCACCGTCTCGGATGCGTCGTGCACGCCGTCCTGCCCTTCGGGGGCGAGCGCGATGAAGAAGCGCGTGTCGAACCGGCGCGGGCGGCCGGCGGCCGTGATCCAGTGGCTGAAATAGACGATCGCATCGCCCGGCACGTACAGATCCTCGCGCTCGAGCAGCTCGGCGAACGAAAGCCGGCCGGCGTTCATCGGCTGGCGCAGGTGCGCGAGCCGCGCGACGCGCTCGGGCGCAACCGGCGCGCCGGCGGCGTCCACCGCGAGCAGGATTCCGGCCTCCTCGAAGCACTCGCGCGCCGCCGCGATCCAGTAGGCGAGGCCGCCAGAGGCGAGAGCAAGCCTCGCGCTCGCTTCGGCGTCGCCGAGCCCGCGCACGCGCCGCGCCGCGCGCACATCATGGTCGGAAGCATCGAGTGCCCCGCCCGGAAAGACGTACGCGCCGGGCAGGAACGCGGAGCCTTTCGAACGCTGCAGCATGAAGACCTCCGGCCCGTGCGCGCCGTCGCGCAGCAGGATGATCGTCGCCGCCGGGCGCGGCTCGACTTTCGGGGCGCTCACGATCAGGCCCTTTGCCCGCCTTCGCTTCGGCCCGCGCGGTCTTTTTCGTTCTGCGCCTTGATGAGCGCGCGCATGCGTTCCCAGTCGGCGTCCGAAAGGCGATCGAGCTCGGTGAAGGAGGCGCCGTTGGCGAGATAGCCGCCGCCGTCAAGCGCGATCGTCTCGCCGGTCAGCCAGTCGCAGCCGTCGGCCATCAGGAACACCGCCAGGTTCTGCAGCTCCTCCATGCGCCCGACGCGTCGCATCGGGTTCGTCGCCGCGGCGTCCTCGAAGCTGCCGTCGGGGCGCAGCCGCTTGGTCGCTCCTTCCGTGGGGAAAGGCCCCGGCGCGATCGCGTTCAGGCGGATGCCGTACTTGCCCCACTCGACCGCGAGCGACTTCGTCATGATGTGAATGCCGGCCTTCGACATCGCCGAGGGCACGACATACGGCGAGCCGGTCCAGACCCAGGTGACGAGGATCGAGACGACGGTGCCCCTGTGGCCGCCGGCGATCCAGCGCCGGCCGACCGCGTGCGTGACGTAGAACGTGCCGTGAAAGACGATGTTGGCGATCGCGTTGAAGCCGTTGACCGTGAGGTCCTTGGTCGGGCTGATGAAGTTGCCGGCGGCGTTGTTGACAAGTCCCGTGAGCGGCCCGTCCTCGTCCCAGATGCGCTGGATCATTGCGTCCACGGCCTGCGCGTCGCGGATGTCCACCGCGTGCGTGCGCACGCGCCCGCCGTGCGCGTTCATGAGAGCGCACGCGGTGTCTTCGAGCACGCCGCCGCGCCGGCCGCAGAGCCAGAGGTCGGCGCCGAGCGCGAGGTACTTCGCCGCGATCTCCTTTCCGAGGCCGGTGCCGCCGCCGGTGACGAGGATGCGTTTTCCGCGCAGAAGGCCGTCCTGGAACATGAAAGACTCCGGTGAGGAGCGGCTATTGTAAGCGCCTCGCATTCGCAGGCTGTGACAACACCGCGCGGCGGGAGCGGCCGGAGGAGGAGGGAGGAGGAGGGTTCGCCGCCCCCGCCGCGCGATCGGGTTGCCGCCCGCGCGCCGGTTGCGGTCGCGCGCGAGCGGCGCGTGTCAGGCGATCACGATGTCGGCATCGGCGAATGCCTGCACCAGCGCAAGGCCGGGACGCGCCAGGCGGTGGCAGCGGCCGCGCTCGAGCACGACGTCGGCGGCGCCGTCCTCTTCGGTGATCCAGACCACGCCCTCGCGGGCGCAGATCGTCGCGCCGGCGCCGTCGCGCAGCTTGAGCGTCTGGCCGCGGCGCAGGTGCAGCATCGCGTTGTCCGTTTCGATCCTCATTACGGCCTCCTTCGCGCGCTCTTTAGCTCGCGCGCGGCGCGCAGCGGCGCTCGTCGGGGCGCGGCGCGAAGTGGCTGACGACCGCGCGCGCAAGGCGGCCGACGAGGCCCGCCACCGCCTCGCTGCGCGCGCGGCGGGCGCGCGCCTCAATCAGCGCCAGCATCCGCGGATGGGCACGCAGTTCTTCGAGGGTCAGCATATTCATGGCGTTCTCCTTGCGCATGGCATGCGGATGTTGCATGCTGTTGCCCGACGCTTCAAACGGAAAATTCTCAGGCGATGCATGAGAAACGGTAATGCGACAGGCCCGGCGCTGCGGCGCGTTCCCCCGGCCGGCCAGCGGCTGCCCTCGCTCGATCTGCTCAAGGGCTTCGAGGCGTCGGCGCGCCACCTGTCGTTCACGCGCGCGGGCGAGGAGCTGCACCTCACGCAGTCGGCCGTGAGCCGTCAGATCAAGGAGCTGGAAGGCCAGCTCGGGGTCGCGCTCTTTCAGCGCCGGCATCGCGCGCTTGCGCTCACCGAGGCGGGGCAGGCGCTTTATCCCGCGGCCGCGCAGGTCCTCGCGACGATGCGCGCGGCGACCGACCGGCTGCGGGCGCTCTCCGGGCGGCGCGCGGTCGCGGTCACCACGACGCAGTCGCTCGCCTCGCTCTGGCTGATTCCCCGATTGGGCGGTTTCACGCGCGCGCATCCGGAGGTGGACGTGCGCATCAGCGCCGACACCCGCGTGCTCGATCTGGAACGCGACGGGCTGGATGTCGCCATCCGCCACGGGCCGGAATCGGCCGCCGGGCCGAACGCGATCCGGCTCTTCGGCGAGCGCGTCTTTCCGGTGTGCAGCCCGAAGCTGCTCGGCGATCCGAAGCGCCCGCTGCGCGAGCCGCGGGATCTGCGCCATCACGTGCTGCTGCAGTACGACGACCCGGAGGGACGGCACCCGTGGCTCAACTGGCGCACGTGGCTGGAGGCCGAGCGGCTGGCCGATCTCAGGCCCGCCGGGAACCTGCTTTTCTCGGGCTACGACCAGATCATCCCGGCGGCGATCGCCGGCCATGGGGTGGCGCTCGGCAGGACTCCGCTGGTGCGGGCCGCGCTCGCTTCCGGCGAGCTGGTGGCGCCTTTCCCGGGGTGCGCCGATCCGGAGCGCGCCTATTTCGCGATCGTCTCCCGGCACGCCGCCGGAAGGCCGGAAGTGGATGCCTTCGTCGCCTGGCTGCGCGCCGAGGCGGCCGAGGACGAGGCGAGCGCGCGGCCGCGCCGCGGCGCGCGCGCCGCTAGACGGTGAGCACGATCTTGCCGATGTGCTGCGAGGACTCCATCAACCGGTGCGCTTCGCTTGCCTCGGCGAGCGGGAAGGTCCTGTAGATCACCGGCCGGATTCTGCCGGCCTCGATGAGCGGCCAGATCCTGTCGCGCAGGCTCCGCGCGATCGCGCCCTTGAATTCCACCGGCCGGGGCCTGAGCGTCGAGCCGGTGAGCGTCAGACGCCGGCGCATCACCTCGTTGATGTCCAGTTCGGCCTTCGGCCCGCGCAGGAACGCGATGAAGACGAGGCGGCCGTCGTCGGCGAGGCACTTGAGTTCGCGCGGCACATAGTCGCCGCCCACCATGTCGAGAATCACGTCCACGCCGCGGCCGCCGGTCGCCGCCTTCACCTCGGCGACGAAATCCTGCGTGCGGTAGTTGAAACAGCGCTCGGCGCCGAGCTTGACGCAGGCGGCGCATTTCTCGTCCGAGCCGGCGGTGGCGAACACGCGGTTGCCGAGCGCCGCCGCCATCTGGATCGCGGTGACGCCGATGCCGGAGGAACCGCCCTGCACGAGCAGCGACTCGCCCGGCTTGAGCGCGCCGCGGTCGTACACGTTCGACCAGACGGTGAAGAATGTTTCCGGCAGCGAGGCCGCCTCGACGAGCGTCAAGCCTCTGGGCACCGGCAGCGCCTGCACTTCCGGCGCGACGCAGTACTCGGCGTAGCCGCCGCCGTGCACCAGGGCGCAGACCTTGTCGCCGGGCTTCCACATCGTCACCGCGGCGCCGCAGGCGACGACTTCCCCTGCGATCTCCAGCCCGGGGAGGTCGGATGCGTCCGGCGGAACCGGATACAGGCCCATGCGCTGAAGCACGTCGGGGCGATTCACTCCCGCGGCGGCGACCTTGACCAGGATCTCGTTCGGCTTCGGCTGCGGTGTCGGACGCTCGACGGGGACCAGCACTTCCGGCCCGCCCGGCCTGGTGATCTCTACGGCGCGCATGCGCGTTCTCCCGTGCTAAGGGGCGCGCATGATAGCAAAGCGCGCCGCCGGCTCTACGGCAGCGTGAAGAGCTCGTGCTCCGCCTCCACGCCCTTCAGCCGGTGCCGGCCGAGCGAGACCAGCGGCCGCGGGCAGCCGGCGGCGAACGCGCCGGAGGCGAGCACCGAGCGGCCGAGGTCCTTGGTCAGCGACTCGATGCGCGCGGCTTCGTTCGCCGCCGGACCGATCACCGTGAACTCCAGCCGCTGCGGGATGCCGATGTTGCCGTAGGTGACGCTGCCGACGTGCAGCCCGATGCCGTAGCGCAGCGGCGGCTCCTGCGGGTGCGCGGCGTTCGCCGCGCGGATGCGCTCCTCGGCCAGCCGCGCCGCGGCGAGCGCGCGCTCGCAGGCGCGCGCCGCGCCCTCGGCGACGGGGAAGATGGCGAGCACCGCGTCGCCGATGTAGCGCAGTACCTCGCCGCCGCTGTCAATCACCGCGCCCGCCATGCCGTAGAGGAACCGGTTGAGGTAGCGCAGGTACGCCTCGCGGCCCATCGAGGCACACAGCGGCGTCGAATCGCGCAGGTCGCAGAACCAGATCACCGCGTCAATGTGCTCGCCGTCGCCGGGCTTGACCAGACCGTCGAGCACCCGGCGCCCGGTGTTGTGCCCGAGATAGGTCTCGAGCAGCGCCGCAGCGACGCGGCGCAGCGCATGGACCTCGAGCGCGCGCCCGAGCATCGGCATCACCTCGAACAGCTGGCCGAGCTGCGCCGCGCTGAAGCCGCCGGGCGTGAACGAGGTGAGCGAGATCACGTTCACCTGCCCGTCGGAGAAGCGAAACGGCATCGCCACGTAGTCGGTCGCGCCCTCGGCCTTCAGTTCGCGCACGATCGGAAAGTCGAGCTTTTCCGCGGGGTCCTCGAGCCTTCGGCGCACCCCGGGCGCGCCGCGGATGATCGGCGCGAACGGGCTGTCGGCGAAGCGCGGTTGCTGCAGGATGTCGTGCGGCTCGTACACGACGCGCACGCCCGGGGTGTCGGCGCGCCACACGAGCACGGTGGCGAAGATCTGCGGGTGCAGCGTCGGAACGATGATCGTGCTGCGCGCAAGCGGCCAGCCGGCGCCGCGCAGGTAGGCCCAGAACTGCTCGGCCAGATCGGCGAGCGAGCCCGCCTTCCACGCCTCCTTGAGCAGCCAGTGCGCGAGCGGATTGCCGAGCGCGCCGGCTTGCGGCGCGGCGACGAAGGGCACCTGCTCGTCGCCCTCGTAGAGCGCCGACACCTTGCCGCGATAGAACGAGAGGTGGCCGCGGATCGGTTCGGCGTCGGGGTAGGGATTCTCGTACGCCCAGGCGATGTTCTCGATTGTCTTGCCCGGCAGCTTCAGGCTCCAGTAGCTCGCGTCGCCCTTGAACGGGCAGTGGGTGCGGTGCGCGGTGCGCTCAAGTAGCTCCATGCGCACGTCCTCGAACGGGATGTAGTAGGCCGGCGGAAGGCGGGTTTCGTGCAGCACCAGCGCGCGCTCGGTGTCGGCAAGGCACACGCCGTCCACCTCGACGCGCACGCGCCGCAGGCAGGGCTCGAAGCGGATCTCGTAGTCACCCGGAATTGCCATGTGCCGTTCTCCTTTGTTCGAGCAGCCGCGCCGCGGCCCAGGCGAGGTCCACATTGCCGCCGGAGACGATGACGCCCACGCGCCGGCCGCGCGCGGCGAGCGTTCCTTCGAGGAGCGCGGCGGCGGCGAGCGCGCCGGTCGGTTCGATCACGATCTTCATGCGCTCCCACAGGAAGAACATCCAGGCAAGGAGCGGCGCGTCCTCGACCGTCACGATGTCGGCGACATGCTCCAGGATGAGCCGGAACGTGATCTCGCCGAGCGAGCGCGTGCGCGCGCCGTCGGCGATCGTCTGCGGATCGCTCACCGTCTGCAGCGTTTTCGAGCGGAACGAGCGCGCGGCATCGTCGCCCGCCGCCGGCTCGACGCCGATCACGCGGATCGGCGGGCACAGGTGCTTCGCCGCCACCGCGCAGCCCGAAAGCAGCCCGCCTCCGCCGCACGGGACGAGGAGCAGATCGAGCGGCCCGGCGTCCTCGAGCAGCTCCTTTGCCGCGGTGCCCTGCCCGGCGATGATGTGCGGGTGGTCGAACGGCGGAATGAGCGTCAAGCCGCGCTCGGCGGCAAGGCGCCGCGCGATGTCCTCGCGCGATTCGCCCCTGGCGTAGGTGACGATCTCGGCGCCGTAGCCGCGGGTTGCCGCAAGCTTCACCGGCGGCGCGTCCTCGGGCATCACGATCGTGGCCGGCACCCCGAGCAGCTTTCCGGCGAGCGCCACCGCCTGCGCGTGATTGCCCGAGGAAAACGCGACCACGCCGCGGCGCCTGGCCTCCTCCGGGAGCTGCGCGAGCGCGTGGTAGGCGCCGCGGAACTTGAACGCGCCCATCCTCTGGAAGTTCTCGCACTTGAAGAACACCTGCGCGCCGGTGAGAGCATCCACCGTCGCCGAGGTGAGCACCGGCGTTCTGCGCGCGACGCCGGCGAGGCGCTCGTGCGCGCGCGCGATGTCGTCCCAGGTGACGGTCAGCGCCATTGGACGGGCGCCCGGCGCGGCCGCCGCGCAGACGCGGGCGGACCGGCGGGGCGCTCCTGCGGGATGCGCATGCGCCGATTGTAGAATGCGCCGATGGACTACGCCGCCAGATACCGCGAACTGGACCTCCGGCGCCTCGAGCCGGGCATCGTCGAGATCCGCATGCGCGCCCCCGAAGGCCGCATCCCGACCGCGAACGAGCGCATGCACCGGGAGCTCGCCGAGATCTGGCTCGACGTGGACCGGGATCCGGAGACGAGGGTCGCGATCCTCAAGGGCTCGGCGCGCGGCTTCTCCGGCGGCGGCGATTTCGCGATGATCGAGCAGATCCAGCGCGACTTCGCCGCGCGCGCGCGCACCTGGCGCGAGGCGCGCGACCTCGTCTACAACCTGATCAACTGCTCCAAGCTCGTCGTCTCGGCGATGAACGGCCCGGCGGTGGGCGCGGGGCTGGTGGCGGGCCTGCTCGCCGACGTCTCGATCGCGGCGAAAAACGCCCGCATCATTGACGGGCACACGCGGCTCGGAGTGGCCGCGGGCGACCATGCCGCGATCGTCTGGCCGCTCCTTTGCGGCATGGCGAAGGCAAAATACTACCTGCTGCTTTGCGAGGAGATCTCCGGCGCGGAGGCGGAGCGCATCGGCCTTGTTTCGCTCGCCTGCGAGGAATCCGAGCTGGAGGCGAGGGCGCTGGAGGTCGCGCGCAAGCTCGCCGCCGGCGCGCAGACCGCGCTGCGCTGGACCAAGTACAGCCTGAACAACTGGCTGCGCCTGGCCGGGCCTTCGTTCGACGCCTCGCTTGCGCTGGAGATGCTCGGCTTCACGGGGCCGGAGTCGCGCGAGGGGCTTGCCTCGCACCGGGAAAAGCGCAAGCCGTCCTTTCCGCCGGAGCCGGAAGGCTTCTAGCCGGGTCCGCCGAGCAGGCGCTCGAGTTCGCGCGCGATCGCCGCGGGATCGGGGGGCACGCGCCCCTGGCTCGAAAGCAGGATGCGCACCGGAAGATCCACCAGCGTCGGCTGGGGATGATCGCGCAGGTGCGCGGCGTTCTGGATCTGCGGCAGGATGTGCTGCGTCTTCGCTCCCGCCATCGCGCTCTCGATGCCCTGGATCACGGCGGTCTGCGCGCGCGCGATGCCGATCAGCAGTTCGGCGAGCTGTTGCGTCGAGATCTGGGCCATGGCGAAATCCCCCTTTGCTTGGCGATGGTAGCATCGGCCGGCGCACGAGCAAGCGCGCTTGCGGCGCTTGCGCTCGTGATCGCGCGACCGCGGCGCGAACCGCGAGCGGATGCCGATCGCTGCGCGCGAGATCGAGGCCCGCGGGTCCGGCTACGCGAATTCGACGATGACCGGCTGGTGGTCCGAGGCCTCGGTGTGCGCATCCACGTGCACCGCGGCGACGCGCGGGACGAGATCCTCGGTGACGAACACGAAGTCGCAGCAGTACGGCGCGCCGGACCAGGCCGGGTCGTGGACGTGAAAGGTCGGCGGGTGCGCCTCGTGCGGATGAGCGACCGTCCACGCGTCCGTGAGGCGCGGAACGCCATCGGCGAAAGGCGCGCCAAGGCGCGCATGAAGCGGGTCGTCGGGAGGCAGGTTGAAGTCGCCGCACAGGATCGCCGAGCGCGGGCGAGGAAAGTGCCGGAACGGCCCCGAATCCTGGCGCACCGAAGGCTCGGCGCTCGCGTGCCCGCAGGCCTCGGCGTGCAGTTCGCGCAGCCGCTCGATCTGCGCCGCGCGCTGAAGCGGTGAGTAATACTCCAGGTGGGTCGTCACCACCCGCAGCGGACCCCACGGTGCCTCGATCACCGCCTCGAGCGCGATCCGCGGCATGCTGGGCAGGCCGGGGTGCGCCGGCCAGGGCAGGGAGTGTCTGAGCACCTGCCGCACCGGCAGCCGCGACAGGATCAGATTGCCGAAGCGGCTGCGGGCGCTCGCGCCCGGCACGTCCACTGCCCACGCGAAGTGCGCCTCGTAGCCCGCGAGCTCGCGCGCGAGGATCACAGGCTGATCTTCGCCGCTGGAGCCCGGCAGCGCCGCAAAGCCCGCCGCCACCTCCTGCAGGCAGAGCACGTCCGGATCGCCGATGCGGCGCGCCTCGCGCGCGATGCGTGCCGGGTCCACGCGGCCGTCCATGCCGCGGCACCACTGGATGTTCCAGGAAAGCAGTCTCACAATAGCATCGGTCAGCCGACTGGAGCGCCGCCATGATCGCACGCCTTCTCGCATTCGCGGCCGTCGTCGCGGTGGCGCTTTGCGCTTCGCCGGTGGCGGGGCAGGGCAAGGGTGCCGGCGCCGCCGAGACGCTGGCGGCGATCGTTCGCGTGCGCGCGAAGATCCTGCCGGATGCGCGCAGCCTCGCGACGCTCGGGCCGCTGCGCGAGGGTTCGGGCGTGCTGGTGCGCGAGGGCTACGTCGCCACGATCGGCTATCTCGTCCTCGAGGCG
Source organism: Pseudomonadota bacterium (assembly GCA_040752005.1). Classification (GTDB taxonomy): domain Bacteria; phylum Pseudomonadota; class Gammaproteobacteria; order Burkholderiales; family SG8-39; genus RBG-16-66-20. The sequence continues at coordinate 63,296 of JBFMFX010000019.1, read as the reverse complement.
GAGGCGGTGGAAGTGACCGGCGCCGACGGCCGCACGGTGCCGGCAGCTTACGCGGGCTACGACCCTGCGAGCGGCTTTGGCCTGGTGCGGCTGCTGGCGCCGCTCGATGCGAAGCCGCTCGCGTTCGGCGACTCGGCGGAAGTCGCCGAGAACGATCCGGTGCTCGTCGCCGGCCACGGCGGGCCGGGCAGCGTGAACTACGTGCGCGTGGTGTCGCGCCGGCCGTTTTCCGGGAGCTGGGAGTATTCTCTCGATTCGGCGATCTGGACCTATCCGGCGGTGCCGAACTGGTCGGGCGCGGCGCTGCTCGGCCCGCGCGGCGAGCTGCTCGGCATCGGCTCGCTCATCGTCGGCGACGCGGCGGGGATCGGCCTGCACGCACCGGGCAATCTGTTCGTGCCGATTGATCTGCTGGCGCCGATCCTCGACGATCTCATCGCGAGCGGTCGCACGCGCACGCCGCCGCGGCCCTGGCTCGGCATGAACACCGAGGAGTTGCGCGGGCGCCTGTTCGTTTCGCGCGTCTCGCCCGAAGGTCCTGCCGAGCGCGCCGGCGTCAGGGCGGGCGACATCGTGATCGGCGTCGGCGAAGACCGGGTCGCGACCCTCGCCGAGCTCTACCGCAAGGTATGGGCGCTCGGCGCCGCGGGTGTGGAGGTCCCGCTGCGCGTGCTGCGGGGCGGCGAGGTGCGGGAGCTGCGGCTGCGCTCGATGGACCGCCTGTCCTACTTCAGGAGGCCGGCGGGCAACTGATCCGGCGTGTGCAGGTCACAAGGTCCTTCGGGTACGGTTCGACCCCTGCCGTCAGGGTGTAAGGAGGTATCCGGCGCAGCGCACCGGCATCGGGCGCCTGCGCCACTACCTGCGCATAGCGCACGTTTTTCTGCATTTCCTCCAGGTACAGGTTCTGGCCGGCGAAGTGGCGTTCGGCGTACTCGTAGGCGCGCGCAAGCTGGAAATCGAGCCGCTTGGCGGCGTTGCGGTAAAAGCCCGGCGTCTTGCGCACCAGATCGTCGCCGGAGCTGAACAGCACCTGCACGCGGCCGTTCGGCAGCTGCCTGCGCGCAAGACCTCCGAGCACGAACTCCGGGTACAGCCGGTCCCGGCATTTCTCGAGATAGCAGCGATCCGACATCTGCGCGATGATGTCGGCAGTGCCGAGCATGTGGCCGATACGGCGCAGCAGCGTGTCGCTGAGCGGGATCGTCTCGGCCGGGCGCTCGTAGCCGGTGTAGTGCACCAGCGTCGCCGCTGTCTCCGCGAAACGGCCCAGGCCGAGGCGCCGCAGGTAGCGCCGCAGGTGCCGTGAGCCGCGCGAGACGTGCACCAGCGTGTACTCGGCGCCGTAGCGGTGGCGGCGGTCGCCGCGACGGCGCAAATATCCGAAATCATGATGCAGCGCGGTGATCACGCCGAGGGCGAAATGCGCGGGCGTGAGCGCCGGTGTCCCGTTTCGGCCGCGCTCGTAGCCGTCCATCAGACGTGCCATCGCGAGTGTCACGTCGAGCACATGCTGGATGTCGTGGTACTCGGTGTCGCACGGATGGAAGCGCGGATCCTCGCCGCGATAGGCGCGCGCGACGTCGGCGAAGGCGCGCGCGATCGCTTCCGGCACGGCGGGCCGCGCCGCGCCATCGTACAGGCTGCGGAATAGGCGCAGCACCTCGGCGCGCACCGCATCGGCGTCGGTGGTGCGCACCCGGTTGGTGACGTCGTGGTCGTTGCGTCGCATCGAGTTTTCCGGCGCCTGCGCCCGATCGCCACCCCTGAGAAAGATATCGTCCATGCCCGTGCCGGATCGGCAACCCCGCCATGGCGCAGCGCGCCGAGGGGCGGTCTTTCCCGGGACGGCAAGACGCGCTAGGATGGTTTGTCGTGGCGCGCCCGGCGGTGAAGTTTGTCACGCCGCGGCGCCGCGCCGGAAAAATTGTGTCAGGAGGGTGGCGTCCGGCATGAACGCGCTCACCGAGGAGGAGCGGGCCGAGATCGAGGCGCGGATCCGCGCGCTGGAGATCGAGCACCGCGACCTGGACGACATCATCCTGCGGCTGTCGGAGCATCCGGCACAGGACCAGCTGCAGCTGCGGCGGCTGAAGAAGCGCAAGCTGTTCCTGAAGGATTCGATCGAGCGGTTGCGCGCGCGCCTGGTGCCCGACATTCCGGCCTGAGTCGGGGACCGCGCCGCGGTTTCGCGCCGCACCGCGCGGTGCGCCGCGGTTTCGGATTATGCTTGCGCCCTCCATGTTCGAGGAGTTCATCGGCGTCAAGCCGGTCGAGGAGCGGCATCGCTTCGACGTCGCGCGGCTGGTGGATTACTTGCGCGGCCGGATCGAGGGCTTCACCGGGCCGGTGACGGTGGAGCAGTTCCGCGGCGGGCAGTCCAATCCGACGTATCGGCTGAGCGCGGGCGGCCGGCGCTATGTGCTGCGCCGCAAGCCCCCCGGAAAGCTGCTGCCCTCGGCGCACGCGGTGGACCGCGAGTTCCGCGTCATCCGCGCGCTGCACGCGATCGGCTTTCCGGTCGCGAGGCCCCATGTCCTGTGCGAGGACGAGTCGGTCATCGGCACCGCGTTCTACGTCATGGACTACGTCGAGGGCCGTGTGCTCTGGGACCAGTCGCTGCCCGGGATGACGCAGGCCGAGCGGCGCGCGATCTACGACGAGCTCAACCGCGTCATCGCGCTGCTGCACACCGTGGACTACCGCGCCGCGGGCCTCGCGGACTTCGGCCGACCGGGCAACTACATCGAGCGCCAGATCGCGCGCTGGACCAAGCAGTACCGCGCTTCGGAAACCGTGCGCATCGAGGCGATGGACCGCCTGATCGAGTGGCTGCCGGCGAACATCCCGCCCGCGGCCGAAACGACCGTCGTGCACGGCGACTACCGCCTGGACAACACGATCTTTCATCCCACCGAGCCGAGGATCCTGGCGGTGCTCGACTGGGAGCTTTCGACGCTCGGCGATCCCCTCGCCGACTTCTCCTACCACTGCATGAGCTGGCACATCCCGCCGGGCAAGTTCCGCGGCATCGCCGGGCTGCCGCTGGCGGAGCTGGGGATTCCGTCCGAGCGCGAATATGCGGCGCTCTATTTCCGCCGCACCGGGCGGCCGCCGGTGGATCCCTCGGTATGGGATTACTACATGGCGTATAACCTCTTCCGGATCGCGGCGATTCTCCAGGGCATCGCCCGGCGCGTGGTGGACGGCACCGCCGCCTCCGCGCACGCCGCCGAGGCGGGCGCCCGAGCGCCGATGATGGCCGAGCTGGGTTGGCAGCAGGTGGAAAAAATTCTGCAAAGGAGCCGGTGATGGATTTCGAGTACAGCGCACGGACGAAGGAGCTGCGCGCCAAGCTCCTCGCCTTCATGGACGAGTACATCTATCCCAACGAGGACGCGTACTGGGCGCACGTGCGCAGCGAGCGGCGCTGGCAGCCGGTGCCGATCATCGAGGAGCTGAAGCCCAAGGCGAGGGCCGCGGGCCTGTGGAACCTGTTTCTGCCGCGCTCGCCGCGCGCCCCGGGCGGAGGGCTGTCGAACCTCGACTACGCGCCGCTGTGCGAGATCATGGGGCGCGTGCACTGGGCGCCCGAGGTGTTCAATTGCTCGGCGCCGGACACCGGCAACATGGAGACGCTGGAGCGCTACGGCACCGAGGAGCAGAAGCGCCAGTGGCTGGATCCGCTGCTCGAAGGCAAGATCCGCTCGGCGTTCCTGATGACCGAGCCGAACGTCGCCTCGTCGGATGCGACCAACATCCAGATGCGCATCGAGCGCCGCGGCGACGAGTACGTGCTGAACGGCTGCAAGTGGTGGTCGAGCGGCGCGGGCGATCCCCGCTGCAAGCTGTATATCGTCATGGGCAAGACCGACCCCGACAACCCGTCGCGGCACTCGCAGCAGTCCATGATCCTGGTGCCCGCGGACACGCCCGGTATCCGCATCGTGCGCCATCTGCCGGTGTTCGGGTACGACGACGCGCCGCACGGGCACATGGAGATCGAGTTCAAGGACGTGCGCGTGCCGGCCTCGAACATCCTGCTCGGCGAGGGCCGCGGCTTCGAGATCGCCCAGGGGCGGCTCGGCCCCGGGCGCATCCATCACTGCATGCGGCTGATCGGCCTGGCCGAGCGGGCGCTGGAGAAGATGTGCCGCAGGGCGACCGAGCGCGTCGCCTTCGGCCGGCCCGTGGCCGAGCAGGGCGTCACGCGCGAGCGCATTGCGGAAGCGCGCATCCTGATAGACTCGGCGCGCCTGATGGTGCTGCATGCGGCGTGGAAGATGGACACCGTCGGCAACAAGGAAGCGCGCAAGGAGATCGCCATGATCAAGGTGCTCGCGCCCAACATGGCCTGCAAGGTGATCGACTGGGCGATGCAGGTGCACGGCGGCGGCGGCGTGTCGGACGACTTCGGCCTCGCGTACGCCTACGCGCATGCGAGGACGCTGCGCTTCGCCGACGGCCCGGACGAAGTGCACCGCAACGCGATCGCCAAGCAGGAGATCGCCGAGCAGACTTCGCTCCGCGAGGCGCTGCGCATCGCCCGGGGCGGCCGATGACGCGGTCGGTCCTCGCCGCGCTGCTCGCGCTCCTTGGCAGTCAGGCGAGCGCGCAGGAGCCGGAGGTGCTCGCCCCGCCCGCGGGGGCGGAGTTTGCGATGCGCTGCGACGGCGGCTCCGAGTCGCGCTGGGTGGTCGCGAAGAACGAAGGCGGGATCCTGCGCGTGCAGAGCGCCGCGGACCCGGAGATCTACCGCGAGGGGCCGGTGTGGGCCTATATGCTCGGCGACATCTACGACGTGCAGGGCCTGGGCGCGGGGCGGGGCCGCAACCGGATGTTCCTCGTGCGCGGCCCGGCCGAAGGCGTGAAGGCGCTGAAGGCGGGTGCGCGCTACCGGTTCACGTACCGGTGGCTGTCGCCCAACGGCGAGGCCGAGCGCACGCACGTCATCACGGTGCAGGCACCCCGGCGCGTCCACAGCGCCCTGTTCGGCGAGCTGGAAGTGTTCGAGGTGACCGACGAGATCTCCAGTCCCCTGCACGACCTGCGCCGCAGCGTGGAGTACGCGCCGGCGCTGCGCATGTTCGTTCGCTTCGGCATCCGCAACAACAAGAGCGGCTTCGCGCAGAACTGCGCCCTGGCGTCGCTCAAGACGCCCTGATCGCGCCGGCGATCCTGCGCGCCCCCTCCTCCAGCTCGGCGTCCGGATTGAGGATGTCCGGGCAGAGGCGCAGCCGCTCGCCGCGCGCGTCGGTCGCCACGCCCCAGCGGGCGAGCGCCTCGGCAAGGCGCGGGGCCGCGGGATGCCGCACCGTCAGAAACGCGCCGAAAGCGTCTCCCGCCCCCTCGGCTTCGACTCCTTGCGCCGCCAGCAGCTCCGCAAGCCGCCGCTTCTGGCGCAGGTTGTACTCGCGCAGTCGCTCGACGCCGAGCGCGAGCGTGATCTCCAGTCCCGCGAGCGCCTGCACCGGCGCAAGCACCGAGGGCGTGGATTCGAGCCACGCATCGCCGCCCGCCGCAAAGCGCGGCGGTTCCGGCCGCTGGTAGGCGAACGGCGCCTCCTTCGCGAACCAGCCGGTGTCCAGCGTGCGCAGCGTCTCGGCAAGGCCCGGCCGCACGTAGAGCCACGCCGCCCCGGGCCCGCCGCGCGTGTACTTGTAGGAACCGCCCACCGCGAAGTCCGCACCGAGCGCCGCGAGGTCGAGCGGCAGCACGCCGGCATGGTGATAGACGTCGAGGAGCACGAGCGCACCGGCGGCATGCGCCGCGCGTATCAGGCCGGGGACATCCTCCACCACCTCGCCGGTGCGGTATTGCACGGTCGAAACGACCACCAGGTCGGCATTGGCGACGGAGAGCTCGCGCCAGGGCGCCGTGTGCAGCTCGATGCGGCCGCGCTCGCGCCAGACGCGCAGGATGAAGTCGAGTGAGTCGAACTCGCCGTCGGTGGCGGCGACGCGCGGGCGGCCGGGGAGCGCCGAGAGCACCGCGCGCAGGCCCTGGCCGGCGCTCGACTTGGGGATGATGCAGTCGGGGCGCGGCGCGCCGACCAAGCGCGCGGTGAGCGCGCGGAATGCCTCGCGTGCGTTGAGCCACGCCTCCCACGCGCCGCCCATGTCGCGATACCAGCGATCGAGCGCCTGCCGCACGTCCTCGGCCATGCGGTCGGGCGGCCGCCCGAGCGAGTGGTTGGCGAGGTAGATGCCGCGGTATTCGGCGCGGCTGCGCGAAAAAAGCGGCCAGACGCTCTGCCTGAGCGCCTGCTCGGTGAGCGGGCCGTTGATCACGCGCCGATTTCGGTGCGCACGTCTATCAGCTCCGGAAACAGCGGCCGTTCCAGCGTTTTTCTCAGGAACGCGACCCCGGCGGTGCCGCCGGTGCCCGGCTTGTAGCCGATGATGCGCTCGACCGTCTTCACGTGCCGGAAGCGCCAGAGCTGGAAGTTCTCCTCGACGTCCACCAGCTTCTCGCACATGTCGTAGGCGTCCCAGTGCGCCTGCGGGTCTTCGTAGATACGGCGGAAGACCGCGACCACCTGCGGATGGCGCTCGTAGGGCGCGCTCCAGTCGCGCTCGACGCGCTCGGCCGGCACCGGCATGCCGCGGCGCGCGAGGTGGCGCAGGAACTCGTCGTACAGGCTCGGGGCCTCGAGCAACCCTTTGAGCCAGGCGTGCAACTTCGCGTCATGCCGGTGCACCGCCAGCATCGCGGCGTTCTTGTTGCCGAGCATGAACTCGATGGCGCGGAACTGGAACGACTGCAGGCCCGAGGCGGGGCCGAGCACGCCGCGGAACTGCGCGTATTCCGACGGCGTGAGGGTTTCCAGCACCGCCCACTGCTCGAAGAGCTGGCGCTGTACCTGCTTGACGCGCGCGAGGATCTTGAAGCAGGGCGCGAGCCGGTCGGCGCGCACGTGCGCGATCGCGGCGGCCAGTTCGTGCACCATCAGCTTCATCCACAGCTCGGAGGTCTGGTGCTGCACGATGAACAGCATCTCGTCGTGATGCGCGGAGCGCGGCTGCTGCGCCGAGAGCACCAGGTCGAGGCGCAGGTATCCCCCGTACGAAGTCTCGGGGGCGAGGTCGGTGATGAAGCCGGGACCGGTCGTCGTCATGCGGCTACTATAATCCGCCGGGTCGCGTCGCGGTCAATTCCCGGAGAACACGGATGCTCAAGCTTTGTGGATTCCGTCTCAGCAACTATCACAACAAGGTGCTGGTGGCGCTGCTGGAAAAGGGCGTGCCGTTCGAGGAGGACGCGAGCGTCAGGCCCTCGCAGTCGGCGGAGTACCTCGCCAAGAGCCCCATGGGCAAGGTGCCCTTTCTCGAGACCGAGCACGGGCGGCTGTGCGAGTCCGCGGTGATCCTCGAATACCTGGAGGACGCGTACCCGGAAAAGCCACTGCTGCCGCGGGAGCCGTTCGCCCGCGCCAAGGTACGCGAGCTGGTGACGGTGATGGAACTGCACATGGAGCTTGTGGTGCGGCGCCTCTATCCGGGGGTGTTCTTCGGCGCCGCGCTCACCGACTCGACGAAGCAGTCGGTCGAGCGCGACCTCGCCAAGGGTGTGCGCGCGTTCAAGCTGCTCGCGCGCTTCGAGCCGTTCATCGCCGGCAAGGACCTCACGATCGCCGACTGCGCGGCGGCGCAGCACCTGCCGCTGGTGTCGCTCACGACGAAGCTCGCCTACGGGCGCGATTTCCTCGAAGACATCGCGCCGGTGAAGCCCTACCTGAAGATGATCGAGGCACGGCCCGCGTTCGCGCAGGTGAAGGCCTGGAGAAAAGAGGCGCAGGACGCGGCGAAAGCGGCGGCGCAGGCACGGTAGGCCAGCGTGGATGCGGAGCTGCTGCCGCTTTCGGCGTACGCGCGCTTTCTCGTCACGCTGATCGCGGTCCTCGACCCGTTTCTCGCCGTTCCGGTCTATCTCGCCCTCACTGCTCGTTACAGCCCGGCGCGGCGCCGGGCGCTGGTGCGACTGGTCACGCTGACCGTGTTCGCGGTGCTGGCGGTCTCGGCGCTCGTCGGCGAGCAGTTGCTCGTGTTCATCGGCGCGAGCTTGCCGGCGTTCCGGGTGGGCGGCGGGCTGGTGCTGCTGCTGATGGCGCTCGCCATGCTCAACGCCGAGGCGGGAGGCGTGCGCCAGACGCAGGCGGAGGCGCGCGAGGTCTCCAGCGGCGAGGCGACCAGCGCGGTCCCGCTCGCGGTGCCGCTTCTTGCCGGACCGGGCGCGATCAGCACCACCATCATCGCCGCGCAGCCGGGCGGGCTCGCGCACCTTGCGGCGATCCTCGCCTGCATCGTGATCGCGTGCGCTGCGACCTGGCTGGTGCTGCGGCTTGCGCAACCGATCGGCGCGCGCCTGGGGACCACCGGCCTCAACATCGCCACGCGCCTGCTCGGGTTGCTGCTCGCCGCGCTCGCCGTGCAGACGATGGCCGAAGGGCTGCGGCAGCTTTTTCCTGGGCTGGCGTGAGGCTCAGAGGCGCTCCAGCCACTCGGCCATGTCGCGCCAAAGCGTGTCGCGCAAGCGCTCGCGGAAGAACCCGAAATGGCCGATGCCGCCGTGCGCGCGCGCATCGAGCGCGACCAGCTCCTTTGACACCGCGTTCGGGTACAGCTCGAAGAGCGCCTCGGCGGCAGCCCGCGGCGCGTAGCGGTCGTCGCTCGCCCAGTAGCTGCGAATCGGCGCGCTGAGGCGCGCGTAGCCTTCGGCTCCGACCGCGCCCGCGGCGTAGCGCGGATGACGGCACCAGCTCGCCCATTCGCGCGCCACGCCCCCGGGCAGGTCCTCGCCCATGCCGAGCGCGTGCATCGGGAAACGCCCGAGCAGCGCCGACACCGAGGGAAGCAGCGCGTGCGTGAGCAGCCACATCCCCGCGCGCGTGACCCCCGGCCAGTGGCGCCAGTAGCCGCTTTGCGCGCCGACGAACACTGCGCCGCGGTAACGCTCGATGCCGGGGACGAGGCCGAGCGCGTTCGCGCCGAAGCTGTGCCCGACGCAGAAGAGCGCCGCGCCCGGCGCCGCGCGCGCAAGGAAGTCGAGTGCCGCCGCGGCGTCGAGCTGCGCCCAGTCGCGCATGCGCGCGCGCAGTTTTCGCAGCGGCTCGCGGCGCGACTCGCCGATGCCGCGATAGTCGAAGGTGAGGACGATAAAGCCGCGGCCGGCGAGGTGCTCGGCGAACTTGCCGTAGTAGTGGCGTCCGACGCCGGTGGCGGAATGCACCAGCACCGCGCGGCCGTTTGCCGTGCGCGGCGCATGCAGCGTGGCGGCGAGCCGGTAGCCGTCGCGCGCCGCGATCTCCAGCGCCTGCGGCATCAGGATTTCGGGACGGGCCTCGGCCGGCCTTCGGCGTCAATCGCGACGTAGGTGAGCGTCGCCTCGGTCACCTTCACCACCTTCGGCGCCTCCGGCCGGCGCTCGGCGTACACCTCGACCTTCACGGTGATCGAGGTGTTGCCGACGCGCACCGTGTCGGCGTAGAAGGAGAGCACATCGCCGATCTGCACCGGCTGCTTGAACACGAACGAGTTCACCGCGACCGTGGCGACGCGGCCGCGCGCAAGGCGGCCTGCGACGATGCCGCCGGCGATGTCCACCTGTGCCATGATCCAGCCGCCGAAGATGTCGCCGTTCTGGTTGGCGTCGGCGGGCATCGGCACCACGCGCAGCACCGGCACCCGGCCCGCGGGGAGCGCGACGTCCCGGGGCTGATCGGACGCCCTGCCCATCGCTAGCGTTTCGTCGCGAGGTAGTGGAGCGGCCCGCCGCGGAAAGGCGCGAAGCCGGTGCCGAAGATGAGCCCGGCGTCCACCAGGTCCGCGTCGGCCACGATGCCTTCGGCGAGCACCGCCTTGGCCTCGGCGAGGTAGGGCTCGATGAGCGCCGCGATCAGGTCGGACTGGTACGCGTCGGGCCGGCCCTTCACCGGCTTGCCGTCCACCCAGCGGTAGATCCCCTGACCGGTCTTGCGGCCGAGATGCCCGAGCGCCACCTTGTTGACGAGCACCTGCGGGGCCTCGGGCTCGGCCCCCGCCGTCTTCTTTGCGAGCGATCTGCCGGCGTGCAGGCAGATGTCCAGACCCACCGTGTCGGCGAGCTCGATCGGTCCCATCGGCATGCCGAACTCCTCCATCGCCGCGTCTATCGTCTCCGGCTTCATGCCCTCGTCCAGCATCCGGAACGCGTTCTGCATGTAGGGCCCGAGAACGCGGTTGACGAGAAAGCCGGGCGAATCCTTCACCGGCAGCGGCAGCTTGTCGATCTGACGTACGAACGCGGCGGCGCGCCGCGCATGCCCGGGCTCGGTCTTCTCGCCCGAAACCACCTCGACCAGCATCATCTGCGGCACCGGGTTGAAGAAGTGGATGCCCACCAGGCGCGAAGGGTCGGCGAGCGCCTGCGCGATGTCGGCGAGCCTCAGGCTCGAGGTGTTGGTCGCGAGGAGCGCATCCGGCTTCGCCTCGGCCTCCAGCTTCGCGAACAGCGCTTTCTTCGCCTCGAGGTTTTCGAAGATCGCCTCGATGACGAGGTCGGCGCGCCGCGCGCCCGCGCCGGCCACGTCCGGGATCAGGCGGTCCATCGCGTCGCGCGCGCGGCGCGAATCGCGCAGCCGGCGCGCGAAGAGCTGCGCCGCGCGCGCGACCGCCGGCGCGATGCGCTCGGGCGAAGTGTCCTGGAGCGTCACCGTGATGCCGCGCAGCGCGCATACCGCGGCGATGTCCCCGCCCATGACGCCGGCGCCGACGACGTGCACGTGCTTCGCCTGGAACTCGGCCGTCTTGCCGAGCGACTTCAGCCGCTCCTGGAGGAAGAAGATGCGGATCAGGTTCTTCGTCGTCGGGTGCTCGAACAGCATCCGGATCGAGCACTCCGGGTCCTCCGGATTGACGAAGGGATCGCCGCCGTACTTCTTCCACAGCGCGAGGATCGCGTACGGCGCCGGATAGTGCTCGCGCCGGGCGCGCCGCGCCACCTGTTTTTTCGCCTGCGCGACGACGATCGCCTTGAGCGGCCCGGCGAGAAGCCGGTCCACGAGCGGGCGCGGGCGCGGCGCCGGCGCCTGGAGCGTCACCATGCGCGCGGTGTTCTCCAGGACGCGCAGCGGCACCGCTTCGGTGACCAGGCCCATGCGCTTGGCGCGGCGCGCGTCCACCGGTTTGCCGGTCAGCAGCATGTCGAATGCCGCCGCAGGGCCCACCAGCGGCGGCAGCCACTGCACGCCGTGCCAGGCAGGCACGATGCCGAGCATCACTTCTGGAAACGCGAAGCGCGTCTTCAGCTCATCCGACGCGACGCGGTAGCGGCAGGCGAGCGCGAGCTCGAGCCCTCCGCCCATGCAGAAGCCGTTCACCATCGCGGTCGTCGGAAAGGGAAGCTCGCGCAGCTTCGCGAACACGTCCCAGCCCAGGCGCACGAAGGCGAGCGCTTCTTGCGGCGATTTGAAGCGGGTGAACTCCTCGACGTCGGCGCCGGCGATGAAGTTTTCCTTGGCCGAGCGGACGACGAGCCCTCGGGGCGCGGCCGCCGCGATCTCGTCGAGCGCTGAGGAAAGCTCCTCGAGCGCCTCGCGCGAGAAGGTGTTGGCCGACTCGCCCGCCTTGTCGAAGGTGAGCCACACGAGCCCGTCGGCGTCGCGCTCGTGGCGCCAGTGCCTGTACGCGGTCTTTGCGCGGTCCATGGCCGTCTTCTCAGAGCGCCTCGACGAGCATCGCGCCGCCGAGCCCGCCGCCGATGCAGATCGCGGCCATGCCGCGCCGCGCGCCCTTGCGCTTCAAAACCTTAAGCAGATGCAGCACGATACGCGCGCCCGAGGCCCCGACCGGATGGCCGAGGGCCACCGCGCCGCCGTCCACGTTGAGCCGCTCCTCGTCGAGCTCGCCGAGGGCGCCGTCGAGCCCCAGCTCGTCGCGGCAATAGGCGCCGTCCTTCCATGCGGCAAGGCAGGCGAGCACCTGCGCGGCGAACGCCTCGTTGATCTCCCAGTAGTCCACGGCGTCGAGCGAAAGATCGTGCCGCCGCAGGATCGGTGTGGCCGCGTGCACCGGGCCAAGGCCCATCTGCGCCGGGTCGAGCCCCGCCCACTGCGAATCCACGATCCGCCCGAGCGGCACAAGATCGTGCCGCTTCACCGCTTCCTCGGACGCGAGCACGAGCCAGGCCGCGCCGTCGGTGATCTGCGAGCTGTTGCCGGGGGTGACGTTGCCGTACTTGCGGTCGAAGAAGGGCTTGAGCTTGGCGAGGTTGTCCATCGAGGAATCGCGCCGCACGCCGTCGTCGAGCGCATAGATCTCGCCCTTCGCGTCGTAGAGCGCCTCGACCTCGCCGCCGCCCGGGGCGAGCACGCCCTCGTCTTGCGCGCGCGCCGCGCGCTGGTGGCTGCGCACCGAGAACGCGTCCATCTGGCTGCGGGTGATGCGGAAACGGTACGCGAGGTTCTCCGCCGTCTGCCCCATGAGCAGACCCACCATCGGGTCGGTGAGCCCCTTCATGATGCCGATCACCGGTGTCAGCATCCCCTTGAGCGGCAGCCGCGCAAAGAGCGCCGCGCGCTCGATCGGCGTTTTCGCGCCCATCATCTCGGCGAACCACAGCACCACCTTTTCCGGGTAGAGGAGCGGGGCGCGCGAGAGCGCGTCCACACCGCCGGCGAGCACCAGGTGCGAGCGGCCGGCGAGAATGTTGGCGATGCCCGAATCGAGCGCCTGCATCCCCGAGGCGCAGTTGCGCATCACCGTCCAGCCCTGGACCTTCTGCCCGCAGCCGATGCGCAGCGCCACCACGCGCCCGATGTTTACCTCGTCTACCGAGGGCGCGGCGCAGCCGAGGATCACCTCGTCCAGCTCCCCGGGCGCGAACTTCTGGCGCACGAGCAGCGTCCTTCCCGCCTGCGTGGCGAGGTCGCTCGCGGAAAACGGGCCTGGGCGGTTCTTCGCCTTGAGGAACGGCGTTCTCGCCCCGTCCACGACGTAAATCGGCTTGGCGAACCCGGCCATCGTGTCTCCCTTCTTGCTTGCCGCTCAGGCCGCGGCGCGCGCGCGGCCTTCCTTCTCGCGCTCGAGCCTGGCCACGATCTCGGCGCGGCCGAAATCCGGCGGGAAATCGTCCACCTTGATGACGTGCTTGCGCAGCGCCTCCTTCTTCTGCCACTCGGCGTACTCCTCGGCCGAGAGGATCCCGCGCTCGCGCGCGAGCGCCGCCGTGTCCACGCCGGAGCGGACCGCGAGCGCGCCCGCCTTCACCGCCTCGCGCAGTTTCCTCTCGATCGGCTCGCAGGCGACGGTGGCGAGGAACGCCGCCTCGAGGATCGCGGTGGCATCGGCGTCGCCCCGGGCGCGATAGATTCCGTCGGTCAATCGGTCGCGCGCCGGACCGGGTTCCAGCACCAGCTTCGCGCAACGGTGGTTGTGGCGGTCCTTCGGCGGCCGGAAGGGCATGCCGAGCGGAAACACCGCGAAGCGCAGCCAGCCGCGCAGCCACGGCACCGGGAAGTTCGTGTAGATGGCGTCAATCGCCTGCTGCGCCTGCCACAGCGCGTCGCGCACCGACCAGTGCAGCAGGGGCAGATCTTCCTTCTGCCGGCCCTGGTCTTCGTAGCGCTTCAGCGTCGCCGAGATGAGGTACATCATCGAGAGCACGTCGCCCAGGCGTGCCGAGATCTTCTCCCTGCGCTTGAGCGCCCCGCCCATCGCCAGCATCGAGATGTCGGCGAGAAACGCGAACGCCGCCGACAGGTGCGAGACGCGCTGGTAGTAGCGGCGCGTTTCCGGCGCGCAGCCCGCCGGAGCGGGCGCGAACCGAGATCCGGTGAGGCCGTGGATGAACGAGCGCACGCCGTTGGCGATCACGTGCCCGATGTGCGAGGTAAAGGCGTCGTCGAACTCGATCGAGGCCGCCTCGCCCGTCATTTCCTTCGCCGCGCGCATCTCGCGCAGCACGTACGGATGGCAGCGGATCGCGCCCTGCCCGAAGATGATGAGACTGCGGGTGAGGATGTTTGCGCCCTCGACGGTGATGCCCACCGGCATTACCTGATAGCCGCGCCCGACCCAGTTGTTGGGACCCAGACAGATGCCCTTGCCGCCGTGGATGTCCATCGCGTCGTTGACGCACTGGCGCGCGCGCTCGGTCATGTGGTACTTGGCGATCGCCGAGAGCACCGCCGGCTTCTCGCCCAGATCCACCGCGCCGGCGGTCATGACGCGCGTCGCGTCCATCATGTAGGCGTTGGCGGCGATACGCCCGAGCGCCTCCTCGACGCCTTCCAGGCGTCCGATCGGCGTCCTGAACTGGCTGCGCACGCGCGCATACGCGCCGGTGGCGCGCGCAAGCGCCTTGGCGCCGCCCACCGAGGAGGAGGGCAGCGAGATCGAGCGCCCGGCGGCCAGGCACCCCATCAGCATCATCCAGCCCTTGCCGGCGTAGTCGCGCCCGCCGATGATCCAGTCAATCGGCATGAACACGTCGCGCCCGCGCGTCGGGCCGTTCTGGAATGCGGCATTAAGCGGCAGGTGCCGGCGCCCGATCTCGACGCCGGGCGTGCTCGCCGGCACCAGCGCGCAGGTGATGCCGAGGTCTTCCTTGTCGCCGAGCAGCCGCTCCGGGTCGTAGAGCCGGAAGGCGAGACCGAGCAGCGTCGCCACCGGCGCGAGCGTGATGTAGCGCTTGTCCCAGGTGACACGCATGCCGAGCACTTCCCTGCCCTGCCAGAGGCCCTTGCACACGACACCGTAGTCCGGGATCGAGGCGGCGTCCGAGCCGGCCTCCGGATTGGTGAGTGCGAAGCAGGGGATCTCCAGCCCTTTCGCAAGGCGCGGCAGATAGTGGTTCTTCTGTTCCTCGGTGCCGTAGTGAAGGAGCAGCTCCGCCGGCCCGAGCGAGTTGGGCACCATCACGCTCACCGCGAGGGCGTTGGAGCGCGTCGAGAGCTTCATCACCACCGCCGAATGCGCGAGCGCCGAAAAACCGAGCCCGCCGTACTTCTTCGGGATGATCATGCCGAAGAAACCCTTGTCCTTGAGGTACTGCCAGACATGGGGCGGCAGGTCGCAGCGCTCGTGGGTGACCTCCCAGTCGTTCACCATGGCGCACACCTCCTCGACAGGACCGTCGAGGAACGCCTGCTCCTCGGGCGAGAGCTTCGGCGCCGGCACCGCGAGGAGCTTCTCCCAGTCGGGATGGCCCGAAAAGAGCTCTCGGTCCCACCACACGGTGCCGGCGTCGATCGCCTCCTTTTCGGTCTGCGACATGTCCGGCAGGATCCGGCGGTACAGCGCGAGCACCGGGTCGCTCAGTAGCCGGCGGCGAAGCACCGGCACGTTGAGCGCGGCGGCCGCAGCGACGAGCGCGCCGGCGAGCGCAAGGTTGGCGCCGGTTCCCAGTTCGAGCGCGATCGCCCAGGTGGCGGCCATGATGCCGGCCGCGGCCGTCCACACAAGGAGCGGCGCCTGAAAATAGGCGAGAGCAAGAAGTACGGCGAGGGTGCCTGCGGCGAATGCGGTCATGGCGATCTCCCCCTCCTTCGGCGGCCTACGCCGCTTTCTTGACGTCGCTTGCGTCGGCGAGCGGCGCGAGCAGCCCGGCGGCGAGAAACGGTACCAGGCGCGCCTCGAGCAGCCGCGCATCGTAGCGATCTTCTGGCTTGCAGCCGGCGATGAGGTGAACGGTGTCGGTGGCGGCCAGCGTGTAGGCGAGGGTGCCGAACATGAAGTGCATGCGCCAGACGAGCTCCTCGCGCGGCATGTGCGGCAGCGAGCGCTCGAACGCGGCCTTGAAGCGCTCCATCGCGGGTGCGTACAGCGCGCCGATCAGGTGGCGAATCTCCTTCGACGGATCGGTATAGGTGCGCCCGAGCAGACGGATGAAGTTGCGCCCGCCGCCCTTTGCGTCCTCGATGAGGCGCAGGCTCGGGCCGACGAAGGCGCGGATGATCGCTTCGGGCGCGAGCGGCCCGCCGCCCGCCTCCTTTTCCAGCCGGTCGAGCGCGGCGATGCGCTCGGCGTTCATCGGGTCGAGCCGGCGGCGGAACACCGCCTCGATCAGCGCGTGCTTGGATCCGAAGTGGTAGTTCACCGCCGCCAGGTTGACCCCGGCTTTCGCCGTGAGCGTTCGCATCGAGGTGCCTTCGAAGCCGTGCTGCATGAACAGCTCCTCGGCCGCGTCGAGGATGCGGACCCGGGTATCGGTCAGCGGCTTCACGGCGCGTAGGGACATGGCACGGACCCGGTTCAAACGAACGTTTGAATGCTAGTCGTCCGGCCCCGGCGCGTCAAGGGGTTGCGCCGCGAGCGGACTAGAATGCCGGCCTTCGATGGCCACGCACCGACACCATCAGGCGGCGCCGACGCAGGCGCTCTCGGGCGAGGAGTGGCGGGTGATCCCGCTGCTCGTGCCGTACCTGTGGGAGTACCGCGGGCGCGTGGCGCTCGCGCTCGCGTTCCTCGTGGCCGCCAAGCTCGCCAACGTCGGTGTGCCGCTGGTGATGAAGGAGGTCGTGGATCGGCTCGATCCGAGACTGGCGGTGGTCGCGGTGCCGGCGGCGCTGCTCGCCGTCTACGGCGTGCTGCGATTTTCCACCACGCTTTTCGCCGAGCTGCGCGACATCGTGTTCGTGCGGGTCACCCAGCGCGCGATCCGGCGCGTGGCGCTGGGCGTGTTCCGGCACCTGCACAGCCTGTCGCTGCGCTTTCATCTGGAGCGCCAGACCGGCGGCATGACGCGCGACATCGAGCGCGGCACGCGCGGCATTTCGACGCTGCTGTCGTATCTGCTGTTCTCGATCCTGCCGGTGATCCTGGAGTTCGCGCTGGTGGCGGCCGTGCTCGTCGGCCGCTTCGACTGGCGCTTCTCCGCGGTCACCTTCGGCGCGGTGCTGGCGTACATCGCCTTCACCGTCGCGGTCACCGAATGGCGCATGGAGATCCGGCGGCGTGCCAACGAGCTCGATTCGCGCGCCAATACCCGCGCGGTGGACAGCCTGCTCAACTACGAGACGGTGAAGTACTTCGGCAACGAGGACTACGAGGCGCGGCGCTACGACGAGAGCTTGCAGAAATACGAGGCGGCGGCAGTGCAGAACGAGGCCTCGCTCGGGGCTCTCAACATCGGCCAGAGCCTGATCATCGCGGTGGCCGTCACCGCCCTCATGTACTTCGCCGCCGAAGGGGTGGTCGCCGGCGGCTTCACGATCGGCGACCTGGTGCTCGTCAACGGCCTGCTGATCCAGCTCTACATCCCGCTCAACTTCCTCGGCATGGTGTACCGGGAAATCAAGCAGTCGCTGCTCGACATGCACCGCATGTTCCGGCTGCTTTCCGAGCACCGCGAGGTGGAGGACCGGCCCGGCGCGACCGACCTGCCGCCCGGCCCGCTCGCCGTCGAGTTCCGCGACGTGGACTTTCATTACGAGCCGGCGCGCACGATCCTGCGCGGCGTGTCCTTCACGATTCCGGCGGGGCGGCGCGTCGCGGTGGTCGGGCCCTCGGGTTCGGGCAAGTCCACGCTGGCGCGGCTGCTCTTTCGCTTCTACGATGTCACCGGCGGCGCGGTTCTCGTCGGCGGCCGCGACATCCGCGAGCTGCGCCAGGCGAGCCTGCGCGCCGCGATCGGCATCGTGCCGCAGGACACGGTGCTCTTCAACGACACCATCGGCTACAACATCCGCTACGGCCGGCCGGACGCGACCGAGGCCGAGGTGATCGCGGCGGCGCGCGCGGCGCACATCCACGACTTCATCGAGTCGCTGCCGGCGAAATACGACACCCTGGTGGGCGAGCGCGGCCTGAAGCTCTCCGGCGGCGAGAAGCAGCGCGTCGCCATCGCGCGCGCGCTGCTCAAGAACCCGCGCATCCTCATCTTCGACGAGGCGACCTCGGCGCTCGACTCAAGATCGGAAAAGGCGATCCAGGCTGAACTGGAGCGCATCGCGGTCGGCCGCACGACGCTGGTGATCGCCCACCGCCTCTCGACGGTGATGGACGCCGACCAGATCCTGGTGCTCGCGCGCGGGGCAATCGTCGAGCGCGGCACGCACAGGGAACTCCTCGCCGCCGGGGGCGAATACGCCCGGATGTGGGCGCTGCAGCAGCAGGCGGCGGCCGCGGAGGAAGTGCTGGAGCGGGCGCGCGCCGCCTGAGAGCGATCGCGGCCTGCCGTCGAGGCGCGTTGAAGCGGCGTGCGTTGAAGCTGCGTGAAGTTTGCGGCGTAGGGCTCTAATTTTGCTTGCCTTTCGCCCGCCGCCAAGGCTACACTTCGCGACGCCGGACAAAAACGCGAACAAAATGCGCACGGGAGAGGAGAGGCAGCTGCACCGTCTGGAGAAAATCGTCGCCTTGGCGGCGCTTGCCGCAGTGCTCGCGCTCGCGGTCGGCTTCGCCCAGGCGCGCGAGCCGGCGGGCGAGGGCGACAGGCTCTTCCTGCGCTCGGCGGCGGCGCTGGTGCAGGACGCCGCGAGCGGCGAGACGCTCTACGCCAAGAACCATTCGGCGGTGGTGCCGATCGCCTCGATCACGAAGTTGATGACCGCGCTCGTCATCGTCGAGTCCGGCGTGGACCTCGCGCAGCGCGTGGTGATCAGCGACGAGGACTACGACACGGTGAAGGGCACCCGTTCGCGTCTGCGGGCGGGTTCGGTGTTCACGCGCGACGAGCTGCTGCTTCTTGCCCTGATGGCTTCGGAGAACCGCGCCGCCGCCGCGCTCGGGCGGACGTATCCGGGCGGCACCGAAGCCTTCGTCGCGGCGATGAACGCGCGCGCGCGGCTGCTCGGGATGGCCGACACCCGCTTCGTGGACGCAAGCGGCCTTTCACCGGCCAACGTCTCCAGCGCGCACGACCTCGCCCGGCTGGTCGCCGCCGCATCCGCGCACCCGCTCATCCGCGAGTACTCGACGCGCGAGCGCGCGCTGGTGCACGTCTTCGGCCGGCCGCAGGAGTTCCGCAACACCAACGGCCTGGTGCGCAACGGCGACTGGGACATCGGCCTGTCCAAGACCGGCTACATCGCCGAGGCGGGACGGTGTCTGGTGATGCGCGTTCGCATGGCCTCGCGCGACCTGATCGTGGTGCTGCTGGATTCCTGGGGCAAGTACTCGCGCCTAGGCGACGCCGCGCGCATTCGCAAGTGGCTCGAGACCAGCAGCGCCGCGCGCGGGGCGAGGGGCTGACCGGCGCTCGCGCCGCGCCGCGCGGCCGCGTCCGTTTCTTCGGCTCGACCGTTGCGCCCGACAGCTTTCGCGAGGAGGTGATCGCGGGCCTCGCGCTGCGCCAGAAGACGCTCCCGCCCAAGTACTTCTACGACGCGCGCGGCAGCCGCCTGTTCGAGCGCATCTGCCGCTTGCGGGAGTACTACCCGACGCGGGCGGAACTGGCGCTCACGCGCGCGCACCTCGACGACATCGCGCGCTTTGCCGGCAAGGGCGTCACGCTCATCGAGTACGGCAGCGGCGAGAGCCTGAAGACGCGGCTGCTCGTGCGCCGCCTGCGGCCGGCGCTGTACGTCGCCGTGGACATCTCGGAGGCGGCGCTACGCGCGGCGGCGGGCCGGCTGGTGCGCGAATTCCCGTGGCTCGACATCGCGGCGGTGACGGGCGATTTTTCCCGGCCGCTCAAGCTCCCCGTGTTCGACGCCGGAGCGCGCGGCGCACGCCGCAGCCGCCCGGTCATCTATTTCCCCGGCTCGACCATCGGCAATCTCGTGCCGCACGAGGCGCACGCGTTCCTGTCCATGACGCGCGACCTGGTCGGCGCAGGCGGGGCGATGCTGGTCGGTGTGGACCTGAAGAAGGACGCGAACGTCCTGCACGCTGCCTACAACGATTCCAGAGGCGTCACCGCGGCGTTCAATCTGAATATCCTGCGCCGGATCAACCGCGAACTCGGCGGCGACTTCGACCTGCGGCGCTTCCGCCACTACGCGTTCTACAACGCCTCGCGCGGCCGGGTCGAGATGCACCTGGTGTCGCTCGCGCGCCAGACGGTGCGGATCGGCCGGCACCGCTTCGAGTTCGAGCGCGGCGAGACGATCCATACCGAGAACTCCTGCAAGTACTCGATCGAGGAATTCCGCGCGCTCGCGGCCGAGGCGGGCTTTCGCGGCGTGAAGGTCTGGACCGACCGCGAGGGCCTGTTTTCCCTGCACGGCCTGGTGGTGGCCTAGGCGGCCCCGATGCGGCGCTCCTCGCGCCGATACCCGATCGCGCGGCCGATGCGCTCGGCGGCTTCCTTCACCAGCGGCCCCCAGTGCGCCTTCATGCGATCGGCCGGCGACGAAATCGAGAGCGCCGCGACCAGCCGCCCGGCGTCGTCGCGCACCGGCGCGGCGACGCAGCGCACGCCCACCTCCGCCTCCTCGTTGTCGGTCGCCCAGCCGGTGCGCTGGATGCGCTCCAGTTCCCGCTCCAGTTGCGCGACGCTGGTGATCGTGTTCTTCGTCATCGCCCGCAGGCCAGTGCGCCGCGCGTAGTCGCGCAGCCGCGCGAAGCCGTCCTCGAGCAGAAAGAGCTTGCCGGCGGCGGTGACGTGCAGTGGCGCGCGCGTGCCGACCACGTGCACCACGCGCATCGCCGAGCGGCCGGAGGAGGTGCGCTCGACGTACACGATCTCGTCGTCGTGGCGCACCGTGAGGTTCACGGTTTCGCCGGTCTGTGCGTGCAGCTCGCGCATCACCGGCAGCGCCCACTCGCGGACGTTGATGCGCGACTTGACGAGGTTGCCCAGCTCCAGCAGTCGGATGCCGAGCCGGTAGGCGCCCGGCTCGACGCGGTCCACGAACCGCTCGGCGCTCATCGCCGAGAGGATCCGGTGCGCGGTCGAGGGGTGCAACCCGGTGTACTGCGCGATCTGCTTGAGACCGAGCGGCTCCGGATGCTCGGCGAGCGCATCGAGCAGCTTCATCATGCGTTCGATGACCTGGATCGGATTCTTCGCGGTGTCGCGCTCTGCCATCAGCGCAGAATTGTATCTCACGATGTGAAACGCGGCGCGACCGCGCGCGTCGTACACTTCACCCCATGCCTGTCATCACCTCGATCGCCGACCTGCGCGAGATGGCGCGCCGCCGGGTCGCCAAGGCGATCTTCGACTACGTGGACCGCGGTTCCTACGAGGAGGAAACGCTGCGCGCCAACCAGGCCGATTTTGCCTCGGTGCGCCTGCGCCAGCGCGTCGCGATCAACGTCGAGGGCCGCTCGACACGCGCGCGGCTGCTCGGCGAGGAGGCGGCGATGCCGGTCGCGCTCGCCCCGGTCGGCCTCACCGGCCTCAACTGGGCCGACGGCGAGATCCACGCCGCGCGCGCCGCCGAGCGCTTCGGGGTGCCGTACACGCTCTCGACCATGTCCATCTGCTCGATCGAGGACGTGGCGGCGGCGGTGTCCAAGCCGTTCTGGTTCCAGCTCTACGTGATGCGCGACCGCGGCTTCGCCGCCGAGCTGATCCAGCGCGCCAGGGCCGCGAAGTGCTCCGCGCTGGTGCTCACGCTCGACCTGCAGATTCTCGGCCAGCGCCACATGGACCTCAAGAACGGACTCACGGTGCCGCCGCAGCTGACGCTGCGCACGCTCGCCGACGCGCTGCGGCACCCGCGCTGGGCGCTCAACGTCCTCGGCAGCCGGCGCAAGAGCTTCGGAAACCTCGAGGGGCGGATCAAGGGCGCCGACAGTCTGGCCTCGCTCACGCAGTGGGTCGCGGGCCAGTTCGACCCGACGCTGTCCTGGAAGGACGTGGAATGGATCAAGGGGCTGTGGGGTGGAAAGCTCGTCCTCAAGGGCATCCTCGATCCGGAGGACGCGAAGATGGCCGTCGCCACAGGGGCCGACGCGATCGTGGTTTCCAACCACGGCGGCCGCCAGCTCGACAGCACCGTGTCCTCGATTCGGGCGCTGCCGGAGATCGTTCAGGCGGTCGGCGGGCGCACCGAGATCCTTCTCGACGGCGGGGTTCGCACTGGGCAGAGCGTGCTCAAGGCGCTCGCCCTCGGCGCGCAGGGCGTGATGATCGGCCGCGCCTACATCTACGGCCTTGCGGCGATGGGCGAGGCGGGCGTCAGGGCGGCGCTGGAGATCCTGCAGAAGGAGCTGGACGTCACCATGGCCTTCTGCGGGCTGAACGACGTGAGGGAGGCGGGCCCGGCGATCGTGCGCCCGGCCTGATGGTCTCGGGCCTCGAGCGCTACGCGTGGCTGTCGGTCGCCGCGGCGCTCGCCACCATCGCGCTCAAGACCGCGGCGTGGGCGGTGACCGGCTCGGTCGGGCTGCTCTCGGACGCGCTGGAGTCGCTCATCAATCTCGCGGCGGCGCTGCTCGCGCTCTCGATGTTGCGCCTTGCCTCGCGCCCGCCGGACGCGACGCATCCGTACGGTCACTACAAGGCGGAGTATTTCGCCAGCGGCATCGAGGGGGCGCTCATCGTGCTCGCGGCGGCGGGCATCGCGTACGCGGCGGTACCGCGCCTGTTCGATCCGCGGCCGATCGCCGCGCCCTGGCTCGGGATCGCGATCAACGCCTGCGCCTCCGGCATCAACCTCGGCTGCGGGTTGCTGCTCGTCTCGGCCGGCAGGCGCCTGCACTCGATCGCGCTGGAGGCCGACGGCCATCACCTGATGAGCGACGTCTGGACCTCGGCGGCCGTGGTCGGCGGCGTCGCGCTGGTCGCCCTCACCGGCTGGAACGTGCTCGACCCGCTGATCGCGATCGCGGTCGCGCTGCACATCGTCTGGACCGGATTCGCGCTCATGCAGCGGTCGTTCTCCGGCCTGATGGACGCCGCGATACCCCAGGCCGAGCGCGCCGAGATCGAGAAAATCTTCGCCGAGTACCGGCGGCGCTACGGCGTGGAGTTCCACGCGCTGCTCACGCGGCAGGCGGGCGCGCGCCGCTTCGTCTCGTTTCACCTGCTCGTGCCGGACGCCTGGACCGTGGCGCACGCGCACCGGCTCTCCGAGGAGATCGAGGAGCGCATCCGTTCGCTCGTGCCGAACGCGATCACGCTGACCCACATTGAGCCGATCGCGCAGCCTGCTTCCTACGACGACATCCGCCTCGAGCGCTGGTGATCAGCTCCGCCGGCGCGCGGCGCGCAGCACAAAGCGCCCCGGGTCCACCGCGGCCGCAAGGCTCCTTTCGACCGGCAGCGGGTCGCCTTCCAGCATCGAGGCGAGGACCTCGGCGCAGAGCGCCGCCCAGAGATAGCCGCGCGAGCCATAGCCGAAGGCCGCGTACAGTCCGGGCGCGCGAGCGGGCCCTTGCGCGCCGCTCGAAAGCGCGCCGACCAGCGGCATGCGGTCGCGCACCGTGGCGCGAAAGCCGACGCGCCCTTCGAGCGCGGCCGGGTCGAGTCCGGCGGCCGCGCCCGGAATGATGCGCTCGAGACGCGCGAGGTTGGCCGCGTTCGATTCCGCCCGCGGCCATGGATCGTCGTCGTCCACGTCGTAGGTCGAGCCGACGAGCGACCGCCCCCCGATCGCCGGCAGCGCCATGCCGCCGCGCAGGACGACCGCCGTCAGCCCGGCGATCGGCGGAACCAGCGTCGCCTGTCCGCGCACGCGCCGGAGCGGCACCTGCGTCCACGGCGCAAGGCGCACGGCGTCCGCGGCGTTCGCCAGCACCGCGACCGGCGCGGCGGCGAGCGGCGCGCCGTCGGCGCCGCGCGCAAGCCACTGCTCGCCCGTCCATTCGAGCGCGGCGGCCTGCGCGCCGAAGCGCGCGGTCAGCCGTTCGCCGCAGGCGCGCAGCCACGCCTGGCAGGCGCTTGCCGGGACGATCCAGCCCGCCCGCGGATACAGCAGTCCGCCCGCGGCGAGGCGCACGCCCGCGATCGCGGACGCTTCCTCGGCGTCCACGAGGCGCGCGTACTCGGCGGGCGGCGCGATCGCCGCGAGCGAGCGGCGCTGCGTCTCGGCTTCTTTCTCGTCGGTCGCGAGCTGTAGGAGTCCGCAGTCGGCCCATTGCACCTCGCCGACGCTCCTCCAGCCGCGCAGCGCGTGAAGGAACGCAGCGCGCGCGAGCCGCGCGAGCAGGCTGTCGTCGGGCGTGAGCACCGGGTGGAAGGCGCCGGCCGGATTGCCGGAGGCTTCCGCGGCGGGCACAGGATGACGCTCGACGAGCGTGATCTTCCAGCCGCGCGCAGCGAGCCGCTCGCACACCGCCGCTCCCGCGACGCCGGCACCGATCACCAGCGCGCAGCGCGCCGCGGGGCGCGCCGGAGCCTTGCGCGCGGCGTGCGGCGTGAGGCGAGCGACCAGCATCTCGCCCTTGCGCGCGAAACCCGGTCGTTTCTCGGTCTCGAAGCCGGCGCCGGCGAGGTGCTCGCGCACGGCCGCGGCGACGCTCCAGGTGGCGGCGATGGCCCCGGGCGCGCAAAGACGCGCCACCTGGCGCAGCGCCTGCGCCGACCACATCTCCGGGTTCTTCGCCGGCGAGAAACCGTCGAGGAAAACGGCGTCGGCACGGGCCTCGAGTTGCGGCAGAACCTCGGCGACGTCGCCGAGCGCAAGGGTCAGGACCACGCGCCCCGCCTCGAACTCCATGCGGTGCAGGCCGGGCAGCAGCATCGGCCATGCGTCGCGCAACTCGCGCGCGAGCGGGGCGAGTGCGGGATGGCGCTCGTGCAGGGCCGCGAGATCGCCGACGGCGAACGGATGCTTCTCGACCGAGACGAAGTCGAGGCGAGCGCAGCGCATGGGGTCCTCGCGCCACGCCTGCCACGTCACGAGAAACGACAGGCCGAAGCCGAAGCCGAGCTCGAGCACCGTGAAGCGTTCGCGGCCCTGCCAGCGCCCGGGCAGCCCGGTGCCGCCGAGGAACACGTGCCGCGCCTGCGCTTCGCCGCCGGCGGCCGAGTGGTACACGTCGCCGTAGAGATCCGACACCGGCGTGCCGTCGGCGGCGAAGGCGGCGCGGGCGGGCTGAAGCGGCGCGGTCACGATCGCCTCAGGCGCGGCTGCCGCCACGCGCGGGCAGCGTGGCGCAAAGCAGGGCGTAACCGGCCAGTGCCGAGGTGAGCGAGCCGCAGAGGATTCCCAGGCGCGTCTGCACCGTGTACTCGCCGCCCGCATGCTCGAACGCGAGCCCGCCGATGAACAGGCTCATCGTGAAGCCGATGCCGCACAGAAACGCGGTGCCGAGGAGCGAGCCCCAGTCCGCGCCCGAGGGCATCGGCGCAAGGCCCGAGCGGATGACGAGGAAAGAGGCGCCGAAGACGCCCAGCACCTTTCCGGCGACCAGACCGGCGGCGATGCCGAGCGCCACCGGTTCGAGAAAGGATTCGACGCTCACGCCGGCGAGCGAAACCCCGGCATTGGCGAAGGCAAAGAGCGGCAGGACGGCGTAGGCGACCGGCGGATGGAGGTCTTCCTCCAGCGCGCGCCCCTGCTCGCGCGGGATGAAGAAGGCGAGCGCCACCCCGGCGAGCGTGGCGTGCACGCCCGACTTGAGCACCGACACCCAGAGCACGAGCCCGACGAGCAGGTAAGGCGCCGCGCGCGCGACGCCGAACCGGTTCAGCGCGAGGAGCGCGGCGAGCGCCGCGCCCGCCGCAGCGAGCGAGACGCCGGAGAGGTCGGCGGTGTAAAAGAGCGCGATGACGATGATCGCGCCCAGGTCGTCGAGGATCGCGAGCGTGAGCAGAAACACCTTGAGCCCGGCGGGCACGCGCTCGCCCAGCAGCGACAGCACTCCGAGCGCGAACGCGATGTCGGTCGCAGCCGGAATGGCCCAGCCCTGGATCGTCACCGGATCGCCCCAGTTGACGGCGGCGTAGATCGCCGCCGGGGCGGCCATGCCGCCGGCGGCCGCGGCAGCCGGAAGCAGCACCTGCGCGGGACTGGAAAGCTCGCCCTCCAGCGCCTCGCGCTTGAGCTCCAGCCCGACCAGAAAGAAAAAAAGCGCCATCAGCCCATCGTTCACCCAGAGCAGCAGCGGCTTGGCGATCTCCAGCGTCCCCACGCGCACCTCGATGCGCAAGTCGAGGAAGGCGCCGTAGAGATGCGCGAGGGGCGAGTTGGCGAGCAGCATCGCCAGAGTTGCCGCCGCGGCGAGCAGGATCCCGCCCGCCGATTCGAGTGCGAGGAATTCGCGCAGTGCCCGCAGTGGCCTGAAGTCGCGCATGGGCGGGCCAATGTTACGGGATGCCGCCCGCCGCACGCCCTGTCGGTCCCGTGCGCGCTCGCCGGGGGCGCCTGCCGCGCGCGAGGGTGCGGGGGCGCCGCGCTACCCGGCGCGGCCGTAGTCGTCGGCGCGGCGCTCGATGTCGTCCTCGCGGAAAGCGGCTCCGGTCTGAACCTCGATCAGCACCAGATCGTCAGCCCCGGTGTTCGCCACGCGGTGCCATGCGCCGGCGGGAATGTCTATGGAGTCGCCGGGGCCGAGCGCGATTTCGGCCTCGTCGCGGATCACCCGGCCCGAGCCGCGCACCACGAACCAGTGCTCGGAGCGCTCGCGGTGACGCTGCAGCGACAGGCGCGCTCCGGGCCGCACGACGAGCCGCTTGACCTTGTGGTCGGGCTCGTCGGCGAGGACGACGAACGCGCCCCACGGCCGCTCCTCCCGTTCGTGCCGATCGCCCATGCGCCGCCTCAGCCGGTCTTGCCGCGGTACTTGCGCAGCCAGTCGAGCAGCTCCGAAACGCGCGCGTACGCGAGCGCGATGCAGCTGTCGGCGCCGCCGTAGTACAGGCGCATGTCGTCGCCTTCGACGACCCAGCCGCACGGGAAAACCACCTTGTCCACGTCGCCGACGCGCTCGTATTCGGCCTGCGGCTCGAACACCCACTCGTCGGCGCGCGCGATCACCACGGTCGGGTCCTCCAGGTCGAGCAGCGCGAGCCCGAGCCGGTAAATGCAGCCGCTCGCGGTGGTGCGCACGCCGTGATAGAGGATGAGCCAGCCCTCGGGGGTGGCGAGCGGCGGCGGCGACAACCCGATCTTGTTCGCATCCCACCACGCGCCGCGGCGCGCGCGCAACAGGATGCGGTGCTCGCCCCAGTGCGTCAGGTCGGGCGAGAAGGAGATCCAGATGTGCGCGCCCACGACGGCGTGCGGTACTGGCCGGTGCAGCATCGCCCAGCGGCCCTTGAGGCGCACCGGAAACAGCGCCGCGTCCTTGTCCTCCGGCGGCATCACCGGCCCGAGGCGCTCGAAGCTGCGGAAATCGGTGGTCGTCGCGAGCGACACCAGCGGGCCGCCCACCGAATACGCGGTGTAGGCGATGACCCAGCGGCGCAGCTCCTCGATATACGTGATGCGCGGATCCTCGATGCCCCAGATCTCCTCCGGGTGCCGCTCCGGGTCGGGCGTGAGCGTGGGCACCGGATCAATACGCCAATCGTGGATCCCGTCGCGGCTGCGGGCGACCGTGAGATGCGAGATCCCGCGCCGGTCCTCGACGCGCATCAGCAGTACCGTCTCGTCGCCGACCTTCGTCGCACCGGCGTTGAAGACCGTGTTCGCCGGGTAGGGCATCTGCACCGACGTGAGGATCGGATTGCGCGGATGCCGCCGGAAGAGCTCGGCGAAGCCCTGATGGTGCGCCGTCATTGCAAAACCTCCGGCGCCGCGGCCGTGACTCGCTCCCTTCGGGCGCTTTCGGCACGGTGCGTGAGCAACCCCTTCGCATCGAGCGCATGCAGCGCGAGCAGCGCTCCCTGCCACGCGAGCGCGGATTCAGCGCCCTCGTTCTGGCTCGCGCCCTCCGGCGAAAGGCCGTCGCGGCAGCCCCCGGTTTCGTGGTCGTAGAGCGCCGCCTGCAGGTCGTTGCGCCCGAGGAACCATTCGAACGCCCGGCGCGCCTCGTGCAGCCATTTCGGATCGCCGGTGCTCTGGTACGCCTCGACACAGGCCTCGACCATGTGCTGGGCCTCGATCGGCTGCTGGTCGAAGCGTGCGCGTTGCCCGCCGCGCGCGTACCAGCCCCGGTTGCCGATCGGCACGAAGTGACTCTGCGGGTCGGTCTGTATGCGGCAGAGCCAGTCGAGCGCGGCAAGCGCCGTGCGGACCGCGTCCGACGCGCCGAGCTCCCGGCCGGTCACCAGCAGCGCATGCGGCAACAGGGCGTTGGCATAGGTGAGCCGTTCCTCCGGCCACGGCCAGTCGGGCGCGGCGCACGAGGCAAAGGACCCGGCCAGGCGCCCGAAGAGCTGCGCGCGCGCCCGCCGCGCCTCGCTGTCACCGCTAAAGCGCCGCAGGTAAGCGTCCAGTCCGAGCAGCGCGAACGCCCAGGCACGCGGCGAACCGATGCGCGCGAGCGCCGGCAGGGCGCGCTCGAAGAGCTTCACCGCGAGGCCGGCGATCCCGCCGCGCCGCGCGAGCACGATCGTCCTGCCGAGCGCCCAGAGCGCGCGCCCGTGCGAGTCGTCGCTGCCCGCTTCCTCGATCCAGCGCCGGTCGTAGCCGAGGAAGTTGCGGAAACGCCCGTTCGTGTCGTTGAACGCGTGGGCGAGAAAGCTCAGATAGCGCGCGGCCAGCCGGTCGAGCGCCGGATCGTCCCCGAGGACGTCCTGAGCCGCCAGCACCGCGACCAGGGCGCGCGCGTTGTCGTCGGTGCAGTAGCCGTGGTCGCGATCCGGCACGGCGAAGCTCGCGTGCTGCAGGATGCCGACATCGTCGGTGAGCGCGAGCAGGTGATCGAACTTGGGCGGCGGCAGCTCGAAGGGCTGCGCCTCGAGCGTGCGCGCCGGGAACGCGACCCCCGGGCCGCGCAGCGCGCGCTGCCGGCGCGCGTCCGCGAACAGCTCGAGGTAGCTGCGCCCGACCTCGCTCCACACCATCCGCCGGCAATACAGGTGGGCGCGCTTGCGCATCGCGTGGCGCTCGACCTCGTTGTCGAACAGCTCGATGATCGCCGCCGCGAGCGCGTGCGGATCGCGAAACGGCACCAGGCGCCCCCGGCCTTCGGCGAGCATCTCTTCCGCGTACCAGTACGGGGTGGAAACCACGGCCTTGCCGGCGCCGAGCGCATAGGCGAGCGTGCCCGAGGCGATCTGCTCGCGCCCGGGATAGGGCGTGACGTAGATGTCGGCCGCGCCGAGGAATTCGGTCAACTCCTGCTGGCTGACGAAACGGTTGTGGAAAATGATGTGTCCGTCCACCTGCAGCGCTCGCGCCCGACGCTGCAGCGCAAGGCGGTAGGCCTCGCCCTCGCGCCGCCGCACGTGCGGATGCGTCGCGCCCAGAATCACGTACACCGTGTCCGGGTGCCGGGCGACGATTTCGGGAAGCGCCTCGATCATCGTCTCGATGCCCTTGTTGGGCGAGATCAGCCCGAAGGTCAGGATCACCTTGCGGCCCTCGACGCCGAACTGGTCCTTGTAGTAGTTCGGGTCCACGAACGGAAGGTCCGGCACGCCGTGCGGGATGAGCGCAATGCGCTCGCGCGGCACGCCGTAGACCTCGCCGAGCAGCGCGATCGCGCGCTCGCTCATGACAACGAGCCGGTCGCAGCGCGCCGCCAGCCGCTCGATCACCGCGCGCTGGCCGGGATCGGGCGCGCCGAGCACGGTGTGCAGGGTCGCGATCACCGGCATGCGCAGATGCTCGATCAGCTCCAGCACATAGCGCCCGTGCTCGCCGCCGAAAATGCCGAACTCGTGCTGCACGCAGACGACGTCCACCTGGTTGATGTTCAGGTAATCGGTGGCGCGGCGATAATCGGCCAGACTCTTCTGGTTGATTTCGAAACGCACCGCGGCCGGGTAGTCGTAGCCCTGCGGCGTGTCGTTGACGACGACCGCCCAGCAGTCGGCGTCGGGTGCCTGCGCGACGAGTGCTTCGCGCAGGTCGGTGGTGAAGGTCGCGATGCCGCACTGGCGCGGCGAGTAGTTGCCGATGAGCGCGATGCTGAGCGCGTCGCGCCTCGCGGCGGACCGGGTCGTCAGTCGGTGCTCGTCCATACGCTCATACGGCCGGGAAGCAGACCGCATTCGGCGAGCGCGCCGGAAAAGGGCCGATCCCCGGCATTGCGGTTGAAGCCGTGATGAAATTTGGGCTGGCGCCGGCGGTTTCAAGTCCTCGCGCGCACTCCGGGCTCGCCACGGCGACGCGCGGAGCGCCGGTGACGGTGAATGCATGCCGCGTGCGCCGGCGGCCCCGATCGGCATCCGCGCTGGCGCGGCGCGACAATGGCGTATCCTTGACGGGTACGAAATCCCCGTATCCCCGACCCTGCAGATTGCCGATGCCCGAAACGAACGCCAGACACGCCGTCGCACCCGCCGAATTTCGCAAGCCGCTCGACGTGCACGCGGTGCTGAAGGCGGTGGATTTTCCCGCCTGGTTGAAGGAGAACGAGGCGAGGCTGAGGCCGCCGGTATGCATCCAGCAGATCTGGCGGGACACCGACTTCATCGTGTCGGTCGTGGGCGGACCCAACCGCCGCCACGACTATCACGACGATCCGCTCGAGGAGCTTTTCTACCAGTTCAGGGGCAACGCCTACCTTTCGATCATGACCCCGGAGGGCCCGCGGCGCGTGGACCTTGCCGAGGGTGCGATCTTTCTGCTGCCGCCGCACGTGCGCCATTCGCCGCAGCGGCCGGAGGCGGGAAGCCTCTGCCTGCTGGTCGAGCGCACGCGCCCGAAGGAGCTGCTCGACGGTTTCGAGTGGTATTGCCCTTCATGCCACGCGCTCCTGCACCGCGTCGAAGTGCACGTCTCGGACCTCGCCACGCAGCTTCCGCAGGCGTTCGACGCCTTTCACGCCGACCTCGCGCGCCGTACCTGCCAGCGCTGCGGGACGCTGCATCCCGGAAAATGACGAGCGCAGCGAAGGCGCGGGCGCGGGCGCATCTGCACGGCATCTGGGCGGCGACCCTCACGCCCTTTCGCGAGGACCTGTCGCTGGACGAGGAGGGCTGGCGCGCGAATCTCAGGCACTGGTACGGCGCGCTCGGGATCCGCGGCCTGTTCGTCAACGGCAAGCAGGGCGAGTACTTCTCGATGAGCGTGGGGGAGCGCAAGCGCACTGTCGAGATCGCGGTCGCGGAAGCGAGGGCGTTCGGCGGCGGGGTGATGGTCGCCTGCTCCGACCAGAACATCGAGGTGGTGGTCGAGCTGGCGCGGCACGCCGAGGCGGCAGGCGCCGACTACGTCGTCGTGCATACGCCGGTGCTCTACTTTGGCGCGCACACCGACGAGACGCTGCTCGAGTACTATCGCTACGTCGCCACGCAGGTGCGAATCGGCGTCGTGCTCTGGAACCAGCCGCCCGACTGCGGCTACCTGCTCCGCCCCGAGCTGTGCCTGCGCCTTGCCGAGGAAATCCCGAACGTCGTCGCGATCAAGTACAGCGTGCCGCGCGAAACCTATGCGCAGCTCACCCGCATGGCGGGCGAGCGCCTGATCGTCAGCTCATCGAGCGAGGAGGACTGGCTGGACAACATCGTCGAGCTGGGCTGGCAGGTGTATCTGTGCTCGACGCCGCCTTTTCTCATTCAGACGCCGGCCGACCGGCGCATGCACGAATACACCGAGCTTGCGTTCCGCGGCGAGATCGCGCGGGCGCGCGCGGTGAGCGCTTCGCTCGACCCGGTGCGCCGCGCGCTCAGGGAAACGCGACCGGCGGGCAAGGCCGCCGCGCATCAGAAATACTGGCAGGAGCTGCTCGGACAGGCAGGCGGGCGCGTGCGCCGGCCGCTTCTGGAGCTCACGGAAGCCGAGAAGGCGGCGACGCGCGCGGCGTTCGACGCCTGTGGCCTCGAGCTCGGTGCGACGCGCGCGGCGGCCTGATTCGCTGCGAAAATACGGGGCGCGCGGCGGCGCGCCGCAAGGAGACGATCATGAACAAGCCCGCAGAATTGAAGCTCGCGACCGTACCGGCGTGGATCGGCGGCCGCGCGGTGGTGCCCGCAGGCCGCATGGGCGACGTGTACAACCCCGCCACCGGCGAGGTGACGAAGCGCGTGCCCTATTGCGACGCCGCGACGGTGGACGCGGCGGTGAAGGCGGCCAACGCAGCGCTCGCGGAATGGCGCGGCACGACGCTGCTCAGGCGCGCGCGCGTGATGCAGAAGTTCCTCGCGCTCCTCCAAGCGCATCAGGCGGAGATCGCGCGCCTGATCACCGAGGAGCACGGCAAGACGCTCGCGGATGCGAGCGGATCGGTGCAGCGCGGGATCGAGGTGGTGGAGTTCGCCTGCGGCATCCCGCACCTGATGAAGGGCGAATTCTCGGAGAACGTCGGCACCGGAGTGGACACGCACACGATCCGCCAGCCGGTCGGTGTGTGCGCCGGCATCACGCCGTTCAACTTCCCGGCGATGGTGCCGCTCTGGATGTTCCCGATGGCGATCGCCTGCGGCAATACGTTCGTTCTGAAGCCTTCGGAGAAGGTGCCCTCGGCGTCGGTGCGCATGGCGGAGCTTTTCCGGGAGGCGGGGCTTCCCGACGGCGTGTTCAACGTGGTGCACGGGGACAAGGAAGCGGTGGACGCGATCCTGAACCATCCCGATGTTCACGCGGTGAGCTTCGTCGGCTCGACACCGATCGCACGCTACATCTACGAGAACTGCGCGAAAAACGGCAAGCGCGTTCAGGCGCTCGGCGGGGCGAAGAACCACGCGGTGGTGCTGCCGGACGCCGATCTCGACTTCGCCGCGGAGGCGCTGGTGGGCGCGGCCTACGGCTCGGCAGGCGAGCGCTGCATGGCGATCTCGGCGGTGGTGGCGGTGGGCGCGGCGGGCGACCCCCTCGTGCGGCGGATCGAGCAGAAGGCGAAAAAAATCGTCGTCGGTCCGGGCGACCGTGAAGGCGTCGAGATGGGGCCGCTTGTCACGCGCGCGCACCGCGACCGCGTCGCCTCCTACGTGGACGCCGGGGTGAAGGAGGGCGCCAGGCTCGTGCTCGACGGGCGGGACCTGAAGGTGCCCGGCTGCGAGGGCGGGTTTTTTCTCGGCGTGTCGCTCTTCGATCATGTGCGGCCCGAGATGAGCATCTACCGCGACGAGATCTTCGGTCCGGTGCTGGTGGTGCTGCGCGTCGCCACGCTCGAGGAGGCGATCGCGCTCGTCAACCGCAACCCCTACGCGAACGGCACCGCGATCTTCACCGAGTCGGGCGGCGCGGCGCGGCGCTTCGCGAGCGAGATCCAGGTCGGCATGGTGGGCGTGAACGTCCCCATTCCGGTGCCGGTCGCCTTCTATTCCTTCGGCGGCTGGAAGAATTCGCTGTTCGGCGACCTGCACGTGCACGGCGTCGAATCGGTCAAGTTCTACACTCGCACCAAGGTGGTGACCACCCGCTGGCCGCATCAGGACACGCCGGCGCCCGGCCTCAACATGCCGACGCTCGGATGAGACCGGAGGACATCGGCGAAAACAGCGATACCAGGGTCAGACCCGGGTCGGACCCTGTTTTTCCGGCCTATCGCACGCTTGCGCTGGCGCCGCACGGGCCGCACGTGCTCCTTGTGCGCCTGAACCGCCCGCAGGTGCTCAACGCGCTCGACACGCAGATGGGCCGCGACCTGCTCGACTTGTGGACGAGGCTCGCGGAGAACGCCGGCGCGATGCGCTGCGTCGTGCTGACCGGTGCCGGGGAGCGCGCTTTTTGCGCCGGGGCGGACCTGAAGGAGCGCGACGGCATGAGCGAGCAGGCGTGGCGCGCGCAGCACGAGCTGTTCGAACGCGGCTTCATGGCCCTCGTCGAGTGCCCGGTGCCGGTGATCGCGGCGGTGAACGGCCACGCCTACGGCGGCGGGCTCGAGATCGCGCTCTGCTGCGACTTCATCTACGCCGCCGCCGGAGCGCGCCTTGCGCTGCCGGAGACGAGCCGTGGGCTGATGCCGGGCGGCATGGGCACGCAAAACCTCGCGCGCGCGGTGGGCGAGCGCCGCGCCAAGGAAATGATCCTCGCCGCGCACGCGCTCACGGCCGAAGAAGCGCTCGCCTGGGGCCTGGTCAACCGCGTCTGCGAGCCGTCGCGGCTCCTGGAGGAGGCGCTCGCCACGGCCGAGGCGATCGCCGCCAACGGTCCGCTCGCGGTGCGCCAGGCGAAGAAGTCCGTGCACTACGGCCTGCAGATGGATCTGCTCACCGGCTACCGTTTCGAGATCGAGGCATACAACCGGCTGGTGGACACCGAAGATCGCCGCGAGGGTGTGCGCGCGTTCGTCGAGAAGCGCAAGCCCCGCTTCACGGGGCGCTAGGCTGAAGCTCGCCCGCTGGTCGCTCGCGTTCTACCGCCTGCCGTACGCGCGCGAGGTGGTGTGGGCGAACGCAATCGAGCGCTCGGGCCTGTACGCGCTGCTGCGCCTGGACTCCGACGAAGGCGCGACCGGCATCGCCGAGGGCACGCTGAAGGACACCTGGAGCGGCGTGTCGCCGCGTTCGCTTGCCGCCGCGCTGGAGGACTTTCTGCTTCCGCGGCTGCGGGCGGTGGATCTCGCCGACGACAAGGCCGTGTCCGCGGCGCTTGCCGGCATCCCGGAGAATCGCCTCGCGAAGGGCATGATCGAGAGCGCCTGCTGGACGATGCGCGCCGCGCGCGCCGGCGGTGCTCGCCGCCGAGCGCGGAGCGCAGTCTACCGTCGGCATCTACGGGGAAAGCGCCCTGGGCACGCTCGTCAACCTCCAGCTCGAGTGCCCGCTGCCGGCGGAGCAGACGTTCTTTCTGATGCTGCGAGCCGACGTCTCGCGCCTGGTCCCCGAGATCCGCGACGGCCGCATCCGGCTGCCGGAGATCTCCGACCTTGCGCAGCTTGTGGACTGGGAGGCGGTGCGGCGCTTCGCGGCCTGAAGAGCGCGGCGCAGGCGCGCCGCCGGGGCTCCGGCGCTCGGGCGAAGGCATACAATATCTAGTACGGTTAACGGAAGCAAAGCCCTACATCCATGGCAAGGCAAGCATACGACGCCTCCGCGATCCAGGCCCTGAAGGGCCTGGAGCCGGTACGCCGCATGCCCGGCATGTACACGCACACCGTGCACCCGTTGCACATCGTGCAGGAGGTCATTGACAACGCGGTGGACGAGGCGCTCGCCGGCTTCGGCAGGCGCATCACCGTCTCGGTGTTCAAGGACGGCTCGGTCGAGGTCGCCGACGAGGGGCGCGGCGTTCCGGTGGACCTGCACCCGGTGGAGAAGCGCCCGGCGGTCGAGGTCGCCTTCACGATGCTGCACGCAGGCGCCAAGTTCAGCCGCTCGGGCGACGCCGTGTACCACATCTCCGGCGGCCTGCACGGAGTGGGCGTGGCAGTGTCGAACGCGCTTTCGAAGCGCTGCGAGGTGACCGTCTATCGCGACGGGCAGAAGCACACGATCGCCTTCGAGGGCGGCGAACTGCGGCAGAAGCTGCGCAGCGAGCGCACGAAGGAGCGGCGCACCGGCACCGTCGTGCGGCTCTGGCCCGATTCCCGGTACTTCGACTCGCCCCACATCCCGCTTGCGGAGCTCGAGCACCTGGTGCGCTCCAAGGCCTATCTCCTTCCCGGCCTCACCATGGTGCTGCGGGTGGAAGGAAAGCCGGAGCAAAGCTGGCGGTTCGAGCGCGGCATGGCCGAATACTTCGAGCACATGCTCGACGGGCGCGAGCTGGTCGCGCCGCTGTTCACCGGCGAGAAATACTTCGACGACAAGGCCGCCGCCGAGCACGCCGAGATCGAGGCGGGCGAAGGCGCCGCGTGGGCGGTGGGCTGGGTGGCCGAGGGTGAGGTGTTCGCCGACAGCCACGTCAACCTCATTCCGACGCGCTCGGGCGGCACGCACGAGGCCGGGTTCCGCAACGGCATCTTCGAGGCACTGCTTGCCTTCATGCAGACGCGGTCGCTCGCGCCCAAGGGCCTGAAGCTGGTTGCCGAAGACCTCTGGAGCCGCGCCTGCTTCACGCTCTCGGCGCGGATCGTGCGCACGCAGTTCCACGGCCAGACCAAGGAAAAGCTCACCACGCGCCACGCGGCGAAGCTGCTGGAGCTGTGCGTGCGCGATCCGTTCGAGCTGTGGCTCAACCAGCACCCGGACGAAGGCAGGAAGATCGCCGAGCTGGCGATCGAGCAGGCATTGGCGCGGGCGTCCCGTGGCAAGAAGTTCGAGCGCAAGAAGTCCTCGGGAGTGGCGACGCTGCCGGGCAAGCTCGTGGATTGCGCCTCCGACGACACTTCGCGCAACGAGCTCTTCCTCGTCGAGGGCGATTCGGCCGGCGGCTCGGCGAAGGAAGCGCGCAACAAGGAGACGCAGGCGGTGCTGCCGCTGCGCGGCAAGGTGCTGAACACCATGTCCAAGGACGCGCGCACCGTGCTCGCCAACAAGGAGCTGCAGGCGATCGCCACCGCGATCGGCGTGGACCCGCACGGCCCGGAAGACAGCCCCGACCTCTCGGGCCTGCGCTACGGGAGAATCGTGCTGATGACCGACGCCGACGTGGACGGCGGGCACATCCAGGCGCTGCTGCTGACGTTTTTCTTCATGCACATGCCGAAGCTGGTGGAGGCGGGCCGGGTCTACGTCGCGCAGCCGCCGCTGTACAAGGTCGAGGTCCCGGCGCAGGGCAAGGGCAGGCCGGCGCGGCGCATCTACTGCCTCGACGACGACGAGCTGGAGGAGGCGCTGTCGCAGCTTCGCAAGGAGAAGGTGAAGGAAGGCGCCTGGGAGATCTCGCGTTTCAAGGGACTGGGCGAGATGAGCCCGGAGCAGCTCTGGGAGACCACCATGAACCCGGACACGCGGCGGCTGGTACGCATGCAGCTCGATTCGAAGCAGATCAGGCGCGCACGCGAGGTGTTCGAACTCCTCATGGATTCGGGCGAGGCCGAGAGTCGGCGCAACTGGATGCGCGAGCACTGGAAGACGGTGGAAGCCGATGTCTGAAAAACAGGGTCAGACCTCGTTTTTCCGCTCCGCGGAATGTCGTGGCCTGACCCCGATTTCGGGGGTGTGATGGCGCGAAGGAAGGCGGCGCCGAAGCCGGTCTGGGAACGGGCCTACAAAGGGCACGCCCTCTGGCAGGGCCGCACCCGGATCGGGCGCGTCACGCGCGAGGGCGAGGGCCGCTACGCATGGGAGGCGGCCGGCCGTGCCGGCGTCGCCGAGGACCTTGCGCGCGCCAAGGCCGCGGTCGAGGAGGCGGTGGCGATGGCCGGCAGGCAACTCGATCTTTTCGGATGAGGAGCCATGGACGATAGGACGGGCGATCTCTTTACCTCGGAAAACGGCGAGGACGCGGCGCCGATCGAGCGCCACGCCTCGCAGGCCTACCTCGGCTACGCAGTCTCCACCGTCAAGGCGCGCGCGCTGCCCGAGATCGCCGACGGCCTGAAGCCGGTGCAGCGGCGCATCCTCTACGCGATGCGCGAGGCCGGGCCGCACGGCGAAGGGCGCGGTTTCGTCAAGTGCGCGCGCTACGTGGGCGAGGTGCTCGGCAAGTACCACCCGCACGGGGACGCCTCGACCTACGAGGCGCTGGTGCACATGGCGCAGCCGTTCTCGATGCGCTATCCGCTCGTCGAGGGCCAGGGCAATTTCGGCAGCCGCGACGGCGACGGGCCGGCGGCCTACCGCTACACCGAAGCGCGCCTGTCGCGCTACGCCGAGCTGATGCTCGCCGAGATCGGCGAAGGCACGGTGGATTTCGCCAAGAACTACGACGGCAAGTTCGAGGAGCCGGTGCTGCTGCCGGCGCGCCTGCCCTTCGGGCTGCTCAACGGCTCGTTCGGCATCCCGGTGGGCTTTTCCACCCGCATCCCGCCGCACAACCTGAGGGAAGTGGCCGCCGCCGCCGCGCACGTCATCCGCCATCCGCGCGCGAAGCTCGAGGAGGTGCTCGAGCGCCTGCCCGGTCCCGATTTTCCCGGCGGCGGGCAGATCATCTCGCCGCCGGAGGAGATCCGCACCGCCTACGCGACCGGGCGCGGCTCGCTCCTCGTGCGCGCGCGCTGGACGGTCGAGCCGCTCGCGCGCGGGCAGTGGCGCATCGTGGTGACGGAGCTGCCGCACGGCGTGTCCTGCCGCCAGGTGCTGGAAGAGATCGAGGCGCTCGTCAACCCGAAGGCGGCCGCGGGGAAAAGGGAAATCACCCAGGAGCAGAAACGGCTGCGCCAGTTCATGCTCGACCTGATCGAGGCGGTGCGCGACGAGTCCGACCGCAAATCGAAGCTGCGCCTGGTGATCGAACCGCGCAGCTCGCGCCAGGACCCGGAGGCGCTGATGAAGGCGCTGCTCGTGCACACCTCGCTCGAGACGCGCTTTCCGGTGAACATGACCTGGCTCGGCCTGGACGGCCTGCCCGAAACGAAGGGCATCGTCGAGATCCTGCGCGAGTGGGGCGAGTTCCGCGTGCAGACGGTGCGCCGCAGGACCGCGCATCGCCTGGCGCGCTGCGAGGAGCGGCTGCACATCGTCGAGGGGCGGTTGCTCGCGTTCGCGCACATGGACGAGATCATCCGGCTCATCCGCGCCGCCGACGATCAGGCCGAGGCAAAAGCGAAGATGATGGCGAAGTGGCGCTTCACCGAGCGGCAGGCCGAGGACATCGTCAATATCCGCCTCGGGCAGCTCACGAAGCTCGACGGCGTGAAGCTCGAGGAGGAGCGCAAGGCGCTCGCGGCCGAGCGCAAGGGGCTGAAAGCGATCCTCGGTGACGAGAAGGAGCTGAGAAAACTGGTCGTCCGCGAGCTGGAAGCGGACGCCAGAGCCTACGGCGACGAACGGCGCACGCTCATCCAGCCGGCCGAGCGCGCCGCGGTCGAGCGCACGGTGCTGGAAGAGCCGATCACGGTGATCCTGTCGAAGAAGGGCTGGGTGCGCGCGAGAAGCGGCCACGGCCTCGACATGAGCGGCATCGGCTTCAAGGAGGGCGATGCGCGCCACATGGAACTCGAATGCAAGACCACCGACACGCTGACGGTGCTCGCCGCGTCAGGCAAGGTGTTCAGCGTGGACGCGGCGGCGCTGCCTTCGGGGCGAGGTGACGGCGCGCCGATGAACACGCTGGTCAATTCCGGATCGGACGACATCGTCTGGATCGGCACCGGCGATCCCGACACCCCGCTTCTCATGGCGAACAGCGCGGGATACGGCTTCCGCTGCCGGCTCGGCGATCTCGCCTCGAAGACCCGGCAGGGCAAGGACTTCATGACGGTGCCCGAAGGGGCACGGGCGCTCGCACCGGCGCGCGCGACCGGCGGCGCGTACGTCGCGGCCCTTTCCTCGGATGCACGCCTGCTCTTGTTCCCGCTGGAGGAAGTGCCGCAGCGACCGAACGGGGGCGTCGGCGTGCAGCTCATCGCGCTGCCCGACGAGGTTTCGCTCGCCGCGGTGACCGTGAGCGACGGGAAATCGCTCGCCGTCTCGGGAGTGAAGCGCAAGAACCGCGCGACAGCGACGCTCGATGCACGGGCGCTGGAAGAGTTCAGGGGCCGCCGTGCCCAGCGCGGCCGCGTCTGCGATGTCGGCTTCCGTCCGGATGCCCTGGGCGGCTGAGCGCCGCGCAACAGCGCAAAGGGGGCCCTCGGTACCCGCGTGGCGCCTGCCCTCCGCCCGTTAGCGGCTCCGGTCGCCATCCTCGCGGTCGCGGTTCTGGCGGCAACGCTTGCGCCGCCGCTTCCGGTCTCACTCTCGGGCCTTTCCACAGCCGGACCGCATGCGGTCCTCGCCCTCGCCTGCTTGGTGTGCTTCTGGTTCAACCGCGGCCGGCCGTTCGTGCTCGCGTTCTCGGTGCTCGCGGCCTACGCCGGCTGGCAGTTCGCGCAAGGGTGGGGAGAAAACTCGGTGCCGGCGAAGGCAACCTACGCCGCGCTCGTGCTGCTCGTGCCGGCGAACGCCCTTGCGGCGCTGCTTCTGCCTGAGCGCGGCGTGCGCTACCCCGGAAGCTGGCGCTGGCTCGCGCTCGTTGCGCTGGAGGCGCTGCTGGTCCTCTGGGTCGCCGCCTCCGGCCGAAGCCTTTTCTCCGGCGCAGTCTGGCAGACGATGCTCGATCACTGGCTCCTGCGCGGGCCGCCGGTGCCGCTTCCTGGACGGCTGCTGACGGGCGCGGCGTTCGCCGCCGCCGCGTGGCGCTGCTGGCCGGAAGCGCGGCCGCTGGAAGTCGCCACCGCCAGCGCGATCGTCATCTTCTACATCGGCGGCACCTTCGCGGCGACGCCCGCAGTGCCGGCGATCTTTGTGTCCGCCGCGGGCGCGGCGATTCTCGTCGGCGTCCTGCAGGAATCTCACCGCCTCGCCTTCCGCGACGCGCTCACCGGGCTGCCCAACCGCCGCGCGCTGGAGGAGGACCTGCGCACCCTCGGGCCCACCTACACGATCGCGATGGTGGACGTGGACCACTTCAAGAAATTCAACGACGTGCACGGCCATGACATCGGCGATCAGGTGCTCAGGCTCGTCGGCGCGCGCCTTGCGCAGGTGCGGGGCGGCGCTCGCGCCTACCGCTACGGCGGCGAGGAGTTCACCGTGCTCTTTCCCCACGCGGCGCCCGAGGAGGCGCTGCCGCACCTGGAGGCGATCCGCGGCTCGATCGAGCGCTACCGCATGGCAGTGCGCGGCGAGGATCGGCCGAAGGATCCGAGGGAGGGCAGCCGCCGACGCGGCAGCCGCGAGCCGGAGGAGGTGCTTTCGGTCACCGTCTCGATCGGCGTCGCCGGCCCGAAGGCCCAGGAAAAGCCCGAGCGCGTACTGAAGGCCGCCGACGAGGCGCTCTATCGCGCCAAGCAGTCCGGCCGCAACCGGGTGAGCGCATGAGGTTGCATATCCCCGAGGCGGAGATCGAGATCACCGCGGTGCGGGCAGGCGGCCCCGGCGGACAGAACGTGAACAAGGTGTCCAACGCGGTGCATCTTCGGTTCGACATCCGGGCTTCATCCCTGCCCGAGGCGCTGAAAGAGCGGCTGCTTGCGCGGCGCGACGCGCGCATCACCCGCGATGGCGTGGTGGTGATCAAGGCCGAGCGGCACAGGAGCCTGGAGCGAAATCGCGCGGACGCGATCCGGCGCCTGTACGCGCTCGTCGCCGCCGCGGCGCACGTGCCGAAGCCGCGTCGCCCCACTCGCCCGGGCCGCGCGGCGCGCGAGCGGCGGCTGAGGGAAAAGCGCGCGCGCT
This sequence comes from Pseudomonadota bacterium, assembly GCA_040752005.1. GTDB lineage: Bacteria > Pseudomonadota > Gammaproteobacteria > Burkholderiales > SG8-39 > RBG-16-66-20. The sequence continues at coordinate 22,286 of JBFMFX010000019.1, read as the reverse complement.
CGGAAATCAAGGCACTGCGCTCCAAGCGCCTCGACTGAGGGCAGAGGGCGTAAGATGGGCGCCGCCATGAGCCCGGTGCGCGGCCGCCGCGACGAACCGTACCGCGAGCAGGCACTCAGGATCCTGCCCTGGATCTGCGCGCGCTGCGGGCGCGAGTTCGGCGCAAGGCGCCTGCGCGAGCTGACGGTGCACCACAAGGACGGCAACCACCGCAACAATCCGCCCGACGGTTCGAACTGGGAGCTGCTGTGCCTCTGGTGCCACGAGAACGAGCACGCCCGCTACGAGGACTTCCGCGCCGCAGGCGGCGTCGAGAAGAAGGACGGGCCTGCCGCGACCCATCGCCCGTTCGCCGGGCTTGCCGACCTGCTCAAGCGCGGCGGCAAGTGACGCCGGGGCATTTCGCTGCGCGCCCGGCTGCAGCGGGCAAAATGTCGCCCGGCATGATTCGAGGAGCATGAGCCGATGAGCCTTCCGCCGCCGGCGCCGCGCCGGCACCTGCACACGCGCACGATCGAATGCCGGGGCTACGAGCGCGAAGACGGCCTGTTCGACATCGAGGCGCGCATCATTGACCGCAAGACCTATGCGGTGGACGAGCCCTACCGCGGGCATCGCGAGGCGGGCTCGCACGTGCACGACATGGAAGTGCGAGTCTCGGTGGACCGCGACATGACCGTGCGGGACATCGAGGTGGCGACGAACCACGCGCCGTACCCCCCGTGCCCGGAGGTGGCGCCGAACTACAAGCGCCTGGTCGGCGCGAAAATCGGCGCCGGCTGGCGAAAGGCGGTCGCCGAGGCGGTCGGCCGCACGCGCGGCTGCACGCATATCACCGAGCTGCTGATGCCGGTCGCCACCGTCGCCTTCCAGACGATCGGCAGCTGGCCGAAGGCGGGCGACAAGCCCGCCGCCGACACCTCGAAGAAGCCGTACTTCATTGACGGCTGCCATTCGTGGGCCGCCGACGGCGAGGTGGTGAAGCGGCTCTTCCCGATGTACTACAGGGGGCGCTGAGGGCGAAAGCGGTGCCAGGCGCGCGGCCGCGTCACCGTCACAACGTCTACGTCGTCGCGCTCGATCCGGCGGTACTGAAGGACCGGCGCTTTCGCGCGCGCAATCCCGGCTACCGCGCCGGCATGCCTTGCGTGTACGTCGGCATGACCGGGTTGCCGCCCGGCGAACGCTTTCAGAACCACAAGGCGGGCGTGAAGGCGAACCGCTATGTGCGCGACTACGGCATCGGGCTCCTGCCCGAACTCTACGAGTTCCTCAATCCGATGCCGTTCGCGGCCGCCGAAACCATGGAGAAGGAGCTCGCCGAGGAACTGCGCGCGAAGGGCTACGCCGTCTGGCAGGGCTGAGCGGCGAGCCCCAGCTCGGCGAACTTCAGGTACAGCTCGCGGCAGATCCAGGCGTCGGTCGCGGCGTAGGCGATCTGCTTTGGCGAGAGCCGTCGCGCCGCCCAGTTGGAGGTCTTCGGTCCCTTCGGGATGCGCACGCCGAGAAAGATCCCGGCGAGATTGCGAACGCCGGTCTGCTTCAGCCCGTGCCGCGCGGCGATTTTCCCGAGGTCCACCACCGCGCTCGCCTCGAAGGCGAAGAGCCGCCGCAGCGCGCGCAGGTCGTCGGCGAGCGCCACGCCCGCCACTGCGATGCGCGGGTCGGAAAGTAGCGGCGCGAGCACCGCCGAGCAGTCCAGGCGCAGCAGCGGGAAAAGGTACACCGCGCGGGCGGTCGCGACCTGCGCGAGCGCCGGAAGGTGGCTCTCACCGGCCCGGAAGGCGGGCCGCGTCTCGGTGTCGAAGCCGACGACCGATTCGACGCGGATCTCCGCCGCGGCGCGCTGCAGCGCCGTCGCGTCCTCCACCAGGTGCACTGTCCCTTCCCAGCGCGCGATCGGCAGCGCCATCAGCTGCTCGCGCGAGATGCTGCGCGAAACGGGTTGCGCCGACGTCATGCCGGGATGGTATCCCGGCGCCGGTAAAGTACCGCACCGTGACGCCAGTCGGGATTCGCATCGTTTCCGGCGGCCAGAGCGGCGTGGACCGCGCCGCGCTGGATGTCGCGCGTGCGCTCGGGATTGCGGCCGGCGGCTGGTGCCCGCGCGGCCGGCGCGCCGAGGACGGTGCGATTGCGCCGCGCTACCGCCTGCGCGAGACGCCCTCGGCAGGCTACGCGCAGCGCACCGCCTGGAACGTGCGCGACTCCGACGGCACGCTGGTGCTCAACCGCGGCGCGCTCGAAGGCGGAACGCTGCTCACCGTGCGGCTTGCGCGCGAGCGCTACCGAAAGCCGGTGCTCGTCGTGCCGCTCGAACGCGGCGTCGAGCCGGCGCGGTTCCGGGCGTGGCTCGCGCGCCACCGGATCCGCACGCTCAACGTGGCCGGGCCGCGCGAGAGCCGGCGGCCGGGCATTTACCGCGAGGCGCGCGCCGCGCTCCTGCGGCTGCTCGGACGCCTGCGCGCCGTGCCTCAGGCGCGCGCGGCCCTGCCGGCGAAAGCACAGAACTCGCAATCGGGCTCCGGTGGCGGTGGCGCAGGCGCATCGAGGGTCGCGCGGATGCGCGCGAGCGTCTCCTCGACCCAGCCGTCGTCGCCCTCGTACGGGATCAGCCGGATGCGGAATTCGAGCCGGCCGTCGAAGCGATCGAGGTCGCGCCGGCCGTTGCAGTAAACGAACCAGCCGCGCCGCGCGACCGCGAACCCGCGCCGCCGGAGCAGCCACTGATAGAACTCCATCTGGCGCTTGTAGCCGTCCTGCCAGGCGGCATCGAGCGTGACCTCGGCGTCCTTCGACGTCGCCTTGTAGTCGGCCACGATCAACTCGCCGGTGGCGAGGTCGCGCCAGAGGTCGTCAATCGCCCCGTAGAGCTCGAGCCGCGTCGGCTCGTGCAGTACCCGCACGCCCCTCGCCACCGAGCGCCAGGCCTCCAGCTCCGGGTGCGCATGCGGAACGGCGTCGAGACCCGCGGCGCGCATCAGCGGGTGGGGTTCGCCGCGGGTGCGGTAGGCGTCGAACTCGCGCTTGAGGAGCGCGTCCACCGCCGCGTTCAGGTTGAACGGAAAACCCGCCGGCCGCGCAATGCCGAGCCGCCGGTCGAGGTAGAAACAGCGCGGGCACTCCAGGAACAGCGCCACCTTCGAGCGGCTGAGCGCGAAAGGGGCGGAGGACGAGGGGTCGAAGAGCTTTCTTGCCACGCGCGAAGCTTAGCGCGTGAGCGGGCGCACGGGCTCGTCTCATGAGCCTGCCGCCTGCGACACTGCGTCGTCTGCAATTTCCGTCAGGAGGCCACCATGCAGGAAATCGAACGGTCGCTCGCGGGGATCACGCTCGGCGCGCCGCAGGTTCACCGCAACCTGGCGCTCTTTCCGCTCCTTGGCGCGGACGAGGCCGGCGCCGGCAGCGTCCTGCTCGACGAGGCGCTCGCGCGCGGTCTTGCCCGCGTCATCGAGGTCTCGGAAGGCGGCAGCGTCCCGGAGCTCGCCTTCGAGAACACCTCCGCCGAGCGCATCCTGCTGGTGGACGGCGATGAGCTGGTCGGCGCGAAGCAAAACCGCATCGTGAACCTCTCCCTCCTCGCGGGCGCGGGCAAGCGCATCGTGATTCCGGTCGCCTGCGTCGAGCAGGGGCGCTGGGCGTGGCGTTCGCGCGAATTCCGTGTCGGCGGCCGCTCGCTGTTCGCGAAGGCGCGGGCGATGAAAATGGCCCAGGTATCGGACTCGCTGCGCACCAGCGGCTCGCGCCGCGCCGATCAGGGCGGGCTGTGGCAGTGCGTCGCCGAGAAGATCTCCGCGCGTGGGGTGGACTCGGCCACCCTGTCCCTGTCGGACGTGTACGAGGCGAGCGAGCACACGCTCGCCGCCTATGTGCGCGCCTTTCGCGCCGAGCCGGGCCAGCGCGGCGCGGTGCTCGCGCTCGACGGGCGCGTGATCGGGCTGGAGCTTTTCGATTCGGCTGCGGCCTTCGCGCGCTATCTGCCCAAGCTCGTGCGCAGTTACGCGCTCGATGCGCTCGAGACGGCGAACGGCAAGGAACTCGCGCCGCCGGAATCGGAGGTGCGCGCTTTCCTCGATCGCATCCGGCGTGCGGCCGCGGAGCGCTTCCCGGCGCTCGGCGAGGGCGAGGACGTTCGGCTCTCGGGCGAGGGGATCGCCGGCGGAGCGCTCGCGGCAGAGGGGCGGGTGGTCCATCTGGCCGGCTATGCGCTCGCGTAGGAGGCGGCGATGCCGGCCCTCGTGTGGAGCCTGCTCCTGCTCGCCGCGCTCCTGCTGCTGCCTGCGTGGCTCGTCGGCGGGGCCGTGCTCGGGGCGGCGGTGGGATTGTGGGTGGGCGGCCGCCTCTGGTGCTGCAGCAAGGAGCGCCGGCGCGCGGCGGGTCTTGGTGCGCATGGGCCCGCGCCGCGGCTGCGGCGAGCCCACCTCAGGCTCGTTCGGTGAGCCCGGGTTGCCATAGAATTCGAGCTGCGTGCCTGGAGCGCGCATCGCCGATTTAAGCGTCAACTTGCAGGGCGATTCACAAGTGCTGCTAAAGCGACGGCCCTCCCGGATTTCCAGGGGGCCGTTCGGCAACCGAACCGGAGGGTATGCAAGTGGCCGATCGAATCGAACGAGCGTCACGACCGCTTTCCTGAAGCGTCATTAGGAGTTTTCGCGAGGACGGTGCTGCGCGGCCTTCGCGCGCGCCTGCAAGGGGTGTCGTATTGCCCCTTTTGCCCGGTGCCGGGACAGCCGCGGGCTCTTTGACAACTTCGAGGAGGCAACGTGAGACGCATTCAACGCATGCAAGGGGCGCGCATCGCCCCGGAAAAGGAACTGGGGCGGCTGCCGCTCATCGAGGCCGAGCGCAGCTTTCGCTTCCACGTCGGGCGCAAGGACCAGCGGGCGTTCTTCTGGGTCGAGTGGGACCTGATGGCGAACGATCCGCTGCCGCGCGATGCGGTGCTGGTGCTCGCCGAGCGCCGGCGCTGATGAAAGAGGCGGGCGGCCGGCGGCCGCCCGCGCAAGCATTCGGACAGAGGAGGTGTGCATGAAACTGGAGCAGATCGTGGCCGGCGGCGGTGCGCCGGCGCAACCCGGGGCGCCCGCCCCGATCACCGAGGACGAGCTGCGCGACCGGCTCGTCGCGCAGATGAACGCGATGGCCGAGGAGGCGATCAACCGGCGCATGCTGGCGGTCTTCGTGCAGGTGGCGGCCTGGAAGCTTGCCGCCATCGGCCATCGCTGCGGACCGGCTGCAATCGGCGACATCCTGCGCCAGCTCGGCTGGCAGCTGATGGCGATCGAGGAGCACAGCAACGCCCAGCGCGAGGCCAGGAAGGCGCGCGCCCGGGGGCACGCACCGCACTGACGGCACGCAGGAGAACACCATGATGTCCAGGCTCTGGCGGAGGATCGAGGGCTTCGACCTCCAATTCCGGCCGCGCTCGTACTTCTGGCCGATGGCGTTCGAGCAGCACCTGATGGCGACCGTCAAGGGCTCGCTGCGGCGCGAGCTGCTCGCAGATCTGCGCAGGCTGCCGGCGCAGGATCGCGCGGCGGTCGTCGCCACCGCGGGGCGCGAGCGCATATCCGAGAGCCTGCGCGCGATGCTCGGCCGGATGCATCCGGCGTTCATGAGCGGGGAATACCTGCCCGACCTCGCGCGCGGCGAAGTCGAGATCGCGCGCATCCACATCGTCGGCTCGGTCACCGGTGACGTGACGTCCGTTCGCGCGCGGCGCACGAAAAAGGGCATCGCCTACCGGATGGAGGACGAGCACGAGACCGAGTACGAGATAAGGCCGCGCTGGTCGCGCGCGCCGCTCACGATGTTCGAGCTGATTCGCCTGATCGAGAACGCGAAGCCCGGATCGAGCACGCTCGACGTGCTGAAGATGAACCATGAGCATGGCGACATGCGGTGGGACGAGCTGGAGGGCTTCGTCGAGGTGAGCTCGCCCTTCTACCCGCGCCTGCGCGAGTGGTACGACCGGTACCTCGGGTTGTGGATCGCCAGCCGCAGCGGCCGGTGCCGCTCCCGATCGCGTGCCCGGCGGCAGCACCCGGGGCAGTTGCCGCTGTCGTTGACCGTCGTCACGTCGAGCAACCACGGGGAGGAACGGTGACTGCGGAAAGCGCCGATCACCGGGTGCCGTGCGCGGATCAGATCATTCGCCGGCTGCGCCTGCGGCACGTCGTGCACTACAGCGCCGGGCGCCATTACCGCTCACCGCGGCAGGCCGAGGGCTTCCTCGAGGCGATCCCCGGGATCCTCGCCGAATTCGAGGGTTGCGACGTGATCCTGTACCAGGCCGGAGCGGAACATCTCGAGGACCCGCTCGGCCGCTGGCTCACGACCGCGCAGCTCGCCCGTCACGACCGCATCGTGTTCCAGACCGCGCGCGATGGGGGTGCCGGTCGCCTGGAACCTCGCCGGCGGCTACCAGAACCCGCTGCGCAAGGTGCTCGACATCCATGACAACACCCTGCGGGCGTGCTGGGAGGCGTTCGGCCGGCAGGTGCCCGGTCCCTATAATTCGCGTATGACCGCCGCCCGCTTCTGGGACGAGGCGATCGTCCCGGCGCTCGTCGAGTACATCCGCATCCCGGCGAAGTCGCCGCACTTCGATCCGGCCTGGGCGGAGAACGGCCACATCGAGCGGGCGGTCGAGCTCGCCGCCGACTGGTGCCGGCGGCATCCGGTGGCGGGCATGAAGCTGGAGGTTGTGCGGCTCGCCGGTCGCACGCCGCTTCTCTTTGTCGAGGTTCCGGCGGCGCAAGGGGCGGAGCACGCCGGCACGGTGCTTCTGTACGGGCACCTCGACAAGCAGCCGGAGATGGCCGGCTGGGCCGAGGGTCTCGGGCCGTGGTCGCCCGCGATCCGCGACGGAAGGCTCTACGGCCGCGGCGGGGCCGACGATGGCTATGCGGTATTCGCCTCGATCGCGGCGCTCAGGCAACTGCAGGAAGAAAAACGTCCGCACGCGCGCATCGTGATCCTCATCGAGTGCTGCGAGGAAAGCGGCAGCTACGACCTGCCGCCGTATCTGGATGCGCTCGCGGCGCGCATCGGCGAGCCGCAGCTCGTAATCGGGCTCGATTCGGGCTGCGGCAACTACGCGCAGCTCTGGGGAACGACGTCGCTTCGCGGCCTTGTGAACGGGGTGCTCACGGTCGAAGTGCTCTCGGAGGGCGTGCACTCGGGCGATGCCGGCGGAATCGTGCCTTCGAGCTTTCGCATCGCGCGGCTTTTGCTCGAGCGAATCGAGGAGGCGGCCACGGGAGCGGTGCGCCACCCGGCTTTCCATGCGCCGATTCCGCCTGAGCGGATCGAACAGGCGCGGCGCGCGGCCGAGGTGCTGGGGGCGCAGGTGCATGCGCGCTTTCCGTTCGTTTCCGGCGCAATGCCGCTCGCCGAGGACCCCGCCGACCTGGTGCTCAACCGCACCTGGCGGCCGGCGCTGGAGGTGACCGGAGCCGACGGGCTTCCGCTTCCGGCGAACGCCGGCAACGTGCTGCGGCCGAAGACGGTGCTCGTGCTGTCGCTGCGCATCGCGCCCACGCTCGATGCCGCGCGCGCAGCCGAGCAGCTGCAGGCACTGCTCGAAACCGATCCGCCGTACGGGGCGCGCGTGCGCTTCGAACTCAAACAGGCCGCAAGCGGCTGGCACGCACCGCCGACCGCCGCGTGGCTGGAGAAAGCCGTGAACGACGCCTCGCTTCGCCACTGGGGAAAGCCCGCCTTGTGGATGGGCGAGGGCGGCACCATTCCTTTCATGGCGATGCTCGGGGCGAAGTTCCCGCGCGCGCAGTTCCTCATCACCGGCGTGCTCGGCCCGCAGGCGAATGCCCACGGCCCGAACGAGTTCCTGCACATCGAGTACGCGAAAAAGCTCACCGCCGCGGTCGCGGACGTCATCGCCGCACAGGCGGCGGCGCGCTAGGGCTTCAGCTTATCGGCAAAGAACGCGAGCGCCCTGGCGCCGGTGTCCTCGGCGGCCTTGCGCCGGTGGCGATCGGGGGTGCGGCGGCTCGCGACCTGGCGCCGCCGCATCTGGATAAACGTACAGTGATTGCCTATAGTAGCGCGGCATGGGCGCGGCGGATGCCTTCGGCAGGCTGAACGACCGGCAGCGCGAGGCGGCGACCTTCGGCACGCGCACCGCCGGCGGCGCCTTCCGTGCGGGACCCCTGCTCATCATCGCCGGCGCCGGCACCGGAAAGACCAACACGCTCGCGCACCGGCTCGCGCACCTGGTGCGCGAGGGCGTCGCGCCGGAGCGCATCCTGCTTCTCACCTTCACTCGCCGCGCCGCCGAGGAGATGACCCGGCGGGCCGCGCGCGTCGCCGGCGAGGCGCATCGGACGGTGCGCCTGCCGTGGGCAGGGACCTTTCACTCGGTCGCGAGCCGGCTGATCCGGCGGTATCACGCGCGCGTCGGACTTCCGGAGACGTTCAGCGTGCTCGACCGCGGCGACGCCGCGGACCTGATGGACGTGGTGCGCCACGAGCTGGGGTTCTCGAAACTGGAGAAGCGCTTTCCGCGCAAGGACACCTGCCTCGCGATCTATTCTCACCGCGTGAACATGCAGGGCGCGCTCGCCGCGACGCTCGCCGACGCCTTCCCGTGGTGCGCCGAGTGGGAGGCGGAGCTGACGAGGCTCTTTCGCGGCTATGTCGAGCGCAAGCTCGCCAACCATGCGCTCGACTACGACGATCTGCTGCTTTACTGGCGGGCGATGATGGAGGACGGCGCGCTCGGCGGCAGAATCGCCGCGCTCTGGGACCATGTGCTCGTGGACGAGTATCAGGACACGAACACGCTGCAGGCCGAGATCCTGAAGCGGCTGAAGCCCTCGGGCGAAGGGCTCACCGTCGTGGGCGACGACGCGCAGGCGATCTATTCGTTCCGTGCCGCGACGGTGGAGAACATCCTCTCCTTCGAGCGGCGCTTCGGCGCGCAGGTGGTGACGCTGGCGGCGAACTACCGCTCGACCCAGGGTGTGCTCGATGCGGCGAACGCGCTGATCGGCGAGGCGCGACGGCAGTACCGCAAGGAACTCGCCGCCGTCCGGGGCGAAGGGCCCCGGCCACGCTTGGTCACGCTCGCCGACGACCGGGCTCAGGCCGATTACGTCGTGGCGCGGGTGCTGGAGCGGCGCGAGGAAGGCGTGCCGCTGCGGCACCAGGCAGTGCTTTTCCGCTCCTCGCACCACTCGGATGTGCTGGAACTGGAGCTCGCGCGCCGCAACATCCCGTACGTCAAGTACGGCGGGCTGAAGTTTCTGGAGGCGGCGCACGTGAAGGACGCGCTGGCGGTTCTGCGCTGGGCGGACAACCCGCGCAACCGCATCGCCGCCTGGCGCGCGCTGCAACTCGTTCCTGGCGTCGGCCCGAAAGGCGCCGAGCGCGTGTTCACCGCGTTCGAAGCAGCCGGCTTGCGCTGGGCGGCGCTCAGGTCCGGCTCGGGAACGTTCGACGCCTTGATGGCATGGCTCGGCGATCCGGCAACACCGTGGGCGGAACAGATGGCGCGCGTGCGCGAGTGGTATGGCCCGCTCATGGAGCGGCGCTACGAAGCCGCCGAAGTGCGCGCCGGCGACCTGGTGCAGCTCGAGCGCATCGCCGCGACGTTCGCCACGCGCGAGGCGTTCCTCACCGAGCTGGCGCTCGATCCGCCGGCGGCGAGCAGCGATCTCGCCGGCGATGCGGCGCGCGACGAAGACTGGCTCGTCCTCTCGACCGTGCACTCGGCCAAGGGGCAGGAGTGGGAGGCGGTGTACGTGCTCAACGTCGCCGACGGCAGTTTTCCCTCGGAGTACGCCGCCGGACGGGCCGACCTCCTGGAAGAAGAGCGGAGGCTGCTCTATGTCGCCATGACCCGCGCGCGCTCCAGCCTCGATCTCATCGCGCCGCTCAAGTACTACGTCACGGCACAGCCGCGCGCGGGCGACCGGCACGTGTACGGCGCGCGCAGCCGGTTTCTTACCCCGGCGGTGATGCGTTGCCTGGAGGAGGTTGTGTGGGCGCAAGGGCTCGAGCGCCCCGAGGGTGCTCCGGCCGGCGCGCCGGTGGATGTCGCTGCGCGCCTGCGCCAGATGTGGGCCTGAGGCGTCCGTCGCGGTCGCGCGGCTCCTCGGCGCGCGGGGGTTGAAACGCAAGCGCCAAGGCGTAGGCTCTCGGCCATGGGCCCTTAGCGCGCCGCGCCGCCTGTCTTGCGTTCGCGCTCGGCTGCGCGCAGCCGGGCGGGGCGGCGCTCTACCGGCTGCCTTATCCCGACGGCATGGCGTTCATGGTGAGCCAGGCCCCCGGCGGCATTGTCCGCACGCACACCACGCGCGAGGCGCTTTACGCCGTCGACTTCGCGATGCCGGAAGGAACGCCGGTGGTCGCGGCGCGCGAAGGCGTGGTGATCGACGTCGAATGGCGCCATGCCGTGGGCGGCGCAAGCCGGGCACTGCTGGACAAGGGCAACTATGTGCGGGTACGGCATGCCGATGGCACGATCGCGACCTATGCGCATCTTGCGCACGCCAGCGTCGCCGTCGAGCCGGGAGAGCTCGTCGCCGCGGGAAGGATTCTCGGCTACTCGGGCGCGACCGGATATGCGAGCGGCCCGCACCTGCATTTCGGCGTGACCGTAGAGATCGTATCGCGCGATTCGGTCGAGGAAGTTTCGGTGCCCGTGACCTTTTACGTCGGCAGCCCGCCGGTGCCGTTCACGGCTCGCACGGGCCTTGCGGTGAGGGCCGAGTATTCTTCGGCGGCGCAGGCGCCGGCCCCCCCGAGGGCCGGGGCGACGCGCGCCGTCTCCTCGGCGCACGGAGCGCGCGGGGGGCTTCGGCCCGGGCTCGCGTGGCTCTTCGCATCGCTGTTCGGGGTGGCGGGAACCGTCTGGTTCTACCGCTTTTCGCGCCGCTGAGCCGGTGGCGATCGCGGCAACCCGGGCGGGTGCGCGCTTTTCGCCGGATCGGCGCTGGCGCTATCTTCTCTGGCGGCGCTGGGGCGACGGGCCGGCGGTGAACTTCATCATGCTCAATCCGAGCACCGCCGACGAGCGCCGGCTCGACCCGAGCTGCACCCGCGCGCGCAACTACGCCCGGCGCTGGGGTTACGGCGCGCTGATCGTCACCAACCTGTTCGCCCTGCGCGCGACCGATCCGGCACGGCTGCGAACCGCCCGCGATCCGGTGGGCGGCAGGCGCAACGACCGCGCGATCCTGGCTGCGGCGCGTGAAGCAGCGCTCGTCGTCTGCGCCTGGGGCAACCACGGGGCCATGGGCGGGCGCGGCGCGCAGGTGGCGCGGATGCTGCGCCGAGCGGGGGTCCGGCTGCATGTGCTGCGGACCACAGCCGCTGGCGAGCCTGCGCATCCGCTCTACCTGCCCGCGCGCTTGCGGCCGAAACCGTGGCTGCAGGATTCCTGACGAGGGGCCGTTGTAAAATGCTTGCCCCGCCACCACATTGAGAGCTGCATGCCGAAGGAAGAAATGCTGGAAATGGAGGGCATCGTGGAGGAGGTGCTGCCGAGCACCCAGTTCCGCGTTCGCCTGACCAACGGTGCCACCGTGCTCGCCTACGCCGGCGGCAAGGTGCGCAAGCACCACATCCGTGTCATCGCGGGCGACCGCGTGACGCTGGAGATGTCCCCGTACGACCTCACCCGCGGCCGGATCAGCTTCCGGCACCTCGATTCCAAGCCCGCGACCGGGCAGCGTCAGGAGCGCAAGTCGTCCCGCTGACCGGGGCGACATAGTCTTGCCCGGCTGAAGGGCATCGGCATTCGCCTCGCCGCGCCGCCTCTGCCGGCGGCTTGATTCCGGAGTTTTCGCCCGCACTTACGTCCTTGACGCGCGCGGACGCGCGCGCAAGCGGGAGAGGCATCATGGAATTTTGGCGCAGGCGCAACAGGGCATTGCTCGAGCAGGAGGCGCAAGAGGGCGACGGGGCACCGCAGGCCGGCGCTCGCTCGACGGCGGTCGCGGTCCGCGAGATTCCCGAAGACGCGCTGATCATCATCCCGCTGCGCAATGCGGTGCTGTTTCCGGGGGTCATCACGCCGATCACGATCGGCCGGCCGTCGTCGGTCGCCGCCGCGCATGAGGCCTTGCGTCGGGGCGCGAAGGTAGGGTTCCTCCTCCAGCGCGATCCGTCGATCAACGACGTCAAGCCCGCCGATGTGCACCCCATCGGCACCGCCGGCGTGCTCATGCGCCACATCGCGCAGGCCGAGGGCGTGCATCACCTCATCGTCCAGGGCGAACGGCGCTTCCGGGTGCTCGAGTTCCTGGAGGGCTGGCCGTTCCTTGTCGCCGCCGTCGCCTGGATTCCCGAGGCGAGCGGCTCCGGACCGGAGGTCGAGGCCCGGTTCCTCAAGCTGAAGGAGCTGGCGATCGAGGCGATCAAGCTTCTGCCCAACGCGCCCGAGGAGCTGGTCGGGGTGGTCCAGGCGATGGAATCGCCCGGCCAGCTCGCCGACATGGTCGCGAACCTGCTCGACATCAAGAACGAGGAAAAGCAGGACATCCTGGCGACGCTGGAGCTCGTCCCGCGCCTGGACAAGGTCCTGCGGCACCTCGCCCAGCGTGTCGAGGTGCTGCGCCTTTCGCGCGAAATCGGCGAGAAGACGAAGAAGGAATTCGACGAGCGCCAGCGCGAGCACGTGCTGCGCGAGCAGCTGCGCCAGATCCAGAAGGAGCTGGGCGAGACCGAGGACACGGCCGCCGAGATGGAGGAGCTGAAGAAGGCCATCGAGGCGGCGGGGTTCCCCGAGGAGGTCCTCAAGCACGTGCAGAAGGAGTTCAAGCGCCTGCAGCGCATGGGCGAGTCCTCGGGCGAGGCCTCGATGCTGCGCACGTGGCTGGAGTGGATGACTGAGCTGCCGTGGAAGGCCGAGCCGCAGAAGCCGATTGACATCGCCGAGGCACGGCGCGTGCTCGACGAGGACCACCACGGCCTGGAGAAGGTCAAGCGCCGGATCCTCGAATACCTCGCGGTGCGCAAGCTCGCCCCCGAGGGCAAGAGCCCGATCCTGTGCTTCGTCGGGCCGCCGGGGGTGGGCAAGACCTCGCTCGGGCAGTCCATCGCGCGGGCGCTGGGGCGCAAGTTCCAGCGCGTGGCGCTCGGCGGCACCCATGACGAGGCCGAGATCCGCGGCCACCGGCGGACCTACATCGGCGCGCTGCCGGGCAACATCATCCAGGCGGTGAAGCGCGCCGGCTCGCGCACGGGCGTGCTGATGCTCGACGAGATTGACAAGCTGGGCGCCGGCGGCTTTCACGGCGACCCGGCGAGCGCGCTGCTGGAGGTGCTCGATCCCGAGCAGAACTCGAAGTTCCGCGACAACTACCTCGGCGTGGACTTCGACCTCTCGCGCGTGATGTTCATCTGCACCGCGAACCAGCTCGACACCATTCCCGGGCCGCTGCGCGACCGCATGGAGATCATCCAGCTTCCGGGCTATACCGCCGAGGAGAAGCTGGAGATCGCGAAGAAGTACCTGCTGCGCCGTCAGCTCGAGGCGAACGGCCTGAAGGCCGGGGAGGTGACCGTCACCGACGACGCCATCCGCGCGATCATCGCCGACTACACGCGCGAGGCGGGCGTGCGCAACCTCGAGCGCGAGCTGGGCGCGGTTCTGCGTTCGGCGGCGATGAGAATCGCCGAAGGCGGCGCCTCCACGCCGATCGTGATTGACGCGCCGGACCTCGCCGCCATCCTTGGGCCGCGCAAGTACGAGAACGAAGTCGCGCTGCGCACCTCGGTGCCGGGCGTGGCCACGGGGCTTGCCTGGACGCCGGTGGGCGGCGACATCCTCTTCGTCGAGGCGAGCCGGGTGCCGGGCTCTGGCAAGCTCATCCTCACCGGGCACCTCGGCGACGTGATGAAGGAGTCGGCGCAGATCGCGCTCACCCTCGCCAAGCAGACGCTCGGCGAATCGCTCGAGAAGTGGGACCTGCACCTGCACGTGCCCTCGGGGGCGACGCCGAAGGACGGCCCGAGCGCGGGCGTTGCCATGTACCTCGCCATCGTTTCGCTGCTTGCCGGCAGGCCAGTGAGGAGCGACGTCGCGATGACGGGCGAAGTGTCGCTGCGGGGCCTGGTGCTGCCGGTGGGCGGGATCAAGGAAAAGATGCTCGCGGCCCTGCGCGCGGGCATCCGCACGGTGATGCTGCCACGGCGCAACGAAAAAGACCTCGACGACGTGCCGGCGGATGCGCGCGGCAAGCTCGAATTCGTGTTCCTCGATCGCGTCGAGGACGCCGTCGCCTGCGCGATCGGGAAGTTGGGGCCGGCCGCCAACGAAGGCGATCCGGCCGCGAGCGAGCGCCAGGCCGCCTGAACGCGCTCCGGGACAGACCCGACCGCCCCGCCGCTCGGTGCCGCGCGCCGCGCTCGGCAGATGGTATGCTCCGGCCCGCCATAAATCAGGGTCAGACCCCGTTTGCGCGATTCTCGGGCGCGCGGCGACGATTCTGGGGAAACGGGGTCTGCTGCTGTTTTTATGGGTGGCGGCGATGAGCGCGCAGGCGTTTGATCTGCAGGGGCACCGGGGGGCGCGCGGGCTCGCGCCGGAGAACACGCTGCCCGGCTTTGCGCGGGCGCTCGCGATCGGTGTCTCGACGCTGGAGCTCGACGTCGGCGTCACCGCCGACGGCGTGGTGGTGATCGCGCACGACCGCAGGCTCAACCCGGATATCACGCGCGGTCCGGACGGGCGGTGGCTCGAGCCGCCCACGCCGACCGTGCGCTCGCTCACGTGGGCGGAGCTCGAGCGCTACGACGTCGGCCGCATCCGCCCCGGAAGCGAGTACGCGCGCCGCTTCCCGGAGCAAGAGGGCATGGACGGCGTGCGCATGCCGCGGCTGGCCGATCTCTTCGCCTTGGTGAAGAGGTCGGGCAACGACGTGGTGCGCTTCAACATCGAGACAAAGCTCTCGCCGCTCGCGCCCGAGGAGACGCTGGCGCCCGAGCCGTTCGCTCTCGCGCTGCTCGCCGTGGTGCGCGAAGCAGGAATGGAATCGAGGGTGACAGTGCAATCCTTCGACTGGCGCACGCTCCTTGCCGTGCAGCGCCTGGCGCCGGGCATCGCGACCTCGTGCCTGACCGCGCAGCAGCGCTGGATGGACAACATCCTCGCCAGCGCAGCCGAGCCCTCGCCGTGGCTGGCGGGCCTTGCGCTCGCCGAGCACGGCTCGATCCCGCGCCTGGTCAAGGCGGCGGGCTGCGGCACGTGGTCGCCGTACTTCGGCGAACTCGACCGCGCCCTGGTCGCCGAGGCGCACGCGCTCGGGCTGAAGGTCCTGCCCTGGACGGTCAACGACGCCGCGCACATCCGCGCCGTGCTCGATCTGGGGGTGGACGGGCTGATCACCGACCGACCGGACCTGGCGCGGCGCGTGATGGCCGAGCGCGGCATGGCGCTTCCTGCGCCTGCGCCGAGCGCGCCCTGAGCACGGCGGCCCGCTTCAGCCGCGCACCGGCACGCGCGCGAGATCGGCGAGCCACACCGCGGCGTTGCCGTCCGAAGGCGCGCGCCAGTCCGACCGCGGCGAGAGCGAGCCTCCGGAGCCGACCTTCGGCGCATTCGGCAATGCGCTGCGCTTGAACTGGCTGGTCTGGAAGAAGCGTATGAGGAACACCCGCAGCCACTTGCGGATCTCGGCGAGGCGGTACGTCCCGCGCCAGGCGTGCGCGGCGAGGAACGCCACCTTCGAAGGCCGGTAGCCGAAGCGCAGCGTGTAGTAGAGGTGGAAGTCCTGCAGCTCGTAGGGGCCGATGATCGCCTCGGTGCGCTGCGCCGGCTGGCCGCCGCGCCCGCCGGGCACCAGTTCCGGGCTGATCTCGGTGGCGAGCACGCGTTCCAGCGCTTTTGCCACCGCGGCGTCGAATCCGCCGGAGCGCGCGACCCAGGCGATGAGATGGCGCACCAGCGTCTTGGGAACGCTCGCATTGACGCTGTAGTGCGCCATCTGGTCGCCGACGCCGTAGGTGCACCAGCCGAGCGCGAGCTCCGACAGGTCGCCGGTCCCGACCACCAGCCCGCCGTGCAGGTTGGCGAGCCGGAACAGGTGGCTGGTGCGCTCGCCTGCCTGCACGTTCTCGAACGTGATGTCGTACACCTTGCGCCCGCGCGCGAACGGATGGCCGAGGTCCTTGAGCATCTGCAGGCACGAGGGCCGGATGTCGATCTCCTCGGCGCTCGCGCCCACCGCGCGCATGAGCTGCCAGGCGCTCGAGCGCGTGCGCGTGGTGGTGGCGAACCCGGGCATGGTGTAGGCGAGAATGTTCGCGCGCGGCAACCGCAGCTCGTCCATCGCGCGCGCACACACGAGCAGCGCCTGCGTCGAGTCGAGGCCGCCGGAGACGCCGATCACCAGCTTTCGCGTTCCGGTGGCGCGCATGCGCTGCACCAGGCCCTGCACCTGGATGCGGTACACCTCCTCGCAGCGCGCGTCCCGCGTCGCCGGGTCATCGGGCACGTAGGGAAGGCGCGCCACGCTGCGCGCGAGCGCCACCCGCCCGCGCGGCAGCGGCAGCGAGAAATCCACCCGGCGGAAACGGCCGACCTCGGCGGCGTGGCGCCGCGCCGACTGGCCGAACGAATTCTGCCGCATGCGGTCGGCGATCAGCCGGTCAAGGTCGACGTCGGCGAGCGTGATCTGCGGCGCGTTGGCGAAGCGCGCCGATTCGGCGAGCAGCGTCCCGTTCTCGTGCACCATGGCGTGGCCGTCCCAGGCGAGGTCGGTCGTGGACTCGCCCGGACCGGCCGCGCTGTAGAGGTAGGCGGCGATCGCGCGCGCCGACTGGTTCGCCGCCAGCGCGCGCCGGTACTCGTGCTTGCCGACCAGCACGTTCGAGGCCGAGAGATTGGCGATCACGGTCGCGCCGGCGAGCGCGGCGAACGACGAGGGCGGGGCCGGCACCCACAGGTCTTCGCAGATCTCGGCGAAAAGCACGAGCTTCGGCTGCTCGGCGTGGCAAAAGACGAGGTCGGTGCCGAAGGGCGCGGTGCGCCCGGCGAGCCGGATCTGGCGCGCGTGCGCGACGTCGCCGCGCGTGAACTGGCGCAGCTCGTAGAACTCGCGGTAGTTGGGCAGGTAGGTCTTCGGCACCACGCCGAGGAGCTCGCCCCGGCAGATGAGCGCGGCGCAGTTGTAGAGCAGGCCGTCGGCGAGCACCGGCAGCCCGACGAAGGCCGCCACCGGCACGTTGCGGGTGCGGGCAAGCAGCGTCGCGAGCGCGCGCTCGGCGCCTTCGATCAGCGCTTGCTGGTGAAACAGATCCTCGCAGCTGTAGGCGGACAGCCCCAGCTCCGGAAAGACGCAGACGATCGCTTTTGCGCGCGCCGCCGCCCGCATCAGCTCGGCGGTCGCCGCGGCGTTCGCCGCCGGGTCGGCAATCCGCACCGCGGGCGTGGCGACCGCCACGCGCACGAACCCGTGCGCGTAGAGGTTGAAGAAGGCCTCCGGGTGGGCCATGGGCGGATTCTACGCCGGCCCGGCTTATGGTATGTTGCACCATATGCTCTATCGCGAGCGGCACGTCGTCCCGGGCGGAGCGATCGTCGAGATGCGCATCGGGTCCGACCGCAGCTGGCGCCTGCGCTACGGCCGGCCGGGCGCATGGCTGGTGCGCTACGAAAACGGCGTGCGCACCGTGCGCGGGCGCGCGCAGCGCTACGACTTCCGCTCGGTCGAGCAGTTGCGCTACGACTTCGAGCGCGATGTCGCGCACGCTCTACATCAGGGTTAGCGCGCGCGAGGACGCCCTCGACCGCTTCGAAGCCGCCTGGCATCTCGCCACCGCGCGCGCGCCGGCGCGGCTGGACGTGATCTCGTTCGCCGAGCTGGGGCTGCTGCTGCGCCATCTCACGCCGGCGCGCTGGCAGCTGCTCGCGCGGCTGCGGGCCGAAGGGCCGCTCTCGGTGCGGGCGCTCGCGAAGCGGCTCGGGCGCGACTACAAGAACGTGCACACGGACGTGGCGCGGCTCGCCGATCTGGGCCTCATCGCGCGCGGCGACGACGGGCGGGTCGCCGTGCCGTGGGACGCGGTGCGCGCCGAGCTGCGCCTCGCCTAGCCGGGGGCGAAGACGAGAAAGTACTGGTGCGGCAGGAACTCGTGCCGCTCGGCGAGCCGGTATCCCGCGGCGCGCATTTCCTCCAGCACCGCTTCCGGCGCGACGCGATGGCGCCGCGGCGGGCCGACGGGCGAGTCGAGCCGGAAATCAATCACCGCGACGCGCCCGCCGCGCTCCAGCCGCGCCTTGAGCCGCGCGAAGTAATCCGGACGCGCGCCGATGTGGTGGTAGGCGTTGACGACGAGCACCAGATCCACCCGCTCCGGCAGCTTCGGATCGTCGGGGGCGCCGGTGAGCGCGATCAGGTTCGAGAGATTCTCGCGCGCGGCTCGCTCGCGCAGGTAGCGGGTCATGTCGGGCTCGATGTCCACGCCGTAGATCCGGGCCTGCGGCAGCGCGCGCGCGAGACGCACGGCGAAATAGCCGGTCGCCGCGCCGATGTCCGCGACGCGCGCCTTGGGCGCGGGCGCGAGCGCGCGGATGACCTCGTCGGGCTTCTGCCAGGCGTCGCGCGCCGGGTCCTCGAACACCGGCGCCCAGCGCTCGGCGTCCTCGAAGCGCTGGTGCATCGGCGCCTGAGCGTGCTGCGCCAGGGCGAGCGCGGCGGCAAGACCCAGGGCGAGGGCGGCGATGATCCTCACAGCCAGCCCGCCTTGCGGAAGCGCCAGAACAGCACCGCGTCGATCGCCGCCATCAGGCCGATGGCGAGCGGGTAGCCGAGCGTCCAGTCGAGCTCGGGCATGTGCCTGAAGTTCATGCCGTACACGCCCGCGATCATCGTCGGCACGGCCACCAGCGCGGCGTAGGCGGCGAGCTTGCGCGTGGTCTCGCCCTGCTGCATGGTGGCGAGCGCCGCGTTCACCGTGATCGCGGTGGTCACCGTCTCGCGCAAAGCGTCAATCGTCTGATTGATCCTGAGGACGTGGTCGTAGACGTCGCGGAAGTACTCGCCGAGCCCCTGGCACACCTGCGGCACGCGCCCGCCGTAGAGCTTGCCGACCGCTTCGAGCAGCGGCCCGGCGGCGTGCTTGACGATCACCAGCTTCTGCTTGAGGGCGTAGAGCGCCTCGACGCTGTCGCGCGCGAGGCCGCCGGAGAACAGCCGGTTCTCGAGCGCCTCGAGCTCGGTTTCGAGCGCATCGAGCAGCGGAAAGTAGCGGTCCACCACCGCGTCCATCAGCGCGTAGAGGACGAAGCCCGACCCGAGCTTGAGCAGCTCGGGCTCGCGCTCGCAGCGCTGGCGTACCCCGAGAAAGCTCTGCTCCGAGCGGTTGCGCACCGACAGGACGTAGTTCGGGCCGGTGAAGATGCTCAGCTCCCCGACGCCGATCTCGTCGCCCGCCGGCTCCAGGATGTGCAGCACGACGAAGATCTGGTCGCCGTATTCCTCGAGCTTGGGCCGCTGGTGGCCGTGGCGCGCGTCCTCGACCGCGAGCTCGTGCAGCCCGAACTGGCGCTGCATCTCCGCCAGCTCCTCGTCCGAGGCGTCGCGCAGCGCGACCCACACGAAGCAGCCGGGACGCGCGAGATACTCGTGGATCTCGTCCTGCCGGATGTCGGCGAGCTTGCGGCCGTCCTGATAGGCGACGCAGTTGACGAGCATGCGCGATGATACCTGCCGGCGGCCCGCGCCTGCGATAATGCGACGCCGTGAGCAGCCATCACCGTCCGGCAAGCAGGCCGGCGCCGCCGCGCGACGCGGCGACGGTCGTGCTGCTGCGCGACGGCGCGAACGGGCTGGAGCTGTACCTCGTCAAGCGCAGCCGCGCGGTGGACTTCATGGCCGGCGCGCACGTGTTCCCCGGCGGGCGGCTCAACGAGGCTGCGGATGCCTCGCCCGCGGCGCTTGCGCTGCTCGGCACCGACGTCGCGACCCTGCGCGGGCGGCTGGGCGAGGCGCTGGCACCGGCGCGCGCGGCGGGACTCTTCGTCGCCGCGATCCGGGAGACTTTCGAGGAAGCGGGCGTGCTTCTCGGGCGCCTTGCGCCGGGATGGAGCGCCTCGGCGGCACGGCGTGCGCTCGCGGGAGGGGCGCTTTTCGTGACGCTGGTCGGGCGGCTGCACGCGCAGGCGCTCGTGCCGTGGGTGCGCTGGGTGACGCCGGAGGTGTCGCCCAAGCGTTTCGACGCACGCTTCTTCCTCGCCCGGATCCCGGAGGGCGAGGAACCGTGGCCGGACGGGCGTGAGGCGGTCGAGGGCCTGTGGATCTCGCCGCGCGAGGCGCTCGCACGCCGGGAGGCGGGCGGGATGCTGCTTGCGCCGGCGAGCGCAAAGTGCATCCTGATTACCAATGAGGCTCAGCCTGTGAGCCAGTGGGGGTAGCAAACTGGCATTGCTTGATTTTCCAAGGAGATAAGCGATGCCGAAGAACAAGGTGGAATTTCAGCGGGGCATGGGTTTGCGCGAATTCATGGACAAATACGGAACGGCGGAGCAATGCGAGCAGGCCCTCTTTGCCTGGCGGCGGCCGCGCGGGTTGGTCTGCCCCGAGTGCGGGCATACGGGTTACTGCGCCCTCAAGGGCCGAGGGCTGATCCAGTGCAACGGCTGCCGCCGGCAGACTTCGGTGACGGCCGGAACGATCTTCGCCGGCTGCAAGCTGCCGCTTTCCGTCTGGTTTCTGGCCATGCACCTGATCACCCAGGCCAAGAACGGGATCTCCTCGCTGGAGCTCTCGCGCCAGCTGGCCATCTCCCGGAACAGTGCCTGGCTGATGAAGCACAAGCTCATGCAGGCAATGCCAGAGCGCGATGCCGGCCGCAAGCTCGGTGGCCTGGTGCGGCTCGATGACGCCTATTGGGGCGGCCGGCGCCGGGGCTACAAGCGCGGGCGCGGCACGCGCACCAAGAAACCGTTCGTGGCGGCGGTGAAAACCGATGCGGCGGGACGGCCGCGGCGCATGAGTCTTACTTGCGTCAAGGGCTTCCGGTTGAAGGAGATCGCCCGCTGGAGCCAGGCCAGACTGGCGCCCGGCACGACGGTGCATTCGGATGGCCTGGGCTGTTTCGGAGCGGTGGCTGCGAACGGCTGCGATCATGCGCCGACCGTGATGAGCGGGCCGGGCTTGGCCCGCAAGCGGCTCACCCTCAACTGGGTCGATACCATGCTGGGAAATGTGAAGAACGCGATCCACGGCACCTCTCATGCGATCCGACCGAAGCACCTGCCGCGCTATCTGGCCGAGTTCGGCTATCGCTTTAATCGGCGATTCGATCTGGCGAGCATGCTCGCCCGCCTGGCGACCGCCGCCGCGCAAACGCCGCCTATGCCCTACCGGCTCGTAAAGTTGGCTGAGGCTCATTGGTAATCAGGAACAAGAAATCCCAGGGGATAGCGACCCGCGTTGCGCCGAACCGCTTTCAGGAGCACTCGGGTCTCGACGCGATAGCGTTCGGCAAGGTCACGATCGAGGATGACCCTCTGATTTCCGACGGTTGCGATTCCGGCGTGCAACGACGGGCACACCGGGACCTTCGAAGGCGTTGGTCATGGCCTCCTCGACTAGGTCCCGGGGGCGAAAGATGTTTCGAGCCGGTCGAGCGGACTCCTCACGCCGCGCCCGCCGCGCGACATCACGTGCGTGTACACCATGGTGGTCGAGACGTCCGCATGGCCGAGCAGCTCCTGCACGGTGCGGATGTCGTGCCCGGTTTGCAGGAGATGAGTCGCGAACGAGTGACGCAGCGTGTGGCAGCCGGCATGCTTCGCGATGCCGGCAGCGTAAGCTGCATCGCGCACCGCGCGCTGGAGCGTCAGCGGATACACGTGGTGCCTTCGGATCACGCCGCTACGAGGATCCACCGAGCGGTTCTTGGACGGAAACACGAACTGCCAGGCCCATTCGTAGCCAGCCCGAGGATACTTGCGCGAGAGCGCATCCGGCAGCCACACCTCGCTATACCCCTCGGCGAGGTCGCGGCGGTGCAGGGCCCGCACCCTGCCCAAATGTTCGTGCAACGGTTGCACCACCGCCTCCGGCAACATGGTCGCTCGGTCCTTGCCGCCCTTGCCATCGCGCACGAACACCTGCCGATAAGCGAAGTCCACGTCCTTGACGCGCAATCCGAGACATTCGCGCAGGCGAAGGCCGGCGCCGTACAACAGGCTCGCCATCAGCCATTTCGTGCCGCGCAATTGGCTGAGGAGCGCGGCCACCTCTTCCTCGGTGAGCACGACCGGCAGGCGCACAGGGCGCTTCGCACGCGTCATGCCGTCCAGCCACGGG
>JBFMFX010000018.1:39012-89258 GCA_040752005.1 Pseudomonadota bacterium | reverse complement strand
TGTTCAAATACACCACGATGTAGGGCACCCCGACCTGGCGCGCCAGCAAAATGTGCTCGCGCGTCTGCGGCATCGGCCCGTCGGCGGCCGACACCACCAGAATCGCCCCGTCCATCTGCGCCGCCCCGGTGATCATGTTCTTGATGTAGTCGGCATGCCCCGGACAGTCCACGTGCGCATAGTGGCGCTTGTCGGTCTGATACTCCACGTGCGCCGTGTTGATCGTGATGCCGCGCGCTTTTTCCTCCGGCGCATTGTCAATCTGATCGTAGTTCTTCGCCTCGCCCCCGTAGCGCTTGGCCAAAATGTGCGTCAACGCCGCCGTCAGCGTCGTCTTGCCGTGATCCACATGCCCAATCGTGCCCACATTCACGTGCGGCTTGGTGCGCTCGAACTTTGCTTTTGCCATGGTCCGTCCCCGGTCTTGTCGTTACTTGGTCTTCGCGCTCATCACCGCCTCGGCGACGCTCTTCGGCGCCTCGGCATAGTGCTTGAACTCCATCGTGTAGGTGGCGCGCCCCTGCGTCAGCGAGCGCAGCGTGGTCGAATAGCCGAACATCTCCCCGAGCGGCACCTCGGCCTTGATCACCTTGCCGCCGGGCAGGTCCTCCATGCCCAGGATGACGCCGCGCCGCGAGGAAAGGTCGCCCATCACGTCGCCCATCTTTTCCTCCGGCGTCTCGACCTCGACCGCCATGATCGGCTCGAGCAGCACCGGATGCGCCTGGCGCATCCCGTCCTTGAAGGCGAAGATCGCGGCCATCTTGAACGCGTTCTCGTTCGAGTCCACCTCGTGGTAGGACCCGTCGAACAGCGTGACCTTCACGTCCACCACCGGATAGCCGGCGAGCACGCCGTCCTGCATCGCCTCCTCGACGCCCTTTTGCACCGCCGGGATGTACTCGCGCGGCACGCGCCCGCCCTTGATGGCGTCCACGAACTCGTAGCCCTTGCCCGCCGGCTGCGGTTCCAGGCGCAGGAACACGTGGCCGTACTGGCCGCGGCCGCCGGACTGCTTGACGAACTTGCCCTCCTGCTCGACGCTCTTGCGGATCGTCTCGCGGTAGGCGACCTGGGGCTTGCCGACCGTCGCCTCGACGCCGAATTCGCGCTTCATGCGATCGACGATGATCTCCAGGTGCAGTTCGCCCATGCCGGAGATGATCGTCTGCCCGGACTCTTCGTCGGTGCGCACGCGGAACGACGGGTCCTCCTGCGCCAGCCGCGCGAGCGCGACCGACATTCTCTCCTGGTCGGCCTTGGTCTTCGGCTCGATCGCCTGCGAGATCACCGGGTCCGGGAACTCCATGCGCTCCAGCCGGATCACCTTGTCCACGTCGCACAGCGTGTCGCCGGTGGCGACGTCCTTTAGGCCGACCGCTGCGGCGATGTCGCCGGCGCGCACCTCCTTGATCTCGCTCCGTTCGTTCGCGTGCATCTGCAGCAGCCGGCCGATGCGCTCCTTCTTGCCGCGCACCGGGTTGTAGACGGTCGAGCCCGCCTCGAGCACGCCGGAGTACACGCGGATGAAGGTGAGCTGCCCGACGTACGGGTCGGTCATGATCTTGAACGCGAGCCCGGCGAAGGGCTCGTCGTCGGCGGCGCGGCGCGTGTCCGGCTCGCCGTTCTCCTTCTCGCCCTTCACCGGCGGGATGTCCACCGGCGAGGGCAGGTAGTCGATCACGGCGTCCAGCATCGCCTGCACGCCCTTGTTCTTGAACGCCGAGCCGCACAGCATCGGCACGATCTCGTTGTTGATCGTGCGGATGCGCAGCCCGCGCTTGATCTCCTCGACCGAGAGCTCGCCCGACTCGAGGTACTTGTTCATCAGCTCCTCGTTCGCCTCGGCGGCGGCCTCGATCATCTTCTCGCGCCATTCGCGCGCGAGCGCGAGCAGCTCGGGCGGCACCGGCTTTTTCTCGAACTTGGTGCCGAGCGATGCGTCATCCCAGTAGATCGCTTGCATGGTGACGAGGTCCACCACGCCGGCGAATTCGTCCTCGGCCCCGATCGGGATCTGGATCGGCACCGGGTTTCCCTTCAGGCGCGCGCGCATCTGCTCGTACACCTTGAAGAAGTTCGCGCCGACCCGGTCCATCTTGTTGACGAACGCGAGCCGCGGCACCCGGTACTTGTTCGCCTGGCGCCACACCGTCTCGGACTGCGGCTGCACGCCGCCGACCGCGCAGTACAGCATGCACGCGCCGTCGAGCACCCGCAGCGAACGCTCGACCTCGATGGTGAAGTCCACATGCCCCGGGGTATCGATGATGTTGATCCGGTGCTCGGGGTAGGTGAGGTCCATCCCCCGCCAGAAGCAGGTGGTCGCCGCCGAAGTGATGGTGATGCCGCGTTCCTGCTCCTGCTCCATCCAGTCCATCGTCGCGGCGCCGTCGTGCACCTCGCCGATCTTGTGGTTGACGCCGGTATAGAAGAGGATGCGTTCGGTCGTCGTCGTCTTGCCGGCGTCAATGTGCGCCGAGATGCCGATGTTCCGGTAGCGTTCGATGGGTGTCCTGCGGGCCACGGTCATTCCCCGGAATGTCCTAGAACCGGTAATGGGCGAAGGCCTTGTTGGCCTCGGCCATCCGGTGCACTTCCTCGCGCTTCTTCATCGCGCCGCCGCGGCCCTCGGCCGCCTCCAGCAGCTCGCCCGCCAGGCGCGCGGTCATGGACTTCTCGCCGCGCTTCTGCGCCGCCTCCCGGATCCAGCGCATCGAGAGCGCGACGCGCCGCACCGGACGCACCTCGACCGGCACCTGGTAGTTCGCGCCGCCGACCCGCCGGCTCTTCACCTCGACCAGGGGCTTGACGTTCTGCACCGCCTGCGAGAACACCTCGATCGGGTCCTTGCCCGAACGCGACTGGATCAGGTCGAAGGCGCCGTAGACGATCCTCTCGGCGACCGATTTCTTTCCGCGCGTCATCAGCACGTTGACGAACTTCGCGACCTCGACGTTGCCGAACTTCGGGTCGGGCAGGATCTCGCGCTTGGGAACTTCTCTGCGTCGCGGCATGGCGGGTGTGCTCTCCGGGAATCAGGCCGACTTCGGCATCTTGGCGCCGTACTTGGAGCGCCCCTGCTTGCGGTCCTTGACGCCCTGGGTGTCGAGCGAGCCGCGCACGATGTGGTAGCGCACCCCCGGCAGGTCCTTGACGCGCCCGCCGCGGATCAGCACCACCGAGTGCTCCTGCAGGTTGTGCCCCTCGCCGCCGATGTAGCCGATCACCTCGAAGCCGTTGGTGAGCCGCACCTTGGCGACCTTGCGCAGCGCCGAGTTGGGCTTCTTCGGGGTGGTGGTGTACACGCGCGTGCACACCCCGCGCTTCTGCGGCGAGCCGGCAAGCGCCGGGACCTTCGTCTTCGTCTTCTTCGGGCTGCGCCCGAGGCGGACCAGCTGGTTGAAAGTCGGCATCGTTCGGGTTTCCAGAAACGCACCGGGCGGCCGCGCGTTCTCAGCTCGCAGCCGCCCAGCGGAAAAAAGAGGCGGAATTGTAAAGGGATTGGGAGCAGGGCGCAAGCCCGCGCGGCGCAAGGAATTTCGGCCGGCAGGCCCTGGACGCCGGGTTCGGCCACGCGCCCGCCCGCCCCCGCCTGCGACTCAGAACCGCCCTTCGGCGACGGCGGCGAGCGGCTGCGGCCGCCGGATGCCGAAACCCTGCGCGTAGTCGGCGCCGGCCGCGCGCGCAAGGGCGATCGTCTCGGGATCCTCGACGCACTCGGTGATGACGCCGAAGCCGATCACCGCGCCCACGCGCACCACCGCCCTCAGCCGCGCGCGCGCGGCCTCGCTCGTGCGCAGCTTCCTCACCACGGCACCGTCCACCTTGACCAGTTCGGGATGCAGCTCCTTTAGCGGTGCGAACGACGCCGCCAGGCGCCCGAAGCCGTCGATCAGTGCGCCGCAGCCGATTCGGCGCACCGCGGCGACAAAGCGCGCCGCCTGGGCCGGCCGGGCAAGCACGTCGCCCTCGCTGATCTCGAAAACGAGCGAGGCCGGCGGAATGCCGGCGCGCCCGAGCTCGGCGCCGACATCGCCGGGGAAGTCCGCATCGCCCAGCGTCTGCCCGGAGACGTTGATGTGCAGCCGCGGCACGTGCGAGCCGCGCGCGAGCACGGCGATGACGTGACTCACGACCCAGCGGTCGAGCTGCGGCATCATCCCGTAGTGCTCGAACACCGGGAAGAACTCCCCCGGCGGCAGCATCGCCACCTCCTCCTCGCGCAGCCGCACCAGCACCTCGGCCATCGGGAAACGCGCTTCGCCCTGCAGCGCGAGGATCGGCTGCGCCAGGAGCGTGAATTCCCCGCGCTCGAGCGCCTGCCGGATGCGCACGACCGGATCGTCGGCGCCGGCGAACTCGCGCTCGATCTGCGACACGAGCCGGTCCGCCTCGTTTGCGCCGTCCGCCGCGGGGTCCCGGGGGTCCATCGGCATCTACTTTACTATTTCGCGATGGACGATTGCCTTTACTGGGAAGATTTCAGGCCCGGCGACGTGCTGGAGCTGGGCAGCCATACGTTCACCGAAGACGAGATCATTGACTTCGCCCGGCGCTGGGACCCGCAGCGCTTCCACACCGATCCGCAGGCGGCACGCGACTCGGCCTTCGGCGGCCTGATCGCGAGCGGTTGGCACACCTGCGCGGTAGGGATGCGGCTGATGGTGGAGAAGTACATCGGCCGCTCGGCGAGCCTCGGCTCCCCGGGCCTGGACAGCATCCGCTGGCTCGCACCGGTGCGTCCAGGCGATACCCTCACGTACCGGCGCCACATCACCGAGGCGCGGCCATCGCAGTCAAGGCCCGGCGTCGGCCTCGTACGCTCGCGCTGGGAGGCGTTCAACCAGCGCGGCGAACTGGTCATGACGATGGAAGGCTGGGGAATGTTCGCGCGCCGCGGCACCGCGGGCGGCGCCGCGCCGGGCGCGGCGCCTCAGTGCTCGCGACCGTAGCCGTAGAACGCCATCACCAGCCGCGCCAGGCGGTAGCCGAACCAGATGGCGAGGCGCGTGGCGAGCGGCAGGCGGCGCCAGGAGCGCAGCGGCACGCGGCGCGCGCCGTCGCGTATCGCCTGCTCGAGGCTGGCGCGCAGCTCCTGCGCGAACCGCCGGTCGCGTACGAACACGTTCGCCTCGCGCGCGAGCAGCAGGCTGAACGGATCGATGTTCGAGGAGCCGACGCAGGCGACCGCGTCGTCGAACACCGCCACCTTCGCGTGCAGGAAGCTCTTGTGGTACTCGTAGATGCGGATGCCGGCGCCGAGCAGCCGGCCGTAGAGGGCGCGCGAGGCGTAATGCAGCAGCGCGTACTCGACGCGGCCCTGCAGCAGCAGCGACACGCGCACGCCACGCGCGGCCGCCGCCGCGAGCGCCTGGCGAAAGCGCCGCCCGGGGAAAAAGTACGCGCAGGCGATCAGGATGTCGGAGCGGGCGGTGGCGATCTCCTCCAGGTAGGCGAGCTCGATGTCGTGGCGGTGGCGCAGGTTGTCGCGCACCACCAGCGCCGCGAGCTGACCGTCGGCCTGTGCGGCGGCGGGAGGCAAATCGGGGTCGAGACGCTCGAACATCTGCCAGCCGGGCCAGCGCCGGCCGAGCGTCGCCCAGGACACGCGCATCCAGAGTCGCGCCGCCTCGGCGCGCACCTGCGCCACCAGCGGCCCCTCGATGCGCACCGCGTAGTCGTAACGCGGCGGCTTGTGCCCGGGCGTGTCGTAGTCGTCGATGATGTTGATGCCACCGACGAAGGCGACGCGCCCATCAATGCTGGCGAGCTTGCGGTGCATGCGGCGCAGGCGCACCGGCCGGCGGCGGATCGGCCAGGGGCGGATGTCGGGCCGGAAGAAAAGCACCTGCGCCCCCGCCTCGACGAGCATGCGCCGGAAGCGCGGCGCAAAGTCGCGCGCGCCGAAACCGTCGAGCAGCAGATGCACCGCGACGCCGCGCGCCGCGGCGCGGGCGAGCGCGTCCGCCACCAGGCTTCCGGTCTCGTCGTCGGCGAAGATGTAGGTTTCCAGGAACACCTCGCGCGCCGCCGCGTCGATCGCCGCGACCAGCGCCGGGAAGTACTCCTCGCCGTTGCGCAGCAGCGTGAGCCGGTTGCCCGGAACGTACTCAGGCACGCGGCGCCCCTTGCGCGAGCCGAATCTCGGCGCTGACAGCGAGGTGATCGGAAAGCAGCGACCAGGGCGCGCCGCGGTGCACGCGCGAGGCGAGGACGTCGAAGCCGCGCACGTAAATGCGATCCAGGCGCAGCAGCGGCAGCAGGCTCGGGAAGGTGCGCGCGTGCCGGCCGCGCGCGACGAACGACACCTCGGTCATGCCGAGCGCGCTCGCGAGCACCCGCGTGGCGCGCTCGCGCCAGTCGTTGAAGTCGCCGGCGACAATGATCGGCAAATCGGCGCGGGCAAGGCAGTCCAGCCGCTCGGCGATCGCGTCGAGCTGCCGCCGCCGGCCGCGCTCGTGCAGCGACAGATGCACGCAGATGCAGTGCAGGTTCCTGCTCCAGCCCGGCACCTTGACGACGGTGTGCAGCAGCCCGCGGCTCTCGAAACGGTGGTCGGACACGTCCTGGGTCTCGGCCGACAGGATCGGGAAGCGCGACAGCAGCGCGTTGCCGTGATGGCCGTGCTCGTAGACCCGGTTTCGCCCGTAGGCGTGCTGCCAGCGCGCTGCGGCGAGGAACTCGTGCTGGGGTTCGCCCGGCCAGCTCGCGAAGCGCAGCGCATGGCGGTTGTTCAGTCCCTGCACCTCCTGCAGGAACACGAGATCCGGGTCGAGCGCGCGCAGGCCTTCGCGCAGGTCGTGGATCACGACGCGCCGGTTGAAGTGCGACAACCCCTTGTGGATGTTGAGCGTGAGCACGCGCAGGCGGCGGATCACGGCAGCTCCAGCGCGAAGCGTCGCTCGATCAGGTCGGCGTCGTCGAAGTGGCGCCGGCCGACGAACGCGGTGGCGTGCCGCCCCCACTGGCGCATCGCGCCGGCGGAGCGGATTCCCATCGGCCAGAACAGCAGCCGCTCGGGCCGCTCGGTCCCCGGCACGAGGCCGTCGGGCCCGTAGGCGCTCCTGCGCCCGCCGGCGGTGCTCGCGAGCGAGCGCAGCTCGTCCTCGGGCGCGAACGCATAGCGCGCCACGCTGCCGGGGTCCGAGACGACCGTGACGCCCTCGATGAAGTGCGTGCCGCTCGCCACGCGCACAAGCGCGCGCTCGCCCGCGCGCACGCGCGGCAGCGACAGCGGCGCGAATGCCCATTCCTCCAGCGCATCCGGGGCCGGCCGCGCCCGGGCGCGAGCGGTCGGGAAGAACATGTGATAGCACCCGCACGGGTGGATGCTGTCGTAGATCAGCGGCTCGCCGTCGGGAGCGAGCGTCACGCGCCACACCAGCCCGTCGAGCAGCCCCGCATAGATGTCGCCGGGCTCGCGCGGCGGGCGCTCCGCAAACCATATCGTGTACACGAGCTGCAGCAGCACTCGCCCGCCGGCGAGCGTATGCGCGAGCCGCGTATAGACGACCGGATCGGCGGCCTCCACCGCCGGCGCCGGCCGCTCGCGCGTCCAGCGCAGGCGACCGAAGCGGTCGGCGTCGCCCGCGACTTCGATCTCGAAGCTCGGGGCGTGCGCCGCAAGCAGCCGCTCGACGTCGTGCGCAGAGAGCTCCGGAACGCCGAGAGGATCGCGCGCGGCCGCCTGCAGAATGCGCGCCGCCTCGGCATGGGAAACGCGCGGCGCGGCGGGCGGCGAAAGGCGCACGAGCACACGCCCGGGTCGCGCCGGCGCGCCGGCACGGGACCCGGCGGCGAAAGCGGCGCGCGCTTCGTTCTCCCAGGCGCGCACGCCGGCGGCGAAGAGGTGGCGCGTGAGCGGGTACAGCCCGAGCACCCGCATTGCCCGCGAGTAATCGTCGGGCACGGCGATGCGCGCCAGCAGTTGCGCGGCCCTCCCGCTGGTGGCGAGATCGAGTTCGCGCAGCAGCCGCGCGCAATCGCGCGTGCGCGCCAGCGCCTCGCCGCGGGCGGCGGTGGCCAGTCCGGGTAGCTCGGCGAGCGCCGCCTGCGGCAGGTTGGCAAGCTCGGCCGCGCGCGCCGCCGCATCGAGCGCCGTCATGCGTTCGACCAGCGCTCGCAGCGCGGCCGCATCGCCCGCGGCGCGCGGCGCGAGCGCGGCAAGAAAGCGATTGACGCGCAGGTAGGGAAAGCCGGCGACGCGCGCCTCCTGCGCGTCGCGTACGCCCGCGGCGTCGGTCACCGCGTCGAGCGCCGCGAACCACTCGGCGCAGCCGCGCACCCGCGGCTGCTCCGCGGCGAGGTGCACGGAGTGCGGCGCCTCCAGGCCGGCGCAGCCGGCAAGGAGGGCCGCGCAGGCGAGGATCGCGGCGCGACCGGTCACCTTTTTAACTTAGCACGCGCCCCGAGCAGCCGGATGGCATCGCGGTTGGACCAGGAAAAGCACAGCTCCGCCGCCTCGCGCCATGCGAGCCAGCGGCAGGCGCGATGTTCGTCGGCGGCGAGCACCGGCGCAACCGGCGCCGGCAGCTCCAGGCTGAAGACGTGCTCGGTGTTGTACACCGTACCCGGCGCGAAGCGCCACCGCCACTCCGGATAGATCTCGAACGTGTAGGCGAGGGGCCAGCGCGCAAGGCGCTCCGGCGAGGCGACGATGCCGGTTTCCTCGCGCAGCTCGCGAGCCGCCGCCTCGGCGAGCGGCTCGTCGAGCCGCTCCAGCGACCCGGTCACCGACTGCCAGTAGCCCGGCCGCGCGGCGCGCTCGAGCATCAGCACCTCCAGGGCCGGGGTGTGGACCACCACCAGCACCGACACCGGCAGCTTCACGCTCACCTCAGCTGCGCTCGCGGTAGAGCGCGGGCAGTGCCTCGCGGCCGCCGACGAACACGGCGAAGAACGGGTGCCCGCGGGCGGCCCAGAACGACGCCGCCGAAGCGAGGATGTCCTCCAGCACCCCCAGATCGTCGCCGCTGGCCTGCGCGGCGCCCTCGATGAGAATCACGTGGCCACCGGCATCCGACCAGGACAGGTCGGTCAGGCAGTCCTCCAGCGCGTCCCAGTTGCCGCCGAACCAGGCCGGAAAGTCGAGCGCGCGCGCGAACGCGGCGAGCATCTCGGCCTTGCCGGCGCCGGGCGCGAGCGCGATCCGCGCCACGCGCAGCCGGCTGCCGCGCGCGGCCTCGAGCACGGCGCCGGCTTCGGGGGCGCGATACACACCCGATCGCGCCGGGTCGAGCAGGCGCGCCAGCAGCTTGCCGCTCATTGCAGGATCCGCCGGAAGGTCCGGTAGTGATCGTCAGTGTAGTAGAGCTCGCCGCCAGCGCCGGCGACGATGCGGCGCGCGCCGCGGTCGCGCGCCCCCGGTGTCTTCACCGTGTATTCGCGCCAGTAGCCGTGCGGTTTTCTCGGCAGCAGGCCCTCGCGGTTGCCGAACACGGTGCCGTCTTTCGCGTACGGAAACGGCCCCCCCTGGCGGATGAGCGCGATCGTCTCGCGCGCCTCCGGCGGCAGCTCGGCAATGCGCACCTCGCCGAGCGCCGGCCGTGCGAGCGCGGCGCCCGCCGCGAGCGCCGCCGCGAGCAACGCGAGCGCCCTCATTCCTGCGGCGGGTTGCGCAGCCGGATGTGCAGCTCGCGCAGCTGCTGCTCGCTCACGCGCGAGGGCGCGCCGGTGACCAGGTCCTGCCCGCGCTGCGTCTTCGGGAACGCGATCACGTCACGGATCGCCTCCACGCCCGCCATCAGCGCCACCAGCCGATCCAGGCCGAAGGCGATGCCGCCGTGCGGCGGCGCGCCGTAGCGCAGCGCGCGCAGCAGAAAACCGAACTTCGCCTGCTGCTCCTGGGGCGGGATGCGCAGCGCGCGGAACACGCGCTGCTGGACCTCCTCGCGGTGGATCCGCACCGAGCCGCCGGCGATCTCCCAGCCGTTCAGCACCAGGTCGTAGGCCTTGGCGTAGGCCTTCTCCGGCGCGCTTTCCAGAAATGCCTCGTGGCCGTCCTTGGGGCTGGTGAACGGATGGTGGCGCGCGCGCCACTCCTTCGCCTGCTCGTCGTACTCGAACATCGGGAAGTCGATCACCCACAGCGGCCGCCAGCCTTCCTCGGCGAGCCCGCGCTCGTGGCCGATCCTCTGCCGCAGGTGGCCCAGCACCGCGTTCACCGTCTCGGCGCGGCCGGCGCCGAACAGGATCACGTCGCCGTCGCTGGCCCCCGTTCGCTCCAGGATCGCCGCCAGAGCCCGCGCGTGCAGGTTCTTCACGATCGGCGACTGCAGCCCCTCGGCGCCGCGCGCGCGCTCGTTCACCTTGATCCAGGCGAGGCCCTTGGCGCCGAGCGCGCGCGCCGCCTCGACAAGGCCGTCGAGCTCGCTGCGCGTCATCGCCCCGCCGCCCGGCACCGCGAGCGCCGCGACGCGGCCGCCGGCCTCGTTCGCCGGCCCGGCGAATACGTTGAACGCGACATCCTTCACCGCGTCGGTGATCTCCGCGAGCTTGAGCGGCACGCGCAGATCGGGCTTGTCGGTGCCATAGTCGCGCATCGCCTCGTCGTAGCGCATCACCGGAAAGGGGTCGGGCAGCGCCACCCCCAGCGCTTCGCGGAACATGTGCCGCAGCAGCCCCTCCATCAGCGAACGGATCGCGCCTTCCTCGAGGAACGAGGTCTCGACGTCAATCTGCGTGAACTCCGGCTGGCGGTCGGCGCGCAGGTCCTCGTCGCGGAAACACTTGGCGATCTGGTAGTAGCGGTCGAAGCCCGCGATCATCAGCATCTGCTTGAACAGCTGCGGGCTCTGCGGCAGCGCGTAGAAATGCCCGTCGTGCAGCCGCGAAGGCACCAGGAATTCGCGCGCGCCCTCGGGCGTGGAGCGGTACAGCACCGGGGTTTCGACCTCGACGAAGCCGTTGGCGTCCAGATAGGCGCGCGCGGCGCGCACGGCGCGGTGGCGCAGGCGCAGGTTCCTCTGCATCGGCTCGCGGCGCAGGTCGAGCACGCGGTGCTCCAGCCGCACGGTTTCGGAGAGATTCTCTTCGTCGAGCTGGAACGGCAGCGGCGCCGCCGCGTTCAGGATCTCCAGCTCGCGCGCGAGCACCTCGACTTCGCCCGAGCGCAACGCCGGGTTGGCGGTGCCCGGCGGACGCAGCCGCACCGTGCCGGTGACGCGCAGCACGAATTCGCTCCTGACGCGCTCGGCGGGCGCGAACGCCTGCGGCCAGTCCGGGTCGCAGACGATCTGCGCCAGGCCCTCGTGATCGCGCAGGTCGATGAAGATGATGCCGCCGTGGTCGCGCCGGCGATGCGCCCAGCCGGCGAGTGTGACCGACGCCCCGACCAGCGCCGGCGTGAGCTGCCCGGTGGTGTGCGAGCGCATCGCGCTAGCGCCCGGCCGCGGCGCGCCGGCGCGGTTCGCGCGCCACCGGCGGTACCACGCCCATCGAGATGATGTACTTGAGCGCCTCGTCCACGGTCATGTCGAGCTCGATGACGTCCTTGCGCGCGACGATCATGAAGTAGCCGCTCGTCGGATTGGGCGTGGTCGGCACGTACACGCTCACTGCGTCGGCCGGGACGTGGTTCACCACGTCACCGCCCGGCGTGCCGGTGAGAAAGGCGATCGTCCACATGCCCTCGCGCGGCCACTGCACCAGCAGCGCCTTGCGGAACGCCTGGCCGCGGGGCGAAAACAGCGTGTCGGAGATCTGCTTGACGCTGGAGTAGATCGAGTTCACCACCGGGATGCGGTGCAGCGCCTCGTGCCAAAGCGCGAGCAGACGGGCGCCGAGGAAGTTCGTCGCCAGGACTCCGGTGAGGAACACGATCACCAGCGTCATCACCACGCCCATGCCGGGGACGTGGAAGCCGAGCCAGTTCTCGGTGCGGAATTCGGTCGGCAACAGCAGCAGCACGCCGTCGGCCGCCTCGACCACGAGCTTGAGCACCCAGATCGTGATGACGAGGGGAATCCAGACCAGCAGCCCGGTGATCAGGTACTTTTTCATCTGTCAGGAAGGAGCCGCCGCGCCCGCCAGCGGCGCGCCGGCGCGCGGCTCAGCCCGCGCGATCCCCGGCGCGAGTGCTCAATTCGCGGTCGAGGCTGCCGGCTTCGCGTCCGCCGATGCGTCGGACTTCGACTCGGACTTCTTCTCGCCCTCGCCCTTCGCCTCGGACCCGGCCGCCCGCTTGCCCCCGCCGCGGAAGTCGGTGACGTACCAGCCGGTTCCCTTCAGCTGGAATCCGGCCGCCGACAGCAGCTTGCGGAAGTTGTCGCGCCCGCAGGCCGGGCACGCCGCGACCGGGGGCTCGGTCACCTTCTGCATGAACTCCTGCTGGTGCCCGCAGTCGTCGCAACGGTATTCGTAGATCGGCATCGCGTTCGCTTTTTCCCGGGGGCGACATTATAGGGCATCGCCCTGATTTTTTTCAGAAAGGAATGTCGTCCTCGAGGTCGTCGAAGGCCTTCTTCGCCGCCGGCTTGGGCTCGGCCGCCTTCGGCGCACGCTCGGCGCGCTCGGCCGCGCGCGGTTCGGGGGCGCCGCCACCGGCGCGTGAGCCGAGCATCTGCATCACCTCGCCGCGGATCTCGGTGGTGTAGCGCTCCTGCCCGTCCTTGTCCTGCCACTTGCGGGTGCGCAGGCTCCCCTCGACGTACACCTGCGAGCCCTTCTTCAGGTACTCGCCGGCGATCTCGGCCAGGCGTCCGAAGAAGGCGATCCGGTGCCACTCGGTCGCCTCCTTCAGTTCGCCCGTCTGCTTGTCCTTCCAGCGGTCGGTGGTCGCGACGCGGATGTTGGTGACCGCCTCGCCGCTCGGCAGATAGCGGGTTTCGGGATCGGCGCCGAGATTGCCGATCAGGATCACCTTGTTGACCGATGCCATATGCGCACCTCTTTCGCAGTTGCGTGCTTGCCCTCCAACGCCCGGCCGGTCGCGCCGTTGACCCCGGCGGGCGCTGCCGGAGACTCGCACCGGGCGAACCCCGGAAGGATCGGAACGAGCCGGAGCATCCCCGGTGCGAACACTCAGGCAGGCCTTGCGCCCCCGCGCAGCCCGGATGCGCTCATCCGTTCGTGCCGCATAAAAAAGTGGAGACGACGCGGCCGAAAAGAATATAGTAGCAAGTTTGACCTTCGCCGCTCCAGCCTTGGAACCGTCTCCCGCGATCCGCATCCGCGGCGCGCGCACGCACAACCTGAAGAATGTGAGCCTCGACCTGCCGCGCGGGCGGCTGGTGGTGCTCACCGGCCTTTCGGGTTCGGGCAAGTCGTCGCTTGCCTTCGACACGCTCTACGCCGAGGGCCAGCGCCGCTATGTCGAGTCGCTCTCGGCCTACGCCCGGCAGTTCCTCGAGCTGATGGAAAAGCCGGACGTGGACCTCATCGAAGGCCTCGCGCCCGCGCTCGCGATCGAGCAGAAGTCGGCGGGCCACAACCCGCGCTCGACCGTCGGCACGGTGACCGAGATCCACGACTACCTGCGGCTGCTCTACGCGCGCGCCGGCACGCCCTACTGTCCGGAGCACGCGATCGCCCTGCAAGCGCAGACGGTGGCGCAGATGCTCGACCACCTGATGGCGCTCGCCGCCGACACGCGCGTGATGGTGCTTGCGCCGGTGGTCGCGGGGCGCAAGGGCGAGCACGCCGAGCTCTTCGGCGAGCTGCGCGCGCAGGGATTCACGCGCGTGCGCGTGGACGGGGCGGTGCATGAACTCGACGCGCTGCCGCGCCTTGCGCCACGGCGCGCGCACACGGTGGAGGTGGTGGTAGACCGCCTGCGGCTGCGGCCGGAAGCAAGGCAGCGACTCGCCGAGTCGCTGGAAACGGCGCTGCGCCACGCCGACGGCCGCGCGCTCGCCGTCGAGCTCGATTCCGGCAGGGAACACCGGTTCTCGGCGCGCTTCGCCTGCCCGGTGTGCGACTACGCGCTGCCGGAGCTGGAGCCGCGCCTGTTCTCGTTCAACAACCCGATGGGGGCCTGTCCGCGCTGCGACGGCCTGGGCGCTATCGAGTTCTTCGATCCGCGGCGCGTGGTAGCGCACCCGGAGCTGTCGCTCGCGGCCGGCGCGATCCGCGGCTGGGACCGGCGCAATCACTTCTACTTCTCGATGCTGCAGTCGCTCGCCGCGCACTACGGCTTCGATCCCGAGACGCCGTGGGAAGCCCTCGCCGAACCGGCGCGCCGGGTCGTGCTGTACGGCTCGGGCCAGGAAGCAATCGCCTTTCGCTATCCGGCCGAGCGCGGCAGGAGCGAAGTGCGCCGCCACCCCTTCGAGGGCGTGATCCCGAACCTGGAACGGCGCTGGCGCGAAACCGACTCGGTCGCGGTGCGCGAGGAGCTTGCGCGCTACCGCAGCGTGCGCGCCTGTCCGGAATGCGAGGGAACGCGCCTGCGGCGCGAGGCGCGCCACGTCCGCCTTGCCGGCCGCGCGATCTACGAGATTTCGCGCCTGCCGCTCGGCGAGGCGCTCGCGTTCTTTCGCGCGCTTGCGCTGGAGGGGGCGCGCGCGAGAATCGCCGATCGCATCGTGCGCGAGATCGCCGCGCGGCTCGAGTTCCTCGTCAACGTCGGGCTTGCGTACCTGACGCTCGATCGCCCGGCGGCCTCCCTCTCGGGGGGCGAGGCGCAGCGCATCCGCCTCGCCTCCCAGATCGGCTCCGGCCTCACCGGGGTCATGTACGTGCTCGATGAGCCGACGATCGGGCTGCACCCGCGCGACAACGCGCGCCTGATCGAGACGCTCAGGCGCCTGCGCGATCTAGGCAACAGCGTAATCGTGGTCGAGCACGACGAGGAAGCGATCCGCGCCGCCGATCACATCGTGGACATGGGCCCCGGGGCCGGCGCCGCCGGCGGACGCGTCGTCGCCGCCGGGCCGCTGGAAGCGATCCTTGCCTGCGACGACTCCCTCACTGGCAAGTACCTCTCCGGCAAGCTTCGCATCGAGGTGCCGGGAAAGCGCCGCGCGCCGGGTGCGCACGCGCTCGTGCTGCGCGGCTCGCGGGGCAACAACCTGAAGAACCTGACGCTGCGCGTTCCGCTCGGCCTTTTCGTATGCGTCACCGGGGTTTCAGGCTCCGGGAAATCCACCCTGGTCAACGACACCCTGTATCCAGCGCTCGCGCGCGAACTTCACGGCGCGGCCGCCGAGCCTGCGCCGTACGATGCGCTCGAGGGCCTGGAACACGTGGACAAGGTGGTGAGCGTGGACCAGAGTCCGATCGGCCGCACGCCGCGCTCCAATCCCGCCACCTACACCGGCGTGTTCACCCCGATCCGGGAGCTTTTTGCCGGCGTCGCCGAGGCGCGCGCGCGCGGCTATGACGCCGGACGCTTCTCGTTCAACGTCAAGGGCGGGCGCTGCGAGGCCTGCCAGGGCGACGGCGTCACCCGGGTCGAGATGCATTTCCTGCCCGACCTGTACGTCACCTGCGACGTGTGCCACGGCCGGCGCTACAACCGCGAGACGCTGGAGATCCGCTACAAGGGGCGCAACATTCACGAGGTGCTGCAGATGCCGGTCGCCGAGGCAGCGGAATTCTTCGCCGCAGTGCCTGCGATCCGGCGCAAGCTCGATACCCTCGTCAAAGTGGGACTCGGCTACCTCCAGCTCGGGCAATCGGCGACCACACTCTCGGGCGGAGAGGCCCAGCGTGTCAAGCTCGCTCAGGAACTCGGACGCCGCGACACCGGCCGCACGCTCTACATCCTGGACGAGCCGACGACGGGGCTGCACTTTCACGACATCCGCATGCTGCTCGACGTGCTGCACCGGTTGACGGATGCCGGCAACACCGTGCTCGTCATCGAGCACAACCTGGAGGTCATCAAGACCGCCGACTGGATCGTGGACCTCGGCCCCGAAGGCGGCGACGAGGGCGGGCGCATCGTCGCCGAGGGAACGCCCGAGGACGTGGCGCGCTGCGAGGCGAGCCACACCGGGCGCCATCTGCGGCGCGTGCTCGCCGCTCGCGCGCCCAAGCCGCGCGCGGAGCGGGCCGAGGCCTGAAGCACGCGCTCGCCGCCCCGCACCGGGGAACGCGGTCGCGCCGCAAGCAGCCGCCACCGGCTTTGCGCTCGCACGCCCCGATCAGGGGCGACTCAGGCCGGCGCCGGCACCAGCACCGGCCCCTGCGGCGCGTCGCGCCAGGCGAGCACCTTCGCGTGCAGCGCGGCGAGGCTTGCGCGGTGGCCGATCGAGACGAACGTGGTGCGCGGCAGGCGCTCGCGCAGCAGGCGATAGAGCGACTCGCCGGCCTCCTCGGGCAACGCCGAGGTCGCCTCGTCGAGGAACAGCCAGTCGGGCCGGTTGAGGAGCGCGCGCGCGAAGGCAAGCCGCTGCTGCTCGCCACCGGAGAGCACCTGTGCCCAGTTCTCCTCGCGCGCAAGCTCGCCGGCGAGGTGCGCCAGGCCCACCGCCGCGAGCGCTTCGCGCACCTCGTCGTCGGAGATCTGCGCGGCATCGGCCGGATAGCAGGCCGCGTGCTTGAGCGTGCCAATCGGCAGGTACGGTTTCTGCGGCAGGAAGAGCAGGCTTGCGCCGCGAGGAATCGTGATGCGCCCGCGCCAGTACGGCCAGATGCCGGCGAGCGAACGAAAGAGCGTGGACTTGCCCGCCCCCGAGGGCCCGGTGACGAGCACATGCTCGCCGGGGCGAAAGCGCAGCGTCGTCGGCGCAAGCAGCCGCCGCCCTTGCGGCAGCGCAAGCTCCAGCGCCTCGACCTCGAGCGCCTCGCCTTCGACTCTGTCGCCGTCCAGCCGATCGGCCTCGGCGCGCGCGCGATCGAGCGCCTCGACAAAGCCGGTGAGGCGATCCACCGTCGCCTTCCAGTTGGCAAAAGCGGTATAGGCGCCGATGAACCAGGACAGCGAGCCCTGGACCTGGCCAAAGGCGGAAGCGATCTGGAAGATCCCGCCGAGCGGCATCTGCCCGGAAAAGAACCGGGGCGAGGCGACCAGAAACGGAAAGATGATCGCCACCTGGGAATAGAACGAAGTGAACCAGCCGAGCTGCTTCTGCTTGCGCATCTTCGCCCACCACACCGCGATCACGTTGGCGAAGCGCGCGCGGAAGTTCTCCATCTCGCCCGGCTCGCCGCGGTAAAGGGCCACGCCCTCGGCGTTCTCGCGCAGCCGCACCAGCGCGAAGCGGAAGTCCGCCTCGTAGCGCTGCTGGTCGAAGGACAGGCGAATGAGCGGCTTACCGATCACGTGCGTGAGCCAGGTGCCGCCGATCGCGTAGGCGAGCGCCACCCACACCATGTAGCCCGGGATCGCGAAGCCGTCCAGCGGCAGCGGCCCGGAGATCGTCCACAGGATGCCGACGAAGGTGACGAGCGTCACCAGCGCCGAGAGCAGGCCGAGCGCGAGCGACAGCGTCAGATCCACGAAGATGTTGAGGTCGTCGGCGATCCGCTGGTCGGGGTTGTCGGTGCCCTTGTCGAGCAGCTGCAGCCGGTAGTACGCCCGGTCGCGCGTCCAGTCGGCGAGCAGCCGCTCGGTAAGCCAGGCGCGCCACTCGATCATCAGCATCTGCTGGAAGTACTGGCGGTAGACGCCCGCGACGATGTAGAGCACCGCAAGCAGCGTGAACAGGCCGAGCTGGCGGAAGAACTCCGCCTGGTCGCGCGATTCGAACGTGTTGTAGAAATCGCGGTTCCAGGTGTTGAACTGCACTTCCAGCCACACCAGCGTCAGCGACAGGCCGACCACCGTGGCAAGGAGCGCGAGGCCCCGGCCGCGGCCGGCCGAAGTCCAGTACGGCCGCGTGAGCGCCCACAGCGCCCGGAAAAAACGCCTCTTCTGCATCGCATCATCCTCCGTGGCGCCGCGTGCGCCCGCGGGGCAGTTTACAGAACGGTCGCCGCCGCGCGAGAATCCGCCGCATGCACCAGCGGGTCTACCGCTTCGGGCCGAGCCCCGAGCGCCGGGCGAACCATCTGTTCGTGTTCCTGCATGCAAGCGGTGCCGACGCCCGCTCGATGATTCCGGCGGCGTTCAAGTTCCAGGCGCGGTTCCCGAGCGCGGCGCTCGTCGTGCCGAGCGGCTTTTCGCTGTACGACGCCGGCGAGCCGGAACCGGCGGCGCAGTGGTTCTCGACCCGCAACCTGAACGACGACAACCGCATGGAGCGCGTCTCGGCGATCCTGCCGAGGATCGAGAGCATGGTCCGGCGCGAGCAGACCAATGCCGGGGTTTCCGGAGAGCGCACGGTGCTGATCGGCTATGCGCAGGGCGGCACCGTCGCGCTGGAGGCGGCCGCCGCCTATCCCGGCCTGGTCGGCGCCGTGGTCGCCTATTGCGCGCGTTTCGCCCGCCTGCCGCGGCCCGGCACCCGGATCGGCTCGCGCATCCACCTCGTGCACGGAGGGTGCGATTCGGTGGTTTCGCGCGTGCACGCCGAGCGCGCCGCGCGCGTGCTCGCCGGGCTCCACGTCCCGGTGACGCTCGACATCATCGAGGATCTCGGCCACGCGCTCACCCACGAGGCGATCTGCCGCGGGTCGCTGCGCCTGCTGCAGGGCATCTATGAGGGGCGGCGCGGCGCGGTGCTGCACTGAGCGCGCCGGGGGCGTTCCGGCCCGCACCGGGACGGAGCGCAAGGGGCGGTCCTGCCCGCATCCGCCTGCGTGACTGAACCGCATCTCTCGCTCTACACCGCCGCTCTGGCGCTCGCGATCGCTTCGGCCGGGGTGGCGGCGGTGCTCGCTTACATCGCCGTCCTGGAAGACCGGCTCCGAGGCCTGCGCACGCTGAGCGCCTCTTACGCGCTGAGTACGCTGCGCTTCGGCACGCTGCTCACCGCACCGGCTGCCGGCGCAGCGAGCCTCACGCTTGCCGACATGCTGCACGCGGGTGCCGCGGCGCTGATGGCGATCGCGGCCGCGCGCGTAGCCGGAGTACCGGAGCGGCGCACCGCGATCGGTGCGGCAGCGGCGCTGGTCGCCGCCTGGAGCGCGAGCCCTGCGAGCGCCGCGCTCGGGCGCATCGCCGCGCAAGCCCCGCTCGCCCTTTTCGCCGGCGCCGCGCAGCTCTATCTCGCCTGGGCACTGTGGCGCCTCGGCGCGCGCGCCGAGTACGCCGGCTTTCGCACCGTCGCCGCGATCTCGTCCCTGCACGGGCTGCACAAGCTCGATATCCCGTTCTGGCCGACCGAGCCTGCCTGGCAGTTCTGGGGGCAGCTTCTCGGTGGAACGCTCTACCTCGCCACCGGCATCGGACTGCTCGTCGCGGCGCAGCGAGCGCAAACGCTCGTGGCGCGGGCCGCGCGCGAGCAGTTCGCGAGGCTGATCGAGCTGAGCCCGGCACCGATCATCATCTCCAAACTTCCCGAGGGCCGCCTGCTGCTCGTCAATGAGGCGTGGTGCGCGCTCACCGGGTACCGGCGCGACGAGGTCGTCGGCCGCGTGTCGTCCGATCTTGGGCTGTGGCCGATGGCCGAGCAGCGCGCCGCCCTGCTCGAGCGCTTGAAAAAGGGCGAGCGCGTGCGCGACATGCCGCGGCAGATGCGCTGCAAGGACGGCCGCGTGGTGGATCTCCTGTACTCGGCCGAGCCGATCGCCTGGCAGGATCAGGACGCCTTCATCGGGATCTCGATCGATGTCACCGAGCTGGAGCGCGCGCGGGCCGACGCCCATGCCGCGCGCGCCCGCGTCGAGGCCATCCTCACGCACGCGCCGGTCGCGATCGCGATCACCACCCGCGAGGAGGGCCGCTTTCGCTTCGTCAACCCCGCGTGGTCGCGCATGTATGGCTACTCGGCCGAGGAGGTGGCCGACCTGCGCGCCGCCGACATCGGATTCTGGACGGGCGCCGCGCAACGCCGCGCCGCGCTCGCGCCGCTCCTGGAGCGCGGCGAGCCGCTGCAGATCGAGCACCGCTTCGTCGCGCGCGGCGGGCGGGCGCTCGAGATCCTGATGGCGTGCACGCCGATCGAGTTCGATGGCGAAGCGTGCATCGTCTCGATAGTGCAGGACATCACGGCGCTCGCCGAGGCCCGGCGCGCGGCACACGAGCAGGCCGCGCGCTTCGCCAAGACCTTCGCGGTCAGTCCCGTGCCGCTCGCGATCGCCGCCGCCGAATCGGGTCGGCACATCGAGGTCAACCCGGCCTGGGAGCGGTTCTTCGGCTGGTCGCGCGAGGACGCGGTCGGGCGTTCGGCGCTGGAGATGGGCATCTGGGTGGATCCGCAGGAGCACGCGCGCTTCGTCGCCGCGCTGCGGGCCGGGGGCGCGCTGCGCGGCGAGCCCTGCCGGCTGAAGCGCCGCTCGGGCGAGGCCGCCGAGCTGCTGTTCTCCGCCGACCTGATTGACTGGCGCGGCGAGCCGGCGCTGCTGATCGCGCTGCAGGACGTGACCGAGCTGCGGCGCGCCCACCACCAGTTGCG
This sequence comes from Pseudomonadota bacterium, assembly GCA_040752005.1. GTDB lineage: Bacteria > Pseudomonadota > Gammaproteobacteria > Burkholderiales > SG8-39 > RBG-16-66-20. The sequence continues at coordinate 68,874 of JBFMFX010000018.1, read as the reverse complement.
CGCGCTCTACGAGCAGGTCGAGGAGAAGGTGCGCGCGCGCACCGCCGAGCTGGAAAAGGCGCTGCGCGAGATCGAGGCGTTCTCCTACACCGTGTCGCACGACCTGCGCGCGCCGCTACGGCACATCGCCGGCTTCGCCGGCCTGCTTCTGGAGCGTCCGGCGGTGCGCGCCGATGCCGAGGCGGCCGGCTACGCCGAGCGGCTCGGCGCCGCCGCCCGGCGCCTGGGCACGATGGTGGACTCGCTGCTCGAGTACTCGCGCCTGGGGCGCAGGCAGCTCGCCCTCGCGCAGGTGGACCTCGGCGCCGAGGCGCGGCAGATCGCCGCCGAGCTCGACGGTCAGGCCGCCGGACGCCGCGTGCTCTGGACGATCGGCCCGCTGCCGGTGGTGCGCGGCGATCCGACGTTGCTCAGGCTGCTGCTGCAGAACCTGCTCGACAACGCGCTCAAGTACACGCGCCCCCGGCCCGAGGCGCGCATCGAGATCGGCGCGCGCCGCGAGGGCTCCGACTGGGTGGTGCACGTGCGCGACAACGGCGTCGGCTTCGACATGCGGTACACCGCCAAGCTCTTCGGCGTGTTCCAGCGCCTGCACCGCGACAGTGAGTTCGAGGGCACCGGGATCGGTCTCGCCCACGCGGCGCGCATCGTCGAGCGGCACGGCGGCCGCATCTGGTGCGACGCAATGCCCGAGCGCGGCGCGACGTTCTACTTCACGCTGCCGGCGTAGCGCCGGGCGCGCGCCCGGGCACCTCAGTCGGCCAGCTCCGGAAGATCGCGGAACAGCTCGAGCGCCTGCGGATTGGCGAGCGCGTCGGTGTTGCCGACCGGCATGCCGTTCACCACCGCGCGCACCGCGAGCTCGACCACCTTGCCGTTCTTGGTGCACGGGATGTCGGCCACCTGCACGATCTTCGCCGGCACGTGCCGCGGCGAGGCGTTCTCGCGGATGCGGCGGCGGATTTCCTCCTGCAGCGCGGCGTCGAGCCGGTAGCCGGGCCGCAGGCGCACGAACAGCACGATCCGGGTGTCGGAAGGCTGTGCGGGCGGCCAGAGCTGCCCGACCGCAACCGACTCCTCGACCTCGTGGATCTTTTCCACCTGGCGGTAGATCTCGGCGGTGCCGATCCGCACGCCGCCCGGGTTGAGGGTCGCATCCGACCGGCCGTAGATGACCATCGTGCCGCGCTCGGTCAGCTCGCACCAGTCGCCGTGGGTCCACACGCCCGGGAAGCGCTCGAAGTAGGCGGCTCGGTAGCGCTCCTCGCCGCGCTCGCCCCAGAAGCCGAGCGGCATCGAGGGAAAGGGCTTCGTGCACACGAGCTCGCCTTTCTGACCGACGACGGGGCGGCCCTGCTCGTCATAGACCTCGACCGCCATGCCGAGCGAGCGGCACTGCAATTCGCCGCGGTACACCGGCAGGACCGGACACGCCTCGGCGAACGCGCCGATGATGTCGGTGCCGCCGGAGATGGACGCGAGGCACACGTCCTTCTTCACCTTGCCATACACGTAGTCGTAGCTCTCGGCCACCAGCGGCGAGCCGGTCGAAAGGATCATCCGCAGCGCGGCGAGGTCGTGCGTCTCGGCAGGCGCAAGGCCGCGCTTCTCGATCGCGTCAATGAACTTCGCCGAGGTGCCGAAATGGGTGAAGCGCTCGGCTTCGGCGTAATCGAACAGGATCCTGCCGCCGCGCTCGAAGGGCGAGCCGTCGTAGAGCATCACCGCCGCCTCGGCGGCGAGCGCCGACAGCAGCAGGTTCCACACTACCCAGTTGGTGGTCGAATAGAAGAAGAACCGGTCGCCCGGTCGCAGGTCGCAGTGCAGCTTGTACATCTTCAGATGCTGCAGCAGGGTGCCGCCGGCCCCGTGCACGATGCACTTGGGCGCGCCGGTGGTGCCGGAAGTAAAGAGGATGTACACCGGGTGGTCGAACGGCAGGTGGATCCAGCGGATTTCGCCGGGCGCGTAGCGCCGCAGCCATTCCTCGAGCAGCACCGCCTTCGGGATGGGCGCGATGTCCGGACGCGGCCGCAGGTACGGCACCACCACCACGCGGCGCAGGCTCGGCAGGGCCTGCGCGATCTCCGCGACCCGCGCGCGCACGTCGTATTCGCGCCCGCCATAGCGGTAACCGTCGGCGACGAACATCACTTTCGGCTCGATCTGGCCGAAGCGCTCGAGCACCCCCGCGGTTCCGAAATCCGGCGAGCAGGAGCACCACACGATCCCTTGCGAGAGCGCGGCGAGCGCCAGCATGCCCGCCTCGGGAATGTTGGGGATGAACGCGCAGGCGCGGTCTCCAGGCCGAAGGCCCAGCGCCGAGAGCGCCTGCGCCGCCCGCGAGACCTCGCTCGTCAGCTCCGAGTAGCTCACACGGCGCTGATAGCCGCGCTCGTCCCAGAACACGAACGCATCGCCGCGGTCGCCGCGCCGAAGCAGGTTCTCGGCGAAGTTGAGCCGCGCCTCCGGAAACCATTTCGCTCCCGGCATGTGATCGCCGTCCACGAGCACGGTCGAGCCCTTCTTCGGCGCGATGACGCCGCAGAAATCCCAGATCTCGCTCCAGAATGCTTCCGGATTCTCGACCGACCAGCGGTAGAGGTCCGCGTAGCTGTCCAGTTCCAGCCGGTGCTTGCGCGCGACCTGGCGCGCAAAGCGCGTGATCTGCGCGCTCTCGATCGCCTCCTGCGAAGGCTGCCAGATCGGCTCCATCGCGCGGTTCAGGTGCCGATCACGCCGCCGTCGCGCCGGCGGATGACGACGGTTGCCGAGCGCGGCCGCCCCTGCGGATGGTAATCGGGCCAGTTGGACACCTCGCGCGGGTTCGCCTTCCAGCCCTCGCCCGGATGCTGGATGTTGACGAAGGCGGTGCGGTTGTCGGGTGTCGTGTGAAAGCCGGTGATCTCGCAGCCGCGCGGTCCGGTGAGGAAGCGCCGGAAGACGCCGGTGGCCGGGTCCACCGCGAGCATCTGGTTGGTGCCGAAATTGGCGTGATCGCCCTTGAGCATCAGTGATCCGCTCATGTCGGTCTGCACCCACAGCGTGCCCATCGAATCAATCCACAGTCCGTCCGGGCTGCCGAAGATGTCGCCGCGGATGTTGCCCTTCTTGTGCGGCTCGGGCTGCGCCGGGTCGCCCGCCTCGACGAAGATGTCCCAGGCGAAGCGCGTCGCGGCCGGGTCGTTTCCCGCCTCGCGCCAGCGGATGATGTGGCCCATGACGTTGTTGGGACGCCGGTTGGCGGGGTTCGGGCCCTCGTTCGCGCCGTGGCCGCGCGCGGCGTTGTTGGTGCAGGCGCAGTAGACTTCGCCGGTCACCGGATGCGGCACGATCCACTCCGGCCGGTCCATCTTCGTCGCACCGAGCAGGTCCGCGGCGAAGCGCGCCTTGACCACCACCTCGCCCTGATCGCGAAAGCCGTTCGCCGCGGTGAGCGGGCCAAGCCCGTGCACGAGCGGCAGCCACTCGCCGCTGCCGTCGGCGTGAAAGCGCGCGACATAGAGCGTGCCTTCGTCCAGCATGTCGCGGTTCGCATCGCGCTCGGGCGAGCTCCAGCGGCGCGCCGGGACGAACTTGTACACGTACTCGAACGCCTGGTCGTCGCCCATGTAGAACGCAAGCCGGCCGTTGGCGCCCACGGCGCAGGCCGCGCCCTCGTGCTTCATGCGCCCGAGCGCGGTGCGCTTGACCGGCACCCACGACGGATCGTACGGATCAATCTCCACCACCCAGCCGAAGCGGTTCGGCTCGTTGGGATGGCGCTGCGCGTCGAAGCGCTCGTCGAACTCGTGCCAGCGGTAATTGCGCCCGGCGGCCGAAAAGCCGAAGCGGCGCCGCTCCGGTGGAATCGCGCCGCGGTCGGCGAACATGAACTGGAAGTTTTCTTCGCAGGTGAGAAAGGTGCCCCAGGGCGTCCAGCCGTGGGCGCAGCCGCCGAAGGTCCCGAGCACCGTGCGCCCCTCGGGGTCCGCCGCGGTGCGCAGCAGCGCGTGCCCCGCCGCCGGGCCGCTCACGCGGCAGGGCGTGCGCGCGGTGATCCGCCGCGCGTACGACGAGGGCCGCACCACCTGCCAGCGGCCGCCTTCCATTCTCACCTCGATCACCGACACGCCGAGGCTGGCCTGGCTCTTGGCCACCTTCTCGGCGCTCCAGTTCTCCTGGCCGTCCGGATGCAGCAGCCTCACGTCGGCGTACTCGTGATTGATCGCGAGCAGCCCGTGCGCCGAATTGCGCGAGCCGCGCGGCAGCGGAAAGTAGTGCATGCCATCGTGGTGCATGCCGGCCTGAAGCGCCTGCTCGGAGGCGCTGTTCGAGGCGTCCATGCGGAACTCCGGCATCGCGCCGGGGATTCCGACCGGATCGCCCCAGCGCAAGAGGACGCTCGTCTCGTACTCCGGCGGCACGCGCAGAGTGTCCTCGCGGGACACCGGCACCGGCGTGAAGCCGATCACCGGCGCGACGCCCTTCGGCTTCGAGGCGCAGCCGCCGAGCGCGGCGAGCACCGCGCCCCCGGCGCCTGCCGCGAGCAGCGCGCGGCGCGTGAGAAGAATCTGGCTGAAGCTCGGCGCGGCGCGGCGCGCCGCATTGCGACTGCGGTTCATGGCGTTGCGTCCTCCCCTGTGCGGCGAATTATCCCTCAGAGCGCGGGCGGTGCAGCGTGCTCGCGTGCGGCCGGGTGAGCACCTCGGGGCGCATCAGCTCGTCGAGCTGCTCGGGCGTGAGCAACCCCCTTTCCAGCACGACGTCGGCCACGCGCCGGCCGCTGGCGAGCGCTTCCTTCGCGATCTCGGCGGCGCGCCCGTAGCCGATGAGCGGCGTGAGCGCCGTCACCAGGCCGATGGATTCCTCGACCTGACGGCGCATGCGCTCGACGTTGGCGGTGATGCCGCGCACGCAGCGCTGCTCCAGCGTCGTGCACGCCGCGGCGAGATGCGCGAGGCTCTTGAACAGGCTGTGCGCGATGATCGGCTCGAAGGCGTTGAGCTGCAGCTGCCCCGCTTCGGCGGCGAGCGTCACGGTCACGTCGTTGCCGATCACCTCGAAGGCCACCTGGTTCACCGCCTCCGGGATCACCGGGTTCACCTTGCCGGGCATGATCGAGGAGCCGGCCTGCACCGCCGGCAGGTTGATCTCGCCCAGGCCCGCGCGCGGACCCGAGGAAAGGAGCCTCAGGTCGTTGCAGGTCTTCGAGAGCTTCACCGCGATGCGCTTGAGCACGCCCGAGAGCTGCACGAAGGCACCGGCGTCCTGAGTCGCCTCGACGAGGTTGGGCGAGACCACCAGCTCGATGCCGGCAATCTCCGACAGCCGGCGCGTCGCCAGGCGCGCGTAGTCCGGGTGCGCGTTGATGCCGGTGCCGATCGCGGTGGCGCCGAGGTTCACCTCGCGCACCAGGCTCGCGGCCTCCGCCAGGCGATCCTCGTCCTCGGCGAGCATCACCGCGTACGTGCTGAACTCCTGCCCGAGCGTCATCGGCACCGCGTCCTGAAGCTGCGTGCGCCCGACCTTGAGCACGCCGGCGAACTCGTCCGCCTTCGCCGCGAACGCCTCGCGCAGCGCCGCCATCGCGGCGGCCAGCCGCCGGATGCCGAACTGCAGCGCCAGGCGCACTGCGGTCGGATAGACGTCGTTCGTGCTCTGCGAGAGATTCACGTGATCGAGCGGATGCAGGTGCCGGTACTCGCCTCTGGCGAAGCCGAGCAGCTCCAGGCCGCGGTTGGCGATCACCTCGTTGGCGTTCATGTTGGTCGAGGTGCCGGCGCCGCCCTGGATCACGTCCACCACGAACTCCTCCAGCAGCGCGCCGGAGCGGATCTCCTCGCAGGCGCGGATGATCGCCCCGGCACGCGAGGGATCGAGCAGCCCGAGCTCCAGGTTCGCCGTCGCCGCCGCCTGCTTGACGCAGGCGAGCGCCCGGATGAGGTCCGGGTACGCCGAGATCGGGGTACCGGAGATCGGAAAATTCTCCAGCGCCCGCACCGTGTGCACGCCGTAGTAGGCGCGCGCCGGCACCGCGCGCTCGCCGAGCGAATCGCGCTCGATCCGGACCGCGGTGCTCATGGCCGCAACCCTCCTTGCGTTTGCTTGACATGCCCCGGAGGGGCCCCGAGAATGGTCGTCCTTTCAGAGGAGGAAATCAATGAAGCTCGCGCGCATCGGGCTCGCCCTCGCCGCCGTGCTCGCGTTCGCCGGTGCGGCCAGGGCGCAGGAGGGCACGCTGGACAAGATCCGCAAATCGGGGGCGATCACGATCGGGCACCGCGATGCCTCGATCCCGTTCTCCTGCTACGACGACCGGCAGCAGCCGGTCGGCTACGCCATTGACCTTTGCCTGCGCATCGTGGATGGGATCAAGAACGAGCTCGGGCTGGCGAAGCTCGACGTCAAGTACCAGCTCGTCACCTCGGCGAACCGCATCCCGCAGATGGCCAACGGCACCATTGACCTGGAGTGCGGCTAGACGACCAACAATCTCGAGCGCCAGAGCAGGCCTGGTTCACGATCACCCACTTCGTCACCGCCAACCGCTGGGTGGCGAAGAAGGCGTCGAACCTGAACGCGCTCGCCGACCTCAAGGGCAAGACGGTCGTCTCCACCGCCGGCACCACCAACATTAAGCAGATCACGGAACTCAACGCCGCGCAAAACCTCGGCATGAACATCCTGTCGGCGAACGGTCACGCCGAGGCGTTTCAGATGGTCGAGACCGGCCGCGCGGCCGCGTTCGTGATGGACGATATCCTTCTCTACGGGCTGGTGGCGCAGTCGCGCAATCCCGGCGAGTGGGCGTTCTCCAAGGACGTGCTCTCGGTCGAGCCCTACGGCATCATGCTGCGCAAGGACGAAGTCGCTTTCAAGAAGGTGGCGGACGCGGCGATGACGGGCATCTACAAGTCCGGGCAGATCCACGCGATCTACGAGAAGTGGTTCCTCAAGCCGATTCCGCCCAAGGGGATCAACCTGAACGTGCCGATGAGCGAGCAGTTCAAGTGCGTGGTCGCCAGCCCGACCGATTCCGGCGACCCGGCCGCGTACAAGTAGTCGAAGCGGCCGCCGTCGGCGCCGCCCTCACCACGCGCGTTCGAGCGGAAGCGATGCTCCGCTAGAGCGCGCGTTTTCGTTTCCGGCACGTGAATGAACTACAACTGGAACTGGGGCATCTTCCTCGCCGCCGAACCGGGCGGCACCGGGACGTACCTCAAGTACCTCCTGGTCGGCCTGGGGTGGACCCTTGCCACCGCGCTCGCCGCCTGGGTGCTCGCGCTCGCGATCGGCGCGGCGGTGGGCACGCTGCGCACCACGCCCATGCCGTGGGTGGTGCGCCTGGGCAACGCCTACGTCGAAGTCTTCCGCAACGTGCCGCTCATCGTGCAGATGTTCCTGTGGTACTTCGTGCTGCCCGAGCTGCTGCCGAAGGGCGCCGGCGACTGGGTGAAGCAGATGCCGCCGCCGTGGGGCTCGTACGTGCCGGCGGCGCTGTGCCTGGGCATCTATAACTCCTCGGTCGCGCTCACCATCGGACTGCTGGAGCTGACCGGGCGGGCAAAGGCGATGCAGGAGTTCAGTTTCCAGGTGTTCGAGGCGTTCGCCGCGGCCACGGTGCTGTACCTGCTCACCAACCTGGTCGTCGTGCTCGGCATGCGCCGGCTGGTGGCGCGCGTGCGGGCGCCCGGCTTCATCGGCGCGGCGCCCGCCGCCGGCGCGCACTAGGAGCGCGCCGTGGGTGGGTTCGACTTCGACGTCATCGAGCGCTCGCTCGGCAACCTTTTCCGCGAGGGGATGACCTTCACGGTCACGCTCACGCTGATGGCGATGAGCAGGGGCATCGTCTTCGGCACGCTGCTGGCGATGATGCGGCTGTCGTCGCTGGCGCCGCTCGCGTGGCTCGCCGGCGGCTACGTCAACCTGATGCGCTCGGTGCCGCTGGTGCGGGTGATCTTCTGGTTCTACTTCTTGGTGCCGTACATCGGCGCCTGGCTGCTCGCTGCAAAGGAGCCGGTGCGGGTGGGCGCCTGGATATCGGCGGTGATCACCTTCACGATGTTCGAGGCCGCCTACTATTGCGAGATCATGCGCGCCGGCATCCAGTCCATCGCCCGCGGGCAGGTGGCCGCCGCCTACGCGCTCGGGCTCGACTACTGGCAGACGATGGGCTATATCGTGCTGCCACAGGCGTTCCGCAACATGCTGCCGGTGCTGCTCACGCAGACGATCATCCTGTTCCAGGACACTTCGCTGGTGTACGTCATTTCGGCCACCGATTTCCTCGGCGCCGCCTCCAAGGTCGCCAACCGCGATTACCGGCTGGTCGAGATGTGCACCTTCGTCGCCGCCGTGTACTTCGTCATCTCCTTCGCTCTGTCCAAGCTCGTCAAGCGGTTGCAGGAGCGCATCGCCGTCATCCGCTAGAAAGGCCCCGCATGCAAGGCACACCCATGATCGTGATCCGTAACGTCAGCAAGTGGTACGGCAGCTTCCAGGTGCTCGACGACTGCTCGACCGAGGTCCGCAAGGGCGAGGTGGTGGTGGTGTGCGGCCCCTCCGGCAGCGGCAAGTCCACGCTCATCAAGTGCGTGAACGGGCTGGAGCCGTTCCAGAAGGGCGAGATCCTGGTGGACGGCGTCTCGGTCGGCGATCCGCGCACCAACCTGCCCAAGCTGCGCTCGCGCGTCGGCATGGTGTTCCAGCACTTCGAGCTGTTTCCGCACCTGACGGTGACCGAGAACCTCACGCTCGCGCAGATCAAGGTCCTCGGACGCACGCCCGAGGCGGCGCTCGAAAAGGGCATGAGCCTGCTCGAGCGCGTCGGCCTGGCCGATCAGAAGGACAAGTATCCCGGGCAGCTCTCCGGCGGCCAGCAGCAGCGCGTGGCGATCGCGCGCGCGCTGTGCATGGATCCGATCGCGATGCTGTTCGACGAGCCCACCTCGGCGCTCGACCCGGAGATGATCAACGAGGTGCTCGACGTGATGGTGGAGCTCGCGCGCGAGGGCATGACGATGATGGTGGTCACGCACGAGATGGGCTTCGCGAAGAAGGTCGCGCACCGCGTCATCTTCATGGACGGCGGCAAGATCGTCGAGGACGCGCCCAAGGACGCGTTCTTCGGCATGCCGCGCTCCGAACGGGCGCAGCAGTTCCTTTCCAAGATCCTGCACCACTGAGCAGGCGCCGGCGCCGTGGCGCGCGGCGCTCAGGCCAGGCCGGCCGGCGCGGCGACCGTGAGCCCCTCGACCTTGTGCTTTTCGATGAGGCGCGCGACCAGAGCGCGCGTGGCCTCCTCGACGAACGCGCGCAGCCACGCGCTGGCCGCGACGCGCGCGATCGGCGTGCCGATCGCCTGTGCTGGATGGCGGTGAACCGGCCTTCGAGGATGCGCGATCCAGGCAGCTTCGCCCGATCGGCGAGCAGCCTGGGCTTCAGGCCCGCCAAGGCGTCGAGCTTCTGCGCCACGAACGCCTGATACGACGCCTCGATCCCCGGGGCGTGGACGAGCGTCGCCGCGGCGAGCGTGCGGCGCAGGTACATGTCGTAGGCGCTCCTTTCCGACACCGCGATGCGCACTCCGGGCCGGTCCACTTCCGCGATCGAGCGGATCGGCGAGCCGGCGGGAACCAGGTAGGTCGCCTCGATCTCGGCGTACGCCGGCGTGAAGGCGATTTCGCCCGCGCGCAACCACTCCGTGGGCGCGAGTTCGGCGCGCAGCGCGTCTGACACGTGGGGAAAACCGGACACAGGATGGACGTTATCATGCGCGCCTTCGGCACGGAAACCGCGACAGGAGGTACTGGATGAGCACGGTGGCTTTCATCGGACTGGGCGCGATGGGCTCGCGCATGGCGCAGAACCTGCTGGCGGCGGGACACCGCCTGCGCGTCTGGAACCGCGATGCGGCGAAGGCGACGCCTTTCGCCGCCAAAGGGGCCGAAGTGTGCGCCACTCCCGCCGAGGCGGTGCGCGGCGCCGAGTTCGCCGTCTCGATCGTCGCCGACGACCGCGCGACGCGCGCCGTGATGTTGGGGCCGCAGGGCGTGCTCGGCGCGGCCGCTCCGGGCACGATCGTCATGGATTCGAGCACCAACACCCCGGCGATGGCGCGCCAGGCGGCCGAGGCGGCGGCCGCAAGGGGCGTCGCCTATCTCGATGCGCCGGTGTCGGGCTCGCTCGCGCAGGCGCAGAATCGCGAGCTCGTGTTCATGGTGGGGGGCGACGAGGCGGCGTTCGCGCGCGCCCAGCCGGTGATGGCCGCGATGGGTCGCATGGCCCGGCGCATCGGCGCAAGCGGCGCCGGCGCCACCCTCAAGCTCATCAACAACATGCTCTCGGCCTCGCTCACCGCGGCGATCGCGGAAGCCGCGCAGGCCGTCGAGGCGGCGAAACTGGATCGCGCCGCGGCGCTCGAAATCCTGAACGAGGGCGCCGCCGGTTCGCGGCTGCTCAAGACCAAGCTGCCGAAGATCCTCCAGCGCGATTTTGCGCCGCAGTTCCAACTGGAGCTGATGGAAAAGGACCTGCGCTATTTCCTCGCGCTCGCCGAAGAGCTCGAACGCCCGGCGCCGATCGCCTCGCTCGTGCACGCGCAGTTCCTCGCCGCCAAGCGCGCAAGCTGCGCCAAGCTCGACTCCTGCGCGGTGTTCCTGCACGCCGCGGGCGAAAAGCCCTGAAAACAGGGTCAGACCCGGGTCTGACCCTATTTTGGCTTGAGGAGCGACTCGGGGACGCGGTAGTCCGGGTAGCGCTTGCGGAACTCGGCGAGCGCCTTGTCGGCTTCTTCGTGCCGACCGGCACGGCGCAGCTCCGCAATGCGCTCGAGCCATTTCTCCGGCGGTTCATCGGCCTGTTCGCGGCCGCGCGCCGCTTGCGCATGCGGCTGCGTCTGCTCGCGCGCCTCTTCGGCGCTTTGCGGCATCGGTTGCGTCGCCGGCCCGGTCGGCGCCCGGGGCGCGTCCGGCGTCGCTGCCGCAGGCGGGCGTTGTCCAACCTGCTCGTCCCGGTGCGGCACAGGCGCGGACGGGCGCGTGGCTGCCTTGCGCGCTGCCGCGGAAGAGGCCTCGGCCCGCTGCGCCGCTGCCTCGCCGGCGGGCACGGCGGCCGCGGGCGAAGGCGCGGCGGCCACCGCGTCCCTTGCCGTCGCCTGCGCCGGCGCATCCTCCCCGTCCACCCCGGGCTGTTCGAGTTGGATATGCCAGGTGATCGCGACCGCAAGCACGATCACCGCGGCAGCGGCGAGCGGGACGTACCAGGCCCGGCGCGCCGTCGGCGCAACCAGCGGCGCCGGTCGGACCTCGAGCGCTTCGCGCGCGGCCGCGGCGATCGTCCGGTCAACCGCAGCCGGCGGCTCCTCGCGCGCGAGCTCGCGGTACGCACCGGAGACCTTCGGATCGCGCGCCTCAGTCATCGCCGACCGCCGCCCTGAGTCGAGATTTCCTGGTAAAGCTCCTCGGCCACGGCGCGCTCCTTCACGCACCTGAGCACGAAGCGATACCGCGCTCCCCGGTGCCTCGCATAGAGTCGGTCGAAGGCGCTCGCATCGCCTGCGCCGTAGCGCCGCATCCGCTCCTCGTCGCTCGCCTGCATCCGCTGCCAGTGTAGCGGTACCGCGATGAAACGCGTCCGGCGGGCAAAAGGGTCGGCCCCGCACGGTGCCGAATTAATTAGAATCCGGCACCTCGCGACAAGCGGTGGTAAGCATGAATGGACGATCTTACGACTGCAGCAAGTGCCCGGCCTATTGCTGCAGCTACACCCTGATCGAGGTAACGCGCGCCGACATCGAGCGCCTGGCGCGCCGTCTCGGCCTCGATTACGCAACGGCCGAGATGCGCTACACCAAGTACGACCCGGGCGAAAAGGTGCGCGTGCTGCGCCACCGCAAGGACGAGCATTTCGGCAGCGTCTGCCGCCTGCTCGACCCGCGCACGCGCCGCTGCACCGTGTACGAAGCGCGCCCCGGCGCCTGCCGCAGCTATCCTTACGGCAGCACCTGCGGCTACTACCAGTTCCTCAAGTTCGAGCGCCGGCACCAGGACGACCCGGCGTGGATCGCCACCACCGGCTAGCTATTTCTTCGCCAGCGCCGCGGCGCGAAGTCCCGAGAGCGTCGCCGACGGCGTGATCGCCTCCGGGTCAATCCGCAGCTCGACGATCGCCGGCTTGCCGGAGGCGAGCGCGCGCTCGAACGCGGGACGGAAATCGGCGGTGCGCTCGACGATCTCGCCGTGCCCACCGAAGGCGCGCGCGTAGGCGGCGAAATCGGGATTCTTCAGCTCGGTGCCGCAGATGCGCCCCGGGTATTCGCGCTCCTGGTGCATGCGGATCGTGCCGTACATGCCGTTGTTCACCACCAGCACGACGATCGGCGCACCGTATTGTGCGGCGGTGGCAAACTCCTGCCCGTTCATGAGGAAGTCGCCGTCGCCGGCAAGCGCGACGACGGTCCGCCCGGGCTCGGCGATCTTGGCCGCCACCGCCGCCGGCACCCCGTAACCCATCGAGCCGCTGGTCGGCGCAAGCTGCGTGCGATAGCGCTTGTAGCGGAAGTGTCGGTGCAGCCACGACGCGAAATTCCCGGCGCCATTGGTGAGGATGGCGTCCTCCGGCAGCGCATCCGAGAGCCACTTCACGATTTCGCCGAGCTGCACCGGTCCGGGCATCGGCTGCGGCGCGGACCATTGCTCGTAGTCGGCGCGCGCCGCCTGCGTGCGGCTGCGCCAGCGCGAGCCGTCCAGTCGCACCTGCACCAGCGCCTCGACGAACTGCGGATACGACGCCTGGATCGGCAGCGCCGCCCGGTACACGCGCCCCAGCTCCTCGGCGCCGGCGTGCACATGCACGAGCGTCTGGCGCGGCGCGGGGACCTCGAGCAGCGTATAGCCGCTCGTCGTCATCTCCCCGAGGCGGGCGCCGATGACCAGTAGCACGTCGGCCTCCTTCACCCGCTCGGCCAGCTTCGGGTTGACGCCGATGCCGATGTCGCCGACGTAGTTCGCGCTGCGGTTGTCGAAGTAATCCTGACAGCGGAACGCGCAGGCGACCGGGAGCATCGAGCGCTCGGCCCAGGCGCGAAAATCCGCGAGCGCCTTGCCCGTCCAGCCGCCGCCGCCGAGGATGACGAGCGGCCGCTCGGCGCCGGCGAGAAGGCGCTCCAGCTCCGCCATGTCCGCCGGCGCGGGCGCGGCCGCCGGCGTGCGGTAATGCGGCGCATCGGCCACCGCCGCCTCGGCATAGAGCACGTCCTCCGGCAAGGCGAGCAGCACCGGCCCGGGGCGCCCCGCGGTCGCGGTGTGAAAGGCGCGGCTGACGAATTCCGGGATCCTCTCGGCGCGGTCTATCTGCGCCACCCATTTCGTCAGCGGGCCGTACATGCGCCGGTAATCGATTTCCTGGAACGCTTCGCGCTCGATGATGTCGTTGCCCACCTGCCCGACGAAGACGACGAGCGGCGTGGAGTCCTGATAGGCGGTGTGCACGCCGACAGAAGCGTTGGTCGCACCGGGTCCGCGCGTGACGAACACCACGCCCGGCCCGCCGGTGAGCTTGGCGTGCGCTTCGGCCATGTAGGCGGCGCCGCCCTCGTGCCGGCAGATCACGAACTGGATGCGTTCGCGCTGATCGTACAGGCCGTCCAGCACCGGGAGGTAACTCTCGCCCGGCACGCCGAAGGCGCGCCGCACGCCGTGGCAGGCGAGCTGATCGGCGAGGATCGCCCCGCCGTGACGGGTGCGGATGTCGGCTCTCATCGCTTCGCGCCGAAGGCGCGCGCGAGCGCTGCCGCGCACTCCGAGAGCGCCGCGTTCGCGGCATCGAGCACCCGCCCCATGGTGATGAAACCGTGCACCATGCCTTCGTAGCAGCGGTACTCGGCGCTGACGCCCTCGCGCGCAAGCCGCTCGGCATAGGCGCGCCCCTCGTCCACGAGCGGGTCGTAACCGGCGGTGAGGACGAATGCGGGCGGCAGGCCCGCAAGGCTCGGCGCGAGCAGCGGCGAAGCGCGCCAGTCGAGCCGGTCGGCCTCGTTCGGCAGATAGTGGCCGCGGAAATAGAGCATGCTCTGTTTCGTCAGCAGGTAGCCGTCGCCGTTCGCCTCGATCGAGGGGTGGCCCATGCGCTGGTCCACCGCCGGATAGATGAGGAGCTGAAAGGCAAGCGCCGGCCCTGCGGCGTCGCGCGCGGCCAGCGCGACCACCGCGGCGAGATTGCCGCCGGCGCTGTCGCCGCCGACCGCGATCCGCGCCGCGTCCACCCCGAGCGCGGCCGCGTTGCCGGCCACCCACGAGGTCGCGGCGATCGCGTCCTCCACCGCCGCCGGAAAGGGCGCCTCCGGCGCCTTGCGGTACTCCACCGAGAACACCGCGCAGCGCGCGCCGTTGGCGAGCGTGCGGCACACGACGTCGTGCGTGTCGAGATCGCCGATCACCCAGCCGCCGCCATGGAAGTAGACGAGCGCCGGCAGCGCCGCCTCGGGCCCGGTGCCCTGCGGGCGGTAGGCGCGCAACGGTACCGGGCCCGCCGGTCCCGGCGCAAGGAGAAGCCGCGCCGATTCCACCGGCGGCGGGTCGGGCGTGAGCGCGGCTCGCGTGTCGCGGTACAGACGCCGCGCGACCGCAGGCGGCACCTGGTGATAGGCGGGAAGCGGCGAGCGCGCGGCGCGCGCGAGCAGCTCGACGACCTGCGGATCGAGCGCCATCACTTCGCCGCCACGCGCAAGCCGTCGCGGCGTGCGACGAACAATGGCGCGCTGCGCACCTGAGGCGGTTCGCCGCGTTCCTCGCCGTACCTCGCCTGCTCTCTCCGACCCGATCGTTGCACAGCTTCGATTATAGTAGCGGCATGCAAGACGACATCGAGACGCTGCGGCGCATCCTCGCCGAGAATCGCGTGATCGCGGTGGTGGGGCTCTCGGCCGACTGGTTTCGCCCGAGCTTCTTCGCCGCCAAGTACATGCAGGAGCATGGCTATCGCATCATTCCGGTGAACCCGCGCTACGCCGGCGGCGAAATCCTCGGCGAGCGCTGCTACGGCTCGCTCAAGGAAGTGCCGGACAAGGTGGACATCGTGGACGTATTCCGCCGCAGCGCCGACGTGATGCCGGTCGCGCGCGACGCGGTGGCGATCGGCGCGAAGGTGCTCTGGCAGCAGCTCGGCGTGACCAACGCCGAGGCCGCGCAGTACGCGCGCGCGCACGGGCTGGAGGCGGTGATGGACCGGTGCGTGAAGATCGAGCACGGCCGGCTCTTCGGCGGCCTGAACTGGGTGGGCGTGAACACGCGCGTCATCTCTGCGAAACGCCCCCGCTGGCTGCCGTACTGACGTCTTGACCGCACTCGGTCGCGGGTTATCCTTCGGCCGATGAATCGGACCCTCCGGGTCTTCGACGGCCGCTTCGGGCGCCTGAAGCTCCTCGAGGTGCGCGAGGCGCTGGCGCTCGGGCCGGCGCCCGATCCGCAGGTGCTGTGCACGCTGGACGGGGATGACGTCGCGCTCGCTCCGGCGCCGCAGGGCGAGCCTGCGGCGAGGATCACCCGCGAGCACATCGGCTTCTTCAATCCCGGCGAGCAGTGCGCGGCCGTGCCGCAGCGTTCGGAACCGGAACGCCGGCCGCACGCCGAGGTGCTCCTCTTGCAAGCGTCCGCCGAGTGGCTGCAGACGCGCTTCCCGGCGGCGTTCGAGCGCGGACCGCGGCCGTTTCCGGCGCCGCGCGAGCCGATCACGCCGCGCATCCG
Organism: Pseudomonadota bacterium; assembly: GCA_040752005.1. Classification (GTDB taxonomy): domain Bacteria; phylum Pseudomonadota; class Gammaproteobacteria; order Burkholderiales; family SG8-39; genus RBG-16-66-20. The sequence continues at coordinate 53,149 of JBFMFX010000018.1, read as the reverse complement.
GCAACTTGCCGATCTGCTCGCGCTGGAAGCGAGCAACGACCAGTTCCTTTCCGCCGATCGGCTCGAATTCATGGTCGAGGACATCATGTTTTCGATCGCCGAGGCCTATCTCGCGCCTCGGGCGCCGGCGGCGCGCTTCTGGCGCGGCTCGCCCTTCGCCGATTCGCGCATCCGGCGCGCGCTGGCCCTGCTGCGCGGCCGGCCGACCAAGGAACTGAACATGGAGGAGGTGGCGGCGCGCATCGGCCTGTCGCGTTCGCGCTTCTACGATCTGTTCCATCTGAGCACCGGGCTCTCGCCGCGCGCGTACCTCGACAAGCTGTGCATCGAGGCGGCGATCGCACGGCTTGCGTCCGAGCGCGCGCGCATCGCCGACGTCTCGGCGCAGCTCGGCTTCTCGGCGCAGTCCAACTTCACGCGCTTCTTCCAGCACCAGGTCGGCGTCGCGCCCTCGCAATACCGCGCCGCGCTCAGGCGCGCGCGCCCTTCCGGGCTCGCAGAGCGCGACTGAGCGACCGCGCGCGGCTAGAATCGGCCGATGGCGGACCGCAAGTTCGGCTTCGAGACGCTGGCGCTGCACGCCGGGCAGATCCCCGACCCGGTGACCGGGGCGCGCGCCGCGCCCATCTACCAGACGACCTCGTTCGTCTTCGATTCGGCCGACCACGCCGCGAGCCTGTTCAACCTGCAGACTTTCGGCAACGTCTATTCGCGCATTTCCAACCCGACGGTGGCGGTGCTCGAAGAACGGGTCGCGGCGCTGGAGGGCGGCCGCGCGGCGCTCGCCTGCGCGACCGGTCAGGCGGCGGAGGCGACCGCGATCCTCACCCTCGCCCGGGGAGGCGACCACATCGTCTCCGCTTCCACCCTTTACGGCGGCACGCACACGCTGCTCGGCGTCAACCTCGCCAAGCTCGGCATCGAAACGACCTTCGTTGATCCCGACGAGCCGGACAATTTCCGCCGTGCGCTCAGGCCAAACACGAAGCTCGTGTACTGCGAAACGCTGGGCAATCCGTTGCTCAACATCGTGGACCTGGAGGCGGTGGCGGCCATCGCGCACGAGGCGGGCGTGCCGCTGGTGGTGGACAACACCGTGCCCTCGCCCTACCTGTGCCGCCCGATCGAATGGGGCGCGGACATCGTCGTGCACTCGGCGACGAAATACCTCGGCGGGCACGGCACCACGATGGGCGGCGTCATTGTCGAGTCCGGCAGGTTCGACTGGGGCAATGGCAAGTTCCCGGAGTTCACCACGCCGTCGCCCGGCTATCACGGCGTGATCTTTCACGAAACGTTCGGCGATTTCGGCTTCACCATGAAGGCGCGCATGGAGGTGATGCGCACCTTCGGCCCGGCGCTCGCGCCGCTCAATGCGTGGCTCCTGCTGCAGGGAATCGAGACTCTGCCGGTGCGCATGGACCGGCACTGCGCGAACGCGCTCGCGGTGGCGCAATTCCTGCGCGATCATCCGCGCGTCGCGTGGGTCAACTATCCGGGCCTTCCCGGCGACCGTTATCACGCGGCCGCGCGTAAGTACCTGCCGAAGGGCGCCTCGGGCCTGGTCAATTTCGGCATCAAGGGCGGCGCCCGGGCGGGCGAGAAGTTCATCGAGGCGGCGCAGGTGATGAGCCACCTCGCCAACATCGGCGACGCGAAGACGCTCGTCATCCATCCGGCCTCGACCACGCACCGGCAGATGAGCGAGGAGGACCAGCGCAAGGCGGGCGTCACGCCGGACATGGTCCGCATGTCGGTGGGCCTGGAGACGCTGGAAGACATCCTGTGGGACATTGACCAGGCGCTCGCGGCCTCGGCCCGCGCCTGAGGAAGGAGACGATGCTCAGCTGGGACATCATCGAACACGGAAAGCCGCTGCAGCAGGTGCTGAAGGAAACGCCGCAACCGAAGGGCACCGAGGTGCTGGTGCGCGTGACGCGCTCGGGCGTGTGCCACTCGGACCTGCACATCTGGGAGGGCTACTTCGACTGGGGCGGCGGCCGGCGCTTTTACGTGAAGGAGCGCGGTTGCGTGCCGCCGTTTACGCTCGGTCACGAGCCCTTCGGCGTCGTCGAGGCGCTCGGGCCGCGCGCCAAGGGCGTCAAGGTCGGCGAGCGGCGCATCGTCTTTCCGTGGATCGGCTGCGGCAAGTGTGCGGTGTGCAGGGCGGGCGAGGACAACTACTGCGTCAGCGGACCGCGCTTTCTCGGCGTCATGCGGCCCGGCGCCTACGCGAGCCATCTCCTCGTACCGCACCCGAAATACCTCGTGGACGCGAAGGGACTGGACGAGGCCTTCGCCGCCACGCTCGCCTGCTCGGGCCTCACCACCTACAGCGCGGCGGCGAAGCTCCCCGCCCTTTCCGCGCGCGACTGGGTGGCGGTGATCGGCTGCGGCGGCCTCGGCATGGTGTGCATCTCGGTGCTGCGCGCGAGGGGCGTGCGCAACATCATCGCCTGCGACGTGGACGAGGCGAAGCTCGCCGCCGCGCGCCGCCAGGGCGCGAAGCTCGTGCTCGATACGCGCGCCGGGGACGCGACGCAGAAGCTCGCGCAGCTCGCGATGGGAAGCCTTGCCGGAGCGATTGACCTGGTCGGCATGCCCGCCACCGCGGCGCTCGGCATCGGCGCGTTGCGCAAGGGTGGGCGCTACATCCTGTGCGGCCTGTACGGCGGCGAACTCGTGCACCCGCTGCCGCCGATCGCGCAGCGCGCGATCGGCATCGTCGGCTCCTACGTCGGCAACCTGCGCGAGCTGAAGGAGGTGGTGGCGCTTGCCAAGAAGGGCAAGCTCAAGCCCGGACCGATCGCGACGCGGCCCGCCGCGGAGGTGAACGCCGTGCTGGAGGAGCTGAAAGCCGGCAAGGTGCTCGGCCGGGTCGTGCTCGCGCTCGACGACTAGCGCCGCGACATCGCCCAGCGCCCGGCGAGAAAGCCCGCGCCCACCGGCACGAAGCCGACCACCGGGCCCATCATCACCGCGCCCATCACCGCAGAGGCGCCGTGCCCCTGCGCCAGATCGGGCGCGAGGACGGCGAGAACGAACACTCCGAGCGCGCCGAGAAACGACGGTACCGGTTCCCACTTGCGCCACCCGGCGAGCGCGCCGGCCACCAGGCCGATACCGAGGCCGGCGAGCTGCCACGACAGGAGCGCCTCGAGCACCGCGCTCACCCGCCGGTCCGCGCCAGGCGCTCCGCGATGCGCGCGCCGTCCAGAATCTCGATGCCGCAGGGCCGCCCGCGCGAGTCGGTGTCCACGTTGACGCCCAGCTCGTCATAGAGCGAGAGCCGCTCGAGCGCGCCCGTGGACGCCGCGCCGGCCGGCGCGAGATGAAGGTAGACGGTGCCGGCGAACTCGTCGCGCGTCCAGCGCGCAAGCCGCGCGCTTCGCACCTGCGCCGCGAGGTCGCTGCGCCCGAGCCGCGCCAGCTCCGCCTCCAGGTCGGCGACAAGATCGGGCAGCGCGTGCGCGAGGGGGATCATGGGCGCGTCGAAACGTCACTGGATAGCACGAAAGTGCCGCTTAGAATAGAGGCGTGACCGTGCCATTTTCTTGGACTTTCCCCTACGCCTGGCCGCGCAAGCCGCTTCTTGCGGGAAATGTCGTCGCCACGTCGCAGCCGCTCGCCGCGCAGGCGGGCGTGGCGATGCTCGCCGCCGGCGGCAACGCGGTGGACGCGGCCCTCGCCACGGCGATCACGCTGACGCTGGTCGAGCCGGTTTCCAACGGCATCGGCTCGGACCTTTTCGCCATCGTCTGGGACGGCGAGCGCCTGCACGGCCTGAACGCCTCCGGGCGCTCTCCGGCGGCGTGGACTCCGGCCTACTTCGGCGGCGCGCAGGCGATGCCGCAGCGCGGCTGGAACACGGTGACCGTCCCCGGCTGCGTCTCGGGCTGGCGCATGCTTTCGGAGCGATTCGGGCGGCTCGCCTTCGAGCGGCTCTTCGAGCCGGTGATCCGCTACGGGCGCGAGGGCTATCTCGTGTCGCCGACGGTCGCGCGACAATGGGCGCAGCAGGCAAAAGAACTCAAGGACCAGCCGGGTTTCGCCGAGGCGTTCATGCCCGGCGGGCGCACGCCCGCTCCGGGCGAGCGGTTCCGGTTCCCGGAGCATGCGGCGACGCTGGAAAAAATCGCCGCGACGCGCGGCGACGCGTTCTACCGCGGCGAACTCGCCGAGAAAATGGAAGCGCACGCGAGGGCGCACGACGCCGCGCTGCGCGTCGCCGACCTCGCGGCGCACGAATCCGACTGGGTGGCGCCGCTGGCGGTTGGCTACCGCGGCTACACGGTGCACGAGCTGCCGCCGAACGGCCAGGGCATCGTCGCGCTCCTCGCGCTCGGCATCCTTTCGCATTTCGACATGGCGAGCCTGCCGGTAGACGGCGCCGACAGCGTGCACCTGCAGATCGAGGCGGTGAAGCTCGCCTTTGCCGACGCGCTCGCGTATGTCGCCGACCCGGAGCACATGCCGTTCGCCGCAGAGCGGCTGCTCGACCCGGGCTATCTCGCGGCGCGCGCGAAGCTGATTGACCGGCGACGCGCGCAGGTGTTCGCCGCGGGCGCCCCGCCCCGTGGCGGCACGGTGTACCTCACCGCGGCCGATGCCTCGGGCATGATGGTTTCGCTCATTCAGTCGAACTACATGGGCTTCGGCTCGGGCGTGGTCGTACCCGGCACCGGAATCTCGCTTCAGAACCGCGGCGCGACGTTCGTGCTCAAGCCCGAGCACCCGAACCGGGTCGGGCCGCGCAAGCGCCCTTACCAGACGATCATTCCGGGATTCATGACACGGGACGGCCGGCCGGTCATGAGCTTCGGCGTCATGGGTGGCACGATGCAGCCGCAGGGGCACGTGCAGCTCGTCGTGCGCATCGCCGACTACGGCCAGAACCCGCAGGCCGCCTGCGACGGACCACGTTTCCGCTGGGTGAAGGACCTCGAGGTCAACGTCGAGGGAGGTTTCGCGCCGGCCGTGTTGCAGGATCTCGCCGCTCGCGGACACCGTATCACCGAGCTCAAGGAAGGCTACATGGATTTCGGCAGCTGCCAGGCGATCTGGAAGCTCGAGGACGGCTACCTCGGCGCGAGCGATCCGCGCCGCGACGGCCAGGCTGCCGGCTTCTGACACGCAGAAAAACAGGGTCAGACCCGGGTCTGACCCTGTTTTCGGGAGAGGCGATGCTGAGGATCTGGGGCCGGACGAATTCGGTCAACGTGAAGAAGGCGCTCTGGTGCCTGGAAGAGCTGGGGCTTGCCTACGAGCGCGTGGACGCCGGCATGCAGTACGGCGTGGTCAACACGCCCGAATACCGCAGGCTCAACCCGAACGGCCTGGTGCCGACACTGGAAGAAGACGGCTTCGTGCTGTGGGAGTCGCACGCGATTGTGCGCTATCTCGCCGCCAGATTCGGCAAGGGCGTGCTCTGGCCGGTGGACGAGCGCGAGCGCGCGATCGCGGATCAGTGGATAGACTGGACGTTCAGCTTCCAGGCGGCGTTGCGGCCGGTGTTCTGGGGACTGGTGCGCACGCCGCCCGAGAGGCGCGATTCGGCCGCGATCGAGGAAGGGCGCAGGCGGTCGGCCGAGCTGCTCGCGATCCTGGATGCCGCGCTCAAGGAGCGACCCTATGTGGCGGGCCGCTTCTCGATGGGCGACATCCCCCTCGGCTGCCATGTGCACATCTGGATGCGACTGCCGATCGAGAGGCCGGCCTACCCGCATCTCGAGGCGTGGTTCGAGCGCCTGGCTACGCGCCCGGCGTTCGCCAAGGTCGTGGACATCCCGCTCAGTTGAGCGGGAGCGCACCGGGGCCGCCGTTCGACGCGTCCGCGGGAGCGAAAGCGCCGCGGGCCGCCGGCTCGAGCGCCGCAAGGCGACGCACTCGCTCGTAGAAGCGCGCGAGATCCCCGCCTTCCTCGGCAAGCAGCCGCTCGAACCGCGGCACCAAGCGCGTGTAGGCGGCGTGCGCCGCGAGCACCGCGTTGTTCGGCTCGAGGTCGCGGTAGCGAGGATGGGCGGCGAGCGCCGCCTTGAGCGCCGCGAGCTCGGCATGCTTGCGCCTGCGCATGAGATCCGGCGCGAGCGGCTCGCGATAAAGAGCTGCGAGACGCGCGCGTGCGGCTTGCATGAGCGCCTCGACTTCGGCCGCGCGCGCCTGCGCTGCGGCAAGCCGCGCCAGTTCCGCGTCGCGCCCGCGCAGCCAGCGCCGCAGGCCTTCGCGCTCGACGGCCACGGCAAAGGATTCGTTGAACGCGGTGTCGTCGCGGGCATACGCGACCTGGTGCGCCAGCTCGTGAAAGATCAGCCCCGCGAGCTCGGCCTCGCTGCGATCAATGAAGGTCGAAAGCAGCGGATCGTCGAAGCGCCCGAGCGTCGAGTAGGCAGGCACTCCGTAGAGGTAGACGTCGTGCCCCGATGCGCGCAGGCGTTCGGCGTAGGCCTGCGCCGCCGCGCGCTCGAAGAAGCCGCGGTAGGCGACGCACCCCGCCACCGGAAAGCACGCGCGCACCGGTTCGAGCGAAAACTCCGGCGCTGCGACCACGTTCCAGACGGCGAACGGCCGCCCGAGGTCGGCGTAGCCGCGATACGAACCGTTGTCCGGCAGCTTCAACTCCCTCGAGGCGAAATCGCGGATGCGCTGCGCGAGTGCCAGCCGCTCGCGCAGCGCCGGCGGCACCTGCGGATCGGCGAGCAGCTCCGCCACCGGCCTTGCCCGGCTCATCAAGTCGAGGTGGCCGGAGATCGCCTGCGCGTAGTAGCCGAGCGTCTCGCAGCCGGAGAGCGCGAAAGCGACGGCGAGCACGCTAAGCGTCCTCACGAACGAACCTCCCGGTGGAAAGGAACGCGACCACCTGCCGCGCGACACGCGCCGAAATCAGCATCGCGCTGTGCGACACCGGCAGCAGGATGCGCTCGGACATGCCCTCGATTTCGGTTTCCTCCAGCCGCACCACTCCGTCGCTCGGACCGGGAACGCCGGCGATCAGTCGCCCCAGACCGACCGGAAGCGAGCCGGCAATGACCCCGAGCGGTTCCGGCCTCGTCCAGCGCGCCTCGCGCCCTTCGCGCCACAGCGACGCGCTCGCCCCGAGCAGCCACCGACCCGGGGCACGGCGTGCGAGGCGCCGGCCGGCGAGCGAGCCGCGCACCGGCGCGCCGAGCAGCAGCACGCGGCCGCAGGCGATCGTGCGCTCGCGCTCCAGCGTCGCGAGCACCACCAGTCCGCCCAGGCTGTGACCGACGAAGTGGGCGGGGCCTGTCGCGCGCGCAAAGCGCGCAAGCCGCTCGACGTGCGCCTGGAGCGGCTGCGCGCGGCCGGAGTATCCGAACATGCGGCAGCGGAAACCCGCATGCGCGAGCCGCGCGGCGAGCGGCGCCATGACGAAGCGCGGCGCCCACAGCCCCGGCACCAGCACGACCTCGCGCACAGGGGCAGGCAGCGCGGCGCCGTCGGTCACCGCGGCGGCCTCCCCGCGAGCAGCCACGCGCCCACCGCGAGCGACGGCACCGCGAACGCGGCGTAGGCGAGCGCATAGCCGCCGCCAAGAGCAAGCAGGGCGTTGAACGCGGGCGGCGTGAGCACGACCCCGAGATAGGTGAAGAACAGGCACCCGCCGGTCGCTTCGCTGGTGCGGCCCTGCGGCGCCACGCGCGCGACCTCGGCGAGAAAGACGCCGTTCCAGCCCACCGCCGTCGCCCCGAACACCGCCGCGTAGGCAAAGAGCAGCCACGCGGGCCAGCCGGGGCCGGCCGCGAGCGCAGCCGCAGCGGAGGCTCCCATGCCGATGCCGAGCAGGCCGAGCATCGCGCGGCGGCTCAGCAGCCGGTCGGCGGCGAGGCCCCAGAGCACCCGTCCGGCGACGCTCGCCACCTGCGAGACCGCCATCACCATGCCGGCGATCACGAGCGAGAGCGCGAAGCTCTCGACGAGAAAAGTGACCAGATAGGTGACCAGCGTGATCTGCACCCCGCCGTACACGAACGAGCATACGCACATGCGCCGGAGCATCGGATCGGCGAGCACCATCGCCACCGGCGCGAGCGCGCTCCTGACCGACGCCGGGGCCGAGGGCCTGAGCTCGAGGTCATAGCGGCGCCGCATCGGCTCTATCGCCAGCGCCAATGCAAGGCATGCCGCGCCGATTGCGAGCGCCGCGCCCTGCCAGCCGAGCGCCAGGGCAAGCGCAGGCGCGATCGCCCCGGCGAGCACGCCGCCGGCCGGTACCCCGGTCTGCTTGATCGAGAACACGAGCGAAACCATGGAGGGCGGCGCGGTGCGAATCAGGATCACGGAGCTCGCAGGTGTGGCCGGCCCATAGCCGAGCCCGACGATCAAGCCTCCCATGATCGCGAGCGGCAGCAGGGCGCCGGCATCCAGCGCAAGACCGGCGAAACCGAGCGCAAGGCCCGCCTGGCTGACGCGAATCGGGCCGAAGCGCGCCACCCAGCCGCCGGCTGCGGCCGAGCCGATCATGCTTCCGGCATAGGTCGCGGCGATGTAATAGCCGACCGCCGACGGTGCGACGCCGAGGGCGGGTGCGGCAAGCGGCGCGAGCACCGGCGCGCAATACACCGCGAACGCAGCGAGCGTCTGGACTGCCAGCGTGACCGCAAGCGCCGGTGCGACCCCGGTCGCCTGCGGCCCGTCGCGCGGCGGCGGCCGCTCGCCCGCGGGCGCCACGCTACTCGAGACGCCGGCGCCCTTCCCAGGCCGGGAAGGGAAGCCGCCAGCGCGCCGTGGCAAGCGCTTCGGGCCAGACGATCTCGCGCCGGCCGCGCTGGATCTGAATGACGAGCGGCATCGCGCCCGTCTGCAGGCCGTCGGCGTCCACCCGATGGATCCCGAGCGGCGTGGCGAATTCCTCGGTCGCGAGCGCTTGGCGCAGCTTTTCCTGATCGAGCGCGCCCGCCCGCAGTGCCGCCAGCTCGAGCAGCCGGGCCGCGGAGTAGCCGGCCGCCGCCAGTGCATCCGGCGGCGCGTTCCAGCGCTTCGTGTAGGCCTGGACGAACTCGCGGTTGCCGGCGGTCGGTGCGCGCGGCTCGTAGGGCGAGATGCCCATCGCAAGCTCCGCATCCTGCCCCACCAGGCCGATGAAAGCCGGATCGGCAGCACCCTGGGCAAGGAAGAGCGCGGGCGCCCAGCCGTGCTTGCGCAGGCTCTTCACCATCGCGGCCGCATCGTTTGCCAGGCCGAACGCGATCCATGCCTCGATCCCGTCTTTCCGCGCCTGCTCGATCTGCGATGCGAAATCGTCCGCGCCGGGCTTGTACAGCTGCACGGGGCCGGCGACCAGGCCCGCCGCCAGCGCCTGCTCGCGCAGGCGCGTGGCCGCCGCGCGCGCGAGGGGGTCGTCGCGCGCGAGCACGAGCACGCGCGCAATACCCTCGCGGCGCGCGATCTCCAGCACGCCGCGACCGTATTCCGCAGGCGGCGCGATCGCCTGAAAGACGTAGCGAGTGCCCTTGCGATGGATTCCCGGCGCGGTGCCGGCGGCGTTGACCATGACACGCCGCGCGCGTTCTGCGACGGCGGCCGCCCCGAGCGTCGCCGCCGAGCCGAAAGGGCCGACGAGAAGCTCGGCGCGTCGCTCGCCGATCAGCGCCTCGTACAGAGCGGGCACGCGCTGCGTATCGGAGCCGTCGTCGAGCAGGACGAGATCCACCGGACGGCCGAGCAACCCGCCGGCCGCGTTCGCCTGCTCGGCCCACAGCCGCAGGCCGCGCGCATAGCTCGCCGCCGCATCCGCGAACAGCCCCGTCTGCGGGACGACGGCGCCGAGCACCACCGGCGCCTGAGCCGCCGCCGGCGCGATGCAAAGAAGAAAGATCGCAGCGAGCGCTCGCATGGCGGTGCTCAAAGTACGGTGTGGGAAAATCGCCGTCAACAATGACCGCCGCGTTTCTCGCCGCGCTCGCCGCCGCCGTCGGCGAGCGGCATGTCCTCACCGCGCCAGCGGACACCGCGGCCTATTTCACCGACTGGCGCCGGCAGTACCGTGCGAGCGCGCTGGCCGTGGTCCGGCCGGCGAACACCGCCGAAGTCGCCGAGGTGGTGAGGCTCGCCGTCGAAGCCGGCGTCGCGATCGTGCCGCAGGGGGGCAACACGGGCCTGTCCGGAGGCTCGGTGCCCACCGGGCGGCAGCCCGAGATCGTGTTGTCGCTCTCGCGCCTGAACCGCATCCGGGAAGTGGATCCGCTCAACGACACGATCACGGTGGAAGCCGGCTGTGTTCTTGCCAACGTTCAGCGCGCGGCCGAACAGGCCGGGCGCTTTTTCCCGCTCTCGCTCGCCGCCGAAGGAAGCTGCCAGATCGGCGGCAACCTCTCGACCAACGCCGGCGGCGTGAACGTCCTTCGCTACGGCAACGCGCGCGAGCAGGTGCTCGGGCTCGAAGTGGTGCTGCCCGACGGGCGCGTCTGGAACGGCCTGCGAGCGCTGCGCAAGGACAACACCGGCTACGACCTGAAGCAGCTTTTCATCGGCGCCGAGGGAACGCTCGGCGTCATCACCGCGGCGGTGCTGAGACTGCATCCGCTGCCGACGGCCATCGTCGCGGCCTGGATCGCGCTCGAGAGCCCGGCGCGCGCCGTCGAGCTGCTCGCGCGCCTGCGCGCACGGCTGGGCGATCGGCTGAGCGCATTCGAGCTGGTGTCGCGCCCGTGCCTGGAGGCGGTGCTCGAGCACGCGCGCGACGCGCGCGATCCGCTCGCCGCGCCGCATCCGTGGTACGTGCTCGCCGAGGCCTCCGACGCCGACTCGTTCGAGGCGCTCGCCGCGCGGCTGGAAGCCGCGCTCGCCGAGGCGATCGAGGGCGGCATCGTGCACGATGCGGCGGTCGCGCAGAGCCACCTGCAGGCGGCGGCGCTCTGGCGATTGCGCGAGGCGATCCCCGAGGCACAGTTCACCAACGTCAAGCACGACGTCTCGGTGCCGGTGTCGCGCGTGCCGGAATTCGTCGCGCGCGCCGGCCAGGCGATCGAGGCGCGGTTTCCCGGCACGCGCATTTACTGCTTCGGCCACGTCGGTGACGGGAATCTCCACTACAACGTCGGCGACGCCGCGCTCGTTGCGCGCCGCGAGGAGGTGAACCGCGTGGTGTACGACACGGTCGCCGCGCTCGGCGGCTCGATCTCCGCCGAGCACGGCCTGGGGCAGTTGAAGCGCGAGGAGATCCGGCGCCACAAGGACGCGCTGGAGCTGGAGCTCATGCGCGCGCTCAAGCACACGCTCGACCCGCGCGGGCTGATGAACCCGGGAAAGGTGATCTAGCCCGCGCCTCAGCGGCGGCGGAATTCGAGCGGCAGGCGCTGCGCGCCGTGCACCAGCTCTCCTGCGATGCGATCGCCCGCGACGCGGCCGGTAAAACGCAGTCCTTCGGCCGAAAACGCGAACTCGGTGCCGCGCAGCCGTACCTCGGCGAGGGCGAGCCGCCGGCCGGCGCGCTCGGCCTCGACCTCGACTTCCTGGTAATTCTGGGCGATGCGCAATCGCCAGCCGGGCGCGCTCCACTCGCCGCGCACCTGCGCCGGGACCACCCAGAGATGGATCCGGCTCTCGTCGCCCTGGCCCTCGTGGCGCCGGGAAAGGCGCACGGTCACCGTGCGGTCCGGCTTCCATCCCGTCATGCCGAACGCGTGCGAGACGATGCGCGCGCCGGGGCGCAGCTCGGCGAGCAGTTTCGCCTGGAGCTGATCCATGAGCGCCGGCAACAGATACATCGTCACGACGCTGGCGCGCGAAAGGTCCGCGTGCCGCACGTCGCCGACCGCGAACTGCACACGCTCCGCGACGCCGGCGCGGCGTGCGTTCTCGCGCGCGATCTCGACCAAGCTCGCATCCAGCTCGACACCCAATCCCCGCGCGCCGAAGCGGCGCGCGGCCGCGATCACGATCCGTCCGTCGCCGGAGCCGAGATCGATCACCACGTCGTCGGCGCGCGTGTCTGCGAACGCCAGCATGCGCTCGACCACCTCCTCGGGCGTGGTGACGAACGGGGCGCGCTCGGGCCCGTCTGCGGCCAGCGCCGCGCACGCGAGCGCGGCGAGCGCGGCGAGCGCAAAGACGGCCGCGCGGACCTTGCCGGCGTGCTCGCCGGCCATCATCGCGCCAGCAGCTCCACGACCCGGCGCCGCGTGCGCTCCTCGTTCCAGTCGAGCGCGCCGAGCGCGCTGTAGCGGATGCGGCCGTCGGGCCCGACGACGAAGCTCGCCGGGAGAACGCGCGCCTGCCAGGCCTTCGCCGCCGCCATGTCGCGATCGAGAAGCACCGGGAAATCGAGCGGCATCGCCTCCAGGAACCGGCGGATGCGGGATTCCGGCTCGCCGAGGTTGACCGCGAGCACTTCGAACGGGCGGCCGGCGAGCGAGCGCCTGAGCGCGTTCATCGCTGGCATCTCCTCGCGGCAGGGCTCGCACCACGTCGCCCAGAAGTTCACCAGCACGACCCGCCCGCGGTAGGCGCGCAGATCGTAGCTCCGCCCGTCGAGACCAGCGAGCGCGAGCGCGGGCGCCGCCCCGCCCGTCCACGGCTGCAGCTCCCCGGCCGAGGCGCACGCAGCGAACAGGACAAGCGCCGCCGCGGCGGCGCGCACCGCTCTCAGGTTCTTACCCCGCTGGCGCGGATCTCGTATCGGAAGCCGTCGGGATCGAGCGGATCGAGCAACTCGCGCCCGTTCTCGCCATTGACGTACATGAGGTACGGAATCTTCGCGCCGGTGACAGAACCGGGCAGGCGCACGTCGTGCGCCATGTTGTAGGCGAGCCAGTTCATCTCCCAGTTGCCGAACAGACGCTGTCTTGCGGCGCTCACCTTCGGATCGTCCAGCCGCAAGCTCCCCGGCGACTCCTCCAGCACCACCTTGCGCACATCGGCCGGATCCACCGGTACCCAGCCGATTCCTTGCGCGAAGAACTCCGCGCGGCAATGCTGCGCCTTCGTCACTTGCGCCGAGCCGACGCCGAGGCTGCGGTAGCCGTGGCGCGACGGCGCGACGCGAATCCCGTAGACGTCGCGCGCCGGCACTCCGGCCGCGCGGCACAGACCGACGAAGAGCGCGTTCAGGTCGGCGCACTTGCCGCCCAGGTTGCCGCTCTCCAGCATCGTCTTGACATCGCCCCAGCCGCAGCCCCGGGTCTTGGGATCGCGGAAGGTGTTCTCGACCACCCAGTCGTAAATCGCGCGCGCCTTCTCGACATCGCTACGCGCACCCTTGACGATGTCGAGCGCGGTCTCGCGCACGATGCCGTCGGTCGGAATGAGTTCTGTCGCGGCGGTGTAGAAAGCGAGCTCCGCCGCCGGCAGACGCGGGGCGCTCGCACCGGCGTTCGTCAGATCCACCGCCCGGTCGCGCGTCTCGAAGCGGCTGCTCACCTCGAGCAGCGGCGCGCGCTCGCTCGCATCCCACTCGGCAAGCAGCATCGTCGCGCCGTACTTTCCGTCGCTCACCACGCGCGCCGAGGTGAAGTTTCCCGTCCAGCGATTGCCGAGCGAGCGCTGCCAGTCGGTGTCCTCGGCCATCGGCAGCGGCACCCACGCCCGCATCGCGCCCCTGGGCGCCAGGATGGTGACCCGCGTGGTGATCTCGTAGGCTCGCCATTGGCCAGAGGCAAGCGCATCGCGCCAGGGCAGCGCGGCAGCGGCCGCGGCAACGGCCGATGTCCTCAGGAAATCGCGTCGTTTCATCGTGGCTTCTTCCTTGCGAACAAAGGGGGCTCTCCGCGACGCTCGGCCGCGGGATCGGCGGTGTGTTGCGAAGTGCGGGATTTCCGGAAGAAAACGACGGGGCGAAGGCGGGGTGGAGCGCGCTTTGCTCTTTATCCGGAGCACCCATGCGCCCGCCGCGGCCGCCGCAGGCGTCGCGCGCGAAGGCGATCGTCACCGCGATCGAGCGCGAGCTGTGCGAAGTCAGCCGGGTGAGAAGGAACATGAAACGAGCCTCAATCTACTCCAGCGCCGCCCCGCGAACAACTGTCGGCGAAAACAAAAAACCCGGCCGAAGCCGGGTTCTCTGTTTGGCCCGCGGGCCGGCTACTTTTCCGCCTTTTTCTCCTTTTTCGGCTTCTTCGCCTTCTTGGGCTTGCCCTTGCCTTTCGCCTTGCCCATTTCGGCCGGAGCCGCTTCCTTCGTTGGCTCG
>JBFMFX010000018.1:0-39002 GCA_040752005.1 Pseudomonadota bacterium | reverse complement strand
CGGGTGTCGCCGGGGTGGCCGGAGTCGCCTTGGCCGGCTCTCCTTTGGCCGGTGTCGCCGGCGTGGCCGGCGTCGCCGGGGTGGCCTTGGTCGGCTCGCCCTTGGCAGGCGCCTGGGCGTAGGCCGCGGCTGCAAACGTGCACGCCGCGAGGGTTACCAGCAGTTTTCGAAGCATTTCACTGTCTCCTTGGATGGGTTCTAAGGGGAACCAGCCCCATCAACGCGCTTGCCGCGCGGCGGTTGACCGACCCCTACTCCGAATCGGCGGCCTCGCCGAGCAGCGCCCGGCGAAAGCGCGCCCGCAGCAGGCTGCCGTCGCGCGGCGGCAACACGAGCGGCAGCTTTTCCGCGGCGACCTTGATCTGGGCAAGGACCGGACCCTCCTCGCCAAGGAGCGACCGGCGTGCGGCCTCGAATTCGGCCCCGTCGCGAACGAGCATCGCACGCGCAAAACCGCATGCCCGCGCGATGGCGGCGAAGTCCACGCCGGCCGCGGTGTGGGTCGGCTGCATGCCGGTCTCGCCATAGCGCTCGTTGTCAATCACCGCGATCGCCAGGTTGCGCGGCCGCTCGACGCCGATGGTGGCGAGCGAGCCCAGCCCCATCAGCATCTCGCCGTCGCCGGTGACGACCAGCACCCTGCGCGCGGGCTGCGCAAGCGCCAGTCCCAGCCCCGTCATCGCCGCCGTGCCCATCGCGCCCCACATCGGGAACGTGAGGGGCGCGTCCCCGGCCGCGGCGCAGTCCCACGCGGTCGAACCCAGGCCCGCGACCACGAGCAGGCCGCCGCGATCGGCAAGCAGCGCGCGCACCACTTCGCGGCGGCGAAGCACCGCCGTCATTGTGCCGACTGCTCCTGAAAGCTCTTGATCCCGATCACGCGCTGCGAGATCAGCAGCGCGACCGCCGCGTAGCTTCCCCACGCCAGGCGCGCCGCCGCCTCCGCCGCCTGCGCCACGTCCTCCGCGGCTGCGACGCGCTGCACGACGACACCCATCGCCTCCAGCACCGGGCGCGTCGCCTGCCCCATCGGCACCTGCCACGGATTGAATTCGCCGTACTCGCCGCGCATGGTGACGAGCGCAAGCAGCGGGAAGCGGCACTCGCGCACCATGCCGAGCGCGTTGATGCAGTTGCCGACGCCGCTCGATTGCATGAGCAGCACTGCTCGGGCGCCGCCGAGCCACGCGCCCGCGGCAAGACCGATGCCTTCTTCTTCAGTGGTGAGGGCCACCGCGCGCATCGCGTCATCGGCGCGGCAAAGCTCGATCAGCCGCTTGTGGCCGGCATCCGGCACATAGCCGACCACGCGCACGCCGGCGCCCTTGAGCACGGCGAACAGCTCCGCCGGCCAGTCGCGCACGGCCATCCCGGCGTTCCCACTCATCGCACGCTCACCGCAACGCGTTGCACGGCGTTGTTGCCGAAGCCGCCCTCGTCCTGCACGGGTTCGAGCGGCTGCGTCGCGCCGGCGGCGTCGGTCGCCCGGCAGGCAAGTTCATGCTCGCCGGGCACAGCCTGCCAAATCGCCCGCCAGCCGCGCCACGCGTATTCGCCCTGCGCGGGCTCCAGCAGCGCTTCGGACCACGCGCCATCCACGCCGAACTCGACCCGTCGCACCGGCGCCTCGCCCGACCATGCGCGGCCGAAGACCTCGACGCGGCCCGCCGCGACGAGCCTGCGGCGCGTATAGAAGTCCGGGAGACCGGGCGGAATCATCAGCGAATTGACGCGCATCGTCATGCATGGCACGCCTTTTTCGTCCGCGCGCTGGCGGAAGTGGTAGGAGTGCGCCTGCTGCACGCCGTCGAAGGGCCGGTCCGTCGCCTCGATCCGTTCGAGCCACTTCACGCTCGCCATTCCGTACCAGCCCGGCACCACGAGCCGCAACGGCGCGCCGTGCTGCGGCGGCAGCGCCACGCCGTTCATGCTCCATGCGACGATCACGTCCTCGCGCACGGCCTCGGCGCGCGAAAGGCTCCGGGCGAACGCATGCTCGACGCCGCGGTCCATGCCGCGGTCGGTGCCGTAAAACACCAGCTCGGTCGCCGAAGGGCGCAGTCCGGCGCGCTCGAGGAGCCGCGCGAGCGGCGCGCCGGTCCACTCGGCGGTGGAGACGCCTTCTTCCAGCCACGGCATCGAGGGATAGCGCGGTGCCATCTGACCGCGGCCGTTGCCGGCGCATTCCATCGTGGCGCGCACCGTCTTGCGCGGCAGGCGCTGAAGCTCCGCGAGCGAAAGCGCGAGCGGCCGCTCGACCCGCCCGCAGACTTCGAGCCGCCAGGCCTGCGCATCGGCAAGCGGGATGTCGAAATGAATCAGCGTGTAGTGAAGTCCCGCCGGCGTCACGTCATAGGCGAGCGCCTCCAGCGGCATCGCGTGATTGCGCGCCGCGAGCGCGAGTTCCTGCGCGGTGTAGCGGCCGACGATCGGCGCGCGGCGCGTGCCTGCCGACAAGCGAAGCCTCCTTTTGCGGCGATTCTATAATGCGCCGCGAAAGCCCCATGCGAAACGGCACCTGGCTCGAAGTCGCTCTGAACGGCCCGTGGGGCCGGTCGCGACAGCCCGGCATACCGGTCCGCGTGGCGGACATCGTCGCCGAGGGCGTCGCCTGCGCCGAGGAAGGCGCCGCGATCGTGCACGTGCACGCCTACGATGAAGCGCTCGGCACGCCGCGCTCGAACCTGGAGTGGGTGCGCGCCGCGCGCGCGGCGATCGAGCGCTCGGGCGGGCGGCTTGCGTCCGCCGCGGACGTGCGGCGCGTGCTCGCAGCGAACTGATGGAGCTGGAGGAGTTCCGCCGCCGGCTGCCGCGTGGCGACCTCTGGATATTCGGCTACGGTTCGCTCATGTGGGCGCCGGGGTTTCGCTACGCCGAGCGGCGCGTGGCGCGGGCCTTCGGCTTTCATCGCGCGCTGTGCATCCTCTCGAACCGCTACCGCGGCACGCCCGAGCGCCCTGGGCTGGTGGTCGGCCTGTGCCGCGGCGGCTCGTGCTACGGCATGGCCTATCGGGTGCCTGCGGCGGGCGTGCGGCGCGTGCTGCGCGCTCTGTGGCGGCGCGAAATGGCGAACCGGGTGTACATTCCGCGCATGATCGCGGTACGCATCGGCAGGCGGCGGCTGCGCGCGCTCGCGTTCGTCGCCGACCCCACGCACCGGCAATACGCGGGCGAGCTGGACCTGCACGGGCGCGCGCGGCTGGTGGCGCAGGGCGTCGGCCAGCGCGGCCGCTGCCTCGACTACGTGCGCAGGACGCTGGAACACATGGCGGCGCTCGGCGTGCGCGATCCGCACCTGGAGCGCGTGCTTTCGGCGGCGAGCGCGCTCGCGATGGAATCCCTGCACGAACGGCAAGCCGCATGAACGCAGCGCCGCTCTGGCCCGCGCGGCTGGATCACTTGCGCCGCGACTCCCCCGAGCCGCAGGCGCTGGCGGAGTTCTACGCGCGGCTTCTCGGCGACCGGATCGAGCGCCTTGCCGACGGCGAATGGCTCGTCGCCGGCCGCGGCCGCAAGCTCGTCGTCGGCCGCGGCGCCAAGGGCACGGTGCCCTGGTTCGCGCTCGCCTTGCAGGAGGCGCGACAGCTTCGCGCGCTGCGAAGCGCGCTCGAATCGGCCGGGCTTGCCTGCGAGCCCTCGCCTTCGCCCCTTTTCGGCGAGCCAGCGTTTGCCGTCACCGATCCCGACGGGCGGCGCGTGGTGTTCGGGCTCGCGCCGGCGCCCGAGCCAGCGGTGGCGCCGCTTTCGGGACCGCAGGCGCGCCTGCAGCACTTCGTCTGCGCGACGGCGCAGCCGCAGGCGATGCTCGAGTTCTACCGCGACCGACTCGGCATGCTCGAGTCCGATCGCGTGCTCGACGGCGGGGCGCTCGCCGCCGTCTTTCTGCGCTCCGATCCCGAGCACCACAGCTTCGCCGCGTTCCGCGCGCCCGAGGCGCGCGCCGACCACCACTGCTACGAGACGCGCGGCTGGAACGACATCCGCGACTGGGCCGACCGCATGGCGGCGCTGCGCATCCCGCTCTGGTGGGGCCCCGGACGGCACGGGCCGGGCAACAACCTGTTCTTCATGATCGAGGACCCCGACGGCCACAAGGTGGAGTTCTCCGCGGAACTCGAGGTGATGACGCGCGAGGCCGCGTTTCGCACCTGGCCGCACGAGCAGCGCACCCTCAACCTCTGGGGCCCGGCCTGGATGCGCTCCTGAAAAACCGGATCAGACCCAGCTCCGACCCCGATTTTCCCGCATGCGGGCGAGGGCTTCGGCGAGGCGGGCGCGCTGGGTGCCGAAATTGAGGCGCACGAATTGGGGCGCGCCGAACTGCGCGCCCGGCGAGAGCGCGACGCCGCGCGCAAGGAAGTACGCCTGCGGATCGGCGACGCCCAGCCCCGAGGCGTCAATCCAGGCAAGGAATGTGGCCTCGACGTGCGCCATCGCAAGGCCCGGCATCGCCGCCACCTCGCGCTCGACCAGGTCGCGATTGGCGCGCAGATAGTCGAGCTCGGCCGCGAGCCACTCGCCGCCATCGCGCAGCGCGGCGAGCGCGGCGACATAGCCAAGGAGCGAAGGATCCGGAACGGTGGCGTGCGCGTCGGCGCAAAACGCGCGCCGCAGCCCGGCGTCCTCGATCACCGCCCAGGCGCAGCCGACGCCCGGGAAGTTGAACGCCTTGGTGGGCGAGGCGAGCGTGACCGTGCGGCGCGACACTTCGGGCGCGAGGCTCGCGATCGGCACGTGCGGCTTGCCCGGATCGAGCAGCAGGTCGCAGTGAATCTCGTCGGAGCAGATGACCAGGTCGTGCGCGAGCGCAAAATCGGCAAGCCGCGCGAGTTCGGCGCGCGTGAAGATCGTGCCGCCCGGGTTCTGCGGATTGCACAGAAACAGAAGCCGCGTCTGCGGCCTGAGCGCCTGCGCAAGGCGCTCTTCGTCGAACACCCAGCGCCCGGCCGAGAGCACGAGCGGCACCTCCGTGAAGGCGCGCGGCGCGCGCTCCAGAGCGCGGCGAAAGTGGTGGTAGAGCGGCACCGGCAGGAGCGCGTGCTCGGCCGGGGCGACGAGGTGCCGCGCCGCCAGATGAAGCCCGGAAACCACGCCCGGCAGAAACACGATCCAGTCGGGCTCGACGCACCAGCCGTACAGGCGCCGCATGCGCTCGCAGATCGCCTCGCGCAGCTCCTGCGGCGCGACGGTGTAGCCGAGCACGCCGTGATCCAGCCGCGCGCGCAGCGCCTCCAGCACCGCGGGCGGCGCGCGAAAATCGGTGTCGGCGACCCACAGCGCCAGGATGTCGCCGGGATAGCGGTCCCAGCGCAGGCTCCAGGTACCGCGCCGCTCGATGGGCGTGTCGAAATCGAAGGACATCGGCGCCTTGTAGCACATCGCGGCCGCCCGAGCGCCGCGCCCGGCGCGAAACCGCCGCAGCGCTACTTCGTCGCCTTCAGCTCGTCCTTTTCCAGCTCGTCGCCCTCGGCCTCCGGCTCCTGCGCCTGCCCCTCTTCCTGCGCGCCCTTGAACGGATCCTCCTCCAGGCGGTTCGCCGAATCGTCCACTTCCTCGGTCTTCACCGCGCGCGCCACCGCCTGCAGCTCCTCGGGCAGCTTGGTCGCGATCGCCGGGAAAGCGACGACCAGCGCGATCGCGATCACCTGCAGGACCATGAACTCGAACATGCCCTTGTAGATCGTCGCGAGCGACCACTCCTTCACCACCTGCTTGAGGTAATAGGCGCTCATCGCCACCGGCGGCGACAGGAACGCGGTCTGCAGCGTCACCGCCACCAGCGCCCCGAACCAGACCATCACCCACTCGACCGGGATGCCGAGCGCGGCCCCGATGTCGCCCTTGAGCGCGTCCATCACCGGGTAGAAGATCGGCAGGAACACCAGGATGATCGCCGGCCACTCGAACGGCCAGCCGAGGAGGAAGATCAGCAGCAGCACCACCACCAGCATGATCACCGGCGGGAACTGCAGCGCGAGCATGCTCTCGGTGATCCAGTTCGCCGTGCCCATGCGCGCGAACACTGCGCCGAAGATGTTGGAGGTGACCGCGAGAAACAGCACCATGCTGGAGGTCGCGGTGGTCGAGAGCACCGCGCGCTTCAGGTTCGCCCACGAGAGCTTGCGGTAGGCGGCGGCGAGGATGAGCGCGCCGAGCGCGCCGATGCCGGAGGCCTCGGTCGGCGTGGCGAGCCCGGCGAGGATCGAGCCGAGCGCCGCCGCGATCAGGCACGCGAGCGGCACCACGCCGATCAGCACTTCGCGCACGATCACCGGCGCGCTGTGGATGCGGTCCTCCTTCGGCACCGGCGGGCCGAGGCTCGGGTTGATGAACGCGCGGCCGAGCAGATACACCAGGTACAGGCCGGCGAGCAGAAAGCCCGGGCCGAACGCCGCCGCATAGAGGTCGGCGACCGACACCCCGATCACCGGGCCCATGACGATCAGCATCACCGAGGGCGGAATCAGGATCCCGAGGGTGCCGCCCGCAGTGATCGCGCCGGCGGCGAGCTTGCCGTCGTAGCCGGTCTTGACCATGATCGGCGAGGCCATGATGCCGAGCACCGTGACCGCCGCGCCGACGATCCCGGTCGCCATCGCGAAGATCGACGCGGTGAGGATCACGACCGCGAACAGCGCGCCGCGGATCGGCGCGAGCAGCAGGCGCAGCGCGCTGAACAGGCGCTCCATCAGCCCGGCCTGCTCGGTGACGAAGCCCATGAAGATGAAGAGCGGCACCGCAGCGAGCAGCTCCTCCTTCATCATGCCGATGGTCTGGAAGTAGGCGAGGCTGAACACCACCTCGCCCAGGCCGAAATAGCCGAAGCTGAGCGCGAGAAAGAGCAGCGTGAAGCTGATCGGAAAGCCGATGAAGATCGCGCCGATCATCACGATCAGCATCACCAGCCCGAGTGCAGCGAGTCCGGTCATCGCCTAGACCTCGATCTTTTCCTTGTGCTCGAGCTCCACGCCGGTGCGCGCCTCGTACACGCTCTTGATCGTCTCCGAGACGCCCTGGACGAGCAGCAGCAGGCAGGTGAGCGGCACCACCGTCTTGAACGGCCAGAGCACCGGGCGCCACGGCGTCTGCTCCGAGGTCTCGCCGATGTCGTACGCGTACCACGCCTCCTGCGCGCTCAGGATGAAGAACGCGAAGATCGAGGGAAAGAAGAACACGATGTACGCGACCGAGTCGATGATGCCCTTGGTGCGGGTGGACCACTTCTCGAAGAAGAAGTCGGTGCGGATGTGCGCGCCCTTGTGCAGCGCGTAGGCCGCGCCCAGCATGAAGATCGTGCCGTAGAGCATGTAGATGATGTCGAACGCCCAGATGGTGGGCGCGTGAAACAGGTATCGGGCGCTCACCTCCCAGGTGACCACGAGCATCAGGGGCACGTTGAGCCACGCGACCAGCGTCCCGGTCGTGTCGGTGAAGCGGTCAATCTTCTGGGTGATCGCGACGAGCTTCGGCGAGATGGTTTCCATGCAACTGCGCTTTTCCGGTCATGAAAAAAGAAGGGGCGGCCCGGCCGCCCCTTCGCTGCAGGGCCTGCGCTAGTTCTTCGCTCCTGCCTTCTTGGCCGCCGGCTTCGCGCCGCCTTCGGGGAAGTAGTAGTTGGCCACGAACGAGTACGGCGGGAACATGAAGCGCTTGGCCGGCACCACCAGCGAGGCGTAGGCGCGCTGCGAGTCGTGCACCCGCTTGAAGAACGGGTTCTTCGCCGCCTCCTCCGCCGCGAGCTTGTCCCAGGTCTTGAGGAACTCGATCAGGATGTCGGGCGGGGTGCGCAGGATCCGCACGCCGTGCTTTTGCTGCAGCTCCTTGAGGGCCTCGGCGTTCTGCTTCTGCCACTTCGCCCACCAGATGAGGAACGTCTCGTTCGCCGCCGAACGGATGATCTCCTGCTGCTCGGGCTTGAGCGACTTCCACACGTCGCCGTTGACGAGCAGCTCGGCGATGGTGACGTTCTCGTGCACGCCCGGCGTGTAGTGGTACTTCCACACGTTTTGGAATCCGAGCTTCAGGTCCTCGACGCCGCCCACCCACTCGGCGCAGTCGATCACGCCGCGCTGCGCCGCCGGGATGATCTCGCCGCCCGGCAGGTTGACGGTCTGCATCCCCATCCTGTTGAAGACCTCCTGGGCGATGCCGGTCTGGCGGCACTTCATGCCCTTGAAGTCAGCGAGGTTCTTGATCGGGCGCTTGAACCATCCGAACGCCTGCGGGCCCGCAGGCAGGATGGGAATCGCGACGACGTTGAGCTTCAGCTCCTTTTGATAGAACTCCTGATACAACTCCAGACCGCCGCCGTGGTAATGCCACCCCATGGCGTCTATGAAATCCATGCCGAAGCCGCCGCCGGGGCCTCCGGTGAAGAGCACTGCCGCCTTGTTCTTGCCGGTCCAGTACGCCGCCCAGGTATGCGCACCGTCGAGGACCTTCTTGTTCGTCGCGTCGAGTACCTCGAAGGCCGGCACCACCTGACCGGCGGGCATGGTTTCGATCTTCAGGCTGCCGGCGGTCATCTTGCCGACGCGCTCGGCGAAGTAGGTGAAGTTGTCGTAGAGCGTCAGCGCCGCCGGCCAGCTCGCCTGCATCTTGAGCACCGTCTGCGCATGCGCGGCCCCGGCGAACGCGAGCGCGCAGGCCGCCCCCGCGAGCGCCCTCTTCAATTGCGTCATGTCTCCTCCTCCTGGAATGAGTTCCGCAAAGCGAAACGCAGACTACACGCTTGAGAAAACCCGGTCAACCCGCAGGGGAAATTCGGCCACTCCGGCTCGGAGAGGGCGAGGCGCAGCCGCCCTCTCCTTTTCATATCTCGCTTCAGCTTCCTGCAAGGTTCACTTCTTCTTGCCTGCGCCCTTGGCGGCCGGCTGCGCCGCGCCTTCCGGCCAGTAGTAGTTAGCCGCGAACGAGTACGGCGGGAACATGAAGCGCTTGGCCGGAACCACCTTCGATGCCCATTCGCGCTGCGAGTCGAGCACCTTCTTGAAGAACGGGTTTTTCTCCGACTCCTCCTTGGCGATTTCGTCCCAGGTCTTGAAGAACGCGGTGAGGATCTCCGGCGGCGTGCGCAGGATCACCGTGCCGTGCTTGGTGCGCATCTCCTCGATCGCATCGGCGTTCTGGCGCTGCCACTTCACCCACCAGCGCATGAAGGTCTCCATGGTCGCCGAGCGGATCGCCTCCTGTTGCTGCGGGGCGAGAGATTTCCACACATCGAGGTTGATCATCAGCTCGCCGATCGAGGCGCTCTCGTGCATGCCCGGCGTGTAGTGATACTTCCACACCTGCGGCAGGCCCAGGCGCAGGTCTTCGATCCCGCCCACCCATTCGGCGCACTCGATCACGCCGCGCTGCGCGGCGGGCACGATCTCGCCGCCGGGCAGGTTGACCGTCTGCTGACCCATCCGCTGGTAGATCTCGGCGACGATTCCGGTCTGGCGGCACTTCATGCCCTTGAAGTCGGCGAGGTTCTTGATCGGTCGCTTGAACCAGCCGAGCGCCTGCGGGCTCGCCGGCAGGATCGGGAACGCGATCAGGTTGAGCTTGAGTTCCTTCTGGTAGAACTCCCACCACAGGTCGAGCCCGCCGCCCTCGTAGATCCAGCCGAGGAAGTCCATGTGGTCCATCCCGGCGATGCCGGCGGGCGTGTTCGAGAACAGCGTCGCCGCCTTGTTCTTGCCGACCCAGTAGTAGGCGATCGCGTGCGCGCCGTCGATCACCTTGCGGTGCGTGGCGTCCAGCACCTCGAACGGCGGCACCACCTGCCCGGCGGCGAGCGTCTCGATCTTGAGCGCGCCGCCGGTGAGCTTCTCCACCCGCTCGCCGAAGAAGCGGAAGTTGTCCTGCAGCGTGAGCGCCGCGGGCCATGTGGACTGCATCTTGAGCGTCTTCGCCGCCGGCTGCTGCGCGAGCGCAGGAAGCGCCAAGCCAGCCCCTGCCAGCACCGCGAGCGCAATCTTGAGAGCGGTTCGCATCGGTTCCCCCTTTGTGGTTGTTCCTCGAAAGAGGAACCGGATGTTAGGAGGCGATGCCACCGCTGTCAACGAACCGTGGGTGCACGATAATGGGGCGCATGAAGCTGACACAGGTCGAGACGCTGCGCCTGGCCGAGTTCCCCAACCTCGTGTGGGTGCGCCTGCACACCGACGAGGGGCTGGCGGGGCTGGGCGAGACCTGCTTCGCCGCGCAATCGGTGGAGGCGTACCTGCACGAGCACGTGGCGCCGCGGCTGCTCGGGCGCGACCCGCGCGACGTCGAGGCGGCGATGCGCAGCCTGCTGGACTACCTCGGCTGGCGCGGCCCGGGAGTGGGGATGCGCGCCGTTTCGGCAGTGGACATCGCACTCTGGGACCTCTTCGCGCGGGCTTGCGGCCAGCCGCTCTATCGCGCGCTCGGTGGCGCGAGCCGGCCGGCGATCCGCACCTACAACACCTGCGCCGGATACCGCTACGTGCGCGAGGCGCGCGGGCAGTCTTCGGACAACTGGGGCCTGCCGGCGGCGGCAGCCGCGGGACCTTACGAGGATCTGGACGCGTTCCTGCACAGGGCCGATGAACTCGCCGTCTCGCTTCTCGAACAGGGCATCACCGCGATGAAGATCTGGCCGTTCGATACCTTCGCCGAGGCGAGCGACGGCTGGCACATCGGCGGGCCGGATCTGGAGCGCGCGCTGGAGCCTTTTCGCCGCATCCGCACCGCGGTCGGCAACCGCATGGACATCATGGTCGAGTTCCATTCGCTGTGGCGGCTGCCGGCGGCGCAGAAAATCGCGCGGGCGCTGGCCGAGTTCGACACCTACTGGCACGAGGATCCGATCCGGATGGATTCGCTGGAGCTGCTGAAGGCATACGCGCCGCACTCGAAGGCGCCGATCTGCGCCTCGGAGACGCTCGCCGGCCGCTGGGGTTTCAAGGACCTGCTGCAGACCGGCGTCGCCGGTATCGTGATGTTCGATCTCGCCTGGTGCGGCAGGATCTCGGAAGCGCGCCGCATCGCCGCGCTCGCCGACGCCTGGCAGCTTCCGGTCGCGCCGCACGACTGCGTCGGCCCCGTCGTGTACGCCGCCTCCTGCCACTTCTCGGTATGGTGCCCGAATGCGCTGGTGCAGGAATCGGTGCGCGCGTTCTATACCGGCTGGTACAACGAGCTGGTGACGCAGGTGCCCAGGCCGATGGCGGGCCTGATCGCCGCGCCGCCCGGCCCCGGCCTCGGTACGGAACTGTTGCCCGAGGTGTGGCGGCGTTCCGACGCCACCGTACGCGCGAGCCGTCTCTGACCTCGCCGCGCAGGCTCAGTCGAGGCGCACGGCGATGCCTTCGAGCGCGGCCGAGGGCGCGGGGTAGCGCGCCATCACCAGCGGATCGTGGCCGGGGACGATGTGCGCGGGCGAATCGGCGAGCGCCGCGATCTTGGCGTAGCCCGCGACCATGTCGGCGACGCTCCAGACGATCGGAAACGGGCGCACCTGCTCGAGGTTCGCGTAGAAATGGGCGCCATCGGAGGCGAGCACCACGTATCCGCGGCGCGTCGCGACGCGCACCACCTGAAGCCCCATCGTGTGCCCACCGAGGAGATGCACCGACACGCCCGGGGCGATCTCGGCGTCGCCGTCGCAATAGCGCACGCGCCCGGCGTACACGCGCCGCACCATCCCGACCACGTCCTCGACCTCGTAGGCGCCGCGAAACACCGCGTGGCGCATGTCGCGCCCGGTCGCGTAGCGCATCTCGCGCTCCTGCAGGTGAAACTCGGCGGCAGGAAAAAGCTCGAAGTTGCCGACGTGATCGTAGTGCAGGTGCGTGATCACCACGTCCTTCACCGATTGCGCGTCGCAGCCAAGCAGCGCAAGCGCCGCGGCCGGGCAGCGCAGATGCTCGCGCGCGCGCTTTGCGGCCATCGCCGCGGAAAAGCCGGTGTCCACCACGATCTCGCGCGCACCGCTTCGCAGCAGCCACACGAAATAGTCGAGCGGCATCGGCCCGTCGTGCGGATCGCCGCCGATGAAGTTCTCGGACGCGCGCCGCTCGTGACGCGCGTACTTGAGCGCGTAAACCTCCCAGTGCGGCGCCATCAGACGAGCCTCACCCGCGCGAAGCGCCGCTTTCCGACCTGCACCACGTAAGACCCGCCCCTGGCGAGCGCGAGCGAGCGCTCGGCGACGCGCGCACCATTCACCTTGACGCCGCCCTGCTCGATGAGGCGCGCCGCCTCGGAGGCCGACGGCGCAAGGCCGGCCTGGCGCAGAAGCTGCGCGATCGCGAGCCCTCCTTCCGGGGCGGCGAGCGTCACCTCGGGGATCTCGCGCGGAAGCGCGTGATCGCGAAAGCGCGCGTTGAACTCCTCGCCGGCGGCATCCGCGGCGGCGCGGCCGTGGAAGCGCTCGACGATTTCGTGCGCCAGCTCGAACTTCACGTCGCGCGGATTGGCGCCGGCCTCCACCGCGCGGCGCTTCGCCCGGATCTCCTCCGGCGGCCGGAACGACAGCAGCTCCAGGTAGCGCCACATCAGCTCGTCGGAGATGGACATGAGTTTGCCGAACATCTCCTGCGGCGGCTCGGTGATCCCGATGTAGTTGCCGAGCGACTTTGACATCTTCTCCACGCCGTCGGTGCCTTCCAGCAGCGGCATCGTCAGCACGCACTGCGGCTCCTGCCCGTAGTCCTTCTGCAGCTCGCGCCCGACCAGCAGGTTGAACTTCTGGTCGGTGCCGCCCAGCTCGACATCGGCGCGCATCGCGACCGAGTCGTAGCCCTGCATCAGGGGATAGAGCAGCTCGTGCACCGCGATCGGCTGGCCGGCGCGGAATCGCCGCGCGAAATCCTCGCGCTCGAGCAGCCGCGCCACGGTGTAGCGCGCGGCCAGGCGGATCATCCCTTCGGCGCCCAGTTTGTCGGACCACTCCGAATTGAAGAGAACCTGAGTCTTCTCCGGGTCGAGGATCTTCGCCATCTGCGCCCGGTAGGTCTTCGCGTTCTCCAGGATCTGCTCGCGCGAGAGCGGCGGCCGCGTCTGGTTCTTGCCGGTGGGATCGCCGATCATGCCGGTGAAATCGCCGATCAGGAACTGCACCTGGTGGCCCAATTCCTGGAAGTCGCGCAGCTTGTTGATCACCACCGTGTGGCCGAGGTGCAGATCAGGCGCCGTCGGATCGAGGCCGAGCTTCACCCGCAGCGGCCGGCCGGTGGCGAGCTTGCGCGCAAGCTCCGCCTCGACGATCAGCTCCGCGCAGCCGCGCTTGATGCGCGCGAGCTGCTCCTCGACGGGGATCGTGATCTTCGCCATGGAAGGGTGGGGGGGCTTTTCTCGCGCTGGCGGATTCTTTGCTAGACTGCCGCACTTTCGAACAACGAAGAAATTCTAGCCGAACCGTGATTCCCGGCCTGCCCCTGCTGCGTGCGCTCATTCTCTTCGCGCTCGCGCTCTGGGGAGTGGTCGCGGCGCTCGCCACGATCGGCGAATTGCGCGAGACCGAGCTGCTTCTGCCGAAGACGGCGCTGCCCGAGCCGCTTTTCTTCTCGCCCGCCGAGGCGCTGCTGCCGTCACCGGAAAGCTACGTGACCGTCGAGCGCTTCCAGCCCGGTGACACGCTCGGCGCGCTCGCCGCGCGTCTTGCGATCGCCGAGGCGGACGCGCGCGCGCTCGCGCAGCTGCCGCAGATGCGCCTGCTGCGTCCCGGCACCTGGGTGAGCGCCGAGGTGAGCGCCGACGGCATGCTGCGATCGCTTTCTTTTCTCGGCGCCCGCGAGCGGCTGGTGCGCATCGAGCGTGGCCCGGGCGAGGCACTCGTCGCGAGCGAGTCGGCCGCAGCGCTCGCGACCTGGCAGGAAACGAAAAGCGCCGAGATCCGCTCGTCGCTTTTCGCCGCGACCGACGCGGCCGGCATCCCCGATTCGGTCGCACTGCAGCTTGCCGACATCTTCGGCGGCGACATTGACTTTCACCGCGACCTGCGCAAGGGCGATCGGCTCTCGGTGGTGTACGAAGTGCACGCCTTCGACGGGCGCGTGCTGCGCGCCGGGCGCGTGCTCGCCGCCGAGATCGTCAATCAGGGCCGCAGCCACCGCGCGCTCTGGTTCGCGCCGCCAGGCGAAAGCGGCGGCTACTACGCGCCCGACGGCGCGAGCCTGCGCAAGGCGTTCCTGCGCTCGCCGCTCGAACTCTCGCGCGTGAGCTCCGGTTTCGGGCTGAGGCGGCATCCGTTCCTGCACACCTGGCGCGCGCACCAGGGCGTGGACTATAGCGCGCCCGCCGGAACGCGCGTGCGCGCGACCGGCGATGGCACGGTCGAGTTCGCGGGGCGTTCGGGCGGCTACGGCAACGTCGTCGTGCTGCGCCACGGCGGCGGCCAGGAAACGGTGTACGCGCATCTGGCGGGATTTGCGCGCGGCGTGCGCAAGGGCGCGCGCATCGCGCAGGGCGAGACGATCGGCTTCGTCGGCCAGACCGGCTGGGCGACGGGCCCGCACCTCCATTACGAGTTTCGCGTCGCGGGAGTCGCGCGCAACCCCTTGCGCATGGCGTTCGCGGCGGCGCAGCCGGTGCCCGCGAACGAGCTCGCCGCATTCCGCGCGCAGGCCGAGCCCCTGGTCGCGCGCCTGCAGCTTCTCGCGGGAACGCAAGTCGCGCAGTTCGAGTGAGCAGCGCGCGCTACGTCGGCCTGATGTCGGGCACCAGCCTCGACGGGGCCGATGCGGTGCTCGCAGATTTCGGTGCGCCGCGCCCGCGAATTCTCGCCGCGAGTCACGTCGCCTTCGATGCGAAGCTCCGCGCCGAGCTCGCCGCGCTCAACGCGCCGGGCGAGAACGAACTGGAGCGCGCGGCGCTCGCCAGCAACGCGCTCGCGCGATGCTACGCGCGCGCCGTCGCGGCGCTCGACCTTGCCGCGCACGGCGACAAGGCCGCGGTGCGCGCGATCGGCTGCCACGGCCAGACCGTGCGTCACCGCCCCGACCTCGGCTACACGGTGCAGATCGGCAACGCGGCGCTGCTTGCCGAGCTGACCGGAATCACGGTAGTGGCCGACTTTCGCAGCCGCGACGTCGCCGCCGGCGGGCAAGGCGCGCCGCTCGTGCCGGCGTTTCACGCCGCGGTGTTCGCAAGCCGCGGCGAGGACCGCGCGGTACTCAACCTCGGCGGCATCGCCAACGTCACATGCCTTTCGGCGGGCGGCGCCGTCACGGGCTTCGACACCGGGCCGGGCAACTGCCTGCTCGATACCTGGGCCGAGCGCCATCTCGGCACCCCGTGCGACGAGGCCGGGGCGTGGGCGGCCGGCGGCACGGTGAACACGGACCTGCTCTTACGCCTGCTCGCCGAGCCCTATTTCGCCAAGCCGCCACCCAAGAGCACCGGGCGCGATCTCTTCAATCTGGCGTGGCTCGCGCAAAAGCTGGCGGGCGGCGAGGATCCCCGCGACGTGCAGGCGACACTGCTCGAACTGACCGCGCGAAGCACCGCAGCCGCGATCGCGACGCATTGCCCTAGCGCACGGCGCGTCATCGTCTGTGGCGGCGGGGCGAAGAACGTGGCGCTCGTGCACCGGCTCGCCGAGCTCCTCGCTCCGTCTGCGCTGGAGACGAGCGAGGCGCACGGCATCGCGCCGCAGCTTGTCGAGGCGGCTGCGTTCGCTTGGCTTGCGCGCGAGGCGCTCGAAGGCCGCCCCGCCGGCCTGCCGGCAGTCACCGGCTCGCGCGGGCCGCGGGTGCTCGGGGCGATCTACCCCTGAAAAACAGGGTCAGACCCGGGTCTGACCCCGTTTTTCAGACGGAGAAGGAGGAGCCGCAGCCGCAGGTGGTGACGGCGTTGGGGTTGCGGATGACGAACTGCGCGCCTTCCAGCCCCTCGGTGTAGTCAATCTCGGCACCGCCGAGGTACTGCAGGCTCATCGGATCGATGAGGAGCGTCACGCCGTCCTTTTGCATGACGGTGTCGTCCTCGTTCTGCACCTCGTCGAAGGTGAAGCCGTACTGGAATCCCGAGCAGCCGCCACCGGAGACGAACACGCGGAGCTTCAGCTCCGGGTTGCCCTCTTCCTCGATCAGCTCTTTTACCTTGCGCGCCGCGCTGTCGGTAAAGACGAGCGGGGCGGGCATTTCCGTCACTGCATTCATGTGCTCTCCTTTGCCGTTCCGCGATCCTCAGGACGCGAGTTTCAGTTCCACCGACTTGTTCGCTTCGGCGCCGTGGTGCACCAGCCGCCCCTCGACCACCGCGCCCTGCTGGATTTCGATGCTCTTGTAATGCACGTCGCCTTTGACACGCGAGGATGCCTGCAGTTCGAGCGTCTCGTAGGCGTGCACCGGCCCGTTGATGGTGCCGTTCACCACGATGTACGCAGCCTTCACCTCGCCGTCCACGCGCGCGTGCTCCGAGATCACCAGCGTGCCCGCCTGGTCGGGAAGCGCCGCGACGTTGCCGCGCACCGCCCCGTCCACGCGCAGGCCCCCGCTGAAAAAGACGTTCCCCTCGATGCGCGTCGTCGCGCCGATGAGGCTGTCAATCCGGTTCTGCGGTCTGCTCTGCCTGCGAAACATCTCCAGCCTCCGTTGCCCACGCGCTACCCGAGGCTCGCGCTTCGCGTCGCGAGCACCGCTTCGTTGCCGGACTCGTACACGCGCACCTGAACGCTCTGGACCTTCGCCTTCGCGCTCACCCGGAACAATCCCTCGACGCGCTGGAAGTGCCTGAACGACAAGCGAAAAGCGGCCGCGTCGGCATCCTTCGGGTCAGGCATTCGAATGATAGCACTGCGCCCGTCCTCCGTCAGGTTCACGAGCAGCTCCACCCGCCCCTGGAAATCCTTGCCGCGGCGGGCGGCAGGCGCCCGCAGGAGCAGCCGATAGCGGTACTCCCCCGGCAGCGCCTCCGGCTCGACCTTGAAGCGCAGGATCGAGGGCGCCGCCCCGGCGGGAGCCTCCGACGAGGCCATGCTCTCGAAAATGGCCAGCTCCTCCCGCAGGCGCGCGTTGTCGTGCTCCAGGGCCCGGACCTGCTGCGCGAGCTTCGCCTGCGCCGCGCGCTCCATGGCCAGCCGGCTCTCGGCGGCGTTGGCGGTGGCGCGCAGGCCCGCCACCTCGGTCCTGAGCGCCGAAAGCTCCTCGCGCGCGGCAGCGAGCTCCTGCTCGAATTCGCCCCGGTCGAAGCCGGCGAAGCGCCTGCCGGCGTCGTAGATCCACGCCGCGAGCGCCGTCGAGAACGCGATCAGCACCGCGAGCACCGCCCAGCGCACGTACCACGGCACCTGCGTGCGCACGGTCACCCTCGGTGCGGCGATGCCGAAGCGCTGGCGCAGCTTGGCGAGGCGCCGCAGTATCGCCACCTACGGCACCACCGCGGTGTGTTCGAGCCCTGTCGTCTCCGGCAGCCCGAACATCAGGTTCATGTTCTGCACCGCCTGACCCGAGGCGCCCTTGGTCAGGTTGTCAATCACCGAGAGCACGACCGCGGTGTCGGCGCGGCCGCTCGCCTGCGGCGGCCGGTGCACGGCGATCCTGCAGACGTTCGCCGCGCGCACCGAGCGCGTCTCCGGATGGCTGCCCGCCGGCAGCACGTCCACGAACGGCTCCGTCGCGTAGCGCCGCTCGTAGAGCGCCTGCAGGTCCTCATCGCGCGTCAGGCGCGCGTAGAGCGTGGCGTGAATGCCGCGGATCATCGGCGCAAGGTGCGGGGTGAAGACGAGGCCCACCTCCCGGCCCGCGACCTGCGCCAGTCCCTGCCGGATCTCCGGCCAGTGCCGGTGCCCGGGAACGCCGTAGGCCATGAAGTTCTCGGTCGCCTCCGAGTGCATCAGGTGCACCTCGGTCTTTCGCCCGGCGCCAGAGGTACCCGATTTGGCGTCCGCGATCAGGTGATCGAGATCCACCACGCCGGCCTCGACGAGCGGCAGAAAGCCTAGTTGCACCGCGGTCGGATAGCACCCCGGATTGGCGACCAGCCGCGCTCGGCGGATGCGCTCGCGGTTCACCTCCGGCAGCCCGTACACCGCCTCGGCGACGAGGTCGGGCGCGGCGTGCTTCATCCGGTACCAGCGCTCCCACTCGGCGACGTCGCGGATGCGGAAGTCGGCCGAGATGTCAATCACCCGCACGCCCGCTTCGAGCAGCGCGCGCGCTTCGTTCATCGCCACGCCGTTCGGGGTGGCGAAGAACACGACGTCGCAGGAGGAAAGCGGCGCGCGCTCAGGCGCCGAGAACGCGAGCCCGACACGCCCGCGCAGGCTCGGGAACATCGCGGCAACCGGCTTGCCGACGGCTTCGCGCGAGGTAATCGCGACGATCTCGACCTGCGGATGATGCGCGAGCAGCCGCAGAAGCTCCACGCCCGTGTAGCCGGTCCCGCCGACGATGCCTGCCTTGATCGCCATGTCCAGTCCCCGAACAAAAAAAGCCGCCTCGCGGCGGCTTTTTTTTGGGGATCCGGGAGACTTCCCGGCGCCTAGCGTTTCGAGTACTGCTTGCGCCGCCGCGCCTTGTGCAAGCCGACCTTCTTGCGCTCGACCTCGCGCGCGTCGCGCGTCACCAGCCCCGCGGCGCTGAGCGCCGGCTTGAGCGTCGCATCATACTCGATCAGCGCGCGCGCCACGCCGTGCCGCACCGCGCCCGCCTGCCCGCTCTCGCCTCCGCCGTGCACGTTGACCACGATATCGAAGCGCCCGGCGCTCTTGGTCACTTCGAGCGGCTGGCGCACCACCATGCGGCCGGTCTCGCGGGTGAAGAACTCGTCCACCGGGCGGTTGTTGACGATGAACTGGCCGGTGCCCGGCTTCAGGAACACGCGCGCCACCGCGCTCTTTCTGCGGCCCGTGCCGTAGTAGTAGTCGCCGACCATGTCAGACCTCCGCGAGAAGCTTTGGCTGCTGCGCCGTGTGCGGGTGCGCCGCGCCGGGATAAATTTTCAGCTTCTTCAGCATCGCGTAGCCAAGCGGGCCCTTGGGGAGCATACCTTTCACCGCCTTCTTCAGCACCCGCTCCGGATGGCGGCTGCGCATCTCGGCGAAGGTGGTCTCCTTGATGCCGCCCGGGTGCCCGGTGTGGCGGTAATACTTCTTCGCCTGCGCCTTGCGCCCGGTGACGCGGATGCGCGCGGCGTTCACCACAACGATGTAGTCGCCGGTGTCCACGTGCGGCGTGTAAATCGCCTTGTGCTTGCCACGCAGGCGCATCGCGATGCGCGCTGCGAGCCGCCCGAGCACCTTGTTCTCGGCGTCCACGAGATACCATTCCTGCGGGGTGCTGCCCGCCTTGGCGGCGAAAGTTTTCATTGGCTGCGCTTCGATCGCGAAAAGCCGCGAATGGTAGCAAAAAAACGGCGCGCGCCGCGCCGGCGCGCGCTCTGCGGCCGAAATTATGCCGAAACTCGTGCTGCGGCGCAACACCGAAGGAGAAACGTACAATCGTGTGGCGACATGATCGGCCCCAACGTCCAGCACCGGCATCCGGCGGGCCCGACCCGGTGAACAACCGGCCCGATCCGCCGCCCCGCCTCAAGAGCCCGGCCGCAGGGGCAGTGGTCGCGCCGCCGGTTCCTTACCCACTGGAGGCAAAGTTCGGTCGAACCGGTTTTCGGCGCGGTTTCCCGTGCGACAGCGAGTAGCAAGGCAAGCGCTACCGGAACAAGCGGATCGAGGTCTGTGCAGTGGAGGAAAATTCCGAGTGGCTCGTGATTACAGTGATCGTCAAGTATTTCTGACCCGGAGGATCCGGCAATGAGGCTGAGTTACGATCCCAAGCACAACGTCGCGTATATCCGGCTGCACGAAAAGACCAGCCAGGTCACGACGATCAGGCTCAGCGACGAGATCAATGTTGACATCGCATCGGACGGAGCGGTGTACGGCATCGAACTGCTCAATGCCAACCGGCAACTCGCCGAAGATCAGGGCAAACTGATTCTGGAGCTGGCAGGACAACGGCAGGAGATCGCCCTGGGTGCGTAGCGACCGGCGATCGTTCCCGGCTCGCCCGGATCCCGCAAGCAGCCCGATGGCGTTTTGTGGTGCAATGGCCGGCATGGAGGTACGTTCCATGTGGCCGGCGACGGACCTCGCTCGGCCGCAAGTCGGCGCACCGGCGCCCGGTCCGGTTGCGCGTCACGGAGCACCGCCTGCACGGCAGATGCTCGCGGACTCGAACACTCGCCCGGTTCGCAACCATGTCCGGCCGCGCTCGACGATCGCTCAGGAGGCGGCCGGGCTCTGCGCGATGGAAGGCGAATCCGAACGCCGATCGAAGCGGCATCGGACCCCCGCAAGATCGAGATCGGTGTGCTCGGCGAATTCGAGAGCGTGGCAGCTTTCCGATTGCGCTCATTCTTCATCCCCTCGGTTCCGCCGGCTGCCGCCGCTCGCATTCTCGGTCAAGCAGGCGCGGCGATGAGCGCAGGCGCCATGAACTGCACGGTGCGCTGGACCGGGGAAGGCATGGCCTTCATGGCCGAAACCGGCAGCGGCCATCTCCTCGCCATGGACGGAGCGCCCGAGGGCGGCGGTCGCAATCTCGCTCCGCGGCCGATGGAGACGGTGCTCGCTGGCGCCGGCGGCTGCACCGCCTACGATGTCGTCGCCATCCTGAAGAAAAGCGGCCAGGACGTCACCGGCTGCGAGGTGCGGCTAGAAGCCGAGCGCGCGGCGAGCGACCCGAAGGTCTTCACGCGCATTCACATGCGCTACACGGTGCGCGGGCGCAACCTGAAGCCGAGCCTCGTCGAGCATGCGGTGCGCCTGTCGCACGAAAAATACTGCTCCGCGACCGCGATGCTCGCCAAGACCGCCGAAATCACCCGGGAACTCCACATCGCCGAATAAAAATAGGGTCAGATCCGGGTCTGACCCTGTTTTTTGCGGGTGGCGTGGTTCATGCGGCGCTGTTCCTCGAACCATTCGTCGGCGTAGTCGCTTGTGCGGTACTCCTCGAACCACGGACCGCCGATGGTGAAGTGCACGATCTTCGCGTCCGGGTTGTACGGGTACTCGCCGACCAGCCAGTTCCATTCGAGCGGCAGCGAACCGATTTCCTCGTCGGCCAGCCACGCGAAGCGGTGCAGCTCCAGCCCGCCCGCGCGGTTGACGTATTCGGGCGTGAGCGCGCGGCAGCGCGCGTTGTTGAACAGCATCACGCTCGACCAGTTCTTGCGCGGATAGCGGGTCTGCGGCTGGTCGAGGAACTTGCGCTCGGTCTTCGGCACGTAGTCGTGCTGGCAGACAAGCACCGCCTTGTCGTCTTGACCCTCGGCGAGCGCCGCGAGCGCGGCGATGTCGGCGCGGCAGAGCATGTCGCAGTCCATGAAGAGCGACCAGCCCTCGTAGCCGGAGAGGTACGGCACTAGAAACCGGCTGATCGCGAACTCGGTGCTCTCGGTCGGGCCCCGCTCGCGCGTGTACACGCCGCGAAGCTGCGCGCGCGCGACCGGCGCGAACTGGACCGGGATCGAAGCGCGCGCAAGGATCGAGTGCGCGAGCGTGTACCAGGCGACCGTTTCATCCGGGTCGTAGCCGATGAAGATGCGAAGCATGGTCTACAGCCGGTACGCCAGGGTGGTCATCACCCTGGCCGCGGCGCGCATGGCGAGCTTGGCCGGCTCGGGCAGCTCGGCCGCGCCCAGTGCGAGCGCGGTCTCGCGGTGCCGGCGCTCGTCGTCGCGCATCGCCGCCACCACCGCGCGCGTGCGGCGGTCCTCGGGCGCAAGGCGCGCCAGATGGCCTTCGAGGTGCTCCTCGACCTGCCGTTCGGTCTCGGCGAGAAAGGCGAGGTTCCAGCGGTCACCGAGCGCACCGGCCGCGACGCCGATCGCAAGCGAGCCCGCATACCACAGAGGATTGAGCAGGCTCGGCCGGCCGCCGAGTTCCCGGATGCGATCGACACTCCAGGCCAGGTGATCCTCTTCTTCCGCGGCCGCGCGCTCGAGCGCCGCGCGCTTTGCCGGATCGCGCGCAGTGAGCGCCTGGCCCTGATAGAGCGCCTGCGCGCAGACTTCGCCCGCGTGATTGACGCGCATCAGCGCCGCGGCGTGCTCGCGCGCGGCGGAATCCAGCTCGGCCTCGGGCTCGCGCTCGGCCGGAGAAGGCCGCCGCGCCGAGTGAACGCCCGCCAGCGCGCGCAGCGCGCGGTCCAGGCCGACGATCAGCCGGTCAGGGTCGAAAGCCACGGGCGCATGATAACCTCGGGGCGGAGCTGTGCTAGCCACGGCCGCGAGCGCCGCGGCTCGCGACATCATGGCTCGACAGCAGAGTGGAGCGTTGGGCCAGGATGTCTAGGCCCTCGATGAGGCTCGCTGCGGCGTCCTTGTGCTCGCGCTTGAGCCGGGCGGCCTGCTGCCGGAGCTTGGCGATGCCCTCTTTCGCGTGCGGCAGCGCTGCACCAGCGCCGCCGGCCCGTAGAGTTCGCCGATCCCCGAGCGCAGGGCCTTCGCCCCGTCAATCACGAACAAGCACCGCTTGGCGGCATCGATCCCCCGCGCCACCAGCGAACCGAGCAGCTCTTTTACCCCCTGGGCGTTCTCGGAGCTGCCCGCCACCAGCCCGAGCAGGTGTTTCTTGCCCCTCTCATCCGGCCCCACGGCCGCCAGCACGTGATGGCCCGCGATCTCGATGCCGTCGATCCACGCGGCCAAGATGTCGAGGTCGTGGAACTTGCGCTCCATGAGCGCGGCCAGCGCGCTCTCCGAAGCCTGGATCACCTCGCGCGAGAGCCCGCTTCGGGACATGCCCGCGGCATCGGCCAGCTCCGGCAGCACTCGCCTCTAGCGGCGCGTCGAGACCCCGGCGAGCACGATCTCGCTCATCCTGGCGCCGAGGCGCGCCTCGTCCTTCAGACACTCATAGAGTGGAATCGCCCCCTCGGCGCCTTGCCTTGCCCGCAGCCGCGGGCGCACGAGCTTCAATTGGCGGCCGCCCAGGCAAATCCGTCCGGCTTGGCTGCCATACCACAGCACCTCGCCCGAGCGCTTGCCCCGGAGCGGCACCCCGCCAAGCTGCACCGCCAAGATGCGCAGCAGCAGCTCCACCATCGCCCGGCCGCCTTCGGGCAGCACCTTCTCCGCGCTTCACGGTGTGTAGAGCGGGACCGGCTCGCCGTAGCCGCGGATCTCGGCATCGGCGACCTTGCGCAGCTCGAACCCCGGGCAGCGCTCGGCGGTCTTGCCGGCAAGCAGGATGCGCGTGCCGTAGTCCTTGTTGAGCGCCTCGATGCGCGAGGCGAGGTTGACCGCGTTGCCGTGCACCGTGTAACTCAAGCGGCCCCGCGAACCCACTGCGCCCGCGAGCACGCGGCCGGTGTAGAGGCCGACCCGATTGCGCGCGTGCACGCCGGCGAAGGCCTGCTCGTCCGTGATGCGCACCAGTTCGATCGCCGCGCGCAGCGCGTTCGCCGCGTGGTCGGGATTGACGATCGGCAGGTTGAACACCGCGAGGATCGCATCGCCTTGGAACTGTGTGATGACGCCGCCGTGGCGCTCCACGATCGCGACGACGACCTCGAAATAGGCGTTGAGGAAATCGACCGTGCCGCGCGGCCCGAGCGCGTCGGTGAGCTGCGTGAAATCCTCCAAGTCGCACACCAGCACGGTCGCCTTCGCTTCGGTAGGCTCGATGCGACCGCCGCCCGAGAGCAGGCTCTTCGCCACCTCCTCTGACACGAAGCGCCCGAGCGTGTCGCGGATCAGCGTGCGCTCGCGCAAGCCCGCAACCATGCGGTTAAAAGACTCGCTGGCATCGTCGAACTCGGCGATGCGGCTGCGCGGCAAGGGTTTGACCTCCTCCAGCCGGTCGTCGCGCACCGCGTTCGCGGCCTGCGCGAGCGCCCGCACCGGGCGGCCGAGGCACCGCCCGCCGAGCACCGCCGCCAGCATGGAAACGGCGAGCACCGCGAGCCCGACCAGGATGGCGTGCAGGGTGCGCTGCATCTCCGAGGCGAAGCCCGCCCGTGCGACGTTGAGGTAGGCGCCCACGGTCCAATGCTGACCTGGGAAGCCGATGGCTTCGCGGTGGATGCAGACATAGCGCTCGCCGCCGACCGTGACGGCGACCGCCTGCGCGCCTCTGAGCGCGCGCATGCCGAACGGTTCGCTCGCGCCGCCCTGGTGCAGCCGCTCAATCACCGGGTCGTTGATCTGCGAGATCGTCGGCAGCGGACCCTCGGAGGCGTCCGCTGCGGTGAGCTTCTTCCCCGCGAGCGCGGGATGCGCGAGGACCTCTTGCCCCCCGTACAGAGCATACGGCGTGACGCCGGTCTCGGCGGCGAGATCGGCCAGCTCCAGCGACAGGTCCGAAAGCGGCACGATCAGCCCCAGCAGCCCGAGGAACCGGCCTTCGCGATAGAGCGGCGTATCGTAGAGCAGCACTGCGCCGCCGTGCTGCCGCATATAGTACGGCACGCGCCAGCCGGCGCCTTGTGCCACGGTTTCCGGCGCAAGGCGCGCGGCGAGCTCGGGGCGGTTCGCCGAAGTCGGTGCGCGCTGCGCGCGGTCCCAGCGGCGCACGCGCCCGGAGGGCTCGGCGAGCGAGACGCTCGCCACCTCGGGCGCCGCGCTCAACACGCCCAGCATGTAAGTGTCGATCTCTGCACCGCGCCCGATGCCGATTCTGCCTTCGGCCACGGCGCGCGCGATCTCGGCCGCTTCGCGCTCGACCGGCCGCAGCAGCGTGCCGAGCCTGTGTTCTACGGCATCGACAAGCCGCTCCGCGCGCTCGGCGAGCAGCAGCTGGGTCGTACGCACGTTCGCCGCGGCATTCAGGTACAGCGTGATGGCGAGCGGCACTGCGACCAGCGCCGCTAGGCCGAACACCGAGACGGCACTAAAGGGGATCCTGATTCGCATTCAGCGGCGTTCCCGCGGATCGGATCATAGCCCGCTCCAGACCGCGTATCCGGGGCTGCGGGCCCGCGGCCGGACTGCCACTCGACGGCGCGCAGCTTGAGCGCGGCGAGCAGCTCCACCGCATGCCGTACCGGATCGCTCCCATGTTGGAGTCCCCGAACTCGAGAAGGATTCCTGTGTTTACCGCAATCACCTTGCCGGAGACTGTGAACGCCGGGCCCCGCGGCCCTCTTGGGTCGTTTGGGCGTCGTAGACGACCCCCTCGTCCGTCACCTGCCCGATGAATGCTGCCGCTGGCGAGCGGCTGAATGCGCCCCCTCTGAGCGGTTTCCTTCGTCACGCTCCAAAAATCGTTCGCTGGCCGCTTGCCGAGTCCTGAACCAACTCCTCGCCCGCGCCTGCGGCATAGCCGACCAATCTCCGCATCACGGGCTTGAGCCCCAGCGCCTTGATGTCGGGCAGCGATGACTCGTATTCCCAGGGCCGCGCGATGTGGCGATTGGTGACAGGAAGACCCCCAGATCGATGACGAACGCCGTGCCGGTGATATTTATTTCTACCGGTGGCCCATCGCCCGCGAGTGTGACGAGCGGCTGGCCGCCCGTCAGGCGCATTGGCTCGCCGCCCGGGGCCTACGGCGACGCGAAGCGAGCGCCCGGCGTTCGAGTCCTGGAGTCCGAACCCCCTGGACGAAGACGACGGAGGAGGAACACCGAGCGATGACGCGGCGCGCCGGCGCCGAGTGCGCTTCGCGCGCTGCGATCCGCTGCTGCACGGCCAAGTGCTGATAGCTCGCGATCGCCCGGTGGGGACTGAAGCGGTACAACACCGAGGCGACCGACGCATTGCGGCCATACGCCGATACCGCGCCTGCGCTGATCTTGCACCAGGGGTTTTCACACATGAGCAACAAGTCGGTGTTTCGGAAGCTATAGCTGAGGCCGAGCTTGTTGCCGACGTCCGCCGATGACGCGCCAGGCGGCGGCGCGAATGGCGCAGGCGTCACGCCCGTGCCGGGCACCAACGTCGCCGGCGAGTTCAGACCGAACACGTCCTTGCGCCGTTCATGGCCGCAGCTCGCGACCCACGGTCCCATCTCGTAAGGCGCAAGCAGCGACCACACCCTCGGGTCGGTCTGTGCAGCGACGGCGCCGGGCGAGCCGGCGCCGTGCTCCATACAACTCTGGCGCAACCGCGAAAGCGCGCGCACACTCGAGCGAGCAGAAGAGATGGGTATCCCCGCCTTCGACGGCGCTCTGCGAGGCGCGCTGCACCGCCACCTGCATGCGGCAGACGGGGTCGATCGCGGCGGCTTCGCGTCCGGCGTTGGTACGGATCGATTCGAAGACTTCCACCGGATAGGCGACATTCTTGCATCGCCGTTCGCCGATCGGGTGCCACTCGACCGCCGCGAGCGCGCGCGCCGCCCGCGCGATCAGCTCCGTGCACAGGATCTATCCGCCTCGCGCTTTGCCCGCGAGCCTCGCGGTGAGGTTGACGGAGCCACCGAAACCGCGCCCTCGCGTTCCACGACTACGCCCCGATGTATCCCCGGGACGCGCGGAAACTCCGGCTCGCGCGCTACCGTGTCGCGCAGCTACAACGCGGTGCGCACGACCTCGAGCGTCCCCACGCCCTTGCAGAACCCGTCGTCGCCGATGCTGTTGACGATGTGCACGCCGGGCTCCAGGCTGCCTTCCACCAGGTGCACGAACCGGAGGACGATCTCCAATGCCTTCAGCGCGCCGTGGCTTTCGGTGAGCGCCGTGTAGCCGGACAGATCGGCGATCAGCAGCGCGAGACCGATTTCGCGCGCCGCGCCGGCTTTACTCGTCGGTGCGGTCGGCATTGGCAATCAGCAGCAGCTGGATCGCATCGTGCAAGTCGAGCGGCGGCAGCCGCGCCGTGATTCTCGCCCGCGCAACCGGGAGAACGTGATCGTAGGTCATCCGCCAGCGCTTTTGCAGCACGCGCCGGCGGAAATCGTAGTCGATCGCGGTAGGATCGGCCCGTGCGGCCTCGGCGAGCAGGCGGCAGGTGTAATGCGATCCGTGCCTGCGTTCCCGGTGACCGGGAATCCAGCATTCCGGCAAATCAAGCGGGCTTCACGTCTCGCTCCTGCGCGACTCTTTCAAATGCGAGAGTGCCCGAGAACCGGCGTCCCGAGTTGATTTGCGTCAATCGGCCTCGCAGCCCGAGCCTCGCCGGTTACGCCACCTGCCCGAAGTATGACGGCCAGCAACACACGCTACCACGTCCGGCTCCAGAAGCCAGCGACGAGGCCGCTCCGGTAAGCCAGCGTGCACCGTCAGGCGGCGTTGGTTCAGTGCTGATCGAGATGCGAATGACCGCCGCCCGATCCACCCGGATAGGCGCCGCCGGTCACGCAGCCGCCGAGCACCAGGACGACGATGAAGGCGACACCGACCGTCCTGAATGTCTTCATAGTCACGGCTGTCTAGCGCGGCCGGGGCAGCGCCACGTCCATTCAGTCGCGCTGCTGCGTCCCGCGCGGCCCCTTGGCAGGAGACTTCGTGACTTACCGACGCTCCATCCGGTAGCCGTGTGTGCGCCAGCAAGCGCGCACGTTGGTCACCGCGGGCTTGTCCATCAGCCTGGAATGCGCCTGGAAGCACTCCTGCATCGCCGCGGCGAGCGCAGGGTCGTGCTCCGCGGCCGCGGCGTAGCTCCAGCTCGACAGGATCGCGGATACCACGCCGGCAACCAGCAGCACGATGAGGGACGTTACAAAGAGCCGCCACCGCCGGGTTTCCTTTTGCTCCTGCGGATCGTCCGACGAGGCACGGCGTTTCTCCACTAACCTGGCACCTCCATCAAGCGTGAACATGTTCACCTCCTTCGCAAAAACTCAAGACTCGTTGCGGACGTAACGGAGTGAACACGGTTATTTTCGCCAGCGACAAAGCTCCGCGAGCGTCGGCCTGCGCAACGACACCGTCCGGCCAACCTCCATGCACGGCTGGTCGCCCGAAAGCGCCGATAGTGAGGGGGAACACGGTTCGCGCTGCAGCGAAAGCTCGGTACATGCAAGCACAGCACGCTGTGCAATGCCGCAGTGCTCGAGGCAGGGAAAGTCGCCGGATTGATGCGCCGCAGCAGCGGGCTCCGCGAGGCCCTGGACGAGGGCCGGGCTTGCTTGGACGGGGGTAAGAAGCACGGTCGCCATGACCGCAATGGCGAAGAATCGATTCACTCGGTCGACCCTCTTTCGCTGCCGGCAAACACAGTGGCGCGCTCAGAACAATAGACCCCCCAGGCGTGCGGAACGTTCCGCTCCCGCGCCCACGCCGCGATCCGGTACCCGAGCGGCAGCGCGAGGGATCGCCGCGAAGATCGCCGGCTGGGCCAGGTCGGGCTTGACCATCCACCAGAAGTGCAGCACCCCGGGCGGCGGGATGATATTGGACCTTCATGGGTGGATGATCCGGAATTGATCCCCCAGGGACGCTCAGTGCTTGTGTTCCGCTTTCGCCGCGTCATTGTCCTGCGTCCGCGGCGCCTGCTCCTGCGGATGTTTCGAGCCGTGCATTACGTCCATCGGCCCGTGCCCGCCCATTGCGATCAGAACCGCGACCATCACGATCATCATCACGGCCATGGCTCGATCCTCGTCACCGCAAAGTCGCCGTCAACTCTCTCCATTCAGTGGCGCTCGAACGTTTCGGTACGGCCGCCTTCATAGAAAGCGAGCGTCGTGTAGGGCTGCGGCGGCCTCTGCTCCATCCCGGGCGCGCTCGCCGGCATGCCGGGAACGGCGAGTCCCCTTACCGCGGGGCCCTCGCGCAGCAGGCGCTGGATGTCGGCGGCCGGCACGTGCCCCTCGATCGCGTAGCCGCCTACGAGCGCCGTGTGACACGACCCGAGCGAATCCGGTACGGCGTTCGCACGCCGGATCGGGCCGACGTCGGCGATGTTATTCGCCTCTATGCGGAACCCGTTCGCACGCATGCGCTTCAGCCATTCGCCGCAGCAGCCGCAGGTCGGGCTCTTGTAAACGCTCACAAGGGCGCGCTGAGCCTGCGCCGGCACCCAGGCGCAGAGAAACGCGAGTGCGCCGGCGGCCATCATCGTGCGCCGAAAGTAATCCATGGGCGTCTCCTGTCAACTGCGATTCACACCAGTCCCTGGAATCGATCCGACGATAGCTTGCCGCATGGCACAACCGCCCGGTTGACCAGGATCAACCGGA
Source organism: Pseudomonadota bacterium (assembly GCA_040752005.1). Taxonomy (GTDB): domain Bacteria; phylum Pseudomonadota; class Gammaproteobacteria; order Burkholderiales; family SG8-39; genus RBG-16-66-20. The sequence continues at coordinate 9,976 of JBFMFX010000018.1, read as the reverse complement.
GCTGCGCTTCGGGCGATTGGGTGCGCGCTGGCGGCCGCGTTGCGCGGATGGGGTGACGGCTTATTTCCCCTCGCCGTGCTGGTGCGAGGGCTGCTTGTTGCCGGCGCCGCTCTTTTCCGGCGGCTGCGCGGCGCCGCCCTCCTTGTGCGGGTCCATGCGCCTGAACATTCCAAGACTCTTCTTCAAAAAGAAGATGGCTACCTTGCGGTATCCGCCTTCACCCACGGCGCTCCTATGGGAAACCGCGCCGCGCTGGGAGAATGCGGCGAATCGTCAGTAGGTCACCCGAACGCTGAACGCCACCACGCGCGTGTCCTCGCCCGGCGCCGCGCCTGAATTGACGCTCCCCAGCACGCCGTTCGCGGAGACGTTCCCGAGCGGGAGTCCACGGTCGCCGTAGGGGCTGTACGCCGCGCCGACGTCGTTGGTCAGTTTGCCGTAGCTCACCCCCATCATGGTGCGCTTGGAGAAGTTATACATGTAGCTCACACCCCACAATCTTGCCCCATCGGCCGCGGCGGTCGCCTTGTCGTCGCGCGCCTTGGTGTAGGAGACGAAGAAGTAGTGGGGACCGGTCCTGTAGCTGACCGGGAGCGACCACGCTGTACGGTTGCCGATCACAGTGCCGGTCGCCGCGAGACCCGGGGCGGTGTGCGCGGCGGTCAGTTTCGTCTTGTTCCAGGTCAGCCCTACCTTCAGGCCGTCCCAGATGTAGTAACCGTAGAGCGTGTCGCTGCGCTGGTCGGCGACTGCGAGCTGGTGAAGGGCGGTTCCGGCCGCCGCGCCGGTCACGGCGGCGGCCGCAGGCGCGTCGGATTTGCCGTTCCAGTAGCTATAGGCGATGTGCCAGTTCTTGCCGCTGTACGCCGGGTTGAGGTTCCAAGCGCGGCCTTTGCGCGCGGTGTTACCCGCAGTCAGGTCGGCTTCGGTCCCGGGGCCGGGGTTGAACGAGTAGCCGACATCCACGTTGAAGCCGCCCCAAGTGGGAGAAGACCACCTGACCGAATTCTGCGTCCGGGTGGCGTTCGCGACCGCGACGACGCCTCCTCCAGCGAAGTCGATGATCGAGCTGGGATGCACCCGGAGCGTCACACCCTGGAACCAGGCGTCGGGAAAAGTCTTGAAGAAGTGCAGGCTGTGCCGCCCGGCGGTGAGCCGGCCGGCGTTACGCAACGACAGGCCGACGTACGATTCGCCCGACGCCGCGATGGCGGAGGAGTCGGCATTGGTCTTTACGTCCACCCGGACGAGCGCCGCGTTTCCGCCACCCAGATCCTCGCGCACCTGGAAGATGACGCCGCTCGAAGATTCGTCGTTCAGGCGGCTCTCGCTCGTGGTCGTGCGCCCCGCCGCGGGCTGGGTGATCTTGAGGTTGTCCACACTCAAGTGGAGGTACCCGCTGATCGTCACGTTCGACTGCGCCAGCGCCGCGACCGGCGTCGCGAGCGCGCCAGCGACTGCCGCTGCCAGAATGTTCTTTTGCATCACAGTCCCCCTTCCCGGTAAATGTCCGCGCACTGTCACCGCATTCTACCGCGGCCCGTGTGGTACGTATACTGGGGAGCGGAGGATGAGGAAAGGATGACCGGGACATTACAGACGTGTAATCCCATTCGCCGGCAGCGATCGGGGCCGAAGGCGTGAAGCTGCTGATCGTCGAAGACGACCGGAACACCGCGTCGTATCTCAGGAAGGGGCTCGCGGAGCACGGCTTCACGGTCGATGTCGCGGCCAACGGTACCGACGGCGCGCACCTTGCGCTCACGGGCGACTACGACCTCGTCGTGCTCGACGTGATGCTCCCCGGGCGGGACGGCACGGAAATCCTCGAAGAGCTGCGCTCGCGCAAGCGCACCCCGGTGCTCTTGCTCAGCGCCCGCGACAAGGTCGAGGACCGCGTGAAGGGGCTCGAGCTCGGCGCCGACGACTACCTGGTGAAGCCGTTCGCGTTCTCGGAGCTGCTCGCGCGCGTGCGCGCCCTGCTGCGCCGCGGCAGGGCGATGGAACCCGAGGTACTTCGCGTCGCCGACTTGGAGGTGGATCCCCTGCGCCGGCGCGTCGCGCGCGCCGGGCGCCGGATCGACCTCACCGCGAAGGAATTCGCGCTGCTCCTGCTACTCGTGCGCCGCCGCGGCGAGGCGCTCTCGCGCACGCTGATCGCCGAGCAGGTCTGGGACATGAACTTCGACAGCGACACCAACGTGGTCGACGTCGCGATCCGCCGGCTGCGCGCGAAGGTGGACGACCCGTTCCCGGACAAGCTCATCCACACTATCCGCGGCGTGGGCTATGTATGCGAGGAGCGGGATTGAGCGCGTTGTCGAGTGCAATGCATCGTGCGCGGTACTCGATCGCGGCGCGCCTGTCGCTGATGTTGATCGCCGTGTTCTACCTGGTGCTCGCCGGAATTGGGACGCATTTCTACGCGATCCTCGACAACGAATTCACGGCACAGACGCGCGCAGAGCTCGGAGAAAGAGCCGCTTTCACCCTGCGCGCGCTCGCCGGACTGCGCTCGGCGCGCGACCTCGCCGTATACGGCGAGGAATTCGAGGCTCTTGTCGTCGGCCATCACCGGGTCCTGCTGGCGGTCCTCGATGGCGAGGGACAGGTGCTGCACCGCTCGGCCAAGTTCGCCGAATCGGACCCGATGCTGTTCGAGCGGATCCGCGAGCGAGCCGTGGCGGGACTCGAAGGCGAGTTCGAGCACAGAGGCGAGGAGGACTTTCTCGGCAGGACCATGAAGACGCGGATCGGCGGCGCCGATGTGCCCGTCTGGGTCGCGATCGCGCACGACCTGCGCGACCGGCGCGCCATTCTCCCGTCGCACGGCCAGGCGATGCTGATCTCGCTCTCGATCGGAGCGGTAGTCGCGGCGCTCGGCGCGCTGTGGATCGTCCGCGCGGGCCTGGCGCCGCTCGCGCAGATCGCCGCCGCCGCGGAGCGGATCTCGGGCAGCCGGCTGGACCAGCGGATCCGGATCGGGGAGGCGCCGCCGGAGCTCGGACGGCTCGCGGACGCGTTCAACGCGATGCTCGACCGCCTCGCCGATTCGTTTCGGCGCCTGTCGGATTTCTCCTCCGATCTCGCGCACGAGCTCCGCACGCCGATCAACAGCCTGCTCGGCCATGCACAGGTCGCGTTGTCGCGGCCGCGCAGCGCCGAGGAATACCGCTCGGCGATCGAGTCGATCGTCGAGGACGGCGAGCGCCTGGCGCGCATCGTGCGCGACCTGCTCTTTCTCGCCCGGGCGGACAACGCCATGGAGGCGCTAAGGAAGGAGCGTTTCGACCTGCGCGCCGAGGTCGATCGCGTTGCGGCGTATTTCGGGATCCTTGCCGACGAGCGCGACATTCGTCTCGCGACCGAGGGGCAAGCCGAGGTGACGGCGGACCGCGCCATGATCCAGAGGGCGATCGGCAATCTGCTCTCGAACGCGCTCCGCCACACGCCGCGCGGCGGGACGATTCAGGCGAAAATCCGGTCCGGCGGGGGCGGAGAAGTCTTCCTCGAAGTGAGCAATCCGGGGCCCGGCATCGCGGCCGAGCACCTGCCGAGGATTTTTGACCGTTTCTACCTGGTCGAGCGGGCGCGCGGCGACCCGGAGAGCGGAACCGGCCTTGGGCTGGCGATCGTGAAGTCGATCGCGGAACTGCATGGCGGATCGGTCGAGGCAAGCAGCACGCCGGGAGGATTGACGACAATCCGCCTGAAACTCGGTTCCTCGATGAGCGAGCGGGAAACGCGCCATGCCTGATTCGTGCCGCCTCGGCGTCGTGCTCAGCTCGGGCGGAGGACGCGGCGTCTACGCCCACACCGGGTTCCTGCCGACGCGCGAACGGCGCGGGATTTCGATTTGCGCCCGCGCGGGCGGCGGCGCCGGCGCGGTGGTGGGCGGAGTCGCTCTGCGAGCAGGGCGCCTCTGGAGCGCTGGGCACAGGCCATCGCCCCGGGCCCGGCAACCGGCATTCTGGACGCCCGATTCGCTGGCCCGCTTTCTCTGGCAGACGGCGGTGCATCGGGGGGGGGCTACACCGATCTGTCGAGCACCGACGCGGCGATCGCCTTTTGCCGCCGCCACCTCGCCGTGCAGACTTTCAAGGAATGCCGCTATCCGTTCCACGCCGTCGCCACGAGCCTCGCGCGGGGGCAAGGTGCTTTTCTCGACGGACGAACTGGCACCCTTCATGAGGGCGAGCGTGGCCATGCCGGTCTTCTATCGGCCGGTCGAGATCGGCAGCAATTTTTCTCTTGCGACGGGGCGCTGGTGGACCTCGCGCCGATGGACGCCATCTGCTGCTGGCACCGGCTCGACGCTCTGGTCATCCGTCACGTGGCGCAGCACTACGACCAGCCGGGCGGCCTCGAGCGCGTCCTGCGGCGCCCGCCGTCCAGGCCGCTTTCGACACCTTGTTCGACAAGGCACGCGCTTAGCGCAGCCGCCCGCCCCCGGGATCGAACGCGGCCCTGGTCGCCAGTTCCCTCCTGTCGAGGCGCGCGAAGGGTTCGCCTCCGTCGCGCGACAGGTAAAGCCTGCGTCCAGTCGCTGCCGCGAGCCCGGACAGGTGTGCTTCGAAGTGAGCAATCCGGGACCCCGGGATATCTGCCGAACACATGCCGAGAATCTTCGACGGTCTCTACCTCATGGAGCGGGCGCGCCACAACCCGAAGAGCGGGAACGGGCTCGGGCTGGCGATCGTCAAATCGATCATGCAGCTCCACGGCGGGGTGGCCGACACGGCGAGCGCGCCTGGCGGGCCGACGACAATTTGGCTGGAATTCCCCGCCTTACGCCGTCCGCGCGTTTTTCGCCTTGCGCGCGGGCGTCATTCTCCGGCATCGCCGGCCAACACTCGATGCATGCGTGCCAGCGCGCGATTGCCTTCCGCGCGTAGCTGGTGGCCGAGGATCAGAACGGGGCAGTGCTCGGCGCTTGAGGCGTCTTCGCAACGCATGCGAACGTGAGCAGCCGCCTGCTGCCCGGCCGCGTTCGCCTCACGTTCGTACCGCGCCGCGATCTCCTCGCGACCGGGGCGCGCCCGTGACGCTTCGGGGGGCCGGCAATGGCGCCGCGCCCGGCTGAGCGGGCCGGCAGGCGGGTGAGTCACGCGCTGCGCCATGGCCGCTGGTCCCCTCGGGGGGCGAGCCAGTACCACGATCCGGCGAATTGTCGCCGCTCCCGTGTCCGCCCGCGCCCATCATCGCACCGTGCAGCGGCAGCATCAGGCAGCCGCCTAGAAACACGGCCGAGGCAAGTAGCGCGCCCAGGCGTAGGAATGATCGCGCCATCGCCCGTGGCCTCCTTTGTACCCGGCTATCTCGACTGCACGACCATGTATTCGACCGCCGCCCTGATCTCAGCAGCCAAGAGCCAGGCTTGGCCGCGGCGCGGCGAGGACGGCGGCGCAGAACGCGGCGGCCGCGATTTGCGTTTTCATGATCTACGCCGAGGCTGAACTTCGGTCTTCCGGGGGCGCCGGCGCGGGACTTCCGCGCCGGCCCCCAGGGCCCTCAAAACATGAACCAGCCAAGCAGGAACACGCTGTTGTTGTCCTTGGCGTTGCGCCCGAAGCCGTCGTAGTTCGTCGCCGCGCCGTTGAATTGACTCCATGACGTATATCGGATCTCGAGCTTCACGTTCTGCACCGGCAGGTAGTTCAGCATCAGCGCCCAGCCTCTGTTGTTCGGACTGCCGTTGATGCTGCCCATCACCGCCTCGCCGTTGTCGTAGCGCAACTGGTCCGCGCTGCCCCTGGTCGAGAACACCTGCAGGCCGCCGCCGATCGTGCGCTTGTACCAGTAATGCACGTCGGCGCGCGTGGTGCGCAGCGTGTTGGTCACGTTGGATGCCAGGCCCGCCGCGAACGCGCCGTCGAGCCTCTGCTTCTCGCGGATCGCGAGCGCGTGCGCCGAGAAGAGATGGTCGCCCCCTGTGTAGTGGTACTCGCCGTCGATCGCGAAATCGCGGAAGCGGTCGGTGCCGAGGCTCTTGTCCTCCGCGTCGGTGTAGATCTTCGACGAAAGCCCGAAAGCGCCGACGGAGAAGAAATGCGAGCCAAAGTTTTGCTGCAGAGCGACGCGTGCGTAGGGCGCGATGCCTTTCACGAGATCGTCCTTCTCCACGCCCCAGCCGAGAGGGCGGAACACGCCCGTCTTGGTGGTGCGATTGTCACTGATCGCCGTAAAGGAGCCGGGGATGATCGGCGTAATGGAGCCAGTTTCGGGTGCAGGAAACGGGCATCCCGGCAGGGGTTAAGAGTGCGTGTTTTTGGATCCTTTTGCAACCGCCGATTTGGTCACGGCGGGGCTGAGCTTCGGGGCGCGGTAGGAAGCGCCGTCGAGCACGAGGCAGTAGGCGTTGTGGCGCATGCGGTCGAGGGTGGCCGAAGCGAGCAGGCGGTTGGCGGGGAAGGCCTGGTCCCACTCGTTGAAGTCGAGGTTGGAGGTGATGATCGTGGCCGCGGTCTCGTAGCGCTCGGCGATGAGATCGTGGAGGTCCTCGTCGGCGGGCGGTCGCAGGGGTTTCAAGCCGAAGTCGTCGATGATCAGCAGCGGCACGCGGGCGAGCGCGGCGAGTTTGCGCTCGTAGCTGCTGGTCGCTCGCGCGGCGTTGAGGCTCGCGGTGAGGCTTGCGCAGGTGCAGAAGACGACATCGACGCCGGCGCGCACGGCGCAGTGGCCAAGCGCCTGCGCCAAGTGCGATTTCCCGGTGCCGCAGGGCCCGACGATGAGCACCGGGGCCTTCTCGGCGAGGTAGCGGCCGGTGGCGAGGTCGTGCACCAGGGCGCGGTTCAGTTGCGGCAGGCGCTCGAAGTCGAACTGCTCGAGCGTCTTGGTGGCGCGAAAGGCCGCGCGTCTGAGGCGCAGGGCGAACTTCTTCTGTTCGCGCCGTGCGACCTCGTCCTGGATGAGAAGGGCCAGGAACTCGGTGTAGGCGAGCTTGGAATCGATCGCCTGGCGGTTTCTCGCCTCCAGCGAATCGAGGATGCCCGACAGACGCAGCTGCTTCAAGTGCGGGGTGATCTCAGGAACGGGATTCATGGCAGGAGTGCTCCTTGTGGGTTGGGATGAACGGACAAACGACAACGCACGGCTTATCCACGGCGCGGGCGGCGCGGCGCCTGTCAGGCCAGAGCGCGCCCGCGCGGTGGGTAAGCCGGATTCAGTGCAAGGGGCCGGCATCGGTATCGAAGAGGCTTTGCGCGTCGCGCGCAAAGCGCGCAGCGTTCGCGTACGCGGACGGCGTCTCGGGTGTCTGCGGCAGCGGCAGCGCATCGTGGCCGCCGGCGAGGATGTTCTTGACGCTGCGGTACTGGATCGTGACGTGATACAAGGCGCGCACGCAGGCGGCTTCCAGCCGCTCGGGACCATAGGTCTTCGCCAGACGCAACAACCCTTGGGCGGCGCGAAGGCGCTCGACGATCCGATCGGCGAGAAGCCGCGAGACGAACTCGCCGCAGGCAGGACCCACCTTCGCGGCTTGGCGAGCACACCAGGCGCGGTCCTGGGCGAAGAAGGCTTGCGCCTCCGGAGGCAGGTGCTCCCTGACGGTCTTGCGCTCTCCGAGTTTCCTTCCCCGGGGATGGGTGGCCACGAGCCGGTAGTCCTCGAAGATCGAAACGGCGCCGTCGGTAGCCCGCAGCCACAGGCGCTTGCCGATGAGCGTGAAGGGCGCCGAGTACAGAATCCGCTCGTGCTGGAGGTGGCAGTCGCGGTGAACGGTGACGGCGTGCCAGCTGCCCAAGTCCGGGACGATCGCCGGCAGCGGCCGCATGAGCGGCTTCTCGATGGCGAAGCGATCGAGCGGCCGCTCGCGGGTGGTGCCATGGATGCGAACGCCGGCTTCCTCCATCGCCCAGCGCCGTGCCTGGGCGTTCAGATCCGCGAGATCCCGGAAGCTCCGGGTCGGAAGGAAGTTCCCCTTCACGTACTTGACCCCGGCTTCGACGATGCCCTTCTTCTGGGGATCGGCCGGGGGACACGGGTCGATCTTGAAGCCGTAGCCTTCGGCGCACTCGGCGTAGGCCCGTTGCACCAAGGGATCGTGGATGCACGCGCGGGTGATGGCGCACTTGGGGTTATCGACGATCAGGCGCCCGGGGACCGCTCCGAACCACTCGAACGCCCGGCGGTGGCACCCCAGCCACGTGGCCACCGTCTGATCCCAGACGAACTCGACGTACTGGTGGCGCGAGAAGCAAAGCGTCATCACGAAGCACCAGGTGCGCCGTGGCCGGCTTTGCACCGGATCGAACAGGATCGGCCCCGCGCCGAAGTCGACCTGGGCGGCTTCGGCAGGGGCGAACACCAGCGGTACGGTCGCATCCGGGGGCAGCCCCGCCCGGATCGCCTGGAGCATCCGGCGCACCGCCGAGTAGCTGCCCACATAGCCGTGCTCGCGCGCAAGCGCCGCGTGGATTGCCACCCCCGAGACGCCTTGGGCGGCCCAGCGCTCGATCGCGGCTCGGTGCGGCTCGAGGCTGGAGAGGGTGCTTCGCGCCCGGCGCGCCGTGCCGAGCGCCTGCGCGATCTCGGAATCCTCGGGCAGGGGGCTCGCCGCATCGAGCCAGCCGCGCTCCAGGGCCAGCGCACGCAGCTCCGCGGCCTTGGGTCGCCCCATCAGCCGCGCGCGCTTGATGTCGCGGTCGGAATCGCCTTGGCGCATGCGCACCAGGACCTGTCGGTACTGAAACATCTCGATTCTCCTGCGGGCCACCGTGTCCTCCCTGGGCAAAAAGCCCGCAGAGTAGCGGCGCCACGCGATTAAACCGAGATGCCCGTCCTTCCCCTCAAACGGCTCCTATATGCCGATCCTCGGCTGGCTCCATTACGCCGATCCGGCGCTGGCTCCTATATGCCGATCACGGCCCGGCTCCTTTATGCCGATCACGAAGTGGCTCCTATATGGCGATCGGTGACAGCGATAGAGCGCGAGCTCGCCATAAAGCGTGTTGTTCCACATCGCGTACACCCCGGGCCCGCCGACCCGGCCGGCGAGCCGCATATCGGTCGCGGCCTGTGCGTTGGGCATGAGCGCCGGCGTCTCGGTGTGCGGGAAGCCCCACATCGGCGTGCTGTTGTAGATGTCGGTCACCGTGGGGTTGTTGCTGAGCGTGAAGCCGTACAGTAGTTCCTTGCCGCCTGCGGTCGTGCTGTCGGCCCAGCGTACGTCGAACATCTCCATCGCCCACTTCTTTTCGATGCCGTCGTAAAAGTACTGAACCAGCGCGCCCGACTTTTCCGTGATCTTGCCGCCGTAGTAAAGCCCCGCGGCCTGCACGATCGTCTCGCGGTCGCGCGGGAACTGCTCGGGCTCGGCGCCCGGCGTGCCGACATTCTTCGTCGTGTTGCGCGAGACCTGCAGCAGCGCCGCGATCGGCACGTTGCCGAAGATCGAGTCGCTGCGGTCCTTCGGCACGCTGATCGTGTAGCCACGCAGCTTGAACTGGCGCCCGAATTCGGTCAGCTCGGGAAACACCGTGTGGCATCCCGAGCACGGCATGCCGGTCTGGCGCGCCATGCTCGGCACGGCATGCGCCGCGCCGGGATGGATTCCAATACCGCCCGCAGTGACAAGAATTGCGGCAACGAGTATCGGGCTGCGGATGGCCCGATGGCCGCGCTGGAACACACGCATCGTTTTCATAGATTCCCTCGCCGTACGTCAGTAAACCGATCGGTGAGCGTTGCCGCTCCTTTAGAGCCAGGTGTTCTGAGACAGGCCGCGTGGTTGGTGACGCCCCCGGTCGCCGCCCAGGTTTCGCAGAACGGCACAAGCACGGTCAGCGCCAGAAATATCCACCACACAGCAACCAGCGACCACGTCCGTTTCTCCGCGGCGCGTCGCTTTGAGTCCAGGCACACGACAATCGTAAAGTTCCATGTCTGTCAAAGGTTGATCTATCGCAAGAATGCGGCCGTCGCATATTGACGCAGATCAAATCTCCGCCAATGAAACGGCGGCTGGGCGGGCCGC